>CAWGMN010000004.1:0-162685 GCA_963823745.1 Terriglobia bacterium
TTTCCCCAGTTTGGGACATAAACCTGATCCAGAAAAGTCAGCAAAGACTTCGGTGTCGGTAGAATCTCCGCCGCCATAGTGGCGAACAGGCCAGAGTGAGTCATGGCGCCCCGCAAAGTGAAGCTGCGCAATTTAGCCGGAATGGATTCCGGGAAATTTTCTTCCCTCTTGGCCCATCCCCAGTCGCGGCTTATCTGGGTGTTGGCAGTGGGTTCCGTCGACGAAACCTGGTTCAGGCTGTTCGCCATGTGATTCGGGCACACATAAGGCCCCGAGTCCGTTAGCCCTGATTTCATTCGCGCTTATTCGCGAAATTCGTGGCAAGCTTTGACCTTTGCTGGCAGCGTACAAGACCGTAGGGTTCCCTCGTTGCGCTCGGGAAAAGAGCAAAACAAACTACTGCACTAACAACTCCTTAGTCTTCAACTCCCGCACAATGTCTCTCAGCTTGGCTGCCTTCTCAAACTCAAACCTCTTCGCGGCTTCGCGCATGTCGCTTTCCAGTCCGGCGATATAAGCGTCAAGCTCTTCCTGGTTTTTGAAATCCGGCATGCCGTCGGCGGCTTCGGTCACGTCTACGTAATCGGATTCGGCAATGCCGGCCAGCGACATGGAGAGCGGACGAATGATGGTACGTGGCGTGATGCCATGCTCCAGGTTATAAGCTTCCTGAATGGCGCGGCGCCGGTCGGTTTCATCAATGGCCCGCTTCATGGAATCGGTCATGCGGTCGGCATACAGGATAGCGCGGCCATTCACATTGCGGGCGCACCGTCCAATAGTCTGGATCAGTGATCCGCTGGAGCGCAGAAAGCCTTCTTTGTCGGCATCCAGCACAGCCACCAGCGAAACCTCCGGCAGGTCAAGCCCTTCGCGCAGCAGGTTGATGCCGATGAGCACGTCATACTCGCCTTTGCGCAGATCGCGCAGCAGCTTGATGCGTTCCAGGGTTTCGATTTCAGAGTGCATGTAGCGGCAGCGCACTCCCACCTCGGCGTAATACTCGGCCAGATCCTCTGACATCCGCTTGGTCAGCGTGGTTACCAGCACCCGCTCCCCTTTGCTCACGCGGTCGCGAATCTCGTGCAGCAGATCGTCAATCTGGCCTTTCACCGGACGTATTTCCACCTGCGGATCAACCAGCCCTGTCGGCCGGATAATCTGCTCGATCACTACGCCCGCGGACTTGGTCAATTCATAAGGCCCTGGAGTGGCTGAGACGTACACGCTCTGGTTGACGCGTCCTTCGAACTCTTCAAACTTCAGCGGACGGTTATCGAGCGCCGAGGGCAGCCGGAATCCGTAGTGGATCAGGTTCTCTTTGCGCGAGCGGTCGCCGTGCCACATGGCATGTAATTGCGGAACGGTCTGGTGCGATTCATCAATGAACATGATGAAGTCCCGCGGAAAGTAGTCGAGCAGTGTGGGCGGCGGCTCGCCCGGCAGGCGCTTGGAAAAGTGACGCGAATAGTTCTCGATGCCGTGGCAATAGCCGACCGACTTCATCATCTCCAGATCGAAGCGCGTGCGCTGGTGGATGCGTTGCGCTTCCACCAGGCGTCCCTGGCCTTCCAATTCTTTTTCCCACCACGCCAGTTCTTCCAGAATGGTCTCAATCGCGGTGCTCTTGGTTGCCGACGACATCACATAGTGGCTCTTGGGATAAATCGGCAGGCGCGTGTACTTCTGCTTGACCGTGCCAAACAGCGGATCAATCTGCGAAAGCGAATCTACCTCGTCGCCGAACAGTTCGATGCGATAGGCGTTGTCATCATAAGGCGGGAAGACCTCGATGATGTCGCCCCGCACCCGGAAGGTGCCGCGCTTGAAATCAGTGTCGTTGCGCTCGTACAGAATTTCCACCAGTTTGCTGAAGATATCGTTGCGGCGGATTTTCTGTCCTTTTTCCAGAAACAGCAGC
Source organism: Terriglobia bacterium (assembly GCA_963823745.1). Taxonomy (GTDB): domain Bacteria; phylum Acidobacteriota; class Terriglobia; order Terriglobales; family Acidobacteriaceae; genus Angelobacter. The sequence goes on from CAWGMN010000004.1 coordinate 1,922, forward strand.
ATGCCGTAATATGCTTCCGGCGAGCCCAGGCCGTAAATGCAGCTTACCGAAGCGACGATGACGCAGTCACGGCGTTCGAATAATGACCGGGTGGCCGAGAGGCGCAGCTTGTCCAGTTCATCGTTGATGGTGGCTTCTTTTTCGATGTAGACGTCGCCTGCGGGAATGTAGGCTTCAGGCTGGTAGTAGTCATAATAAGAGACGAAATACTCGACCGCGTTGTTGGGGAAAAACTGCTTGAACTCATGATAAAGCTGCGCCGCCAGGGTCTTGTTGTGGGCTAAAACCAGCGCCGGACGGTTCAACTGCTCGATGACCTTGGCCATCGTGTAGGTCTTGCCCGATCCGGTTACGCCCAGCAGTACCTGATGCTTTTCGCTGGCATAGATGCCACGCATGAGTTCATCAATCGCGTGGACCTGGTCGCCCTTCGGCTTGTATTCACTGGTAAGTCTGAAATCCATCTACAATCCTGCGTTTCAAGCACCCGCATTTCGCGCGTGTGCTTCTAGTTCTCTGACCGAAATTGGAACCATGACAACCGTCCACCCGGTCCACTAAGTCCACCTCGTCCACATAAACCTTGTTTATAACCATGCGGCCCTGACACTTGTGGCCATTTCGAGTCATGCAAATCTCTTTATTATAACGTGGACTGAACTGATCTTTAGACGCAGTACGATTGGTTTATATCAGCCATGACTGTGAGCGCCAGAGGGCGCGCCACAATGTAGCCCAAGGCGGAAGCCTTGGGAACTGTCGTTGAAACGATAGCGAGCCCCGGCGGGGGCGACACTATTCATCACGGTGAGTCCATCATCATTTCAGGTTGACGAGACACCTTGGATGGTCCACTCCCCAGGCCGGCAGGACGTACGAAAGTAGCCCGGTCACGGAGCTTTCCGGGTGCGCGTCTGTCGCGCATCCCGGAAGCGGAGTGCCGGGTAAGGAAAGAAAAGACTTGCTTCCACTCTGCCGAAGGCCCGCGCGCAGTTCACCGGGGTCCCTATTGCGTGCTGCTTTTGCACGTGCTGGGGTGGTCTCCTGCTTTTGGAGCGGAGCGCACTAGAACAATCTGTCGAAGCGAGCACGGCGGCGTAGTGGTACCACAACGGCGGCGTAGTGGTACCGTAGTGGCGGCGTAGTGGCACCATTGCTTGCATTCTCTCTTCTTCTTGGCTACTCTGCACCTGCACCTCAGCGTGTGGAGGAACTTTTGACCGAGGTTTGGCGCAACTTTCAACTCGCAGCATCTGCCGGGCGGAGCTACGCCTCTTCTCGCCTGACCCATGTTGCGGACTTTGTCGCGGACTTGTCGCGGACTTGTCGCGGAGCAAAAATGCGTTTTCGCCTCGATTGACAAGGGTTGTAGCGATGTTGCGCGAAAAGGCACCCAAAGTGATAGGGGGCGCAGATAGAAAGTCATGACCTGCTAAAACCGTCAATTGGTGCTCAGGACCTGTTCCAACTCTTCCGGCGTGTCCACCAGCACATCCGGGGATGCTTCTGCGAAGCTGTGGGGCGCAAACCCATAGTTCACCCCCACGCTGTAAATCTCTGAATTGCGCGCCGTAAGCACGTCTACATGCGAATCGCCGACGATCACTGTGCGCTCTGGCAAGGCGTTGGCTTCCTGGAGCAGGGCCTGTACGCCGGTTGGATCGGGTTTCTTGGTATGAAAGCTGTTTCCGCCATAGACCTGAAAGAAGTATTTGCCCAGCCCCAGGGCTTCGACAATAGCGCGTGAAGGTCCCACCGGCTTGTTGCTCAGCACCGCCATTTTCACCGGATTGCCATTGCGGCTGGCGCGAATCGCATCCAGAGACTCTTTCACTCCGGCATACACAAAAGTGTTATCGAGTTTGTGCTCGCGATAATAGAGCAGGAAAAATTCCAGGGCGCTCTGCACGTATGCCTCATCATCAGGATCGCCCAGTGAGCGGCGCACCAGCATGGGCGCTCCATCGCCTATGTAGCTGGCAATCACTTCGTGGGGCAGCGCTGGCTTGTGGAAATGCTGGAGCATGGCATTAATGGAGTTGGTCAGGTCAATGCGGGAGTCAATCAACGTTCCGTCAAGATCGAAAATGAGTAGCTGAAGTTCCTGGGCCGGGATGCTGCGGTTCGTCCGAATCATCGTCTCTTCAGTATATCTCTGTCCCATCAGGCCGATAACAGCGGGCAAACTTGTGCACTCAAGGGAACTGCTTAATGTAGAGCGGTTAGCTTGCGTCATTTCTCACGTCGTCTTCACAGTTTTCAGGCTGACGAGAGACATCTGGGATAATCAGCACTCCAGTCCGGCAGGACGACCGAAAATAGCCCGGTCACGGAGCTTCTCAGATGCGCGTCTCTCGCGCATTTGGGAAGCGGAGTGCCGGGTAAGGGACAGAAAGAAACAGTTCCTTGCGCCTGCGGCGTGCGCGCAGCTCCTTCTTTTGGAGCGGAGCGCACTAAAACAATCGGTCGAGGTCCTATTTAGGGGCGGCGCCGGTTTCGAGTGCACATGCAACAAGGCTTCTTACCATCAAATTCATATTCTGGTTTCAGATAAGTCTTTCCTGCAATCCCCTCGGCATCGGATGACTGGGAGCGGCAAAACATTTAAAATGAGTAGTACCCCACGCCCGACCCTGATTCATGTTGAGTACATCTGGAACTTATAAGGAGCCCCATGCCCACAACCAAGGCTGACTCTAAAAAGAACGCCACGGCAGTTGCCGACGTCCCTGTAAAAGCTGAAAAGACCTATGAGGGGCTGAGCCGCGAGCAATTGATCGAAATTTACCGGCTGATGTATCTGTCGCGGCGTCTCGATGACCGCGAAATCCTGCTCAAACGGCAGCAGAAGATCTTCTTCCAGATTTCCGGCGCTGGGCACGAGGCGCTGCTGGTGGCCGCGGCCATGGCCATGCAAACCGGCCTACGACTGGTTCTATCCCTACTACCGCGACCGCGCGCTGTGCCTGGCGCTGGGCATGAGCCCTTACGAGCAACTGCTGGAAGCGGTGGGCGCGGCCGACGATCCAAATTCCGGCGGCCGCCAGATGCCTTCGCACTGGGGACACAAGAAACTCAACATCGTGACGCCAGTCGTCGCCCACCGGAACGCAGTTTCTTGCAGGCAGTGGGCTGCGCCGAAGCGGGACGTTATTTCAGCCGGCATCCTGAAGCCGCCGAGAAACACGATCGGCGACTACCGCGAGTTCAAAGACGTTACCTTTCATGGCGACGAGGTAGTGTATGTCTCCTGCGGCGATGGCACCACCAGCGAAGGCGAATTCTGGGAGGCGATGAACAGCGCCTGCAACCTGAAGTTGCCGGTCCTGTTCCTGGTGGAAGACAACGAGTATGCGATTTCAGTTCCGGTGGAGGTGCAGACCGGCGGGCGGCAACATCTCCAAGCTGGTTAACGGCTTTCCCAATTGCTATTTGACGAATGCGACGGCACCGATCCGGTGGCCAGCTATGCGGCGATTAAAACAAGCGGTGGACTCATTGCCGCGCCGGCAAGGGACCGGCGTTGGTGCACGGACACGTGATTCGTCCTTACTCGCACTCGCTTTCGGACGACGAGCAAGCTCTACCGTCCGGAATGCGGAGCGGCAGAAGGATGCGCAGCGCGATCCCATCACCCGCATGCAGCTGTTCCTGATCCGCGAAAACATTCTCGACGAAGAAGGCATCAACGAGCTGGAGAAAGAGTGGACGATGAAGTCGAGCCGAAGCCGCCGACCGCGCCGTCGCTGCGCGGTTGCCGGCGACCGGTTCCGTCTATCACGTTTGTTTATTCCCCGGATCTCGATCCCGCATCCGAAGCATTCGACACGAAGCCTGCACGTCTGCAAGGTGCGGACGAAGACCATGGCCGACCTGATCAATGCCTGCCTGCGAGATGAGATGAAGCGCGATGAGCGCATCGTGATGTTTGGTGAAGACGTGGCCGATTGCAGCCGCGAAGAATATCTTAAAGCAGAAGCAGATCAAAGGCAAAGGCGGCGTCTTCAAGCTGACCGCCGGATTGCAATGGAGTACGGCAGCGACCGCGTCTTCAACTCGCCGCTGGCGGAGGCCAACATCGTAGGCCGCGCCGTCGGCATGGCAACGCGTGGGCTGAAGCCGGTGGTGGAAATCCAGTTCTTTGATTACATCTGGCCTGCCATGCAGCAGCTTCGCAACGAGCTGCCGCTGATGCGCTGGCGCTCCAATGGAAACTTTTCTTCTCCGGCGGTGATTCGCGTTGCCATTGGCGGCTATCTGACCGGCGGCGCTATCTATCACTCGCAGTGCGGCGAGAGCCTCTTCACCCATACTCCCGGCATGCGCGTGGTGTTTCCCGTCGAATGCGCTGGATGCCAACGGTCTGCTGCGCACCGCGATTCGCTGCGACGATCCGGTCATGTTCCTGGAGCACAAGCGGCTGTACCGCGAAACCTACGGACGCGCCCCTATCCCGGCCCGGACTACATGATTCCGTTCGGCAAGGCGCAAGGTGGTGCGAGAAGGCTCCGACCTGACGGTCGATCACTTACGGCGCGACTTGTTCCACGCGCGTTGCAGGCCGCGCAGAAACATCGAGCGCGAGCAGGGCGTCAGCGTGGAAATGCATCGATCTGCGCACGCCTGAGCCCTTACGACTGGGAGGCCATCGCCACGTCGGTGCGCAAGACCAGCAAAGTGATCGTGGCGCATGAAGACACCATGAGCTGGGGCTACGGCGCGGAGATCGCCGCCCGCATCGCCGACGAGCTGTTCGAAGACCTCGATGCGCCGGTACGGCGCGTGGCGGCGACCGACACTTTCGTCGCCTATCAGCCGCTGCTGGAAGACGAGATCCTGCCCCAGGCGGAAGATATGTATAAGGCGATGGAGAAGCTGGCGAGGTTTTGAAGAGCAGCTTTAACCTAGCTTTTGGCTCCGTTATCGAAGAAGCTGCCGGCATTCCCGCTGCGCATGCAGGAGAATCCAGTTGTTCCAAGACCCAGTGTAATTCGTGCTTTCTCCTGACTGCCTGCACGTATTCTTAAATGTGCCCTCGGACACCACATGGTTTCCAGGAATGATCGTACAGAACCAAATAACGAAACAGCATTCTGGCGGGAGGCAGGCGTGAAGGTCATCGCGCTCATCGTTGACGGAACGTATCGAGTGGGACGGTCCATGAATATTCGCTGCTGCTGCTGGCATTAGCTGTGAAATCCGTTTGACGCGTATCGACGCCGTCCATAGTTCTCCGTCAAAACTCCACAACTAGTGTAATCGCAGCGCTGGCGGAAATGCCTTATCGTGTGTCTGCGCATACGGAATGATTTGGGAATGCGCGGTAACCAAGATTCCCTCCCTTTGCCCTTCCGGCATAGTAAACGAAATCGATCTATCTGAACTTCCGGTAGGTAGCTCGTTCCTGAAGGCGAAAAATGCTGCGACAAAGGGCGAGCGCGAACAATCGAGGAAGGGCATGAAATCCAAAAGCCGCGGTAAGCTATTTTCTCGATCGATTGCATTACGCAAATTGTCGCCGACCTGGTAGAGCAAGTCCAATGCGGTACGGTTTACAGACTTTTGCAATTCTGGGCCTCATCTACGCCAGCGAAGGTCTTAACCTCCTGGTCCCATCTAGCGGAGATCAATTGATAATAGCCGTGAAAATCATACGCTCGGACCATTCTGCGAAGTTTGCTGAGCGGCCATTCAGAGTTGCCTGTCAACAAAAGAGTGCGGCGAAGACTCGCTGCAGAGATCGGCCGTCAGTCTTGAACTTTCTGCTCGAACGTTTCCCAATCAGCGTCTCGGTAGTTTCCATGGTAAGTCGTCCCCTAACTGTGACAGAATCAGGAATCTCGAGGGTTCGAAGCCATAGTAGTCGAACCGCAATCTGTTAGGCTGTTGCGTCTCGTACCGCACACCCAACACGAACTATTGACTTCTCTCCCCATACTCAATCTGTATTCTGCGCTCCGCCATTTCTTCGATGAAAGCTCGGGCGGGCACGTCCACTTCCTGGTAGATGCCTCCGCGCTTGGGTATCTCACCGGAGCACATCATCTGCAAGACGACTGAAGCCGGCCATGCGGTGGTGCGCATCATGGAGGTGAGATTTGTTTCGTGGTCGTAGTGGTCCACCAGAGTGAAAGCGGCGATGCGGTCTTTGTTGTGGGCTTCGATTCGCATCAGGGTCACGTCCGGCTCGGTGCCTGAGAGCTTGTCGAGAAAGAGCTGCGAGGTAACGGCGCGCGGGGCGATCTCGGTTTTTCCAACTTTGATCTTCTTGCTGGAAAAGAATCCCAGATCATAGAGGCCGCGCACCATCTGGAAGGTGCTGGGATAGCGCAGCGTCTTCTCAAAGCACTCGCCTACTTTGCCTTTGAAAGTTTCAGGCAGTGTCGAGGTGCCGCCGGAGGTGTGGAAGGCCACCAGCTTGTCGAAGCCTGGCATGATAAATTCTTCCGGCTCGGTGAGCGGCTCGATCTCTTTGATCTTGCCGCCTTTCAGCACCCGCGCCGGTTCCACGTATTCATTGATCAGCCCTTCAATGCTGAAGATGAGCTGATAGAAAAATGGTGGCCTGGGATCTTTCGGCAGGCCTCCTACATAGAGTTTCAGAGCGTCGGCTTTGCCGCCAATGCGGCGCATCAACTCTCCTGCCAGTACCGAAGCCATGCCCGGTGACAGGCCGCAATCGGGCGCAATGGCCACCCCGCGTTTTGCGGCTTTTTCGGCAAGCGCGTACTCCTGGCGTACCACAGTATTGTTGCCGCCCAGGTCGGCGAAGTGGCACTTGGAATCAATGGCCGCTTTGCATAAGCCAAGATTGTAGAAGTAGGGAACTGCGGAGAGCACTCCATCATGGCCGCGCATCAGTTTGGCGGCTTTGCCGGGACGGCTGGCGTCTACCTGTGCCGCTGAAACCTTCTTGTCGCCCGTGAGCTTGTTGATGCGCTTCACGGCCTGCTTCACGCGATTGCGGTCCATGTCTGCCAGTGTGACTGATTCAACCTGCTGTGACCGCGCCATATCGTATGCGGCGGCAGACCCCATCATGCCTGCGCCAATGACCAGTAGTTTCATTCCGGCTCCTCAAACAAACTTTTCATTGTAACAGCGAAGAATCGGCGCTCAGGCGGAGCAGTGAAGATGGTTTACCGCACCGGCGTTCCCCAACGACCGCAGCTTCTTACCCCATGCCGAGATCGGCTGAGGATTCGAGCGGCGTACCGCACACGCGGCAGATCACCGCCGAGCAGTCTCCACAGGTGAGGGGATCGTTGATCTGGCGGGCGCAGTTTGGGCAATAAAAAGTTTCGCCAGGCGGCTGTGTGGGTTTGGCTGGTTCGCTCATGCTTATGTAGCATAGAGCATAGGCACACAAACATGCAGACCAAAGACCAGACCATTCACCAGGCCGACAAAAATTTACAACAGGAATTCAACCAGTGGGCGCAGGCCGGACGCGGCGACGAAATGGAAAGCCACCACTCCGACATCACCGAGCAGACCATCGCGGTCATGGATTTGCAGCCGAATGACAGGGTGCTCGATCTAGGTTGCGGCACCGGATGGGCTTCACGCCGTCTGGCGCGACTGGTATCCAGGGGAGAAGTGGTGGGCGTGGATGTGGCGGATGAGATGCTGCGCCGCGCCGAACAAGCCTCGACCGGAATACCGAATGTGCGCTACCAGTGGGCCACAGCCGAGAATCTTCCGTTCCCGGATCATTCCTTTACCAAAGTTCTTTCGGTGGAGTCGTTTTATTACTACGCCGACCAGGGCAAGGCGCTCGATGAGGTGCGCCGGGTGATGGCCCCGGGCGCAAGGCTGTTCATCCTGATCAACCTTTATAAAGACAATCACTATTCGTTGCGCTGGACGACTGAACTGAAAGTGCCGGTGCATGCCTTGTCAGAAGCTGAATACATCAAGATGCTGCAGGATCACGGATTTCAAAATGTCGAAGCCCGCCGCATTCCAGATCGCAGTCCTACGCCGGATGAGTACTCAGGCAAATGGTTCAAGAATGCCGCTGAATTGAAGGATTTTAAGCGCATTGGCGCGTTGTTGTTGATGGCTGCTATCTAAATGCAGCACATTCGTATCAAGCAGAAAACCGTTCATAGCTCGATATCGCGACCCGGATCTTTATCTCTTTCCAAGTTAAGTCCAGAACCAGCCAGGGGGGACTCCATGAGAAATTGAGCAAAGTTTTTGCGAGGTTTCCTGGCGTCTGATTTAAGAGATGAAACTTTTTCAACCAGCGCAGCCAAAGCATGGTCCAGAACCTCTTCGGCGGTTTCAAAGTGGCCACAGCGGATTTCCTCCTGGATAATCCGCTCCTGTTCGGGTTTGAGTTGGATGTTCATAATTAACCCTGCTCTTGAGCTATGGATTATATGTTAATTGAAGATAGCTCGTTTCACGCTCCACAGAAATGAGGATCTTAGGAAGACTGAATCCAAGAATGGCGCACCCGGCAGGACTCGAACCTGCAACTTCCAGCTTCGGAGGCTGGCGCTCTATCCATTGAACTACGGGTGCTCAGGAAAAGTATAGCAGAGGGGCAGAGCCAAAAAACCTGTGCCGCCCCGCTGGGGCTCGGATGTTTACTGAACTATTCCCACACCTTCCGGTGTGGGCTAGACTGCCTCCGCCCTGCCGGGCTCTTCCTATTTGATCAAGGCCAGCGACTTATCTGTTTAATGCGATTGAAACAGTCGTTACTTACAGCCGCTACAACGCACGTCAGCTAATGCAGTCTGTGCAATAGATCATTGACCTGCGGCGGGAACATATACGTTTTGCTGTGCGACTAGTTCGGCGTTTGTGACTTCGGTTTCGAGGCGTATGCGCTGGTAGCCTGCTTTGTTGCCGGGGACAGCCAGAAATGTGAGCTTGTATTGATGACTGAGCCGGTTGGCAAATTGGTCAAGATACGGCCCGAATGAAATCGGCGCGCTCAGGGCCTGAAGATAGAATTCGCCTCCTGTCTGTTCCGTAAGCTGCGAGAGGTTGTTCTGGCCCCAGGAAATGCGCCAATAGCTATGGCCTGCGTGTCCCAGAGATGTGGCATAAATCGCATACACCTGAATAGCTGCGCGCTGGGCCTGGTCTATGGCTTCCTGCATGTACGAGTCATTGGGCCCGCCCTGAAGATAATCAATGCCTGACGAGATCATCAGGATCTCGCGGCGGTTCGCGCTTTGCGGCCAGTTCTTCACCAGGTCGGTAATCGCGAGATAGGGACTCGACTCGCCGATTAAGCCCTGTGGAAGCCGCAATGCCCTGGCTGCCTGGGCGTGGTCAGTGGTGGGCTTCTGCGCGACCTGCACTGTGCCGTTACGCGAGTATCCAACGCCGATGGCTGTGGTTGCAGGTTGGGCCGTCATGAATTTCTTCAGGTCGTCAAATTGCGTTCCCAGATCGGTGCTGGTCGCGTCATCAATCACCACAAATAATTCCAGTCCCGCCTGGTCGCCGTGGTATGGAGTCCACCCGGTGACCTGAAGGCGGTCGTGCTCGTGAAATACTCTTACGTCTTCCTTATATACCGCGGGAGCTTCCTTGCCGTGCCTGGCTTCCGTCGAGACGGTGATGGTTATGGGCACAGTCCCTTGTGCCGCGCTTTGAGCGAATGAGATTGTTGTTGCCAGTATGAGAAGTATCGGCCAGAGAAGTCTCGCTTTATTCATTGCAGTTCTCCTGCTCGCAATTATTCATCTTTAGGAGCTTTGTAAGAACAGGGGGTTGCTCAGGGAGTGGAGCGATCATTGATTGATGGATGGTTGAAGAGAGCAGCAGGACCGAGACATTCTCGTGAGAATGCCGCGTGTCAGCAGCGTGGGAGACATATCACGTGGATCCCTCGACTCCGCGCCCAAAAAGCGGGCGCTGCGCTCGGGATGAGCAAAACCTCGGCCGTCCCCATCTGCATTATCACCACCGATGAGCAAAAGAGATATAAAGCAGTGTTATTAACTCGTGGAGTGCAGCAATCCTTGTAACGGCATTGACAGTTCATTCTAGTGCGCTTCGCTCCAAAAGCAGGAGCTGCGCGCGAGCCTGCGGCGCAAGGAAGTGTTTCTTTTCGTTCCTTACCCGGCACTCCGCTTCTCAGATGCGCAACAGGCCGCGCATCTGAGAAGCTCCGTGACCGGGCTACTTTCGGTCGTCCTGCCGGACTGGAGGGTGTGATAAGAGTCCACCGGCGGCCGACAATGTTCATTCAATGTTCATTCAATGTTGAACCCGCAATGCCGCTTAGGGAATACACAGCCAGAGACTCCAAAGCCCATTTACACTCTTTGCATGAAGAAGAATTGGAAGACCAGGCTGATTCATTCTGATGCGCAGGCGCCGCAGGGATTCCGGTCGCTCTCGACGCCTATCTACCGTGCTTCGACCACCGTATTCGAAGACGCCGCCAGGATCACCGATGACTGGAACCAGTATGAAGTGGGCTACACATACGGACTGTATGGCACACCCACAGTTCTCGAACTCGCCGGCCGGGTTTGCGAACTGGAGAATGGTTTTCGCACCTTGATTACTCCGGGCGGACAGGCGGCTATTTCGCTGATCAACTTCTCCTTCCTCAAGGCCGGCGACCACGTTCTGATTCCTGAAAGTATCTACGGTCCCAACCGCCATTTTGCCGGACACGTCTTGCGACGCTTTGGAGTCGAGATCAGCTTCTATCCGCCGTCAGCCGGAGAAAGCATCGCATCGCACTTGCGCAAGAACACACGCGTGGTGTGGTGCGAAAGTCCAGGCTCCATCACCATGGAAGTTCAGGATGTGCCGGCCATCGTGAAAGCCGCACATGCCGCGGGGGCCATGGTGGTGCTCGATAATACCTGGGCCGCAGGAGTTTACTTTGACGCTTTTGCGCACGGCGTGGACATTACCATGCAGGCGCTCACCAAATATATTGGCGGCCACAGCGATTTGCTTTTGGGTTCGATTACCGTCCGCGACGAGGCTACGTATGAAAAGCTCGGCGCTACCCATCAACTGGTGGGGTGCTCGGCTTCGCCGGACGATTGCGGCTTTGCTTTGCGCGGGATGAAAACACTCGCGGTAAGGCTCAAGCACATTCAGGAAGCCGCATTGGAAGTGGCGCGATGGCTGGCAGGCCGCAGCGAGGTGGAACTGGTGCTGCATCCGGCGCTGCCATCGTGTCCGGGACACGAGTTGTGGAAGCGGGACTTCACCGGATCTTCCGGGGTCTTCTCCTTTGTTTTGCAGCGGGGTTTCAGCAAAGAGCAGGTGCTCAAGTTCCTGAATGCGCTTCAGCTATTCAAGATGGGGTATAGCTGGGGCGGCGTTACCAGCCTTGTCGTATCGTACGACTTCCACGGAAATGCCCAACCGGCCCGATTATGGGCACCGCATTGTGCGTTTGAATATAGGTCTTGAAGACGTGGAAGACCTGAAAGCTGATCTGGCCCAGGCATTCGATTCCATCGCATGATGTGCGCATAAGCGCTTAGGTAGACAAGCCCAGTTTCGACTGGTTGAGATATTGTTGCTGAGTTAGGTTCTCGCCGCCATAAATAAATTTCTGGAAGGGAATGCAGCTAGAATCCGTCACTAGTAAAACAGCAGATAGAGATTAACCAGATGTCATAAGTACAGAGATACAGGTTGATGCAAGACCAAATGAATGGTCTATTCGACAGGACCGAGGAGAACCGATGGCATGCATGCTGACAGAAAATCGGGGTTCGACTGGACCGCGACCACCGGTTCCAGCGTCACCAGTAAAAGTGATTGCCGACAATACTTCGATGACAGGCGCAAAGTACAACGGTGAGGATCTGACTTCACAGACAATTCGGTCACTTTCACGGTGGTAGACGGAACAGCACTATTATTGCTGGCTCTTGCGGGTCCGCCGGAGTCAGTCGAAATCGTTGAAGATTGCGGCGGAGGCCAGACCCAGCATCTGTTCGGATACCAGGATGATTTTCATCCGGCGATCGGGTTCACCATCATCGGCCATTCATAAAAAGGAGAAATCAAATGATGAAAGCAGCAGGCTTGGCTTTGTTGGGAATCATGCTCGGAGTTTTTCAACCGCGCATTTTCGCAGACCGGCACGGTCGGATGCAGCACACGCATTGGAATGCGTATATGGCAAGACAGATTGACCAGCTCATGGCGGACGCCAAACAGAAAGCGCTACGCAACCGAAATCACAAGAGGATCTAAGCCAGGGATTGTTGCGATTGAGCCACTCCGGATAATCTAATTCGCGCTCTGGCGACTGATGGCGGCTTTCAGTAATGCGGTGAGTGCCTGGGAACAAGCCCGCATAGACAAGCAGATTGGCCCCACTGCCACATCCAGCGGCACGACTGAATCTGGTCTCACGGCCCAGCACCTCTGAGTTGCTGGGCTTGGCCGTGCAACTGGGCGCATTGACGCAGACCGTGAGTGGCAACACAGCAACTTTCCAGGCGAATGGTGATGGTTTGTTCCGGGCGCTGATGGGAACTCCGATTTCCTGTTTGAGCTTGTTCTTCGACTCCGATGCTGAAGGACCTGAATTTTTCCGCTATCCTTCGATCTCGCCGAGCAGAGTTCCAAAACCGTTAGCTACTTCCGGACTCGGCTAATCCGGTGACTCCGGCGATTTCCACGATTCGATTGCCGCAGAGCCGCCGCCAGCTTTCTTCCTTCACCGCTCGGTACAACATCTACAATCCTCTCGATCCGCGTTCCAGCCAGTTCAGAGAGGGTTGGGCTACAGCTTATCAAAACCATCAGCGCGGACTTCTTGCAGCAGCTAAGGACCTGCTCGACACAGGTAAAAGCGGTAGTAGATTTAGGTAACCGATGCGGAATATGACCAGATGGAAGAAGACGCTAAGGTGAAAATTAAAGCTGACTGCGCAGGAAATCAGGATCGCAATGCGCTAGTAAATGCGACTTCCGAATACGTCGATCAAATCACGAGAAACTTGCGCTCTAAAATTCCCGATTTTGACAAAAAACTTTCGTTGGCTGTCGTCTCGCTGGCCCGTTACTCACAACTGAATTACGACGTGGTGCAGGAAGCCAGAGGGAAGCCGCAATTCACTTTTGAATATACCTTCGATCGTCCCATCGGCCAGCCCGATACCCACAACTTTCGCCTGATTCTAGGGCTCACTCCGTTCCGTGGCAACGGATTGCTTTCCTTGAACGCGGCCGGGTCCATCTATGGAAATTCCATTCCCACTGGGGCGAGCTACGGAAGAGTTAAGGATTTTGAGATGTCGGGGCAATTCGACCGTCCGATTGGCGATGCAATCAATCACCCGCTTACACTCAGCCTCGCTGCATATGTGCAGTACCAGTTCGATCCATCAGTACTGAACATTGGCCCCGGCAATCTTGTACCCGGAACGAATATCGTGCTGCCAGGCGATGCGCAGGTGTTACTGGGCACCCAGGGTACGCTGGCCATTTTGCAAGCCAAGACTACGATCAATCTTAAGTCCGGGGTTAATATTCCCATCGGGGTAAGCTGGGCCAATAAGACTGAACTCCTCAAAGCCAGCGACGTACGCGGCCATATCGGAATCACCTATGACTTCGATTCCATCAGTCAACTGTTCGGCGGAGGGCATTAGGAAAATGTTCATGTGATATCAGCAAGGACGGGTACGATTCCCGAAATGGGAAATAGTCAATTAGGAAAGTCAAATAAAGTCACAGCGAAAATTTACTTCAAGGTAAGTTCCTGTCACGTTCTCTGAAGGTTGTTTGTTTCTCTTCAAAATTGAAGAATTCATTTTCAATCCGCAGGTGAGTTGGTTTATTTTCCTAGCGGCTGAAGTCCCTTCCGGAAAATCGGACTGAAGCTGAGAAGAGCCTGCACACAGCATACAAGGATGGCTTGCGCATTTTGCGTCGGCGCCTTCAAGGCTGTGGTGTGTCTTCTCCTACTTTGAGGAGAACAGAATGAAAAGCAGTCGACGTGTCCTGAGAGTCCTCTCAGGCGTATGCATCTGTGTGTTTTTACAGATGTACGCCTTCGCTCAAACCCCAGTTAAACCTGTAGCCAATCCGTGCCCGCGCATGGCGGCGGGCAGCGTGGTGCATAACCCGCCCGCGCTGTTCAGCCAGAACGGAGTGCTTACAGCCAGCTTCTCTTACCAGACCACAACCGATTCGGCGGGCAGAAGTTTGTTCTGCTTCATGACCCCTGACGGCATGGAAAACCCGACGCTGCATGTTCATCCGGGCGACCACCTGATGATTACCGTCACCAACAACGTTCCGGCTTCACCCGGAATGTCCATGGCCGTTGCCCCTAGCAACCAGTGCGGCGCGGCTACCATGACCAGCACTTCCATGAACATTCATTATCACGGCACCAACAGCTCACCTGTATGCCACCAGGATGAAGTCATTCATACCATGATCAACTCGGGTGACACGTTTCAATACAACGTGGCCTTCCCGACTGACGAACCACCGGGACTCTACTGGTATCACCCTCACGTTCATGGTATCGCTGAAGCAGCGGTGCTGGGCGGAGCGACAGGCGCGATTGTAGTGGATGGGTTGCAGAGCATTCAGCCTGCGGTGGCCGGCCTGCGGCACCGTGTGCTGGTGGTTCGCGACCAGAATGTGGCGGGCAATCCCAGATCCGGGCGGACCAAACAATGTGCCGTCATGGGACGTTACGCTTAACAACATTCCGATTTCCTATCCCGCGTACACGCCAGCCGTAATTCATATGCTGGCGGGCGAAAAACAATTGTGGCGCGTAGCCAATACGGCGGCGGACACCATTCTCGATTTACAGGTGCAGTACGACGGAGTTCCGCAGGCGCTGCAAGTCGTAGGGTTTGACGGCGTGCCTGACCAGTTCACAGGATGGCACCCGCCAGGGCAAGCTGGTACCGCTCACGCACATCCTGCTTGCGCCTGCGGCGCGCGCGGAATTCATTGTGTCAGCGCCATCCGTCGAGCGTGAAGCTGGCGCAATTGCTCACCCTGGGTATTGACACCGGCCCGGCCGGAGACAACGATCCGCAGCGTGCGCTGGCCAATATCAAGGTGGTTGGATCGGACAACGATGGGGACGGCGGCAATGATCCTGCGGTTTCCGCCACTATTGGCACCACCTGGCCGCAGCGCTTCGAAGGGCTGGCATCTGCGCCGGTCACGGCACGGCGCAAGCTGTATTTTTCTGAAGTAATCTCTGATCCGAGCGACCCGTCCAGTCCCACCAACTTCTTCATTACGGTTGACGGGCACACGCCGACGGTCTTCGATCCAAGCAATCCTCCAGCCATTGTTACCACACAAGGTTCGGTGGAAGAGTGGACGATCGAAAACCGGGCGCCCGAACATCATGAGTTCCACTTCCATCAGATCCATTTCCAGGTAGTTTCCCAAAACAATTTCAAGATCAATGGCGCAACGCCGTTGCCGGGAATTGCGGGGCAATTTCTGGATATGGTGCAGGTCCCTTACTGGGACGGGAATCCCAACCATCCTTATCCCAGCGTGACCGTACGCATGGATTTCCGCGGACCGGACATCGGAGATTTCGTTTATCACTGCCATATTCTCGGACACGAGGACAACGGCATGATGGCGATCATCCGCGTGCTTCCTTCGCCTACAGCCAAGAAGACGGCGCCAACTTCCGGTAGTCCTGCCGCTGTTTCAGAGAAAGATGTCCAGGTACCATGGCCTCCCGCTGAAACTCATACAGGCATGAGTATGCCGGTAGGAGGTGGAAAGCTGTAGTTTTGCTTTTGATGTGCAGTTGCACGGGGTTTTAGCGTGCATGTTGCGCAGGCGGCTTCAGGAACCATTTCTGAAGCCGCTTTTTTCAGGACATTGCTATTGCTTTGTTTCGGCGAAATATCCAGAGCACCAGCGCCATGAGGAAGGCCATACCTGTCTGCCAGACGACATAGGTGGAGTAGAACAGCGGAAAGGGAACTGCCTTGTCACCGGCGCGTATGTGTCCCATACGTTGAAAGATGGAAAACAGAAAAGCCCCAAGCGAAGGGCCCAATGCGCGTCCGAGCACGGCCAGCAGTCCTCCTGCAACAGACCAAAGGAGGCATGTGGCCGTCGCACGCCAGAAGCCTTTTCTGCGCAGCAACAGAAAACCGATTGCAATAAAAAGCACGAACGCGCCAACAAAACCTCCGGCAAAAAAACGATAAGGATGATAGAAATCGAGACCAGAGGTTGGTTTCCCGGTAAACCGTATCCATGCTACCAATCCTAATTCCGGTAAATAGAGAGCTGCTTTCACTGCAAGGAAATAGGCGGCAGTGGAGAAGATAAGAAAGATGACGGCCTTCCACAGCGACCAGCGGCGTGTAGCCCAAAGGCAGGCGCCAATCACAAGACCGAACGCCAGACCGTTCAGCGGATCATTGCCCAGGGTTCCGGTATAGGGCAATCCCCACAGGGTCAGCAAGCCGGAAAACAGACCGGCAAGCGGCAGCAGGAGAAAGGCCACGCGGTGTTGCGGAGATTGAGATACGGTCTGCGAAGTGGCGCCGGGCGCAGAAGTTTGCATGCTGGAAGGTTAGCTGATGGCGCGGTTAGTAGTAAATCTCACCAGTGATAACAGTGATGGGACGGATAAGTCCTGATTGTTTTGGTGGAAAGCAATGGCTGAGAATGTGAGGGGGCGGCACCATGCGGTTAAGAGTGTGCAGGGGCTTCTATGAGACGGCTGGTGTTGTCAACATAAATCTGCCTTTGGTTTTGCTTTTCACTTCATAGGGGGTTTTGCTTTTGCCGTTGGTTTGGTTTGCCTTTCCCGCTGAATCGAGAAACATTCATCCCAGACTTCTATACGCACTCTGTTAGCCTGCTTGGAGGCTGGTGCATGGTGGTGTCCGATACCGATGAATGGGTGCTGCTATCTGAAGCGCGGCCTCTAAGACCCTGCCCCTGCCCGCAGTCACCGCGACACGAGATTTAGCAAACCATATACAACAACACGGCTCCTTTCCTAAGCCTCAAAATGGATTTATGCCAACTTGCCGGCAACTGTAAGCGGGCCTGCGGCTGTGGGTGGAAACGGTTGATAGTTTTGGTTGCTCGACCACATGCGATGTAGAATCACGGCCAGTTTGCGTGCTACAGCCACCACCGCTCGCTTTTTTCCACGCTTGCCCCCGCTGGCGGCCAACTTTAATCCCCATTGCTTCAGAGCTGAATCAGGCCCACAGCGACCCAGGATATGGTGGGCCGATTGCACCAGTAAAGCCCGCAGGTAGTTGTTGCCCGTCTTGGTAATGCGACACTGCGGGTCGGAGTCACCCGATTGTTTTTTCCCTGGACGCAGCCCCAGAAAAGCTCCTGCCTGGCGGCTGTGGGCCATGCTGTGCGCCCCATTGATGGTGAGCACATAAGCGGCCGCTACGAAGTGCCCCACCCCGGGTGCGCTCCGTAAGCGGATGATCTCCGGATAACGCTTTTCCAGTTCTTTGATCTGTTGATCCATATGCTTAATCTGCTGGTTCAGCACCGTAACCTGCTCCAACAGTGGAGTTACCAGTCCCACCAGGTTCGCCGGTACGGCTGATTTGGCTTTTTGTTCAAAGCTCTCGCTGCTGCACTTGGGCAAGCGTCCGCCCATACTTTTCACCAGCCCACGGGCGCTGTTGATGATCATGGTGCGCGCTTGCACCAACGTCCGTCGCGCCTGGATCAAACTCAGATCCCTCTGCCGTTCAGCACTGCGGTGCTGAATGGGATACAGCAGACGAGGATCGAAGTGGGCGAAGATGGCCAACTGCTCGGCATCGTGATCATCAAATTTGGATTCATTGCCGGTGATCGCCTCGATCTTGCGCGTGTTGGCTACGATCACTTCATGTCCTAATCCTTCCAGTAAGCGACTGATCCAGGGTGAATGCGTGCCACACTCCATAGCGACCCGCATCCGCTTGTGAACTTCAAAATACTCGCGCAAGTCCTTTTCCCGCGTCCGGATCTTGCCCGTTTCCATGACTTCCCCATCCTGGTCCAATAAACAGTAATGAGACCATCGGTCCCCTAAATCTATGCCCACGGTATGGCTCGGTTTGGTTCCTTTGGCGGTTGGCTTTTTGATACTCTTCTTCATGGCTGGTCTCCTTTGCATCTCGAATGCGTTGCGGACAGCATCATAGCTTGTTCCGCGAGACCAGCCGTCTCATCCCATCTGAAGCCCAAGATTCATAACGCTTTTTCGGCACGACTAAAAGTCGTGCCCTGTTACATGTCTCGTCGGCCCACGCAAAGATTTTGATTCTCGCACATGCTCTGAAGCTCATATCCTGCGCACTTCGGCGTGACCAAAAGTCGTGCCTCTTACATGTCTCGTTGGCACATGCAACGTTCCGGTTCCTACACATGCCCTGAAGTGCAGTATTGATGTGCATTTTCGGCATGAGTAAAAGCCAATGCCTTGCTACATGTTTGTTGCCCTTACTTTTGCACTTCGACTCCGCGCCAGAAGGCTACGTGGTCCTTTATGTTTTGGGCTGCATCGAAGGGCTCGGGGTAGAACCAGGCAGCGTCTTTGTTTTCCTTGCCGTCAACCACCACGTTGTAATAATGGGCCGTGCCCTTCCACGGACACTTAGTTGTGGTGCTGCTGGGCGTGAAAAACTTGCGGTCAATCGCGTCGGGCGGAAAATAGATATTGCTTTCCACGGTCTCGAACTTGTCAGACTGCGCGATTACTTTTCCGTTCCATAGGGCCTTTGGCATTTCATACTCCTTCTCGAACAGAACAATCTTACCGCTGATCATTCGGATCAACGCTGATCAAAGCGCGGTTCGGAATCAACTGCTTTTTTCCCGCCGCTCGATTTTGGCCCACGTGTCTTTCAGTGCGACTGTCCGGTTAAAGACCATAGCGCCGGATTTTGAATCGGGGTCTACGCAGAAGTACCCGAGGCGCTCGAATTGATATCGGTCGCCGGCTTTGGCATTGGCGACCGAGGGTTCCAACTTGCAGTGGTTCAACACTTCGAGAGAATCAGGATTGAGGCTGGCGGTAAAGTCCTGTCCCTCGGGAACATCGTCAGGGTTTTCCCTGGTAAACAGGGTGTCGTAGACACGCACCTCAGCGTCGAGCGCGTGAGAAGCCGAAACCCAATGGATGGTGGATTTCACTTTACGTCCATCGGGAGAATTGCCGCCACGACTCGCGGGATCATAAGTACAGTGGACTTCCACAACCTCGCCGCTCTTCGGATCTTTCACCACACTGGTACAGGTCACGAAATAACCGTAGCGCAACCTGACTTCACGTCCTGGCGAAAGGCGGTAATACTGTTTCGGCGGAACTTCGCGGAAGTCGTCGTGCTCGATGTAGAGCACGCGCGAGAATGGAACTTTGCGCGTACCAGCGGCGGCATCTTCAGGATTATTCACGGCTTCCATCTCTTCGACCTGGCCTTCAGGATAGTTATCAACCACGACTTTCAGAGGATGGAGCACGGCCATTACCCGTTGCGATCGCTTATTCAAATCTTCGCGCAGGAAGTGCTCCAGCATGGCCAGTTCAATGATGCCATTGGTTTTTGAAACGCCGATGGCGGAGCAGAAATTACGGATGGCTTCGGGAGTGTATCCGCGCCTTCTCATGCCGGAGAGGGTGGGCATGCGGGGATCGTTCCATCCGCTCACGTGACCATTCTGCACCAGGGCCAGCAGCTTGCGTTTGCTCAGGATGGTGTAAGTGAGGTTGAGGCGGTCGAACTCGATTTGCCGCGATGGAAAAATCCCCAATTGCTCGATGAACCAGTTATAGAGCGGGCGATGGTCTTCGAATTCAAGCGTGCAAAGCGAATGCGTGACGCGCTCCAGGGAGTCCGATTGCCCGTGAGCATAGTCGTACATCGGATAGATGCTCCACGAATCGCCGGTGCGGTGATGGGTGGCATGCAGAATACGGTACATTACCGGATCGCGCATATTGAGGTTGGGCGAACCCATGTCTATTTTGGCGCGCAGAGTACGGGAACCATCAGGGAATTCGCCAGCCCGCATCCGCTCAAATAGGTTCAGGTTCTCTTCCACACTCCGGTTGCGATAAGGACTTTCTTTGCCGGGCTGGGTGAGGGTGCCGCGATACTCGCGCATCTGTTCGGCAGTCAGATCGCACACGTAGGCTTTGCCCGCTTTGATGAGTTGAATGGCCCAGTCGTAGAGTTGTCCAAAGTAGTCGGAGGCGTAAAATAGCCGGTCCTCCCAGTCGGCCCCCAGCCAGTGAACATCTTCAATAATGGACTCCACATACTCGGTTTCTTCGCGAGACGGATTTGTGTCATCAAAACGCAGATTGGTTTTGCCGCCAAACTCGGCCGCCAGCCCGAAGTTGATGCAGATAGACTTGGCATGGCCGATGTGCAGGTATCCGTTGGGCTCCGGAGGAAAGCGCGTTTGGATGCGTTTTTCATGCTTGCCGTTCCGCAGGTCTTCGAGCATGATTTCACGGATAAAATTCGAGGGAGCAGTTGGAGCTTCAGGGGTTGGGTCAGGCGCGTTCAGCGCATTCGGCGCATTCATCTCTACCATCTTAACCTGTGGCTGCGAGTAGGCTCAAAAGCAAACAAATAACGTTTATGCATAACATAGAGAGTTCCTGCCCATGTTGATTTCCGGAAAAAGCCGCATTCAGGGAAGAGGACTATTTACTGACGTTGCTTTGCCTGCGCGGAAGAAAATCGGCGAGTATACGGGCGAGCGTATTTCCATACGCGAGGGACGCCGCCGCGCCAGGATGCAGAAGCATGTAACCATTGTCGAGGTGAGTGACAAAGTGGCCATTGACGGCAGCGTGAACGGCGGCCCTTTCCGGTTCATCAATCATTCCTGCGAACCGAATGTTTTTATCCGCATGGCTTATAATCGGGCGGAATTTTACGCGTTGCGCAATATCAAAGCCGGTGAAGAACTGACCATGGACTACGGCGAGTCGCATCACGAAGGCAAGGTAGCCTGCCGTTGCGGCGCCGCGAAATGCCGGAAGGCGCTGCAATAAACATCAGCAGCAAAGCCACGTTCCAGATGGCACAAAACGCGCAGGATACGCACACGAACGCCAAAATAGATACGCCGCAAATTTGAACGGACGATGAAGGAAGCCCATTCAAGACAAATGGTTAACAAATATTTACAATCCTTGAGTTTAAAAATTGCACTGAAAACATCAATATCGTGAAGGCTGATTTAGAGTCTAAGTATAGGGCCGACGAAAGCGCGAGGATTTCAGTCCCTCCCGGCTACCGGTGATCAGGCTCAAGCCGGTTTATGAAAAATCTAGATTCCTGCCTCGGAGAAGGACGGGGGATGTTCACAATACTCACGAAGATTTCGACGGTCACGCGGATAACTTTGTTTATCTGCCTGTTTGCTCTTCTAGGGGGCTGCGCTAAAAAGCAGGACCCGCCAGGCAGCCAGGCGCAGGCACAACGGCAAGGCAAGAGCGGCAAGGGTGGACGCGGCGCCATGGGACCGCAGACCATCCCGGTCGCCGTGGCTACGGCCCAGGTGCGAGACATGCCTGTGTACCTGAATGGTCTGGGTTCAGTGACTGCCTTCAACACTGTGGCCGTGAAGAGCCGGATTGACGGTCAACTGGTGCAAGTGGCGTTCAGAGAAGGTCAGGAAGTGAAGAAGGGCGAACTGCTGGCGGTGATTGACCCGCGTCCCTACGAGGTGCAGTTGAGCCAGGCAGAAGCGACCTTATTTAAAGACCAGTCGGCATTAAAAGATGCAAAGGTAAACCTGGTCCGCTTTCAAGACCTTTATACCAATGGGGGCGTGATTTCAAAGCAGCAGCTTGATACCCAGGCCTCGCAGGCCGGCCAGCTTGAAGGAGCAGTGCGCGCCGATCAGGCGCAAATAGACAGCGTAAAGCTGAACCTGACTTATACCCGCATTACCGCCCCTGTAGGCGGAAGAATAGGACTGCGCCAGGTAGATGTTGGAAACATCGTTCATGCGGCCGATCCCAACGGACTCGTGGTGATCACGCAGCTTCAACCCATCGCGGTCATTTTCACGCTGCCTGAGGACAATCTTCAGGCAGTTTCCAGTCGCATGCATCAGGGCAAGCTGACAGTGGATGCCTACAGCCGCGATGATCAGACCAAACTGACAAGCGGAACCCTGCTTACGATTGATAACCAGATTGACCCCACTACAGGCACAGGAAAGCTGAAAGCGGTTTTCAATAACGAGGAACACGCACTCTGGCCCAACCAGTTTGTGAATTGCCACTTGCTGCTGGAGGTGCGAAAGAACAATTTAGTCATTCCCACAGCGGCCATTCTGCGCGGACCTCAGGGGGCGTATGTGTTCGCGGTCAAACCCGACAAGACAGCAGAGATGCGTCCTGTAACCGTCTCGTTTGCGCAAGGCAATTTCTCTTCCATTGGCAAAGGTCTGAACCCGGGCGAAATGGTGGTGACCGACGGCCAGGACAAACTACAGGCAGGAACCAAGGTAGAGCCGCGAAATCCAAACGGCCAGAAAGCGGAGCAAACTGCGGAATCGGTGCAGTAAATGAGTCCATCCAGAATTTTCATTCTTCGTCCGGTTGCGACGGCATTGCTCATGATCGCTGTGGTGCTGGTAGGCATTGTGGCTTACCGCCAATTGCCGGTGTCCGCATTGCCGCAGGTGGACTATCCCACCATTCAGGTGACAACGTTTTATCCCGGCGCAGGCCCGGATGTAATGGCGTCATCGGTCACAGCTCCCATGGAGCGCCAGTTCGGACAGGTGCCCGGACTGAGCCAGATGACCTCCACCAGTTCTTTCGGCAGTTCCGTGATAACCCTGCAATTTACGCTGGAGCAGAGCATTGATATTGCAGAGCAGGAAGTGCAGGCGGCGATCAACGCCGGTTCCACCTTCCTGCCGCGTGACCTGCCGAATCCGCCCATCTATAGCAAGGTGAACCCGGCGGACGCGCCGATTATGACGCTGGCCCTCACCTCTGAAAGTTTGCCGCTGTCAAAAGTTGAAGATCTGGCGGACACTACGCTTTCGCAAAAGATCTCCCAACTCACCGGCGTGGGGCTGGTTTCGATCAGCGGCGGACAAAAGCCAGCGGTGCGCATTCAGGCCAATCCTACGGCACTGGCGTCGTATGGCCTGAGTCTCGAAGACTTACGCACGGCGCTGGGACAGGCCAACGTTGATCAAGCCAAAGGACTGCTGGAAGGCGCACGGCAGGCCTACACCATTTCCAGCAATGACCAGTTGTTCTCGAGCGCCGACTACAAATCGGTGATTGTGGCGTATCGCAATGGCGCGCCCGTATTTCTCACCGACGTAGCCAAAGTGATCGATAGCGCTGAGAACGTGCAGGAAGCCGCATGGATGAATACATCGCCGGCGGTGATCGTAAACATTCAGCGCCAGCCCGGGGCCAACATTATCAGCGTAGTGGACCGCATCAAGGGCATATTGCCGCACCTGCAGGCGTCGCTGCCTTCGAGTGTAAAGGTGGCCATTCTCACTGATCGCACCGAGACCATTCGCGCTTCCGTGCAAGACGTGCAGTTCGAACTGATGCTGACGGTCGGCCTGGTCGTGCTGGTGATCTTTCTCTTTTTGCGCAACCTCTCGGCGACCATTATTCCGAGCGTCGCAGTTCCGCTTTCGATTGTCGGAACGTTCGCCGTGATGTACCTGCTCGGGTACAGCCTCGACAACCTGTCGCTGATGGCGTTGACCATCTCCACTGGATTTGTGGTGGACGATGCCATTGTGATGATCGAGAATATTGACCGTTTCCTTGAGGAAGGGAATTCGCCACTGGAAGCGGCGCTGAAAGGCTCCGGTCAGATAGGCTTTACCATCATCTCCCTTACGGTTTCCTTGATTGCAGTGCTGATTCCACTGCTGTTCATGGGCGACATTGTCGGACGCCTGTTCCGTGAGTTTGCCGTTACCCTGAGCGTGACCATTCTCGTTTCCGCTTTCGTATCACTCACGCTTACGCCCATGATGGCGGCCCGGCTGCTCAAATCAACCGAGCACAGCAAACGCGGGCGCTTCTACGAAGCTTCAGAGCGTTTTTACGAGAGGGTGATCGCGTTCTACGGACGTACGCTTAAGTTCGTGCTGCGGCACCAGACGACCACGCTGCTGGCAACGGTGGGAGCTCTGGTGCTTACGTTGTTCCTGTACGTAATTGTGCCGAAAGGCTTCTTCCCGGTGCAGGATACCGGCGTGATTCTGGGAATTTCAGAAGCCCCAGAAAATATCTCGTTCAACGCCATGGCAGACCGCCAGCAGCAATTGGCCAAAGTGATTTTGCAGGACCCGGAAGTAGCCAGCCTGTCATCGTTCATTGGCATAGACGGCACGAACACTACGCTCAACAGCGGCCGCATCCAGATCAACTTGAAACCTCACGACGAGCGCACTTCAAGCGCTTCAGAGATTATCCGGCGGCTGGAGCCGGAAGTGCAGAAGGTTGAAGGAATCAATCTATACATGCAGGCCGTGCAGGACCTCACGGTGGAAGACCGCGTGAGCCGCACGCAGTTTCAATATTCGCTGGAGGATGCCGACGCTGTAGAGCTGGACGATTGGGCTTCACGCATTGTCGCCAAATTCCGCACGTTGCCGGAGCTGCGCGATGTAGCCAGCGACCAGCAGAATGGCGGGCTGAAAGCCGACCTAGTCATTGATCGTGATACCGCGGCACGTTTTGGAATTCTGCCGCAGGCGATTGACGACACTTTATATGACGCCTTTGGGCAGCGCCAGGTCTCGACTATCTTCACCCAGCTTAACCAGTACCACGTGGTGCTGGAAGTCAATCCGCAGTTTCAGGACGATCCTGAAGACCTGAAAAATATTTATGTAAAATCGGCGACCGGCACGCAGGTGCCGTTGGCGTCATTCAGTCATTGGGAAAGCTCACGCACCTCTCTCACCATCAACCACCAGGGCCAGTTTCCAGTGGTGACCATCTCGTTCAATCTCGCTCCGGGAGAATCTTTGGGCAATGCAACCAAGGTAATTGCCCAGGCTGAACATGATCTGGGAATGCCGGCCAGCATTCATCCCAGCTTCCAGGGAACAGCGGCGGCCTTTCAGAATTCTCTGGCGTCGGAGCCATGGCTGATTCTGGCCGCGCTGGTGACCGTCTATATTGTGCTTGGCGTGTTGTATGAGAGCTACATCCATCCGGTTACGATTCTGTCTACGCTGCCTTCGGCAGGTGTGGGCGCCATTCTGGCGCTGATTGTCACCGGCAACGACCTGACGGTGGTGGCGCTCATAGGCATCATTCTGCTCATCGGCATTGTGAAGAAGAACGCCATCATGATGATTGACTTTGCGCTGGAAGCAGAGCGCGAGGAAGGTAAACCACCCGAAGAAGCGATATACCAGGCCAGCCTGTTGAGGTTCCGCCCGATCATGATGACCACAATGGCGGCACTGCTGGGCGCGGTACCACTGGCGCTGGGCCGGGGCACCGGTTCGGAGTTGCGTCATCCGCTGGGCATTACGATTATTGGCGGCCTGCTGATCAGCCAGTTGTTTACGTTGTATACGACGCCGGTGGTTTATCTATGGTTTGACCGGTTGGCGCGCAAGTTCGAGCGCTTCAATATTGGCAATGTTATTACTCCGGTGAAGGAGCCTTCAGGGGCAGATTAATCATGAATATTTCCGCGCCCTTCATCCGCCGGCCTATTGCCACTTCGCTGCTGACCATGGCGCTGCTGCTGGCGGGCATTCTGGCTTATAGAAGTTTGCCGGTTGCTCCGCTGCCGCAAGTGGAGTATCCGGTGGTGCAGGTTTCCGCCGGATTGCCAGGCGCAAGTCCAGAGACCATGGCGTCAGCGGTGGCCACTCCGCTCGAACGCCAATTCGGGCGCATTGCAGGCGTGAACCAGATGACGTCCAGCAGTGGCGTGGGTTCCACCAATATTGTTTTGCAGTTCGATCTCAACCGCAATATTGATGGCGCAGCCCGCGACGTGCAGGCCGCCATCAATGCCGCTCTTGGCCAATTGCCGGCCAACTTGCCCACCCGGCCCAACTGGCGCAAGGTGAATCCCGCAGATGCCCCGATCATGATTCTGGCGCTCACCTCAGATAGTACGACGCGACAGCGGATGTATGACGTGGCCGATTCCATATTGGCGCAGAAGCTCTCGCAGGTGCCGGGAATTGGCCAGGTATTCGTTGGCGGCGGCGCAAGGCCCGCCGTCCGGGCCGAAGTGAATCCGACATTGCTCAATAAGCTTGGCATTGGCATTGAGCAAGTGGCTTCTGCGCTCGCAGCGGCCAATGCCAACAAGCCTAAAGGCGGTGTTTCCAATGCGACCAACGCCTGGGAAATCAGCGACAACGACCAGATCTACAAAGCGGATGATTACAAAAACATCATCATAGCCCGGAACCAGTTCGGTGCTGTCCGCCTGCAAGATGTGGCCGACGTTCAGGATTCAGTGGAAGATACGCGCAATGCCGGCTTTGCCAACGGTAAACCGTCGGTACTCATGATCGTTTTCCGGCAGCCAGGCGCGAATATTATTCAGGCAGTGGACAATGTGCGAGAACTGCTGCCGCAATTAAAATCATCCATTCCTGCTTCTATCAATCTTGATATTGTTCTTGACCGCACCACCACCATTCGGGCTTCAGTCAGAGATATTCAGATCACGCTGTGCATCTCGATTGTGCTGGTCGTGTTGGTGGTTTTTGTCTTTTTAAGAAATCTTCGCGCCACTTTTATTCCCAGCGTGGCGGTGCCGCTTTCGCTGGTCGGCACCTTTGGCGTGATGTACCTGCTGGGCTACAGCATTGACAATCTCTCATTGATGGCGCTCGCCATTTCCACAGGCTTTGTGGTGGACGATGCGATCGTAGTTATCGAAGACATTACCCGCTATATGGAGCAGGGCATGGATCCGGTGAGCGCCGCATTTCGCGGCGCAAGCGAAATTGGATTCACCGTGCTTTCCATGAGCACCTCGCTGATTGCGGTGTTTATTCCTATTCTGCTGATGGCCGGTCTGGTGGGACGGCTGTTCCGGGAATTTGCAGTGACACTGAGCACGGCCATTGCTGTCTCACTGGTGATTTCGCTCACGGCTACGCCCATGATGTGCGCAAAGTTCCTGCGTTCGCCGAAAGACCAGAAACACGGGCGGTTATACCGATCCAGCGAAGCGGTTTTCGATTGGATTTTGAAGGTGTATCGCGGCAGCCTGGGCTGGGTGCTGCGTCACCAGACCATCGTATTGCTGCTGACCATCGGCACCGCATGTTTGAGTGTGTACCTCTACGTGATCATTCCCAAAGGATTTTTCCCGCAGCAGGATACGGGCCGACTGGGGGGCGGAGTGCAGGCCGAACAGGACATTTCATTTCCTGCCCTGCAGCAGAAGATCCTTCAATATGTAGATATTGTGAGGAAAGATCCTGACGTAGAGAATGTGGTTGCTTTCGCCGGCGGAGGCGGCCCGGGTGGCGGAGGCGGACGCATGTTCATGACCCTCAAGCCTCTGGGGCAGCGCAAAGCTACGGTGGAACAGATCATCAACCGCCTGCGGCCAAAGCTTGCGGTAGTGCCGGGCGCGACCCTCTTTCTGCAAGCCACGCAGGAATTGCAGATCGGCGGACGACAGAGCAACTCACAATTCCAATACACCCTGCAATCGGACAATCTGGAAGATCTGCGGGTATGGTCGCCGAAAATACTGGAGAAGCTGCGCACGATGCCACAACTGCTGGACGTGAATACAGACCAGCAGGAGCACGGACTGGAGGCGCAGGTGATTGTAGACCGCGATACGGCTGCGCGCCTTGGTATTACCTCAGCGCAGGTGGATGCGGCCCTGGGCGATTCCTTTGGACAGCGCCAGGTTTCAGTGATGTACAAACAGTTGAACCAGTATCACGTGGTGATGGAAGTCGCTCCGGATTTCCAGCAGGGAACCGATGCGCTGAAAAATACTTATGTGCGTTCTTCCACCGGCGCAGAAGTGCCCCTCTCGTCCTTCGCCCACTATGAGCCTTCTTATACGGCGTTGCAGGTCAATCATCAGGGAATTTTTCCGGCGGTAACGCTCTCATTCAACCTGGCCCCCGGGCTTTCTCTTGGAGAGGCAACCAAGGCAGTCGACACCGCGATGCGCGACCTCGGAGTACCCGCTACGGTGCGCGGAAGCTTTCAGGGCACGGCTGCTGCTTTTCAGAGTTCCCTGGCCAGCGAACCCTGGCTCATTCTTGCCGCGTTGGTGAGCATATACATTGTTCTGGGCATGTTGTACGAGAGCGTGATTCACCCGATCACGATTCTTTCTACGCTGCCGTCGGCGGGTGTAGGCGCATTGCTGGCGCTGCTATTGACCAGAATTGATCTCAATGTCATTGCACTTATCGGAATTATTCTGCTCATCGGCATTGTGAAGAAAAATGCCATCCTGATGATTGACTTTGCCATTGACGCGGAACGGCGCGAAGATCTGTCTCCGGAAGAGGCCATCTTTAAGGCGTGCATGCTGCGTTTTCGCCCGATTCTGATGACCACCATGGCGGCATTGCTGGGCGGTCTGCCGCTGGCTTTGGGGACCGGCACCGGATCTGAACTACGACGTCCGCTGGGCATCGCCATTGTTGGCGGTTTGATCGTAAGCCAGGCCCTTACGCTGTTTACCACTCCAGTGGTTTATCTCTATCTCGACCGCTTCCGCCTGAGAGCAGCGAAGTGGAAGAACGCGCATCGCCGCCGCAAGCCGGAACCTGCTCCTGCTTCGTAGTGAAAATTCTCACCACGGAGCAACGCAAATTGATTTTGGCTGGATGCAGCAGCAGGGCTGAAGAGCGTCTGTCAGAACTCAATTTTTATCGCCACAGCATCATGCGGTTGAGAGTGGGCAGGGCTGAAGCCCAGTGTTCACGCGCCTTTGCGGACTAACGCGATCAGTTTACAGAAAGCTCTGTCGCGCGCCCGTGTCCCTCGCAGAAACTCCGTCATTTGTTGATCATGAAGGCGCGCATTCAAGACCATTAAGATTTTCTTGTGCCAACGCAAGTTCAGTCGTCCCCTTCCGGGGACTCTGTTTCTCGCTTCACTTTCCCGCCGTTGAAACGGCGGGCTAGCTTCACACGTCCCGCGGGGCGGGACTGGAATGATTTGGGTTCATCCAGCCACGTATTAGCTCAGAGACACGTGATGCCTGAGTTTCTGGTTGATGCAACCACCCCCGCACTTCAGGGGTGGTTGGGGCTGATACTTGTCTCGTCAACCCCGCAAATTGCAATTGATTTATCTGTGGACATCAGTTCGATCAGTGTAATCAGTGGTAAAGGATTTCGCTCAAAAGAAAATGGCGGAACAGAGATGTTCCGCCATTGTCAGCTTATGTTGTTGTTCAGTCGTTAGGAGCTTGCTTTACCGGCGCCACCACGGGCCGCCCTGGTTGTATCCACGACCATTGCCGTAGCCTTGCTGATACCCCTGCTCGAATCCCTGGCGATAGATTTGCTTGTACTGGTCCTTGTTGCCGAAGCTGGAGTTATATCCGCGGTCACCGTGCTTGTAGCTGTTGTTCTGGGTCGGGCGGAAGCTGTGTCCGGTAGCGCGATCATTTTGGCCGGCATTCAAGCCGTCCTGGTATCCGTACTGACGGGCGGAGCCCATACCGTAGGAGCCGCGATTGTAGTAGCCATCATTCCCACGGTTTCGCCAACCCCGGTCGCGGTCTCTATCCCGGTCGCGGTCTCTATCCCGGTCACGGTCTCTGTCCCGATCCCGATCACGATCTCTGTCTCGATCGCGATCATGGTCCCAATCATGGTCACGGTCCTGGTTCTGGTATCCCCATCCCTGATAATTGTTCTGCTGGGCAAGGGCCTGAGTGGACATAAAAGCGGAGCTACCAACAATCAACGCACCTGAAATAATCAACATTCGCAGTCGCTTCATATTCAAAACTCCTTTGTCTGCCGGCCTGATTCCCCGTCTGCTAGTGGTGCCCGCGATTCGGTCATGGCCGAGCCTTGTTTTCTTCTTGGAATTACAAACCCCAAGCTATGTACTTTGTTGTTAATGCCTTTGTTATTAAGAATTGAGTTTTGTAAAGATGCGTTGCCCTCGGCAGAGTCTACGCGAGATTTTCACTGCAATCTCTGAACAATTTAAAGACGTTGGGCGATCAAAAACGCAAGACCGCATTGCTGGCTTGCCGCCGGCAATGCGGTCTTATGGGAGCGTTCCTGAATCAAAGTGTCAGGCGTTAAGCTGCCGGCTTTTTGCCTTTCTGCTGGCGAAGAACGTCGGAGTCAGCAACACTGTCTCCTTCTCCTTCCACCTTCAGTTCTTCGTGACGCACCGTATCAGATACGCGTTCAGTATTCTGGACGGCGCGCTTGCCTACTCTGACTTCCTCAGTGACAACCGGGCGCTTCTCTACACGCACGCGTTCTTCTGAGAGAGGTACGCGGATTTCCTGATCGGTCCCGATCTCACCAGCGGCGGCCTGCTCACCTGAAGCGGGCACCCGCTCAATGACAAGCTCTTCGCGTGTTACAGGAACTTCGACCGTCTGATTTTCTGTGACGACTTCTTTCCGTAATCGGACCTCGCCGCGCTGCACGCGCTCGCGATAGGTGCGCAGAATTTCGCCACGGAGCTGGATACGCTGCTCCTGATCGGCTACGCTCGATTCATGCTGTGTCCCTGATACGGCGCCGATTCCAGACGGTGTGGCTTCGAAACCGCTTTCGCGCAGGTCGCCACCGGCATTTTGCAGAATGACACGGGCTTCTTCAATCCGCGGACCCACCACGCTGACCAATGCACCGCCCTGGCCAATACCGCGATAGTAGTAATCGGCACGATTTCTGTCCCAATTCAGGCCGGAAGCCGTTTCACTGTAGTCGTACTCGTCTTCACCATGGGATTCACCGGTGAAAAAATCTTTTACTTTGCCCCAGAACCCCTGGTGGCGGTCAATACCTTCTCGTGTACTGGACATCTCGGAACCGGAAACGCCAGAGCCGCCCTCGTAATCACTCTGCGCCATCAGTCCAATCTGTTCGGGAGAAAATCCATCAGCCTGCAACTGAGAAATTGCGCGATGCGCGTCATCTCTGTTGGTAAAAAATGCGACAATTCTGTCCGTTCCAGAATCATTGATGTCCTGAGTGTACGCACGGTCATTTAGTGCCATAGTTACTCCTTCATTTTGTGCATGGAATGTGTCGGATGTTGTTATTCAGATGCATTCAAACGTCGAACGGACCTGTGGACAAGCTGGAAATCGTAAGCTGGCCGGACACTTACCAGAACGTAGCTGAAAGCCGCGACATAGCACAGCAAAGGCGGAAGCAAAACTGAGAATTGATGCAAAACTTTGTGTTGGCGCTAAAACAAAAGCGTGATTTGTAAATGTTCGGTTAAAACTTTTCGATGCTTTTCTTTGAGAAATGATTTGAATGAAGAGACCGGATTTAACTGGTTGAGCCAAAGCCGCAGCCTCGTTATAAAATGAAATAGAGACGAAAACCGAAACGCATTAAAGGTCAGTTAAAACGGCCCGCCACTTGGCCATCAGCCTTAACGGTATTTAGCTAACCTCAACCCCGGTGACGAATTCCACTCATCGGGCATTCTCGGACAACTCGACACCCGCATAAATCGAGACGGGACAGGCCTGTGTTTTTGTGAACGACAATTTTCCATTTTTGGGAATAACTGAGATTGCTTAGCCGTTGTTGTCCACGATGCGTTAGAAAAGTTGGGTCCGCAGCACCGCTCGTCTTTTTGTATTCGCAATTGTATTCGCAATCTTCAATGGATTAACTGTGAAATCAGCGATTGAAAATCAGAGTCTTCCCTTGCGTGTGGGACAGGCCGCCATCTGGTTCGCTCAGATGCTGGATGCCTCCAGTCCCGCTTTCAATATTGCGGAATACGTCGAGATTCGCGGACCACTGCACATCTCTTTATTCAAAAAGGCACTGCGCCAGGTGGTTGCGGAAACTGCCGCGTTACGTTTGCGCGTGATCGAGGCCGGCGATGGGCCACAGCAATGCGTCGTTGATGCAGATTGGACCATGCAGTATGAGGACATGGCCGCAGAAGCTGATCCGGAAGAAGCGGCCAAAGAGTGGATGCGCCAGGACCTTGCGCGCGCTTTTGATCTTACACGTGAACTGCCTTTTCTCTACAGGCTCATTCGCTTGTCTGACGAGCATTTCTTCTGGTATGTGCGCTATCACCATATTTGCATGGACGGATTTGGCGGGGCATTGATTGCCCGCAGAGTGGCAGCGCTATATTCGGCCCTGGTTGAAGGCACTGAACCGGCCCAGCCCGGCCCTGACTGGAACCTGGATTTTTACGAAGAAGAAGCACGATACCGCAGCTCTGCGCAGTACGCGCGCGACCGTGAATATTGGCGCGCTCAATTTGCCGAGCGTCCGGAAGTAGTCACGCTGTCGGGAGTACTGCCTTCGAAAGCGCACGGCTTCCTGCGGGCCAGCCGAAACATACCACGGCGCCTCGCAGAAAAATTACGTTCCGTGGGTGCGCAGTGCGGCGCGACGTTTTCTCAAGTCATCGAAGCCGCAGCCGCGCTGTATCTTCACCGGATGACCGGAGCCCTGGACTTTGCGTTAGGCATTCCGCTGACCGCGCGAACCAGCAAGAGAATGCGCAGCGCGCCGGGAATGGTTTCCAATGTGCTGCCTCTGCGAATATCCATCACCCACGGATGGAAGTTCTCAGACTTGCTGGCAGAGATCTCAATGCGGATGCGGGCCGCGGCGCGGCATCAGCAATATCGCGCCGAAGATTTGCGTCACTTGCTGGGCCTGCGTGCGCCAGATCCTGAAATTTACGGGCTGGTGGTGAACGTGATGTCGTTCGACTACGGCTTGAATTTCGCCGGGTCTCCGTCAAACGCCCACAATCTCTCCAATGGCCCCGTAGACGATCTGGCGATAGTCGTCTACGACCGCGGAGATGAAGCAGACCTTCGAATTGATTTTGACGCAAACTCTTCGCATTACACTCACGAGGAGCTTTCGGCCCATCAGAGCCGTTTTTTGCGGCTGCTTGAACAGTTAACCGCACCCGATCTGCCGTTGCATCAATTTGCATTGCTCACGTCACCGGAACGGGATGCAGTGCTGGAGAGCTTTAACCCCGCTTGGCGAGACTTGCCGCGCCAGACGCTGGTGGAACTTATCGAACAACAGGCGGCCCGGAAGCAGCAAGCAACAGCAATCCTATTCGGAGAGCAGTCGCTCTCTTATAGAGAGCTGAACCAGCGCGCCAACCAACTGGCACATCTGCTGATTGAAAAAGGAGTTGGCCCGGAGAGGCTGGCAGGTATTTGCCTGGAGCGTTCGCTGGAGATGGTCATCGCTATGCTCGCCGTTTTAAAAGCTGGTGGCGCATACGTTCCGCTGGATCCTGCCTATCCACAGCAGCGGCTGGCGCAGATGCTTGAAGACGCAGCTCCGGTAGTGATACTCAGCAGCAGAGGTGCAGTTGATCAAGTCGGCGGTGCGGCAACGCAGGTCGTCTGTCTTGATGATGCTGAGGATTCAGGCAAATCTTAACCACAAGCGTGTGGACGATCCGCTGGACGCTGAGCGCCTTATGCCGCTGCTGCCCGAGCATCCCGCGTATGTGATTTATACGTCTGGCTCAACCGGCAAGCCCAAGGGAGTAGTGATTCAACATGGCAGCGCGGCCGCGTTTACTGCATGGGCGGGCAGCGTGTTCCATGAAGAAGATTGGGCGGGAGTGCTGGCTTCCACTTCCATATCGTTTGATCTTTCAGTTTTTGAATTGTTTGCAACGCTCGTTCATGGCGGCATGGTTGTGCTGGCTGGTTCGGCGATGGAACTGCCGGCGCTCGCTGCGAAAGACCGGGTACGTTTGATCAATACGGTTCCGTCAGCGGCAAAAGCGCTGCTTGATCTGGCAGGAATTCCATCGGGAGTCAGGACCATCAATCTCGCCGGAGAGGCCCTGACAAGCGCTCTCGTGCTGGAGCTTTATCAATCCACTTCGATAGAACGCGTGTACAACCTGTATGGTCCCACGGAAGACACAACATACTCGACCGTAGCGCTTTGCACGCGGCAAAACGAAGAAGCGCCGGATATCGGTGTTCCTGTCTGGAACACGCGCGCTTACGTGCTCGATGCTTATCTTGAACCTGCTCCACCGGGAGCCATTGGAGAGCTGTATCTCGCCGGCGCAGGACTGGCGCGCGGGTACTGGAAGCGGGGGGCGCTCACCTCGGAACGTTTTGTCGCAGATCCGTTTGGAGCGGGTGGCACTCGTATGTATCGCACCGGAGACCTGGCGCGATGGCGCAAAGAAGGCAGACTCGAATTCCTGGGACGGGCCGACCAGCAGGTAAAGATTCGAGGGTTCCGCATCGAACCCGGAGAAATTGAGGCGGCGCTGGCTACGCATCCTGAAGTGAAGGAAGCGGCGGTGATCAGCCGAAATGATGGTTCTGGCGGCGCAGAACTGGTCGCTTATGTTGTGCCGGTGAATGGAAATGTACCGGATGCGGCCGCTTTGCGCGACACGTTGAGCGTGCGGCTGCCTGCTTACATGGTGCCCGCGGCTTTTGTTGCACTGGAGCAACTGCCGCGCACCCCGAGTGGCAAGCTCGATCGCAGCGCCCTGCCTGCTCCCAAAAAACGCACGCGCGCGTTCCGTGCGCCACGCAATGCACAGGAAGAAGCGTTGTGCACGATATTTGCGGAACTGCTTTCTTTAGAGCGAGTGGGGATTGATGACGATTTTTTTGCGCTGGGCGGCCATTCGCTCACTGCTCTGAGGCTGCTGAGCAGGATACGGGTGGCACTGAAAGTGGAATTACCCCTGCGCACGATTTTCGATGCGCCGACCGTCGCGGAACTCGCGTTGCGCATGGCTGGCGCTGCAAGCACAAAGCCTGCGCCGGTGAAGATGCCGCGCCCCGAACGAGTTCCGCTTTCCTACGCGCAGCAGCGGTTATGGTTTCTTTACCGCATGGAAGGGCCTTCCGCCACCTACAACATTCCACTCGCATTGCGAATGCAGGGTGTATTGGATCCGGCTGCTTTGGAGCGGGCGCTATCGGATGTTGCGGGGCGGCATGAAATTCTACGCACAGTTTTCCCGGAGCACGATGGCGTTCCATTCCAGAAAATATTAACGATCGAAGATGCAGGTGTTCGCCTGGTGAGGGAAACGGTCAGCGATTCGAAACTGGGTGGACGGCTGGCGGAAGCCGTTAACACGGCCATCAAGCTGGATTGCGAACCGCCGTTGCGCTCTTGGCTGTTTCAATTGGATCCACAGACCCATGTATTGCTGTTGGTCCTGCACCACATTGCCGGTGATGGATGGTCGTGGTATCCGCTGGTGCAGGAGCTGAAACAAGCTTATGAGGCTTACCGACAGGAGCGGTCACCGCGCTGGACGGAGCTGGAAATCCAGTACAGCGATTACGCCCTGTGGCAGCGGGAGATGCTTGGGGACGTCAACAATCCCGCGAGCGTTATCGCAACCCAAACTGAGTTTTGGCGTGAGGCGCTGGCAGGCATGCCGGCAGAATTGGAACTACCGGCCGACCGTGCGCGGCCCACGGCGCGCAGCTACCGGGGCGGAAGAGTCGCGGTAAATATAAGCGCTACGCTGCATCGAGATATGCTGCAACTCGCCCACGCTCACGGAGCGACGCTGTACATGGTGGCGCAGGCAGCATTGGCGGCACTGCTGGCAAAACTGGGCGCCGGAGAAGACATTCCGATTGGGACCGCCTATGCCGGACGTGACGAGGCTGCGCTGGAGCCTTTAGTTGGTTTGTTTGTGAACACGCTGGTGATGCGGACGGATGTTTCCGGAAATCCTTCATTCGCAGAGTTGCTGCTACGCGCAAAGCGTTTTGCGCTCGAAGCGTTTGCCCATCGCGATGTGCAATTCGAAAAATTGGTAGATGTTCTACAGCCGGAGCGCTCGCTGGCACGGAATCCGCTGTTTCAGGTAATGCTGGTCGTGCACAACATGCCGGAACCGGCCCTCGATCTGCCTGATGTAAAAGTGCGGTTGGAACCGTTCATTTTCAACAGCGCCAAATTCGATTTGACGCTGACGCTGCGCCCATTCCTGGATGCCGATGGCGAACCGCAGAATATTGCCGGCGATCTCGAGTACAGTACCGACCTTTTTGATCATACGACGGCCGAGACAATTGCCGCACGGCTGGTGCGCCTGCTGGAAAGAGTGAGCCAAGGGGCAGAAACGCGGCTCCACCAGATTGAAATCCTGAGCGCGCAGGAGCGGCGGATGCTGCTGGAGGATTTCAATGCTCCACCGGCGGATGTGAAGGAACTCCGTTCTCTCCCTGGGAAAATCTATCCCGGGCTCATCAGCGGATGGTTTGAAAATCAGGTCTTGCTGAGGCCGAGTGCGACTGCCCTGATCTTCGAAGGAGAGGCGCTGAGTTATGCAGAGCTAAATGATCGCGCGAACCGGCTGGCCCATTACCTTATCCGATTGGGAGTTGGGCCGGAGTCGCTGGTTGGCATAATGCTGGCGCGCTCGATAGAGATGGTAGTAGCAATCATTGCCACCCTTAAGAGCGGGGCAGGATATCTGCCGCTTGATCCCGAATATCCAGAGAGCCGGCTGGAGTTCATGCTGCAAGACGCTGCTCCGTCAGTTGTAATTACAACCGAAGCGATGCGCAGTCATCTGTCCCACGGGATTACCACCGTGATGCTTGATGCCGCAGAGGTTCTCTCCGTTTTGCAACACGAGATATCGGCGAATCCCACCAACAGTCAACGTCGTTCTCCACTGCTGCCGCAACATACCGCGTATGTGATCTATACGTCTGGGTCCACCGGACGGCCTAAAGGCGTGGTTGTCACCCACGGGAATGTGACCCGATTGTTTGCCGCTACCGAACCGTGGTTCCATTTCGGCCCGCAGGACGTATGGACCTTATTTCACTCTTTCGCTTTTGACTTTTCCGTTTGGGAACTGTGGGGAGCCTTGCTGTATGGCGGCAAACTGATTGTGCCATCGAAAGCCATCACGCGCTCGCCTTCGGAATTTCTGGAACTGCTGGTGGAGCAGCGAGTGACCGTATTGAATCAGACGCCCTCAGCTTTCTATCAGCTTATGCAGGCCGCGGAAGAAGACCCGGCGATGGGAGACCGGCTGGAACTGCGTACTGTTGTGTTCGGTGGTGAAGCTCTGGATCTGGCACGGTTAAGAACATGGTACGCACGGCATAAAGACGATGCGCCGGTGCTCGCCAACATGTATGGCATTACCGAGACCACCGTACATGTGAGCTATCAGCGATTGTCTGAAAAGCTGGCGCAAACAACCGGCGCGAGCATGATCGGCAACAACATTGTTGATTTGCGGATTTATGTTCTGGACAGTCATCTCGAACCGCTTCCGGTGGGTGTGGCCGGAGAAATATACGTGGCGGGAGAAGGCGTGGCCCGCGGCTATCTAGGACGCAAAGGGATGACGGCAGAGCGCTTCATCGCTGATCCATACGGCGCACCAGGTACCCGGATGTACCGCAGCGGAGATATGGCACGGCGGCGCGCAGATGGAACACTGGAATATCTGGGGCGGGCGGACCAGCAGGTGAAGATTCGCGGGTTCCGCATCGAACTGGGCGAAATCGAAGCAGCGCTGCTTGCAGAACCGGGTGTAGCACAGGCCGCCATTATTGCGCGCGACGACAGCCAGAATGGAAAACAGCTTGTAGCTTATCTTGTGCCTGCGGGCGGGCAAACGCTCCAGGAAATAACACTGCGGGAACGGTTGAATGCCAGCCTTCCTGGCTACATGGTGCCTTCGGCCTTTGTGATGCTGGATACCCTGCCGCTGACCGCTAATGGCAAGCTCGACCGGAAGGCGCTGCCAGCCCCTGAACTAGAGAAGGAAGGCTATGTTGCTCCGCGAACAGCGGACGAACGAATCTTGTGCGAGATTTTTGCCGATGTCCTCTCGTTGAAGCAAGTGGGCATTCGAGACAACTTCTTCTATGCCGGCGGCGACAGCATTCTTTCCATACAGGTTGTGAGCCGCGCGCGCAAGGCCGGACTGCAATTGACGCCGCGCGACATCTTTCAGAACCAGACGGTAGAACTCCTGGCGTCGGTAGCAGGCAGGATAGAGCTTCAGGTTGCGAGCACGGCTCCTACTACGTCGCGTGATTCACTGAACCTTACCGAAGAAGAAGTGCGACGCCTGCAAGTTGAATATCCAGATTTGCAGGGAATTCTCCCGCTTTCGCCGTTGCAGGAAGGGCTGGTGTTTCACGCGCTCTACGAGTCACCGGACCAGGATGTTTACACGGTGCAAGCCGCCTTCGAGTTCGAGGGAGAACTGAATTCGCAACACATGCGGGCGGCCAGCGAAAGTCTTTTGCGGCGGCACGAGAATCTGCGCGCAGTTGTTGCTTATGAAGACTTGCAGAGGCCATTGCAGGTCATTCCCGGCGCTGCCGAGAGCAGTTGGACGGAAATTGATTTTTCTCATCTCGATAGCGAAGACCAATTGCGTAGTCAGAAGGAATGGCTGGAATGGGACCGCAGTTCGCGATTCAGCCTGGCATCAGGCCCGCTCATTCGTTTCGCTCTGCTGAAACTGGGCTCTGCGCGGCATGTTCTAGTGATTACTTTCCACCATCTGCTTATGGATGGCTGGTCTCTTCCGGTTTTCTTCAGTGAGTTGATGTCGCTTTACCAGACTGGCGGAGATTTACGAACTCTGCCATCGGTGCGGCCGTACTCTGAATATCTAGCATGGCTGGCAGCACAGAATAAGAAGCTGGCTGTCAGCGCATGGCGTGACTATCTCGAAGAGGCTGAACCGACGCATCTGGCTTCACCTGCTTCGTCCGCCAACTCGACTTTTCCCGAACAATGGGAAGTGGAGATTACTCCAGAAACGACGTCGCGACTGCAGTCTTCAGTGCGCGAGCACGGATTGACGCTGAATACAGTGCTTCAGGGGACCTGGGCCGTGCTGCTGGGCGCGTTGACCGGCAGAGATGATGTGATGTTTGGAGTCACCGTTTCGGGGCGTCCGCCGGAATTGCCGGATGTAGAGCGGATGATCGGGCTGTTCATCAACACGCTGCCCCTGCGTGTTCAAGTGCGTCCTGAGAAAACACTGCTGGAATTTTTTCAGGAGATTCAACAGTCGCAGGCAGGCATGCTGCCATTTCATTACGCGGGTTTGCGGGAAATTCAGCGCGAGACCGGCAGCGGTGAATTGTTTGACACGCTCCTGGTGTTTGAGAATTATCCGCTGGATCGTGAAGCGTTGAACCAGCAATCCGCCGGTCTGTGGATGACAGAGGCTACGGTTCGGGACGCCGCCCACTATCCACTGGCCATCATCATCATGCCCGGCGAGAGGCTGCGCGTGCGCTTCAGTTATGACAGCGCGCGATTTAACGGCAGACAGATTCAACAGACAGCATCACGCTTCGTTCGCCTGCTGGAAAGCGCAGCCGCATCGTCTGAGATATACATTCACCAGCTTGAGATTTTAGACGGGCAGGAATGCGAGACATTACTCGAAACGTTCAACGCTACACGCAAGATTTTTCCGCAAACGACGATTCCCGAATTATTGGAAGCTCAGGCGAAGCTGACTGCGGGCGCAATCGCGGTCAAGTCGGGAAAAGAGCAGCTTACCTATGCTGCGCTGAGTGAGCAGGCGGACCTTCTCGCCAGTGCGCTGCATGCGCATGGAATTGGCCCGGAACAGCCGGTTGTGGTTTACACCGGCAAGCCAGTGCGAGCTTTGGTGGCAATGCTCGCAGTGTGGAAAGCGGGTGGAGTCTATGTTCCGGTGAACGCTGCGACTCCGCTGGAGCGGTTGAGCATGATGCTGGAAGATACACGAGCCAGTGTCATTGTGGTGGACCGGCATTCATCGGCTGTCCCGTTAAGCTACAAAGGAAAGGTACTGAACGCCGAGGACCAGGAAAATCTTGCCGGTCCTACACCGGTTCCAAACCGGGTGCTGCCAACCAATTCCGCCTACCTTATATATACGTCTGGATCCACGG
This sequence comes from Terriglobia bacterium, assembly GCA_963823745.1. Lineage (GTDB taxonomy): Bacteria > Acidobacteriota > Terriglobia > Terriglobales > Acidobacteriaceae > Angelobacter. Next base: position 41,998 of record CAWGMN010000004.1, read on the forward strand.
GAAAAGCCAAGGGAGTGCTGGTATCGCACCAAGCAATTGTGAATTCAACGCTGGCGCGCGTGAGCTATTACAGAGCAGCCGGTACGTGCGTTTCTTATGGTTTCATCGTTTGCTTTTGATAGCTCACTTGCAGGGTTGCTGTGGACTTTGGTGCAAGGCGGGACGCTGGTGCTTGCGGAGGAAGAGCAGCGGCAGGATCCATGGATTTTGAACACGCTGCTTGCAGACAATGAAATCACGCATGTTCTTTGCCTGCCGGCGTTGTACATGCAGATGCTGAATGCCGCGCAGCCGGAACAGTTGCGGTCTGTACAGACAGTCATAGTTGCGGGCGAAGAGTGTTCGCGCGAACTGGTGGAGAGGCACTACGCCGGCGAAAGCAAAGGCGAGCTTTACAACGAATATGGTCCAACCGAGGCGGCTGTCTGGAGCACGGTTTGGCACTGCACTCCGGACTTCAACGGCACAACGCCAATAGGCCGGCCAATCGCCAATACCCGCGTCTACGTGCTTGATCAAGGCCTGAGACCCGCGCCTTTGGGAGTTGCAGGCGAGCTTTATATAGCTGGCGCAGGGTTGGCGAATGGTTACTGGCAGCGTCCGGCGCTCACGGCAGAGCGATTCACTGCCGACCCTTACGGACCACCTGCAATGCGCATGTATCGCACAGGCGATCTGGCGCGCTGGCGTGCTGAAGGCACGTTGGAATTCCTCGGACGCGCCGACGAGCAGGTAAAAATCAGAGGATTCCGTATTGAGTTGGGTGAGATCGAGAATGCGCTACAGGCATATCCACAGGTTTCTGAGCGCCAGGGTGATTGCGCGCGAAGACAGTGGTCACGGCAGGCAACTGGTTGCCTATATTGTGGCCGGGGAAAGCACGCTGGACGAAGAGTCGCTTCGCCATGCGTTGAGCGAGAAGCTGCCGGACTACATGGTTCCGTCGGCATTTGTGGTCATGGATAAGCTGCCGCTCACAGCCAACGGCAAACTCGACCGCCGCGCTTTGCCCGCGCCTACGGCGCAGGCGAAAAGCTACCGCGCTCCGCGTACCCGGCAGGAAGAGATTTTATGCGGCATTTTTGCCGAAGTGCTTTCACTGGAGCGGGCCGGGATTGATGACAATTTCTTTTACTCCGGCGGTGACAGCATTCTTTCGATTCAGCTTGTGAGCCGGGCAAGAAAATCGGGGCTCCTGCTTACGCCGCGTGATGTATTCCAGAATCCTACGGTGGAACTGCTGGCGCTGGCAGCGAAGCCGATGGTACCAACACCGGATTTGTCCGCCCCCAATTCCAGCGTGAACCCGAAGCTTAGCGCTCAGGAACGGGCGCAGTTGCAGTCGAACTATCCAGGGTTTGAAGATGTGCTGCCGCTTTCACCGCTGCAACAAGGCTTGTTGTTCCATGCCCTTTATGACACGACAGCAATAGACGCCTACACTCTCCAGTTGTGTCTGGAACTCGAAGGGCCGCTGGACACTGAGTTGTTGAAGACGGCCTGGATGGCGCTGATCCAGCGGCATTCCAACCTGCGAGCCGCATTTGCCTATCAAGGGCTGGCGCATCCGGTACAGGTGATTCACAAGCAAACGGAACTGCTATGGCGTGAAAAAGATTTCTCTGTCTCTGTTGTGCAGGAACAAGATTTTCAGCGACAGGAACAGGCGAAAAACAGTTTTCTGGCGGAGGAGCGGTCCAAAGCTTTCGATGTTACAAAAGCTCCGCTCATTCGCTTTGCATTGCTGAGACGCGAAAGAGAAAGCCATCTGCTGGCCATAACTCACCATCATCTGCTTCTGGATGGATGGTCAATGCCGGTTCTGATCAGGGAACTGCTCCATTTTTATCGTGGTTCTTCTGACCAGGTGCAGCCGGTGCGGCCTTATTCAGAATATCTGGCATGGCTGGCGACGCAAGACAAACCGGCGGCGTTGAAGGCATGGAGGCATTACCTGGAGGGAATGGAAGAAGCGACTCTGATTTCACCGGCGACAGATGCCGCCTTGCCATCACGCCCGGAATACCTGCTGACCTATACGGAAGCTGAGGTTGCGCGCAAATTGCAGGCGCTGGCGCGGAAAAAAGAAGTAACGCTCAGCAGCTTATTGCAGGCGTTGTGGGCGGTGTTGCTGGCCAAACTCACCGGCCGTGAAGATGTAGCTTTCGGTATCACCGTGTCCGGACGTCCGCCGGAACTGCCCGATGTCGAGCGGATGGTGGGCATGTTCATTAATACCGTTCCACTGCGCGTCCGGTTGTCAGCCACGCAGACATTTTCTGATCTGCTGGCCGAAGTGCAGCAAAGCCAGTCGCAGATGCTTCCATTTCATTATGTGGGGCTGGCGGAAATCCAGGCGGAATCCGGGTTTGGCAAGCTGTTCGATACTCTGGTGGTATTTGAGAATTATCCGCTGGAGCGGGCCAGCCTCACAGAAGAGTCCGCGGGGTTGCGCATCACCGGGGCTGAAGCCTGGGACACAGTTCATTATCCGCTGGGCCTGATTGTGGTTCCGGGAGAGCGGCTGGAACTGCGGTTGAGTTATGACACCGCCCGCTTCACCGAGCAGGATGCGCAAACGGTGGTTTCACGCTTCCTGCATTTGCTGGAAACAGTTGCCACCTCGCCCTGATATCAGGCTTCACCAGCTCAGTATTACAAGCGCACAAGAGCAGCAGATGTTGCTTGAGGACTTCAACGCGACTGTTCATCTTTTTCCGCAGGCTACACTGGCGGATCTTTTCGAAGCCCAGGTTGCGCGCACTCCTGATGCTGTGGCGTTGATTTTTGAAAACGATTCACTCAGCTACGCGCAACTCAATGACCGCATCAACCGGCTGGCCCACTATCTAATCCAGTTGGGAGCGGGGCCGGAGCGGTTGGTCGGCATTGCGCTGGAACGTTCTGTTGAGATGGTTGTGGCGATGTATGCCACGATAAAATCGGGGGCCGCTTACCTGCCTCTTGATCCTGAATATCCAGCGGCCCGCCTCGAAGGGATGATCGCCGATGCTGCGCCGGTGGCAGTGCTCACGAACCAGGCATTCGCAGACAAGCTCGCCGCTGCCAAAACGTTGATCTGCCGTCTCGACAGTAGTGATATTCAGAATGCATTAGGGCGGCAGCCCGCTCGCAACCCGCACGATGGTGACAGGCGTTGTCCGTTACTCCGGCAGAACCCTGCCTATGCGATTTATACCTCCGGTTCCACAGGAACTCCGAAAGGAACGATCATTACGCATGAGGCCATTGTGAACCGGCTGGCGTGGATGCAGAGCCAATATAAGCTACAGGCCGACGATCGGATACTTCAGAAAACCCCCTTCACTTTCGATGTTTCGGTGTGGGAGTTTTTCTGGCCTTTGCTACAGGGCGCAACTCTGGTTGTGGCCAAGCCACAGGGACACCGAGATCCCAGCTATCTGGCTCGCATCATGGAAAGCCAGCGCATCACCACCGCGCATTTTGTCCCCTCGATGTTACAGGCTTTTCTGCAGGAACCTGCGGCCGAACAGTGCAGCACTCTGAAGCGGGTGATTTGCAGTGGTGAAGCATTGCCAACGGAATTGCAAGCTGGTTTCTACCGGGTCTTTCACATTCCTCTGCACAATCTTTACGGGCCTACCGAAGCAACAGTGGATGTGACGTTCTGGAAGTGTGATCGTGATAGTGCGGCAGAGTCTGTACCCATTGGCCGCCCTATCTGGAACACGCGTCTCTACGTGCTCGACAGCAATTTGCAACTCATGCCGCCAGGTATTCAAGGGGAGTTGTATATCGCGGGTATTGGGCTGGCGCGAGGATACCTGAATCGCGCAGATCTGACCGCGGAGCGATTTGTTGCCGATCCGTTTGGCCTGCCGGGAACGCGCATGTACCGCACCGGTGATGTGGCGCGCTGGCGTCATGACGGAGCGCTTGAATTCCTGGGCCGAGCTGATCAACAGGTGAAGATTCGAGGGCTGCGGATCGAACTGGGAGAGATAGAAGCGGCGCTTACTGCGCATCCTCAGGTACGACGGGCAGCGGTGATCGCCCGCGATGAAGGCCATGGCGGAACCCAACTGGTGGCGTACGTGGTGCCCCGGCAAAACACGATAGAAGAAGAATCTCTACGCTATGGACTCGGCGAGAAGCTGCCAGATTACATGGTTCCTTCTGCGTTTGTTGTGATGGATGCACTGCCGCTTACCGTGAGTGGCAAGCTCGATCGCCGCGCTTTGCCGGCGCCCAAAACGCAGGTGAAAAGCTATCGTGCTCCCCGCACGCCGCAGGAAGAAATTGTGTGCCGCATTTTCGCAGAGGTGCTTTCGCTGGAGAAGGTTGGAGTTGAAGATCACTTTTTCCATCTAGGCGGCGACAGCATCCTCTCCATTCAAGTTGTGAGCCGGGCGCGAAGCGCCGGACTTGAGCTGAGTCCACGAGATGTATTTCAGCACCCGACCGTAGAGGCATTGGCGGCAGTCGCAACAATGACCATCCAGCCAACGCAGTCTTCTGAAGAAGGTGTGGGAGAAGTCATCGCCACGCCCATCATGCGTTGGTTGTTTGAGAAAGTGAATTTCAAACACTTCCACCAGTCCATGATTGTGAGAGTGCCTGCTTCCATACGCGAAGAGGATTTGCTTCAGGTGCTCCAGGCGGTACTGGACGTGCACGATGTGCTCAGAGCCAGGCTGGATCAAGATGAGCGTTTTGACTGTTCCACCCAAAGGCACTCTGAATGTGCGGGAATGCTTTACCGTCGCTGACTCAGGCGGAGATCCAGAACAGGAAAGCGCAGCAGCCGTTGCGCGGATTGATCCTTATGCGGGCAAGATGTTGCAGGCTGTCTGGTTTGCAGCGGAGCGAAAACTTCTGCTGGTGATCCACCATCTGGCGGTAGACGGAGTTTCATGGCGGATTCTGACCTCTGACATGGCCGCTGCATGGAAAGCAATCAGCGGCGGTCAACGGGCGGTATTGGATCACGTTCCGGTGTCTTTTAGGACCTGGGCGCGGTATCTGGCGGAACAGGCAAACACACCGGCCATCGCTCAGGATTTTACAGTTTGGGAATCCATCGTATCGGGTGGATCACCCGCATTGCCGGGCGCGGTTCTGGATTCACAACAGGACACCTTCAGCACCGTTGAGCATCTGCGAATCACTCTGCCTGCTTCGCTCACCACGTCATTGTTGACCACCACAACGGCGGCGTTTCATGCGCACATCAACGATGTGCTGCTGGCCGCTTTGGCGCTGGCTGTTTGCGCCTGGCGCGGTACAGCCGATCGCTCGGTGTTGATCGAGATGGAAGGTCATGGCCGCGAATCAGAGCACAGCGGCTTCGATCTCTCACGCACGGTGGGATGGTTTACGACCGCCTTTCCCGTGAGCCTCGATTTGGATGACATTGACATCACGAGGGCCTTGCGAGGAAGCGTGGAGACCAGCAAGGCAGTTAAGCGGATCAAAGAACAGTTGCGAAAAATTCCGCGCCGGGGACTCAGCTATGGATTGTTGCGTTACCTGAATCCAAACACCGGCGAAAATCTGGCGGCGATGTCCCGGCCCCAATTGGGCTTCAACTATCTGGGCCGGTTTGCCGCAGGCAATGCCGGTGATTGGAGCGCGGCCGACGAACATGCCTTTGGCGGCGGAGCCGATCCAGAAATGCCGCTGCCACATTTGCTCGACGTTAATGCAATTGCGGTTGAGCGCGCCGGTGGGCCGACGCTGATTGCAAACTGGAGTTGGGCGTCACGACATCTTGACGAATCGGAGGTCCGCAGGCTGGCGGGTCTGTGGAGGAAAGCGCTTGAAGCAATTGCGTTTCAAGCGGAGCAGGGCGCGGGTGGCCACACGCCTTCTGATTTCCCGTTGGTTGATCTGACGCAGGAGAGGGTGGAATCACTGGAAGCCCGCTATCCGGGATTACAGGAAATTCTGCCACTCGCGCCACTACAGCAGGGCTTGCTGTTCCATGCAGTCTATGAAGAAAACGGTCCAGACGCCTATACGGTGCAGGTGTGTCTCGAACTAGAGGGCGCTCTCGATGCAGAACGCCTGAGAACATCTGCGCAGAAACTTTTGCAGCGCCATGCTAACTTGCGGGCAGCGATCGTACATGAAAGCTTGGAATCGCCTGTGCAGGTGATCACCGCCGAAGTTCAACTGCGATGGCAGGAATTCGATCTTAGTTTTCTGAAGCCTGGTACCCGCCTGGCGGAACAAGAGAAGGTGCTGGCCGAAGACCGGCGGCAGCGCTTTGAGTTTGCAGTTGGGCCGCTGCTGCGCTTTAGCTTATTGCGGCTGGAGCAGAACCGCGCTCTGCTGGTGGTTACATTTCATCACCTGCTGCTGGATGGCTGGTCTGTGCCGTTGCTGGTCGGTGAGTTATTTGAGCTATACCGAAGTGGTGAAGATCATAAGGTGAGGGCGCGCTCTTACTCTGACTATCTGGCCTGGCTGGCGGCGCAGGACCGAAGCGCGGCGCTGGCCACATGGAAAAGTTATCTTGCAGGAATCGAAGAAGCAACGCTGCTTGCGCCACATTCGAAAGATTTCCAGCTTGCGCGTACGCATGACTACTTCAAGCGAGATCTTTCCACCAACTTTACAGCTCGCTTGAAACAGGTAGCACGCGAGCGTGGACTCACCTTAAGCAGCATCATGCAGGGGATTTGGGCTGTACTGCTGGCGAGGCTTACCGGCCGGAATGATGTGCTGTTTGGCGTAACGGTATCTGGACGTCCTGCGGAATTGCCAGGCATAGAGAACATGGTGGGCCTGTTTATCAACACCATTCCAGTACGTGCGAGTTTGCGGACCGGCGAATCCATGGCGGCCCTGCTGACACGGATGCAGGAATCCCATGCGCGAATGATGTCAGTACAGTATGTCGGATTGACTGATATTCAGCGCGAGGTCGGCATCAACAACCTGTTCGATACCATTACCGTATTTGAAAATTATCCGCTCGACCGCGCTGCCTTTGCCGAACCGGCGCATGACCTGCGGCTGGCGCATGCTGAGATGCGCGACAGCACGCATTATCCACTGGCTCTCGTAGTGTCCCCGGATGAAGGATTGCACCTGCGCTTCGACTACGATCCCGAACAGTTCTCCCACGCGACAATTGAAGTGCTGGCGGCGCGGTTCGTCCGTTTGCTGGAGCAGGCCGCCGAACAACCAGAAGCTGCGCTTCACCGGTATGAAATTCTGGAAGCTGGTGAACGCAGCATGCTGCTGGAGGAATTCAACTCCACGGCTCATAACGTCAGCGCAACCACAGCTCTAGAGATGATTGAAGCTCAGGCCGCGCGGGTTCCCCATGCGCTGGCGGTGATCGAAGGAGAACAATCACTGAGCTATGCAGAGTTGAACGAGCAATCGAACCGGCTGGCGTATCACCTCATCGGCTTGGGAATTGGACCGGAGTCGGTGGTGGGACTGGCCCTTGAACGTTCCATCCATATGATCGTAGCAGTGCTGGCGACCTTCAAGGCCGGCGCTGCCTATCTGCCGTTGGATCCGGATTATCCCGAAGCGCGTTTGGCATATATGCTGGGAGATGCTGCTCCGGCAGTCGTGTTGAGCAGTTCCAGTACCTATCCGCGTTTTGCGCATTTTAAGAATGTGCTCGTGCTCGACTCTGAGGAGATCGTAAAAACGCTTCACCAAGAGCCGGCCGGCAATCCGACAGATCGTGAGCGACTGTCACCTTTGCTTGCTTCCCATGCTGCCTATGTGATCTACACTTCGGGTTCCACCGGAAAGCCCAAGGGGGTGGTGGTTAGCCATGCGGGCATTCCATCCCTGGCAGCGACGCTGATTGAGCGGCTTGAACTGGGCGAAGACTCGCGGATGCTGCAATTCGCCTCGTTCAATTTTGATGCTTCGGTCTGGGAAATTATGGCGGCGCTCACTTCAGGCGCCACGCTGGTTCTGCCCAGGGAGGCGCGGAGCGGGGAAGAACTGCGCAACGTAATTGTCGGGCAGAAAGTCACTCATGCACTGTTGCCACTGTCCATATTGGCAAGCCTCGCGGAATGCGGTGACCTGCCAGTGAAGTTTCTGATTAACGCCGGCGAGGCACTGCCAGCCGAGGTCGGGGCCCGCTGGGCCCCGGGGCGGCGCATGATCAATGCCTACGGCCCCACTGAGGCCACGGTTTGCGCAACCTCGAGTAGCGCACTTGTTGGCGGAGAGGCTCCGCACATCGGCTCCCCTGTTTTGAATACGCGGGTGTATGTACTGGATGCCGACCTGACCCTTGTGCCTGCGGGCGTGATTGGCGAGTTGTACATTGCGGGCAGCAGCCTGGCTCGCGGTTACCTCAACCGGCCAGGACTCACAGCAGAACGATTTACTGCCGATCCCTTCGGAACGCCGGGGACTCGCATGTATCGCACTGGTGATCTGGCGCGCTGGCGGGCCGACGGCAACCTGGACTTTATAGGTCGTGCCGACGAGCAGGTAAAAGTCCACGGCGTTCGCATTGAATTGGGCGAAATAGAAAGCGTCCTGCAATCGCACCCGCAGGTTACTGAAGCCAGAGTGATTGCGCGGGAAGACGGGCGTGAGGGCAAGCAGCTTGTTGCCTATGTTGTAGCCGCGAACAACAGCATTTCTGAAGCCGCCGAGTTACGGCGCTTTTTACAGCAGCGCTTGCCCGACAGCATGATTCCTGTTGCATTTGTCACACTGCAAGCCTTGCCGCTGACCCCAAGCGGCAAACTCGACCGCCGCGCTTTGCCCAATCCCGGCCACCTGCGAAATTATCAGCCTCCACGCAATTCAGAAGAAGAAATCTTGTGCGCCATGTTTGCCGAAATTCTCTCGCTCGAGCAGGTGAGCATTGATGACAACTTCTTTGCGCTGGGCGGCCATTCATTGCTGGCTATGCGCATGGTGGCGCGGCTGCGCTCCAGCTTCGGTGTTGAAATCTCTCTGCGGGAATTCTATGCAGCCGGCAGTGTAAAAGAGCTGAGCACTCTGTTACAGGCGCTGCTGTTCACGTCAAACGGACAAACCATGGGCCCGCAGGTGGCCGATGAGTTTTTCGAGGAAGAAGAAATATGAGTTGTGCTGAACTGTTAGTGGAACTTCGGAACCTGGGGGCACGGGTGTGGCTGGAAGATGACCGGCTGCGCATCAGCGCTCCGCGTGGAGTTCTGAATGATGATCTTCGAAGCGAACTCAAGAGCCGCCGCAGTGAATTGATTGGATGGCTGAAGCGCCAGCAGGGTGACGCAAAAACTCCCCGTCCGGTTGTGGCACCCCGGGCGCGTCCGGAGTTTCTGCCTCTGTCTTATGCCCAACAGCGGCTCTGGTTTCTTTATCGCATGGAAGGCCCGAGCGCCACTTATAACATTCCGCTGGCCTTGCGGCTTGAGGGTGAGCTGAATGTGAATGCGCTCGAACAGGCGCTGGCCGATGTGGTCGCACGCCATGAGACGCTGCGTACTATTTTTCCAGAACATGCGGGTGCGCCTTACCAGAAGATATTATCCGGAGATGAAGCGCGCCCTGTCTTGCACAGGGAGGAAATAGAAGAAGCGCAATTAAGCGCCAGATTGGCCACTGCGGCAGCAACACGCATGGATCTTGGACGCGAGATTCCTCTACGCGCATGGATTTTCCGTGCCGGTCCGCGAAACCATGTCTTGTTTTTGCTGCTACACCATATTGCCGGCGACGCATGGTCCATGGGGCCGCTGGCGAGAGACCTTGAGGAAAGCTATCGCGCGCGGGTGCGCGGTATATTGCCCAGCTTTGGCGATCTGCCGGTGCAATATGCCGATTACACCTTGTGGCAGCGTGAGTTGCTGGGCGAAGACGATGATGCCGGCAGCCTGATGTCGCGGCAGACTGAATTCTGGCGCACAGCATTGGCGGAAATACCCGAACAACTGGCGCTCCCGACTGACCGTCCGCGTCCGGCGACAGCAAGCTCTCGCGGCGATGTTGTGCCGCTGGTGTTCGACGCACAGTTGCATACCGCTCTGCTGCGGGTGGCGCAGCAAAGCGGCGCCAGCTTATTTATGGTGCTTCAGGCTGGCGTGGCTGCTTTGCTCGCTCGGCTCGGAGCAGGCGACGACATTCCCATCGGCACTGTAATCGCGGGCCGCGACGAAAAAAACCTGGAAGGTCTGGTTGGTTTTTTTGTGAATACGCTGGTGATGCGGACTGATCTGTCCGGCGATCCGGATTTGATTGAGTTGGTCGAACGCGTTCGCGATTTTGCGCTCGATGCCTATGCGCACCAGGACCTTCCCTTTGAACGTCTGGTCGAAGTATTGCAACCCCAGCGTTCGCAGGCGAGGCATCCGCTGTTTCAGGTAATGCTTTCATTGCAAAACACTCCTGCGGCCAAACTCGATCTGCCCAAAATCACCATTTCTCAGCAGGCCCTGCCCGTAACTACGGCCAAGTTCGATCTGTCTTTCCAACTCATCGAGCAAATCAGCGCGAGCGGGGAACCGCAGGGAGTGACTGGTTATCTGGAGTACAGCCTTGACCTGTTCGACCGCGCTACTGCCGGAGCCATGGCGGAACGGCTGCAACGCTTATTGCAGCAGGCTGTTATGTCGCCGGAAGTGCCTCTTGCATCAACTCGATATTCTCAGCGATGCGGAACGCCGGATGCTGCTGGAATGCAATACATCCCTGTCCGCGCCGGTTCCCGTAGCTACATTGGTGGAACTGTTCGAGCAGCAGGCGACGCGCACTCCGAAAGCTGTGGCGTTGACGGCTGGCCAGAAATCGTTCAGTTATGCTGCGTTGAACGAGCAGGCCAACCGGCTGGCTCATCTGCTGATTCATCTGGGCGTAGGGCCGGGAACATTGGCGGGCATCGCGCTGGAGCGTTCGGCCGAGATGGTAGTCGCCATCGTTGCGGTGCTCAAGGCCGGAGGCGGGTATCTGCCGCTGAATCCTGAGTATCCGCAGGCCCGGCTGGAGCACATGCTCAACGATGCGTCGCCGGCAGTGATAATCACCGATGAAGCATTGCGCAAGTTGTTGCCACCCAGCGCGAAAATCGTAAACCTTGATGCGCCTGAAATACAGAACAAGTTGCGGCAAAGCCTTGCTGCAAATCCCACAGACGCACAGCGAAGCGAGGCTTTGCTGCCCGGACATCCGGCCTATGTGATTTATACCTCCGGCTCCACCGGAACACCCAAAGGTGTGGTCATTACCCACGCCAATGTGACCCGGCTATTCGCGGCCACCGAGCATTGGTTTCATTTCAAGCAGGGGTTCAATTTCAACCAGCAGGATGTATGGACTCTGTTCCACTCCTATGCTTTCGATTTCTCGGTATGGGAGCTATGGGGAGCGCTGCTGCATGGCGGCAAGCTGGTGGTTGTGCCGAGAAGCATTACGCGCTCGCCGCAGGAATTTCTGGAGCTTCTGGCAGAGCAGCAGGTTACGGTGCTCAACCAGACACCTTCAGCTTTCTACCAATTGATGCAAGCGGAAGAAGAGAACCCGGAGATGGGCGGACGGCTGGCGTTACGCACCATCATCTTTGGCGGCGAGGCCCTGGACCTTGGGCGACTTAAGCCGTGGTATCAGCGGCACAAAGAAGACAGTCCGCTGCTGGTGAACATGTACGGCATCACCGAGACCACGGTGCACGTGAGTTATCAGGCATTAACCGAAGCAATGACACACGGCAGCGGAAGCCTGATCGGAGGCAACATTCCTGATCTGAAGATCTATGTGCTCGATGAACATCTGGGATTGATGCCGGTGGGCGTGGCTGGCGAGATGTACGTGTCGGGCGCAGGGCTGGCACGAGGCTATCTGAATCGTGCAGGGCTGACGGCGGAAAGGTTCGTCGCTGACCCTTACGGAGAAGCAGGAACGAGAATGTACCGCACCGGCGATCTGGCGCGGCGGCGAACAGACGGACGGCTGGAGTACATGGGCCGGGCTGACCAGCAGGTAAAGATTCGCGGGTTCCGCATTGAGTTAGGAGAGATTGAAGCGGCATTGCTGGAACAGGCAGGGGTGAGGCAGGCAGCAGTGGTGGTGCGGGAAGATGGGGCAACAGGGCGGCAACTGGTCGCCTATGTGGTGATGAACGAAGGCAGCGTGCTGGACGAAGCACAGGTGCGGCACAGATTGAGTGAGCGGCTGCCGGAATATATGACGCCCGCAGCCTTCGTAGTGCTGGATGAGCTGCCGCTTACGACCAACGGCAAACTCGATCGGCGGGCACTGCCCGCGCCCGGTGTTCGCCATGATGGTTATCGCGCACCGCGCTCGCCTCAGGAAGAAATTCTGTGTTCCATCTTCGCGCAGGTTTTGTCTCGCGAGCGGGTCGGCATACATGACAGTTTTTTTGAGCTTGGTGGACACTCACTTCTGGCCGCCCGGCTGACCGGCCTGGTGCGAACGGCGTTGGGCGTGGAACTGCCGATCCGCGCATTATTCGAATCCCCTACTGTTGCCGGACTGGTTGCGTACCTCGGTAGCGCCGGCGATGCGAGAATTCCACTGTCTCGGCGTGCACGTCCGGAGCGTCTGCCGCTTTCTTACGCGCAGCAGCGGCTGTGGTTCCTGTATCGCATGGAAGGGCCGAGCGCTACTTATAACATACCGCTGGCGCTGCGTCTGGAAGGCAAGCTGAATGTGAGCGCGCTCCAGCACGCGCTCGCCGATGTAGTCGCCCGGCATGAGACATTGCGCACTATTTTTCCTGAGCAGGGCGGAGTGCCATACCAGCAGATTCTCGCTCCCGCAGAGGCGCAAATCGGCCTGAACGTCGAGAAGGTGAGCGAACCGGAACTGCCGGGGCACCTGGCCCGCGCAGCATCACTGGGACTGAAGCTGGAAACAGAAATTCCGTTGCGGGCCTGTCTGTTTTTGTTGAATCCGGAAACTCATGTGTTGCTGTTGTTGCTCCATCATATTGCGGGCGACGGCTGGTCTATGGGGCCGCTCGCTCGTGATGTGGAAGAGGCGTACCGCGCGCGAACTCAGGGCCAGACGCCACGCTTTCGAGAATTGCCGGTGCAGTACGCCGACTACACGTTATGGCAACGTGAACTGCTGGGTGAAGAAGATGATGCCGCCAGCCTGATGTCGCGGCAGATGGAATTCTGGCGCAAAGCTTTGGCCGGCGCTCCGGAAGAACTGCAACTGCCGGCCGACCGTGCGCGTCCTTTGAGCGCGAGTTATCGCGGCGCAATCGTGCCCCTGGCCTTCGACGCGGACCTGCATCATGGCTTGCAGCGTGTGGCGCGCGAGTGTGGCGCGAGTTTGTTCATAGTGCTGGAAGCGGGGTTGGCGGCAATGTTCTCGCGCCTTGGCGCAGGCGAAGATATTCCAATCGGTACCGTGGTCGCGGGCCGCAGCGAGCAAGCCGTAGAAGATCTGGTTGGTTTCTTCGTGAATACGCTGGTGATGCGGACTGATGTTTCCGGCGATCCGGACTTTATGAATCTGGTCATACGGGTCCGTGAATTTGCGCTGGAAGCGTATGCGCACCAGGACATTCCTTTCGAAAGATTGGTCGAAGCCGTGCAGCCGGTGCGGTCTATGGCCCGGCATCCGCTGGTACAGACCATGCTGGTGTTGCAGAATGCTCCGCAGGCCAGCCTGGACCTCGCCGGATTGAAGATCAGCCCGCAGGCCTTTGCTGAAACCATAGCGAAATTCGATCTGACCTTTCTGCTGAGTGAGCAAATCAGCGCCAGTGGCGAGCCGCAGGGACTGAGCGGTTATCTGGAGTACAGCCTTGACCTGTTCGACCGCGGTACTGCCGAAGCCATGGCGGAACGGCTGCAACGTTTATTGCAGCAGGCGGTTGCGTCCCCTGAAGTGCCTTTGCATCAGCTCGATATTCTCAGCGATGCGGAACGCCAGATGCTGCTGGAGTGCATTGCAGCCGTGTCCGCGCCGCTTCCCGTAGCTACATTGGTGGAACTGTTCGAGCAGCAGGCAGCACGCACTCCGAAAGCTATGGCGTTGACTGCTCGCCAGAAATCGTTGACTTATGCTGAGTTGAACGAGCAGGGCAACCGGCTGGCTCATCTGCTGATTCATCTGGGCGTAGGGCCGGGAACACTGGCGGGCATCGCACTGGAGCGTTCGGCCGAGATGGTGGTCGCCATGGTTGCGGTGCTGAAAGCCGGAGGGGGCTATCTGCCGCTGAATCCTGAGTATCCGCAGGCCCGGCTGGAGCACATGCTCAATGATGCGGCGCCGGCAGTGGTAATCACCGATGAAACACTGCGCAGGTTGATGCCGCCCGGCGCGAAAATCGTAAATCTCGATGCACCTGAAGTACAGGACAAGTTGCGGCAAAGCCTTGCCGCAAATCCCACAGACGCACAGCGAAGCGAGGCTTTGCTGCCGGGACATGCTGCCTATGTGATTTATACCTCCGGCTCCACAGGAACGCCCAAAGGTGTGGTCATTACCCACGCCAATGTGACACGGCTGTTCGCGGCCACAGAGCATTGGTTTCATTTCAACCAAAAGTTCCATTTCAACCAGCAGGATGTGTGGACTCTGTTTCACTCCTATGCTTTCGATTTCTCGGTATGGGAGTTATGGGGAGCGCTGCTGCATGGCGGCAAGCTGGTGGTTGTGCCGAGAAGCATTACGCGCTCGCCGCAGGAATTTCTGGAACTGCTGGTAGAGCAGCAGGTTACGGTGCTCAACCAGACACCTTCAGCTTTCTACCAATTGATGCAAGCGGAAGAAGAGAACCCGGAAGCAGGTCAACGTCTAGCCTTGCGCACCATCATCTTTGGCGGCGAGGCCCTGGACCTGTCGGCGCCTCAAGGCCGTGGTATCAGCGGCACAAAGAAGACAGTCCGCTGCTGGTGAACATGTACGGCATCACCGAGACCACGGTGCACGTGAGTTATCAGGCATTAACTGAAGCAATGACACATGGCAGCGGAAGCCTGATCGGGGGCAACATTCCTGATCTGAAGATCTATGTGCTCGATGAACATCTGGGGTTGATGCCGGTGGGCGTGGCGGGCGAGATGTACGTGTCGGGTGCGGGGCTGGCGCGAGGCTATCTGAATCGCGCAGGGCTGACGGCGGAAAGGTTCGTCGCTGACCCTTACGGAGAAGCAGGAACGAGAATGTACCGCACCGGCGATCTGGCGCGGCGGCGAACAGACGGACGGCTGGAGTACATGGGCCGGGCCGACCAGCAGGTAAAGATTCGCGGGTTCCGCATTGAGTTAGGAGAGATTGAAGCGGCATTGCTGGAACAGGCAGGCGTGAGGCAGGCAGCAGTGGTGGTGCGGGAAGATGGGGCAACAGGGCGGCAACTGGTCGCCTATGTGGTGATGAACGAAGGCAGTGTGCTGGACGAAGCACAGGTGCGGCACAGACTGAGTGAGCGGTTGCCGGAATACATGACACCATCGGGATTCGTAGTGCTGGATGAGCTGCCGCTTACGACCAACGGCAAACTCGACCGGCGGGCACTGCCCGCGCCTGATGTGCACAGTGAAAATTATGTTCCTCCGAGGACGCCGCAGGAAGAACTCCTGTGCGCCGCCTTTGCCAGGGTGCTGGCCACTGACCGCGCAGGAATCCACGACAATTTCTTTGAACTGGGTGGACACTCGCTGCTGGCTGTGCGACTGGTCAGCGAGGTGAGATCGTTGCTGAACGTGGAGCTTCCGATTCGTTCCATATTCGAAGCTCCTACAGTAGCGGAACTGGCTGCGCATCTCGAAGGTGCTGCACAGGCGCGTTTGCCGTTGCAGCGATTGCCCAGACCAGAGCGGCTGCCGCTTTCTTATGCGCAGCAGCGGTTGTGGTTCCTTCATCGCATGGAAGGGGCGAATGCTACCTACAACATTCCCGCTCCCTTGCGGCTACGCGGAGAAATTGATGCTGTTGCATTGGAGCAGGCACTGGGAGATGTAGTGGAGCGTCATGAAAGCCTGCGCACCATTTTTCCTCATGAAGAAGGCGTTCCTTTCCAGCACATCTTGTCCATCGAAGAGGCGCGGCCAAGATTAATTCTAAAAGACGTAAGCGAGGCCGAACTTCAGGACCAGCTTCAATCGACAGCGGCCACCGCTATTGATCTCGAACGCCAGATACCGCTGAAGGTCTGGTTGTTTCGTTTATCTGCAAACGACTATGTACTGCTCTTCTTGTTGCACCATATTGCGAGTGACGGCTGGTCGCTGAAGCCTCTCGGGAAAGACTTGCAGCAGGCCTACAGCGCGCGCACCCGCGGGCAGTCACCTGAATTTGCGGAACTGCCGGTGCAGTATGCCGACTACACGCTATGGCAACGGAAGCTTCTGGGTGAAGAACGCGATGGCCAAAGCGTAATAGCCAATCAGATGGAGTTCTGGCGCAAAGCTCTGGCCGGCGCTCCGGAAGAATTGCAATTGTCCTCCGACCATGCGCGTCCGGCAGTGGCGAGCTATCGCGGAGAAACTCTGCATTTGCGTTTTGATGCCGATCTGCATCGCGGCCTGCAAACGCTGGCCCGCGACTGCGGAGCAACCATGTTCATGGTGTTGCAGGCGGGATTGGCCGCTTTGCTTGCAAGGTTGAATGCCGGCACAGACATTTCTCTAGGCACAGTGGTGGCAGGCCGTGAAGACAGTGCGCTCGATGATCTGGTTGGCTTTTTCGTGAATACGCTGGTCATGCGTACCGACGTATCCGGAAATCCGACATTCGCTGAGCTGGTACAACGTGTTCGCAGTTTCACTTTGGAAGCGTATGCAAACCAGGATGTTCCTTTCGAACTGCTGGTGGAAGCTTTGCAGCCGGGACGCTCCATGGCCAGGCATCCCCTTTTTCAGATATTGCTGAATCTGCAAAATACTCCAAAGGCCGATTTGAACCTGAACTGGGTGGCCGCCGAAGTTCAGCCGCTCCCGGGAAAGCTGGCCAAGTATGACTTGAGCATCAGCGTGGCAGAACGGTCAGGGCCCGGCGGCGAACCACTGGGACTCGAAGGCGATGTGGAGTACAGCCTGGATCTATTTGAGCGGCACACTGTCGAGAACCTGATCGAACGGCTGGCGCGGCTGCTGCGCGCAGCTATTGCCGCTCCATATCTTCCGCTGCACAGCTTCAATCTTTTAACCGTGGCAGAGCGCCACACGTTGCTCGAAGAATGGAACGGGCATTCAAAAGAATTGGCGGCAGCTACTTTTCCTGATCTGTTTGAAGCTCATGCCGTGCGCTCGCCCAATGCTCCAGCAGTTATTTCTGGCACGCAGTCGCTCACTTATCAGGAACTCGATGAACGTTCCAACCGTCTCGCGCATTATCTGATCCAGCTTGGCGCAGGTCCGGAGTCGCTGGTAGGAATCGCTGTAGAGCGATCTTTGCAAATGGTGGTCGCAATCATGGCCGCGTTCAAAGCCGGGGCGGCTTATCTTCCTCTCGATCCTGATCATCCGCAGGCGCGTATTGCGCACATGCTGAGCGACGCATCTCCCGCTGCCGTTTTGACAACCAGCGCCATCAGCTCGCGCCTTCGTCCAGCAGAGAATGTAAAAGTCGTCACATTGGATGACACGGAAGTCGAAAAATCTATCGCTCGGCAATCTTCCACTGCTCCGGCAAGGCATTTGTTGCCGCAGCATCCTGCCTATGTGATCTACACATCAGGATCGTCGGGTACTCCCAAGGGCGTGGTGGTGACTCATGCGGGTATCCCCTCGCTGGTTGCAAGCCAGTTTGAGCGATTGAAAGTAGCAGAGTCATCAAGAGTTTTGCAGTTTGCTTCTTTGAACTTTGACGCGTCGTTTTGGGAAGTGGCGATGGCGCTTACCTCCGGGGCTGCGCTCGTGCTCGCAGGCGATGAGCGGAGCGGCGCGCCACTGCGTGACTTGCTGGTTGCGCAGAAAGTTACACACGCGCTGCTGCCTCTGGGCGTACTGGCAACGCTGGAAGAATTTGGAGATCTGCCAGTGGAGTGCCTGATCAACGGTGGAGAGGCCCTGCCCGCGGAAGTTATGGCGCGCTGGTCGCCAGGACGGCGCATGATCAACGCGTATGGCCCAACGGAAACTACGGTGTGCGCCACTATCAGCGCTCCTTTGTCAGGCGTGGGCACGCCAACCATCGGTTCTCCGTTGATCAACACGCGCGTGTATGTGCTCGACGCAAATCTTGAGATTGTCCCGGGTGGAGTGAAAGGTGAGCTGTATGTTTCCGGCCCCAGCCTCGCGCGAGGCTATCTCAAGCGGCCTTCGCTGACCGCTGAACGGTTTATTGCCGATCCTTATGCTGCGGGGCCGGGGCGCGGATGTACCGCACCGGAGACCTGGCGCGCCGGCGTGCGGACGGCACTCTGGAATTTGCCGGACGCGCCGATGAACAAGTAAAAGTTCGCGGCTTCCGCATCGAGTTGGGAGAGATTGAATCCGCGTTGCGGGCCTCCCCCAAGTCGCGCAAGCCGCAGTCATCGTCCGCGACGATAAAGTGATCGGCAATCAACTGGTCGCTTATGTCGTAGGAACAACTGGCAGCGCGGTTGACGCAACCAGTTTGCGCAGGAGTCTGAGTGAACGGCTGCCTGCTTACATGGTTCCGTCAGCGTTTGTAACACTCGATGTTCTGCCTCTGACTCCCAGCGGCAAGCTTGATCGCAAAGCCCTTCCCGCCCCAGAGATGAATGCGGCCGTCGCGCATAATTTTGTAGCTCCGGGATCGGAACTGGAACAGATGATCGCCGAGGTGTGGCGCGAAGTGCTCGGAAGGGAAAAGCCTGGCATTCACGAGAACTTCTTCGACTTGGGCGGACACTCGTTGTTGCTGGCCCGCGTACATGCCAAATTGCAGAAACGTTTGACGAAGCCGTTGCCGATGGTAAAGCTTTTCGAGCATCCGACGATTGCCGCGCTGGCAAACTATCTGGAACTGCTACAGAAGACCGAAGCAGATTTCAGACCGACGGGTAACGCCAAAGTAAGAGCTGCAAGGCGCACACACCAGCAGAGTGGAGAGATTGCCATTATTGGCATGGCCTGCCGTTTTCCGGGCGCCTCTTCCATCGAAGCTTTCTGGGACAACCTGAAACGCGGTGTCGAATCGGTATCAGCATTGACCGAGGAAGAACTCGCTGAGCTGCCGAAAGAGATTGTCAGCAATCCCAACTTTGTAAACGCCAGCGGCCAAATCAAAGACATTGATCTTTTCGATGCGGCCTTCTTTGGACTTACGCCGGCTGAGGCAACGGCTACCGATCCGCAACAACGGTTGATGCTGGAATGCGCGTGGGAGGCCTTTGAGTCCGCTGGCTACAGTCCGCAAGGGCAGGCAGTCGGAGTGTTTGCCGGAGCAGGAGAGAGCCAGTATCGCGACTTGCTGCGTGCAGATCAGGGATTGATCAACTCGCTCGGCGATATCCAGCTCGCCATTGGCACCGGCAAAGATCATATCGCGCCGCGTCTTTCGTATCTGCTGGACCTGCGTGGGCCCAGTGTTCCCGTGAACACGGCTTGCTCCACTTCGCTGGTGGCGGTCCACATGGCGTGCCGTAGCCTTCTCAATTTCGAGTGCGACATGGCGCTGGCAGGCGGGGTGTCGCTGGGGTTGCAATCAGGCTATGTGTATCAGGAAAGCAGCATACTTTCCCCTGACGGAATGTGCCGGGCCTTCGATGCCGAAGCGCGTGGCACTGTGCCCGGCAGCGGCGCAGGGGTTGTGCTGCTCAAGCGGCTTGATGAAGCGTTGGCAGATGGCGATGCAATTCATGCTGTGATTCAGGGCTCGGCTGTCAACAATGATGGAAATGCGAAGGTGGGTTACACCGCACCCAGCGTGGAAGGGCAGCGGCAAGTCATCGAGCAGGCATTGGCGACGACAGGTGTCAGTCCGGAACAGATTTCTTACATCGAAACGCATGGCACCGGAACTCCGCTGGGTGATCCCATTGAGATCGAGGCTTTGCGTCAGGTCTTCAGTGAAGGTGGCTCCAACAATTTCGCTACAGCAACGTGCGCACTGGGCGCGGTGAAGACCAACATCGGCCATCTGGATTCTGCGGCCGGAGTGGCCGGGCTTATCAAGACAGCTTTGTGCCTCAGGAATCGCACTCTGGTTCCGAGCCTGCATTTCAACAAGCCCAATCCGCAACTCGACCTGGAGCGCAGCCCCTTCTACGTCAACACTGAAACCACTGCATGGCTGCAGGAGCAGCGCTTTGCCGGGGTGAGTTCTTTTGGCATTGGCGGTACGAACGCGCACGTCGTATTGTCAGAGCCGCCTCAAGTTGCCGCGCCTGGGCCTTCGCGTTCCTGGCAGGTGCTTACGCTTTCGGCAAAGAGCGAATCGGCTCTACTGCGCAAGCGTGCCGATCTGGTCAACTTCATCGAAGACTCGCCTGGGTTTTCTCTGGCCGATGTGGCGTTTACGCTGAACATGGGACGCAAGCCTCTTCCGGTGCGCCAGTCGGTGGTGTGCAGTGATCGTAATGAAGCACTGGCTGCTTTGAGCGATGGCCGGCAAAAGCCAGTCGCACTGGAGACGGGCGTCCGCCATTCTGTAGTCTTTCTTTTTCCGGGGCAGGGCAAGGCCTACCCTGAGCTTGGCCGCCACCTCTATCACCAGGAGCCAAGCTTCCGTCATGCCGCCGACTTTTGCTGCAACCGTCTTGCTGCGTTGATTGGCGCCGACCTGCGGCAACTTCTTTTCATAGCCGACACACTTTCAGAACAGATTTACAGGCCGTTGTTCTGGCAGCCCGCGCTTTTCGTCATTGAATATGCTTTGGCCAGGCTCTGGATGTCGTGGGGCATCGTGCCTGCCGCCATGGTTGGCCATAGCCTGGGCGAGTATGTGGCCGCCACTCTCGCAGGTGTTCTTGATGTAGAGGATGCGCTCGCGCTGGTCGCCGAGCGGGCCCGAGCCACGGAACGGCTGGAACCCGGAGCGATGCTGGCCATGCCTGTAGCCGAAGCCGAAATCACGCCCTATATACCCTATATAAAGGATAGGGTGTCACTGGCCGCAGTGAACGCTCCGCAACTGTGTGTGCTGGCCGGCCCGACTGCCGACATTGAGCGGCTTCAAATGCAGTTAGCGCACTTGAATCCAATTCCCCTGCAAGCCACTCACGCTTTTCACTCAGTGCTTGTCGAACCGGTCATGCAGCCTTTGACCAGACTGGCAAATACCATCAAACTGCACAAGCCGCGCATTCCCTATCTTTCCAATGTCACCGGCACCTGGATACGTGATGAAGAAGCCACCGATCCTGAATACTGGGCCCGCCATGTGCGCCAGACGGTGCGTTTCAGCAACTGTATGGAAGAAATCATGCGCACCTCAGGCCGCATTCTGCTTGAAGTCGGACCCGGTAAGGTGCTCACCGATCTTGTCCGCCGCAGTTTTCCTGATGCGCAGGCAGTTTCATCATTTAAGGCAGGTGTTCCCGACGGGCGCGCTGTGGCCGAGGCCCTTGGACAACTATGGATGGCGGGCGCGACGGTGGACTGGAAGGCCTATTACAAAGGTGAGAAGCGCCATCGCGTGGCTTTGCCTGCTTATCCTTTCGAGCGCAAGTCTTACTGGGTGAATGCAAAGGCAAGTCAAGGTTCTTATGTGGCGATAAGTTCGTTGGCAGCTTTCGAAATGCCAAACGATACATCGTTGGCGCTGGAAACAAAAGCTCCTCCGGAAAAATGGCTTTACGTTTCGAACTGGAAACGTGCGCCGCTCGGCCGCAACGTTGCTTCTGCAAAACAATGGCTGGTATTTGCCGACCACGCCGGGTTCACTGCTCTTATCTCGACTCTGTTGCGCAACTCCGGACAGAGTGTGATCGAGGTGCGCAATGGCGATGGCTTTGAACAAAATGCCGATGGCACCTTTTGCGTGGCGCGTGGTGATCTGCGCAATTATGAAAGGCTGTTCGAAGTACTGCACTCTGCTGGGCAGCTTCCTGACAAGATCATTCACGCTTGGGGGCTCGCGGATGAGGATCCGCTCGCTGCTTACGAAAGCCTCATCTGTCTGGCACAAACCCTGCGTATCGCTGAAGGTCAGGAACAGGCACGCATCGCGGTGCTTAACTCCAATATTCATCGTGTGCTGGATGAAAATATTTCCAATCCGGCGAGAGCTGCGGCGCTCGGCATTATTCACGTTCTACCCAAAGAAAATCCAAAGCTCGCCTGCCAGAGTATTGATATCGGCGACCTCAAGGGCATTGCGGATACTAAGCTGGCGGAATCAGTCCTTCGGGAACTGGGAGTAGAAAAGCCCGAACCCGTAGTCGCCTTGCGTTTGGGTCACCGCTGGATTCCTGTGGTTGATTCAATGCCAACGAGCACACAACCCTTGTTCACCTTCCGCTCAGGCGGTACGTATCTGATCACGCATGCTTTCCAGGAAATTGGTCTGGCGCTTGCCGAGCGTTTAGTGCAACGCCATGAAGCTAACGTATTGCTCATGGGGCGCACGTTCTTCCCTCAACCTCGCGATTGGGAAGACTGGATCGCCGATCAGGGTGAAGACGATCCCATTTCCCGCAAGATCGCGCGTCTGAAGCATATTCGCGGCAACGTGCGGGTAATAACCGCCGATCTCGCGGACTCCGAACGCATGAAGAAGGTCAAGACGGAAATCGAACGTGAGTTCGGCGCAATCAACGGAGTCATGCATCTTGAAAAAACGGTCAAGACCGGCTTGATTCAAGGCAAGATGGCGGCGGTTTCCGGCGCTCTGCAAGCCGATGTGGCCGAATTGAAAATGATTGAGGCGCTTTTCAGCAAAGCCGATGTACTGGTGCTCTTTTCCAGCAATATGGCGGAAAGCGGAGGCCTTGGTCAGGTAGAGCAGGCAGCCCGCAACGCCATTCTTGGTTGCTTCGCTGAACGCGCTCACGCACGTGGCTCCAAAGCAGTAACCGTGGAGTGGGGGACGCGCGGATGGCGTGAAGCCGAAGAGGACAATCCCGACAACGCATCCTTCATCTATCAGCAGCTTGAAGAAAAGCGGCAACGCTTTGGCATGACCCAGCAGGAATGCCTGGATACGCTGGACCGCGTGCTCGCGCTGGAATTGCCGGATGTAATCGTTTCCACCAGGGACTTCACTGCCCTTATGGAGCAGCAGCATCTTTTCACTGCTGATTTCTTCCAGCAGCAGATCGAAAAAAGCGCTTCGAACAACGGCGCTTCCGGCCGCCACGCTCATAGCCGTCCTGACATATCCACCGCTTATGAGGCTCCGCGTAGTGAAGTGGAAAAACTGCTCGCTGAAATATGGAAGGGCTCTTTCCGGTTTGATGAGATTGGCGTGAATGACAACTTCTTCGAATTGGGCGGGCATTCTCTACTGGCCGTGCAACTGATCAAGAACATGAACGACACATTTTCTTCACGGCTGGCCCTCAAAGATCTCTTCGATGCGCCCACCATTGGCCAACTGGCAGCGCTGATTTCCGGCGCTCCCGCAGATGATGCTGAAGCTGCGGAGTTGGAGGCGCTGCTGGCGGAAATCGAAGGGATGTCGGAAGACAAGTTGCGCGCCGAACTGGATTCAAAGAGCTGACACATTTATGGCTGATATTACAGATCGCATAAAAAATCTTACGCCTGAGCAGCAGGAAGTATTGCGGCGGCGCATGCAGCAGCGCGAGCCGCGGACAGCGGAAGCGCCGCCGGTCCGTCAGGCGGCCTCTGTGCCGGTGGCTGAGATGCCGCATCTGCGACGGAAAATGGATTACAGCGTGTTCTTCTTTTCTGCCGACGGCACCACCAGCGAAGCAGACCGTTACAAGCTGCTGATGGAAAGCGCCCACTTCGCTGATCGCAACGGCTTCTCCGCCATCTGGACTCCGGAGCGCCACTTTCAGGCTTTCGGCGGCCTCTATCCCAACCCGGCCGTGCTGAGCGCCGCTCTGGCAATGATCACTGAGAAGGTGCAGATTCGAGCCGGCAGCGTAGTGCTTCCATTGCACAGCCCGGTGCGTGTCGCCGAAGACTGGGCCCTGGTTGACAATCTCTCCCGCGGACGTGTCGGCATCTCGTTTGCTACCGGATGGCACGAGCACGACTACGTAATTGCTCCGGCGAATTACGAGCGCCGCCGGGAAATCATGTTCAGAGACATCATGGTCGTCCGCCGCCTGTGGGGTGGCGAAGAGGTTGAACTGCCCGGAGTCAACGGAAAGACTACACGAGTATCCACCTTGCCCCGCCCAATACAGAGGGAACTGCCGTTCTGGGTCACGGTAAGTTCGCCGCGTACCTGGCAACACGCCGGAGAAATCGGCGCCAACGTATTAACTGCGATGGCTGGAGCTTCCATGGAAGATCTGCGCGGACATATCGCCGGATATCGCAAAGCACGCATGGAAAATGGCCACGATCCGCGCACCGGTATCGTGTCGCTGATGTTGCATACCTACATAGGGACCGATCTTAATGCGATTCGCGAGCGCGTGCGCCAGCCCATGAAGAACTACCTGCACAGCTTTCTTGACCAGTTCCGTCCAATGTTAGGCGCGGGCGTTACTGATTCATCGTCGCGCGAAATGCAGGAACTGCTGGAACTTGCGTTTGAGCATTACTTTGAAAACAGTTCGCTGCTGGGCACTCCGCAGAAATGCGCAGCCACTATCGAAAAAGTATCGGCTGCGGGAGTCAATGAACTTGCATGCCTGGTGGATTTTGGACTGGATTTGGAATCCACCATGGAAAGCCTGGAACATCTGGCTGAGCTTCGCCGCTCTCTTTCAAGAGAGATGGCCGAAGTGGGAAGCCGGTAGGGAGTAGTCTGCATGAGTATCAAAGAAACCAGCGCGCCTCCGGCTGAAATCGCCGGCAAGAAAACACTGGCCGAGAGAATCGCTGGTCTTACGCCGGAGCAGCGCGCGGTCTATGAATTGAAGCGCCGCGAACTGCAGAAAAAAGCGGAGAAGCCGCGCATCCCACGGCTGCAAGGCAAAGGTCCATGGCCGGCTTCCACCGATCAGGCGGCGCTGTGGTTCATTCAGCAGCTCGAGCCCAACACTTCCGCTTATAACATCGGCAACGGCTTTCGCATGAAAGGTAAGCTCGATGTTGCTGTACTGGAACGTGCTCTTAATGTAGTTGCTCAACGCCACGAGATATTGCGCAGCGTTTTCACCACCATCGATGGACGGCCGTTCCAGATCGTGACGGATAGAAAGCTCACCTCGCCGCTCATAGACGTGAGCCATGCGGCTGATCCTGAAGCAGCGGCGCATGCTGAAGTCACGCGGCTGATTCGCGAGCCCTTTGATCTGGAGAAAGGGCCTCTGGTGCGGCTGCCGCTGGTGCGGATTGCAGACGATGATCACGTGTTTGTGGGCGTTCTTCACCATATTGTGACCGACTGGTGGTCCTATTACGTTTTTTATACAGAACTGTTCGGCGTTTACCAGGCGTTTCTCGAAGGCCGTCCTGATCCATTCCCGAAACTGCCCATTCAATATGCTGACTGGGCGGCATGGCGTGATGCGTGGCAGAACACCGAAAACTTTCGCGAGCAGGAAGAATACTGGCTGAAGCAGGTGCAGGGCGCGCCGCATGTGCTCGAAGTGCCTGCCGACCGGCCGCGTCCGGCGGTGCAGACGCATGGCGGAGCGCGCGCGCCCTTTCCCATTCCTCCGGAAATTACTCCACGCCTGCGGGCCATGAATCGCCGAGCCGGCACTTCTTCCTTCATGACCCTGCTGGCCGTGCTGGATGTTTTTCTGTGGCGCTATTCCGGCCAGGAAGATTTTCTGATTGGCACGCCTGTCTCTGCCGACCGCGATAGCGAAGAGACAGCACACCTGATCGGCTACATGCTGAATACCCTGGTGCTGCGGGCCGATCTTTCCGGCAATCCTACATTTCTCCAGGTGCTGGAACGCACGCGTACCGCAAGCATGGGCGCGTTCGCCAACAAAGAATATCCTTTCCGGCGTCTGGTTGACCGGCTGAAGCTTGAGCGTGACATGAGCCGCATGCCGCTTTACCAGGTGGAATACCTTTATATAAGCAGCGAAAGTCCGGTCCAGGGCCAGGGCATGGATGTCACCATCGGAATCCCCGGCTTCGAGATGTCGGACTTCGGCATTGACCGCAAGACCTCTCCCGTTGATTTGCAGATCACCTTTGGCGAATCGTCTACACGGGTTGACATGATGTTCGAGTACAACACCGACATCTTTGAAGCGGCCACGATTCACAGAATGGGCAACCATCTGATTCGTTTGCTGGACGCGTTGCTGCGCCACCCCGAGCTTCCCATCAGCAGCATTCCCATGTTGAGCGAGGAAGAAAAGCGGCATGTCGTCGAAGACTTCAATGCAAATCTGCGGCCTTTTCCGCAGAAGACATTCCCGGAATTGTTCGAGGAGCAGGTTGCGCGAACACCCGATGCAACTGCCGTAGTGTTCGGCGATCAACCTTTGACTTATAGAGAGCTCAACGAAGCTTCGAACCGGCTTGCGCATCGCCTGGTTGAAATCGGGCTCAGCCCCGGAAAACTGGCAGCCATCTGCATGGACCGTTCTTTGCACATGCTCGTTGCCATGCTCGCCGTGCTGAAGGCCGGAGGCGCTTATCTACCGCTCGATCCTGAATATCCTGAAGCGCGGCTGACCCACATGCTGGCCGATTCTGCGCCCCTTGTTCTGCTTACCAGTGAGGCATTGCGCGAACACTTGCCGGAGAATACCAATATTGTCAGTGTAGACAGCCCCGAGTTGCGCGAATCATTATCGGTTTTGCCGGTTGCCGGTCCTGAGGTGTGGCCTTTGCCGCAACATCCTGCTTATGTGATCTACACATCGGGATCCACAGGAACGCCCAAAGGCGTAATCATTCAGCACAGCGCGCTGTCGGCATTTCTTGATGCTATGAATGCCGAGGTCGGCTTTGACTCAGGCGGCACGCATCTGGCGGTGACCACCATCGGATTTGATATTTCCATTCTTGAGCTGTTGCTGCCGCTGTGCCACGGCGCCCGGGTGGTGCTTGCCTCCAGAGAGGATGCGCGAGATGCCGCGCGGCTTACTGCTCTTATCGGTTCTGCACAAGCCAATTCAATGCAGGCCACTCCCAGTCACTGGGACATGATTTTGCAGGCCCAGCCGGAATGCCTGAAAGATGTGCGCATACTCAGCGGTGGCGAAGCTCTGCCTCGTGAACTGGCCCGCAGACTTTATGCTGGCGCCCATCGTGGCGTCTACAACCTCTACGGCCCAACCGAAGCAACGATCTGGGCCGGCACTCACAAGCTTTCAGCCGCTGACGTGAGCGACGATGCTCCCCCGCTCGTGACCATCGGCCATCCGCTCGCCAACTATCGCATGTATGTGCTCGACCATTGTCTCGAGCCTCGGTCTGTGGGTGTGGCTGGCGATCTGTATATCGCCGGGGCAGGATTAGCGCGTGGTTATCTGAATCGTCCCGGCCTCACTGCCGAGCGCTTTGTCGCCGATCCATTTGCAACTTTGGGTGAACGGATGTACCGCACCGGCGATGTGGCCCGCTGGCATGCGGATGGCACGCTGGAGTTCCTGGGACGCGCCGATCAGCAGATCAAGCTGCGCGGATTCCGTATCGAGTTGGGCGAAATTGAAGCTGCGCTGAAGTCCGATTCGTCAGTCGCCCAGGCTGTGGTGATGGTGCGTGATGACCATCCCGGCGGCAAACAACTGGTGGCTTATCTGGTGGCCGGCGGTGACACTGCTCCTGATGAGACAAACTTGCGCCGCACTCTAAGCGAACGCCTGCCCGATTATATGGTGCCCTCGGCATTCGTTATTCTTGACGCCCTGCCGCTCACACCCAACGGAAAGGTGGACCGGCGCGCTTTGCCTGCGCCTGAGCGTGCAGCCAGCGCCTATAGGCCTCCACGCACGCCACAGGAAGAAATTCTGTGCTCAATTTTTGCCGGCGTGCTGGGTTTGGAGCGGGTAGGTGTTGATGACAATTTCTTTGCTCTCGGGGGCCATTCGCTTCTTGCAACCCGCCTGGTAAGCGAGGTGCGCGCCACCCTGGAAATAGAGTTGCCACTGAAGGCATTGTTCGAAGCGCCGACGGCAAGTGAACTCGCTCCACATTTGCATCGGGCCGGCAAGATGCGTACTCCGCTGAAGCGTCAGGAACGGCCGGAGCGCCTGCCGCTATCGCACGGCCAGCAAAGGCTGTGGTTCCTTGACCAACTCGAAGGCGGAAGCCCTCAATACAACCTGCCAGAGGCGTTGTGGCTTCGCGGTGTACTCGACCTGCCCGCGTTGAGAAAAACCATCAACACGATTGTGGCCCGGCATGAAAGCCTGCGTACTCATTTCGGATATGCCGATGGCGAGCCATTCCAGATCATAGAGTCGCATCTTTCGGTGGACATGCCGATTGAGGATCTCAGCGCTCTGAGTGAAGCAGAACAGCGGAAGCAGGTGTCCGCGGCGCTTCTTTCAGAATTTGAACAGCCCTTCGACCTGGCGCATGGCCCCTTGTTGCGCATGAAGCTGCTGGAACTTGGCGAGCACAGTCATATCTTTCTCCGCACTCTTCATCACATTGTTTCCGACGGCTGGTCGCAGGCGGTGTTCAATCGCGAATTCATGCTGCTTTATGAGGCTTACCGGGAAGGCAAAGCAAGTCCGTTGCCGCCATTGCCGGTGCAGTATGCCGATTTTGCCCTGTGGCAGCGCAAGTGGCTTGACCAGCAAACCATTGAGCGCGATCTTGAATATTGGACCCAACAACTTCAGGGCATTCCGGAACATTTGGATCTTCCCAAAGACCGGCCGCGGCAATCACGCCGCACTTACGCGCCGAGGTTTGCACCGTCACGCTACAGCCGCAGCAGACTCAGGCTTTGAAAAAGCTGACCCACGCCAGCCAGGCAACTTTGTACATGACGTTGCTGTCAGCCTTCGCGGTGCTGCTGCACCGTTATAGCGGGCAAGATGACATCGTGGTGGGGTCTCCGATTGCCGGCCGGCAGGACGCCCAGCTCGAGCAGTTGATCGGGTTTTTCGTGAATTCCCTGATCATGCGCATGAAGGTACAGCCGCAGAGCAGCTTTGCCGCTTTGCTGGCGGCCGTTCGATCGACTGCTCTCGAAGGCTACCAGCACCAGGACCTTCCTTTTGAGCGTCTGGTGGAAGAACTCTCGCCTGAAAGACGATTGAACGCCGCGCCCATCTTTCAAGTGGTGTTTGCGCTACAGAATGCGCCCATGGGCGTGCAGCAGTTGCATGGACTTCAGGTAGAGCCCGTGGGAACCACCGAACTGCGTGTTCGCATTGATCTGGAAGTGCATGCGGTGGAGCACGACGGCGTCATTGATTTCCACTGGCTCTATGCCCGTGATTTGTTCGACCGCTGGCGCATGGAGCAGATGGCGCGCCATTACCTGCGCGTATTGGATGCAGTGACAACCGGTGTTAAACAGCCGCTCGAAGCCATTGATCTGCTTGGAACTTCAGAGCGAAGGCAGATTCTTGAGCAGTGGAACGCAACTGAGACTCAAGTCTCTCCGGCCACCCTGACCAATCTTTTCGAGCAGCAGGTAGAAAAGAATCCAGCGGGGACAGCGCTGCTGTTTGGCGAGGAAGTAATTACCTATGCCGAGTTGAATGCCCGCGCCAACCGGCTTGCCCGTCTTTTGATCGGGACCGGCATCGCCCCTGAAACGATGGTTGCACTAGCGCTGCCTCGCTCCGTGGAAATGATTGTCGCGGTGTTTGCGGTTCTGAAGGCGGGTGCTGCTTACGTTCCGCTGGATCCGAATTATCCTGCGGACCGCCTCATGTTCATGCTCAGCGACTCTCGCGCCGCATGCATCATCACTACCGGAAAAATTGCTTCCAGGCTCTCAGGCGTCCATGCAGTTGTAGCCGTTGACGATGCCGCAACCAGGGCCGCGTGGATGGAGCAGTCACCTGATAACCTGACGCAGGCGCAGCGTAACCGCCATCTTTATCCTGAAAATCCTGCCTATGTGATCTACACTTCCGGATCAACCGGCAAGCCCAAAGGAGTGGTGGTCACTCACGCGGGCATTCCGTCGTTGTCGCTGACGCGAATAGAGCGGCTGGAAGTCAATTCCACTTCGCGCGTGCTCCAATACGCATCGCTGAGCTTTGACGTTTCTGTGGTGGAAATCATTTCAGCTCTCACCACCGGCGCGGCGCTGGTGCTGATCCGCGATGACCAGCGCAGCGGCGCTGCTCTTCGTGACGTGATTGCTGCGCACGAAATCACTCATGCCACACTGCCGCCGGTGGTGCTGCCTACGCTCGAAGGGACCGGCGAGCTTCCTCTTCCACCCTGCTGGTGGGAGGCGAAGCGGCTTCAGGGGAATTGGTGGCGCGCTGGTCGCCTGGCCGTCGCATGATCAATTCCTACGGCCCGACGGAAACCACGGTCGTAGCGACGATGAGCGCGCCTCTTTCGGGCAAAGAGACGCCGCCTATTGGCACTCCCATTCGCAACACCCGCGTCTATGTGTTGGATGAGCGTATGCGTCCGTCGCCTGTCGGCGTGGCCGGAGAATTGTATGTGGCTGGTTTAGGTCTGGCCCGTGGATATCTTGGCCGCGCGGCATTGACGGCGGAACGTTTTGTGGCTGATCCTCACGGCGCTCCGGGCACTCGCATGTATCGCACCGGCGATCTGGTGCGCTGGCGTATAGACGGCAGCCTGGAATTTTTAGGGCGGACCGATCATCAGATCAAGCTGCGCGGATTCCGGGTGGAACCGGGGGAGATTGAGGCAGCGCTGGCGCGGCATCCTGATGTGCGGGAATCACTGGTGGTGATGAGGGAAGACCGGGCCGGAGAAAAACAGTTGATCGGTTATGTTGTTGCGCGGCCAACTGAAGGTGAACAGGCCGAGGCCGAGGGCGCGCAGGTACGGCGCTGGCAACAGCTTTACGAATCATTGCGCGAATCTTCAGCAGATGATTCGCGCCCAGCAGACGAGCAGAGCTTTGCCGGATGGAACAGCAGCTACACCGGCGGGCCTATTCCGGCAGAAGAAATGCGCTTGTGGGTCGCAGAAACGGTAGCGCGCCTGCGCAGCCTGAATCCTGATCGTGTGCTTGAGGTCGGTTGTGGAACCGGCCTGCTGCTAATGCCCCTGGCAGGCGAGTGCCGGCAATATGTAGGGCTGGATTTCTCCGCCGAGGCACTCAAACAACTCGGCAAAAAAGTAGCACGGCGGAAGGACTTGCAGCATGTAGAACTGCGGCAGGGAATGGCCGACAATCTCACCTTTGCCGCCGACGCAAGCTTCGATCTGGTAATACTGAATTCTGTCGTCCAATATTTTCCCAGCGCCGACTACCTGCTGAAGGTTCTCAGAGAAGCGGTGCGTGTGACCCGGCCTGGCGGCAATATCTTCATCGGCGATGTACGCAGCCTGCCTCTGCTCGAGGCTTATCACGCTTCGGTGCAGTTGCACAAAACTGCTCCCGATACATCTCTCGCGTCCGATACATCTCTCGCGCGCGGATACATCTCTCAATGAGCTGCGGCAAAAAATCAATCTGGCGCGGCAGAACGAAGAAGAACTGGTAGTGGATGCCGCTTTCTTTGAAGCGATCTTTGCGCATTGGGACGAAATCGAGCGGGTAGAGCCGATGCTCAAGCCGGGCGGCTACGACAATGAACTGAGCCGCTTCCGCTACGACGTTACATTGACAATAGGCGGCAAAAAACAGGCGCAGGCAGAACCACAGCACTGGATTGACTGGGCCGCACCGCCCAATGGAAACGGGAATTGAAAAATCTGTTTGCACAACATCCCGAAACAACTGTGGGAGTGCGCGGAATTCGCGATCAACGTGCGGGCAGTGCGATTGAGGCCGCCCGGCTTCTCCGGGATGCCGACTCCAGGCTGACGACCGCCGCGGAGTTGCAGACCGCATTGTCAGCCGTGACAGGCGAAGATCCGCATGCCGTTGTGCAACTGGCGAATGATCTGGGTGTGGCAATCTCATGGAGAGGTTTCAGTGCGGATGGTATCTACGATGCTATCTTCAATCCGCAATGGCAGACCAAGGCCGTAGAGAATGCAAAGAACGCCCGGTCTTTCGACTACAGCCGCTTTACCAACGCACCCGCCTTGAGCACTGCCGATGCCAAGCTGGGTCGTGTTCTACAGGATTATTTGCGGCAATCTCTTCCTGATTACATGGTGCCTTCGGCCATCATGGTGTTGGCTGAGTGGCCGCTCTCACCCAGCGGAAAAATTGATCGCCAGGCACTGCCCGTCCCCAACCGCCGCACCGAAAGCTACATTGCTCCGCGCACTCCGCAGGAAGAAGCATTGTGCTCGATCTTTGCCGAAGTACTGTCGGTGGAGCAGGTGGGCCTGGAAGATGATTTCTTTTCCCTTGGCGGTCATTCGCTGCTGGCCACCCGCCTCGTAAGCCAGGTGCGCAACAGCTTTGGAGTAGACCTGCCATTGCGCACTCTGTTCGAAGCGCCTACGGTTGCGCAGCTTCTGCCGCATGTGAGCCGTGCCGAAAAAGTCCGCGCTCCTCTGGTCCGGCAGGCCCGGCCGGAACACCTGCCCACCTCGTATGCGCAGCAGCGCCTTTGGTTTATTGACCAGTTGGAAGGCGGCAGCACCGAGTACAACATGCCCGCTGCCTTCCGGCTGCGCGGCGAGTTGAATCTTGAAGCATTGCGCCGCAGCATCAGCGCCATTGTCGAACGCCATGAAGTTCTGCGCACCCACTTCGCCCAGGTCGAAGGCGACCCGGTGCAGATCATCGAGCCGCCCCAATCTGTTCCAGTTCCTCTGGAAGATCTGAGTGGCCGCGAAGAAAGCGATCAGAGGGAGAGAGTGCTGGCGCTCATGCGCAAGGAGTGGGAACAGCCCTTCGATCTTTCGCATGGCCCTCTGCTGCGCATTCAGTTAATCAGGATCAGCGAGCGCGATCACGTGATGCTGTGGAACTTCCATCACATTGTTTCCGATGGATGGTCGCAAGGCGTATTCAATCATGAGTTCATGGCATTGTATGAGGCCTATAGCGAAGGCCGCGAGAACCCGCTGCCGCGCCTCCCTATCCAGTATGCAGACTTCGCCCTGTGGCAGCGTAAATGGCTGGGCGAAGATGTGCTGCGCGCCGATCTTGAATATTGGAAAGAGCAGCTCCGGGATATTCCTGAAGAACTGGAGTTGCCGAAAGATCGTCCCCGCCAGGCCATGCAGACTTATGCCGCTGACGTATGCAGCGCCACATTGCCTGCTGAGAGAGTGGCTGCCCTACACCAGCTAAGCCAGACCAGCCAGGCTACCCTGTACATGACGCTGCTCTCGGTCTTTGCCGTGTTGCTCCAGCGTTATAGCGGCCAGGACGATATTGTTGTCGGCTCGCCCATCGCCAACCGCCAGGAAGCACAGCTTGAAAAGTTGATCGGCTTTTTTGTGAACTCGCTGGTGATGCGCGCGCGTGTGAATCCCGAGGCCAGCTTCAGCGAATTGCTGGCCAGCGTGCGCAACACTGCCCTCGAAGCCTACCAGCATCAGGACGTGCCCTTTGAACGTCTGGTCGAGCAGCTATCTCCTGAGCGCAGCCTGAACCGCACACCCATTTTCCAGGTGGTATTCGCAGTGCAGAATGCGCCCATGGGAGTCCAGCGCCTGAAAGGGTTGGAAATCGAGCGCCTGGGCGGGGATGAATTGCGCGTGCGCTTCGACCTGGAATTGCATGTCTTCGAGCACCCCACCGGAGAGATTGGTTTCTACTGGATGTACAACAAGGGCCTGTTCGACCGCTGGCGGATGGAGCAGATGGCGCGGCACTATGTGACGCTGATCGAATCCGCGATACAAGGCCCTGATGTTCCACTGCATGCCATGCCGATGCTGGCCGCGGAAGAGCGGCAGATGCTGCTCGAAGAGCTGAACGCAACCGCAGAATCGCTGAAGCCGGTAACGCTGCTGGCATTGTATGAGGAGCAGGTGACGCGCACTCCAGAGGCCCCGGCGATCATTTTTGAAAAGTCGGTTATCTCCTATTCCGAGCTGAACGACCGGGCAAACCGCCTTGCGCATCATTTGATTCATCGCGAAATCGGGCCGGAAAGCCTGGTCGGAATTGCCCTGCGCCGTTCTCCCGCGATGATTGTTGCCATGATGGCAGTGCTGAAATCAGGTGCTGCTTATGTTCCTGTTGATCTCGAAGCGCCGGAGGCCCGCCTGGCGCACATGCTTGCCGATTCCGCGCCGGATCTCGTGATCACCGAGTCCGCACAACAGTTGCCGCTGGAGGGAAAGAGGCTTGATCTCGATGCGCGTGAAGTACAACTCACTCTATCGAATGGGCCTTCGCACAATCCCACAGATGCAGAGCGCAACGCCACGTTGCTGCCGCTGCACCCTGCGTATGTGATCTATACGTCTGGTTCTACTGGCGCGCCCAAAGGCGTAGTCGTAACTCACGAAGGATTATGGAACTACCTGCAATGGAGTATTCGCGAATATCGCGTTGGAGAAGGCAACGGCGCTCCTGCGCATAGCTCTATGAGTTTCGATCTTGCGGTGACCAGTGTTTATCCGCCGCTGTTGGCCGGAAAGCCGGTGATACTTACTCCCGACCAGCATGATCGTTGAAAACCTGAGCAGCGTACTTGGCGGGCAAAGCAATCTCAGCCTGGTCAAGCTCACGCCCGCTCATCTGGAAGTACTGAATAACAGCCTCTCCGCAAACGAACGCAGAGGACGAACACGTTCCTTCATCATTGGCGGCGAGGCGCTCAAATATGAATCGCTGGCGGCGTGGCGTTCACATGCAGAAGACACGCGGCTTATCAACGAATACGGGCCCACTGAGACCGTGGTTGGATGCTGTGTCTATCAGGTTCAACCCGACGATCCCCATACCGGCGACGTTCCTATTGGCCGTCCCATTGCGAATACCCAGCTTTACGTTCTGGACAGGAGCTTGCAGCCTGTTCCGATTGGCGCTCCAGGCGAGCTATATGTAGCTGGAACTGGCGTGGCCCGTGGTTATTTAGGAAAGCCTTCTTTGACTGCCGAGCGCTTCATTGCCAATCCCTTCGGTGCTGCCGGGGCGCGCATGTATCGCACCGGTGATCTGGTTCGCTGGCGCCCCGACGGAACGCTTGATTTCCTGGGGCGGACCGATCAGCAGGTGAAGATCAGAGGCTACAGGATCGAACCGGGCGAGATCGAAGGAGTTCTCAAGCGCCACGAGCGGGTTGCCGACGCATTGGTGATGGTGACCGGCGAGGCAGAACAGAAGCAGTTGTCAGCATACGTGGTTGCCCGCCATGAACAAGCCGAACAGGATGAAGGCCACTCTTCACAGCTTGCTCACTGGCAGCAGCTTTACGAATCTATTTACCACGAAGGCGAATCGGCAGCGGGCGACTTCAATCTCGCTGGCTGGACCAGCAGCTACACGGGCGAAGCCATTCCGCCGGAAGAGATGCGCGTGTGGGTTGAGCAGACCGTCGCCCGAATTCAGGCGTTGCGGCCCCGCCGCGTTCTGGAGATAGGCTGCGGCTCAGGATTGTTGCTCACCCGCATCGCTCCGGATTGCGAAAGCTATATCGGCGTGGATTTCTCTGCCGAGGCTTTGGCGCGGCTGCAAAGCTATCTCAACCAGCGCGAAGATCTCGCGCACGTTGTTCTGCATCGGGCTCTGGCGCATGAAATCTCCTTCCTTGAGCATGAGAGTGTTGATCTCGTCATTCTCAATTCCGTCGTGCAGTATTTCCCAGGTCTGGATTACCTTCTGCGTGTTCTCAATCAGGCAGTGCGGGTCACGCGCCAGGGTGGACACATTTTTATCGGCGATGTAAGGAACCTCTCTCTTCTGGAGCCGTACCACGCATCGGTCCAGCTTCACAAAGCCCCTGCCGATATGCCCATTGGCGAATTGCATGAACACATCAAGCAGGCGCGGCAGAATGAAGAAGAGCTGTTGCTCGATCCTGCGTTGTTTTCAGAGCTGGCGCAGCGCTGGCCGAGGGTTGGCCGGGCCCAGCCTGCTGTGAAGTTGGGTGACTATGACAACGAGTTGAGCCGCTTCCGTTATGACGTGACTCTGAGCATCGGGCCTAAAGAGACCGTGTCTGAACCTGATAAATGGCTGCCTTGGGATGAAAACGGGCTGTGGCGAACCGCAGTACAACAAGCAATAGCGCAGCAACCCGGCAGCTCCATCGGAGTACGCAAAGTGCGGGACCAGCGCGCAGCCAGCGCAGTAGAGGCTGTACGCCTGCTGCATAACCCCGCCTCGCGGCTGCATACAGCCCGCGAACTCCGCCAGGCGAGCGTTGCTGCCGGTGGAGAGGATCCGAACGCAATCATCGGACTGGCTGTGGAACTTGGTGTGGAATTGTCCTGGCGCTTTACGTCCGGTGGAACCTGTGATGTTATTTTCAATCCCGGCTGGGGGCCGCAGGAAGCCGCATCGGAAACGGTTGTTCAACACTATCGCCGATTCGCCAATGTTCCGGCGCAGAATGCCGGTTCCGTAGAACTGGTTCGTACTTTGCACGACTACCTGCGCCAGAACCTGCCTGAATACATGAGGCCATCGAGCCTCATCGTGGTTCCTTCATGGCCCCTGACCGCGAATGGCAAGATTGATCGCCGCGCGCTGCCCGGGCCTTTGCAGCGGAGCAGAGATTCTTATCGCTCCCCAAGGACGCCGCAGGAAGTGTTGATCTGCAAAATCTTCGCCGAGGTGCTGGGAGTTCCGAGCGTCGGCATTGATGACAATTTCTTTACGCTCGGCGGGCACTCGCTGACTGCTACACGACTGGTGAGCCAGTTGCGTTCAGCGCTTGGTGTTGAGCTGCGCATTCGTACGCTCTTCGAAGCGCCGACGGCAGCGGAACTCGTCCAGCATCTGGATGTGAAGACTTCTCCGGAAAGCGCTTTCGATGTGGTGCTGCCATTGCGCGCCCGTGGCACTTTGCCGCCATTGTTCTGCGCTCATCCTGCGGGCGGTCTGAGCTGGAGCTATGCGGGCCTGATGCGCGAGCTTGATCCGCAGCGGCCCATCTATGGCTTGCAGGCATCGGCGGTGACTGGTAACGGTCCTTTACCTGACAATATCGAAAACATGGCGCAGGAGTATGCGAGGGCCATCCGCGAAATTCAGCCGCGAGGACCGTATTCTCTGCTGGGCTGGTCGTTTGGTGGAATCCTGGCCCATGCCATTGCCTGCGCCTTGCAGCAGCAAGGGGAAGAAATCGCGCTGCTCACCATCATGGACACCTATCCTGCAAGCGACGACAAAGTAGTTCCCGTGGAGACCGAAGAAGAAGTGCTCGTCATGGCCATGGAGATGATCGGCATGGACCGCAGGGAACTGGAAGGCAAGGCGGTCAACTGGTCCACAGTTTTCGAAGCGGCGCAACGCGCAGGGCACATTCCTGCGGACTTTAATGAAACCATAGCCCGGCGCACCATGGAACTCATGATGCACAGCGCCCGGCTTAACCAGGCGTTCAGGCCGGGTAAATTTGAAGGCGATATGCTTTTCTTTTTCGCCGATCAAAAACCGGCGGATCATCAGACGCCAGATGCATGGAAGCCGCATGTCACCGGCGCAATCGAAGTTCATACCGTGCATTGCAAGCATTACGAGATGATGAACCCTGCGCCGCTGAAGCAGATAGGCCGTATTCTCGAAGAGCGGCTGGCCGAAGCGGAGCAACATTCGAGGTAATTAAAATCAGAGAAGGGCAAAGCCGCACCATGCCGACTGGAGAACAGATGTATCAGGGCACGAGTTTACTCGTGCCGTAAAGGCATCGCGGCCCACAAGAATTTAAAGGAATAAAAAATATTGAGGAGACACTAATCATGACAAACCCATTCGAAAGCGAAACTGCAGACTATCTTGTGCTGGTCAATCACGAGGGGCAATACTCGCTCTGGCCGGCCTTCCGCGAAATTCCTGCGGGCTGGACGCAAACCGGACCCAAAGGCAAACGGCGCGAATGCCTGGACTGGATCGAGGCCAACTGGACGGACATGCGTCCCAAGAGCCTGATTGAAGCCATGGAGAAAAGCGCAAAAGAAAGAGAGAAGGAAAAGGCTTCCTGATCTGCCAACAGCAATGGTGCATAGAACCGCCCCGAGACGGGGCGGCATATGTTAGCCCAGCGGCGTAAGCCCTGGGAAAAGGCAGGGAAAGAATAGGAGCCCCGCACCGGGGCGGCATAGTTAGTACAAAACCAATTGCGCCCGCGCCATGTCGGCAGCCCGCAGCCTCGGCATCGTACTATCCGCGGCTTTCCTGGGCCGCTCTTTCTTCCAGCAGCAGACGGCGCAGGCTGCGCAGATCGTTGAGCGCCCGTCCGCTGGAATGAAGGTGCTGTTGCAGCTTCTCTAATTTGTACTGCGCGATTTGCAGGGCATCCCGGCGGCGCGCGGGGCCAGACTGTGTCGCTGTTTGAATCTGCTCGTCTACCTCAGCGCGCGCTTCTTCGACCGCCTCGACCAGTAGTCTGATGTACTGCTGGGCATTCTCGATATTGTCAAAAGGAGTTTCAGATCTGCGGTTCAAGCCGGAATCCTTTCTGCCGCGCAAGTGCTCCTGCGACTCAGGCCATGCCATATCAGCCGCTGGCTACTATAAGGATATGCCTTCTTTGCGGACCGCGGCGGGTCTGTGATTGGAAATCAGCAGCCATGCGACAGCAGCGCTGGCCACAGACAATCCTGCACAAATAGACAGCACCACGCGAAATCCATGCACGAATGCTTCCTCAATTGTTTCTCTGACTCTGGCTGCTACAGATTCGCCGATGCCGGCCGGTATCTGCATTCCCCCGAGTTTGATTTCTTCGGAGTGAATGTGTTGGAGAACACTGGACGGAAGCGAAAGGCCCGCCACTTTCTGGTTCAATCGAGACCCGAAAGCATGCACCATCACAGCTCCCAGCACTGCAATGGCAAGCACGCTGGCGACGCGCGCAATGGCGTTATTAATTCCCGATGCTGTGCCGACATAATTCTGGCTGAGTGAGGTCATCACCACCGTAGTGAGCGGCGCTACAGTTACCGCCATGCCGAGTCCCAGCACGATGATGGCCGGAAAAAATGTTTTCCAATAGATAGCGCCTGTCGAGGGCACAGTGAACAGCGCAAAGCCCAGGGCTGCAATCAGCGGACCGATGACCAGTGGAACTCGTGGGCCGTATCGCGCGACCAATCCTCCTGACCAGCGCGAAAGAAGAAACATCAACAGAATCAACGGCAGGGAAGCAGCGCCCGTAGCCGTGGCCGAATATCTCTGAATCTGGATCAGGTTCAAAGGAAAGAGGAAAAAGAAAATTCCTATTGCGGAATAGAGAAACAATGTCAGCAGGTTGGCGCCGCTGAAGCTGCGGGCGGCAAACAATGTAAGCGGAACCATTGGGGCAGTGCTTTTAGCTTCGACAAACACGAACACTACCAGACATAAGCAGCCGGCAATCAGGCTTGTTGAAACCAGTGGGTCCTTCCAGCCCCGGTTGGCTGATTCAATGAAACTGGTAACTACTCCGCCCAGTCCAATCGTAGCCAGGAGCGTTCCCGCCCAATCGAGCCGTCTCGTGATGGCGCTGCGGCTTTCCGGAATATGCCATGCGGAAATCACGATCACCGCAGCGGCAAGCGGCAAGTTGATGAAGAAGGCCCACCGCCAGGAGGCATGCTCAACCAGCCATCCGCCGATGACCGGCCCCATCGCGGTAGTAATGGCAGTAAAGCCAGACCACGTGCCGATTGCCTTGCCCCGATCTTTTTCGTCGAATGACGTGCTGATGATGGCAAGACTGCCGGGAACCAGTAGAGCGGCCCCCAGACCTTGAATGCTGCGGGCGGTTAATAAGGCATGAATGCTGGAGGCCAGACCGCAACCCGCTGACGCCGCTGCAAACATCGCAACCCCAACCAGAAAGATCTTTCTTCGTCCGAAGCGGTCGCCGAGCGAGCCTCCTGCCAGAATCAGCGCAGCCAGAAAAAGTCCGTAAGATTCCACCACCCATTGCACGTCTGCGACAGTGGCGTGATAGCTGGATTGGATGGCGGGAAGAGCGACATTGACCACCGTGCTGTCAATGAATGCCATGCTCGAAGCCAGAATGGTCGCAGCGAGTACCCAGACTCTGGCTTCTGTTTTACATGGAACTTCTTTACGCGATGCTTCTGACGCCACTGATTGCATCACGGCGGCATCGCAGGGAGTTCGCATGCTCAATATGGATGCGCTCAGGTGTGAACGGGGTTCCGAAGATTCCCGTATCCTTCCGCAGTTCGTGCCGTTTATACCATTTCAACAAGCCATGTGCCGCTTTGGAGTCAGATGGGATTCGTACTGTATCAGAATGGATTCGTAACTGTGCTCAAGCGCCAGAGGCGCAATAAGAAGTTAGCCCAGCCCGAAGGGCTGGGGATAAAGAGATAAAAACAGAAGCGCCAGAGGCGCGAAACTTGTTCGATAAAAAAACGAAAACGAATCAGGTTGGGGTCATTCTTGATTTTTGCCTAAAAGAAAATGCCGGAAAAGATTGCGTCGCAGCGGCACTGGCATTCATCTTTGAGTCAGGTGAGTTGATATGCGTACTCTTGTGGTAGGTGCAGGCGCTGTGGGCGGATACTTTGGCGGCCGTTTGCTTGAGGCGCGCCAGGATGTAACTTTTCTGGTCAGGCCCAGGCGCGCTGCGCAACTGGCCAGTTCAGGGTTGACGATTCGCAGCCGCTTCGGCGATGTATCCATACCTAAACCGCCAATGGTTCTGGCGCAGGATATCCGGCAGCCGTTTGATCTGGTTCTGCTCAGTTGCAAGGCTTACGACCTCGAAGACGCCATACCATCGTTCGCGCCCGCAGTTGGGCCAGAGACCGCCATTCTGCCTCTGCTGAATGGCATGCGTCATCTCGATATTCTCGATCTTCGCTTTGGCCCGGAACGCGTGCTCGGCGGCCAGTGTCTGATCGGGGCAACGCTCAACGACAAGCAGGAAATTATCCATCTCAATGACACCCATGAACTCTCCTACGGTGAGCGTGATGGTTCCCGCTCAGCGCGGGTGCTCGCGATTGAGAAGGTGCTTTCAAGCGGTAAATTCGAAGGCCGCCTGAGCCAGGCGATTTTGCAGGAGATGTGGGAAAAGTGGGTGTTCCTTGCTACCGCGGCTGGCATCACCTGCCTGATGCGGGCTACGGCTGGCGACATTGTGGCGGCGGGCGCTGCCGATCTAACGCTGGCTCTGCTGGAAGAGTGCTCTGCGATTGCCACACGCGAAGGATTCGCGCCCACGGAAGCAGCCCTCCAGCGCAGCCGCAAGATGCTCACCCAGCGCGGGTCTTCATTGAGTGCGTCAATGTTGCGCGACATAGAACGGGGCGCTCCGATCGAAGCAGACCACGTGATTGGCGACCTGCTGCGGCGCGGCGATAAAGGCGCTGTCAGCAGTCCGTTGCTGCGTATTGCCTATGCACATTTGAAAGCCTATGAGGCCCGTCGTAAACGCGAGAGTGCATCCAGCAGCACGGCAGCGTAGCTGCTGCGCAGTCCGGGGCATGATTTTACAAGTCGCGGAATAACTCTTTTTTCACGGGATGCTGGTTTGAAAGGGCACGGCTTCAAGCCGTGCCGTTCGACATTAAATAACGTTAGATAAATGTCGGCTTTAGCCGCCGAGGCAAACGGCCAGGCTACTCAATTCCGGAACCCTCAATAGTTCGGTAGACTGAAGCAGATCATGGCGAAACCGATTTTACTCAGTGTAGATGACGATTCAGATGTATTGCGGGCCATTGAGCGCGATCTGCGTTCGCACTATGGCGCCGACTATCGCGTGCTGGCCAGTGATTCTCCCGAGAAGGCCCTCGATCTCTTGAAGCAACTCAAGGTGCGCAATGACAGTGTGGCCCTGCTGCTGGCCGACCAGCGCATGCCGAAAATGGATGGCGTGGGATTTTTGCAGGAAGCCATGCACATCTATCCCCAGGCCAAGCGGGCGCTGCTTACCGCCTACTCCGATACCAATGCAGCCATCAGCGCCATTAATGAAGTCAACATCAATTACTTTTTCTTAAAACCCTGGGACCCGCCTGAAGAGCATCTGTATCCTCAGTTGGATGACCTGCTTGACGATTGGCAGGCTTCTTACCGTCCGGCATTTCAGGGAATCCGGGTGCTGGGCACGCGCTGGTCGCCACGCTCCTACGAACTGCGCGACTTTCTGGCGCGCAATCATGTTCCTTATCAATGGATAGACGTGGAGCTTTCCGCCAACGATCCGGAAACAAAACGCCTGCTGGAAGCTCTCGGAAACGAGGCCAGCAGTCTCCCGGTCGTTCTCTTTCCCGATGGAACCAAGCTATTGGAAAGTGTGCCGGCTGATGTCGCGCAAAGAGTCGGGTTGCGAACGCGCGCCCAGACCAGCTTCTATGACCTGGCCATCATCGGTGGAGGCCCAGCGGGATTGGCCGCCGCCGTGTATGGCGCGTCCGAAGGGCTGCATACCGTGATCGTGGAGTGTGAAGCGCCCGGCGGTCAGGCGGGAATGAGTTCGCGCATCGAAAATTATCTCGGCTTTCCCACCGGACTCAGTGGCGGCGACCTGGCCCGGCGTGCCGTAGTGCAGGCCCAGCGATTTGGTGTCGAGATACTTTCTCCGCAGCAGGCTGTGGGAGTCAGGACGGAAGGTTCCTACCGCATCATCAAGCTGGCCGACGGCAGCGAAATCTCATGCCATGCGCTCATGATTGCCACCGGAGTCCAGTGGCGGCGGCTTGAAGCTGCGGGCGTAGACAGATTGCAGGGCGCTGGAATCTATTACGGCGGCGGCGTCACCGAAGCGCTTTCCTGCAAAGGTGAAACCATCTACGTGGTCGGGGGTGCGAATTCCGCCGGCCAGGCAGCCATGAATTTTTCCAAATACGCCGATCGCGTGGTTCTGCTGGTGCGCGGCCCTTCGCTTTCCAGCACCATGTCGCAATATCTGATTGATCAGATCGAGCAAACGCCAAACATCCAGTTGTGGGCCAACGCCAGCGTAGTGGAAGCGCATGGCGACACCCACCTCGAAGAAATTTCTGTTCGGTGTTCTGACACCAACAAAATCGAACGCGTACCCGCCAACGCTATGTTCATCTTTATCGGAGCTCTGCCTCGGACCGATTGGCTGACAGGTGTGGTGGAAAGAGACGAGCGCGGTTTCATTCTGACGGGTCCTGATCTTTTGTGGGATGGTCAGCGCCCCAAAGGATGGACACTTGATCGAGATCCATTCCTGCTGGAAACCAATATCCCCGGCTTGTTTGCCGTTGGCGACGTTCGCCATGGTTCGGTAAAGCGTGTAGCTTCAGGCGTGGGAGAAGGCTCTGTGGCTGTCCAATTCATCCATCAGTACTTGAGCAAGGTATAGCATGGCGGAAGTATCGGAATTACTGAAAGTGCCGGCGTTCGCAGACCTGCCAGACGATCAGATCGCCTGGTTCCTCAGCCAGGCGCGGGAGCAATCTCTCAAGCCCGGCGATACATACATGCACCAGGGCGATCCGGCGGATGTAATGCTGGTGGTGCTGGAAGGCCAGCTTCAGGCGCGCGGTGAACTGGGCGGCGAGGCAATCATCATTTCCACCAAACCCGGTGATGTAACCGGAGTGCTGCCTTTTTCCCGCATGAAGCGCTTTCCCCTGACCGGCCACGCCATCACTGAGGCCCGCATTCTGTTTTTTCCCGCATCGCTTTTTCCTCAACTCGTGCAGAAGATGCCTGAGTTGGCGCAGCGCCTGGTCAATCTCATGTCTGACAGGATTCGTGAAACCACCCGCATAGAACAGCAGCGCGATCGATTGGCTGGGCTGGGAAAACTTTCTGCGGGACTCGCTCACGAACTGAACAATCCCGCTTCGGCCGCGAAACGCGCCACCAGCCAGTTGCGCGGCATGTTGAAGCAGATCAAGGAAGCGAGCCATGCGTTAGGGGCGCGCGATCTTACGCAGGCACAGAAGGCGGAGATTGAAAAGCTGGAAACCTCGCTCGTGCAGAAGAACGAGCCTCCGCCGGACACGTTGACGGTCAGCATTCTTGAGGAAGAGATTGATGCGCTGCTGCGCAGCCACGGTTTAAACGATCTATGGCAACTGGCCGCCGATCTGGCGCGCAAGGGCGCCAGGCCCGAAGTAGTGGAATCGCTGTTCGCGGCGCTCGATGCCGATACCGCGCGCGCTGCCCTGGTGAGGATTGCTGCTTCCCTCGAGATTGCCAGCCTGTTGGATGAGATCGAGCATAGTACCTCGCGCATTTCTGATCTGGTCCGTGCCATCAAGG
The DNA here is from genome assembly GCA_963823745.1 of Terriglobia bacterium. Lineage (GTDB taxonomy): Bacteria > Acidobacteriota > Terriglobia > Terriglobales > Acidobacteriaceae > Angelobacter. The sequence goes on from CAWGMN010000004.1 coordinate 86,251, forward strand.
AATACACCTACATGGACCAGTCTCCGGTGCAGAACGTTGACATCGTCAAGAGCCTGGAAAATACCCTCACGATTCTGAACCATAAGCTCAAACGCGGCGTGACCGTGAAGCGCGACTACCAGAAGGTCCCCTTGATGGTGGACTCCTTCGGAAGCGAACTCAACCAGGTGTGGACCAATCTTATTGATAATGCCATTGACGCGATGAATGGCGAAGGCGAGTTGCGTATCCGCACCTTCCGGGAAGATGGCTGCGTCGTGGTGGAAATCGGCGACAACGGCCCGGGAATCTCCGCAGACGTGCAGCCCCGCATCTTCGAGCCGTTCTTCACCACCAAAGGCATAGGGCAGGGAACCGGCCTCGGCCTCGATACAGTGCAGCGCATCGTGAAGAAACACCGGGGTAACATCCAGGTAATTTCCAAACCCGGTGACACGCGCTTCCAGGTATGGCTTCCCCTGTCAGACGCAGCTTCAAATTGAGTCGAATTTGTTCTTCTGTCCCGAGCAAAGCGAGGAAACCCTACAGTCGCCGATGCCCTCCTGAGCGAAGCGAGCCACGGTTGTGAGATTCGCGCATGAAGTGCATCGTAGAAGAGACGAATCCATAGATCCTTCAGCCGCAAAATGCGCGGCTTCCAGGATGACATGGCGTTGAGAGCTACGTTATTTCCTAATTGACGAGCTTCGCCCGCAATCTACTCCGAACGCAACGCCTGCACAGCGTCCACTCTGGCGGCTCGCGCCGCAGGCAGGGCTGACGCGATCACGGCCGCCGCAAGGATGACTGCCGCTGATGCAAGCAAAGGCACTGCTCCCGGCGTCTGCACCTGGGCCACATACTTGCCAATCGCGCGTTCTAAAGCGAATCCCACGAGGAAACCCGCTGCTACGCCTATGCTGGCAATCACAAAGCCTTCCAGCAGGACTTTGGTAAGAATGCTTCGCGGCTGCGCGCCCAGAGCCATGCGGATTCCGAATTCGCGCGTGCGTCCGCTGACCGAGAATGCCAGCACACCGGCTACGCCCACCACGGAAATCAGGAGCGCCAGGGTAGCGAATCCGCCGAACACAATGGCATTGAGGCGATCGGGCGTGAGCACTTCTGCGCGCACGTCTTCCAGCGTGCTGGCCCGCTCCACCGGTTGGTCGGCTGCTATCTGGTGGATCGTCTGCATCACGGCAGGAACCAGCGCGTAAGGATCATTCTTGGCGCGCACGAACAGACGGCCGTTCCAGCCTTCCTGCTCGGTAGGCTGATACACAGTCATGGCCGGTGACGGAATGATGTTTTCATCGTCAACATCGGGCACTACACCGATAATGCGGCGCGGCTCGGTGCTGATGCCGATGAACTTCATCACCGGGTCTGTCCACTGCAAGTGGCGGTTCACGGCGTCGCGGCCGGGAAAGAGTTGTTGCGCGATACTCTGGCTGATGATAACCACGCGTTCGGCGCCCTCTTTGTCGGTGTCTCTGAAATCACGGCCTGCCACGAGCGGCACTCCCATAGTGTCGAAAAATCCCGGCGATATGGAGCGGAACCGCGCGCGGGGATCATCCTGGCCGTTTTCGCGTCTTGCGCCTTCCAGAGAAAACGTGAAGCGGATGTTCAGTCCCTGGGCATCACGCCAGGGAACGCTGAAGCCTGAAGAGACGTGCTCGACACCCGGCAAAGTGCTGATCTGTTGCTGCACGTTGCGATAAAACTCGCGTACCTGCTCGGGTGTCCGCCCGTATGACATTACGGGTAGATTTACCGCCAGAACATGCGCGGTTTCGAAAGGCGGCTGTGTCTTTTCCAGCACCAGCAAAGTTCGCAGCAGTGCGCCTGCCCCGGCCAGCAACAGAAACGAGGCTGTGATTTGCGTTACCGCAAACACGCGAAGCCGCCTGCCGCTGCCCCGGCTCACACGGGCGCCGCTGCTTGAAAGTCCCAGCCCCTGGGCAGAATCAGGCGAGGGCAAACGCGGGACAAACGCCAGGAAGATGGACGCGATCAGCGCCAGCGCCACTCCGATCCACACCAGGCTTAAATCGAGGGAGAGATCGAGCGCGCGTACCGAGAAGCGTGATGCATAACGGGCCAGCACGTTGACCATGGGAGCTGCAATGGCGATTCCCGCCAGCGCGCCGCTGCCGCAGAGCACCAGGCTTTCAGCCAGCAGTGCCCGCCGGAGCTTGGCTGTGGTGGCGCCCAATGCCGAACGTAAGGCAAGTTCGGATTCGCGACGCACTGTGCGGGCCAGAATCAGGTTGGCAACATTGGAACTGGCGATTATAAACAGCAGGCCCGAAGCCGCGAACAATACCCACAGGATGGTGCTTGCACTGGAATTGATCTGGTCGTGCATGCGCGTCACTTCAATTTTGTAGTGGTCGCCGGGCTTGTATGTCTCAGGATGTGCGGACACCATCGCCGTATACACCGTGCGCAACTCCGAGCGGGCGGCATCGAGTTGCGCGCCGGGCGCAAGCCGCGCGAACACCTCGGTCATGCGATGCTCGCGTCCGGTGACCATGGTGGCCGACAGGTGATGCGGGCTGGTGACCACGTTGGCGATCATCTCCGTTTCCACCGGATAAGGCACCGATGGTTCCAGCACTCCGACAATGACCGCGGAACGTGTGCCCTCGAAGCTTCCGAGCCTGACGGTTTTACCGATCACGCCGGGGTCTGAATGCAATGTGGTGCTCCAGTAGCGGTACGTCAGCACGGCCGCGCCGGTGGCGTTGGGGCCATCATCGCCGGAATTCAGCAGGCGTCCCACCACCGGGTGCAGCCCCATCACGTCAAAGTAGTTGCCATCGACCACGCCGGCGCGGATCTCTCGCGGTTCGCCCAGCCCCACCATGGTGAAGTTAACTGCGGAAAAGGTGCCAAGCTCGTTGATGGTCTTCAGGCTCGTGCCAATGTCTTTGATTTCCGGCACCGAGAAAGTGGCGTTGTCTACGCCAATGCCCGGCGCGCTCTGGCGGATGTAGAGCAAATGGTCTTCATCGCGATTCGCCAGCGGGCGCAGCAGCACGCCACGGACAACACTGAAGATTGCCGCATTCGCGCCGATACCCAGAGCCAGGGTGACGGCCACTGTGATCCACAGGGCCCGAACTCGCCCTAAAGAACGTATTGCAACTTTCAAATCACGGAAGAATGACATCTCTTTCCTCCATTGCGGTATACGCCCCGCTCGGCAATCTTTTTGTATCAGACTGTTTCTATTACTTTACGTTACTCACTCATGCAGCCAAGTGTGGAAATCCTGCAGCCAAATTCATTTTCAACCGTGTCATCCAGAGCACAACGCCCGCGATGCGGGTTGAAACTGAATGAACGTCTTGGTCCTCGATACCGCTTCTCGGTTCTCGCAAAGTCCCGTCAGGGAGGCCCTGCCAGTAGCCCGGCATGAACGGCGACCGGAAGCGGAATGCCGGGTTAACATCACGCGACGACAAAGTCCCGGAGCCTCCACTATTCATCACGCTGACTCCATCATCATTTCAGGTCGACGAAACACCTTGGATAACCCGCCTTCCAGTCTGGCAGGACGGCAGATAGTAGCCCGGTCACGGAGCTTCCCAGATGCGTTGTTGCGCATCTGGGAAGCGGAGTGCCGGGTAAGGAACGAAAAGAAACACTTCCTTGCGCCGCAGGCTCGCGCGCAGCTCCTGCTTTTGGAGCGGAGCACACTCGAACAATCTGAGTTGCCATTCTTGCTGCACCACCTACGGCCTGGGACGTTCATGAATAATCATCCATGATGCGCCGAACCTGTCTCTTAGCTGGGCGAACCGGTATGCGAAAAAGGTTTCATTCATGGGCATGAAGATCTCGCCGCCTTCTGAGAGCGCGGCATAGACCCGCTCTGCCTCCTCGTTGCTGCCGGCGAGCAGCGTGAGATAAGCGCTGCGCATGGGTTGAGCATTGGGGATGTCGGCTCCCATGAGTTCCGTTTCTCCAATGTTCATGCGGGCGTGGAGAATGGCATCACTCCAGTTGGGCGGGCCAGCATTGGCATTCGGACCCTGGCCATGGGTCATCATCATGGTGATTTTGCCGCCCAGATGCTGTTCGTAGAAGCGGAAGGCTTCCTGGCAGTTGCCGTTGTAGTTGACATAGGTGTATAGCTTCATCGTTTTGCCTTTCGCTGGGGGTTGCGCTGGATGTTGCTGGTCTGGCCGAACAGGACGCGCAGATACCGGCGCAAATGCTCCAGGCTGTCGCGCACCACATCAGGGCTTTGTTTGGCCTTCGCAAAGATGAACGAGCCTTGCAGCACCGCCTGAATGAAATAGCCCACGCTTTCCACGCTCCACGTGGCTTTCGGCGCATAGAGTTTTTTTGCAGCTTCGATATCGCGCGTCAGCTCCGCGATGTGCGAAGACATGGCCAGATCGCAGGCCGCGCGAATCTCCGGATGCGTAGCGTAGGTCTCCTGAATCAGGGTGCCAAGCAGGCACGTGTACTCCGGAAGCTCTCCGGTAAGGATCGCCGCCCGAAAGTCCAGATACCCAAGCAGGCGGTCCAGCGGATCTTGCAGTGTGCGGTACTGCGCAGCCGCAAAAAAGCCGCCGGTCATTGTTCCCCAATACGAGGCAGCAGCAAGCGCCAGTTCGTCTTTGCTCTTGAAATGATGAAAGAAGCTGCCCTTGGTGACCCCGGCCTTGTGGCAGATGTCATCCACCGTAGTAGCCGCATAACCCTTGGCCCGGATCACATGCAGTGCCGCATCCAGGAGCCTGGTCTTCGATTCGTGCTGGGTTGCGGTCGCCATCGTGCTTTCCATACCGTTTGGTATGTAAATATACCTACTAGTTGGTATGGTGTCAAGGTAAAAAGAGCTATACAGCACAACGACGTTGATCGGGGACACGTATGCTGAATATTCCCGAGAAATCGCTTCATCGCCGGAAAAAATCTTCCTCATTCTAAGTCCTTTCTAAATGTACAGAGATTCGAACAGAAGGAATGTGGAATGTGCTTTTGATAATGGGACAAATTGAGAAAACTTAATGGAGTATACGAGCAGGCAAGCATGGCTGACTGTTAGGCCTCTTCATAGTGAAGGCGATCCTTTACAGCAATCTCGAGCGGAGGCAATAATCGCTCAACTTCGCAAGGTCGCTAGAGTTTTCCAAAACGAACAGTGGCACGCTGGAACTCTCGCGCGCTAAGACAGCACGACCGTCACCTTGGAGTAGTAACGGTGGGGATTGCTGCTGTCCCACGTCACGGTCACGATCACATTAAGATCAGTGTTCCGAACGAGGAGGATGAGCCGCTTTTTGCCACATTGCTGTCCAGTCTTCGATGTCTTGTTGGGTCATCGTTTGAGTTGGCGGCCACCGGACGGCGTCTGGATTGGGCGGCCAAATCGGGACAATCGACTTCTTGGCTTTTCCAAGAAATTCGAATTCAATCTCGCTTGCATATACGAGCTCTGCGGACGCAGCAGACCGCACTGCCATTACCTGCATTCCGAGGCAACCTGCTGTCACAGTGCAGATTTTGAGGTCGAACGATCTTCTCTGTTCCGCTCGCTCCGTCAGCCTGTGGCACGCCATGTAGGCGTGAGCGGGATGCTGGCCGTACTGATACTTTGAGAGAAACACGCGAACGCGCTCGTGGGGGAGCGTCGTGTCGCGAAATTGTTTGCGCTCCGATGGTGTGAAGAACAGCGGCTCCCTCTCGGTGGGCGGAACAGCGACTTCAAGGAGCATCGCTATCTTGTAAGCCCACGCCGCGAGTTTCCATTGGTCGCTGAGGGCCAACGGGAGATATCCGTCGCCGACGATCAGGGATGTGGCTATTGGCTTGATCTCGGTGTTCTCGAAATTACTCAGCCAGACGTTGTTGCATTTGTCACAGATAGTCTTGGTCGTCACCTGAATATTTCGTGACTTCCATAATCCTGTGGTGTTGTCCCCGGTTGAACGGATGTTGATGAAATGGCTGGACTCATATTTGCCGAACAACAAACGTGAAACCCACAGAGGCCAGACATGTTCCTTGGTCAGTGGATTCCTAGTTGGACCACAGAAGAAGCATTCGTTCATCAGACCTTAAGCATACGTCAAGGCGAGAACGCGGCAGCCGCAGAAAAGCAACTTAATGCAGAAAAGCAACTTAATTATGAACAGTCGAGGGCCAAAAACAATTTGCGGCTTTGACGTTAAAACATAAAGGAGGGTGTCTGTAAGTTGTGATTTATGGTGGACCTGGTCGGGATCGAACCGACGACCTCTTCCATGCCATGGAAGCGCGCTCCCAAACTGCGCCACAGGCCCACTTTTTGCGGACTCCGGCAGGGCAGAATAGCCTCTGCCAGTAACTTTTATTCTCTACTACCGTCTAAGAATCGTCAACCGGCCCCGTCTTTTCTAGGTGAAGTTTCTCCTCTATTTGCGTTAGTACTCTTGAACCCAGTAGCGGGATAAGGCACTATCATTAATAGAACACCTGAAATGCCTGACACGACTCAACCCGGCAGCCCGGAAAGGCCGCGGAGACACTGCAGACCGCTTGAATGATGGGGCGGCAACGGGGCAGCCTCACCGCAGAGCCTCATTGCGGGAGCCTGCCTTTATTGCCCTGGAGGCCTTGCGCACCCACAAGCTTCGTTCTTTCCTTACTCTTCTGGGCGTGATCCTGTCGGTGGCCACGTTGATCGTGGTGATTTCGATGATTCAGGGCACGAATTCATACATCTCTGATCGCGTGGCCAACTTTGGGGCCAATGTTTTTCTGGTCACCCAGTACCCAATCGTGACCAGCCGCGAGCAGTTTGTGAAGCTGCAGCGCCGCAACAAACCCATCACTTTTGAAAACTACGAATTCGTGCGCGACAACATGAGTTTTGCCAAGGTAGTGGCCTTTAACCTGGGGCGGGGAAGCGGCACGGCCAAGGTTCAGAATGAGGAAGTGGGAAACGTCGTCATGCGCGGCGTGACCGGCAATTTCGCCGAGTTGGATCTGGTCGAGGTCGCGCTGGGACGTACGATTAATGATACGGACAACGAGCATCGGGCAGACGTGGCTTTTATTGGCTCTGACCTGGTCAAACGTTTCTTTCTGGGCACCGATCCGCTGGGCAAGACCCTCTATCTCGATGGCAATCCTTATACCGTCATCGGGGTAGCGAAAGAGATTGGCAGCACCCTTGGCCAGTCGCAGGACACGTTCGCTTACATCCCCGTACAGACCTACCGCAAAGTTTATGGCACACAGGAAAGCGGCGCGATCCGGGTGCAGGCCAAAGGGCCGCAATGGATGTCTGCCGCGCAGGATGAAGCCCGCATGCTGATGCGCGCCTATCGCCATGTGCCCCCCAATGAAGATGACAACTTCGGCGTGATCGAGCCTTCGTCACTGATGGGACTCTGGTCCAGTCTGACCTCAGCCATTGCCAATGGCGCGGTAGGCATCGTCTCGGTGTTTCTGGTAATCGGGGGAATCGTGATCATGAACATCATGCTGGCCAGCGTCACCGAGCGCACGCGCGAAATCGGCGTCAGAAAATCGCTGGGGGCCACCCGCCGCGATATCATGCTGCAATTTCTCATGGAAGCCTCCATGATGTCTGTCATAGGAGGCGCGATTGGTGTTCTCTTTGCCGTGGTTATTTCACTGGTGGTGGCCCGCATTACCTCTATTCCCATGTCGGTTCCGTTTATTGCTATCGCCATCGCTCTTGGCTTGTCAACGCTGGTGGGTGTGTTCTTTGGCGTATATCCGGCCCGCAAAGCCGCCAAACTCGATCCCATTGAAGCTCTGCGATTTGAGGCTTAACGATCATGCTGCACTCTAAATTGATGACCGAAAACATGCGCATGGCGATTGAGACCATTCGCACGCACAAGATTCGCTCCCTGCTTACAGTGCTGGGCGTAGTGATCGGTGTGGCGGTCGCCATCGTTACTGCTTCCATTCTGCTGGGCCTCGAACAGAACGTTCAGGATTCATTCAATGAGTTTGGCGTCAATAATCTTCTCGTGTTTCGCTTCAATATCGGCATCCACTTCAGCCGCTTGAGCCCGGAAGAGCGCATGCGCAAGCCGCTGACCTTCGAAGATGGCATGGCCATGAAGGAAGAACTGCCGGACGTGAAAGACGTGGCCATTGAAGTCATGCCGCGCCAGGGACAGGGCCCCGGAGTGATACGCACAGCCCGCCATAAAGGCCATGAGTTGTCGAGTATTGATTTCGATGGCGCCACGGCGAGCTATGCCGAGGTGAATGCCTTTCCCATGAAAGAAGGCCGTTTCTTCACCGATATCGAAGACCTGCATCGCTGAGGAGGTAGCCGTGATCGGCTACGAAGTCGCCCACAATCTTTATCCTGACGAAGACCCGATTGGGCAGCAGATTGAAGTTGCCGGCGTGCCGTTCACGATCATCGGAGTCTTTGCCAAGAAAAAGAACACTACCCTCGACAGCGGGCAAGACAGCAACATCAACATTCCATACCGCACCTACAGGAAGCACTTTCCGCAGGACGATGAACATTTCATCACCGTGGAAGCTGTCCCTGGGAGAAAAGCAGCGGCGGAAGAAGAGATTCGTGGTTTGCTGCGCCAGAGGCGGCGTGTCCCGCCGGACAAGCCGGATTCTTTCGGCATCAGCAGCGCTGAAGAGCTTGGCACGCAGTTTCGTGACATTATGGCGGGAATTCTTCAACTGGTGGTCGGAATCGTGTCAATCGGGTTACTGGTGGGAGGCGTAGGCGTAATGAACATTATGCTTATGGCGGTCACCGAACGCACCCGCGAAATCGGCGTTCGCAAGGCGATTGGTGCGCGCCGCCGCGATATCAGTTTTCAATTCATTGTGGAAGCCATGACCCTTACCGGCGCAGGCGGCATCATCGGCGTGGTGATTTCACTCATACTCAGCTTCCTCATGCGCACCTTTACTTCTGTTCCATCGTCAGTGCCTCTCTGGGCAATTATCCTGGCAGTAAGCGTTTCCAGCAGCGTAGGGTTGTTCTTTGGTATTTATCCGGCAATGAAAGCTTCACGTCTGGATCCGGTCGTGGCTTTGCGGTACGAGTGATGTCAAGCAGTCAGCAATTGGCATTCAGCCTGTGAACTATTTCGACTAAAAGAGACACATTCCTGAGGCATAGCAGTTCGATAATTTCGACATGCAACGAGGTTGAATTCTCTGCTATTGCTTCTTCACAAACCCATAAGGACAATGCCGGCAGCCGGACTGGCAGCAGAAGCCCCGTTTCAGCAAAAACTTTGCGGTGAAAACGTAGTAGCCGTTTTCAATGTAGTAATCTTCGCCTTCAATGAATTCCGCTGAATCGCTCATAGAAAATGCTGAATGGTTGGATGTGAAACAATGCCTTTAGGCGAAAGCCTTTTTTCAGTGATTTCAAATTACCCAATTACCAACTTACTCAATTACCAAATTTCCCTCAGTCTCCCGCCGCATGCTGGGTGAATGCCTGCGCTGCCTGCGACTCGACCACGACACCATCTCTAAAGCTGACATGCTTGCCTGAGATCGCCGGGACCCGTTCTCCGGGAACCACGATTCCCGCCAGGTTCAGCGGGTCGGCCGCGCAGATGGTGATGATCTCTCCTGTGACTGGAACGCTCTTCATGGCCCGTAGCGATTCCACTGCAATAGGCAGCGCAAACTGCTCACCGATAAAGCCGCTGACAAAGCGTCCACCGCGAATCTCGCCCCGGTCTTCCAGCCGGCGGAAGGCGATCAGTAATTCCCGCCAGCGGGGCAGGATGCTTTCTCTGGCCAGCAACTCGCGAAAGACCACTCCATAGCGGGTGAGCAGCATGCGGCAGACGGCTTCAACCGCCAGTTGCGGATCGTTGGTTTCCAGTGGATACAGCAGTGACCATCTGCCGGCGCTGTGCCGGGGACGAATCGTTTTACCGGAACCCTGACCGGAGCGCCGTTTCGGATCAATGAGGGCGCGCAGGTTATCGAAGCCGTCGGCCGTGACCAGGCCTGCCGCCACGAGTTCCCATAAAGCAGTTTCAATCTCTGCTTTCAGTTTGCCGGTGCTGCGGACAATATCGGCGAAGAAAGACGCGCCTCGTGAGCGCAGGAACGTCAGCACTTCGCAAGCCCCGGCGCTCAGGCCCTGGGCCTGCTGTTCTATGTCGGCGCGGGCGGCGCGAATGTTGGGCAGCGCCATCCACTCTGCGTCGTCGCGTACAAAGAACGTTATAGGCGCGACACTGGTCGGCACTACACGGCGCGTAACTGGTGCAGGTTCGGCGTCATCCGGCGACGGCATACGTGGTGGAGTTGAGAGGATGGCCGGATGCGGCGAAAGCCTTCCCCATCCTACAGCGCCGGTGAGGCACAACTGGTCGAGCAGCTTCGCATCGTAGTTGCTGATGCGTGAAGAAAGAATTTGCCGCTCCCACGCGCTCGCGGGAATTTCAAACCCCTGAAGCTGCCGCAGCACTTCCATGGCGCCATGCTCATCGCGGGTCTGGGAATTTGGAGCAACATGCTGCCAGCGGAAGAGCCAGCGCATGAACACAGCGGCGGTAACGGGTTCAATCTGTTTTCTCAGCGAGCCAAGCGTCAGCCGGTGGATGCGGGCCAGCAGACGGCGTTCGCACCACTCCACTCCGTGAAGCGCTTCGCTCGATGCGGCTTTGCCTGCCGTGCCATTTTTTAATGCTGCGCGATTTTCCTCGGTGAAGTTGCCGCGCAGTATCAGGCCAGTAGCTTCGATGCGCAACAGAGTTTTCTCTATGGCAGAGAGCGGAAGCTGGAGAATTGCCGCCAGCCGCGCAGCCGTGACCGGGCCAAGATGTGTGAGCCATCCAGTGAGTGCGGATTTCAACGCATCATCTGCTGTTGGTGGTTCGCCTGCAATCTCGGGAAGAGAATCCTCAAATCTGGCCTCAGGATAAATGGCGCGAAATGCCTTGGCTTTTTCCGCCGAGACCCAGAACCAGAAACTACCAGACGCCTCCGGCTGTGCTGAGTCATTCTGCCGGGTGATGGAGACTCTGGTTGCGCGCTGAGCTTCCCTGAGTCTTTCAAAGAGCGGCAGCCATTGGCTGCCAATGTCTTCGGGCAAAGCAATCAGACTATGGAGCGTATCGGCGAGTTCATCGGCATCACGTACGTCAGGCCAGGCACTGGCCCGCACTTCGGCAATGGCCGCGGCATCGAGCGCGCCCACTTCGTTGAGCACCGCATCCGGCAGTACCCGGCGCATCTCCACGGCCCGCGCGCGCCGCTCTTCGAGCGGAGCATCATCGAGGTAAGCATAGGGATTGGCATTCAGTATTTCGTGCGAAAACACTGAAGGCACCGGAGTATCCACGGCCAGGCACTCGATCTCTTTCGAATCCATCTGCCGCAGCAACTGCTTCAGCCCATCAAGATCGAGCGCTTCATGAAAAATATCTTTCATGACTTCGCGTACCAGTGGATGATCGGGCACCTGTATGGGGCCGTCCACGTTCTCCTGGCAGGCTGCTACATCGGGAAAGACCGAGGCCAGCAGGTCAGCGCCTCTGGTACGCTGCACCTGAAGCGGAATTTTCTTTCCATTCCAGTAGCGCAGCAGAGCCAGCGAACGGTTGGCGTCCCAGCGCCAGCGCGTTTCCAGCAAAGGCGAGAGCAGCGCGGCCTGCTGCAAAACTTCTTTCACTGAGTTCTCGTGCAGAAAATGGAAAACATCAGCCAGCGGAAAGCTGTGCTGCTCGGCCAGCGAGATGTTCAGCCCGTTATCGGTGGCCGCAGCCTGCAACTCAAAGTTGAATGAGACGCAGAAGCGCTTGCGCAGCGAGAGGCCCCAGGCCTTGTTGATGCGTGCTCCGAACGGGGCATGAATCACAAGCTGCATGCCGCCGCCTTCATCGAAGAAGCGCTCGGCGATAATGCGCTTCATGGTCGGGACCGCGCCCAGCACAGTCCTGCCGGTAATCACGTATTCAATGGCCTGTTCGGCTCCGGCATCATCGAGCCCGCATTCCTGTTTGAGCCACTCGACTGTCTTCAGCGTCTCCGGCGATTTCTGATTAACAAAGCCCGGAACAGTATTGGGCGTCATGTCGCTGATGATCTGCCGCAATTCGCCAACCTGCTGCGAGAGTTCTTCCGTGCGTCCCGGGGCTTCGCCCAGCCAGAAGGGAATGGAGGGAGGCGCGCCGTGCGCATCCTCCACAATCACGCGTCCGGCGCTTTCAATGCGGCGGATGCGCCAGCTTGTATTGCCGAGAAGCACTACATCGCCCTTCATGCTCTCCACGGCAAAGTCTTCATGCAGCGTGCCGACCACCGTGCCTTCGGGTTCGGCAACGACCGTGTACAACGCAGTCTCGGGAATCGCGCCGCCATTCAGGATGGCGATCATGCGTGCTCCGCGCCGGGCTTTCAGCCGCCTGTTGACCTGGTCGCGATAGAGATAAGCGCCAAAGCGTCCGCGCTGCGAGGCAATGCCGTCAGACAGCATCGTCAGCAGGTCGTCATAATCCTTGCGCGCCAGATTGCGGTAAGAGAAAGATCGGGTGATTACCTCGAACAGCTCATCTTCATGCCATTCTTCCGCCGAGCACATGGCCACAATCTGCTGCGCCAGTATGTCGAGCGGAGTGTCAGGAATGATCAGATGATCAAGCTCTCCCTGATGGATGGAGCGCACCAGCGCCGCGCATTCGATCAGTTCGTCGCGAGTGGTCGGAAAGAACCGGCCCTTGGGAATGGCGCCGCGCCAGTGACCGGCGCGTCCCACTCTTTGCAGCGCAACTGCAATGGAACGCGGCGAGCCAAGATGGCAAACCAGATCAACATGGCCGATATCAATGCCCAGTTCCAGAGAGGCGGTTGCCACCAGCGCTTTGATTTCATTGTTCTTGAGTTTTCTTTCAGCTTCCAGGCGAAGCTTGCGCGCCAGGCTGCCGTGGTGCGCGGCCACAGCGTCTTTGCCCATCCGTTCCGACAGGTTGAAAGCTACGCGCTCCGCCAGCTTTCTGGTATTGACAAAAATCAGCGTGGACCGGTGTTGCTGCGCGAGTTCGCAGATACGATCATAGATTTCGTCCCACATCTCATTGGTGCAGATGGGGCCGACTTCCTGGCCGAACAATTCGATAGCCAGATCCATGGTGCGTTTGTGGCCGACCTGCACGATCACCGGATCAGGCCGTCCGTTTCCAGTGAGGAAATGAGCAACGGTCTCAATGGGTTTTTGGGTGGCCGAAAGTCCGATGCGCCGGATGGAAGGGTAGGAAGCATCCTCTTCCAAAGCGAGCGGAAGCGGCATCGCGCCCCAACTCTCATGCAGAAAACTATTTCTGGCGAAGTTATCGCTGGTGCGAAGATGATCACGTCTCAGCTTCTCCAGCCGTTCGAGCGAGAGCGAGAGATGTGAGCCGCGCTTGTCGTCGGCCACGGCGTGGATCTCATCCACGATGACAGTGTTTACGTCGCGCAGAATGGCCCGGCTTTTTTCCGCGGTGAGCAGGATATAAAACGATTCCGGGGTAGTTACCAGAATATGCGGAGGCCGCTTCAGCATCTTCTGGCGGTCCTGCATCAGCGTGTCGCCAGTGCGGACGGCAACACGAATCTGCGGCATTAGCAGGCCTTTTTCTCCGGCCAGCACAGTGATTTCCGCCAGCGGCGCTTCCAGATTTTTCTGGATGTCGTTGCCCAGCGCTTTCAGCGGAGAGACATAAAGTATTTCAGTGCGGTCCACCAGGTCGCCCGCTATTGCCTTACGGACCAGTGTGTCAATGCAGGTGAGAAATGCAGCCAGAGTCTTGCCTGACCCGGTGGGGGCGGAAATCAGCGTAGTGCGCCCGGCCAGGATATGGGGCCAGCCCTGCTCCTGTGGCTCAGTCGGCGTGCCGAACTTCTGCACGAACCACTCCTGAATCAGCGGATGCGCCCATGCCAGCGATTCAGGGACTGTGACCGAAGAAGACATCAGGATATTGTAGCCGATTTTCGTATAAACTTCGCCCTGTATATGAGCAACTACATTGTATTGGAGACCCTTTAAGCCCTCACGCAGCAAGGACCGGGGAAGATGACAGCAGTTTATCCGTGTCGCGCTTTGCCGCCGCGCTGGTCTGCTCTTCTGGGCTAGACTTCTGTGGTGTTTCCGCCTCCATTCGCGAAATGGATTTACCTGCTTCTGGCGCTCACCGGTCTGGCGCTGGTTGAGACATTGCTTTCCCGTCGTGACCGCCGCCTCTTTCGGCCGCCCGGAAATTTGGTGAATGGCTTGCATGTTTGCCGGATGGGCGAGAGTCAGCCTGCGATTGTGTTTGAGTCTGGCCTGGCGGCATCTTGTCTGAGCTGGAGCATGGTGCAGACCAGGCTTGCGAACTTAAGCGTCAGCTATAACCGTGCTGAACTCAAATGGGAAGCAGCGCTCCTGTGCCTTTGGAAGCTATGGTTACAGGCCTGCACTCTCTGGTGCAGAAGCTGGAAATCCCTCAGCCGTACATTCTGGTGGCTCATTCCTTTGGCGGATACATTGCCCGCATCTACGCCGAACGCTTTCCGCAGGAGCTTGCGGGAGTGCTGCTGGTCGACCCACTCACGCATGAAGAGTGGATACACCCAACGCTCGCGCAGCACTGGCGTCTGCGGCGCGCAATCTTTTTTACCCGCTGTGCGGGAGTGCTGGCGTGTTTTGGAATGGTGCGCATAGGGCTGTGGCTACTGATGCTGAACAAAGGCGAAAAGCCTGGCCCCATCTCGCGTTACATTGAGGTGATGCGGCGGATTCAAGAAGGAGTAAGAAAGTTTCCGCCGAATCTTCGACGTCCGATTCGCGCCAACTGGAGCCGTCCCGGATTTTTCCGCAACATGGCCGGTTATCTGAAAATATTGCCTGCTTCTGCATCGATCGTGGCCCAGCACTCTTTTCCCGCCGGAGTGCCAGTTACCGTGCTTTCCGCTCCTGACCAACCAAGTGAGGTGCTGGCTGCACATCGGGTGATGGCAACGCGCCATGTTGTGGCCTCCCGAGGCGGGCACTTCATCCATCTCGATGAGCCGGAACTGGTGATACGAGAAGTTCAGCAATTGGCGGCTTTGAGCCTCGGACACCGATTGAACTCTCAATAGCTCACATCGCAATCCGGTGCAAGGCTAATGCAAGCGCACAGGTTATTATCAGGAATAAACCCTTTACCGCAGAGGCCGCTGAGAGCGCAGAGTGAAGCGACAATAGCTTAGTTCCTTATGGTAGTTCCGGAATTTGTGTAGGGTAGCTGCGGTGCCACCAGCGCTAAAGCGCTACTCAGTACTATCGTATTTACGTGGGCTTGAACGCCACTCGCCGGACTGAAGTCCGGGGCTTCCACCACACTGTGTCCTACACCATTTCTCAACCCGGTATAACGTTCACGGTTCCAGTGACATGTTGGGAGAGTGAGGAGCCATGCTGGCTATATCGAGTTGCTTCTGCGGTACGCCCAATTTCAGGTATTCAGAGAATGATGGAAAAAGCTGCTCGCGATGTTCGAGCGGCTGAGTTGTGTCGGGTGTGGTGAGAAATGCGCAAAATTTTTCCTGAAGCCTGGCATTTGGATTGTATCGGTCGAGCCACAGGAATTGCCCTTGCTCGTTGATTTCGAGGAACCACCATTGTCCGTTGGTGTCTACGGCAAAATCTATTGAGCCGAAACAGATATCTGTTTGTTTAGCGAAGCGACGGATGGCTTTCTCTACCTCAGGCGGCGTAGAAATGATTCGCACTTCCAGGGTGGTGGGTGAAGCATCGTGCCGCCAGTCGAGCGCCTTTTGGTAATGGTACAGGCCATGGGAGTAGACCCGGCCGCCGATCAGGACTGTTCGCACGTCGAATTGTTTGTCTATCCTGCGCTGGTAAATGCCGGGAGCGAAAGTAAAAACCTCATCCGGGGGGAGTTGCTCGCGGCTGAGTTCAAAAGTTCCAGTCACCGCAGTGCCGGCATTGTCTTCGCTTTGCCACATATGCGGAGTAAATGGCTTGCAGATATTGCGCCCGGAATCGCCCGCAAAAAATCCTTTGACCGGGCCAGGAGAATTCGACATGAGCGTTGCAGGCACACGCAGTCCGCATTGACGGGCCAGATGCAATTGCGCGGACTTGTTCCTGATAAAGCCCGACGAGGAAAACTTGTTCACGCACCGGACCGGCAGAAAATCCAACGTTCCAGTTATGCAATCGTTGAAGAAGCGGGTTTCCAACACCGGCAACTGCCTGTCATCTTTGTGTAACTGCAAGTCGCAGAGGTGTTCCCGTGGCTCGCGGAGCCAGACGGAATCGCCTGCTTCCACAAGGTGAGGGCCCAAAGAAATCCTGGGTTCATCGTCGAAAAACAAAGAAGCTTCATGTGGCGCGGTACAGCAAACGCAGACATAGCCAGCCTGCTCGAGCGCCCACTTGACTGGCGCTGCATGATCATCACTCTCATGCGCCAGAATAAGGATTTTCATTGTCAGTCATTCGGTGTGATACTCGACTGGGAACCGGCGAGCTGTGTTTGATACAACCCGCCGGATTTGTCGCGCTCCTCCATTGCATTCGTTGAAAGAATGGACGAACGTGTAACCTTTGCTGTTATTCGTCAATGTGACTGTCAGGACTTTGTGGAGTCCCGGTAGGTATTGCAGTGAGCCGGGTAGGCACGATGCCGCCCGAAATGTTTTGCACTTCTTCCCGTGTCAAATCGCGAGCGCCCATTCTGTTCAGCACTCTGATTGGATCATTACGGTTAGACATTGGCGTTCTCCTTGCAGCACTGGCTATTCATCCAGACGCTGGTCAGAATGTGGAGTTCCGGTAAGAATGACACTGAGGAGCGTAGGCACGATGCCGCCGGCAATTCTCTGCGACTCGTCTTCTGTGAGTTCGCGGGCACCCCTGCGATTGAGTACCCGAACCTCGTTATGAGACATAGTGATCTCCTTCGGAATGGTTATTGGTCCAGATGCGTATCAGGACTGTGAACAGTTCCTGTGGGAAGCGCAGTCGCAACGGTGATTGCATAGCCGCCCGTAATTCTCTGCGACTCGTCTTGGGTCAGTTCGCGAGCACCCATGCGGTTGAGTACCCGAACCTCGTTATGAGACATAGTGTTCTCCTTTGGAATGGTTATTGGTCCAGATGCGTGTCAGGACTGTGAACAGTTCCAGTCGGAAGTGCAGTCGCAACTGTGGGCACGATGCCGCCGGCAATTTTCTGTGACTCGTCTGGTGTCAGTTCCCGGGCGCCCATACGATTGAGTACCCGAACATCATTATTTGACATAGTATTCTCCTTTTTAGAATGGTTATTGGTCCAGACGCTCATCGAAATTCCCAGGAGTTCCAGTACCAAGCACGCTCGCTAGCGTGTTTGCGTAGCCGCCCGTAATTTTCTGCGACTCGTCTTGTTTCAATTCGCGGGCACCCATGCGGTTGAGTACCCGAACGTCGTTATCCGACATTGTGTTCTCCTTGAAAAAAAAGTTCCCATCTCCTCGCTGATCTCAGCGAACAAAATCACGCGGCGAATTTGCGCCGTACCCAGGTAAGACCAGACTAAAGAGGAAAGTGCTCTGCTGCAATGGATTTAAGGACAGTCTGAAGATTGTTTTTGGTACACCATTTGTGTACCAGGCAGGAATTTTCTTACTCTAGAGGCCCAGGGTGACCAGTTGCTGGTGCATAGTCCAGGCGCGGTGCTGGCGTTTTTTCAAGAGCCAGAAAGCGGTCATTTGCCGGCGAATATGCTCCACATATGCCCTGACGCCTTTCACAGAGGCTGAGTGTTCTTGTGCGTCGCTGCACATCCACAGGTCATGTGCTGACTGATCCAGTCCAAGTTTCGCAATCGTTTTGCATATTTCGCATTTCATGGCGGTTGCTCTCGTAAGTAAGAACCCTTAGAGCAGGAAAGAGTTGTGCAGCTCTGGATTTTGGTTCTCTCTAACACTGAAAAAAATTTATTGGACGATGTGCAACTCAGGTCTCTTGGGGAACCATCATGGCGTCGAACGCCAAGTCCTTCGGCTGCACTAACTTCTGACTCTGTCTCTGGCAATTGAGTTGCTGTTACTTCTCGAACTTGCCGTGCTTTCCTGAGCCCGAAGTAAATTTCGCGGCGCCGGATTTTGATTCTCCTGACGCCAGCACTTCCATGCCGCCATGGAGTTCGTTTTGCCGTGCTTCGTCCCATTGCAGCGACCATTGCTTATACGAAGAGATGCGATCGGCGCGCAGGCATTGCTGCGGGAATCCGGCGATCTGGCGGGCGAGTTCCAGCGTTACCTCTAGAGCTTTGCCTGGCTCCGCCAGCCTGTTTACCAGTCCCATCTGGAATGCTTCATCTGCCCGGACCGCACGACCGGTCAGGATCATGTCGAGTGCACGGCTGTGTCCAATCAGCCTGGGAAGGCGCACCGTGCCCAGATCAATCAGTGGGACGCCGAAGCGCCGGTTAAATACTCCGAAGACCGCGTTGGTTGCGGCAATGCGCAGATCGCACCACAGCGCCAGTTCGAGACCCCCGGCGACAGCATGGCCTTCTACGGCCGCCAGCACTGGCTTGTTCAACAGCCTCCACGTGGGTCCCATGGGACCATCGCCATCTTCCGGAATGGTTCGGCGGCTGCTATCGGCAATTTCGCGCAGGTCAGCGCCGGCGCAGAATGTTCCCTGAGCGCCGGTAAGAATGGCGACGCTCAGGTTCTGGTCCTCTTCAAATTCACGAAACGCCTGGGCCAGAGCCCGAGCAGTGGCTGCATCCACCGCGTTGCGAACCTGCGGGCGGTTGATGGTGACAACCCATACTGGTCCGTCGCGTCGGGTAAGAATAGTCTGGGCTTCGTTTCCGTTCATGGAATTTCGTTGCAGAGTGTTCTCAGGGGTGTGCTGCTGCCGCTTTCTTCTTCGAATTCCAATAGAGATACAGAGGGACACCGGCCAGCACGATCACAATTCCGGCCAGCGCTTCTTTGGGCCGCTCCACAATCGCATTAAGAGTCCACAGGGTACCCAGCGCGACGTACAACGCCGGCACCCATGGATATCCGGTGCAGCGATACGGACGCTCCTTGTCCGGCATCTTGCGACGCAAAACAAAAATGGCAGCCACGGTGATCACATAACTCAGCACCATCATGAACATCACATAGGTAAAAAGCTGATCATAGCGTCCGCTGAGCGCCAGCGCCGCCGACCAGATGCCCTGCAAGACCAAACTCCATACCGGGGTATGCCAGCGCGGGCTTACTTTGGCGAGCACCGGAAAGAAGACTCCGTCTTCCGCCATCGCGTAATACACGCGCGCGCCGCTCATCACGCAAGATGACATGGCGCCAAAGCAGGAGACAGCAATCATCAGTGCCAGCCAGCGGGCCGCACTGCCGGAAAACATGGAAACTGCCGCGGCCTGCGCCACCGCAGTTTCCGAGGCAATACTGGTCATGGGCAGCGCGTAAAGATAAACGGCATTGATGGCCAGGTAAAGCACTCCCACAAGCAACAGGCCGAAGATCAGCGAGCGCGGCAGATTACGCTGCGGATCTTTTACCTCTCCAGCGACCCACGTGATGTAGACCCAACCATCGTAGGCCCAGAATACAGCGATCAGGGCAATGCCGATTCCACTCCACAGCGCTGGGGTATCAGCCGATACCGGCAGCGATTGCG
Source organism: Terriglobia bacterium (assembly GCA_963823745.1). Taxonomy (GTDB): domain Bacteria; phylum Acidobacteriota; class Terriglobia; order Terriglobales; family Acidobacteriaceae; genus Angelobacter. The sequence goes on from CAWGMN010000004.1 coordinate 105,883, forward strand.
AGTAATGGCTCCATGAGCCCTTGCCGACCGCCAATCCCAGCACGACGAAAATGCCAATCGCGCCAAACTTGGCCCACGTGGCAACATTCTGCAAGATCGCTCCGCGGCGCACGCCATAGATGTTCACCAGCGTTCCCACAGCAATAGCAGCGATGGCCGACAGGTGTTCACGATGCAGAGAGAATTTAGCGATGGTGAATACCACATGATCGGCGGAAAGCGCGGGAAATATCTTGCCGGTATATTTTGCGAATCCTGCGCCCAGCGCAGCAATAGTTCCGCAAACGCTTACGGTAAAGATCATCCATCCGTAGAGGAAGCCGACAAATGTTCCATAAGCTTCACGAATGTAGACATACTGGCCGCCAGCCTCAGGAAACATTGCGCCCAATTCAGCAAAAGCGAAACAGGCCAGCATGGTGATCACCATGCCGATCAGCCATAGGGAAAGAAAGAGCAGCGGAGAGCGGGTGTTGGTGGCAACGTCCTGCGCGGTAAGAAAAATACCGGACCCGATGATTCCGCCCGCCAGCAGCAGAATGGAATCGAGCAGAGAGAGGCCGCGAACCAGTTTTTTATCGTTTGCCAAAAATGCATCACCGGAACACTGCGGTGGAGCTTAGATATAATCGCTTTTCCGGTGCTGCCGTCAAGCAGCGAATCACGTTCATGACAAACGGTAAACAGGCAGTCGCTGTGCAGACCATAGAAGCCGACATTGCGCGCGCTTTTACGCTGCCCTCGCATTATTATTTTGAGCCGGCAATTGAGCCTCTGGAAAAAGAAAAGATCTTTGCTGCCACGTGGCAGATCGTGGGCCATGCAAGCCAACTGCCTGCGCCGGGTTCCTTTTTTACCGCCACTCTGGCCGGTGAACCGCTGCTGGTGGTGCGCAACAATGCGCAGCAGATCAAAGGTTTTTACAACGTTTGTAAGCACCGCGCCGGGCCGCCGGCCGAGGGTTGCGGCGAAAGGAAGGTGTTCCGGTGCGGATACCACGGCTGGACGTATTCTCTCGACGGCGCTCTGCTCAATGCGCCCGAGTGCGAAGGAGTAGAGAATTTCCGGTGTGAGGAATTCGGGTTGACTCCGGTGCGGGTGGAAACCTGGGCCGGCCTGATCTTTGTAAACCTCGATCCGCAGGCGCGTCCGCTTTCCGACTTTCTGGGCGAGTTGCCGCAGCAGGCTGCCGGCTTCGGCTTCGAAAAGATGCAACTATTCGAGCGCCGCGTTTATGAGATGGAGTGCAACTGGAAAACTTACATAGACAATTATCTTGAGGGCTACCATCTGCCCAGCGTGCATCCGAGCCTGAACCGGGAACTCGATTACAGCAGCTATACCACTGAGTTGTTTCCGACATATTCGCTCCAGGCCAGCCCTATTCGCGGCCCGGAAAACGAAACCACCACGCAGCGCCGCTACTCGCAGGCCAAAGGCGATGATGTAGCCGAATATTACTGGGTCTTTCCCAACTGGATGCTGAACTGCTATCCCGACAACGTGTCGGTAAATATCGTCCTGCCGGTTTCACCGGAGAAATCCATTGCGATTTTCGAGTGGTATTTCCCTGAAGCGGTGCTGAAGACCGCAGCGCCCGCGCAGACCGTGAAATTCAGTGACGAGATTCAGGTGGAAGACGTGCGTATCTGCGAGGTGGTGCAGAAGAACCTGCGTTCACGTTCTTACAGCCGTGGACGGTACAGCGTGAAACAGGAACGCGGCGTGCATCATTTTCATCGGCTTTATGCTGAAGCGATGGGAGTGTAAGGTTGCCGCCCGCTACGGGCCTCTCTCGTCGTCGCATGTATGTTCCGAGACCAGAGGCTTATGCTACTGATTACATGTGTTCATTGCCAGCTTAGTCTGAATTAGCTATCGCAAACGCCACAATTGTCCGGCTTTGGTCGCCTAGTTCTTCCAGCAGTTTCGGCTCGAGTTCATCGGGATCCACTTCCATTTCACACGAGGCAATCTCTTCATCGCTCGCGCCCTGAAAACATAATTCGCAAGTGCCTAAAGCTTCTTCCGGCCCTGATCTTACTGGAGGGCCAAATACCCGGCAGGTAATCGGACGCGCAGCGTACAGATCGCACGTACCGGTTTCCGGATCGAGCACCGGACATGGTTCGCCATCAGCAAAGGTTTCGAAGCGTTCTTCCGCATCTTGCCCTTCGTCGAGTACTCCGGTCTGCGGGTCGCCGGGAAATTCGGCGGAAAGGCGCGCAACGGAAGCCTGGGCACGCTCGCGTACGCGGGCCGCTCGTGATGGATCATTCTTTTCCAGTTCATTTAGGCCGTGCTTCAGCCGGGCAACATCGAGTTGGGTTATGGCGAATGCGCCAACGCAGCATTGGGTGCATCCGGGGCGGCATACCAGCCACGGGCCACTCTTGCGCGTGGCTTCGGCCAGGGCTGCATCAATGATCTGGACCAGCGTACTGTCCGTCGGCTTGGTAATGGATTTCATTCGCTTCATTGATTAGGCTACGCAAATTCAACCGCCGGAGACGTGGAGACACACAGAGAACATCTTGAAATTGCCAGAATTGGCATAACTTTGCGGCGCATTGGTCGCAACTACCAGCGCCAAGCTAAACCTCCAAACGCCCCCTTAACATTCATTAAAACGGATTAATGCGGCGTTAATAAGACTCTAATTCCTATTGTCTATTTTAGATTCTTCAATGCGAGGTTTCGTACCGGGCTGGTTCAGTGTTTAAGAACCAGTCGTGCAGGATGAGCACGGGTATGAACAAACTTGCCCGATAGGGCCTCTGGGCTGTTGGGCTCGGGCCCGGCAGCCCGTTTTTGTGACCTTGTGAAACGTTGTGAAAAGGCATGGGGCTTGCATTGTTTGAAGCAGTGCCTGGTTGTGTGGTCCAGCGCAAAGAAATGTGAGACGCGCAGGGCGCATGTCTATGGCGATCATCCTGGTACGCCGACAGACTTCGCTGCGAAATTGCTTAGTCGGAGTAGGCGCTTACCAGCGGGTCTGGACTGGGTGCCCACGCGGGAGGCGTGCTCGAGCGTTGCGGAATAAATTGGGCGGCCAGCGGATCGGCTTCGGAACTGAAATCTTCCCGGACAACATTCAGATGGGAAAGGCTCCAGAACCGGATGCGCGTGAATGGTTCGTCTGCCATGTCGGCAGGCAATGGGATTTCATCCCCTAGTGCCATGGCCTGCTCGTAAGCTTCATCAGGCGAGTTGGCAAAGATGAACCGCGAGTTGCGATGGAGTATCTTTCGTGGAAATCCCCCGAGACTAATCTCTTCAATCAGCTCGGCGATATACCAGCGAGTGCCCGGAAGATAATACAACTGACACCTCTTACTGAGATAACGCTATCGAATTGTGTTCCCTGGGAGGAGAGTAGATGCTAGCGGAAATCTCGGCGCAATAGCAACCAGAAACTTACCTTAGCCAAACGTTTTCTCATCCTCGAATTTCGTTTTGGAACCCATAACCACAGAATGCTTTTTGAAGTGGGCGTCATCATGGTCCGGATAGTCGGTGCGGTAATGGGCCCCTCGGCTTTCCAGCCTGGCCAGCGCCGAACGCACGATCAGCAGCGCAGCTGCGTGAATATTCATGGCTTCGCACGCACGGCGTGACACCGGCGAGGGAAGCGTAATTCCGTTCAGATTTTCCAGCGCTTCCTTGAGTCCCTTGCCCGAACGGACAATGCCTGCCTTGTTCCACATCAACTGCTGGATGTCGCGAATTACCGCTTCTGCCGTGGAGTCCTCCGGCTTTGCCGCAACACCGCCTGTGGAAGCTGGAGTTACTCCATCCCAATTACCCCAGAGCTCTGAATAGGTCGCCTGCCGGAAATCCCGGCACATGGCTGTAGCGGCGCGAGCGCCAAAGACCAGCCCTTCCAGCAGGGAATTGCTGGCCAGGCGATTGGCCCCATGGACTCCGGTACAGGCCGTCTCGCCGGCGGCATACAGGCCCGGAAGGCTGCTGCGTCCCTCAAGATCGGTGCGTACTCCGCCCATGAGGTAGTGGGCCGCCGGACGAATGGGCACCTCGTCAATCGTGATATCCACGTTGTATTGCAGGCAGGTCTGGTAGATGCGGGGGAAGCGGGCCTTGATGCGCTCGGCTTTCAGATGAGTCAGGTCAAGATAGACGACCGGCTCTTTCAGGCGGCTGACCTCGAGTTCGTGGGCAATGGCGCGGGCCACGACGTCGCGGGGCGCCAATTCCGCCTGATCGTGATACCTGGACATGAAACGCTGCAATTCCGCATTGCGCAGAACCGCGCCTTCGCCCCGCAATGCTTCAGAGAGCAGAAAACGGGGCGCATTCTTCACATACAAAGCCGTGGGATGAAACTGGACGAACTCCATGTCGCTGATTTCGGCCCCGGCACGCCAAGCCATAGCAACGCCGTCGGCGGTAGCTACGGCAGGATTGGTGGTGTTGCTGTAGACCTGTCCTGCGCCGCCGGTGGCCAGCAATACCGCCGCGCTCTTCACCAGGTGGCGCTCACCGGCGGCGGAGATGAGCTCTACGCCGCACACGCGTCCATCTTCCACATGCAGGCCAGAGGTGAATTCAAATTCAGAGAAGGAAATATTCCTGATGGTGGCGGCTTTGGCGTAGAGGGCGCGGGCGATTTCGCGTCCGGTGGAATCGCCGTGCGCGTGCAGAATGCGGTCGCGGCTATGGGCGGCTTCGCGCGTGAAGGTAAGCCTGGTGCCGCTGCGGTCGAACTGCGTGCCCCAGTCAATCAGCTCCTGAATGCGCTCCGGCCCTTCTTCCACCAGCACATGCGCGGCTGCGGGGTTCACCAGTCCATCACCGGCATTGATGGTGTCCTGGAAGTGCAGGCTGATTTCATCTTCATCGCTCAGCGCTACGGCGATGCCGCCCTGCGCATATTGCGTGGCCGATTCGGTATGCTCCTGCTTCGACAGCACGAGAACAGGCCCTGCTTCAGAAAGCGTGATGGCGGCGCGCAGTCCGGCTACACCGGCCCCCACAACGATAAATGGCACGTCTGCAGGAAGCTTTTTCATGAGGATGTAGGAATGATACGCCAGCATTGGGGCTGGCTTGGGATCAGGTTTCGAAAGCGTTTGCAACGCAGGGGTCTGATGTTAACTTCGAGTCATTGAGAACGAGCAGGTTGGATCACTCAGGCCTGAAAGCCAATTCGCTTTGAGCCGATCGCGGCTTGAGGGGCTGTTATCACCAGTCGAATGTGAATTCAAAGCGTCTGGCCGACGCTAGGCGTTCCGGGCCTGGCAATTTCGAGTGATCCCAGAAACGAGTCAGCTTGCATCACCGAGGCTAAAGCCCATTCGCTTATAAGCTGACGCGGCCCTGGAAGGGCCGCTCTTTCAACCAGTATTCTGGCGTACACGGCCCTGGAAGGGCCGCTCTTACACCAGCATTCGGACACAGCTAATTTCATTCCCCTAACTTCTCAAAGAACCGGATGATGGATTCGATTCCACGATAAAAGTTTGGAATGTGAAATTTCTCATTGGGCGCGTGCAGGTTGTCATCTGGCAGGCCGAAGCCCATCATCACGCTGGGAATCTTCAGCACGTCCTGAAAATCGGTGACAATTGGAATCGAGCCGCCGGAGCGAATAAAAACTGTTTCTTTATTGAACACTTCGCGCAGGGCCTCGGTGGCCGATTTGATAAAGCGATTGTCAGTGCTCACCACGCAGGCCGGGCCTTTGCTGTGGACCTTGATTCTGCGTTTCAATACCCTTGGGGGTCAGCTTCTTTACATACGCTGTGTACTTCTTCAGTACTTCGTCGGGTTCCTGATTGGGAACCAGTCGCATGGAAACCTTGGCCGATGCTCGGGCCGGAATCACGGTCTTGGCGCCCGGAGGCGGTAAAGCCGCCGGGCATGCCATGCACCTCAAGCGTGGGACGCGCCCAAGTGCGGTAGAGCACGGAGTATCCCGGTTCGCCGGTCAATACTTTCGAGCCAACCTCGGTCTTGCGGTAGTGCTCTTCGTTGAAAGGCAGCCGCTTCCAGGCTTTCAGTTCATCTTTGGTAGGAGCTTTTACGCCCTTATAGAAACCGGGAATGAGAATTTTTCCTTTCGAATCTTTCAGCTTGCTGATGATTTCGATCAGCGCAAAGAACGGATTGGGCGCCGCTCCGCCATACATGCCGGAATGCAGATCGGTCTTGGCTCCGGTGGCTTCGATTTCGGTATAGACCAGGCCGCGCAGGCCCACGCACAAGGTCGGCAGGTCGGGAGCAAACAGCTCGGTATCGCAGACCAGCGCGAAGTCGGCCTTCAATTTGGCTTTCTGCTGGCGGACATACGCGGCAATAGATTCGCCGCCAACTTCTTCTTCGCCTTCAAAAATGAACTTCACATTCAGGGGAAGCTTGCCGCCATGGCCGCGCATCAGCGCTTCAATGGCCTTGATCTCCATCCAGAGCTGGCCTTTGTCGTCTACCGCGCCGCGGGCGTAAATGTTTTTGTTGCGCTCGGTGGGTTCGAAGGGCGGTGAAAGCCATTCGTCCAGCGGATCGGGTGGCTGAACATCATAGTGGGCATAGCAGAGCACCGTAGGCTTGCCGGTGGCATGCAGCCAGTCAGCGTAAATAAGCGGATGTCCTTTGGTGGGAATGATCTCCACATTCTCCAGGCCAATGCTGCGCAGGTTACTGGCCACGAACTCGGCCGCGCGGCGGACATCGTCTTTATGTTCCGGGGCGGTGCTGACGCTGGGGATGCGCAACAGATCTTTCAGTTCTCCCAGAAACCGCTGCTGATTCTCTTTTGCGAAACTCACTGCTGGTGATGCCATTCCGTTCTCCTCGGCGTGATGAGCCAAACTCAAAAGTATACATCTTGCATAAGCGAACTACGGAGACAGCGAGACACGGAGAAAGTCATAACAGATAGCGTGTCCTATAATGGAAAGGTGAGTTCTGAACCGCAAGTCGTAAAAAAGGCGGAGGCCGATTTTCCGACCCGTTGGGGACACTTCCGCATCCTGGGATTCGAAGGCAGGTTTGGCGACGAGCGCCGTCTGGAATCGGCGGTCGCTCTGGTGCTCGGTGATATCCATGCAGCGCCCCCACTGGTGCGCATCCACTCGCAATGCCTTACCGGCGACGTTTTCGGATCGCTGCGCTGCGACTGCCGCCAGCAGCTTGAATTGGCCCTGTCGCTCATTGGTGAAGCCGGGGCGGGAGTGCTGGTCTATGAGCAGCAGGAAGGCCGAGGCATTGGCCTGATGGCTAAACTGCAAGCTTATGAATTACAGGACAACGGCATGGACACAGTCCAGGCCAATGAGCACCTGGGATTCAAAGCCGACCATCGTGAGTTCCAGCTACCTGCGGAAGTTTTGAAAGCTCTGGGCGTCAGCGAGGTGCGGCTGCTCTCGAACAATCCGCAGAAGGTAGCAGCGCTCGAAAGTGCTGGAATCAAAGTCGTGGAGCGGGTGCCTTGCGAAGTAGAGGCCCACGCTTCGTCAGAGCGCTACCTGAATACAAAGAAAGAAAAGATGGGACATTTGTTTACTACCCGCTGAGCGAAAATACATTCCGACCGGAGGGAGGAATCCCTACGTGCGTCGAGATTGCAGCGCGGAAGCCTGGAAGAAGTTCTTAGAGTATCTAAGCTCAGAAATTCTCGAATCCAGAACGATTAAAGCGGCATGGCTACGCGCAAGGGTTCGCTCTTCGCGTACAGCAGCTTGGCGGCCCCATGGTGACGTGTAAGGCTCATAGGGATTCCTCGCTAATGCTCGGAATTCAACAAAGATCATAGGGATTCCTCCCTGCGGTCGGAATTTAAGAAATGCGGTCGGAATTTAAGACAAAAGGCGCGAAATCTGCTCTTTATTTCCCACGGGCAAATCCAGCAATGCTGATTGGATGAGCGCGCGGTAAACCTCGCTGGCCGCGGGGATATGGTGCAACTCTTCTAAATGGCGGCGGAGGGTAGTGATGTCGCCGCGTTTCAGCGGCCCACTGAAAGCTGCGGCTGCGCCTTTCTCCAGATAATTGCTGAGGGTCTGCTCCAGAATCGGACGCATGATTTTGCTGAGCTGTTTACGGGAGAATCCAGCGGCCTGTCCGACACGCTCGGCGGTTACCAGGGTTGCGACCAACATGGGAGAGGTGAACGACCCCAGAACGTGATACAGCACCTTGTTCGATTTGCTGATTGGAAAAACTTCTGAGCCCAAAGCCCTGGCGATCTTGCGGCAGACGGCGACGGCTTTGGCATCGCCTTCCATGCCAAAAGGCACACTTTTCATGCGCGGCCTGGTTCCCGGAACAAAGGTCATCATAGGATGCAGAGAAGCCACGGCGGCCCCCGCAGTTTTCAGCGGCATTAAGACATCACTGGTAAGCGCGCCGCTGGAATGCAACACCGTTTTGCCTCTCCATCCGGGTTGCTGTGCCAGCAGGCTGGCAGTCTCGGCTAATGCGTCATCAGTGTGGCAGAGCCAGATAATGTCTGCACTGGGCTGAACGTCCGGCAGCAAAATGGCTTTGGCGCCGACCTTTCTTGCCAGCGCCGCTGCGCGTCGCCGCGAGGCAGAATCGGGCCGATGAGCAACAGATTCAATCTTGTACCCGGCAGCCTTCAGCGCCGGGCCCAGGGCATTCGCCAGATTTCCCGAGCCAATCAGCGTAATAGTGGTTTTCATGGCCACGGCGGCGAGAATAACAGAAACGTGGCAGCCCGCGGGAAGTGAGTTCTGGCAGGAGCAGGAAGACGAATACATTCTCGTCTCAGATTAACCCGCTCGCACAAGTCCGGCGCTCAGGGATGAAGCAACGCGGAATATTGGGTCAGGGAACCTGATTTGTGAAACCTGCTTTCCTGTTTATAGTGTTGGTATGGCCGCAAAAAGAAAGAAGAAGTCCTCCTCTGATCACGCGCGCGTGATCTCCTCAAAGACTGTTTACGAAGGCTCTGTCTTCCACGTGGTTACCGACGAAGTGCAGGAACCCGACGAGGTGAAGGTGCGGCGCGATGTGGTGCGCCATTCCGGTTCGATTGTGGTCATTGCAATTGATGAGTCCGCGAATGTGCCTCGCGTGCTGCTGGAGCGGCAATACCGCTATGCGGCTGACCGGCGCATGTGGGAACTGCCTGCCGGAAGGATTGATCCTGGTGAAGACAAGCTGGCCGCGGCCAAAAGGGAATTGCTGGAAGAGACAGGATTCACCGCTGCCAAGTGGGAGCGGGCCCTGTTCTTTTACGTGAGCCCCGGTTTTCTGGATGAGAGCATGCACGTGTACCTTGCACGCAACATCAAGGCGGGCAAGGCACAGCCTGAAGAGGATGAGCGCATCAGCGTGCGTTTTTTTCCCCTGCCGCAAGCCGTGACTATGGCCACCACAGGCAAGATTGTGGACGCTAAGACCATAGCTTCTATTTTGTGGCTGGAGAAAAAGTTGTCAAAGTAAAACAGAGAAGAACTTCCTAAGTTCCTTAACAAATTTAAACATTTGCCTGACTCAAGTCAGGTGCATTCCGGATGTTTACTAAGTTGACAACACTATGGAATTACAGCAGAATAGATGAAAAGCCAAAGTAAGTGGGTTTCAGACGTACTAACACCAGAGTTTTGCCGGACCCTGGGCAATCTGCGTCCCTCCCTCTAAGGTGGCAATCCCAGAAGAACTCAAGAAAGGTGGTTCCGGGCGTCGCACGTGTGCGCTCGAACCAAGTGGAATCAGGATCGTGTCTCGAATTAAAGGTAAAGTCAAATGGTTTAACAATGCAAAGGGCTTCGGATTCATTGGCCGTGACGATGGCCCTGACGTTTTTGTTCACTATAGCGCCATCCAATCGGAAGGCTACAAGAGTCTGCAAGAAGGCGATGACGTCGAGTTTGAGATTGTTCAGGGACAGAAAGGCCCTCAGGCTGAAAGCGTGATAAAAGCGCAACCTGCCTGATTCCAGTTCTACCCAGGATATCCATGGAAGGGACCCGGTTATGCCACTTACCGGGTTTTTCCACCAGCAATACCCGTTGTTGTAATGCGATTGTGTGCGTTGTTCGTCCACTACTCTCCCTCTCTCCGAACTTCCGCGACAGTTTCTCTGGATTGCTAAAATTACAGAGTGCCGCACGACAATAAATCCATAGCCAACATTTTTTACGAGACTGCCGACCTGATGGAGGTAAGGGGCGACGATCCCTTTCGCATCCGCTCCTACCGCCGCGCCGCCGAGGCCATTGAAGGCCTTGACCAGCAGCTTGCGCAGATCTATCAGGACGATAAGGCGCTGCTTGCTATTCCCGGCATCGGCAAGGGCATGGCTGCGAACATTCGCGACATCTTTCAAGAGGGCAAGCTCCGGGCTGCATGAAGAGCTGCTTCAGAAGTACCGGCCTTCGATGCTGGAACTGCTCAAGATCCAAGGGCTCGGACCCAAGACCATCGCTCTCATCTGGGACGCATTTCAGGTATGCGACGTGGAAGGCGTCGGGCAGCTTGCGAAGGAAGGCAAGCTGCGCACCCTGCCGCGCCTGAGCGAAAAATCAGAGCAGAAGATACTCAAGTCCATTGAAACGTACCGCCAGATTACCGGCCGTTTTCATCTGGACGTGGCTGACGCCATTGCCCAAAAGATGATTGAACTGCTCCAGAACATGCCGGGCGTCGAGAAGGTGACGCCCGCAGGTTCGTTGCGCCGTGGACGCGAAACCGTGGGTGATCTCGACCTGCTGGTTACCGGTAAGTGCTGCGCGAATGAAGCGCAGCGCGACAAAGTGCTGGACCAGATCGTGAATTTTCCCGGCATTCTGGAAGTGCTGGCCAAGGGTGAAAACAAAGTGAGCTTCCGGCTGCGCAGCGGAATGCAGGTGGACGTGCGGTTGCTTCCGCCTGACTCGTTTGGCGCGGCCATGCAGTATTTCACCGGATCGAAAAATCATAACGTGAATCTGCGCCAGCGCGCCCTGCGCATGGGCTACACGCTCAACGAATACGGCCTGGTGCGCATTCAGGACAACCAGCGCGTGGCCAGCAAGACGGAAGAGGAGATATACAAGAAGCTGGGTCTGGCGTTCATTCCGCCTGAGCTGCGTGAGAATTGCGGCGAACTGGAGCTGGCTGAAAAAGACGAACTGCCCGACCTGATTACCGAGGCCGACTTGCAGGGCGACGTCCACATGCACACCGTGGAAACCGACGGTAAATGCACGATCGAAGAGATGGCGCTGGCCGCTCGCGCACGCGGCTACAAGTACATGGCCATTACCGACCATTCCAAGAACCTGGCGTTCGCCAACGGGCTGGACGATAAGCGCGCCGAAGAACACATCAAAAAAATCCGCTCCACGGCTGAGAAGATAGACGGCATCACCATCTTTGCCGGGATTGAAGTAGATATTCTCGCCGAAGGCGAACTCGATCTTTCCGACTCAGTGCTGGAACAAATGGACATTGTGATTGCCAGCGTACATTCTCACTTCCAGCAGGACTCGCAGCAGATGACCGACCGCCTGCTGCGCGTGATCAGCAATCCTAATGTTTCGCTTATCGGGCATCCGACAGGACGGATGCTTTTGCGCCGGGAAGGCTACAGCTTCGATTGCGACCAGGTATTTGCCGCAGCCGCCAAGGCAGGTGTGGCCATGGAACACAATGCCTATCCTGACCGGCTGGATCTGCGCGACCAGCATCTGCGCCAGGCCAAAGCCAAAGGCGTAAAGTTCGTGATCAATACCGATGCGCACCACACCACGCACATGGAGAAGATCCGGTTCGGCATACTTCAGCTTCGCCGCGCGTGGCTCACGAAAAACGATGTGCTCAATACGCTGCCGGTAGCGGAATTCGCGAAGGTGGTGCGCCGCGGGCGTCCGGTGCTGGCGCACGTCTAGCGATATAATCTGGTTTCCATGCGTACTGACTGGACTGTTCAGGAAATCTCCGCAATTTATTTCCAGCCGTTGACCGATCTGCTGCTACAGGCGCAGCAGGTGCATCGCGCCAACCATCCGGCGAACCAGGTGCAAATGTGCCGGCTGTTGTCTATCAAGACGGGCGGCTGTCCTGAAGATTGCGCGTATTGTCCGCAAAGCGCCCACTACAAAGCAGGGGTAGAAAGGCAGGCATTGCTGGATCTATCCACGATTTCAGCAGCCGCGCAGGCCGCAAAAGAAGAAGGCGCAACCCGCTTCTGCATGGGCGCAGCCTGGCGGCAGGCGCCGCAGGGAGCAGAGTTCGAGTCTGTGCTGCAAGCGGTAAAGACGGTCGCCGCCATGGACATGGAAGTCTGCTGCACCCTGGGCATGCTCACGCAGGAGCAGGCCGACAAGCTGAAGGCAGCAGGACTCACCGCCTACAACCACAATCTCGATACGTCGCCGGAATTCTATGGCGAGATCATCAGCACGCGCACCTATGAAGACCGGCTGCGAACCATTGCGGCGGTGCGCAAGGCGGGTATTACCGTATGCAGTGGCGGCATTGTGGGCATGGGCGAATCTGACGGCGACCGCATTGGTTTGCTGCACCAGTTGGCCAGCCTCGATCCGCATCCCGAAAGCGTTCCCATCAACATGCTGGTGCGGGCCGAGGGGACGCCGCTCCAGAACATGCCTGATCTCGATCCGCTGATTATGGTCAGAACCATCGCGACTGCGCGCATTCTCATGCCGCGTTCCATGGTGCGGCTGGCGGCAGGCCGCGCCCAGATGTCCCGCGAAGCAGTGTTCCTGTGTTTCATGGCAGGCGCCAATTCGATCTTCTACGGAGAGAAACTGCTGACCACGCCGAATCCGACGCCCGACAGCGATGATGATCTGCTGGAGGAATTCGGGTTGAAGCCCATGCAATCATCGGTGTTGGCATAGGCGGGATGTTTTGCCGTCGGCTGGCTCCCGGTGAGCATTGCCTTTGAGCATTGCCTTGGGATTGCCATCATCCACGAGTTTCTGCAAATCGATTCACACTAGCCGACTTATCGTTACAAACCGGTGCCGGTGAGCGCATTGGCGATTTGCCACTTGCCGCGAAAGTCGCTCGAAAGTCAACTGCAAAGATCACTTGCCCGACAAGCCGCCGGCGCATCGAGAACAGGCTCCAGAGGCAATCCGCATTCTTCCGGCACTTGATGTCGACGTCGCAACCTTGGCGGCTCGCGCTCCTGCGCAGGTTGCGGTGCGCAATTCCATCGCCAGGTGAATGAGGCAGGGTTCAGGAATCGCGAAATTCACATTTGACCGTCGCTAGACTATCCACTACCATATGGTTGTGGATAGTCTCGGTACAACATTTGCGGCTTTGTCTGATCCAACCCGTCGGGCGATGATCGAACGGCTTTCCCGTGGGCCTGCCTCTGTGCATGGATTGACGAAACCGTTTGCCCTCTCGCAGCAGATGATTTCAAAACATATTGCCTACCTGGTGCGGGCGCGGATTGTGATCAAGACGAAGCGTGGACGAGAGAGTATCTGCACGTTGAGGCCAGAGGCGATCAAGACAGTCAGCGACTGGGCGATTAGCTATCGCCAATTATGGGAAGAGCGTTTCGACAGGCTGGAGGCAGTTGTGAATCAAATGAAAAAAGCGGAGGTTAGACATGACAAAAAGCACGTTGAATGAGACAGAGCGGATGGTTGTCACAAGAGTTTTTGATGCCCCACGCGAATTGGTCTGGAAGGCATGGACGGACCCGAAATATGTGATGCAGTGGTGGGGGCCGAATGGTTTTACTGCGCCCGTTTGCCAGATGGATTTTCGCGTGGGAGGAAAATTTCTCTGCTGTATGAAGGCACCGGATGGGCAGGAGTTCTGGAATGCGGTTGAATACCACGAGATTGTTCCGCACGAGAAGATCGTTTCCTTGATGTACTTTTCCGACTCGAAGGGAAATAAGATTGATCCTGCGCAGCTGGGAATAGAACATGAGGCCATCGAAGGTGCGTACGACGTGACCCTCTTTGAGGATCTAGGAAACGGCCAGACGAAACTCACCTTCATTGGAAATGAACCCATGGAGAGCGCGAAAAATAGCGGTCAATTAGAGGGCTGGAACCAGATACTCGATAAGGTTGCAGCGGTGGTTGAGGGGCTTGCGCAGGCGAAATAAGAAGTTGAAGTCTGGATGAGCGTCATGCGCGAGATAATGAACGCAAAGCAAACGCAGGTCCATTCCTGCAACCCCAGGCAGGGTGGCTTGCGGAGGCTTGGCCGCTTGCTCCGCTCCATCCTGAACTGCGACTTTCGCAGAAGCCGTGCTGGACTATGCTTTGATCATGCCGGAGGAGGTGGTTTCTCCGTCCTGCGCTTTGGGGCCGAGCACCTCGCGCATTACTACAGCCAGATCTCGCAGTGCTTGTGCGCCATTGCCGTAATAGCTGGAGCCATGCATCACTGCCAGTGTCTTCGGCTCCCGCTCCGCTAAGCTTTCCAGGACGCGCCCGGTGTGATGCGTATAGGGCACATAATTCGCAAATGGGCCCGCTTCGGTTTCGCGCAACGCATCTTGACAACGTTCCAGAATGTCTTTTTCTGTGGCCGGTTCGTGATGGCCCCATTGATGAAACAGGTCAGAGCAGAAGAGCGTCCGTTCGTTCTCTTCAAAGAGAACGCCGGCATCCCACCCATGTGGCACATGCGGAGTCGGAAGGAACCGAAAGCGATACCGGCCGGTTGCTAATAGATCCTCTCGCGTCAAGGCGCGGGCAGGCCGAATCGAGAAATCATTGACGCTCACCATAGCTCCGACCAGGCCGCAAACCGGTTGCGCTGTGGGAGCGACTTCAAGCCAGTGGTTCAATCCGCCACACTCATCCGACTCGAAGTGGCTGAATCCAATGTGCTTGAGCTTCGAGACATCCATAAGACGAGAGACCGCGTCGCGCAACATCGGGAACATGCTCCGCAGTCCGGCATGAAACAGAAGGGGCTCCTCATCTCGCACCAGAAAATGACTGAACTCCAGATTGATCTCGGGAACGAAAACCGCGAGACGGTAGATCTCAGGCGCAATTTCGGTAGTAGTGACCACAGACTCTCCTCCTCCACGCAGGCTGACAGTATTTGCGAGTGGCAGCCCGGCTGCCGTGACACAGCCATGAATAGATGCGTGTAGTTTAAAAATGGGCATAAAAAAGTTTAACGAGACCGGATCAGTCCTGAGAAAAGCGCTTCCGGAAAGTTGCCTTGGAATAGGCAATCAGAAAGACATTGGACGAGGCAGGCGCGAACAAAGCCGGTGGGGAAATACCAGACTGATGCGCCATACGGTGATCCGCCGGGTCCGCTCTGGATCCGAGGATTATGGCGGCCATGGTTCCCAGTACTCTGCACGCCTTCTCAATACCGGCATCTCACAATAGAATCTGAGCTAGAGGGACTTACCATGCCTGACGAACAAAAACCGGCTTCTCCCCCACATACTCCGCAGCCTACGAATGCTTCGTCGCAGCCGCCCCAAACGGGGCAATCCATGCGGGACGCCGGGCATATTCCCATCACGGAAGAATTGGACAGTGCCAAATGGACATTGCCGCCCATTATCCCTGTGGCGATCGCGGTGGTGGCAGTTGTGATTGTGGTGGTGGTTGTTTCTTACATGAACCGGCAGACTCCCAGTGCCACTGGAGCGATCACTAAAGTGATTTCTGCAGACCAGCAAGGCAATGTGATTGTTGCGGTACACATCAAGTTCGACAACATGACGGAAAAGCCGCTGTGGATCAAAAACATCACCTCTGAATTGGAAGGGGCAGACGGAAAAAAGTATAAGGACAACGCCGCGTCATCGCTCTGACCTGAAAACTTATTTCCAGGCATTCCCGCAACTCGGCGAAGGACAAATTGAGCCGCTGAAAGAAGAGCAGAAAATCGCGCCCAAAGGCTCTCATGCAGGCATGACGGTATTTTCTTATCCGGTGGATAAAGCCGCTTTCGATGCGCGCAAATCGTTCACGGTGAGAGTTGATTTTTACGACCGGCCTTCGATGGTGTTGAAGCAATAGTTAGCTTCTAGCTTCTAGCTGCTGGCTGCTAGCCAAAATCTCAGTGTTCCACGCTATGTGGAACCGCAATAGCATTCATATCGATATCATCCACCGCAAAATCTGTGAGCCGCGCAAGGGCGCGTCTCAGAGACGGTGCTGAGCACCGTCTCTACGGCGGGCATGTTTTTGCCGGATTAGGTGTGTCGCGAGGGTGGCAATGCGCTGGCCGGGAAGAAGACGCAGCATGCTGCGTCTCTACCGGGGATTTTGGTGACTTGACGTTGACTGCCCATCTCCGGCTGGTGGGCTGGGCCGGAATGGCAGATGAAGTTTGCGGGTAATTTCGGGCCAGAATTCTTTCATTACGTCCCAGCCCATGTCAGTGGCGATGTTGAGTCCGGTTCTCTGGGCCACGGTGCCAAAGCCGCGCTCGTTGCCGGGATGGTAAAGATTGCTCAACGCCTTGGCGCTGAAGGTGCCGCACCACTCGGAAAAGTTAAACATCAGGCCCCCGGAGTCGGAGCGGGTCACAAAGACGTGGCGCATGGCGTGACCCAGGCGTCCGGTTACCGGCCCGTGCTCCACGCGGAAATAGCGAGGGTCCTGATGGAAGAGCGCCGGATAGAAAAAAGTATTGAAAAAATTATCGCTGAAATCGTCGGTGAGCGCTGCGCCGTAGCGCTTGCCGAAGCCCGCCAGTCCTTGTCCGAAGGAGGGATCGTTGTTGCGCAAGCTGGGCCCAGCCGGCGTCCCATCCGGCATCGAGAAAGGTCACCGGCTCAAAGCTGTCATTCAGAAAAAGGTGAAATTTTTCTCCGGCTGTGAGCGAACACACCCGCGGGTGCATGAGGATGGTGCTGATGCGATACATGCACCGTCTTGATTTCCAGCTTATTGGTGAAGCGCGCCACCAGCTTATTAAAAGGCCCATTGTAGTTGGCGATATCAAATACGGCAGCGGGTTTGGCGCACGGAGCGTTGTGCGGAGAACCATCGTGCGCAGCACCGGTTGCGGGTACTGCCTGGCAGAAGGCGGGATGAAGAGCCAGGAAAAGCATGCCTAACGTGAGTTGGCGCAAATATTGAAGCATGGTGAGCAGTTGAAACATTATCCCATGTCTCGCGAGCACATCACCCAGGCCAATGAGAACCGTTCCGCATTTCTGGATCGGATACCAGCTCGTGAATGCTTGCTACACTGGTTGGCATGAGCAACGAACTGAAACATCTTTCCTGGAATGAGATCAAGAGTGAGCAGATGAATCCTCTGCTGCTGCGGCAGTTTGTGTCGGTGGCCAATGTGACCATTGCCCGTTTTGAACTGAAGAAGGGCGCATTTGTGCGCAAGCACCAGCACGAGAATGAACAGGTCTCGATTATTCTGCAAGGCGCGTTGAAGCTGCGGTTTGAAGGCAAGGGAGAAGTTACGGTGCGCGCAGGAGAGCTGGTGTGTATCCCACCGAACCTGCCTCATGAAGCAGAAGCACCGGAAGATGTGGTGATCCTCGATGTGTTCAGTCCACCGCGGGCCGATTGGGCCCAGCAGGATGATACGTATCTGCGATGAATCTCTGCCACTGATTGGAGAAGAGCTACTAGCTACTGCGCTAGCTACTAGCCTGCGTTATCACAGCCTGACGAGCAAAAAGAGGTTCAATAACGTGTTCATGGATCTTGTAATGCGACGGTCGTTGTAATGTTATAGAAGATTGTTTTAGTGCGCTCCGCTCCAAAAGAAGGAGCTGCGCGCGAGCCTTCGGCAGAGCGGAAGCAAATCTTTTTCTTCCTTACCCGGCACTCCGCTCTCAGATGCGCAAGAGGTGCGCATCTGAGAAGCTCCGTGACCGGGCTACTTTCGGTCGTCCTGCCGGACTGGCGTTTCGCTATTCCATCTTCCGTCCCAACCACTAGATTGAGAAACAAGGTGCCGATACGGATACAAGCGTAATCGGGAGACTCAGTCCTGACACATCGGATCGATGCGGTCGGAGCAGAATTTTCAAATTGGTGAATGATGCAGGTTTCTCTGGATGATTTATTGATACCGGAACTCGGTCGGGGCGAACGGCAGGAATGTTCAAGGGCTGAATGCTGATTGCTAATTTGCTAATTGCTCCTACAAAAGCTACTTCGCTAACCTCTGCTTGTGACTGCGCCAGAATTCCTGCACCATGAAGCTGACGCTGGCGGAGAGCATAGTCCCGAGCACGCTGAAGAAAACCGAAAAAACAGATTTCGAATACGGCTTCGAGTCCGGATCGAGACCTGGGGCTTTGCTTACGGCTCCGCCCTCAAAGGCGAGATTCAGGCCGCCTCGTTTCAGTGAAGTGATGCGCAGTACATTGTCTGATGTTGCGGTGAACTCGGCATAGGAGACTTTGGCCTGATCGAAGCCATCTCCGGCTGCGCGGACATGCACCTGCACTGCATGGGTGCCGGTGGGTACGCCTACTGTGCGAGCCAGGCTGGCGCCGGTTTTATCAAGGATTCCAAAACGGCGTTTGCTGCCGCCGCTTACAGTGTCGGAATAGACTACTGTGCCATCTACCACCACCGAAATGTCAGCGGAGCGGAAATTATGCTGGTAGACGATGCGTAATTTGGCAGGCTCGGAAGTGAGAAAGCTATAGACCGTGAAAATGGCAATGATCAGTATTACGCTGATCGCTGCCATGTATGCCCATTTCGGTACGCGCTTCAAGGCAGACAGCGCAGCATTCGGTTTTTGCGGGCTCTGGGCCGCTGGGACCGGCAAAGCCTCGGCTGGCGAATCGGTTATCTCGGTGGCTACTTCGGTGGGCATCAACCTTGATTTTCTCGCAGATTTCGCCACGCTCAAGTTACGAAAGTCAGTTTGCCCGCCAACTTGCTCGCGGCACTTGCTTGATGACCTACCGCAGTTTGCGCCTCCGGCGCTTCTGTTTCTTCAATACGCCTTCCCAGCCCTTCGGACTGGGCTAACTTCTTGTCGCGCCTCTGGCGCTTTCTGCTCACTCTCGATCATTGAATTCCTTTCGGCTTCTCTCGGTGCCGTGCAGCCCTGTCCACGAGATCGGCAGCAGTTGTAAAGGTATGGCCGCGAATCGCGCCAATTGGCACGAATGAAGAACTCAGATGAGTAGGCATATATAATTCCAGCCGCAAGTAGAGGAGTACACATGTCAGGCATGAAATTCCTGATTGCTGCTTTCGCTATTCTGCTGCCGCTGTTGTGCATGGCGGCGGACAAGAGCACGCACAACGACGTTCGCACCACGATCGTCTATGACGATGCCGCCACCGAAGTCAGTTCGGCAGGCACAGATGCAGGGCAGCTTTGGATTACTACTGGCGATCTCACGCGCTCCACGCGCTTTGAGATGAAACCCCAGGGCGTATGCCGCGACAAACTCTGTTTCCCCATACCCAAGGCGCACAAGAGCGAATTTGTACGCAAAGATGCAGGGCGCGACCTTTTCAATCTGACCGCGTTTGCCAATCTGGTGGGCCAGCCGGTGGCCCATGATGCAGCCTTGAACGTCTGGTATTTCGGACTGCGATCGGACCAGCGGCAGACCCTGAGCTCACTGCAAGCTCCGGATTTCACTCTGCCCGACATCACCGGCAAAATGCACTCGCTCTCAGACTTTCGCGGCAAGAAAGTGTTTCTGGTCACCTGGGCCTCATGGTGAGGGTGCCGCTTTGACCTGCCAGGCTGGCAGGCACTTTACCAGCAGTTGAAAGACAAGAACTTCGAAATCATCTCCGTGGCGCAAGACACCAACGGAGTCAAAGATGCCGGCCAGTGGATCACCGCGGCCAAGCCGACCTATACCGTGCTGATTGACGACAAACACCTGGTCACCAAGCTTTACAGCATGGTCAATGTGCCTACGGGCGTGTGGATCAATGAAGAGGGCCGCATTGTGCGTCCCAATGAAGTTGCGTTTGTGGACGATCGTTTCAAGAGCTTTCACGGCCTGGATTCGGCTCCGTATGTGAATGCATTGAAAGACTGGGCGGAGAAAGGCAGCAAGAGTTCCTTTGTGATGAACGAGAATGAACTACGGGAAAAGCTGGCGGCTAACGATCCCAACATTGGACAGGCGGCGGCAGAGTTCGGGCTGGGCGAGCAGCTTTACAAGACCGGACATCTCAACGAGGCCATACCGCATTTCAAAGAAGCGCAACGTTTGAATCCGAAAAGCTGGAATTACAAGCGGCAGGCGTGGGCGCTATCGGACGCCAAACGTGATTACGGCACTACGTTCAAGGATGAAGTTGAGAAGAGCGGCGGAGCGAAGGTCTATTACACGCCTCCGGCGTTGCCGAAACAGTAGCACGAGCCGTTCACCGCAGAGGACGCGGAGAGCGCAGAGTCTGTTTATGTTGCGCTTGAGTCCGTGGTGGCGCAGGCAGCAGACGTAGCATGCTACGTCTCTACCAATGATTTTCGTGAATCATGAGAATCAGCATGGGATTGTCTGCATTGTGACGGCGCTATGAACGCTACTGCGTCAGCAGCACTACGCCTACGCAGACCAACAGGGCTGAGATCCAGCGGCGGCGGTCTACGTCTTCTTTGAGAAACAGCTTGGCCATGATGGCGCTCACAATGAAAGTCAGAGAAGCGGAGGCTGGGGCGACGAGGCTGGCGTCGGCCCAGGAAAGCGCCGTCAACAGGCTGAAGAAGCCGATGGACATGCAGGCAATGGCCAGGAGAAATTTCTTTTCGCTGAAGACCCGTCCGATCACGACCAGCAGACCGCGTCGGGAGCGCAGTTCGTCGAGATCGCCAATCCGTTTCATGGCGCTGGAGAGCAGCACATCACCGGCGCTGGAGGCCAGCACGATGAGGCCTATCGCGACCCAGAGTTCCAGAGCATTCATGCGGAGCGCTCCGGTTCGCCCAGAGGAACCTGTTCGGCTGGCCGTTCAGTCAGAGAAGGGCCTCGGGTGACCCATCCGACGCCACCGACAATCAAGAGAATGCCCACCCAGCGCATGGCGGTGACATTTTCACCCAGAAAATATTTTGAGAGCAGCGCCACCACCACGTAGCCCAGCGCGGTGGCAGGCAAAACGTAGCTGAGGTCGGCCCAGGATAGCGCGGTGAGATACGAAGCGAAGAAGCCGGTAAGGCACACGATGCCGGCCAGAATCCAGGGATCGCCCAGAGCGGCTAGAAGAGTTTGCGGGTGATGCAGGTTGACCGGGCCGAGGCCCTTCATGCCGCGCGACAGCAACACATCACCGGTGCCGCCAAAAGCCATGACCGCCAGCAGGACCAAATACTTTCTAAGATTCACCGGTTAGTCCCCGGATGAAGCGTGAGCGGCTACTGAGTCTGACTCCTGTTTCGTTTCTGCGCGCATTTCTTTGGCTGCACGGTTGCGCGCCGCGCGCAGCTTCATGAACGATTTGGCTTCTTTGTAGAGCCGCTTCCGCTCAACTGAATTGAATGCCGCTTTCCTCACAATGCGGAAGACTGCCTTGGGACGGAAGTAGTATTCATCGTAAAACTTGTGCACCATCTCCAGAACGTGCTCGCGGGGCAGCCCGGGATATTGAATCTGCGCCACCTGGTGACCGCCGTCGTCTACCATGCGCTCGGTGCCCACAATGAAGCCGTTCTTCTTGGCAAAGTCATACATCTCTGTGCCAGGGTAGGCGTGAGCGATAGAGACTTGAATGGTTTCCACGTCGAGTTCTTTGGCGAAATCAATGGTGCGCCGAATGCTTTCGCGGGTTTCTCCCGGCAGGCCAAGGATAAAGTCGCCATGCACGGTCAAGCCCAGCTTCTTGGTGTCTTTGGTGAACTGCCGCGCCCGCTCGACGGTTGCGCCTTTTTTGATGTTCTTGAGAATCTGAGGATCACCCGATTCATAGCCGACAATCAGCAATCGGCAACCGGCTTCGCGCTGCGCCTTCAGCGTTTCGTAATCGGTGGTGACGCGCGAGGTGCATGACCAAGTCAGGTTCAGCGGCTTGAGCTTGGAGCACAACTCAACGGTGCGCGCCTTCTGAATGTTGAAGGTGTCGTCGTCAAAGAAATATTCCTTCACCCACGGCCAGTATTCCTTGGCCTGCGCCATCTCACGGGCCACGTTGTCGGTGGAGCGCTTGCGCCACGGATGTCCGCTGAGCGTCTGCGGCCACAGGCAGAAGGTGCATTGGGCGGGACAGCCGCGCGTGGTGTAGAGCGCGACAAAAGGATAAAGCAGGAAGGGCACGTTATACCGGCGCACATCCATGTCACGGTAATAGACGTCAGTGACATTGGGCAGGGCATCGAGGTCCTGCACGTCAGGCCGGTCGGGATTGTGCAGCACCTTACCGCTGGCATCGCGATACGAGATGCCCAGAATTTCCGAGAGCGGCTTGCCGTTGGCGTACTCCACTACGGAGTAATCGAACTCACGGCGGCAGACAAAATCAATCACCGGACAATCCTGCAACGACCGCTCGGGCAGCGTGGTCACATGCGGTCCCACGAAGGCGATCTTCAGGTTGGGATTGGCTTCCCGCATCTTGGTGGCCAGCCGGATATCACCCGGAAAACCAGGAGTGCTGGTAAACAGCACCAGGAACTCATATTGCTTGCCCAGTTCAATGGTCTCTTCGGCGCTCACATGGTGCGGCGGCGCGTCGAGCAGGCGGGAACCTTCCAGCATTCCTGCCGGATAGGCAAGCCACACTGGATACCAATAGGACTCAATTTCCCGGGTAGCAGGCCAGCGCGAACTGGCGCCCCCGTCGAAATTCTCAAATGACGGCGGATTCAGGAATAATGTTTTTAAAGGCATTTTGGCTAAGCCCTATACTACCATCATTGCTGAATTGCCTAAGCGGTAAAGAATCCAAGCGGTTACAGGCTAACAGTGAGCGGGCAATGGATGCAGTAAGCCGTCTTGCCGGGGCGATAAGCGGGAACCCTGAAAATTGGGGGATGAAGCCGTTACTTATGGGAGCCCAGCGCCCAGTCTTCCAATTGCCCAATCTGGCGCAAAAGTTGCACCTGCGCCTTGTCGAGTTCAAAGCTGGAATTCAGGAACGTCGAAAAGCGCTCATGCTCGGTGATCTTGGCATTCTGCTCGTCTTTGAGGGTAGCGCCGCCAGCCTGGATTTTCTCATGCGTGGCCTCCACATCGGCCTGTGCCAACTCATGTTCGAGCCGGGAAACCTCCTCAGCCGCGTCAAGCTGGCGCACCGAGCGTTGCAGGCGCAGAGTGTCGGTGCTGACCTGGTCTTTCACTGCCTCAGCTTCTTTTCGCGATTTGGCGGCATCTGCCTCCGCCGCCCGGGCCACCGCTTTCTGCGCGGGATTAAAGAACGGAAAACGAATGGCCAGGCCCAGAGTTACGTTGTGGCGCTGAAATTTCTGGAAGAACTGGTCGTAATTGTTGAAACGGGCCAGCACCGCATACTGCGCCACCAGATCAATGGCCGGGTATAGCTGTTTTTCTTCCCCTCTTGCGCGGAAGGCTTTGGCCAGAGCAGCCTGATTGGCCAGCAGTACCGCGGGACTCTTCTGGGCCGCTTCCTGGGGCAGGTCTGCATCCTGAGAAACCTCGGGCAGTTTGGGAATGCTTTCGGTGGAGGTAATAATCTGGTTTACCGGCAGACCGGTTAGCTGAGAGAGGCGCAGCCGCACCTCGTCCATGGCGGTCTGGGTTTCCGCCATCTCCAGGCGGGTGCGGGCCGCAGCCAGCTTGGCCCGGGTAAGTTCTACGCTGGCATCCAGACCGGCCTGCACGCGCTGGTTCACCACGTCGGCATATTTGCTGGAGAAGTCCTGCTGCTCGCGCTGTACGTTGAAAGAAGATTGCAGAAGGTCGAGCTGCATATAAGCAATGGACGTTTCCATAATCACATCGTTACGGCGGTCGGCATTTTGCGCCTGCGTGGTGCTTATATCGGTTTTGGCGGCCTTCACAAACTGGCGCTGGGCGAAGTTCACCAGAAATTCCTGCGTATTGAAGTTGAAGATGGAAGGCGCTGCTCCTTCCAGGCTCAGCGGGAATCCGTAAGAAAAAGCCAGGCCTGAGCCGATGGTGAACTGGGGCAGATAAAGATCGCGGGCCTGCGAATAATTGGCGCGGGCGCGCTGGATGTCAGCATTGGCGATGCCGGTAGTGGTGCTGTGCTTCAAGGCCAACTCGATCGCCGTGCGAAAGGGAAGAGCAGAGTCTTGCGCGATCAATGGCAGTGAAGAAAGTAAGCAGCCGAGAGCGGCCAGCAGACGCACACTGAATCTCATGGAAATCACCTGTTAGTAAGAGCTGATGATGAAAACGAAATTCTATCGGGAAAGTTTTGCCAACGCATCTTGCGCGGGCTGAAACTGCGAGGCCAAAGCGAGGCTTGCCCGATATTCCTGGGCCGCGCCGCGCCGGTCACCCTGTTTTTCGAGAAGCTGGCCCAACAGGTAGTGGGCCTGAAATGCAGGCGCATCTTCGCTCAAATCGTTGGAGGCAAGATAACGGTGAAGCAGATCAATGGCCAGCGGATAATTCCTTCCTGCATCCAGCAGCAGCGAGCCGCCGTCAAATAAAAATGTGCTGTTCTGCCGGGGCGCGACCAGGGCTTTGTTGATAGCCGATTCCATATCCGCCAACCTGCCCTGGCGGTGGTAGAACGAAGCCAGATCTACCCAGTGGTGCGCCGCCGCTTTGCCAGCTTCGGCAATCGCAGCCTGAAATTCCTGTTCGGCTTTGGTCTTATCGTTTTGTTTCTCTTCAAGGCGGGCGTAGATGTAATGCGCCAGCCCGGGATCGGATTTCATGATGAAATCACCCAACTGGCGTGCCTTGGTCTTGTCTCCACCCATGATCGAGGGAGCTTCTGTATAGAATTCGGCGAGATCGGAGCGCGCAGAAAGATTTTTTCCGGCGTCGTCGAGTGCGACCGCTTTTTCAAACTCAGCTTTTACTTTTCGCACCAGGCTGATCGCATGCACTGGTCCGACTACATCGGCTTTTTCGCCGTAAGCCCGGCCTAGCCATTGGTGATACTGGTTGTTTTGTGAATCGAGAGTGGTGGATTTTTCGGCAGCGCGGATGGCATCGTCCCAGTGCTGAAGCTGAAAATAGACTCGCGCGATCAGGTTATAGGCCTGATGATCGTAAGGGTTTTTCTGTGCCCGGCTGTTTAGCGCCTGCAATGCTTCATCTGCCCGGCCGGCTTCGAGCAGGGCAGCAGGGTTAGCTTGCGACCATGCGCCGCTCACTGCGGCTAGTAACAAAAAGATAAACGACAGGGCCCGGACCAACTTCACCGTTCAACCACCTTGACTTCCATGCCATTGCGCAATGGCTGTGCATTCACCGCGCCCAGAGCGATCTCTGTGCCTTCCGAGATCCCTCCCAGAATTTCAACGCGCGTCAGGGTAGAGGTGCCGGTCTGCACCTCATGTGCTTTGATCTTTCCGTCCGCAATTTCGTATACCACGCGTTTGCCGTCAAAATCGTGCACGGCTTCGCGTGAGACGGTGAGTGTGTTGTCGCGGCGGTTGGTGACAATGCTTACGTTCACATTCACATTGGGCAGCAGCTTGTGGTCGGTGTTGGAAATCTCGCAGGTAATCTCGCCGACCGACCGCGTTCCGACCATGGTTACCACTGTGGGAATGCTGGTGAGATTGGCGTCCCATGTGCGGCCGGGAAGAGCGTCCCAAGTGATGTCTACTTTCTCGCCCTTGGCCAGCTTGCCAATTTCCGGTTCATCTACGAAGGCGCGCACTTGAACGGTGTCGAGGCTGGCCATCAAGAGGAGCAGATCGCCCGCGTTCACGTAGGATCCGGCTTTTACCGGCAACTGGTACACCGTTCCGGCAAACGGGGCGCGCACATCGGAATTCTTCAAAAGCTCCTGCGCGGCAGCGTAGGCGGCGCGGGCCTCACTGGCCGTGGCTTGAACTTTTTCTATTTCGGGAGTGGAGTAGCGTCCATTCTGCTTCGATTGCAGCAGTTGAATATCTGCCTCAGCTTTCTTGAGACGGTTGCTTGCCTGTTCCACCTCGGCAGGCGAGGCAGCGCCATTCTTCTGCAAACGTTGCACCGCCTGCAGGTTGCGCTGTGCGTCGTCACGCTCGGTCTGCGCCTTTACCAGGTCGGCGCGATTGGTCAGCAGTTCTTCCTGCGTGCCTCCTGCGTTTACGGCGTGCAGATCGGCTTCGGCTCCGCGCAATTGGGCCAGGGCTTTGGCCGCCTGGGCGCGGGCGTTGCTGTCGTCAAGTTCGAAGCAGCATCTGGCCAGGTTTCACCCGGTCGCCTTCATGCACCAGCACCCGCTTTACGATAGCTGGAGCAGGCGCATGCGGCTGAAAGTTCTGCACCGGTTCCACCTTGCCGTTGGTGGAGATCACGTTGGAAATCTGCTGCCGTACGACTTTTTCCACGCGCACCGGCACTACGCCTCGGCGCATCATCCAGCCCGAGAACAAGAGCAGGGCGAGAATTGCCCCGATCACGGCGAGCACCAGGTGATGGCGGTCAACAAAGCTGGTAGTTTTTCTTACCATTCGTCCAAACGTTCAGTATAAATAAACAGCTTCACTTGAGCCTACAAATCGAGACCTGCTATTGCCTGCACAGGCGCGCACAGTAATGTAGCTGGCGGTTGTTACGACTGAATTCCTCTATTGGATGTTCAGCAGAACTGCTCAGTTACATCAATCCAGTTGCTAATATAGAAACGATGCCTAATCGCACCGGCTATACCGAGCACCATGCCAAAGCGGGACTCGACCACCAGTTCCCCGAGATTGATACCTGGCCCAACCAGTTCCCGGATTATGAAATTCTGGTGGACGTACCGGAATTCACCTCGGTATGCCCCAAGACCGGACTGCCGGACTTTGGCACGCTCGAGATCCGCTATATGCCCAGTAAGCTCTGCCTGGAGCTTAAATCATTGAAAGAATATCTGCTCCACTACCGGAACCTCGGCATCTTTCAGGAAAACATCGTCAATCGCGTGATGGAAGATGTGGTGCGCGCCGCCCGTCCCAAATGGGTAATGGTGAAAGGCATATTCCGTCCTCGCGGCGGCATCGGGACGACAGTCGAGGCGCGCTGGCCGAGAAAGAAAAGTGTAACCATATCCCGGACATAGCACTGCGAAGATAATTCAAGCTGTCAATTATCGGCTCACTGCGCTGCATTGCTCGACGTGGAAAGGCGGGGCGCGAAGCGTGCTCCGTACATGAAGAGCGCGCCGGAGAAGGCCGCGGCTACGAACGCCGCCCAGAAGCCGGTC
Source organism: Terriglobia bacterium (assembly GCA_963823745.1). Classification (GTDB taxonomy): domain Bacteria; phylum Acidobacteriota; class Terriglobia; order Terriglobales; family Acidobacteriaceae; genus Angelobacter. The sequence goes on from CAWGMN010000004.1 coordinate 133,065, forward strand.
TGTAGCGACGCTTTATCGGAAATGGCGCCAATGATGTAAGGCGAGGTCGCGTCTCCCAGCAGATGAATGATGAACAGGTTTACAGCCAGCGCCGTGGCGCGGATGCGCGCGCTCACAGCATTCACCACAGCGGCATTACTGGGCGCGGTGCCGAGCAACACGAAAAACATCGCCAGAAACATCACCGGATACAACGCGCTTCCCGTGATGTACACCGTAAGCACCATCAGCGGGACAGAGATAAACATGGCTATGCCGGAAAAAGTGTAGTAAGCCCCGGCATAACGCTTGAGCAGCCGGTCACCCATCCATCCGCCAATCAGCGTGGCCACAATTCCGTTGAATGCGGCGATGCCGCCAAAGACGCGATCGGCGGTGGCCAATGGCACGCCACGTACACGCTCGAGGAACGTCGGCATCCATACCTGAAGACCGCCAATGGCAAACGTATACATGGCCATGCCCAGGGTCGCGGTGAGGAAGGCGCCATTCCGCGCCAGCCCGGACAGGGTAGAACGCGCCACGGAGGTTTCCTCGGCTTCGCTCATCCCGCGCGGCGGTTCCGGCAAGAACCACAGTACGAGTGCCAGCAGAAATCCGGGAATGCCGGCTACCATGAAAGGAACTCGCCAGCCGTACATCTCGCCGAGTGTGCCGCCCATGAGGAACCCAAGTGCAGTTCCAAACGGCAGTCCGAGATAGAAGATGGCCAGCATGCGCCCCCGCCGCTCTACAGGAAACAGGTCGGCGATCAGGGCCGGAGCGATGGTCGCATAACTGGCTTCGCCGATGCCTACAATGGTGTGCCGGAAGAGCAGTTCATTGAACGTATGCGTGACCCAGGTCAGCAACGTGAACCCGCTCCATATCAGAATGCCGGTGGCCACAATATGTTTTCGCGGCCAGCGGTCGCCCAGCCAGCCAATGAATGGCCCGGCAATCATGTAGCAGATAAAGAAAGCGCTGGTAAGCAGGCCGATCTGCTTATCAGATACACCGAACTCCTGCTTGATCATCGGCTGGACGCCGAACAGGACCGCGCGGTCAATGTAATTCAGAATGTTGAGACCGGTCAGCAGCGCAAGCATCAGGCGGGGATGAAGTTTCGGCTGCATCGGGCAGAGGCATTATACGTTCTTAGTGTGAAAACGAAGAACAAAGGCAAAAGCCTTTACCGCTGATTTCGCTGATGACGCTGATGAAGGCGGGATTATTTGGCCGTGATCTTGTCCTGAATCTTCTGGTATTCGTCTTCGGAAATGATTTTCTTTGAAACCAGGTCGTCTTTCGACTGGTACGGACGTCCGGCGACAATGCTGTCTGCGGCGCGTTCGTTGATGCCGGGCAGTTGTGTCAACTCATCTTTTGAAGCGGAGTTCACGTCCACGGTTTTCGAGTCGGAGTGCAAGCCTTCGCGCACGCCCTCGGCAGCGGCTTTGCCCTGGCGGCCTGCTTCTTGAGCGTCCTTCTTCAACTCCTTGGCCACTACCTTGCTGTCCTGCTTGAGCTGCGCAGCCGCACGCGCAGCTTCGTCACGAGTTTTATTCGTGTCTTGATTGCAGGCGATCAGAAAAGTAGAGAAGACAAGCGTTGCGATCCAGATGGACTTCATGCAGGATTGGAGTTTAGAAACCCTTTTCGAGTTGCAACAGAAACCCAATCGAGCAGAGCCAAAAATCTCGCCATTGATAACACTGATGGAACTGATTCACACTGATTTGAGGGGTGGGGACAGCTGCGCGAATAACGTGTCTGGATTACGAAGAATCCGGGTGAAATGAAAGGATCACCCAAAAATCTACTTCGTGGGCTCCATGATCAATGCATCGTTGAAGCGATTGAAATAATTGAACAGTCCAATCGCGGCCAGCAGTTCTATGATTTCGCCTTCGTCAAAATGCCGGCGCAGGTCGGCCCACAGTGCATCGTCAATGGAGTGGGCGTCGCCGGTGACGCGTTCGGCCAGGCGCAGCGCTGCTTTTTCCCTGTCGGTGAAATCAGTGCGCTGCTCAAAGTGGTGCAGGTTGTTGATCTGCTCTTCGCTCCAGCCCAGCCGTCTTGCCAAGACGGTATGCGAGGCCAGTCAATATTCGCAGTGGTTGATCTGCGACGTTCTTACAATCACCAGTTCTTTCAGCTTAGCTGGCACCGTGCCAGTCTCCATGACCGCGCGGAAGTGGGCAATCATGGTCTTCATGATCTCCGGACGATGGGCCACTGTCCGGAACATATTGGGTACGTTGCCGCGCACCTTCATGAAGTGGTCATAAATAGCGCCGACTTCATCATCTACCTGGCTGCGGTCAAGGCGTGAGATTCTGGGCATAGAAAAAAGGGAAGCGCAGGCGGGAACACCGCCTGCCGGAAGGTTTACTTGGTGAAGGACTGGACGGCTGCTGCTTCGTCGTCTTTGATGTCGAAGACGGTATAGAGCTTCGTTATCTGGAGCAGGTCATGCACCTTCTTGGTCAGGTTGAGCAGCTTTAATTCGCCGCCCTGGTTGCGCACCGTGGTGAAGGCGCTCACCAGTTCACCGATCCCGGAGCTGTCAATATAAGTGACATTGCCCAGGTTGAGCAGGATCTTGTTGCGGCCTTTGCTGACCAGATCGCGGATCGTATCGCGGAGCACCACGCTGCCCTCTCCAAGGGTAATGCGGCCGCTCAGGTCAACAATGGTCACGGCATCCACCTGCCGGTTGGTAGCTTTCATTGTCACTTTTGTTCCTCCTTGGTACCTATATGTTTGATTAATGTGATCTCTGTTCCGGGCTTCAGGTTCTTGATCGTGACCTCATCCATGAACGAGCGGATCAGGAAGATGCCCCGTCCGGACTGCTTCATCAGGTTTTCCGGGGCCAGAGGGTCCGGAACCGACTCCTCATCCAGCCCTTTGCCCTGGTCGGTGATGGTAATCACCATGGACTGAGGGGTCATTTCATAAGCCACAAAAAATTTCTTCTGCGGGTCGTATGCGTTTCCGTGCAGCACGGCATTGACCGCGGCCTCCCGCACCGCCATAGCAATATGATGCTGCTGGTCTTCTCCAAAGCCCCCGTGCACTGCCATTTCCAGCGCGGTTTTTTCAGCCTTGTTAACACTTTCCAAGGTTGAGTCCAGCGTGTATGAAACCCGGTGTTTTGCGCGGCTGTTCACAAAGTTGTTTTAAGGACCTGGGGCTGGTTCGCTGAACGGAAAAGGGCGAAGCCGTAGTTTGCCTAGCTGGAAGGTGAAATGTCAAACCGGACACCCGGAACACCCATTTCAGTGATTCTGTTTGGAAGCTCCAGTGAACATCGGGTATGCTGCGGATATGGTGGGAGAAGTCGCACTTTCGGCCCTTCTGGGTGCTCCGGTTTACGATTCGACCGGGACCCTGTCCGGACGTGTGCGCGAACTCGCCATCTCGCCCCAGGACGACCCCAACCGCATTTCCGACTTCGTGGTGAAGACCTCTGACGGTGACCGGCTTGTACCTATCAAAGCGCTGGTGGAGCTGGATGGCCGGATGGTGCGCACCAAAAGCAGGTTCGATGAATGGCCGCCGCTGGTCAGTTCAGAAGGTTTGCTGCTGCTGGAACGCGACCTGCTCGACCAGCAGATCATTGATGTCCATGGCCGCAAAGTAGTGCGCGTGAACGATGTTGACCTGTATCCGGAGCCGCACAACGGCAGTCTGAAGGTCAAGATAGGGCTGGTGGATACCGGACTGCGCGGCGCGGTGCGCCGCCTGCTCAAAGGAGTGGCCCCCGCAAAGGCCGTGGAAGCCCTGGCCGCCCGCATGCCGGAGCGCGGCATTCCCTGGGAAGCTGTAGATCTGATCGAGACCGATCCTGCCCGCCGCGTCCATCTCAAGCTGGAATATGCGCGCCTGTCACGCCTGCATCCAGCCGACATTGCCGACATTCTCGAAGAACTTGCCCCTGCCGAGCGCGAAGCTGTCTTTGGCTCGCTTAATGAAGAAGTGGCTGCCGAAGCCCTGGAAGAAATCGATCCCCGGTTACAAGTGGAACTGATGAGTTCCATCGAGTCGGGCAAGGCCGCAGACATTGTGGAAGAAATGGATCCCGATGCCGCCGCCGATCTGTTGGGCGACCTGCCCAGCGAGACATCAGAAGACATTCTCGAAGAGATGGAACCGGCGGAGCGCGAAGAAGTTTCTGAGCTGCTGGCCTTCAAGGAGAACACCGCCGCCGGGCGCATGACCACCGAGTATCTGGCACTGGCTCCGGATGCCATCGTGGCAGCCGCCATTGAGAAGCTGCGCGAGTTCGATGGCGAACCCGAAAGCATCAGCACCATCTTCCTGGTGGATGCCGAGAACAAACTGGTCGGCGCTGTGCCGCTGGTGAATCTGGTACTCACCGCGCCTGAAACCATGCTGGCTGTGCTCAGCCCTGAGCACGTGATCTATTGTGAAGCGGGCGCGAGCGACAAAGACGTGGCCGAAATGTTCGACAAGTACAACCTGCTCACCCTGCCGGTGCTCGACGAAAACCAGCGCATGTCCGGCATCATCACGGCCGACGATGTGATTAGTTTATTGCGTAGTCGACTGTGAAGAAGCAATTAGCGCTCAGCAATTAGCACTCAGCCCTGAACATTTTCGTGAACGCATAGGTGCTTTGCCGCGAATTCCGCGAATAGACGCGAATCTTTTTACTGCTTGGGCAGGGCGCTTATTAACACGATCTTCATATTCCCTCTCTCCTGAGGTTGCCGGGAAATTGCTCAAATCCCGCAAGACTTTGTCTTATTGGGACACGAGCAGCAGACACATCCAAGGACGGCGAGGGATTGAAAGAACCTTAAGGGCTGAATGCTAATTGCTGAGTGCTAATTCTTTGCTAATTGCTAAATTCCCGCTGCTCGGTTTATTCTGCGAACAGGTGGTTCAATTCTGCATGAAAGTATCCGATGAAATGGCTCAAGAGCTGGAAGACCCGGACCCTGCTCCTTCTTGCTGTAATCGGTCCTGGTTTTATCACCGCAAACGTTGACAATGATGCCGGCGGCATCTATGTCTACTCGTCTGCCGGCGCCCAGTTCGGATACACCCTTCTCTGGAGCATCATTCCCATTACCATCGCCCTGATCGTAGTTCAGGAGATGTGTGCGCGCATGGGCGCGGTCACCGGTAAAGGGCTCAGCGACCTGATTCGCGAAGAATACGGGCTGCGGGCCACCTTCTTTGTCATGGCCCTGCTGGTGGCCCTGAATTTCCTCAACGTGATCACCGAGTTCGCGGGCATCGCCACCAGCATGGAACTGTTTCGTGTTTCCAAATATCTCAGCGTGCCTGTTTGCGCCGCGGGAGTGTGGCTGCTCGTCACCAAGGGCAACTATAAGACCGTTGAGAAGATCTTTCTGGGCGCTTCGTTTTTCTATATCTGCTATATCGTGGCCGGGTTTCTCGCGCATCCCGACTGGACTCATGCGCTCAAATCTACGGTTGCCCCACCCCTGAATAGAAGCGTCTGGCACAAAGAATATGTGTACATGCTGGTGGGAGTGATCGGCACTACCATCGCACCCTGGATGCAGTTTTATCTACAGGCATCGGTGGTCGAGAAAGGCGTAACCGCGCGGCAATACGCGGCCTCCCGTCTGGATGTGATCTTTGGCTGCTTTTTTACCGACATCGTCGCCTGGTTCATTATCGTGGCCTGCGCCGCCACGCTTTTTGCTTCCGGTCATAAGGTAATCAATGATGCTGGTGACGCGGCACGCGCCCTCGGGCCTTTGGCGGGCCATTACGCCGCGCTGCTCTTTGGCGCCGGACTTTTTAATGCGTCGTTGTTCGCCGCGTCCATTCTGCCCTTGTCTACTGCCTATACAGTTTGCGAGGGGCTGGGCTTTGAATCGGGGCTGGACAAAAAATTCAGCGAGGCATCGGTTTTCTATTGGATGTACACGATTCTCGTGGGCGCGGGCGCGGGCGTTACGCTCATTCCCCGGCTGCCGCTGATCAAGCTCTCCATTCTTTCGCAAGTGCTGAACGGAGTTCTCCTGCCTCCGGTGCTCATCTATATGCTGCTGCTGATCAATAAACGCAGCCTTATGGGGAAATACGTAAATTCAAAAATGTTCAATGTGATTGCCTGGGCAACCGTGGGGATTTTGATTGTGTTGACCGTTGTTTATGTGGCGGTGAACCAGCCTGCTTGAGCTTTCGCCTCTCGAGCCTTTGTTTCGTCCCGAGCGCAGCGAAGGAACCCTACTGCCATGAAGAACACTTGGGCTGCCTTGTCATTTTCGTAGTGGACACAAAAAGCTTTGCCGCGAATTACACGAATTCACGCGAATCTCTTTTGCTTCTTTTCGTTGTCCCGAGCAAAGCGAAGAAACCTATCTTACAAGTTTCTTTGGATAACGTGTGTTCTCTTCAAACAACCAGGCGCAGAAAAACCTCGAAAAAGATTCGCGCAAATTCGCGTAATTCGCGGCAAAGGTTTTGTTGTTCCAAAGGATTCACGAAGAAGCCAAGTCCTTCACCAAACCCACATCCGCCTCAAGAAAATCGAAGTTGGGGAGTTCCGTGCGCTGTACCCAGCGGACGTCATTGAAAATCCGATTGACGATCTCTCCTTCGAATTGTTCCACAAGGTAAAAATGAAGCTCCACGGCGTTGCCCTTGCCGTAATTATGGTGAATGGTCGTGACTTTCTTTCCGATGGTGGCATGAATGCCGAGTTCTTCTTCCAGTTCACGGTACAGGGCCTGCTCGGGGCCTTCACTGGGCTCGATCTTGCCGCCGGGGAATTCCCATTTGAGCGGCAGCGGCTGGTGTTTGGTCCGCTGGCAGATCAGGATTTCATTATCATTGCGCACCATGAGCGCGGCCACGACTTGCTTCATAGCGTTGCTTTCATACGTTGGCGCCCGAGAATTCATGGTCTACGCAACTGGTGAAGGTGAAGGCAAACAGCGCCAGCTCCGGTTCATGGGTAATCAATTCCAGCGTGTGCGTGCCAAAGTCGTGGTTGTCTACCAGTGAGTACATGCGTGGACGCACGACACGGATGAAACTCCGTCCATCGCGGAAAGAAATGTCAGGCGTAGCGATCGCGGTTGATAGCGGCTTGCCATCCTGACGGATTTCTACCTCGCGAGGCTGCTTGTTGAACGAAGCCATGACCAGGTTCACGGCGGCAGCCGAGTAGCTCAGAGTGATGCGTGCTTCCTGATTACCGGCGGATTCCAGATGGTCTCCCGTAGCCGTCCAGTCGCCGTGAGCGTAGAAGAATCCTTCTTTCATTTCTCCCGAGTAGGAGTAATGGACTGATTGGTCTTCGCTGAAGCCTTCGGGGTTGCCGATGCGTCCGCGGCGATGTCCGAGGTACAGTTCGCTGCTCGGGCGGTAGCATACTGCGCCAGGCCGGTCGGTATCGCGCAAAGGGTCCATGATGGGCGGCAACACAGCGGAAGGATTGATTTCGCGCAGGAGTTCCTGAATCGTCTGTTCCGTCTCAGTGTATGCGCCTTCGCCGAAATGCGCGTAGCGCAGGTAGCCCTCGCCATCAATCAGGTACTTGGTAGGCCAATAACGGTTGGCAAAGGCTTCCCAGATTTCGTTGTTGCTGTCTACGACAATCGGATAGGTCAGTCCAAACTCTTCAATGCCGCGCTCAACGTTGCTCTCATAACGGGCGAACACAAATTCAGGCGTGTGCACCCCAATGACCGTCAGGCCGTGGCCACGATAGCGGGCATGCCATTCTTTGATGTAAGGCAAAGTGCGAATGCAATTGACGCAGGTATAGTCCCAGAAATCTACCAGCACCACGCGCCCGCGTAGCTGGCGCATCGAAAGCGGCGGCGAGTTGAACCAGATGCGTCCAATCTCGGGTGCTCGAACTGTGCCCTTCTCAACTTTCATCGGCAGAAAACCTTTGAAACACAGAGGAACTGAGGAAACGGAGCACTTGGGTAAGTTAACCCGAACCTCATGATCACCAACATTCGCCGTCAGATCACCGAATTATCCAATTACCAAATTGCTCATGCCCGTTCGCAGCGGAAGCCCCTTTTCTGGCATCATTGCGATTATAGAAACAAATGTCTTATTCGGAAAAAGTGCTCGATCATTTCGAACATCCGCGCAATGTAGGCGAACTGCAAGGCGCGGATGCCGAGGCGCGCACCGAAAATCCGGTCTGCGGCGACATCATGAAGTTGTGGGTCAAACTTTCCGCAGATCGCGTTTCAATCGAGGACGTACGCTTTCGCACGCGCGGCTGCGTGGCTTCGATTGCCGCCGGGTCTTGTCTTACAGAGCTGATCAAGGGCAAGTCTCTGACCGAAGCCAAAGCGATCAGACGTGAGCAACTGGTGGAAGAGCTGGGCGGGCTGCCCAATGCATCACAGCACGGCGCCTATCTGGCCCTGGATGCTCTGGCTGCGGTGTTGAATCAGCTCAAGCAACCTGCAAAATAGCGCAAGCTGCCGCGCATAGTTATTTCTTCACCCGATAGCGGAGCATGACCGCGCCATTCTTGAAAGTTTTTGATTCGATCAATTCCAGCAGCGCATGACGGGAAAGCGGCGCAAACATGGAAATTCCCGGCCCAGAAACCTCGGCATCACGTATTGCTCCACCTCATCGAGAAACCCTGCTTCAAAAAAGGCTGAGGCCGTAACCCCTCCGCCCATGATCCAGATATTGCGTGGGCCCTGCTCCACCAGTTGTTTTGCCAGATCACCCACCGGACCGGACCAGAACTCATAGCCTGACGGCCCGCTCTTGATTTTGGATGACAGCACGATGCAACGCTTACCGGGAGAAGAGGCTGCGCCCTGATGCTTCAAAGTGGGCTCATACGTCTTTCGGCCCATGATGATGGCGTCGACGCTTTTCATGAACTGCGCCATGCCGTAATCCACGTCAAGGTAGTCGTGCAGCCATTCGAAGCCGCCATTCTCTTCAGCAATAAAGCCATCGGCGCTGGTGGCCACGTAGTACCGAAAGATAGCTGGGGCGGGTTTGATTACGCTTTTGCTTTTTCGTTTTGCTGCGGCCAATAGATCCTCCAGCCTTTTCGCCGGGCCTCTTCTTCCAGCGCTGGCGTCGGGTTCACCGCGAAAGCATGTCCGGCGATCTCCAGCATAGCGGCATCATGGACGGAGTTTCCGAAACACACGTCCACCGGCACACTGAGTGTCTGGCCAATTACACGCGCCTTGCCTTCATCAGTCGGCACCTGTATCAGCCGGTCAGTGGCCCGGCCATTCTCGATTTCTACGGTCACCGCCAATACGTGATCAGCACGGATGCCGAACCCTTGCACTCCGGCGCGCACCACCCAGACATTGGTGGAGGAGACTGCCCATATGTCGCATCCGGCATCGGCCAAACGATGACTCAACTGCATCATCTCGGGAAAGATGCGCGGTTCGACAACACTGGAGAAGAACTCTTCTGCGGCGCCGTTCCAGCGCCTGCTCCGGAACTCCGGCATTGATGGTGACCATTGCGCCGCACATGGTTTCTTCATCCACCTTGCCGGCCTTGTATTCGTCGTAGCGGGCGACGGCCCAGCGTCCTACGTCTGCCGGAACCAGGCCACGCTCGATTTCCCAGTAGAAGAAGTCAGCGCCCGAGTCTCCGGCCCACAGCGTGCCGTCGCAATCGAAGACGGCGACTTTGGGCTTTAGCGCCAGAACTGAATCTACGAAGGCAGAGGCCGCCGCAGAAAGGGTTTTCATGGCAGCAGAGTTAGTTTTCAACAATGGTTCCTGCCTGGAGTTGCTGGAATTCTTCAGGGGTATTCACATTGACTGTTACGAGCGGCTCATTCACAGCCACATAGCGGATGCGGTCCTGATGGGCGTGCTCCACATCGCGGGCGTTGCTGCTGGCGGGAGAGCGCAGGAAAGCTTCAATCATTTCCCGGCCAATCACAATAGGATGGCCATGCTTGCCGGCATATTCGGGAACTACCGCCCAAGTCTGGCGATCGGAGCTAAGGAATTCATTTTTCAACTGCTGCACCGTTGCCAAACTCGGCGCAGGACGGTCTACAAGTGTCACCAGTGCCGCATCGCGTCCACGATTGAGCACGGCTTCCAGCCCGATTTGCAGGGAACTGAACTGGCCCTGCTCGGGATGAGGATTCCTCACCAGAAAAGCCGCATGGGCATTCACGATCGGTTCGAGATTGGCGGCATTCTCGCCAGCCACCACGATGACCAATTCGGTAAAAGGTTGCAGGGCACGGATGGCGCTGGAAAGAAAAGACCCGCCATTCCAGGGCAGCAGGGCCTTGTCGTATCCCATGCGGGTCGAGGACCCGGCAGCCAGAATTACGCCTGCAAACGATGGTGCGAGGTGCATGGCTCAAAGATACTACAAGCCGATTTCGACGGCTCTGAACTGATTTGGGAACGGAGCGGCTACGACTGTTTCAGCATCTCTGCGGCTTTGGCGCTTTTCATGTGGGGCAGAGGCGTTTCCGAGTTGCGCCGGATGGCGATCATCTCCGCCACAATAGAGATGGCAATCTCTTCGGGCGTGATGGAGCCGATATCGAGGCCTACCGGCGCATACACCCGCGCCAGTTTTTCTGCGGCGATGCCTTCTTTTTCCAGCTCTTTATAGATGGCGATCGTTTTGCGCTGCGAGCCGATCATGCCGATATAGCGTGCCGGAGTTTCAGCGGCCCAGCGCAGCACCCGCATGTCGTCACGATGGCCGCGGGTGACAATCACGATGTAAGAAGATTCATTGGGCGCAAGCTGCGCCATGACCTGCTCGTATTCGTCGGCATAGACTTCGCGGGCTTCAGGGAAGCGCTCGCGGTTGGCGTAAGTCTCACGGTCGTCGGTAATCACCACTTCAAAGCCGGCCAGCCGCGCCACTTTGTAGAGGCTGAAGGCGACGTGCCCGGCGCCGAAAATATAGAGCGTGGAAACCGGCAGCACCGGCTCGATAAAGACTTCCAGTGTGCCTCCGCAGACCAGCCCGGTATCGTATTTGGGATTGTTATTGAGATTGAAAGTCATCGTCTGCGGCTTTTCGGTCTGCATGATGTCGCGGGCCGCCTGCCATACCTCGGCTTCCACACATCCCCCGCCGATGGTGCCGACAATCGAGCCATCATCACGCACCAGCATCTTGGCAGTTTCGAACGAAGGAATGGAGCCACGCACGTTGATGATGGTGGCCAATGCGCCCTTGCGTCCCTGCTGCCGCAGCCGGATGATCTCTTCGTAAACGTCCACGGAATCATTGTAATTCAACCACCGAGACGCGGAGGCACGGAGAGGAGCTTCAACCGCAGAGAACGCAGGGAGCGCAGAGGTTTGGCAAACATTGGAGTTGATACTTGCGCTAAGTTTCTTGCCCGCTCGCGCACTCATCGTTCCCGCTGCTGCTTGAATCGATTGCTTTTCCAATTTTGGCAATTTTGGCATTCATGGCAATTTTGGCAATTCTCCCCTCCTCTGCGCTCTCAGCGCACTCTGCGGTGAAATCTTTTGTACTCGCTGTGCCCGCAAGCTTTTGGTTTTCTCCGTGCCTCCGTGTCTCCGTGGTGAGATATGGTGAACCCTGCTAAACTCGCTAGTTTCACCAGGAGAGCCCGATGAAGGCAGTGCGCTTCCATGAATTTGGCGGACCTGAGGTATTGAAATTCGAAGATGTCCCCGAGCCTCAGCTTCGCAAAGACCAGGTACTGATCAAAGTAAAAGCCTGCGCGTTAAATCATCTTGATCTGTTCATCCGCAAAGGCCTGCCGGGAGTGAAGCTGCCGCACATCAATGGCAGTGACGTTTCCGGGGACATTGCCGAAGTCGGCGAATACATTACCGACCTCAAGGTAGGGCAGCGCGTCCTGCTCGCGCCCATGACTTTCTGCAATCACTGCAAGGCCTGCACCAGCGGACAGCAGAATTTCTGCCCGCAGTTCAGCGTCCTCGGCTATATGAATGATGGAGCTAACTGCGAATACATCGCCGTGCCCCGCGTGAACGTGCTGCCGATTCCCGACGAACTGACTTACGACGAAGCCGCTTCGGTGCCGCTGGTGTTTGTGACCGCATGGCACATGCTGGTGAGCCGCTGCAACATCAAGCCCGGCGACACAGTGCTGGTGCTGGGTGGAGGCTCAGGCGTAGGCTCCGCCGCCATACAGATATGCAAGCTGTTCAATGCGCGGGTGATTGCCACTGCCGGAGACGAAGCCAAACTTGAGCGCTCGCGCGAATTGGGAGCTGATTACCTGATCAACCATTACCAGCAGAAGATTGCGGATGAGGTAAAGAAGATCACCAACAAGGCCATGTGCGACATTGTTTTTGAGCACGTGGGCAAGGCCACCTGGAATGAGAGCATGAAATCTCTGCGCCCCGGTGGACAGATCGTAACCTGCGGCGCCACTACCGGCTACGAGGCCAGCTTCGATATCCGGTTTCTGTTTGCGAGGCAGCTCTCTTTTCTCGGATCGTTCATGGGCACCATGGGCGACTTTCACGAGGCCATGAAGCACATTTTTTCCGGCAAGTTGAAAGCCGTGGTGGACAAGAGCTTCCCTCTGCGTGAGGCCGCGGCTGCCCATGAGCGGCTGGAGAAGAGCGAGCAATTCGGCAAGGTGGTCCTGAACCCGTGAGTACGGCCGAGACTGCAGGGCGACAGCGCCGGTATCTCTCCGGCCCGGCGCTGGTGCTCTATCTGGCCGCTGCCAAACTGCTGCTGCAACTGCTCACGATTACCCGCTACGGCATCTTTCGCGATGAGCTTTACTATCTGGCTTGCTCCGAGCATCTGGCCTGGGGCTATGTAGACCAGCCTCCGCTGGTGGTGTTTCTTGCCTGGCTGGTGCGACACACGATCGGCGATTCGCTTTTTGCGGTGCGGTTGCTGCCGGCACTTGCGGGAGCGGCACTGGTGTGGCTGGCTGGCGTGCTGGCCCGTGAGATGGGCGGAGGACGCTTTGCCCAGGCACTGGCTGCACTCGCAGTAATTCCCGTTCCGATCTACGCCATCATGCACCACTGGATCACCATGAATGCTTTCGAACCGCTGATCTGGATGGGCTGTATGTGGTGCGTGCTGCGGGCCATCAACAGCGGTGAATCGCGTTACTGGTTGTGGTTCGGAATCCTGGCCGGTGTGGGATTCGAGGCTAAATATTCCATCGTCTTTTTACTGATCGGGGTCATCGTTGGAGTGATTGCCACGCCCGAGCGCCGTTTTCTCAAAAGCCGTTGGGTGTGGCTGGGAGCGCTGGCTGCTTTTTTCATTTTTCTGCCTGACTTTCTCTGGCTGGTCCGGCATCACTTTCCATTTCTTGAGTTGATGCACAACATCCGCATGACCAACCGTGACGTTGTGCGCGGCCCTGTGGCTTTCATCGCCGATCAGGCCGCCATGCTGAATCCCATTCTGTTTCCGCTGTGGGCCGGTGGACTGGTTTGGCTCTTCGTGGGCCGTAATGGTCGCCGCTACCGGGTTCTTGGCTGGACTTATGTAGTGGTGCTTGCGCTGTTCATTGTGCTGAAAGGCAAGAATTATTATGTTGCTCCCATCTATCCCATGCTGTTCGCCGCCGGAGCGGTTGCTTTTGAACACCTCACTGCCCGACGCTGGACTTGGAGCAGAATCGCCTATGTAGTTCTTATCGTATTGGCAGGGGCCGTGCTATTGCCCACAGTTTCACCGATACTGCCGGTGCAAACCTACATCCGTTATCAGAAGGCGCTCGGCCTGGAACCTCCCAGAGCAGAAAACCAGCGCACCGGACCACTGCCGCAATATTTCGCCGACGAGTTCGGCTGGGAAGATATGGTGCGCGAGGTGGCCCGCATCTATCACACGCTTTCACCACAGGAACAGGCGCGCACCGCCATTTTCGCCAACAATTACGGCGAGGCTGGCGCTATTGATTATTTCGGACCGCGCTATGGCCTGCCCAAATCCATCAGCAATCACCAGTCTTATTGGTATTGGGGGCCGCGCAACTATACCGGCGAGATCATGATCATTCTCGGCAGTGACGGACGCGCAGAACGCGAGGAGTTCGGCAGCGTGCAGGTAGCAGGCCACACCGATAACCCTTATTCGCGCCTGGATGAGCGCTACGACATCTATCTGTGCCGCGAACCGAAGTTCAATTTGCAGACAGACTGGCCGCGGTTGAAGAAGTGGAACTGATCTTTTTCACATCCCGAGCCCGAAGGGCGAGGGAGCCCTACGGCCGCGATAAATGTAAGGTCCACGTGGCAGAAGAATGTTTCACCTGAAACACTCTCGAGAGGTTACTGAACTCTGCTTTGGGTCAAGGAAACAGATCACCCGATCTCAAATCACCCGATCACCCGATTCTTCGCCGCCAGCACCGCCACCGGAAAACTGTAAAAAATCTGCCCATTCTCCTCACGCGTGGCCAGATCCAGCGAATCATCGGCGAGAGAGTCTGCAAAGATGCGGCGGATCTTGTCCGCGTCACCTTCGTTCGGGAACGAACGTCGCAGCAGGTCTTCGAGTTCGCCTTCCACGCGGTACATTTCCACCTGAGGCTCAGGAAGTTCAGCCTGACGGAACAGATCGCTCAACTCCGCTACGGTGAGAGCGCGCACGTGCGAGGGGTCCCGCAGGCGTTCCGAGGCATTAAGGTTGGCAGCTTTGTCCGGCGCCGGGGCCATATCGGCCACTACGATGCGTCCACCGGGTTTGCAGACGCGTTTCATCTCTTTGAGCGCCGCTAGAGGGTCCTGAAGATGATGAAACGAGAACCGGGTAGCCACAATGGAAAAATGCTGGTCAGGGTAGGGCAGGGCGAGAACATCTCCGCGCTGCCAGCTTACGTTTTCCAGCGCCTGCTCCTGCTGCACCTTGCGTGCCTGGTCCAGCATGGCGGGAGTGATGTCTACGCCCACCGCGTGGCGTACCACGCGGGCGAAGGCGCAGGTCAGCAGTCCCGGGCCGCAGGCGATGTCGAGCACCGTATCGGCAGGGCCTGCGCCTGCTATTTGCACGATACGGTTCAGGGCTTCCTGATTGCGAATGGATTGCGACTGCGAGAAGGGAACTGCCTGGCGGGTGAACTGGTCGAGAATGCGGTGCTGGTGAGGGCTGTCCACAGACTTATCTTACTCGGCAGCAGGCAGGCCGGTGAGAAAGCCTGCAAATCATTCATCTTTTACTCGGCTGGCACATCCAATTAGAATAGGAAAAGTCATGAGCGATCATATTGTGAATCCAAATACCGAACGTGGCGCCGTGGTAAAACGTTACCAGAACACCGGTGGCTATCCGGCGGATACCAACCACATGAAAGAGCTGCTGTTCGGCAGCGAGCAGCCACAGGGCGTGGTGCTCACTACTCTCGATAATGTTGTGAACTGGATGCGGAAAAGCTCCATCTGGCCTATGACATTCGGTCTGGCCTGCTGCGCCATCGAGATGATGGCGATGGGCGCTTCGCGGTTTGACATTGCCCGCTTCGGCGCGGAAGTATTCCGTCCATCACCCCGCCAGTCTGACCTTATGATTATTGCCGGCCGTGTATCGCAGAAGATGGCTCCGGTCATCCGCCAGCTTTGGGAGCAGATGCCTGAGCCCAAATGGGTGATCTCCATGGGCGCCTGTGCGACCTCCGGCGGCGTATTTAATAACTATGCCCTGGTGCAGGGCGTGAACCAGGTCATTCCGGTGGACATCTATGTTCCCGGCTGCCCGCCACGTCCCGAACAGCTCATATATGCCATTACCCTGCTTCAGGAAAAAATCCAGAAAGAACGCGGATCGTTCAAACGAGCGCTGAACCTCGCTTAAATTGGGTAATTGCGTAATTTCGTAAGTGGGGAATTTCAACCCAGGATGCTCATAGGCGGTCTTCTTATCCGGAAAGTGCGGTTAGGCTCGAATTAGCAGCAGTTACCAAATTAACCATTTACCAGCCAATAACCCAATTACCAAGTTACTCAATTACCCAATGTCTTCGGGCAGCAGAACTGCTTCTACTCGCATCTCAACACCCTGATGGCAGACCCTGTCATGCTATATCGCAAACTTCTATTCCTGATCCTAAGCTGCTCGATAGCTGGCCTCAGCCACCCGGCTCAAGCAGGTCGCCATGGTGGACCTGCCCGGAAGCCCCGGCTTCAGCCAGGTTGCTTTTGCCAACGGACAGGTGGTCATCACCCGTCCGCAGACCAATACGATTGAAATCTTCAGCCCGCTCAAACGGCGCGTTGTGGCCCGCATCTCTCAGGTGAACGATCCCAGAGGTATTGCCGTGGATGACGCCGCCGATCGCGTGTACGTGGCTTTGGCGGGCAGCAGCCGCATTGCGGTCATCAACAGCAGGAACTGGCAGGTGGAACAGCTTGTCCCGGTCAAATACATTCCGGAAAAGCTGTTGTGGGTGCCGGAAACCAAGACTCTGTTTGTCACCAGCCTGCGCTCCCGTGCCCTGAGCGTGGTTGACACGAAGCTTAATACCGAAACTTCCGTCGTAGACTTAAATGCCCTTCCCGAGGACATGCTCTACGATGTCGCCCGGCAGCAGTTGCTGGTGACTTTTCAGGATTTAAACGAGGTTGCCGCGCTCGACCATTCCAACCAGATCGTGCAGCGCTATAAATTGGCGGCCTCTGAGCCGACAGGAATGGCGCTGGACGCAGGCCGCCGCAAGCTGTATGTAGCGGTGCGTTATGCGGTGCTGGTGCTGAATGCCGATACCGGCGCTGAGCTTTCCCGCATTGCCGCCCCCGGTGGCACAGATACGCTGGTGCTCGATCCAGCCGATAACCTGCTGTATGCCGCAGCCGGAGACGGTTCGGTGCTGGCGATTGATTTGAACCGTGGCGTTGCCGATCACGAACTGCCGACCGATGTGAAGGGCTACAGCATTGCCTATGATCCCGCACACAAGATGCTGTTCTTTCCCGGCGGACGCGAAGGCCGATCAAAGCTGGTGATTCTGCGTCCAGTGGGCATGAGTGAAGTCAATGCCCCTCAGGCGGTATCGAATCCCACATCCGGCCCGCAAACGGCCATGAAGAAGTAAATTAACTTTTCACAGGCGGACGTCCCAGTTCGCCTTTGAATTTTCACGCTGTACCGCTCCAGGATCTGTTCCCCAGAATTTTTCCGCCTCTTCGTCTAAACCTCGGAAAACACTGCAAGGCCGGCAGTTAGCCCCGTCTCCACATCCCCTATCGAGAGCAGGTGGAGCGGCGATTCTGACTTCAACTTCTTTTCCGCAAGCGGAGCAGAGCGATCGTCCGATTGCTTGCTCCGGCTTACCTGATCAAAGGAGATTGCAATGAGGTTAGCCCTTTGTACTTTGCTGTTGGTAGTGTGCTCTGTCGGGGCGGCTGCCGCTCCGGTATTTCAGACTCCCTCGTGCCCGGCCCCGGTGCTCGGAATGTTCAATGTATGTGCGCCGTTTGGCGATGCCCCTGTGACTACGCCGGTAGCGGTGCTGGTGAGCGGGACTGTTCCCCAGGGGACACTCACAGGAATGCAGGTCTGGGTCGACGGTGTAAAGAAGTTCTCCACCTCCGGAAACCTGATTAACACGTCTATTTCACTCGCCACTGGCACACGCCGGTTCACCTTCATCATGACCAATTCAGGAGGCAAATCATGGAACACCATCGTTTACGTCCCGGTGCAATAACACTGGCACTTGTGCTGCTGCTCTCGGCTTCAGCTTGTCTTGGGCAGGCGACCATTGTTCAGATCAGCGATACCCATGTGGGTTTGAGCACCGCCCCGCATGCCCTCACGAACCTGCAAAGCGTGGTGGCGCAGATCAATGCCATGAGTCCCCAGCCTGACGCAGTGATCGTGAGCGGTGATATTGGAGAAAATACGTCAGACTGGCAGATGGCCAAAACTGCTCTGGCGTCATTGAATGCAACGGTGTACTACTGCCCCGGAAACCACGACATCCATACCACGGATATATCCACGTATCGCCAGTACTTCGGCAACGACTACTACAGTTTCAAGATCAACAATATAACTTTCATGGTGGTGGATTCGCAGTTGCTGGGAAACTTCGATACCTTCACCAGCGGGCAGACGACTCCTTCGCCGGTTCCGTCCAACGTGCAGGCAGAATCCACCAGGATGTTCAACTGGCTGGGAAACCAAAGCAAGGTCACGCCTGAAATCGCCGTGCAGCATGTGCCGTTGCTGCCGGACACTACTGTAAGCCCCCAGTACCCTTCCACCAATCCTTATTGGTTCATCAGCGACCCTTACCGGACGAGTGAAAAGAACCAATTTACGCGGCTGGGCATCACTCATCTGCTGGCCGGACACTGGCACAACCAGCGCACCTTCACTGACTCTGGTTCGGGTATTACGATTCACGTGGCGCCAGCGTCAGCCTATGCCATTCCATCCACCGCACTGATCGGATATACAGTGCACACCATCACCTCTGCCGGTGCGATTACGACTGTCGCGGTCAAGTGCACCGCCTGCCAGTAATCATGGCGGAATGATCTAAAACAAAGGAGCTGCGATTACGCAGCTCCTTTGTGCTTTGGCGTGAAATATGTGAAATAGAGAATTAAGCGGCTGGAGTCTTCTTCTTGTCGCCCATGCGCTTGAGTTCGTTCAGAATCCGGGTGCGTTCTTTGCTGTGTTCCTGGCCCTGTGGCTGGGTTTGAGCTTGCGTCTGCTTTTGTTGTCCTTGCCTTTGTTGTCCTTGTGGCTGTTGCTCTGCTGGGGCTTTTGGGCCACCGGCTGTAATTTCTGAGCTGGCTGTTTCTGGGCGTCGGCAGCAATCTGCGCTGCACCGTCGGCCTGGTTTAAAGGATTGGTTCCCGGATCCTGCGCCTCCATCTTTCCGGTCTCAGGGTTGGTGATATAGAGCAGGTCGGAAAGATCGCTGGCGTGCTCTTCTTCGTCATGCAAAAGCTGTTCCAGCAGGCGGCGCGTGGTTGTATCGTCGTCCTTAAAGAAGCGGATCATCTCCTGGTAAAGCTCAATGACCATGCGCTCGGCAATCAGGTCTTCGCGGATCATGTCAGCCAGGGTCTCGCCCTCCACATAATGTGAGGTCGAGCGTTCGAGCAGGTTCTTGGGATTGAAATCGGGTTTGCCCCCAAGCTGCTGGATGCGTTCGGCAATCAGGTCGGCGTGTTCGCGCTCCTCGTCGGCATGTTCTTTGAACTCGTCACGGGCCGCGGCGCCATGTACGCCGGTGGCCATGAAGTAGTGGTGCATGTAACGAAGCACGCAGACGATCTCCGTCGCCAGCGCTTCGTTCAGAATCTCAATCGTTTTGTTGACATCGCCTCTGTAACTCTCGGTAACTGCGCCGTCTTCCATCTTGCGTTCGGCCCGGCGGCGCAGCTCTTCAACATCTCTTATGAACTGTGGCATAGCTTTCCCCTTCCGCGTATCAGTGCAGCATCTGAGTAAGATTGTGTGCGGCGAATGCGAGATGCCCAACTGCAAAACCTCACCACTGATTGCACGGATTGGACTGATTTCAACTGATCCGACTCAGAGGTATCTTGGGACACCCGAGGAAGGACTCAGATTTTTTCATTTTCTGCACAGTTTTGGACGTCGGGATGCCTTGTCGCCAGTTTCGAAACTGCAGTCCTGCAAGGACGGCTGAATTTAGCCCGCTGTTTCAACAGCGGGAGAGTTGAGCCGTGAAGCAAAGTCCCCGGCAGGGGACGACTGATGTTATTCCATTCGCCGCGAGCCTGACTAATATGCAGCATGGCCTGGCCCAGGTACTCTGCCGGAATACGGCTCCCTCGCTTGCTCGCCATAAAAGAAGTACAGAGCAGCACAATTTGACCCGCAGGCAACCTTACGGTCATAATAGATATTCGAACGAACGTTCGGTAAGTTCCTGCTTATGCCCCTGGCGACTCTTGAAACTCGGACTCCGCAAATGCCTCTGAACGGCCGCCGCAATGGCCGTAAGGCGGTTGCTGAGCTGCCGGAGTCCCGTCCGGACACACGTTACGACCGGCGTCTTGCCGATCTGCTTGACCATGCCAGCCGCATCTTCTGGGAAAAAGGGTACGAAGGCGCTTCCATGCGCGACCTTTCCCGCGCTACCGGCATGTCGCTGGCGGGGCTCTATCATTACTTTGAATCCAAAGAAGAGCTGTTGTACCTGATCCAGAAGCACACCTTTACCACTATCATCGAGCGGCTGCGGCCTAAGCTCGACGCGGCCAGCGATGCGGAAGAGCGCATCAGGATATTCATCCATAACCATCTTGAGTATTTTCTGGCCAATAAAGAAGCCATGAAGGTACTCACTCATGAAGATGAGACGCTCAAGAATGGCCGGGGCGCGGAAATTGCTGCCATTAAGCGCGAGTACTACCACATCTGCCTCGATCTCATGGAAGACTTGAAGCGTTTCTCTGGAATAGAATTCTCGGGCAGGCTGGCGGTGCTCAGCCTGTTCGGCATGATCAACTGGATTTACACCTGGCACAATCCGCGGGTAGACGCGGACGCCGATGCACTGGCCCGCCATATGGGCGACATCTTTCTGCGCGGCGTGATGCACGCCGGAAAACCGAAACGCAAAATCTCAAAAACGAAAGCCTGACAGCTTCAAAGGAGCTTTGACAATGGCAACAATTACAGCCACTGAAACCCAGACCCTGGTGAATTATCGCGTTGATGGAGGCGTAGCGATCATCGAGTTGAACGATCCGCCCGCCAATACTTATACCTACGAGATGAACCGGCAGTTGGATGAAGCCATCCTCAAGGCGCGCATGGACAATGACGTTTACGTGCTCATGCTGACCGGAGCGGGCGACAAATTCTTTTCCGCGGGCGCCAACATCAAGATGCTGGCCACCGTGGATCCCACATTCAAGTACTACTTCTGCCTGCATGCCAACGAGACCCTGCTGCGGCTGGAACATACGCCCAAGCTGGTGATCGCCGCCATCAATGGCCATTGCGTCGGCGGTGGACTGGAAATTGCGATGGCCTGCGACATCCGCATTGCCCGTCGCGATACCGGCAAGATCGGCCTGCCCGAGATCAACCTCGGCGTGCTGCCCGGCACCGGCGGCACCCAGCGCCTGAGCCGAATCGTCGGCAAGAGCAAAGCCATTGAACTGATGGTGACCGGCAACACCTTCACCTTTGAAGAAGCCAGGGAGATGGGCATTATCAACGACATCTATGACCGCGAGAACTTCAAAGAGAGCGTGCTCGAATATGCCCGCCAGTTCACGCCGCCCAACAAGGCCGCGAAGGCCGTAGGCAACATCAAGCGTTCCGTACAGACCGGCTGGGAGATTCCCATGGAGTCGGCGCTGGCCGTGGAGCGCGAGTTGCAGCAGCGGCTGTTTTCCAGTGAAGACGCCAAAGAAGGGCTGAGCGCTTATGTAGAGAAGCGTCCGGCCATGTTCAAGGCGAAATAGCTGGGTAGTTTTGCGATTGTCATTTTTGGGCCGCGTTCTTTGCGGCCTAAGAATGACCAATGTACTTGTAGCGACGCAATCGGATCGAAGTCCGGCTGCGCCGCAAGCTAGAGGCTAGCAGCTAGTAGCCAGGAGCTATTCCATGCTTACCGCAACCAAGGCGAAAGTTTCCCCCGGCAAATTGCTGATCAACGGGCAGTGGACTGAAGGTTCAGGCAAGGCGTTCGACACCACCAACCCGGCGACCGGCCAGGTGCTCACGCACATTTCCGAAGCTACAGCCGCCGATGTAGATCAGGCCGTGGCCGCGGCGCGTAAGGCATTCGATGATACCAGCGGCCCGTGGCGCAAGATGTCCGCCAGCGAGCGCGGCAAGGTCATGTGGCGCATCGCTGACCTGATTGATAAGAACATTGAAGAGTTGGCGGAGTTGGAAACGCTTGACAACGGCAAGCCCATTTTCGAGTCGCGCTATGTGGATATGCCCATGGTGGCCGACGTGTTCCGCTACTACGCGGGATGGGCCACCAAGATCCACGGCGAGACCGTCAACACTTTCAACAATGCATTTACCTACACATTGCGCGAACCGGTAGGGGTGGTGGGCGCGATTGTGGCCTGGAATTTTCCGCTGCTGCTGGCTAGTTGGAAGCTGGGGCCGGCGCTGGCCTGCGGCAACACCATGGTACTGAAACCTGCAGAGCAGACGCCGCTTTCAGCGCTGCGCCTGGGCGAGTTGATGCTGGAAGCCGGACTGCCCGCAGGCGTGGTCAACATTGTGACCGGCGGGCCGCAGACCGGCATTGCGCTGGTGAAGCATCCGGGCGTGGACAAAATCGCCTTCACCGGTTCCACCAGTGTTGGCAAAGAGATCATGCGCAGCTCTGCCGATACCCTCAAGCGGGTCACGCTGGAACTGGGCGGCAAGTCGCCCAACATCGTATTTGCCGATTCTTCCATGGACGCCGCTGTAAAAGGCGCGCTGAACGGAATCTTCTACGGCAAAGGCGAGGTCTGCTGCGCAGGCTCGCGGTTGTTCGTGGAGAAAAAAGTAGAAGACGAGTTCCTGACCAAGCTGGTGGACTATAGCAAGAAGATTAAGCTGGGCGACCCGCTCGATCCGAAAACCCGGCTGGGAGCAATCGTAAGTGAGCAGCAGATGAAGACTGTGCTCGGCTACATTGAGTCGGGCAAAACCGAAGGCGCAACGTTGTTGGCCGGAGGAAAGCGCGCCACCGTGAACGGCGATCATGGATACTTCATTGAGCCGACCATCTTTGGCGGCGTGAAGAACGATATGAAGATCGCCCAGGAGGAAATCTTTGGTCCGGTGCTGGCTACGCTGGCCTTTGATGACGTGGAACAGGTAGCGGAACTGGCCAACAACAATGTTTACGGTCTCGCCGCAGCCATCTGGACTAATGACATCAAAAAGGCGCACCAGCTTTCCCGCCGTCTGCGGGCCGGCACGGTGTGGATCAACACCTACGGCCTCATGGACGCAGCGCTGCCATTCGGCGGCTACAAACAGAGCGGTTTCGGCCGCGAGTTGGGTATGCACGCGATTGATCATTACACCGAGATGAAAACGGTGTGGATGAATTTGTGAAGAGCAGCTACTAGCTTCTAGCTTGGCTCTTAGCTCATGGCATCAATTGTGGAAACGGAACAGCATAAGCAATGGGACAGGAGACGAAGGTACGCTGAAGTGGGGTGAGTTTGCGTGCTGCTGTCCGGCTAGGGCGAGAAGGATGGGTCCCAATATGCCAGGGAAGACATTGCTACCGTTACCGAATTAGATCGAACCCCGATAGGGGTGGACGCAGTCTAGCCCAGACCGGAAGGTCTGGGTCAGCGATAGACAAATTTTTGAGCCCCGGAGGGGCGGCACTGTTGCACTACAACCTTGCTGGACTTAACCCGGTGGAAGAGCGGCCCTTCAGGGCCGCGTACGAGAAATTAGAAGACCGGGGCTTTAGCCCCGGAATGATTTTGCTAGCGGCTAGTAGCTAGCAGCTAGGAGCTATCAATGCCTGGAAAAGTAATGAAAATCGGCACGTTCAGTGATTGGGTCGGCCTGTTCAAGGAATGGCGTGAAGAAATCGGGGTCAATCACCAGGACATCAAGAACTTTGGATTTGACACCCTTTACGGTGCTATCGAGACCGACGAAATTTCCTTCGGCTACTACAAGGGACGCCCGAAGTGGGAGAACCTGCGCCAGATTCCTACGCAGAATATGAAAGACGCGCTTCTGAACTTGATCGTCTACCAGGGCGATACCGAGTTCGCCAGCGTGGAGCAGCAGCGCTATCTGTTTGAGACGGCGCCCACCGATTGGGACCGCCAGGCCCTCACCCGCGTGATGATCGAAGAGATGCGCCACGGATGGCAGATGTGCGCGCTGCTCATCGAGCACTTCGGAACCACCGGGAAGGTGGAAGCGCAGAAGATGCTGGAGCGCAAAGCTTACGAGAACAAGCGCCTGCTCGGCTCGTTCAACGAAGAGTGCGACAACTGGCTCGATTTCTTTGCCTTCACCGATTTCGTTGATCGCGATGGCAAGTTCCAGTTGCAAATGCTGAAGTTTTCGGCTTTTGCTCCGCTGGGCCGCTCCATGAGCTACATGCTGCGCGAAGAGGCCTTCCACATGGGTACCGGCAATACCGGACTGGCGCGCATCGCCGAGGCCGGCATTGTCCCCGGATGGCTCATGCAGAAGTACCTCAACAAATGGATTTCGAGTTCGTACGATCTGTTCGGCACCGACCATTCTTCGTCCGCGCACTGGGCCTATGTGTGGGGACTGAAGGGCCGTTACGACGAACTGAAAAACCAGACCGACCCTGATCTTGAGAACCTCAACGATTACAACCGGCATCTCTACCGCGATGAATGCATACAACTGGTAAGGCGCATCAGCTCCGGACAGAAGCCGGGTTCAACCGAGCTGTATTGCCCCGACATCAAATTCAATCGCAACATCGGCCGCTGGAAAGGTCAGTTCTTCCATCCTCATACTGGCGAGCAAATGGAAGAAAAGGAATACAAGCAGCAGCTTGATACCTGGCTGCCCACCGCGGCAGACAAAAAGCTGCTGATGGAGATCATCCAGAACGAAAAGCAGTGGATCGCTCCCCGCGCAGGCGCAAAAGATCCGTTGCTGACAATCGGCGAAGTGCGGAAAAACGCGATCAACGCTGTGCAGTAGTTTGCTGTTGCTTTTGTTTTTGCCGTTGCTTTCCTACATCCCGAGCGCAGCAGGGAGCCCTACAGACGTAATGCTCTGTAGGGCTGCCAAGATTTAATTGCAGTCATCAGTAGTCTTGACAGCAACTAGCTGTGATCTGTGCAAACCCTTGCTTCCGGCGGCGTTCGGGAATAGAAGGCTCTGTCATGCTGTGCAGCCCGCCAAGGCCTGTCATGTTGAGCAAGCCCGAGCGCCGCGAGGGCGCAGCCAAAACATCCACAGACGATCGCACATTCAGCCAGCCTCGCGGAGTTCTCACCATAGCTCAGTTCCATTTAAGATGAATGATCCTGACTACGCTCCTCGGGATGAAATAAAAGCATGAACTACACCCTAAACGAACTCATGGTCGTAGCCGCGGCCCGCGAGATCAAAGACCATGAAGTCACCTTTGTCGGCATGCGGTTGCCGCTGATTGCCTTTGTGGTGGCCAAGAAGACGCATGCGCCCAACGCTGTGGGACTGTTTGAAAACGGCGTCATCCGAACCACTCCCTCACCCGAGTTGATCTACACCATGGCCGATCCGCCCAATATCAAGGGAGCCACCCAGTGTCTCGACATGTTGGGAGTCATGAGCCTGTTGCAGTCGGGAAAGGTGAGCCTTGGCTTTCTGGGTGCCGCCGAAGTGGACCGGTATGGCAACCTGAATTCCACCCAGGTAAAGGGAAAAGATGGGATCGTGCGCCTGCCGGGTTCGGGTGGGGCCTGCGATATTGCGTCCATGGCCCACCGCTTTGTCGCGCTGCTGGAGCACAGCCGCCATCGCCTGCCGGAACGGGTAAGTTACATTACCAGTCCGGGCAATGGTGAAGGTCCGGGATGGCGCAGGCGCGTTGGCTTGCCCCGTGGTGGACCGTCTGCGGTGATTACGTCCAAATGCGTGTTGCGGTTTGGAGAAGATGCCGAAGCCTATCTTTCCACGTATCATCCGGGAGTGACCGTAGACGATGTGCTGGCCAATACCGGATGGAAGCTGAAAGTGGCCGATGACGTGAAACCCACGCCCGAGCCGACCGATGCAGAGTTGAAGGCCATCCGCGAGTACGATACCAAAGGTTTTTGGACCAGCTAAGATCAACACGGATTGAGGGAGGCAAGTCTATGACGAAACGCGTGACTGGACTGGGCGGTATATTCTTCAAAGCCGACGATCCGCAGAAGCTTTATCAATGGTATGAGCAGCACCTGGGTATCAAGAGTGAAGCTCATGGCGCGATGTTTCAATGGCGTGACCAGGACGATCCCAGTCAGGAAGGCATGACGATATGGGCGATGTTCCCGCGCAACACCGGCTACTTCAAGCCGAGCGACGCGCCTTTCATGCTCAACTACCGTGTGGACGACCTGGATGCGCTGCTCGAAGCACTACGCTCCGAAGGCGTAACCATTGATCCTAAGCAGGAAAATCACGAGTATGGCCGCTTTGCCTGGATCATGGACCCCGAAGGCAACCGGATCGAATTATGGGAGCCGCCAAAGACAACGACGACGGCAAAGCCGTAGCGGCGAATTCACGCGAATAGCGCGAATTGATTCTCTCTGCCTAAGAGCAGAAGAATCTCAAAGGGGAAAATACCATGAACGCCATGTCATCCTGGAGGCGCGTCTTTTGCGCCGAAGGACCTATGTACTGCTGCCCATAAACAACCTCAACTGCGACACGCATCATTCGCAAACCATTGGCAGTTTGCAAACGCCCGAACAGGCTTCGTTTGCGGCTCCCGACCACCTTTTTGATTGGCCAAAACTCGCGGTTCAACCTCTGACCAACCCGATCTTTCGAATCAGCGACTGAAACCGGGGATCTTGCTTGATATCGTCCATCATCGGGTCAACATTGATCCATGTGAGCCCGTCGGCGCGTTCTTCATAGGCTTTTTCCAGCCACTGGAGTGCTTCTTCGCGATTGCCCATGGCCGCGTACAGCATTCCGAAGTAAGTCGCGGGAATATAGCGTTTCTTGGCCGTAGCCAGAAATGAATCCATGATCTTCTTCGTCTGCTGTGGTTTGCCCGCGACCGAATACGCGAGCCCCAGTGCGGCGTCCATGAGTGGCACCTCGCCGGGGGAGAAGCCTCTGGGTTTCAGTTGCGCGATGGCTTGGGTGTTCATGTCTTTGCGGGCAAAGCATCGGCCCAGGATGTAATGGAGCATGAAGTAATCAGGATTCAACTCCATGCCGGTCTTGCACTCCTGCATGGCGCGCTCGTACTGGCGGTTGAAGTAATAGGCGGCAGCCCTGGTCGCCAGCACCGCCACCAGCCTGTCAGGATCAGTTTGCTGCACAATGTCGAGCGTCTCTTCGAGTTCGCGGAAGGCCTCATCGAAACGTCCGGCGGCCAGCAGCAGCCACGAGAACCACAGATGGGCGGCGGCATAGTTCGGGTTCAACTCGATCGCGCGGCGGTAGCTTTGCTCCGCCCCTTTCCAGTCCCAGTGATAATGATGCCGCACCAAGCCGAATGCCGTGTGCGCGTCTGGCAGCGACTCGTCCAATGCCATTGACTTGAGCGCGGCGGCCTCAGCTTTAGGCATGGCGTCATGCGGAGGCAGCAGGTCAAAGGGAGCGATGGCCAGCAATCCATAAGCATCGGCCAGCGCCGCATGGGAAGGTGCGTGGCTTCCATCTTCCTCAATCGCCTTTTCAAAGAAGCGAATGCTTTTCTGAATAGTAGTTGGCGTCATGCCGTGCAAGTGGTAGCGGCCCTTCAGGTAGTTCTCATAGGCGGAAGGATTCACGCGCTTGCCACTGCTGCGCTGCGCCGGACGCGTAATGCGCAGATGATTTCCTGCGCAATAGATTCGGCGATGTCGGTCTGTACCGATAATATGTCGCGCAGGTCGCGCTCGTAGGCTCCCGCCCATAGCTGCGTCTGGTCTTCTACTGCGACAGTTGGCGGCGATGCGCACGCGCTCAGCGGCACGTCGCACCCGGCCTTGCAGAATGTAGTCCACGCCCAGTTCATTCTTGATTTGTTCCAGCGGCTTGTTGCTGGCCTTGTAGTGCATGGCCGTGGACAGCGCAATCACCGCCAGATGCTCCGGTTGAAGGCGGGTGATCTGGGTAATCATCTCTTCGGTGAGGCCATCGCTGAAGTAGTCCTGCTCCGGATCGCTGTTCAGGTCGCCGAAAGGCAGCACCGCCATTTTCAGTTTGCCGTCAGTCGCCGCAGGTTCCAGGACTGCGCCGCTGGCGGTGGATTGCAAGCGCGAGCTGAACCAGGCGTCCAGTTCCGGACGAAAAGCATAAACCGAGCCCAGCTTATCGTGCTGATGGCGGTAAACCGGCAATGCCTCTTTCTTTTCCCAGCGTTGTACTGTGCGCACATCACGGCGCAGGTAGGAAACAATTTCTTTCCAGGAATCCAGACGGTCAGCGGCATTGGCGGGTGGCGGCGGGTTAGTGGGCATGAACGGCCCGATTCTATCTTTCTGCGGGGCTGCTTTCAATTGTGTCGGTAGTGTACTTGGTATTTGGTAGTTAGGCATTGGTCTAGAGCCATTCTATAGTTGCTGTGTTCCGGTTTTGGCGGAAGAGCGGCCCTTTCAGGGCCACGTAAAGTTGAAAAATCTGGGCTTTAGCCCTGGTGTAAATCACGCAACGGGCCACACCTATTCTGGAAACGCTCTGAGCTGTTGGCCCATTCGCAGGCCGCACATCGAGCGCTTTGTTATCGATGACAGTTTTTTTATCAGCCTTCTCCGTGCCTCAGTGTCTCCGTGGTTATTCTTCGGGCAGAAACATTTCCTGTTACCTCGAAATTGTTGATAATCACTGAAGACCTTGTTCATGGACTGGAGTCGCAATGCTGCACACTGGCCGTCATTTTCTTCAGATACCTGGTCCCACCAATGTTCCTGATCGCGTGTTGCGCGCTATGGACCGCCCGGTTCTCGACTACCGCGGTCGGGAGTTTGCGGACCTCGGAAAAGAAGTGCTCGAAGGCATACGGACCATCTTCCAGACCAGCGGACCGGTTGTGATTTTCCCTTCGTCCGGCACTGGCGCATGGGAAGCCGCCGTCGTGAACACGCTCAGTCCGGGCGATCCGGCGCCGATGTTTGAGACCGGTCACTTTTCCTCGCTCTGGAAACAGGTAGCTGAAAAGCACGGCCTTACAGTCGAGTATGTTCCCGGCAATTGGCGCAGAGGCGTCTCGCCCGCTGACGTGGAAGTCCAGTTATCGAATGACAACCAGCACAGCTTCAAAGCCGTAATGGTGGTGCACAATGAGACCTCCACCGGGGTGACCAGCCGCATTCCTGAAATTCGCAAGGCCATAGATCGCACGAAGCATCCGGCGTTGTTCATGGTGGACACAATTTCTTCTCTCGGTTCCATGGACTACCGCCATGAAGACTGGGGCGTAGACGTCACGGTAGGCGGTTCGAAAAAGGGCTGATGCTGCCACCCGGCCTCAGCTTCAATGCGGTTTCCGAAAAGGCCCTGACCGCCCATGACCGTTCCACCATGCCGCGTTATTACTGGACTGGCGCGAAATGTTGAAGCCCAACGAGCGCGGCTTCTTCCCTTACACACCAGCCACCAATCTTTTATACGGACTGAAAGAAGCCATCACTATGCTGCACGAAGAAGGCCTCGATAAACGTCTTTGCGCGTCACGGGCGCGACGGACAAGCGACCCGCGCCGCCGCTCAGGCCTGGGGACTGGATATTGTTTGCGAAGAGCCTTCGGAATATTCCAGTTCGCTCACGGGAATTTTGATGCCCGGCAACTATGACGGCGATCAACTGCGCGAAGTGATTCTGGAAAATTTCGATATGTCTCTCGCGCCGGATTGTCTAAACTTGCGCGCAAGGTTTTTCGCATTGGACATCTTGGCCATTTCAATGACCTCATGCTCATGGGCACTCTCAGCGGTGTGGAGATGGGCCTGCGACTGGCCGGCGTTCCTCACCAGGATGGCGGTGTAGCGGCGGCCATGGAATCTCTGGTGGCAGCAGCCAGAAAGCCGGAGCCCGCGATGGCG
>CAWGMN010000005.1:0-543554 GCA_963823745.1 Terriglobia bacterium
CACCCCGCCGCCTGACCAACTCGCTGAAAAAGCGGCTATTCATCGCGCCTGCTTCATCGTATCCGTCGCATGCGATCACCCATGGAGCATCCGGAGTCCGGCTACTGGTTTTCCATTGATCGAGCAGGTCAATCAAACCGTGCACCGTCCGGAAAGCGCGGTCCGCCGGATAACTGCGTACTCTCTCCAGATCGCTGGAAAGATCGGTCAGTGTCGGATTGCTTACGGTGAGGTATTTCCTGAGCTGCGGCACCGCATACACCAACTCGAGAGAGTGGTGCTTGGCCAGATCTGGCCGGCTCTCCTGGATTTCAGGAAACAACTCCGCGAACAAGCCGCTTACACCTGCCCACGGTCCACCCTCGTCAAAACGGCAGGAGAGATGGAAAGTACGCGCGCCGCTGCTCGCTGCATGGCGTAAGCGGTCTTCTATCCAGCGCTTGCGAGCGGAGCCTGCAGTCGCCTCAAGGAGCAGTATTTGGTGCGGTGAACCGCCGGTTTCGGGAACAAGGTTAATAGCTGCCATCTCTGATCCTTTCGCGTCGAATAATGCTGTCGATCCACAACACAAATCCCATGATCACTGGAATCAGAAAACTCACTGACAGCACGACGGAATCGACAAAGTTGTAAGGGTTGGCCGATACCCGGTCCGGAACGCTGACCCGAGGTCCCGTATATAGCTGTAAGCAACCGGAACAGTGACTGTAAATAAAATACCGAATGCCATGATCCGACCCAGCACCCAAACTACCGCATAAGCCCGGATCACCTTGCGCTCAGCCGCAGGAATGCCGGACTGGTTAACCGGTTTTATTCGGGGAATCACTCGCGCCGCGAGGTTGCGAAGATAATTTTCCGTGTCTTTAAGCAGGTTCCTGCAGTTAAAAAAATTGACGATGACGAAATAAATATCCGTGCGGACGAACAGGAAGAACTGCCATGCGACCCGCAGCCAGTAAGATAAAACCAAGGCACGAACCACCCGTACCGTGAACATCGAAAAGCTCAGCCAATGCTGACCACGCGCAAAAAGCAGTAGAATGAGCAACGACGAAGAAACTGTATCAATGAGCAGGCCGGCGAGTAATGGAAGATAGCGCTGCCCTTTGGGTACGCCCCAGAGTCCCGTAAGGTCAGTTTCCGCGACCAGATACCACAGGCGGTTGCTGATCCCCATTCGTGAACTCACGCCTACAGCCCGCGCAGCCACAAGATGTCCCATCTCATGAACCATAATGCCCGCATATGCAATGAGGGTGAAAATAATCCAGGAAAGCGCGCGATTCTGAGAAAAGAAAAGATCGCTTGGCCGTGCGATAAGCGAAGGGTCGCGAACCATCGCAGCTACTGACAACGCGAGTACAACAAGACAGCAGGCAAAAACCGGACGGCTGAAGATGCGCTGAGCGAACGATTGTGGAAAATTCTGAAAGTGATACCGTATCGGCTTTGCCTGTTGCCTCGACTCCGGCACGCCGGAACCTGCGTTGATTAGAGTTTTGTCGCCCTCCAGGCTCACAATGCCTTTAGACTGGAGCAAGTCAAGAAAATCTTGCACGTCCAGGGTCTCTCCGTATTTCTGCTGGTATAACTCTGAAACCTCGCCCACACTTTTGCCTGCGGCAAAGTATTCCAGAAGTTCAACGGCCACTGGGGGAACGGCGAGAAATACTCCGCGCTCAGCTACTCCGATAATCACGTCCTCACCCTCCGGCTGGCGGGTAAAGGGCTCAACGATGACGATGCTGTCAGATGTAAATGTAGGCATTCTTAGATAAAACGTCGGTCAAGGATTTGGTTTCCACAAACTAAATGGTGCTAAGTAGACTTGCAATCGGAACAGGAACCACTATATAGAGCGTAGTGGCTTCAGGGTTTTGAAGCTCTTCTCGAATTGATACCTTTTCTTCCCATAATGAAACGTTTTTCCTATAATGGAACAATGGTCTAGAGTTGTGGTCGGCCTGTTAGCGCATAACAATCCGCTGTGCGCTTTTGGAGACTTGAATGAATAACAGGGATCCGCATTGAAGCAGATCCCTGGTTTTTAAAGGGTTAATTATGCAATAACGGGTACCGGCGGGCAGCCACAGCAGGAACCACCGTAGAAAGCAGCAGTGGTCTTCAGGGTTTCGACTTCGCGGATGCTGATTTTTTTCATTTCCTTGGTATCTCCTTTCGTAATCCCAGCAGAATCAATCGTTTGGACTTGTTGCTTCTGGTGGATCACAGTTTCACAGCGAACAGAAGTATAGATAGCCATTACATAGATGGCAACTACTAACTCGACTTTATAGTTCAATATTGGAGTATGTTTTCCCAAAATGAAACTTCAATTCTTTTTTGCTCCAATCATTGTCTAACTTCAGTCACGGATGGTGGAGTGATATTGATATTCTGCTTATCCGGGAAAAATTGCGGGGAGCGCAGTGATTCGTGATCATGAATGCCGGGACTCACGGTAGTTAGGTGGGGCCACCACGAATGCGGATAGCGATCAGGTGCTGTCCCTGCCGTTGGCAGCTATTTCGTTTCAGCCAGTCATGCGGAACTTCGCACCGTCTCCGCTGCTGTAATGGGCCTGGCAAATCAATTGATCATTGCGGTTAGACATTCAATTTGGGAAGCACATTTAATTCGAGGACAAGAAGGCCGGGATCTCTAGCAAAAGCTTTCGTTATTTCCTGGCCTTTTCTACCAATGCGACGATTTGAGTCCAGGCGACTGGCCCCTGGTGCATGGCAAAAGCCGTGTTTACTTGTAATCCTTCACGTTGTACCGCCTGAATGACTTCGCGCATCAATTCAGGATCATACAACGCACCTTTGTCGTCGAGTGAAAGTGTGTCGCTGACGTAGAGCAGGTGGTGCTCTGGAAAATACACCATATACTGGCGTTCGGTGGACGCTCCCCGCAAGGGATAGAGTTCCATCCGGTTCGGCCCTTGGCCTACCTGTAGTTTTTGGGAAACGATTTTCCAGTTCGCGGCCTTCGGAGAGAGGGCTAGAGGATCGGGGTGCAGTTTATGAGGCGACTGTACCAGACGATCAAGCAATGGACGATTGAGATCGAGGATGTAGACAGGCAGGCCTTCTGCAACCGCCTGCCGGACCCCGCCCACGTGCGGCCATGAATCGGATGTGGAAAGAACGGCTTTTGTGGCGATGCCAGGATATTGCCGCTTGGCTTCTTCCAGTAGTCCCTTCGTGTACACACCGGAAAGCGGCGTTTCAAGAACGATAATGCCGTCATCTTGCTTTACCAGGGTGGCATTCCAGGAGTGTTCATAAAGTGTGATTCCCGGCGCAAGATCAATTCCCTTGCCGGACGTAAAGGGCGATTCCCATCCTTTGGACTGTGCGCTGCGTTCCGCGGCCTTTGCATCCATCCGGAATTCGGCTTCATCCACCGGTACATTTAAATCAAGGTTAAGGATCTGGCTTGATTGCCATAGAACGCCATTGCGCTCCTCAACTTGATTGGTGGGATAAACCAAGCCATGAAAGAACTTCCAGTTTTCAAAATAAATCCGACTCTTTACATCTCCCCATTGATACCAATGATCGTGAAACTCCTCCACGGTTTCGATCGCATCCGGCAGATGGTTCCAGGGATTGATTGCGATCCGCACGGGCGTTCCTTGCCAGACAAATCCAACTACACTATGCAAACTTAAGCGAATCATCTCTGGTTGCTCGAATTCCAGCTTAGGCGATTGAATCGCCGTCAGAAGCAGGCGAGTGGGCTCGAGTGACAGTGTATGACGAGTCCAGTCAAGGTCCGAAGAGAACAAGGAGAATCATGTGCGGCTCGATTGACCCCTCCCGCAGGGCTTGCCACCAGAACGGAATCGGACTCCGACTCACCAGGGTCAGACTCGGGCCAGCTCTGATGCAACTCACGACGGATCCGGTTACCCACGAAATCCATTTTTACCTTCAGGTGCTCATAAGACGTAATGAAAGGGGCCTGACGGTAGGACTGTTCCACAAGAAGCGTGTGCCGGACTGTATCCATGCTTAAGCTCTTGATGGAATCCAACCGCTCTCTTCCCCCCATGGCAGCAAGCGCTAGTTCCAGGCAGCCTTTGGGCCCGGCTTTCTGGCACGCCGGATCTTCCACCTTCACCCCGGTACCCGTTCGTGAAAAAGCTTCCTGTCGAGCGTTGGTTGCTGCAATCGCCGTGAGGCCGACAAACGCGATTACGAGCCCTCCGATCCAGAATACACCCGTAAAAATTCCACGCCGCAGGTTGGTCCGACTAGCTGTAATCATGGTTGATTTCGTCCCGTTCAGCAATTCTTCTCCTCTTCCTGTCTCGAAATTCTTGTGGATATACCCCACTACAGACATATTGAAAAATAATATGGGCAGCGCCGCGCGGTATTCTTGACCAAGATCAACGAGAACTACGCTGACATGATACACGGCAGGCAAACACAGGCCAAGATCGCGGGCCGGCGTTGTCTCGCGAATGTTCGGGCGATCGCGGAAAGGTTTTTTGCTTTTCTAGATTAAGCCTCGAAGGGCATATGGCTTGATCGTTTAGCCGAACATTTACAGCTAAGGCTTCTTTCCTTCCACCCACTCCGGCTTGAATTCGGAGTTCGCCAGCCACTCCACGGGTTTGATCATGGATGCGATGGCCTGCTCCATATGCTGGAAGTCAACGTGGGCCAGATCGTCGCTGGGGTGGTGATAGTCCTTATGCAGGCCGAAGCTGGACACCGTATGGGCCACGATGCCGTGCTTAGCCAGGGCATAACTATCAGAACGTTGAAAGAACTCCTCTGTAGGATGTGGATCAGCCACCAGATTAGCGCCGTGTTTGGCCAGCTCCGGCCCCAGATTGGAGCGATCAAAACCGGTGAGCCACAACTCATCTGGCTTCACTGCGGAATCGGGACGTCCAATCATCTCGAACTCCAGGTTGGCGACAATATTCGTCAGCGGCCCGGGTGGATGCTCCAGGAAAAAATGATTTCCTTGTCCGCCTGTTTCTTCGCTGCCAAAGAACGCAACCACAATGGTCCTCTTCGGCTCGTTCTCAACCAGAGCGCGCGCCAGTTCCAGCACCGCTACACAGCCCGATGCATCATCGTCCGCGCCGTTATAGATGCTGTCTCCATTCACCGGCTTTTGTGTGCCGACATGGTCCATGTGCGCGGTCAGCAGTATGACTTGCTCTTTCATCTTCGAGTCGCGGCCTGGGATCGTGCCAATTACGTTGCGGGTATGCCAGGGTTTCGTTCCCGTACGGGACTTGAGTTCAGTGGTTACGTCCTGGATGTATTTGCCATTGTCGCCGGCCGGTTGTACGCCCATCTGCTGAAGTTGCGAAGCCAGATAGACGGCTGCGCGCCATTCATCATCGGTGCCGCTGCCGCGTCCTTGCAGGGCGTCATCGGCCAGAAATCCCAGTTCAGCGTGGATGTGGTTCGCGAGAGCGTCTTTCGCCTGCTCTCCTGAATTCATTGCAGGAACATTGATTGCGGGAATCAAAAGTGCGGCTGCCAGTACGAATGTGGCGCGTAGGGTCACGTCTTCCTCCAACGCAGCAGTATACGTGACATTTGTGGAAGGCTTTTTTCATCAACACTGCTATATTTGTCTGTAACTCCATGCACAATTTTGTCGTTACAAGCCTTCCCCGGTCAGGACGCTTGCGTCTGCGCGCTGCTCTCTTTTTTATCGTCGCATTCGTTCTGCTCGGCGCTCTGAGCGGATGCAAAGGCGTGACTGGCGGCGACAACAATGAATATGCCTACGTAGCTTCGCCTGAGGCTGTGCTGCGCGACCGTGTGTCGGCTGTTTACGGCAAAACCGGAGTGCTCCATAACGGAGAACGCGTGCAAGTCCTCGAGCACATGCAGAACAAGCGCTTTGTGCGCGTGCGTTCCGCTCAGGGCGTCGAAGGATGGGTGCAGGAACGCTATCTCACCGACCAGCAAACTTACGATCAGTTGCAGCAACTGGCCAACAAGTTCAAGAACGTTCCCGCGCAAGCCGTCGCTGTGACCAGGGCCCAGGTGAACCTGCATGCGATTCCCGGACGCAAAACCGAGCACCTGTATCAGCTCAATGAAAACGAAAAAGTAGATATGCTCGAACGGCAGATGGCTGACAAAAACGCATTGCCACCTGCCTCGCCCAAACCAGAGAAGCCCGACAAGCTAGATAAAGATAAAAAAGACAAGAAAGAGCAGAAAGCAAACGACACTCGAGACTCAAAGAAAGCCGATAAAGAAAACGACGCTGAATCCCCCGCAGGTGACGAAGAAGCCGGCGCTAAGCCCGGTCAGCCGGCAGTGATGGAAGATTGGTGGCTGGTGCGTGACCAGCAGAAGCGGGTAGGCTGGGTGCTGGGGCGCATGCTCTACGTTGACGCGCCTATCGAGATCGCGACCTATGCAGAAGGCCAGCGTATTGTTGCCTTCTTCGTTCTCGATCAGGCGCAGGACGAAGGCAAGCAGGTGCCCGAATACCTGGCCTTGCTATGTGAAAATAAAGACGGGCTGCCCTATGATTTCGACCAGGTGCGGGTCTTCACCTGGAACTCGCACCGTCATCGCTACGAAACTGCTTATCGTGAGCGCAATCTTTTCGGGGTGTTGCCGGTGGCCATGGGCCGCGAGGATTTTGGCAAAGAAGGTGAGCTGCGCACGTTTACTATCCATGTTCGCGACGATGCAGGAGCAACTCACGAACAGAAATATAAGTTCAATCCTCCCATCGTTCGGCGGGTGCTCGGGCCTGGTGAAGAACTGCCGGTGCGTCATAAGCGCCGTTAATTGACTCTAATCGAGCATCCGCAGAGACAAATGTGCCGTCCAAGTAGGGTATGGCAGAAAAAGTTAAAAAGTTGAATTTGGAACGGGACTACAAAACTTATTTATATTTCATTGATGGAAGCGGCAACGTGTGCCAGAAAGCAAAGTCAGGGGAAGGTGAAACCAAGGTGCTCGTGCCCAACGCCATCGAGAGAGATAACCAGTTTTTGTATTTCATTGACAAAGAAGGGGACGTAGCCCGGTCACCACGATCAGCACGCAAAAAGAAAGAAGAAAAAGAAGCGGCCTGAACGCGCCGCTTCAGCCGCACGCTTTGAATCTGCTGGTCTTTCGAGACGGCCGGCAACTCGCGAACGGGAGCGGACTTCAAGCAGCTCTGGTTTCCGAACTGGAGCGTTTTTTTGCGTCGTCATCACCCGATGCGCTGGCAGCGCTGCTGCGCGCGGGTGAGTTGGAGTGTTCGGCATCCGATGTTGGCGAGCAGGCTTCCGGATTCGGACAGGTGACGGACGCCCTTGCTCATTGCCTGATTGGCTCTGATGAGGGCTTTCCTCAAGCAGACCTGCTGAAACTTATTCGTCCAACTCACCTTCCAGAGTCACTGAGCGTAGCCATTCCTGAAGGCTTTGCATACTACGCCCTGCATCCGTTGTCATTTGCCGAAGTGCTCAACAAAATTCAGCTACTGCCTCAGGCTGCCGTGGTGGTGGGAATCCGCAGCATTGGCGTCACCCTGAGCGCCGTAACGGCTGCAGCATTGCGCCAGCGCGGAACAAAAACTAAGCGGATCACCGTGCGGCCCCAGGGCCACCCTTACAACCGTCATACTCAACTTTCTGCCAGTCAGCGGGAACTGGTGCAGCAAAACGTCGTACTGGGCGCTCACTTCTTCATTGTGGACGAAGGGCCGGGATTGAGTGGCTCGTCTTTCCTGTCCGTTGCCGAAGCTCTGGTTGCATGTGGGGTCGGCACGGAGAACATCAAAATCATCTGTGGCCACGAACCCGACATTGACTCGTTGCGAGCCGAAAACGGGCCGCAGCGCTGGCGCAAGTTCACGCACATAGCTGCTGGTTTCACGCCTCGCCTTCCCGAGGGTGCTGATATTGCCATCGGGGGAGGAGAATGGCGGCCGCACTTCTTGCCGGACGAATCCACGTGGCCGGCTTCATGGATCAACTTTGAACGTATCAAGTTTCTCTCTCGTGATTCTTTTTCCAGCGCAGCGGAGCATCGCAGGTTCTTGAAGTTTGCGGGCTTTGGTCATTACGGAGAAACAGTATTTGATCACGAACAGAAAGTCGCGGCAGCCGATTTCGGCCCGCATCCACAGATAGAAAGCGACGGCTTTGTCTCCTATCCTCTGATCCAGGGCCGTCCTATGCTCAATAAAGACCTGTCAGAGACGGTGCTGGCGCGCCTCGCCGCCTATTGTGCGTTCCGTGCCCAAGAATTTCCAGCCTCGTGCCCTGATATGTCGGCCGTCCAGCACATGGCTTCACACAACTTGCAGCAATTGGAACTGGACTGCAAAGTGGAACTCAGACTGGAACGTCCCGTACTGTGCGATGGCCGCATGCAACCCTATGAATGGATCATGACGGCTTCAGGGCAGATGCTCAAAACTGATTCAGGCAGCCACGGTGAGGACCATTTCTTTCCCGGTCCCACCGACATTGCCTGGGACCTCGCCGGAGCGATGGTGGAATGGCGAATGAGCAGGGAACAGGCAAAAAGATTTTTGGAGATATACCGCCACGCCAGCGGCGATGACGCAGAAAAACGAATAGCAGACTTTGTCACGGCGTACACAGTCTTCCGCTGCGCCTATTGCATGATGGCGTCCAACGCGCTTCAGGGCACGCCGGAGCAGGCGCGCTTCGATCAGGCCGCGCAGGATTATTACGCCAGGCTGGCTCATCTTTGACGACGGCGGATCCGTGCGACAGATACAGAAATTTGTCGGCTGTGATGTTTTCTCACCAACGTGAATGGACATAGTCCGCGGTCAGTCAGTTTTCATTTCAAAAAACCATCCCGGCTGTCATCCTGAACGGAGCGCCTGCTTTTGGCGCGGAGTTGAAGGACCCACGTGATGTGTCCCTCACTAATCTGATACGAGGCATTCTCACCAGAATGTATCGTTCTGCCACATTCGGGGAGCCATGTTCTCAAGTCATAACCGTCGGGTCTTTTCTGGGCAGAAGTGCGCCCCGAGACGGGGCGCTATATGTTAGCCCAGTGGCGTAAGCCCTGGGATCAGCAACAAAAAGAAATTGAGCCCGCAACGCGGGCGGCATACGCATTACGAGTAAAACTCAGCAATACACTCCACAACATATTGCTGCTCGTCTTGTTGCAACTCCGCAAACATGGGCAGGGCCAGGACATCGGCGGCGGCGCGCTCGGCTTCCGGCAGATCGCCCGCAGCATAGCCAAGGTAGGCGAAACATTTCTGCAAATGCAGCGGCACCGGATAATAAATTTCCGTTCCTACCCCGCGCTCACTCAGAAACTTGCGCAATTCGTCGCGGCGCCGCGCGCGAATCACATACTGGTGATAGATGTGCGAGGCCTGCGGCCGCACTGCCGGAGTAACCACCGGCGCGTTCGATTCCGCGCCTGTTTTGGTGAGCCCGGCGCGTTGCAGAAGCTGGTCGTAAGTATGTGCCCGCTGTTGCCGCTGCGCATTCCAGCGCGGCAGGTGCGGCATCTTCACGCGCAGCACCGCAGCCTGAATGGAATCCAGGCGGCTATTGGCGCCGATTTCATCGTGGTAGTAGCGCTGGTGGCCGCCGTGGTTGCGCAGCTTGCGCATGTGTTCGGCCAGATCATGATCGTTCGTCGAAAGCGCTCCGGCGTCGCCGAAGGCGCTCAAATTTTTTGTGGGATAAAAGCTGAATGCGCCAGCCGCCCCCAGCGATCCCGCCAGGTTGCCATTCCAGGTAGCACCCACGGCCTGGGCTGCGTCTTCCACGACCACCAGTTTGTGTTCGGTAGCCAGTTCGTTCACAGCATCCATATCGGCGCACTGGCCGTAGAGATGCACCGGCATCAGTGCGCGGCGGCGGGAACAACTTGTCTTCAGCTTTGCCGCCAGCGATTTTGGGTCGAGGTTGAAAGTCTCCGGATCAATATCAACAAACACCGGACGCGCTCCGGCCCGCACAATGGAACTGGCTGTGGCAAAGAAGCTGAAAGGCGTAGTGATTACGTCGTGGCCGGTCCTGATTCCGGCAGCGGCCAGCGCCAGCCACAGCGCATCAGTGCCTGAGGCGCAGCCCACGATTTCGCGGGTACCGCATAATGCGGCGAACTCCTGCTCGAAGGCAGTCACTTCGTCACCCAGAATATAGCGTTGCGAATCGCACACGCGGCCCACCGCTGCCAGGATCTCGGTACGCAGCGAGGCGTACTGGCGCTCCAGGTCGAGCATAGGTACTCTGGCGACTGTTTTTTCGGTTGCGCTTTTCACGAATCGGCTTTCGTCGAATTTTAACATTGTGATAGCCGGGCTGCCGGTTTCAGCGGTTTTGCCCGGCGGCAGTTTCAAGGTCTACAATGAACTGGTACCAATGCAGGCTGTTCTCAGGAAAAACAGAATGGAAGCCATACAGGAGAAAGATCGGCAGATGGACAACAAGCCGGCACAGAACATTCAGGACTCATTTCTTAACACGGCGCGCAAAGATAAGACCCAGATCACGATTTACCTGCTCAGCGGTGTCAAGCTATCAGGGCGCATCCGTTCTTTTGATAAGTATTCCGTAGTCCTGGAAACCAACAATCAGGAACAGCTCATCTTCAAGCACGCCATCTCTACGGTGGTCATGTCGAAGGGCGGCCATCATGGCGGCGATCACCGCTCCCACCATCCTGCAAGCTCCGAAAGCGAAGCCGGTTCGGTGAAATCGGAGGGCTAGTATTCCCAGGCAAGTTTCCCGCGGCTCACGGCCAGACAGGATGATTAGCTACCCGCAACGACCAGCCGGAGCGCGCTTTTCTGGTCGCAGTGGAATTTCGCCGCCGTTCACGCTCGGAAAAAGACATTGATATTCCGCC
Source organism: Terriglobia bacterium (assembly GCA_963823745.1). Lineage (GTDB taxonomy): Bacteria > Acidobacteriota > Terriglobia > Terriglobales > Acidobacteriaceae > Angelobacter. Next base: position 10,857 of record CAWGMN010000005.1, read on the forward strand.
CAGCGCCCTGCTGGCCCGCAAGGCCAAAAGCCCTGAAGATTCTCCGTCCAGCAAAGCCCAGCACGGACTCGAAGAGTCCCTCGCCGAATTCCGCGAGCTGGCCCGTTCGGCAGGCGCGGAGATTGCCGGAGAGTTCGTACAGCGGCGCGACCTTCCCGACCCCGCTACGCTCATGGGCAAAGGCAAGCTTCAGGAAATTGCAGGGGCCGCGGCGTCTGCAAACGCTGACTTGGTGCTGATAGACCACGAACTCTCTCCTTCACAGCAGCGCAACATTGAAAATGAAATGGACGCGCGGGTCATTGACCGTACCCAGCTTATTCTCGATATCTTTGCCCGCCACGCCCGCACCCGTGAAGGCCAGTTGCAGGTGGAGTTGGCGCAGCTTGAATACCTGCTGCCCCGCCTCGCCGGACGCGGTATAGAAATGTCACAATTGGGTGGCGGCATCGGCACCCGCGGCCCCGGCGAAACGCAGTTGGAAACCGATCGCCGGAAAATCTACCGGCGCATCCGGCACATCAAAGGCCAGCTTGAAGAGGTAAAGCGGATTCGCGGCCAGCAGCGGCAGCGGCGTGAAGCTGTGCCTCTGCCCACAGTGGCGCTGGTCGGCTATACCAATGCCGGCAAATCAACGCTGTTCAACGCGCTCACCGATGCGGGTGTCGTGGAGTCATCGAAGATGTTCGCCACGCTCGATCCTACGGTGCGCTCCACCGTGCTGCCCAGCAAGCGCAAGATTCTGCTGTCAGACACAGTAGGTTTTATCCGCAACCTGCCTACCACGCTGGTCAGCGCCTTCCGCGCTACGCTCGAAGAAGTGCAGCGTGCCGCGCTGCTCTTGCATGTTGCCGATGTAAACAGCCCCATTGCCCACGAGCAGCAGAAGCAGGTGGAAGAGGTGCTGAAAGAACTGGAAGTCATGAACGTGCCGCAATTGCGGGTGATGAACAAGATTGATCTGCTGCCCGAAACCCAGCGCCGGTCGCTGGTAAACAGCGCCAACACCGTATATGTTTCAGCGGCAAAACAAATGGGACTCGAGGAACTTCGGGCAGCCATTGATTCCGTATTGCAGGTGGACTGCATCCAGAAATTGCGCGTGCGCGTGCCGCAAACGGAAGGCAAACTGCTGGCCCTGATTGAATCCCGCGCCCGCATCATGAAACGCATCTACCGCGACAGCGCAGTGCAACTCGACGTAGAAGCTCCGGAATCACTCGCCAGGGTGTTGGAAAGATTTGTAGTGGGGAGCAAGGAAAGCAATTAGTAATTAGCAAATAGCACTTGCTGTGACCAGCTAATCGTAGCCTGCAATTCATCTTTACCTAAGTCATTGCTCATCCCTAAATCATTGGTAGAGAAGTTGCATGCTACGTCTACTGCATGCGGCATCAAGAAACTCCGGGGGCCCCCCAATACGTTGTGTGTGAGAACTTAGAATCTGCGTGGGTTGACGAGACAAGTATAAGGGCACGAGCTTACTCGTGCCGCAGAGGCGCATAAACATTGGGCTTTAGTCCCTGCACACCTTTCACCTCAAGGTAATGTCGCTCATGGAATCGAATTGCCACACAAGCTCTGGTAAGCCAAATTGGCGTTAGGCTAAACTGACCCGCTCTGCGGGCCCATGGTTGATGTCCAGCAGTTCCGTTTCCAGCGCAGCGGGTTTGCACATGGCAGTATCAATTTCGATTAGCACTTTCTAACATTCAAAGAAGAGAAAAATGCAAATGACCTGAGTGCTAATTGCTAGCTGCCAATTGCTAATTGCTTCTTCGCTATTTACCACAAAATAAACACCACGAAGCGCTTGACACAGGAGATGACTGTTCTAAAATAGATACATCACCTCCGATCCGATTCAGGATCGAATGGGCTTGTGAACCAAGGAATAGTCACCGCTTCTTGGTTTCAGGCCCATTTAAATTTTCGGCAGATTTTCGCCCCCAATAATTCGCCCCGAAACTAAACCGGCATGCTTTCCGGAGCCTGGTATTCGCCCATGGACTCTTTCAGCATCTCGTTCAAAACGTCGCTGATGTGAACAAGGTCGGGGATCACTGTGCTGATATCCAGATCCAGCAGGTTTTGCTGGAGTCTGGTGGCGATGACGCGGTAGAGCAGCCGGGTTTCCTGCACCACCTGGGATGCGGAATATCCTTGTTCTCTCCGCCTGCGTCCGTGCCGTGCCTGGCTGGTGGCGCTTTCTGGCTCTGCCCTTCGAGTTGGATTTTCTAGCCGCATGGCAAGCTCTTCCAAAAGATCAGGCAGGTGGTCAATCCGGTCTTTGCGCGACAAGCGAATCTCGCGGAGGTCCCTGTCAGCCTCCACGGCGCTCACCCACGCGTCAATAATGTCAGAGGCCTGTTCGCGCAGGACAGCCGCGCATTTTTTAAAGCCTGGCTGGTGGGGTTGCGAACGGTCAAGTTTGGTCTTGAGCGTTTTGACCAGAGTTGGAATGTCGGCAGGCTTGGTCAGGTAATCATCCACCTGGTTTCTGATGGCAAGCAAGGCGGAACTGAAATCGGGATAGCCAGTGAGGATGAAAGTCTTTGCCTGTGGCTGGATTCTCCTCATAGCGCTCACCACGGTAAAGCCGTCGCCGGGCTGGCCGATGTTGAGATCAGACAGCAGGATGTCAAATGTCTGTTGGTTGATAAGGCCGATCGCTTCCGCTACCGAAGCGGCGGTGACAACATCGAATCCCTCCTGGTGCAGGATCGCAGGCAGGGTGATCCTGATGCTGTCTTCATCATCTACGAACAGTAACTTTGGCTTCTGCATTTTCCTCCTCGCAAATTTAGATGCGAGGGACTGTATTTTTCGACTTTTTATTCACTCTTAGAAGTCAGGCAACCTTGAGGGCGGTTTCGTTGACACTCTCTGTAAGCGAATGTTAACTTAATGAGTTAGCCGGTCAGCCAGATCCGCTTCTATTTCACTTACATTTCAATGGACGAGACACTTAAACAGTTAGGCGAATTACTGCTCCGCTCCATCCCCACGGTGCTGTTCCTGATGATCGTGTGGGGCCTTTACCGCCTGCTGGTGCATAAAAAGCTGGAGCAGATACTGGGCCAGCGCCATGCTCTCACCGAAGGCGCAGTGCAGGAAGCCCAGCGCGAGATTGCCTCAGCCGAGGCCCGCACCAGCGAATACGAACAGCGGCTGCGCGAGGCGCGGTCCGCGATTTATAAAGCGCAGGAAGCCCGCCGCCAGCAGATGGTGGCCAGGCAGAGCGCGGCGCTTGCCGAAGCACGCCGCCAGGCCGACGAAATGATTAAGCAGGCCCGCGCTGTCCTCGAAAAGGACGTAGCCGCAGCCCGCACTCTGTTGCAGCAGCAAGCCGATTCGCTGGCCAATGAAATCATCGCCTCCATTCTCAAACCGGCGGCGGTCGGCGGAGGCCGTTAAGCCAATGAGAAACGGAACCAAAATTAAGCTGCTTCCTGCTGCGCTGCTGGTATTTCTGGCGTGTCCGGCCCTGAGCTTGGCGCAGGGCACACAAAATCCGCCTTCCTCCAATCCCCCTGCCCACAGTGAGACGCCGCTTCCTGAAGGGCATGCCTCCAGCGGGGCGCAGTACCAGTTGGCCCATTCCTCAAGGGAAGCAGCACAGGGAAGAGCCTGACGAAAAAGAAGCGCTCCGGCATTCCGCCTCAGTCAAATTTATTTCCCGCATTACCGGACTGAGCCTCGAGAAAGCCTACTGGATCAGCGTATTCATCAACTTCGTGATCGTGCTGATTGTTCTCTGGATGCTGCTCAAAAAGATATTGCCGGCAGCTTTTAAAGACCGCAGCGGCAACATTCAGAAACGCATTGAAGAGGCGCGCAAGACCAGCGAAGAAGCCCGCCGCCGTCTGGCTGAAGTCGAAGGGCGGCTCTCGCGGCTTGATACTGAGATCGCCCAGATGCGCGACGAAGCCGAAGCCTCAGCCAAACACGAAGAAGAGCGCACGGTGACAGCCGCGGAAGAAGAACGCCGCCGCATCGTGCACACCGCCGAGCAGGAGATCGCCGCGTCAATCAATGCGGCCCGCCGCGAACTGAAAGCATTTGCCGCTGATCTGGCCGTCGACCTGGCGGAGAAGAAAATCAGGATCGGGCAGTCAGAAGACCAGATGCTGGTGCGTGAATTTACTTCGCGCATTGGAAAGGACGGCCAATAATGGCAGCCGTCGCCAGCCGTTACGCCCGGGCGTTCGCTGAGGTAGTTGTAGACCGCCGCATGAATGCCGATAAAGCCATCGAAGAACTCGACTCCATGTCTGGCCTCGTCATGTCGAGCCATGAATTGCGTAATGTTTTTCTGAATCCCTCGGTGGCCCATGCGCAAAAGCTCGGGTTGCTCGACGCCATTGTGGCGCGCATGGGAGCTTCAAAAGAATTGCGCAATTTCGTGGCCGTGCTCATTGACCACCACCGTATCGGGCATATTGACGAAGTTGCGCGGCTGTTCAAGCAGGAACTCGACCAGCGGCTGGGCATTGCCGAAACCCAGGTCAGCTCCGCCCGCGAGCTATCGAAGGAAGAAAAGCAGGCGCTGGAAGGGCAAATGCACCTGATTACCGGTCAGACGGTGCGCGCTACCTATACACGCGACGAAAAGCTGCTGGGCGGCGTGGTGGTGCGAATCGGCAGCACGATTTATGACGGTTCAGTGCGCGGGCAACTCCAGAAGATCAGGGAGCAGATTGCCGGGGCGTAAGTTTCAAAATCTGAAGTTTTTCAAAATCTGAAATTTATTTGCAAATACTATGGCTCAAATCAAAGCAGACGAAATTACAAAACTGATACGCGACCAGATTGAGAATTACGAATCCAAGGTTTCCGTGGATGAGGTGGGCACCATCATCTCACTGGGCGACGGCATTGCCCGCGTTCATGGCCTCGATAAAGTCATGGCGGGCGAACTGCTCGACTTCGGCCACGGCGTGGCCGGCATCGCCATGAACCTGGAAGAAGACCAGGTGGGCGTGGTGATTCTGGGCGAGTACACCGAAATAAAAGAAGGCGGGCAGGTAAAGCGCACCGGACGCATCATGTCAGTGCCCACCGGCGAGGGCATGATTGGCCGCGTAGTGAACGCGCTGGGCCAGCCCATTGACGATAAAGGCCCCATCGCCAATACCAAGGAAATCATGATCGAGCGCCTGGCCCCCGGCGTGATTGATCGCCAGCCGGTGCGCGAGCCTATGGCTACCGGAATCAAGGCGATTGACTCCATGATTCCCGTAGGCCGCGGCCAGCGCGAATTGATCATTGGCGACCGCCAGACCGGCAAGACCGCCGTGGCTCTCGATACCATCGTCAACAGCAAAGGCAACAACCTGATTTGCATCTACTGCGCCATCGGGCAGAAGCGCTCGTCCATTGCGCAAGTTGTGAAGTCGCTCGAAGATTTTGGCGCCATGGAGTACACCATCATCGTGGCGGCTTCAGCTTCCGAGCCGGCGCCCATGCTTTACCTTGCGCCCTACGCCGCTTGCGCCATCGGCGAGTACTTCCGCGACAATGGCAAGCATGCGCTGGTGATTTACGACGATCTTTCCAAGCACGCCGCAGCCTACCGCGAAATTTCGCTGCTGCTGCGCCGTCCACCGGGACGCGAAGCCTACCCCGGCGACGTTTTCTATTTGCACTCACGCCTTCTGGAACGCGCCGCAAAGATGTCAGACAAGCTCGGTGGTGGATCGCTCACAGCCCTGCCCGTAATCGAAACGCAGGCGGGTGACGTTTCGGCATACATTCCGACCAACGTGATTTCCATTACTGACGGCCAGATTTATCTGGAATCCGATCTGTTCAACTCCGGTATCCGTCCGGCGGTAAACGTGGGACTCTCGGTAAGCCGCGTCGGCGGCTCGGCGCAGATCAAGGCCATGCGGCAGGTTGCAGGCACCCTGAAACTGGAACTGGCGCAGTATCGCGAACTGGCGGCCTTCGCGCAGTTCGGCTCCGATCTTGATAAGGCCACACAGGCGCAGCTCAATCGCGGCAAACGCCTGGTGGAAATCCTGAAGCAGAACCAATATCAGCCGTTGTCTTTCAGCAAGCAGATTCTGATCATCTTCGCCGGCACCAACGGCTATCTCGATGATCTTGAAGTCGAGCAGATTCGCGAGTTTGAAAGCGAGCTGTACAAGTACGTGGATTCCATGAATTCCAAGCTGCTCGACACCATCATGCAGAAGAAGACCATTGATGATGCGCTGAAGGCCGACATTGAGAAGACGCTGAAAGAATTCAAGCAGCGCTTCGTGAGCGAGCGGCAACCGGCAGGCGCAGGAGCGAAAGCATAAAGGCGGGCAGCCACAGCTATGGCAAACCTTCTTGATATCCGGCGGCGTATTCGCAGCGTGAAAAACACGCGGCAGATCACCAAGGCCATGCAGATGGTTTCGGCGGCCAAGTTGCGCCGCGCCCAGGAGCGCGCCATGGCCGCGCGTCCTTACGCGCAGATGCTTACCAACGTGCTCAAGTCGCTGGTGACGCGCGCCGACATCTACGATTCCAGCACCGGCGAGCCGCTGCATCCGCTGCTCATTCGCCGCGAAGAAAAGAACATCACCCTGATTGTGGTTTCTGGCGAAAAAGGGCTGGCTGGAGCATTCAATTCCAACATCCTGAAAGCCGCTGCCAATTTCATTGCTTCCAAGTCGGGCAAGAATATTGACGTGGTTGCCGTGGGTAGAAAAGCGCGCGAGTATTTCCGCCGCCGCTATCCGGCGGCCAAGCTGGGCGAAGAGCGCAAAGGCCAGATTCAGGTTGTGGGCGAGTACATTGCGCTGCTCAACCGCGTGCAGTTTGCGAGCGCCAAAGAGATTGCCGATCTGGTGATCAATGGCTACTCCACCGGCGCTACCGATGCGGTCTATCTGGTTTACAACGAATTCAAGTCAGTGATTGCCCAGCGCCTGGTGGTGGATCACATTCTGCCGGTCGAGAACATCGGGGAACAAGTTCACGATGTGACCGAGGAAATGAGCGAAGAAGGCCGCAAGCAGCACATCGAAGCGGCTAAGCATTCCGGTGTGGGCATGAGGCCGCCGGATACGAAAGACATTGACCAGAAGGCCGCCAGCTTTGGCACATCGCAGGTGGACTATATCTACGAGCAGCCTCCGGCTGAATTGTTTGCCGGGCTCATGCCGCGCTATGTGGCCATTCAGCTGTACCGCGCCATGCTGGAATCGGAGGCCGCGGAACACGCCGCGCGCATGACCGCCATGGATTCCGCGACCAACAACGCGGGCGACATGATTGATTCGCTTACGCTGGCCATGAACCGCGCCCGCCAGGCGAAGATCACCAGAGAAATTATTGAGATCGTAAGCGGCGCTGCGGCGCTGTAACCGAAGATTTCATAACATGCGGGGCCACAAGCCCCTGAGGTTAAAATGCCGGAAAACGTAGGGAAAGTAATTCAAATCTCCGGACCTGCCGTGGACGTCCAGTTTGCAGAGTCCATGCTGCCGTCTATTTATCAGGCGTTGCGGGTCACCAGCGAAGGCTTCAATGTTCCTGAGCCAATCAGCGTAATTCTCGAAGTGCAGCAGCATCTGGGTGAAGGCCGCGTGCGCTGCGTTGCCATGGAAGCCACCGAAGGCATGGTGCGCGGCATGAAGGTGATTGATCTTGGCGGCCCCATCTCAGTGCCGGTAGGCAAGGGAACTCTGGGCCGGGTGATGAACGTAATCGGCAATCCTGTAGATCAGCTCGGTCCAATTGCCTCCACCCAAAAGCTGCCCATCCATCGCCAGGCGCCTTCGTTTGAAGAGCAATCCACCACCGCCGAGATGTTCGAGACCGGCGTGAAGGTCATTGACCTGATCCAGCCCTTCTTGAAGGGCGGCAAAATCGGCTTGTTCGGCGGCGCGGGCGTGGGCAAGACCGTCGTCATCATGGAATTGATCAACAACGTGGCCAAGCAGCACGGCGGCTATTCCGTGTTTGCCGGCGTGGGCGAGCGTACCCGTGAAGGCAACGACTTGTGGCTGGAAATGAGCGAGTCCGGGGTCATCAAGCCCGGCGATCCTGAGCACTCCAAGGCCGCGCTGATCTACGGCCAGATGACCGAGCCGCCCGGAGCGCGCCTGCGCGTAGCGCTTACCGCACTCACTGTCGCCGAATACTTCCGCGATCAGGAAGGCGCAGACACCCTGCTGTTCATTGACAACATCTTCCGCTTCACCCAGGCGGGATCAGAAGTTTCCGCGCTGCTGGGCCGCATGCCTTCCGCCGTGGGATACCAGCCCAACCTCGCCACCGAGATGGGCGAATTGCAGGAGCGCATTACCTCCACCAAGAAAGGTTCGGTTACATCCGTGCAGGCCATCTATGTGCCTGCCGACGACTTGACTGATCCGGCGCCGGCGACCACCTTTGCTCACCTCGATGCGACTACCGTGTTGTCGCGTCCTCTGACGGAAATCGGAATCTATCCCGCGGTGGATCCGCTGACCTCGACCTCGCGCATTCTGGAGCCGCGCATCGTCGGCCAGGAGCACTACGAAGTAGCGCAGGGCGTAAAGCGTATTTTGCAGCGCTACAAAGACCTTCAGGACATCATCGCCATTCTCGGTATCGAAGAACTGAGCGAAGAAGACCGGCTCACCGTGGCCCGCGCCCGCAAGGTGCAGAAGTTCCTGTCGCAGCCCTTCCACGTGGCCGCCCAGTTCACCGGACGCGAAGGCCGCTATGTGAAAGTGGCGGACACTGTGCGCAGCTTCAAGGAAATCATTGAAGGCAAGCATGACAGTATTCCCGAGCAGGCCTTCTATATGAAGGGCGCGATTGAAGAAGTGCTGGAAGACGCCGAGAAGATGAAGACCGGAGCGGCCGCAGCATAACCGAAGCCCATGGCAGATACCATCCAACTTGAAATCGTTACCCCGGAGCGGCTGGTAGTCAATGCCACTGCCGAAGAGATCCAGATACCCGGCAAGTCAGGGTATCTGGGAGTTCTTCCCGGTCACGCCCCGCTCATTACCGAATTGTCTGTGGGTGAAATTTCTTACCGCAACGGCAGCGACCTGAAACGGCTGGCGGTGGCGTGGGGATTTGCCGAAGTATTGCCCAACAAAGTCACCATCCTTGCCGAAACCGCAGAGAAAGCCGAAGAGATTGACGTGAACCGCGCCCAGGCAGCCAAGCGCAGGGCCGAAGAAGAATTGCAGAAAGCCGGCCAGACCGGAAATCCGGAAGCCGAGGCGGCTCTAAAACGCGCCAATGCCCGCATTGATGTGTTTTCCAGAGTCAATCCGGCGAACTTTGTGCCGTAGAGGCGCGAAACCGCCTTTAGCGAGTTCAGCTTTACTCCTAACGGCCAATCAGTTCTTTCGCGAAAACTTCTCTCGGCTGTCATCCCGAGAGCAGCGCCGCTTTTGGCGCGTAGTCGGGACCCACGTTATGTGTCCCCCACCACATTGATTCAAGGCATTCTCACGAGAATGTGCTTCTCTTACCGCGTTCGCAGCAGATTTGCGATTCAAGATTGTGCTGGCGAGAACAACAAGACATACACAAGGCGTAGATACTCGTGTCAGTGTATACAGGCCACATCCCGCGGGCCCTTCCGCTCCGCGCCAAAAGCAGGCGCTCCGGTCAGGGTGACAGCCGGGAGGATTTTTTGGGTAAGAATCTGGCCGCTTACGATGTTCATTTATTTTTAATCACCAACTGCGGGTTAGGTGTCAGAATAAGAGACAGCAAGCCTCAAATTCCAACCTCTTTTCAAAAAAATTCGCGCAAATTCGCGGCAAAGGTTTTGCCTTTTTACCTTCAGCCTACGCTGCCTTCACCGACTCACCCAACACCATTCGCTTCAGCGTGAGCGCGTTGTGGGCGGCATAGCCTGCCTGATCGTTGTCAAAATACACATAAATAGCTTTTAGTTCTTTGGCCCAGGTTTCGATCTGGCGCGCCCAGTCTGAAAGATGCTGGTCACTGTAGCTGCCCTGATACTTCCCGGCCTCCGGGCCATGCAGCCGCACATAGGTGAAATCCGCGGTCACATCGAAAGGCGAGTGATATCCGGCCAGTTCGTAAATGCAGAAGGCGGCGTTGTAGCGCTCCAGAATGCGGTTGATCTCCGGCTTTATCCAGGTAAGCTCGCGGAACTCAAAGGTGTAGCGGTGCTCGCGCGGCAGTATTTGCAGCAGGCTCTCGAGGCGTTCAGGGTTCACCTTCCACTTGGGCGGCAGTTGAAACAGCATCGGTCCCAGTTTCCTGCCCAGGTGCTCCGCCCGCGGCAGGATGTTGTCAATCGCGTTCTCTGGGTCTTTGAGCTTTTTGTTGTGGGTAATAAAGCGGCTGGCCTTGACCGCATAAACAAAATTGCTGGGCACTGCATCGCGCCAGCATTCAAAGGCAGCTATCGTGGGCAGGCGGTAAAAGCTGTTGTTGAGTTCCACGGTATCGAAGTGGCGCAGGTAAAATTCCAGCATCTTCGAGGCAGGCGTTTTCGGCGGATAAAAAGTGCCCACCCAATGCTTGTAGTGATATCCAGAGGTGCCAATGCGTATATCGCAGGCCATAACTTATTGCGATGTATGGACTCAGTCGGAATGTTGCCGGAAATCTCACCACTGATCTCACGGTGACACAGATCAGCACTGAATAAACCGGAGAAAACAAGAAAAGCATTTGCCGCGAATTGCGCGAATATACGCGAATCGGAACTTGGAATCGAATAGTCAAGTGTGTCGGCTTATGAACAATGTTGTCTGACGATGACGATGTGTTAGCAATTGGTAAGTTCAACCCACCCCGAGTCTTAATCAGTGAAAATCAGTTCCGATCAGTGTGATCAGTGGTAAGGTTCTATTTGAAATCCGCAGTACCCCACCCGCAATATCGTCCTCGTCCTTTTCGCCCGTTCGAGCTTTGCTTCATTGGAAGTCTGGTGCGCCCAGGCGGCAAAGACTTTATCGTTGTCGGCGGCCAGCGCCCAGATAATCTCCGAGAAAATCGCCTTCGGCTTCGAACGACTGGTCATCCAGACTGTAGTTGCTGAATGTCTTTGCGCCGTCGGTGGACCGCGCCAGCGTCACGGTGGTCTGCTTGTTGTCGCGGCGGCGATCGTAGAACACCAGGTTCACCGCGCCGGAGTGCGCATCCACGGCCATCCATTGAAAGAACTGGTCAGCGCCGTTGTGCAGCGGATCGTTGTTCACACGCACCGGCGCGCCCCAGCTTTCGCCATGATCGCGCGACGATGAGACGAATACATCCACGTCTCCATTGCTGTAATCGCTCCAGGCGGCATACAAAATATCGTTACGCGGATCAATGCCGATCTGTGGAAAGCCGTTGGAGCGCGAGACGCCTTCAATCCCGAAAAATCCGGGGCCGGTATTCAGGATGCGCCTCTCTTTGCTGAATGAGACGCCTCCATCATGCGAGATGGCCATCATAATGCCGTCTTTGTCGTCCCAGACGGTGTAGATCGTGCCATCGGCGCCCACCGTGCCGCTGAAGCCTTCCAGCGCGCCATTATCGTCGCGCGGCAGGCCGGAAACGCTGCTGAGCTTGATGGGTTTCGACCAGCTCACGCCGCCATCTGTGGAACGTGAGAACAGCAATTCAGTGGTGGAGAGGGTGAACTGCGTCCAGCCCACGTAGATGTCGCCGGCATGGGGGCCTGACGTGGCGGTTACGATATACGGCTTGTCTTCGAAAGGAATCTGCGGCGTGGACTCATGCGAAATCACCGCAGCCGCGTGGTCTTCCCATGTGCGTCCTCCGTCCAGCGAGCGCCGGACGAAGATTCCATTGCGGGTCGCGCCATGCGCCCAGTACTGGCTGGTGCCGAGCTTGTCGAATGCGATGTAACAGAGCAGCGCATGGCCCGCGGCATCATAAGCCAGCGAAACATCGCCGGAGATGCGATAGTCTTTGGGCGCAGTTCCGGTGGCCGTAGTCCAGGTCGTGCCCCCGTCAGTGGTGTAGGCAACGCTGGCATTCACCTGCCAAGCCACCACCGCCTGTTGCGGATTTTTTGGATTCACCGCCATGGCAGGCTCGTTGAAAAATCCGGCTTTGGCTGTGATGTCGGTTACGTGAAGTTTGGGCGCGGGCGCAGGCTGTTGGCCGACCGCAGTAATACTGAGCAGGAATGCAAAATAAACAAAGGCTTTCATAAGGGCACGCAAAGCAGCCATTGTAATTGAGGCCGCGAATTGCTCAAGCGGGCCTGATAGTCGAACTATTGTCGGAACAAACCGCGCTTCTTTACGGCTCCGCACGAAGCGCTTTACTGGATTTAAAAGCCATTGCTATAAGCATGATTCCTGTACCAGCAAAGATCCAGGAAATAGCCGCCATCTCCACCGCCTCAGTCTCGTTAGTAGCCTTCGCCGTATTAGGACCAGGAGCGAAATGGCCAATCAGCACACCTGAAAGGATTAAAACGCCGAATAACAGACGGCCCCATCGGATTGTGGGTGGCTTCACCACTTCTCCGCATCCTCGGGCGTGGGTACGGTTTCCGATCCACATGAAATAGACCGCGAGTGCCAACCGTAGGACGAACTCCATCCAGTCCCACCAACGCACAACTCCGCGAGAAAATGTTAAAAACAAAACACGCACTGCGAAAATTCCGAATAGGGCTCCTGCTGTTGCGGAAACCACTCCCCAAAACACATTGGCCCGATTTCGTTCCTGCATTCATTCTCCTCGAATAACGGCGCTGAGATACTACCGCAAAGCAGCTCACAACACGATAGAATGAGCGGTTCTCAACCATGAGAGGTAATGCCATGCGTCAATTTGTATTCATGCTGCTTATCGCCTTAAGCACCGTCCCCCTAATAGCCGGTACCGCTGCCACTGAGCCTGCCGCTCCTGCAACTGATGGCACCCTGCCTGCGCTCACGGCAATCGCCGGCCAGGGAATGATGGATAACCACGCCTATCAGGATCTGGAAGAACTCTCGGACTACATTGGCGGACGCGTCACCGGGTCGCCTCAGGCTGCCCAGGCCATCGAGTGGGGAATGGCCAAGATGAAATCCATGGGCCTTGAGAATGTGCGTGCAGAAAAGTGGCAGATTTCGCATGGCTGGACCAGGGTCTCCGCCGATGCCGAACTGCTTGCGCCGGTTCGCCGCCGTCTGGTCGTAGATTCCATGGGATGGGTGGGTTCGACACCACAGGGCGGCGTGGAAGCCGAAGTGATTCCGATTAACAGCTATCGCCTCGATGACGAGATGAAGAACTCTTCTTCGTGGGCCGGCAAGGTGCTGCTGATTGTGCGCAAAGGGCCGGCGCCCAGCGAACAGCAGGCCGCGGGAGGCTTTGCCCGCTTTGGTACTTTTTTGAAAAAGGCGCACGAAGCCAAAGCCGCCGGCGTGATCGGCGGGCAGGGTGGTTCGCTGGCGGCCGGAATGCGCCTGACGCATACCGGCGCGATGGGTTTCGATACTTATTACGAAATTCCGGTAGTGAGCATGATCGCCGAAGACGAGCAGCAACTGGAACGCTTTCTCGATCAGGGCAAGACGGTGCGCATGAAGTTCAACGTGCAGAACCGCGTGACCAGCGGGCCGGTGGATTCGGCCAATGTCGTCGGAGAAATTCGCGGCACACAAAATCCTGAACAGGTGATTGTGGTAGGCGGACATCTTGATTCATGGGACCTGGCCCAGGGCGCAACCGACGATGGCACAGGCGTGGCCACAACGCTGGGCGCAGCCGAAGCCATCAAGGCCAGCGGCTTCAAACCTAAACGCACCATCCGCTTCGTGCTGTTCACCGGTGAAGAAGAAGGCCTGCTCGGCTCGCTGGCTTACACCAAGACCCACAAAGACGAAATGCCGAACCATGTGGCCGCATTGATTCTCGACAACGGCCAGGGCCCGGTCGTAAAGCTCAATATGGGCGGCCATGACGATTTGATAGACGCGGTCAAGAAATACGCCGATTCGGTAAAGTCCTTCGGAGAACTCGAAGTGGATGACCGCCCTGTGTTTGGCACCGATGCTGGGCCGTTCATTCTGGCCGGATTGCCGGGCATCAACATGGGGCAGGATTCGCCTGAGTACAAATACACGCACCATTCGTCCGTGGATACATTCGACAAGGTGAAGCCGGATTTGCTCACGCGCGACGCAGTTCTGATGGGACTTACGGCTTTCTGGATCGCCGACCGTCCCGAGCGGCTGGCCAGTCCGTGGCCTCCGGAGAAGACCGCCAAAATGCTCACCGACAAAAAGCAGGATGGCTTCCTGAAAGCCGCAGGCATCTGGCCCTTTGGAGACACAAAAGCCGACAAAGCACCGGCAGGCGACACGACCAACAAGTAAGAATTGCGATGATAATCAATTTAGATGTTACGAAAAATGTAAATGATCACCAAAATGAGTGGTAGAGACATAGCATGCTACGTCTTCTGTATGCGCAACGATAAACTTACGATCTATTCATGCGGCGTGCGTAGAGACGGTGCTCGGCACCGTCTCTGAGACGCGCCCGGCGCGGCTCACAGATTTTCGCGTCAATATTGCAGGTTTTTTAAGCCGATGCTTCGCGCAACGTCTGCGCGCTCTTCTCCAGCAATTCCCGCTCACGGCTTGACATCTCCGGCTCAAAGATACGGCTCACTCCGTTTCTTCCTACAACGCTGGGCAGGGAAAGCGTAGTGCCGTATTTGCTGTTGAAGGAGCCAATGGGTATCACTGCCTGCTCGTCGCGCAGGATCATCTCCGCGATGCGCGCCGATACCATTCCGATTCCGTACACGCTGGCGCCGGTGCCTTCAATAATGGTGATGTTGGCATAGCGGACTTCTTTTTCTATTTCCTGCTGGAACTGCTCCTGCGGCAAGCCGCTCTTTTCAATGTGCGCTGCAATGGGACTGCCGGCTACACGCGCGGACGACCATAGAAATACCTGCGATGTGCCGTGCTCTCCCACTACCTGCGCTTCCACCTCGCGCGGGCTTACTTTCAATCTGCGGGCCAGGTGAAAGCGGAAGCGCAGCGAATCGAGATAGGTGCCGGTGCTCAAGACGCGCTGGTGCCCTGCGAGTTGCAGCGCCACATTGGCCAGCGGGTCGGGCGGATCGGTCACCACCAGAATCGGGGCTTCCGGAACTGCGGCGACGATCTCAGGAACCATGGCCCGATAAACTTCGGCATTGGTCTTCAGCAGCTTCAGCCGTCCTTTCGGATCGTTGCGGTCGGTAGCGCCTCCGGTTTTTTCGTTCACCCCGGCGGTAATCATCACCAGTGCCGCTCCTTTCAGGTCGCCATATTCACCCGCATGTAGCCGGACGGACGGAGAAACCACCGCTCCGTATTGAACATCAGTGATTACGCCTTCCGCGCGCTTGCGATTGCGGTTGACCAGGACAATCTCTTCCGCTACGCCTTTCATCACTACAGAGAGCAGACATGCCGAACCAACTGCGCCAGCACCGATAATGCCGATCTTCATTTCTTCGTCCTTTGGCGTGCCAATAATGGAAGCTCGCACGGCAATTTAGATGCCGGTCAATTCATCCTGATTCTTCCACCACGAACCATCCCGGTTTTAAATTTTGGCACTTTTGGCAATGTCTCAATGGCTTGGTCACCCGTGCTCGATTTCAGCCCCGTTGTTAGAATGGAACGTGAGCATTTTCCGCAGCATCGTTGCCACGTTGGAGATGATCAAGTGGGAGCACTCTGTCTTTGCCCTCCCTTTTGCCTTGTGCGGCGCTATGCTGGCCGCCGGAGGCATGCCAACTATCGCCCAGCTTGGCTGGATCGTGCTATGCATGGTCTCAGCGCGGTCTGCGGCCATGGCTTTCAACCGCCTGGCTGATGCTCACATTGACGCAGCCAACCCCCGAACGGCTACCCGCGCGCTGCCCGCGGGCGCGCTCTCGCAGAAGTTTGTGGCGCTCTTCGTTCTGGCGGCCTGCGCTGTCTTTATCATCTCCGCCGCGCATCTCAATCGGCTGGCGCTGTATCTTTCTCCTGTGGCCCTCGCCATTGTTCTTTTGTATTCCTATACCAAGCGATTTACGCGCTGGTCGCACCTGGTGCTGGGCTTTGCCCTGGGCGTGGCGCCTGCCGCAGCCTGGATCGCCGTAAGAGGATCGCTGGATGCCCGCATCCTCATCCTCACCGCCGCTGTAACTTTCTGGGTGGGTGGCTTCGATGTCCTCTACGCCTGCCAGGACATTGATTTCGATCGCGCCTATGGGCTGAACTCCATACCGCAGGCTTACGGTGTTTCCAATGCGCTGGCCCTGGCGCGCGGACTGCACCTGTTCATGCTGGTGCTGCTGGCCGCCCTGGTTTTTACCTTTGGACTTGGCAAAGTTGCGGTTTTAGGTGTAATTGCAGTGGCCTTGCTGCTGGCGTACGAGCATTCGCTGGTCTCTGAATCCGACCTGAGCAAACTGAACGCCGCTTTCTTTACCATGAATGGAGTGATTGCGGTCGTCTTCTTTGTTTTTGTGGCTGCCGATGTATTGCTCCGCACCCATCGTTAGTCCACGGACTAGTCTAATTATCCAGATTTACCAATCCAGCCCAACTTATAGCTGCTGCCTCAAAGCTATTACCTGCAAGAAAGGGTATTGCAGACGTTCTCTGTTTTGGAATACCGTGTAGCTGAAATGCGGCGATTCTTCCTGCTGATTAGTTCTGTTTTGCTGGGCTGTTCGCCCTTTTTGTTGGGCGCGCAGGTACGCCCTGAGGGCGAGCAGGCGCCACCGTTGCATTACATTCTCGCAGGTACTGTGGTGAATAGCGTTACAAACCAGCCTCTGGCGCGAGCGCTGGTGGAGGTTAACGGCATGGGCGCCGTCTTGACCGGGCCAGACGGGCATTTCCAAATCCCCGGCTCACTCGCAGCTGGTACGGAAATGAACATCACAATCCATGTGACCAAGCCTGGTTTCTACGAACAACAGACCTCCAACTATTTTGGATCACGTCTATCCAGGATTTTGGGTAGAACTACCCAACACGTAACGATTACCCCAGACAGCGCCGACCTGCAACATATCAAACTGGCGCTAATACCTGCATCGGTAATTGCTGGCGTCGTACAGGACTCCGACGGCAACCCCGTCGAAAACGCAACGGTCAAGGTCGTTC
This sequence comes from Terriglobia bacterium, assembly GCA_963823745.1. Lineage (GTDB taxonomy): Bacteria > Acidobacteriota > Terriglobia > Terriglobales > Acidobacteriaceae > Angelobacter. Next base: position 27,959 of record CAWGMN010000005.1, read on the forward strand.
AGTCTGACATTGTTGAGGGACGCAGCCGATGGCAGGATATAGATGTCAAGACTACCGATGAGGACGGCCATTTTCGAATTGCTAATCTACGCGCCGGGCGCTACTATGTCGCCGTTCTACCCGGTTCGTATCGCCGCAGCCTCGATAATTTTTCTGAAGGATTCGGCTATCCCGCGGTGGTTTATTATCCGAACAGTCCCGATCGGGCATCAGCGTCGCCTGTCGAATTGAAGTCTGGCGAAAAGCTGGAACTTCCATTTGAGTTAAGCAAAGTACCGGTATTTAAAATTTCAGGCACGCTTCTAGGGGGCAAGAACAAGAGGTATGAGCCGTTGCGGCTCAGCAATCAGGATGGAGAAGATACTGGCCGGTATGCGGGTTATACGTCTTCATCAGCAAACTTTGAGTTCGATGCCGTACCCGCCGGCCATTATCTGCTACAGGCTGGCGACCGCCTGCGCACAGAAGTCCCGGTGATTGTAGAGCGGAACATCACCGATCTAACAATCACTTTGCAACCGGCCATTTCCGTTCCCGTAAAAGTGCAGACCGAGTTCAACAGAAGTGGTGGCCCGCAGCCGATTCAGGCAGCGAGTGCTCTCGGTAGCCTGATTTCTGTGGGGCTGCATTCTGTTGGGACAAGACCGGAAGATATATCGACCAACTTTCAGGCCACCAAAAATGGCAGTCTGGAACTGAAGGATCTGCGGCCGGGAAAATATTCCCTGGATTTCAGCACGTCTCTGGGATATGTCTCGTCCGCACGCTGTGGCAGTACAGACCTGTTGCGCGAGCCACTCACCATTGCTGCCCCTATGCCGCCTATCGAGATCGTACTGCGCAATGATACCGGGTCGCTCGCGGTCAAGCTTGTTTCAGCCGGCACAAATCCAGACGTCGTCCTGTTGGTTTTGTCTAATGTGCCAGGAGTGCGGCCAACACTCATGCCGTTGATAGATGCAAAGGAAACCACCCTCCAGGGATTGGCGCCTGGTGAATATTCGGTGTTTGCTTTCGACCGGATTGACCAGATCGAGTATCGCAATCCGGAAGTGCTCGAGCAATATGCGACCAGGGCGGCGCATGTAACGATAATGCCAGGCAATTCTGTAGAAGCCAGCGTTGAGGTAATTCATACTGCGGAATGAACTGTATGGCTGCACATACGCTTGCTTTATTTTTGCTGATGGCTACAGGTGTGGTTGCCCAGCAGCCGCCAGACGCCGGCAGCTTTGAGATTTCTGGCGTTGTCGTAGATGCCGCGAGCGGGCATCCCCTGGCGCAGGCGCGTGTTGTGATTGTCCCCGCACGTACCCGCGGGCCGTTGCGCATCGTCATCACCGGTCAGGACGGCGGCTTTCGATTCCAGGGGGTAAATCGAGGCAAGTACAATCTTACCGCGGGACGGCGAGGTTATCTGACGGAGGCATTTGACCAGCATGAACAGTACTCAACCGCGATAGCAACTGGGCCGGGACTGGAATCACGCGGCCTGATTTTGAGGTTGCACTCCGAAGGCAAAATCAGCGGGGTAATCACCGATGACGGCCAATGACCCTGTGGCTTCCGCCAAAATCAGCCTGTTTCAGGATTCTCCTTTGGGTGCGCCCGGAGCCATAGCCCTGGTGAAAACTGCCATCTCCGACGATGAAGGCAATTATCACTTTGGCCACCTTCAACCCGGCAAATACTTCGTCGCTGTGGAGGGCCAACCCTGGTATGCACGGCATGTATTTCACCCAAAAGATTTAGATCTGGTGAAAACGGCAAATACGCAGGGAAGCAGGGAAGCGAACACTGCCGCAGACACAGATTCACTGGATTTGGCCTATCCCGTTACCTACTATCCTGGTGTCACCGATGCCGCTTCCGCCGGAGCTATTGAACTCACGGCAGGGGAACGGTTCACCGCCGACTTTATATTGCAGCCTGTGCGCGCTGTTCCCCTACAGGTGGACCTTGGCAGTTCTGCTTCCGGGCGACATTACAGCATTGCGCTGAGTCAACTGGGGTTGGGCGGCCAACTTAGTGCTGTGTCATCCACGAGCGGCGAAATCTCTCCCGGGAATTTTGATCTAGCGGGCGTTCTTCCGGGACGTTATGTGATGACTGTAAACACCTTCGTCGATAAAGACGGCGAGGTTGAAAATCTCGGCAATTCTGAAAAGGAAATCGAGGTTGATGCTAATGGCGGTATCCACGAGTACTCCGGGCCGCAGGCTGTTGCCGTCAGCGGCATAGTAACCTTCGATCAGGAAGGCAAAGACCAGGTCCTTCCCGCGAATGCGTTGGCCTATTTGCGTAGCCAAAAAACGAAACAGGTCTTGTACGCTCCAGATCTCCGATAAAGGCGAATACAAACTGGAAACCGGCGTCCGGCCGGGAAGCTATGACATTGGTGTTGCCAATACCGGTGGCGCTCTTACCAGCAGCATTACTGTCACCGGGGCCAAAGTGACAGGCCAGACATTGCAGATCTCCGGTAAAAGTGCTGTGAGGGCTAACCTTGTGCTCACCCGGGGAGTTGGGCGTGTAGACGGTACGGCGCTGCTCGAAAACAAACCTGTGTCAGGAGTGATGGTCGTGCTGGCGCCGGAAGACCCGGCGCATCACACAGCGTTCTTCCGCCGCGACCAGAGCGACAGCGACGGCACATTCACATTGAACTCAGTGCTGCCCGGCAGGTACACGGTAGTTGCCATCCAGGACGGATGGAAGCTCGATTACCACAGTCCCGATGTCTTGAAACGCTTTATGGCGCAAGGTACTCCGGTGCAGGTAGCGCCTCATGGTAAATACGATATAAAAGTCAAAGTGCAGCCTGCGAATACCCCGTAAAGCACAAACAGAAGAAGAATTGGCCGGTTTCCATTATCATGGAATGTACATGGCCGCAGCGAATTCCATCGTTAGTCCAACAGATTAGGCCTAACAATCGAAATCTAGCAATCCAGCCAACCTATAAGTCCTTCTTAAAGCTATTAACTGCAAGAAAGGTATTGCAGACATTCTGTGTTTTGGAATACCGTGTAGCTGAAAATGCGGCGTAACTGCTTCCTTATCTGCGTTGTTCTTTTAGGCTGTTGGCCCCGTTTGTTGGGCGCGCAGCAAAGCAAAAATGTTGAACCAGCCCGGTATAGCCTGGAAGGTGTCGTCATTAATTCCATTACAGACCAGCCCATACCCCGCGCGCTGGTTACGATTGGCGAAACGGCCGCTTTAACTGGATCGGACGGGCGCTTTAAATTCTCCGGAGTGCCTGCCGGACCTACTGGAATTCGGGTCACCAAGCCGGGTTTTTATCACAATAGAGCCGTTAACTATACTTTCGGCAGGCGGGTGGCCACGGTGTCCTATGAAATTGGTCGGCCAGTAATAATCGGCCCAGAAACACCAGTCCTGAAACTGGCGCTTACACCTACATCGGTAATCACCGGCACTGTACAGGATTCCGAAGGTGGTGCCATCGAAGGCGCTACCGTAAATGCTATTCAGCCTGTTGTTGTTGACGGTCACAGCTTACAGCAGGTCGCTACGGCCAACACCGACGAAAACGGTCACTTTCGAATCGCCAACCTACAGCCCGGACACTATTATGTTTCCGTTCTACCCGGGACGTACCGCCGCAGCCTCGCTGATTTCTCTGAAGGACAGAACACCGGCTATCCTGCTGTGGTTTATTATCCAGTCAATCCCGATCGCGTCTCGGCGTTGCCTCTGGAAGTGAAGGCGGGCGGAAAACTGGAACTTCCATTTGAATTAAAAAAAGTACCCGTATTCAAAGTTTCCGGCTCCGTTTCTGGTGCCAGCAATAAGAGCAGTGTGCCTGTACAACTCAATAGTGAAGACGGGGTAGACACCTATTTTTCTACCGTTACCAAACCGGAGACAACATTTGACTTCAATGCGGTGCCTGCCGGTCATTATCTTTTGCGGGCAGGTACCGGTCCGCGCACAGAAGTATCTTTGAATGTGGAGCGAAATATCAAAGATCTTTCTGTTGTTTTGCACCCCGCCATCTCTGCTCCGCTGCGAGTGCGAACGGAATTCACCAGGAACAATCCTTTTCTCTCGATGCAGACGGGCAAAGTTAACTTGGGTCTGGTTTCTGTAATAGCTCATGCAGTGAGCGGAAATCAGGAAGATGTCACGGATAGTCTTGATGTCCCTAAAGACGGCGGTTTGCAACTCCACCTATGGCCGGGAAAATACTTTTTTGAATTCACTCCGGCACTGGGATATGTGTATTCGGCGCGCTGCGGCAGTACTGACCTTCTACGGGAACCACTCACCACAGCAAACCCCATGCCGCCCATCGAGGTAACGTTGCGGGATGATACCGGATCGCTTACGGTCAAATTCGATTCAACCGGGAAATACTCTCGCACTACACTGCTGGTAATTTCCGAACTGCCTGGAGTTCGGCCCAGAGCCATTCCACTATCAGATGGATCAGCAGAGGTGAACCTTCCACAAATGGCTCCGGGCCAATATTCTTTGTTTGCTTTTGACCCAATCGATCAGATCGAATATCGCAGACCGGATGCGCTTAATGAATATGCCGCGAAGGCCAGTCATGTGACTGTAAGGCCAAACAATCCTGTAACTGCCAGCGTTGAGGTAATTCATACAGCGGAATGAACTGCATGCCGGCACGTACACTTGCTTTCTTTTTACTGCTGGGTACCGGTGTGTTTGCCCAGCAACTCAAAACCACAGGCAGCTTCGAAATTTCAGGAATACTTGTGGATGCCGCAAATGGTCGTCCTCTGTCGGAGGGCTACGTTGCCATTGCGCAGGTAGCCGGCGGTGGCTCGCTGCGCGTGGTCATTACGGGGCAGGACGGCGCATTTCGTTTCGCGGGTGTGAATAAGGGCAAATACACTCTCAGAGCCGAACGGCAGGGCTATCTCGCGCAGGCGTATGACCAGCATGACCAGTACTCAACCGCTATAGCAACGGCGCCGGGCCTGGAGTCGCGAGGGCTGGTTTTTCGTCTGTTTGCGGAAAGCACGATCAGCGGGAAGATTACCGACGAGGCCGATGAACCGGTGGCCGCTGCTGAGGTTAGGTTGTTCCAGAAATCTCCTCTGGGTGAACCAAAACCCTTGGTCATACGCGCAACCGCTATTTCCGATGATGAAGGCAACTATCATTTGGGGCACCTTGGGCCCGGCAGATATTTTCTTTCAGTAGAGGCCCGGCCCTGGTATGCGCAGAATATAGACAGAGATCCCTCAGAAATCACTGCCGAAAGCGGGCCTTCTGTAGATGTTGCCTATGCGCCCACATACTATCCGGGCGTTACAGATGCAGCTTCAGCCGCAGCCATTGATCTTGGGGCGGCCCAACGATTCACTGCCGACTTCATGTTGCAGCCTGTGAGCGCCGTCCCTATAGAGATTACCGTGGGCAGTCCCGATTCCAAAGAGAACTACGAAGTGAGATTCAGCCAGCAAGGATTGGGTGGACAACTGAAAGAAATACCGGTCCTCGACAGGGAAATTGCTCCTGGGGTGGTTGAGATACTTGGCATTGTTCCCGGTCGTTATCTCATGAATGTGAATGCCTTGAATCAAGATGGGTCCAGTTCAGGCAATTCTGAAAAAGAGATAGAAATTGATTCAAGCGGAGGCGTTCATGAGCATTCCGAGTCGCAGAATGCGGTCATGAGTGGCACCGTAAAGTTAGATTGGGAAAGCAAAGACCCGATTTTTCCAGACGATGCGTCGGTCTATTTGCGCAACAAAAAAACCGGACAGGTGCTGCGCGGACCCATCCAGGATGGTGAATACATACTGGAAACCAGAGTCCCGCCAGGAATCTATGACGTTGGTGTTTCTAATGTCGGCGGCGCTCTTATCGGCAGCATCACTGCCACCGGGGCCAAGGTGACAGGCCAGACATTGCAGATCTCCGGCAGAAGTGCTGTGAACGCTAACCTTGTGCTCGCTCGGCGACTAGGGCGTGTGGATGGCACGGCATTGCTGGAAAACAAACCCATCTCCGGCGTAATGATTGTTCTTGCCCCAGACGATCCCGGGCACAATAGATGGCTGTTCCGCTGTGACCAGACCGATAGCGACGGCACCTTCACGTTGAATTCCGTGCTGCCCGGCAAGTACACGGTCGTTGCCATCCAAGACGGATGGAATATCGATTACCAGAGCCCCGATGTCTTGAAACGGTTTATGGCGCAAGGGACTCCGGTGCAGGTAGCGCCTCACGGCAAATACGACATAAAAGTCAAAGTCCAGCCGGCGAATACCCCGTAAAGCACAAAACAGAAGAAGAATTGGCCGGTTTCCATTATCATGGAATGTACATGGCCACAGCGAATTCCAGCACTGCCCCGAATGGGTTTCAGCCCCATGCTTCTCAGCCCCATGCTTTTCAGACGGACGATCAGCGCCTGAAGCCGATTGCCGAGAAGGTCTTTGCCGGCCAGCGACTGGACCTTGAAGACGCCATTGCGCTCTACCGCTCTTTCGACATTCTGGCCATTGGATGGCTGGCCAATCACGTGCGCGAGCGCCTTCATGGCAATGTGGCTTATTTCAATGTGAACCGCCACATCAATCCGACCAACGTGTGTGTGGCCGCCTGCCGGTTGTGCGCTTTTGGGCGCAAAAAAGATAGTCCGGGCTCATACACGATGGCGCTCGACGAAGCTTTTGAGACGGCTGCTTCCGGCTATTCCGAAGCAGTTACGGAATTTCACATTGTCGGTGGCCTGCATCCTGATCTGCCTTTTCAGTATTACCTCGATCTGATTGCCGGACTGAAAGAACGCTTTCCGCAGGTTCACATCAAAGCACTCACCATGGTCGAGATCGCCTTTCTCGCAAAACGGGCGAAGCTCTCGATTGAGGAGACGCTGCGGCAATTGCGCAATGCAGGCTTGGATTCGCTGCCTGGCGGCGGGGCAGAAATCTTCAACGAACGAGTGCGGCGCGTCATTTGCGACCACAAGATTGATGGCGACCAGTGGCTCGATACTGCCCGCACTGCCCACAATCTGGGGCTCAAGTCGAATGCCACCATGCTGTATGGCCACATCGAGAATGAAGAAGACCGTGCAGATCATCTGATTCGCCTGCGCACTTTGCAGGATGAGACGCACGGCTTTCAGACATTCATTCCGTTGGCCTTCCATCCTGCCAATACTCCGCTTCAGCATCTCTTCACCACTACCGGCATGCTCGATCTGAAGCAGATTGCGATCGGACGCCTGGTGCTCGACAACTTTGCCCACATCAAAGCGTACTGGCAGATGATGTCGCCAAAGATCGCCCAGATTGCGTTGCGCTTCGGCGCCGATGACATTGACGGCACCGTGATTGAAGAGAAGATCTACCATGATGCCGGGGCCACGACCCCGCAGGGACTGCGCCGCCGCGAACTCGTGCGGCTGATCACCGAAGCCGGACGCGAGCCAGTCGAGCGCGACACCATGTATCGTCCGGTGATGCGCACTGAAACATCGTTCACCATTTCGGTGTGAAGTGGGCTCTTAGCTTTTGGCTTGGGTCTCGTTGTGCAGGCATCTTTGAGCATCATTGGCTTTAGGGCACAGCTTCAAGCTGTGCCTTTTTCAACACTCAAGCAATGGGCTGATCTGCTGAGAAAGTTGTCGGATTGTTTCCAAACCAAACCGGCTTAACTGAACTGCTGACGTTGTCGTCCAAATACAAATCATTCCTCGCGTCAATAGCTTCAAAGACTTTTTATCTTTCAGGTACTCTGCTTCCCAGGACAACGTAGGAAATTCGAAGTGCGTCTCATTTGAAAGGTGTAAAATCTGCAACAGAAGTGAGGGCCTGCGGACCTTCTTTGGAGAACCTTCTCCGACGCCGAGGCACAAATGAACGTTCACATTAGCTACAAAGCTGGTAAGACTCCCGACGTAGAACGCGAATTTCAAAATCATCTTCAAAAACTTGAGCGCCGTCTCCATGTATTTAAGCCTGACCTCGTCCATTTCCATGCCGTTGTTGACAGTGAAGACGGAAAGGGGGCCAGCACATCGTTGAACCTGCGCCTGCCGTCAGGGCAAATGGCTGCGCAACGATCAGGTGAGAACCTTCTGGTGGCATTGAAGGGCGCGTTTGCCGAACTGACGTCACAGTTGACCAAACATAAAGAATTGTTGCGTGGGGAATGGAGTTGGAAGGCGCGCCGCGTCTCCGGGCGCAAAGAGATGCCTGAGCCGGCGGTACCTTTCGAGCAGACATTCGCCGCAGTGCAGTTGCAGGGCAACGCAGGCGCGGGTACCGCAGCCAATGCCAATGGCGGCGATAAAACGAACGGTGACCTTTCGAACTGGGTCAATGCAAACCTGCCTCGGCTGGAACGGTTTGTTGATCGCGAGTTGCGCTTCCGGGTGGCTTCCGGACAATTGCGCCGCGACCAGATTTCACGCGCCGAAGTCATTGATGAAGTTATGGTGAGCGTGCTTTCTCATGAAGAAGAGCAGCCCGACGATCTCTCGCTGGAAAGCTGGCTCTACCGTCTTGCGCTAAACGCGATTCGGCGCTTAGGGCAAACCAATGCGGATACCGGCAACTTTTCTCTCGACGCCCCCGCAGGCCAGCCGGACGTGACCGGCAGCGATGAGAACGTGCTGCAATATCACCAGCCTGATGACACATTGAACGAAGAGCACATGATTCCCGACGAGAGCATGAGAACACCGGAAGAAATCTTCGCCAGCGAAGAGATGGTGGCGCAGCTTGATTTTGTGCTGCACCAGGTCAGGCCCGAAGACCGCGAAATCTTTGTGCTTTATACGCTGGAAGGATTCACGGTGGATGAAATCGCCCGTATTGTTGACCTACCCCATCATGATATTCGAACTTCCATCCAGAGAGCGCGGGAGGTCATTCAGAAGAAACTGCCTGCACAGAATGAGTTCCGGCGAAGTTTGTTGCGTTATTCGCGTGTTGCCTGAAATTCCCGCCAATTCGAGTCAAAGGAGAAAAGAAACGCATGATCACTCGTGAAGAGGTCCGCCAGCTTGCGCAATTGGAATCGCCTTCGGGATGCGCCATCAGCTTTTATTACCAGCCGCAAACGCCCAGCGACAAATCGCACCGGCAGGAAACGATACTGGTCAAAGATCTGGTAAAAGACGCCCTGCGCAAGGCGGAGCGCAATGGAAACGGGCAGGCGTTGCGCGGTGACCTGCAACGCATATTGGAAGTGTCAGAGCAACTGCACGGCAATCATTCCCGCGGTAAAGTTATTTTTGCCTGTTCGGAGCATGACATCTGGAAGGAACTGGATGTGCCGCCGCGCCTGGGCAATTCCTCTCTATTTGTCAACTCGCGCTTCCATCTGAAGCCGCTTATCAGCGCCAATTCCGGATTGCCGAATACCCTGATCGCCTTGGTGGACCGCGAGAAAGCGCGCATATTTGAATTGCGTGACGATGAGATCAGTCAGAAGCCCGATCTTCTCATGGGCGAACTGCCTCATGTGGGCAAGAGCGACGGATTCGGCGGCTATGATGGCGGACATCGCGAGCGCCATGTCGAGAACGAGGTGATGCATCACTTCAAGAGCTTTGCTGAGTCATTGCATATCCTGCTGAACCATGATTTTGAAGCGCTGCTGATCGGCTGCCGTGATGAAACCTGGCCGGAACTGGAGCCGCACCTGCATACCGATGTGAAACAGAAACTTGTGGGCAGGTTCCTTGTAGATCCGGGGCTGGCCAGCGGCAATGAAGTCCGGACGATTGCCGAAGGGATTCTGGGCCGCCAGATGCAGACGGACCAGCAAAACCTGATTCGGGAAATCATCGGCGAAGCCCAGCGCAACGCCCGCGGGGCCATCGGCCTGCGGCATGTGCTGAATGCGTTGGAACGCCACGAAGTGCAGACTCTGCTGGTGAGCCGCGATTTTCAGGCGCAGGCCGTGGAATGCGGTAACTGCCGCCATTTGGATACACGCATGGTCAAAAGCTGCGCCGTATGCGGACGCGAAATGCACGAGATCAGCGACGTCTCAGATGCGCTGGTAGATATGGCCATTCGCAACGGCGCGGAGATCAGGTTCGTGGACGCCGACCCCGAGTTGGAAAGCGCCGGACGGGTAGGCGCGCTGCTGCGTTTCCGCGCCGACCAGAACACCCCGCAGAAAATCGCGGTCTAGGCTGCGATTTTCGCAGTGTTGAAAAAACATGGGTCGCGAATTTCGCGAATATGCGCGAATGGAATGATTCCAATTCGCGCAGGTTCGCCGACCTATGACCGGTTGCGCGGGACCTTCGGCATTGGAGGCCAACTGCTGGCTACGCCCTGGTACAGCGCTTTGCATTTTTCGAGTCGTTTCGTGCCGTCGTTCACCGCGAAACTTGCGGGATGTTGCTCCGGGCCCGACCACATGCTTACGCCGGCATAGGCCCCGTCTTTCCGCAGGATGTAATACACCATGCTCACAAACTTGATCTTCTCCATGTCACCGTTGTAGTTGTGAACAATGCGTTTCAACGTGTCCATGCCCGCCTCTTCGGGTGACATCCCTTTGCGCATATTTTCTACGATGGTGTGCGCGCCCACTACCTTGATGTTTTCTTCACCATTGCCGGTGGCGCCGGCAGCGCCTATGTCCTGATCGCAATAGCAGCCCGCGCCGATAATCGGTGAATCGCCCAGCCGCCCCGGAATCTTCCACGCCAACCCGCTGGTGGTGGTCACGCTCGACATCTCGCCTTTTTCATTCAAGGCGGAGCAGTTAATGGTGCCGGTAGGCGGATGAAGCACTTTGTGGATCGCGTCCATGCGGCGCTCAGGAGCTATACCGATATTCTCGGCCATGGCATAAAGGCGCTGAACGTGCTCCGGCTGGTCTTCGATGGATTCGGATTGCAGTGGCGCAGGCGGCTTCCAGTTAGGATCGCCCATATTCGGCCCCCACCAGTCCTGATTGGAATTCGATTCTTTCCAGAGCTGCCAAATCTTCCGCGAGTTCTCGGTAAGAAGATTTTCTTTTGGGAAACCCATGAGCAGGCCGAATTTCGTTGCGCCTTCACCGGCCAGCATTACGTGGCCAGTATGTTCCATGACGGTCTTAGCCAGGGATGCCACATTCTTAATGTCGTGCACAGCGCCGACCGCGCCGGCGCGCCGCGTAGGACCGTGCATGCAGCACGAATCGAGTTCGACCACGCATTCCTCGTTGGGCAGGCCGCCCAATCCAACACTGTCGTCGTTCGGATCATTTTCCGGGCCTGACACAACGGTAATAGCGGCATCCAGCGTGTCCGCGCCTTGGCGCAGCTTTTCGTAACCGGCCTCAATATAGTTGATGCCGTTACGCGCGCAGATAATGATGTTCTTACCGCCTGACGCAATGGGTTTTGATTGAGCGTCGTTGTTCCGGGTAGATTGTCCAGCGGCCAGCGATGCCGAAGTAATTGCCAGCCCCGAAATAAACTCTCTGCGCTTCATAAGGCCTCACCTTCGTAGTGGAAGAAACTGGAAAGCATACCAAGAAATATGAGGAGGGGGAAATGGGAGGGCCCCGTAGCGGCCCCGTAGCTTTGTTTACACCAGGGCTAAAGAGCGTGTGCGAGAACTCAATTTTCGTGGTTACAGCACCGTGCAATTAAGAGTGTGCAGGGGCTGAAGCCCAATATTTATATGGCTTTTTCGGCACGACCGGAAGTCGTGCCCTGTTACATGTCTGTTGGGCACATGCAATTTCAGTTCTCACACGCGCTGTAAGCCCGCGATTTTCTCAATTTCACGCGGCCCTGAAAGGGCCGCTCTTCCACCAGCACCGGGATACAGCAACTACGAATCGCATTGACCTCGTGCCGCGCCTCTGGCGCGAAGCATTGCACCTTGCGCCTTGACGCTTTCTCTACAAAAATCTCACTTTGATATCCGGACGTTTGGCCAGATGGATGCTTTCCACGAAACGTACCTTGCCGCTCTTGCGCGTCATGACGATGGATGACGTTCTGGTTCCTTCGCCGAAGAAGCGTACGCCTTTCATGAGCGCGCCGTCGGTCACGCCGGTGGCCGCAAAGATGAGGTGATTGCCGGGGGCAAGATCTTTCGCGGTGTAGATCTTGTTTTTGTCTTTAATGCCCATCTTCTCGATGCGTTCTTCGAGTTCCGGTTTATTGATGACCAGCCTTGCCAGTATTTCGCCGTTGAGGCAGCGCATGGCAGCTGCCGTGATTACGCCTTCCGGCGCGCCTCCACTGCCCATTACCGCATGGACGCCAGTTCCGATTACGGCAGCGGCAATGCCCGCAGACAAGTCGCCATCGGTAATCAGGCGAATTCTGGCCCCGGTCTTGCGAATATCATCAATCAATTTCTCGTGGCGCGGACGGTCAAGCACCACAACCACCAGATCTTTCACGTCGCGATCGAGGCGCTTGGCAATCGCTTTCAGGTTGTCTTCAGGAGGAGCGTCAAGGTCTACCACGTCCTTGCATGACGGCCCAACCACCAGTTTTTCCATGTAACAGTCGGGCGCATTCAGCAGTCCGCCTTTTTCCGAGGCTGCCAGTACGGTAATGGAGCCGGGCGCGCCGGTAGCGCAAAGGTTTGTGCCTTCCAGCGGATCCACGGCAATATCCACCTGGGGAAATTGAGCGCCATCCTGCCAGCCTGCCCCGACCTGCTCGCCGATATAAAGCATGGGCGCTTTGTCGCGTTCGCCTTCGCCGATTACGATGGTGCCGCGCATAGGCACGCTGTCCATGGTGCTGCGCATGGCTTCGGTGGCCACCTTGTCGGCCTTGTGGCGGTCGCCCAGTCCCATGGTGTGCGCTGAAGCCATGGCCGCATCTTCCACAACCCGCACGAATTCCAGCGCCAGTTCGAATTCCATGGTGGCGGCAAGGTTTTTATCAATATTCTTTGGTGCTGTTTGAGTCGCCATAATGCGTCTCCAGAATTTATTCTTAAAATGCGCTGATACCGGTAACGCTTTCGCCGATAATCAGCGCGTGAATATCATGAGTGCCTTCGTATGTCTTAACTGATTCCAGGTTCATCATGTGCCGCATCACCGGATAGTCGTCGGCAATGCCATTGCCGCCCAGAATATCGCGTGCCATGCGCGCGCACTCCAGGGCCATCCATACGTTATTTCGCTTACTCATGGAGATGTGCTGGTGGCCTACCTTGCCTGCATCTTTCAGGCGGCCCACCTGCAAGGCCAACAGTTGCGCCTTGGTAATTTCTGAAATCATCCAGGCCAGCTTCTCCTGAACAAGCTGATGAGATGCAATCGGCTGGTCACGGAACTGCTTGCGCACCTTGGAATATTGCAATGCCGTGTCATAGCACGACATGGCCGCGCCGATTGCGCCCCACCCAATGCCATAGCGGGCCTGGTTCAGGCACATGAGCGGCGACTTCAGCCCGTCGGTTTTGGGAAGAAGGTTTTCGGCGGGAATATGAACATCCTGAAGCGAAAGGCCCGATGTGACCGATGCCCTCAGCGACCATTTGCCATGCACGTCAGAAGCTTTGAATCCGGGACGATTGGTTTCCACCAGAAACCCGCGAATACGGTCGTCATCGGCCTCTGATTTGGCCCAGACCACGGCAATGTCGGCGATAGACCCGGAGGTGATCCACATCTTTTCGCCGTTCAAGATGTATTCATTACCCACCTTTTTGGCCCGCGTACGCATACCGCTCGGGTTGGAGCCAAAATCAGGTTCCGTGAGCCCGAAGCAGCCGATTTTTTCTCCCTTGGCCATGGTCGGGAGCCATTTATCTTTTTGCGCGTCTGAGCCGAAAGCAAAAATCGGATACATCGCCAGCGAGGAATGCACGCTCACAAAAGACCGTACGCCGCTGTCGCCGCGTTCCAGTTCCTGCATCACCAACCCGTATTCCACATTGGACATGCCGGCGCATCCGTAACCTTTCAGGCTGGCGCCGAAAAAGCCCAGATCGGCCATGGGCTTGATGAGTTCTTTGGGGAAGCGTCCGTCGCGGTTGCACTGCTCGATGATCGGGACCAAATTTTCTTCGATGAAGCGCCGGGTCGTGTCACGCACCAGGCGTTCTTCGTCGCTCAGCAGGGAGTCGAACTCGATAAAATCCACTCCCTTGAATTTGAAGGCGGGCATAAAACTCTCTTTTCAGGATCAATACGGCCGGCGTTGTGCAGCAGCGAGCGGCGCAGGCCTGAGGCAAACCTTAAAAGCTAACAGACGCGTACAGGCGGGTCAAACAGCGAAAGGGCCGCAAACGCGGCCCCTTGTCTGGAATCGAGAGAAAGGATTTATTGCAACTCGATCTTATTGACTGACATGCTGTTGCCGTTCACGTTGCCGGTCACCGCAACTTTGATGTCTTTTTCTTTCTTCAACGAAGAGATAAACTTTGAAGCTTCGGCATTTCCGGCCTTATCGAACTTGATCACTTTGTTGTCGGGCGTCATTACGCCATAGCCGCTTTTCACGCATTCGTCCATGAGCAGGCAATCTTTGGTGTGTTTAGCGGCGAAGCCCGGCTTGTGTCCTTCTTCTGCTGCGCAGGACAGATCGACCAGATGTCCCTTGATCGTGGTATCGGCCGCAAAAGCGCTCACTGCCATAGCCGCAAATAAAATCAGTACAAACTTTTTCATTTCCCCTCCGAAATTCAGTGGTCCTTTTGTATTCGAGTATCCGGGTCACCCTCAGGTTACACTTGTCTCGAGTTTTTCTGGCTGCCCAGCTTAACGGCCTTTTAACCACAGCATAAGTGGCGCAGACCTGTATAGGGCTGCTGCGTGATACCATGAAGGTTGCGGCGCGGGCGGTCTGCCTGCATCCAAAACCGCATTAACCCTGCATAGGAGAGTACTAAGACAATGGCTAAGATCGCCAAGACGGCTGATCGCAAGAAGATGATGGACACATCCAAGAGCACCGATTGCCCCAAATGCGGCAAGCCGACTCGTATTGTGAAGCGCGTAAAAGACCGCGAGCGCAATGTTCCGGGCGGTGTCTATATTTCCTGCTCGGCATGTGAGTTCTTCGAGAAATTGTAATCGCCTGCGGCATTCGCCCGTATCCCGCTCTGCCGCGCAGCCGCTTAGAAAGCCTTGTCCTGCGGCTGCTCGATTCTGGACTTTTCCTTTTGCCGCGCCCGCTCTCTTTTGCGAGCGATAGCCAATGGCACCACGAGTACCAGAACGAAGGTATCGAAGGCCAGCAGCGGTTCAAAAAAAGCGGTCATCATGGCTGAGAAATGCCCCAACATCATGAGCGTGAGCCTGCTCGAAAGCCGGTGCTGCAAATCAACATCGGCATTTTCCTGGAGCAGGTTCGCGCGTTTGACATACAGCCACTGCAATTTGAGAAAGGCCGCAAGCACAAACTGGTTTCCGAAGTAGATCATGACCGCTGCTGGCAGGCTCTGGAACCTGCCCAGCATTGCGGTCGAAAAGGGCAACAACGACACAAACATCAGAAAGCCGACATTGATCCACACCAATGTGCGTGTCACATGACGGATGTTGTGAAAGCTCATGTGATGGAACAGCCAGAACACTCCCGCCAGCACAAACGTAGTTGTAAAGCTAAAGAACTGCGGCCCCAGTTCCCACAGCTTGCCCAGCAGTTCGTACTGGGCTGCATGTCTTGGCAAGTCTGGCACCCTGAGGTCCAGCACAAGCAGCGTCATTACAATGGCGAAGATGCCATCGCTGAGCGCCTCCAGCCGGCCTTTGCTGAGAAAGATGGTCGGGAATGTCGGCCTGAATCCACTGAGCGCGAGTTTTTTCTGTGTTGGCGTAGATTGCATTGGCGTCAGTTGCATTGGGGTAAGAGTAGCAAACTTTTCGTGCCGGTATTAGAAACAGGGCATCGTGCCCGGTCATCGGGCTTTTGGATTTCCGTGACCAAAGTACATCTCCCTTCGGACAGTGCTTTAGCTGCTGGATTCGCCTTAAGATAATGCCTGCAATTGCATTCGCGATTCCCCATGGAACTCACCGCGGAACGAGATCAGTATTTTCCTACTTCAACTCCGGTCCTGGACGCCAGCCGGCCCGTCTCGGGACAGCCGCAGGGCGGCGATAACCTGAGCACCGGCAACAGCGTTTTCATCAGCAGCGCCATAATACTGGCTTTCACCGCGCTTCCCGTTCTCCACTCCGTGCTCGATACATTTTTTGCGCACCCAATATTCATCTGGACTGCTTTTTTGATTTTGCCGCTGCTGGCCTTTGCCGCCGGCATTGCCATGCACGAAGTAGGTCACCTGCTGGCAGCCCGGGCGATGGGATTCGAAGTTGTCCAGTTTGAGCTGGGGCCGATACGCCACAAAGCCGATTGCATTAAGCACGGACTTTGCGTGGAGCAAGTGTTTGCCATTGGCGGGGTCGTGTTGCGGCCTACCGGGCGAGATGGCTTGCGGAGCAAACTTTTTCAATTGGTGGTCAGCGGCTCTTCTGCTAACTTGCTATTCTCGCTGCTGCTGGAAGCCGTGATTTCTGTCGCGCCGTCTCCGGTAAGCGCTGCCGGGATTCTTGCCTGCTTTGCAACGCATGTGTTTTCCGCCGTTTCAGCCCTGGTGGGGATTGCTGCGCTGGTGCCTGACCTGAATTCCAACGGCCAGTTTTCTGATGGGGCACGCCTCATCATGCTGGTGAAAGAGGACGCGCTGGCCACGCGCTGGCTCGCCATCGCAAAACTGCAAATGGCCATTAATGCCGGAATCGAAGCGCCTGATTGGGACGAAGATTTAATCATGCAGGCGCTGGCCGAAAAGGACGGTTCGGTGGATTCCGCCATGGGTAGCTGGCTGGCCTATCTGTGGGCCATTGGGCAGCAGGAAATTACTCTGGCCACAAAACATCTGGAAGATACGCTGGCGACGCTGGCCTCCACATCGAGCCACATGCGCGACCGTATTTATATGGAAGCGGCGATCTTCCAATCCTGGTTCCGGCACAATGCCGGTAAAGGCCGGTTCTGGGCGTCGCAGATTCGCGGCTCACAGTCTCTGGCCCAGCTTCAGAAGCTACACCTCGATATAGCTTTGCTGTGGGCTGAAGGGCAGCCCTTTGCGGCCTGGGAAATGCTGGGACAATATCTTGTTCTACTGCGCCAGATGCCCGCTTCACCGCAGCGCGAGATTGCCGAAAAAAGCGCGCTGGAATGGAAAGGGCAGATGGAATCGCGCATGCTCGCCGGCGCCTGGGCCACCATGCATTCCTGGTCACAGCAATTGGAAGCTGATCCGACAGCTTCGTTTCAGACAACGTCATTCAGGGCCCGCGCTGGCTCATGGTAGTATCGCTTTGTGCCCACCTCCGGGAAAACCAGCCGGGCCGCAACCCTTTCGAAAAATGGCCGCAGGCTGCTCGATAAGAGCAAGCAGCTTGTCATTATCACGGGCATGTCCGGCTCGGGTAAAGCGTCGGTGCTCAAGGCCTTTGAAGATCTTGAATTTTACTGCGTAGATAATCTTCCTGTGGGTCTGATTCCGCAGTTTGCGGAACTGGCCAAGCAATCGTCAGAAATCAATAAAACGGCGCTGGTGGTAGACGTACGCGAAGGAGACCAGCTTAGAAAGCTGCCGGCGATTATCCGCGCGTTACGCAAGCACCTGAACACGACTGTGCTGTTTCTTGAAGCCGGTGATGAAGTGCTGGTGAGGCGGTTCAGCGAGACTCGCAGGCCGCATCCGCTGGGCAGGGAAGCCACAGTCAAAGCCGCGCTGGTGAAAGAGCGCGCTCGTCTCAAGCCGATTCGCGCGCTGGCCGACATAGTGGTGGACACCTCGCATTTCAACGTGCATGAATTGCGCGCCCACATCACCAACCAATTTACCGCTGGCCCCGTAGACAAGAACCTGATGATCTCGTGTGTGAGCTTCGGCTACAAAGCCGGAGTGCCGCACGAAGCGGATTTGTTGTTCGATGTCCGCTTTCTGCCGAATCCTCATTTCATCCCGGAATTTCGTCCTCTCACTGGACGCCATCCGAAGGTGGCAAAATACATCCGCTCATTTCCCCAGACGCAGGAATTCATTGACCGCATCTCCGACCTGCTGGATTACCTGATTCCGCATTACGTGCGCGAAGGCAAAAGCTATCTCACGATTGGCTTTGGCTGCACCGGGGGGCAGCACCGCTCGGTGCTGATTGCTGAAGAAGTGAAAAAATTGCTGGACCGGGGCGGTTACAAGGTGAAAGTCATTCACCGGGATAGTCCGCGGTAGTTAACAATAATTAACCGGAGTACTGAGTAGGACAATGTATATTCCTGCTTACTCCTTTAGAATATTCAGAATGCCTTCCCCTGCTATAGGTGTCCCATGCGGCAGCTAATGCGCCTGATGAGGTACGTCCGGCCTTATTCGCTGCAACTGGTGGCGTCTGTGCTGCTCATGGCGGTGGTCGGTCTTCTGGATGCTTTCCGGGTGCTGCTCATCGGCCCTGTGTTTTCCCGAGTGCTGAATCCTTCCGCGCCCAGCGCAAAGCTGTCTTTGTTGTTTCCCGGATCACAGCACGAGGTTTACCTGGAACAGTTTGTTCCGCGATATTTCCATAATCCGTGGACGGTAGTAGCCGTCGCCCTGGTCGGCGCTACGGTGATTAAAGGTATCTGCGATTATCTGGGCACTTACATGGTGAACTACGCAGGATTCGGCTTGGTGACCGATCTGCGTAATGCGCTGTACAAGGGATTGCTGAAGCGCTCGGTGGCTTTCTTCTCCAAGCACCCAACGGGCAAGCTGGTTTCTACGGTGATTAATGACGTGGAAAAAATCCAGTTTGCGCTTTCGATTGTGCTGGCGGAATTTTTGCAGCAGTTGTTTACCCTGATCTTTACCGCAGCCGTGGTGATCGCTACCGGAAAAAAACTGGCCTGGATACTTCTGGCTTTTATTCCCTTTGTCATCGTCTCGGCGGGCAAGATTGGTGGCCGCGTCCGCCAGACCACGCGCAAAGGCCAGGACAAGCTGGCCGACATTCAGACGATTCTGCATGAGACCATCACTGGCAACCGCATCGTGAAGGCTTTCAGCACCGAGTCGTGGGAGAGCGTCCGTTTTCTGGCAGCGGCCAAAAAGCTCTTTCGGGCCAACCTGCGATCGGTGCGCGCCCAGGCCATCAGCTCGCCGCTCATGGACATTATCGGCGCCATCGCTATCGCTGTTGTGCTGTGGCTGGGGCGCAACCAGATCAAGAGCCACGCTTTCGATGAAGCCGGGTTCATCGTCTTTGTGGTCGCGCTGTTCAAGCTGTATGACCCGGTGCGCAAATTTGCCATGTTCAACAACAGCTTCCAGCAGGCCCTGGGCGCGTCGTCAGAAGTTTTTCGTTTCATGGACGAGCATGACGAGATCGTCGAAAGACCGGGCGCGCTGTTCCTGCCGCCTTTTCGCGATCGCGTGCGGTTTGAGAACGTTTATTTTTCCTACGGGCAGGAAAATGGCAAGTCGGCGGTGGTGCTGCGCAACGTAAACCTTGAAGTGCACAGCGGGGAAGTTATCGCTCTGGTTGGCTCGAGCGGCGCGGGCAAAAGCACGCTGGTGCAACTGCTGCCTCGTTTCTTCGACGCCAACAGCGGCCGCGTAACAATTGATGGGCATGACGTGCGCGATCTTTCGCTGGCCTCGTTGCGTGCCCAAATCGGCATTGTCACCCAGGATACGATTTTGTTTAACGATACGGTGCGCAATAACATCGCTTACGGCAGGCCCGATGTTTCCGAGAGCGAAGTAATCGAGGCCGCGCGCGCCGCTCTGGCCCACGACTTCATCCTGCGAATGCCTGAGGGATACAACACTATTATTGGCGAGAAAGGCGTGCGGCTTTCCGGCGGAGAGCGCCAGCGCCTGGCCATTGCCCGCGCCATCCTGAAGAACGCCCCAATCTTGATTCTGGATGAAGCCACTTCGGCGCTCGACAATGAATCAGAGGCGCTGGTGCAGTCCGCATTGCAGAACCTGATGACCGGGCGCACGGTCTTTGTGATTGCCCACCGCCTGACTACTATCCGCCGCGTAGACCGCATTATCGTGCTCGAGAACGGGCATATCACCGATTCCGGCACGCATGACGACCTGCTAACCCGCTTGGGCACCTACCGTAAGCTCTACGAATTGCAGTTCATGGATCTCGACAACAAAGGCCTGGAACAGCCCGCCGAAGTCGAACCACCTTTGGGACGTTAGAGGGCTGTTCAACGCATCAGGTAAACACCTTGGCTACTCTTCAGAGCTGAACGAAAGCTGCTAAAATTAGAGCAATGGCTTCGATACAGCGTAGAAAGACCCCAACGGTCCAGATAGGGAACGTGCGCGTCGGCAGTGACCTGCCTTTGGTCGTACAGTCCATGACCAACACCGACACTGCGGACGTGAACGGCACCATTCAGCAGGTGTCACAGCTTGCCCAGGCCGGCTCAGAGCTGGTGCGCGTCACCGTGAACAACGATGACGCAGCCAAGGCGTTGCCCGCCATTGTGGAAGGACTGGAAAAGCGCAATATCCACGTTCCCATCATTGGCGATTTTCATTACAACGGACATTTGCTGCTAACGAAGTATCCGGAGTGCGCGCAGGCCCTTGCCAAGTACCGCATCAATCCCGGCAACGTAAGCGTGGGCCGCAAGAATGACGATAATTTTCGCGCCATGATCGAAGTGGCAGTTAAGTACCAGAAGCCGGTGCGCATCGGAGTGAACTGGGGTTCGCTCGACCAGCAGTTGCTCACCCGCATGATGGACGAGAACTCACGTAGCCAGAATCCGAAAGACGCGCGCGAGGTCACCATGGAAGCCATGGTTGTGAGCGCCATACGCTCGGCGGAACTGGCGGAGCAATTCGGGTTGCCGCATAACTTTATTATCCTGAGCGCGAAGGTCAGCGGCGTGCAAGACCTGATTGACGTATATCGCAGTCTGGCTGCACGCTGCGATTATCCTCTGCACCTTGGACTCACCGAGGCCGGCCTCGGCACCAAGGGCGTGGTCAGCAGCACGGCGGGTCTGGCGGTGTTGTTGCAGGAAGGCATCGGGGATACCATTCGCGTGTCGCTCACGCCTGCGCCCAACGGCAACCGCGCCGAAGAAGTCTTAGTGGCCCAGCAGATTTTGCAATCGCTGGGCATCCGCAGCTTTACTCCGCAGGTGACCGCGTGTCCCGGCTGCGGACGCACCACCAGCACCTTTTTCCAGGAAATGGCGGAGCAGATTCAGTCTTACCTTCGCGACAGCATGCCGGTGTGGAAACAGAAATATCCCGGCGTGGAAGAACTGAAACTCGCAGTCATGGGTTGTGTTGTCAATGGTCCCGGAGAATCGAAGCATGCCAATATCGGCATTTCTCTGCCTGGAACATTCGAAGAGCCAAAAGCGCCGGTTTTTGTGGACGGCCGCCTGATGACTACGCTGAAGGGCGACAAGATCGTCGCCGAATTCATTCAGATCCTCGATGAGTATGTTGATACCCGCTACGGATCAGGCGCACTTAAATCTGCTGAAGGAGTCGGGGCCCGGGCCTGACTTCGCGCTAGAACGACAGCAAGCCGTAACTAATCGCCAGCCAGGCGCCGAATCCAACCGCCAGCATGATTGCTCTTACCGCTACGTTATCTGCAACTTGATTCCACTTCGCGTCCATAATCGTCTCCAGTTCAATTGCTGTGTTTCGTCATGTTTGACGGTTTTACCAGCATTTGGTTAGTAATACGTGCGGCGGGGGAAAAGGTTCCAGGAAAAGCAAATAGCAGTTAGCAATTAGCAATTGGCATTCAGCCCGCTCGCATTATGGGCTGAAGAGGGGCTTTGTTTTGGGCATGGGGACAGAGATGGGCCACAGAAGTACCTCTCCGTAGCGGCACACTTTACTGCTTACTCAATCTAGATTCCGTTGGGGTTGTGTGTTCTAATTTTGGCATTTATGGCAATTTTGGCAATCTTAAGATCCCCGATCTCCCGATTCTTCTTCTCCGTCCAGCAGTTTCCATTTTCAAAACCGCGCCATCTAAGACAGTGGGGGCAGGAATGCGTCTGTACAAATTCAATCCGAGTATTCACCACGAAGCAGCCGGAGAATCCGTCGAAAAGACGAAAGAGAAAACCTCACCCTGGAAGCTGGGTGGACTCACACCTATTGAACTGGGTAAACGTGTGTACCGGGAAGTGGACGAGGACGAGGTATTCACACGGTCAGCGGCCCTGTCGTACTACTTCTTTTCTGCGCTCATTCCCATGGTGTTCTTTCTGCTTACGGTGCTGGGCATATTTGCCAATCACAGCCATGATGTGCGCACCAGCCTGCTCAATTATTTCGCCCGCGTGATGCCGCCTGACGCTTTCACATTAATTGAAAAGACGTTGCGCGAAGTGGCAACTCACAGTACCGGCCTAAAGCTGGTCTTTGGATTGGTCCTGGCGCTGTGGACTGGTTCAGGTGGGATGAGTTCCATCATGGAGGCCCTGAACCATATCTACCACGTAAAGGAGTCGCGGCCTTACTGGAAGCAGAAGCTGATTTCTATTTGCCTGACCATGACCATTGCCGTACTGACGATCATCGCCCTCGGAATCATCCTGTACGGCGGAGACATTGCCCAGTTTGTAGGCGCCCATACCGGGTTGAGTGACGTTACTGTATTTGTGTGGCGGATCGTGCAATGGCCGCTGGCCCTTTTCTTTGTCGTGTTTTCGTTTGCCTTGATGTACTACTGGGGGCCGGACGCGGAACAGGACTGGACGTGGATCACGCCCGGATCGCTGATTGGAGTGATCATGTGGATCGGCGCTTCGATACTCTTCCGCACCTACCTGCATTTTTTCAACAGCTACAGCAAGACCTACGGATCGCTGGGCGCGGTAATCGTGCTGCTCTTGTGGCTTTACATTACGGGAATGGCCATTCTGGTGGGTGGAGAAATCAATTCAGAGATCGAGAATGCAGCCGCCAAACGCGGTCATCCGGACGCCAAAGAGGCCGGAGAAAAAGTGGCCTGAGGCTGGCCGTTATTGGCAGTTGGTGCTAAAGGAAGGTGGATTGTGACAAGCAGTCCGCCTTCTACGTTTCTGGCCACAATCGTGCCGCCGTGCAATTTCACGGTGCGCTCAGCGATGGAAAGACCGAGTCCGGCGCCGCCGCTGGCGCGATCACGCGCCTCGCTCACACGGTAAAAAGGTTCGAAGATATGCTGCAATTCACCTTCCGGCACTCCCGGACCATGGTCGCGCACGCATAACTCCGCAATGTCGAGCTTCCATTCCAGTGTGACTTCCACAATGCTATTGGGTGCTGTGTAGCGAACTGCGTTGCGGATCACGTTTTCGATCCCGCTGCGCAATAGCTCCGGCGAACCAGTCACGCGGCACTTGTCGAGATCGCTGATCTTTACTTCCTTGTGCAGTGGCTTGGCTTCGTAATTGGCGTCGTCCACGACCTGCTGCACCAGTTCTTCGAGCAGCACAACTTCGTCGGGCACGCGTTCTGCGCCGCTTTCCAGGCGGGTGAGCGCGAGCAACTGCCCCACCAGTTCATTCAACCGCTCGGCCTCCTGCTCAATGCGGTTCAATGCCGCGGTAGCCGAAGGCATACTGTTTTTACGGGCCAGTTCCAGCGCCACGCTCAGGCGGGCCAGCGGCGACCGCAGCTCGTGCGAGATGTCGGCCAGCAGGCGTTTTTGCGATTCGATCAGCAGGGAAATGCGTTCGGCCATCTGGTCGAATTCCCGGCCGAGATCAGCCAGTTCGTCCCCGCGATTGCCCAACTGCGGGCTCACGCGCGCGTCCAGGTTACCCTGGGCAAACGCCTGGACTGCGGTCTTTAATTTCTTGACCGGAGAGGTAAGATACAGAGCCAACAGATAACAAACCAGGCCCGCTGTGAGAATCATGGCCACAATACGGCTGGGCGGGAACAGGGAAGGCCGTACGCCCGGAGCACGGAAGCGGACCGCAATTATGTATTTCCTGCCGCTGGGGCCTACCAGTGGTTTCGCCCAGGTGACGCGTCCTAGGAAGACACGTGAAATGCGTTGCTGTGACTGTTCGCCGCCAACTTCCTTCACTACCTCAGGCACATTGTCGCCGCCGGGAGCAGTAATCGGCTTGAGGTCCGACTGATAAAGATAGATTTCTGTTCCGGTATCTTTGGTGGAGCGTTGGATATATCTGTTCAGCGCCTGCACACCGCCTTCTTCGTAAGTGCGCACCGCCGATTCCGAATAAAGGCTGAGCACCTCGCCCAGCGGGCCTCGATTGATGCGGTCCGGCAGAGTCTGCGAATCGCTGAGCCATACCATGAGGTTCAGTACGCCTATAATGGCCGAGGCTGCCAGCCAGAACCACACAAAGATTTTCAGGAAAAGACTGCGGAACCGAAAGAACGCAGGTACTCTCACATCTGCTCTCCAGGCAGCAAATAAACGTAGCCGCTGCCGCGTATGGCCTTAATTCTTTCATGATTACCGTCATAAGAACCCAGCTTGCGGCGCAAATTGCTGACATGCACGTCAATGCTGCGGTCCATGGGAGACATGGGCCGGCCCAGCGCGGCCTGCGTAAGGTCCTCGCGGCTGATGATCTTTCCCGGATGGCGCAAAAACGTATGCAGCAGGTCGAATTCTGCTCCAGTCAGAGTCACTGGTTTGCCCGCAGCCGTCACGCTGCGTGATTCCGGATGCAACTCGACGTCGGCCAACCGGACAGGCTGCCCGCCCACAGCGGTAGGAGATGCTCCGGGAGTGGTGCGGCGCAGAATGGCCCGCAACCGCGCCACCAGTTCGCGCGGGTTAAAAGGCTTTGCCAGATAGTCATCGGCCCCCAGTTCGAGGCCCAGAATACGGTCGAGTTCGCTGCCCCGCGCAGTGAGCATAAGCACCGGCACGGAGCTTTTCTGGCGTAGCTGTTTCAGCACATCCAGGCCGCTCAGGCCGGGCAGCATGACGTCCAGCACCACCACGGCATAGGAGCCGTTCAGGGCCTTTTCAAGACCGCTGATGCCGTCGTGGGATGCGTCCAGGTGGAACTGCTCTTCTTCGAGATATTCCTCGAGCAGTTTGGCTAATTCGGTGTCGTCGTCTATCAATAGGACCGAAATCATGAGCCCTCACCATAAACTACGCCTTTACGCCGCATGCGTTAAGAAATGTGAAGGCTCATTTTAACAACTCATAACCTTCATAGAGGCGTAATTGCCGGATACTTCTAGCAGTCGCAATTGTAATCCAGCGAACGCCTCGCTCGCATTTGGAACTTCTTCAGACTCCCTCCTGGTGGAGCGGCAGAAATGCCGCTCCTTTTTTATTGGATGGAGCATACATTCGACTGCGCTCCTTCAACGGCCAGCAAGAGTGGGCCTGCTAATCTTCACGTTAATTCCTCGCTTCACGAGATTCACACGACAGTGGAAACACGGACGCATTCTCGTGAGAACGCCTCGTCGGTGTAGTGAGGAACAGATCACGTGGGTCCCTAGACTCCGCGCCAAAGACAGGCGCTCCGCTGGGGATGACAGCAACAAAGACTCTCGTGATAAGAACTGTCTCGCCGAGGCAAGCTTCATCATTTTATCCGTAGTTGCGATACAGGTGCAGGGAAGGAGAAGTCTTATGACTCGTTGAGGCAATTTAGTCGCAACAAAAAAAGCTAATTTACTAAAAGAGTGATTCCCGAATTGTAGAACCCACGTACCAAGGACGTTGCTATAGATATGAGGTATACAGCACTAAGGAAAGTGTCAGTTATTAGATTTCGATAGTGCTCAGTCCTCGTTGAGTTTCTTGGCAATTGTTTTTGTGTTGTGGGAAGGGAATCAAGCGGCCACGCCCTGATTGCGGACGGCGAAGCTTCACAGCGATTGCACTGAACAAATCCTGCAAGGTTGTGTCCAGCGACATAACCAGAATCTGCAGGGTGCCCAGATTCAGGTTTACCTGGCCCCGCTCAATTGCATGTAAGCGATCGGCAGAAAAGCCGGACCGTTCGGCAAGCTGCTCAATGTCCAAGCCGGTGTGCTGGCGCAGCTCAAGGATGCAGTCGCCAAATGCTTTTTGAACAGAAATGAACGGCGGCATAACAGTTTCAGCGTAGGCGAAAATTTAGCGAATATCAACCGGACAGAAATGTCATTTCAGCAAAACTTCTTGTTTTGCTCTCTATTCTGTTTTTTGTTCCAGCGCTGTCACAAGCTGGCGCAGGGTGCGCTTTGATTACCCTGGATTGAAAAACAAGGACTCTACTCTCATCGCAATGCTTTCCCAGCGCTGGCCGCGAACTGGCAATGAATCCCTGCTCTTAATTCGGCAACCCTCCCAACGCTTTGTATAACGAGATGACTCCTACATACACGTCGCTTTCCGCCTGGGCCACAGCGTCCTCGGCTTGCAGTTGGGTGCGCTCTGCGTCGAGCAGCGAGAGAAATTCGATTACTCCTTCGCGGTAACGAAGGCGCGCAATATCGGCGGCGCGTTTGCTCTCGCGGGCCTGATCGTTGAGCTTGACCAGCCGTGCCTGCTGCGCACGATAATTCGCCAGCGAGTTTTCCGTCTCCTCAAGCGCACGAAGCACAGTTTCTTGATAGGAAGCCAGCGCTTCATCGGTGCTTGCGCTTGCGCCGCGCACGCGTGCGCGGGCTCGGCCCAAATCGAAGGCCGACCATGAAATGCCCGGTGAAGCTGACCAGGCCGCCGACGCGGGAGTGAAGAATAGATTGCCGCGCCCAGCCAAAAATCCCACGAAGCCAGCCACGCTGACTTTCGGGAACAGGCCGGCTACGGCGACGGCTTGCAGGTTGGTGGCGGCGGCCAGACGCTGTTCCGCCGCACGCACGTCGGGCCGGCGTTGCAGCAGCTCTCCGGGATCGCCAATCGGCAGCGCTGTAGCAATCGCCGGATAGGTGCGGGGCGAGAGATCGGCTTGCAACTCTCCCGGGCGTACTCCGGTCAGCACCGACACGCGATAGGTTGCGCGGGACACTTCATATTGCAGTGACGGGATCGTTGCCTCAGTGGCTGCTACACGCGCCGCGGCGCTGGCCACGTCCTGCTCCTCACCTACACCGGCGTCACGGCGCAACTGCGTAAGACGCAGCGTCTCACGCTGGTTTTCCAGGCTGCGGTCGGCAACCGCCAGACGCCACTGCGCGCCCCGCAGTTCGAAGTAATTGCGCGCCAACTCCGCCACCGCGCTCACCTGGACATCACGAAGATCGGCGGCAAAGGCTTGCGTTTCGGCGCGGCCTGCGGCTATGTTGTGGCCTACCTCGCCAAATACATCCAGTTCCCAGAAAGCGTCAAAACCCGCGCGGAACGTATTAATGGTGCTCCGCTGGTCGGAGAAGCCTGGAATCTGTTCTTTGCTGTACTCGTATGAGGCGTTCGCAGGCGCCACCGGATACCGGTCAAGTTTCCTTTCGTCGTAGATGGCGCGCGATTCGGCCAGCCGGGCGCGTGCGATGCGGATGTTGTTGTTCGCCAGCAGCGTGCGGTTCACGAGCGAGTCGAGCACCGGATCTTCGAATTGCTTCCACCACGCGGCGTTGAAAGGCGCCTCACTCACCAACTGAGGATCGGCGGCGTGGTACGTCACCGCCGAGGGTTGGGGCGCTCTGTAATGCGGTCCAACCGCGCACCCGCTCAGAAGCAGGAGCAGGAACGATGCGGCAATCAAATTTGCGAAACGAACGGTCAAATTCATAACTCATACCTCCGGCGAAGTTGCAGGCGAGAGATTCCCTGGCGCCGTGGATTTCCTGGGGGCCCGTGCGGCGGCCAATTTCTGGATGACCACGTAGAAGACCGGAGTCAACACCAATCCAAAGGCGGTCACCCCCAGCATTCCAAAGAACACTGCGATGCCAATGGCCTGGCGCATCTCCGACCCTGCCCCCGATGACAGCACCAGAGGAACCACGCCCATGGTGAAAGCCAGCGAGGTCATAAGAATAGGCCGCAGACGAAGACGGCAGGCTTCGAGCACGGCGTCCACGGGGCCAACGCCTTCAAGTTGTTTTTCGCGTGCGAATTCCACGATCAGAATTGCGTTCTTGCAGGCCAGCCCCACCAGAACAATCAAACTGATTTGGGTGAACACATTGTTGTCGCCGTGCAGCAGCCACACGCCCGCGATGGCAGAAAACAAAGTCATGGGAACGATCAGGATCACTACCAGCGGCAGCGACCAGCTTTCATATTGGGCCGCCAGCACCAGGTACACCAGGAACACGGAAAGCGGAAAGATGTAGAACATGGTGTTGCCGGCAAGAATGTTCTGGTAGGTAAGCTCGGTCCATTCGAACTTCATGCCGTTGGGCAGTTGCTCGTTCAAAAGCGAAGCCATGGCTGCCTCACCCTGTCCGGAACTGTAACCGGGCGCGGGTGCGCCGTTGATCTCGGCGGCAGGGAAGCCGTTGTAATGCATCACGCGGTCCGGTCCGTAGCTGGGCCGCACGTTCACCACGGAACCCAGCGGAATCATCTCACCGGAAGCGTTTCTGGTTTTCAGGCGAACGATGTCTTCCGGATGCAAACGGTAAGGCGACTCGGCCTGTACGTTGACCTGGTAGGTGCGGCCGAAGCGGTTGAAGTCGTTGACATAGAGCGAGCCCAGATACACCTGCATGGTGTCAAAGATATTGTTGAGCGGGATGCCATAGGTTTTGGCCTTTTCCCGGTCTACGTACGAATCAATCTGAGGCACGTTGATATCGAAGCTGGAAAACAATCCGGCCAGCGCGGGCGTTTGATTACCTTTCGTCAACGCGGCTTTGGTTTCACGATACAGCGGCTCTAAACCAGCGCCGGTGCGGTCTTCAATATAAAGTTTGAATCCGGCGACCGTCCCTACACCCTGCACCGGTGGCGGCGGGAATATGCCGATAAACGCTTCCTGAACAGCGCCAAATTGCTGGTTGAGACTGGCGGCAATGGCATTGGCAGAGAGGTTCGAGGAACGACGCTCTTCGAAGGGCTTGAGGATCACGAAGACGATGCCGGAGTTGGGACTATTGGTAAATCCGTTGATGGACAGTCCGGGGAAGGCAACCGCGCTCTGCACCCCGTCATGCTTTAACGCTATGGACGACATCTTGCGGATCACGTCTTCCGTGCGATCGAGCGTGGCGCCGTTGGGCAACTGAGCGAGTGCCACCAGATATTGTTTGTCCTGCGTAGGCACAAAACCCGTGGGCACGCGGGAGAAGCCTATGGCGGTTGCTCCCACCAGCAGTGCATATATGGCCAGCGCGATTGCGCTTGAGCGCAACGTATGGGTTACGAGATTCCCGTATCCTCGAGAGGCGGCGCCGAAGAACCGGTTAAACGGTTTGAAGAACCAGCCGAAGCCGAAGTCAATGGCGCGTGTCAGCCGGTCTTTCTTCGCTCCGCGCGGCTGCAAGAGCAGCGCCGCCAGCGCGGGACTCAGCGTCAATGAATTGAACGCCGAGATCAATGTGGAGATGGCAATGGTGAGGGCGAATTGTTTGTAGAACTCTCCTGAGAGCCCTTTGATAAAAGCTGTGGGAATAAAGACAGCGGAAAGCACGAGCGCAATGGCGATAATCGGCCCGCTCACTTCTTCCATGGCCTTTTCGGTGGCTGCGTGAGGCTCGAGTCCCTCCTCTATATGGCGCTCCACATTCTCGACCACCACAATGGCGTCATCCACTACGATTCCGATCGCGAGCACCAGTCCAAAGAGAGAAAGGGTGTTGAGGGAAAAGCCCAGCGCCAGCATGACGGAAAAAGTTCCGACCAGCGACACAGGAAGGGCCAGCAGAGGAATGATGGAGGCCCGCCAGGTTTGCAGAAAAACCAATACCACCAGGGCCACCAGTAACAGAGCTTCCACAAAGGTGTGGCTCACTGCTTCAATGGACTGACGGACGAAAACCGTAGGATCGTAAACGAAGCTATATTCCACGCCTTGCGGGAATGATTTCTTAAGGCGGGCCATTGTGTCGCGCACCTGTTGCGAAGTTTGCAGGGCGTTGGAGCCAGGACGTTGCGATATGGGAATAGCGACTGCAGACTTGTTGTCGAGCAGGCTGCGCAGAGCGTAACTGCTGGAGCCGAGTTCCACGCGGGCAACATCACGGACGCGGGTAATCTGCCCGGCGGGTCCGGAACGAACGATGATATTGCGAAATTCCTCTTCGGAACTCAGGCGGCCCTGCGTGTTCACCAGAAGCTGGAATGCGGTGCTGCCTGTGTTGGTTGGCGGCGCGCCCAGCACTCCGGCCGCGACCTGAACGTTCTGCTCGCGGATTGCGTTGACCACATCAGTTGCAGTCAGATTGTGCGACGCCAGTTCATTCGGGTTCAGCCAGATACGCATGCTGAAATCGCCGGCCCCGAAAATCTGGACGTTGCCCACTCCGGGCAAGCGGTTGAGTTCGTCCTTTACCTGCAACACAGCCAGGTTGGCGAGGTACAAGGTGTCATAACGGTTATCGGGCGACAACAGGTGTACCACCATGAGCAGGTCGGGAGATGTTTTTTCCGTGGTCACTCCCAGTCGCTGCACTTCCTGAGGAAGGCGCGGCAGTGCCTGAGATACACGGTTTTGAATCTGCACCTGGGCTTTATCCAGATCGGTACCTAGGCCAAATGTGACGGTCAGGGTCATTACGCCATCGGCAGTGGCCTGCGAGAACATGTAGAGCATGCCTTCCACGCCATTAATCTGCTGCTCCAGAGGAGCGGCCACCGTGTCCGCAATTACCGTGGGGTTGGCTCCCGGATACGCAGTACGCACCACCACGGTGGGCGGAACTACTTCTGGATATTCGCTCAACGGCAACCGCAGGTACGCGAGCGCGCCAATCACAAAAATGATGATCGAAACTACTGCGGCAAAAATGGGACGCTTGATAAAGAAATTCGAGATCTTCATACCGAGCCTCTTCCTGGTCGTTTATCGGTTTATCGTTCTGAGGAGGCCGCGGATTTCCCCGCCTGACCTGCTGGTGGATTGACCGTGGAAGCGGTCGCGTTGCTGGCGTCACTCTTCATGTTTACCCGGACCGGCGTGACTACTACGCCAGGACGGACACGCTGAAGCCCGTTCACCACAACCAGGTCGCCATCATGCAGGCCTTCGCGTATCACGCGCAGGCCGTCTGCCATTGGGCCGGGTGTCACCACCCGATATTCGAGAGTGTTGTTCTTCCCCAGCGTCAGCACGTACTTTTGATTAAGATCGGTTGCGATGGCCTCATCTTTGGCCAGGCATGCGTGATAGCTGCCGTTGCTCTGGAAGGTGAGCCGGGCAAACAGGCCAGGAGTGAGCGCCAGATCTTTGTTGGGGAAAGTTGCCCGTATACGGATCGTCCCGGTGGACGAGCTGACCTGGTTGTCAATAAAATTGAGATGGCCCGTATGCGGCCATCCTTCTTCATTGGCCAGGCCGAGCATTACCTGACTGCCGGTTCTGTGAGCATTTGCTCGAGAATTCTGCGCAGTAAGGCGGGCATATTTCAAATAAGTTTGTTCGTCGGCGTCAAAATAAGCATAGATCGGGTCAAGCGAAACCAGCGTGGTAAGCGGCTTTACCTGTGCAGGCCCGCTGCTTACGAGATTGCCGGCGGTAACATACGCTTGCCCGACTCGCCCGTTGATGGGGGCCTTAATTTGCGTGAAATCCAGATTCAGCTGCGCACCTTGGAGTGCAGCTTCGGTGGTAGCGATTCGTGCCACGGCTTCGCCGCGAGCGGCAGCGCGGCGGTCATATTCTTCCGCCGACATGCCGTTGTTGTTGTGGAGCCGTTCCGCCCGTTCGAAATCGCTTTGCGCACGGGAAAGCGCAGCCTTGGCCTGAGCCAACTCGCCTTTTAAACGGTCTACCTCGGCCTGGAACGGACGGGGATCAATCTGGAACAGCAGCTCACCCTGGTGAATGATTGCGCCCTCTTTGAAATTCACGCTCTCGAGATAGCCGGAGACGCGCGGACGTACTTCCACGGTATTCACTGCTTCCAACCGGCCGGTAAACTCGTCGGTGTCTCCAAATTGGCGGCAGACGACTTCGGCGACGCTCACCTGAACCGGGCTTTGTGGCTTGGACTGGGCCGCACTGGAGCACCCGGCGAGCCAGATGCTCAGCGCTGCTGTGCCCACAAGCAATATGAGATATTTCAGGCTGAGGCCGCCTTTCAGCCAGGACTTCGAGGAAAATTGCGCTATCTTCTTTATTCTTGCGTGCATAAAACCTCTAATATTCCCCAAAAAATTTCACGGCGCCGGGATCTCCCGTGATGAGAAGTTTAGATGTATATCTAAATCTCTAGATTCAGAAAGATTCGTGTGGTTAAATATTCTTTTGTGAATAAAGTTCCGATTTCTGCATATGAGCGGCGGCCCAAAGCATCTTAAAGTCATGGCCGAATTGCCAGCTTCGGAAGCAGCCTTGATTGGTAAGGCGCTCGGCGACCCTACGCGCCTGAGCATCTACTCCCATATAGCGAACCGCACCATGGATTATTTTGCGGAGAACTTGGGGATTGCCACGTGCTCTCGATGGCAACTATTTCTCATCATCTGCGCGTGCTTACCCAGGCGGGGTTGATCACTTCCCGGCGCAGCGGCCAGCGCGTTTTTTATCGTGCCATCCCGGCGCGTCTGGCGCAATATCGGAAATATCTCGCAAATTTCGGTAAAAAATAGAATCACTCGCGAAGCACAGCCTGGCGGAGCCGCAGCCAAATCTCACCACCGATAACGGCGAAAACAGCTACACCGATTTATTTTGGCGAACGCAGACGCGAATGGCCCGGAATGCAATGTGAGCGAACAAGAAATCGTGTGTGCGCGCTAAACAGGGCTCCGATTTCGTTTAGAATTTCATCTATGGCGGTTAGAAGTGGATGCAGCAAAGAAGTTATCGAAGGTTTCGCCATATGGGTGCGGCCGGAACTGGAAGACGAGCGCCTGGACCTGCTTCGGGCGGCGCTGGCCTTTTGCCGTATCGAATATCCCGACCTCGATATTGAAGTGTATGTGAAGCAGATTGAAGAGCTCGCCGCCCGGGTCGCAGCCAAGGTCCAGGAAACCGGCGATCCGGCCCAGAGCATCGCGGCTCTGAACGAAGTGCTGTTTCAGGAAGATATGTTCCGCGGGAATACCGTGGACTATTACAGTCCGCGCAATTGCTATATCAATGATGTTCTTGACCGGCGGCTTGGCATTCCTATTACCTTGGCAGTCGTCTACATGGAGATTGCGCGCCGGGTCGGCTTCCCCTTGTTCGGTGTAGGTATGCCCGGCCATTTCCTGCTGAAGCATTACGAGATCAGCGGGCATCCTATTCTAATTGACGTTTTTGAGCGCGGGACGATTGTTACAGAAGAGGATTGCCAGCAGAAGCTGAACAAGATCTATGCCGGACAGATTGTACTTCAGCCCGAATTCCTGATGCCGGTGACCAAGCGGCAAATGCTGACCCGCATGCTCAATAATCTTAAGACCATCTATCTCTCGCAGAGAAACTTCCGGCGCGCGTTGCAGGTTGTAGACCTGATTCTGGTGATCTATCCACGGTCGCCGGAAGACGTGAAACAGCGGGCTGTGCTGCGCTACAACCTCGACGACTTCTCCGGAGCACTGTCAGATTTTGATGAATACGTGAAAATGTCACCCGACGCTTCCGACACGGAAGAGATACGGCATACAGCTCTCTCCCTACGCCGCTCCCTCGCGATGATGAACTGAACTTTAAAACTTGTTGTTCCGGCTCATGAGTGTATGAATCTTCCCGCCGTCTTACCCGTGAGCAACAATGCGATCTGGAGAATAATGCAGATACTGGAAATAGCTGAATCTCTCCCATGCTAAGACACTGACTATGCAGGGGCAGGACCTACGCCAACGTACACTACATCATGTTTTTACTAACTTGCAGGGATTGTTGTTAGCCGACTGCGCTGAAAGATTAATTCCATCTAATCTACTTTTGAATGCTAATTCCTTGCTTGACAACGCTATGGATTGCAAGTACTTTCACATTTCCGGAATCGTAAGCTTTGCATCATTACTTCTCCCCCGAAGTATTCGATTGTAGGATTTGACGGCCTATTTACTCGGATGAGCGAACCCACACATTCAGAAAACTATTCTCTGGCCAATACAGATAACCATTCTGCGGCCGTTGTCCATTCGGCTGAACCCGACTCTTCTGTAAAGCTACGAAGCCTCACGGCAAGAATCCTGGAAGCAGAGCGGGCGCTCAAAGCGGGAGAAAAGCCTGAGGTAGCGGCGCTTAGTGAATTGCGGGAAGCCCTGGACAATCTTCGGCTGACTGCGTGGACGATCAATGAGCTTCTGAATGCGCGGGAGATGAAGGTAAACCCGCGCAAAGTGCTGTTTTTTATGGTGGCGGAACGTGTGCGCCGTCTCACCACTCTGGCCCGCGACCTGGCCCATGACATCGAAAATGCGGGCGGTACACCTAATACCAGCGAAATGCGCGCCTTGCAGGAAGCTTTGAGTTTTCTTCAGGCGCGATTGCAGATTCCCATCCGATAACCGGCAACAGAAAAGATTCGCGGCGCACCGGTAACGCGTGACAAGCATTGTCTGTCTTCGCTCCGGGACTATGCACTATCGGAACCTGTCATTTTTCAAAAGGTGTTTCATACTACGTCCCATGAAGACATTTGCTTCTCTGCTGGTACTTACTGTCAGCCTGACCGGAATTTCCGCGGCCCGCGATCATGACGGGCACGATAAAGATCATGGCCGTCGTCACGTGAGCGAGCGCCATGAGCATGATCATGACCGGGACCATGCCCGCCGCGCTGAGCGGCGCCATGAAGCCAAAGTCCGGCATGTCGCTGCGCATCCCGACCGCGACCATGATCGGGACAGGAAACCTCATCGTCATGCCAGGAGACACTATCGCCATGATCGCGATCATGACAAACACCATCACGCCATGAATGGGCCGGCAGGTAAGGCGGCCCCCAGGGCCTCTCATGCGGCTCCGCCGGTTATGGCATCCAACCGTCCGCCCGTCCGCAAAAGCGCTGGCGCCGAATCGCCTATGCACACTGCGCGGCAATAAGACAAAGTTGTTCGTTGCTCGTCTGAGGCTCTACGCATGGGACGGTCATGTGCTTCGCTTTCGCCCGCGGCTGGAGCTTGGCCTGAGCGAAATCGAACGGCCGCAGCTCGCCGGGGGCACAGTACACTTTGTTGTCGCGCGTAACTGGGCGGTCTCCTGCTTTTGGAGCGGAACGCACTAGATCCGAATCTGTCGAAACGAGTGCCACATTCCGAGACTGTATAGGTCAACCCAGCAACTCATTAACAATGGCTTCTACATGGATCACGGTTGTATCGAGAAACTGGACGTCTGTGTTTCCCGAATCGCGCAACAACAGCGGGAGTTCCGTGCCGGCGAGCACCACCGCCTCGACGCCCTCTTGAGCTTTCATTCGGCCCGCGATGCGAAGGATCTCCATCCTGGTTTCCGGCAAAAATTGGTTCTTCAGCAGTTCGCCGATGTACTTGTTGTGAATGAATTCCTGCTCTGATTCTTCTGGACGAACCATGGCGATTCCCCTGCTCTGGAATTCCTGCGGGTAGAAGTTCGCGCGCATTGTAAATCCGGTCCCAAACAGACCCACTTTTTTCAGGCCGAGCGCCTTTGCGTGATCAGAGGTGGCGCGCACGATACTGAGAAGAGGAATAGGCGACCGGCGCTGGACTCATCGAAGACCAGATGCGGGGTATTCGCCGCAATGCAGCCAAAATCAGCGCCTGCACGCACCAGCAAATCAACGCCGTTGGCAAGATAATCGCCCAGGTCGGTCAGCTTTCCAGCGTCAAGCATGGCAATGCCCTTGTCCACGTCAAGGCTGTTGATGATGATATGGGGGAATCCGCCGTCGGGTTTCAGAGTGCGAAAGCGTCCGATGATGAAGCGGTAATAATCAATCGTGGATTCTGGTCCAAGTCCGCCAATGATTCCTAAAGTTCGCATATTACCGAAAAGATGTACCGCGGGCAGTGCAGGATTCTTTTATCAGCACTGAATGCACCTTCAGAACTGGTACAGTCGTTCCTTTGCGTGAGGTGAAGTGGGAACTTCTGCAACGCTTCACTCTTCGCTTGTTAAAATCCATGACCACGGAATGCTAGACTTATCTTCGATACGAAAATGGTCTTTGTCCTCGACAATTACGATTCGTTTACTTACAACCTTGTCCAATATCTGGGAGAAATGGGCGAGCGGGTCGAGGTGCGCCGCAACGATCAGATTACATGCGAGGAAATCGAGCGACTCGATCCCGATCACATCTTGATTTCACCGGGACCGTGCACACCGCAAAAGGCGGGCATCAGCATTGATTTGATCCACCATTTTGCCGGCAAAAAGCCCATTCTGGGCGTCTGCCTCGGACACCAGGCTATCGGTGCGGCTTTTGGTGGAAATGTTGTGCGTGCGGGCAAAGTCATGCATGGCAAGGTCAGCCAGATCGAGCACGACGGCAAGACCATTTTCCGCGATGCCCCCGCTCCCATGACTGCCACCCGATACCATTCGCTGATCGTCTCGGAAAAAGGTCTGCCTGAGGAACTGGAAATCAGTGCCGAGACTCGCGAGACCGATGGATCCAGAGTCATCATGGGATTGCGGCACAAGCGCTTCGCCATCGAGGGAGTGCAGTTCCATCCCGAAAGCGTTCTCACCGAA
The DNA here is from genome assembly GCA_963823745.1 of Terriglobia bacterium. Classification (GTDB taxonomy): domain Bacteria; phylum Acidobacteriota; class Terriglobia; order Terriglobales; family Acidobacteriaceae; genus Angelobacter. The sequence continues at coordinate 64,602 of CAWGMN010000005.1, forward strand.
TCCGGACGGCTGCTGCTCAAGAATTTTCTGGGAATATCCGGCGGCTACCTGAATCAGAGCTAAAGCTTGGAATAAAGCAAAGAAGTGTGATACAAAACGCCTTCAGCTATGTCTCTCAGTGTTTCCCGCGGTACCTACAATCCGGAGAAGAAACGCTTTCATTTTTATGTCGCTTTCAAGCCCGGCGTGGATGCGACATCAGAAGAGCGTGGTGTGCAGAGTACGTTCCCTGTACAGGTAGCGTTGTCGGTGACTGAAACGGGAGAACTGGCAGATCTGGCCTTTGAACTGCCGCAGCCCTGTCGCAATAAAGACTCGGTCCTGTTTCTCCAGAAAACCAATTCGGCCAGCGTGGTGGACGAGCGTGTATTCGTAACTGTTCCCGCACTCAACGGAGACTCTGTGTTCCAGACCACCGCCAGCCTGGAATTGGACGGCGCAGGCAGGATCATCGGGCTGGAGATAAACTGAGGGAACCGGATAGATCGGGGATCCGGTGAGCGGAAAGCAAACCTCTGCCGCGAATTGCGCGAATGCCCGCGAAATCTCGCCATAATCATGCAAAATATTCAGGTGAATCGATTCAAGCCAAAGGCCAAGAGCTAATGGCCAACAGCCGCATCACCGGCTTCGTTCTCGCAGGCGGCAAGAGTTCCCGCATGGGAACCGACAAAGCTTTGCTCGCCGTAGAAGGACGCACGCTGCTGCAACGCACCCAGCAATTGCTGCAATCGGTCTGTGAGAAAATATTTATCCTGGGTTCTCGCGAGCGCTACGGAGCATTCGGTGAATGCCTGGAAGATGTTTATTCCGAAAGTGGCCCGTTAGGCGGAATTCACCGCGCGCTGCTGGAGTCCCACACGGAACTGAACCTGATCACGGCGGTAGACACTCCGTTTCTGTCCGAACAATTTCTGTCGTACATCATCGAGCGAGCGCGGAATTCCGGGGCAGTGGTGACTACTCCCGCGATCGCCGGACATGTGCAACCGTTGTGCGCTGTTTATTCCCGCGCTTTTCTGCCCATTGCAGAGACCGCGCTGAAGGCAGGTGAGTACAAGATTGTCCCGCTCTTTCCCAAAGATCGCACCCTGGTGCTGAGCGCGAACGATCTTGCCGGATTCGCTCTCGAACCGGAGATGTTTGATAACCTGAATACACCGGAAGATTTCGAGCGGGCGCGCGGACGCCTTGCCGGCCGGAATTCATGAGCGAGCATTCTGAGAACCATCATCCCGATCATCGCCATCCTGAGAACCACCACGGCGAGCACCATCAGGATCAGCCGGCACAGCCTTATATCGAATTCAGCCACGTCTCTAAATCGTTTGGCGACCATACGGTGCTCGATGATGTGAGCTTCAGCGTGAAACCTGGCGAGACGCTGTGCATCCTGGGCCGCAGCGGTGTAGGTAAATCCGTTTCACTTCAGAACATCATGGGTTTTCTCAAGCCCGATTCCGGGCGCATTACCGTTGCGTTTGAAGACATTACCAACTATGACGAGAGGGAACTGGAACGCATTCGCAAGAAAGTGACCATGGTATTTCAGAATGGCGCGCTCTTTGACTCGCTTACGGTGGGCGAAAATGTGGCCTTCCCTCTGCGCGAGCGCCATGATCTGGAAGAAGACCAGATTTATCAAATCGTAGATGGTCTGCTCGATATGGTGGGCGTGAAGCCCATGCGCGATCTGCTGCCCTCAGATCTTTCTACGGGGATGAAGCGCAGCGTAGCCATTGCGCGCGCGCTCGCCGCTCAGCCCGAATGCATTCTCTACGACGAGCCAACCACTATGGTGGATCCGCTTATGGCGTCACTGCTGGGTGATCTGATTCAAAAACTCAAGCTGCAATTGAAGCTCACCAGTATTGTCGTGACCCATGATATGCGGCTGGCCAAAAAGCTGGCCAATTGCGTGGTCTTTCTGCACGAAGCCAAGGCCATCTTTTTCGGCACCGTGGAACAGATGAAGAAAGACAAGCATCCGGTGGTGCAGCAGTTTCTGGAGTTGGACCGGCTGATTCTGCCGGGCCGCGACGATGATGCAGCGGCCACGGCTGATCGCGTGTAAGCACAAACCTTTGTGCCCGAATTTGCGTGAATGGCCGCTAATGGAAATGCATCTGGTCAGTAGAAATTCTGTAATGAGCAATTGAAACAGCTTGGTAAGTTTTTGCCCGTTTGGAGAGGTGAGGTCTGTCTGGTTTTTTTCACAGAACCAGGAACTCAGCACATTTAGATTATCGAAGAATGCAGGGATCCCTCGCTCCGCTCGGGATAAATATTGGGGACAAAGGAAACGCCATGCTCCCTTTGTCCCCCGTCAAATTACTTCAAGATGGTTGAGCAGAAAGTGGTGTTTGCGCCAAATGGGCCGCCGCATTGTCTGGTCTGAGTGAACTGACCGGCCTGGCCGAAATCTTTCAGCGTATCGGCCGAATCTACACCGTAGTGAAAGCCGCTCTTGCCCTGCGTGTACCAGGGATAGATACAGAATGGCCCGCCATACGCGGCGCAGGTCAGTGCCACTTCGGCTTGGCCGCCCTGATCGCTCACAGCAGCAAAATTCTTCGGGCTGGACCCGTCGCCAAACACCACGCTCTTGATCTGTATCGGCGAGAACCCGGCCCATGAGTCAGCATTGTAGGAATCGCAGATCGTCTGGCCGGGAACGCAGAATGCGTCGCCGCCGGTAAAGATAGACGCGTGGCCGATCTCCCAAACAAAGGAATTCGGGGCATCATTCACCGATCCCCAACCCAGGGAATTGCCGATCTGCTGCGTGTCGTAAGCGGGCATAAATGGGCCGTCTGATGACGAGTTGAGAACGATAGTGCCCGAGTGTCCAGTATTCAGGTCGCTTACGGTGATATGAAACCCATCGGCTGCCGGCGTAACAAAATAATGAACAGTAATGGTATCGCCCGCAGTCATGATCAGGGGGCTGCCGGGAGTGGCTGCATCCTCAAGCATCGCATTGAAAGCTGTGGTCTCGGTGAAATGGGCCGAGGTGTTGTTGGGAGTCAGCTTAAAGATAGGAGAACATGCCGTGTAGGTATTGGCGGAGAAGTTTACGCTGAACCCGCCGTTGTTCGAGCATTTGGAAACGATTGAATCAGGATAGAACTGCAATTCCACAAAGGCCTGGCCAAAAATACTTTTCGGATCGGTTACTGTGCCGCCGAACCAGAAGGTCGGTCCCACGTCAGATACATTGGTCCGTCCGTTCTTAGGCAGCACCACAGTCCAGGTTAGATCACGCGCGGAACCGGGAGCGCTCGAAACCGGGATCAGTTCTGGTTCGTCGTGGCCGACGCAACCTTGCGAGTAGCTTACTTCGAACTGGCCGGGCAGGTATTGCGGATGATGGGCCAGGCAAGCTGAAGTGGTTTGCGCCTGCAGGGCGCTGGCGAAAGCAAGAGAGGCAGCAAGAAGAAAGTAACGCAGGTTATTCATGGAATCTCCAGGAAGTTGAGGATTTTGTCGGATCGGGCGTTCAGACCCACTAAAAGAGGGCTGAAGTTTATCACAGCCCGCAGTAGACGAGACATCTTTGTCACCCTTTGGCGTTAAGGCAAGATGCGCATGGACTAAACCCGATTATTGATAAAGACATTCTCGGCATGATTAGAACTCATGCCCTCCCCAGAAACTCCAGTATGACGGTTCTCCTGAATTTAGGACCATTGCTCTTCAATGGGAACCTTTTCCGGGATTGCACTGATGTCATGGCCAAGCAAATCTTATCCCGTCCCTCCGCCTGCCAACCAAGAGCTTAACCTTCAAGACCGTAAAAGATTGCAGGGCTCCCTCGCTATGCTCGGGATAAATCAAAAGCCCCGCTTCACCAACTCTTCCACGCTCAGCTCTGGCGATTTTTCCCGGCGCACCAATCTCTCTACATATTTCGCCAGCACATCTACTTCGATGTTTACCGGGCCGCCGGGCTTGAGCGTGTGCAGGTTGGTGGCGCGATAAGTATGGGGGATGATGGCGATCTCCAGAGTATTGCCTGCAATCTGCGCAACTGTCAGGCTGATGCCTTCGATGGAAATGGAGCCTTGCGGAACAACGTAGCGGGTGAGACTTTCAGGAATCCTGACGACCAGCCGCCAGTCTTCACGTCCTTCGATTTTTTCCAGCTTCAGCAGCGTGCCTAGGCCGTCTACGTGGCCTTGCACCACATGACCGCCCAGGCGGTCCTGAGGACGGGCCGGCAGCTCCAGATTCACGGTAGAACCTTTTTTCAAGTTGCCCAACGACGTCCGCTTCAGCGTTTCTTCGGCCAGATCGGCGGCCAGGTGTTTGCGTCCCAGATCAACGGCAGTCAGGCAGACACCGCTCACGGCCACGCTGTCACCGATTTTCAATTCGGCAGGAATACCAGCAGCCTGGATGGTAATGCGGGTCTTGCCGCGAATTACGCGCAGACCGGCAATCTCGCCGGTCTGCTGAATCAGTCCGGTAAACATCAGGCGGTGTCTCTCCGCACCCGCTTTTTCCGGCTGCTGATGCTCACGACTTCTTCTTTTTTCACGTCCACGGCGATCGCAGGCGGCAGCTCGTAAGGATCGTGCAGGTAGCCTTCTACGGCGAAGTCCTCGCCAAAGCGGTGCAGAGAAATATTTCTTACCAGCGCGGCTTCGGTCATTTTCTTGAAGCCCTCGCCGCTGGCAAACGGCACGGAGCCTGTGCCCGCCAGAATCTTGGGCGCATAATAAAGAAAAACTTTGTCTACAATTCCCGCTGCCAGGGCCGTCCAGTTGAGCAGCGCCCCGCCTTCAATCAACACACTGATAATCTCCAGTTCGCCCAGCCGCTGGGCAATGCTGGGTAGGTCGGGGCGTCCGTCGCCGGAGCCAAGCGCCACTTGCTCTACCTGTATGCCGCAGGCTTCGAGCGCGCGTTTCTTTTTCTCTTCGGCAAACGAGCAGAACACCAGCACATCGTTTTGCGCGGTGCGGGCCAGCCGCGATTCCAGCGGCAGGCGCAGGCGCGAATCCATGACCACGCGCAACAGCGGACGGCGTCGCGGCAGTCCAGTACGGTCGGTTAGCAGCGGATCATCGGCAATGACTGTGCCTACGCCCACCATGATGGCGTCGGATTCATGGCGCAATTCCTGCACGTGGGCGCGCGCCTCGACACTGGTAATGTAGCCGCCGGTGGCGCCGCCTGCGCCCAACATGGAAGGGTTTACCGATACACCCGGAGGTGGGGCGATCTTTCCATCGAGCGTCATGCCCGACTTTAAAGTGATGAGCGGACGCCGGGAGACGATGTAGCGCGCGAATCCCTCATTCAGCTTTCTGGCTTCCGCCTGCATCAGCCCGATCTCTACCATGATTCCCGCGGTGCGCAGCTTTTGCACGCCTTTTCCCGCTACCTGCGGATTGGGATCGAGCATGCCTATCACCACACGCCGGATGCCGGAAGCGATGACTGCATCTGTGCAGGGGCCGGTGCGTCCGTGATGGCAGCACGGCTCCAGATTCAGGTAGAGTGTTCCGCCCCGGGCGCGGCTGCCGGCCTGATCCAGGGCAAGGACTTCGGCGTGCTTCATGCCTTCATACGTATGGAACCCTGTCCCGGCAATGTGGCCTTCTGCGGACTGCACCACTGCGCCCACCCGTGGATTCGGAGATGCAAGAGCGATGCCTTGGCGCGCCAGATTGAGCGCCTGGTTCATGTACTGCTCGTCCTGGAGTGTGAAGCTCATTACGCAGCGAACAATGAATCCACAAAATTCTGGGCGCTGAACGGCAGCAGGTCGCTGACTTTCTCGCCTACTCCCACGTAGCGCACCGGCAAGCCGAGTTCGCGGGAGATGGCCACGATGACTCCGCCTTTGGCGGTTCCGTCCAGCTTGGTCAAAACAATTCCTGTCACGCCTGCCGATTCGGTGAACAGCCTGGCCTGCTGCAATCCATTCTGCCCGGTGGTGGCGTCCATCACCAGCAGCACCTCATGCGGAGAGCCGGGAATGATGCGTTGCGCGGTGCGCTTCATCTTTTCCAGTTCCGACATCAGGTTGGTCTTGGTGTGCAGGCGTCCGGCGGTGTCAATGATTACGCTGTCGGTGTGGCGCGCCTTGGCGGCATTCAGGGCGTCATAGAGCACAGCCGCCGGGTCGCCTCCGGGTTTGGTCTTGATGACTTCCACGCCGGTGCGCGAGCCCCAAACCTCAAGCTGCTCAATGGCGGCGGCGCGGAAGGTGTCCGCGGCGCACATCAAAACGGTCTTGCCTTCACTGCGCAAAGCATAAGCCAGCTTGCCGATGGTGGTGGTCTTGCCGGTTCCGTTTACGCCTACCACCATCACCACCTCAGGCTCGCCTTTGAACGGCTTGCCGCCCTTGGGTGGCGTGGAATTCAGGATTTCGAGAATCTGCTCTTTGATGAGCTTCTTCAGTTCGGTTACGTCCTTGATCTGCTTGCGGTCCGCCTTCTCGCGCAGCTTCGAGAGAATCTGTTCCGTGGTGGCCATGCCCAGGTCAGAGCTGATGAGAATGGCTTCCAAGTCGTCCAGTGTGCTGCGGTCTATTTCCTTGGTGAAGGCGACAACCTGGTCAATTTTTTCGCTCAGGTTTTCACGCGTGCGCGTGACCGCCTTCTTCATTTTTTCGAGGAACGTAGGTTCCGGAGTTCCAAACAGTGTCTGAATCATCAAGTCTCAGTGAGGCGCAGCAGCGCGAGAGTAAACCTCATTATATCGGGAGAGGAAGAATTAGGTGATCAGGTCATCAGGTGTTCGGTGATGGACATTGAGCGAGATGATCTACAATGTTTTTCCCGTTGAACTATAAAAGAGTCAATCTATGCCGATAAGCGAGTTAAGGCTAATAAAGCGTTTCGCTGAGTTCTGTCCTCAGACCCAGATCACAATGATTCCGAGTGGAACCCGCGGATTGTATGTGCTTTTGAAAAAGAATCGAAAACTTTCGCGGCAAAGTAATAAAGATAAATTTGATGTGGTCTACATCGGTATGGCCAGAGGACTTAGAGGGGGCATTAAAAATCGCCTAAGATCGCATAGGCGCAAGAAAGCCGAGCTGTGGGATCATTTTTCCGTATACGAAGTGTGGGACAACATTACTGAAAGTGAAGTGCAGGAATTGGAAGGACTGTTTAGGCACATCTATCGTCGGGATCCTCGCGCCAATAAATTCAACCAACAGAGATCATTTAAGAAAATGAAAACCATCCGGCAGAATCAACTCAGCAACTGGGACAGAATCGAAAAACATCTATGATCTTGAAGGGTGGTCAATCTTCCCGCTCAGTTTCTAACGATTCCATTCGATAAAGAGTGTTTTACTGTTGTGCCGTACCCGCTCCAACTCCTGCGGCGGCTGCCTGTTCGGCGGAGACTGTGGCAGCGCGATGGATGCGCAGCTTACCCGCCTCGAAGACCTTGGTCATGGCCGCTACTACGAACGGATCGAACTTGGTGTTGGCCAGCGAGTTGATAATGCGGATCACGTACTCAGGGTCCATAGCGGCCTGATAGGGGCGGTTGGTAGTCATGGCGTCGAAAGTATCGGCGACCATGATGATGCGCGGCATCAGCGGAAGCTCATCGCCTTTAAGCCCGAAAGGGTAACCGCGGCCATCGAGCGATTCGTGATGCAGTTCGATGCCCGGCAGCATATCTTTCAGCATTTCCACCGGACGCAGAATGGCAGCGCCCTTGGTGGTATGGGTCTTCATAATTTCAAATTCTTCGGGAGTCAGCGCGCCCGGCTTTTTCAGGATGCGGTCTTCAATACCGATCTTGCCTACATCGTGTAACTGCGCCGAGATGCGGATTTTTTCAATGTCTTCTTCCTTCAGGCCCATCTCAGTGGCAATGATGACGGAGTAGCGCGTGACGCGGTCGGAATGACCTTTGGTATACGGATCCTTTTCGTCAACCGCTCCGGCCAGCATCTGGATGGAGCTGAGAAAGAGCGCCTTGTTTTCTTCGGCAGCCTTGCGCAGATCGAAGACGTATTGCTCCAGATCATCGGTCATGCTGTTGAAAGTCTGGGCCAGTTCGCCAATCTCCGTGCGGCTGGTCACATGTACGCGCTGAGAAAAGTCGCCACCGGCAATGGCGCGGCTTGATTCGGTCAGCACCTGCAACGGAGTCGTCAACTTACGTGCTGAATAAATGCCCACAAAGATGCTGAAAGCTACAGCCATAAGCGCAAACACCAGCGCCGCCCGCTGCATGTCGAAGATATCGCTGTACGCGGCAGCGCGGGTTTTCTGGGCGACTACGGCCCAGCCCAGGCCGGCAATCGGATCATACGTCCCCAGCATGGCAACTTTATTCTTGCCTTCCTGAAGGACGAATTCCTTGGTCACGGAGATCTGCGCGTTGCCGCTCTGCTCCATGAAATTTTTTACCAGTTCGTTGAAGCTCATGTCCTGGCCGGTAGCGTACTTGGGACTTCTGGAAGCCAGACTTGAGGAGGCAACCATGCGGCCGGAATGGTCTACTACGAAGGTATCAAGGCCGTGAGTCTTGGCGGCCTGTAATTTCTTGACCAGATACTCAAGATCAACTACCAGTTCCAGCGTGCCCAGATAAGCATCGCTGCTGCCGATAGGCCGGCTTACCACCATGACCGTGCGCGTATCTTTGCCGGCGCCGATGGATACGGCATCTCCGGTGTATTCGCGGCCATCGTGCGCTGCGGAAAGGCCGCGTTCCAGTTCTTTTTCGAGGAAAGCATCTGGCGCCAGCGTGCCGACAAAAAACGCCTTCTGCTCCATATTGATGAGGCGCGCATAAGGCACGATGGAATCGGGTTCTTCGATGTAATTCTGAAGTAGCGCCCTGATTTCCGGAGCCTGTACGCGGTCGCCGTTGAGATTGCCGCCGCTGGTTACCTGGATGGAATAAGTCAGGTTGGCGAGCGTTGCCAGTATGTCTTTTTCGCGCTGGGCCACGTCCTGGGCCAGCGAACTGGTTACTGTGTTTTGCAGCAGCTTCTCATTGCGTTGCAGGGCGTCACGATTCATGTCCACGACTTTTGTAGCGTAGAAGTACAGCGGCACCACGCCGATCGCGATCAGCACGATCAGAATCAGGTACAGAATCGGAATCCTGGATGGAAGCGGCAATTTCATTGGGCTGAGTAGCTGAATTGTAAACTCTTTACTCTTCAACTCTATAGGGGAAAACGCCTTAGGGGCTTATTACGTAAGTACCTTAAAAGTGGCCATTGGCTGTTAGCTTTTGGCTCTTGGCTTGGGTCTTCTGGTGCTTGCCTGATCGCTTGTGCGAATCGCTGGGCGGCGCATGCATAATGGAAAACCTTTCCACCGCAGAGTACGCAGAGAGGCGCAGAGTTTGATAGGGCAGATGCTGTCTCATAAAGCTGCGCTTAATTCTGATTTCTTGGCGAATTGAAGCCATGGGGGAACTTCAGACGATGCGGCGATGGTGTAATCGCAAGCCAGGAATGACAGTCGTAGAAACGGTGCTCGGCACCGTCTGTGAGTCGCGCCCCGTGCGGCTCACAGATTTCTGTAATGCGCCACAAACCTGCCAATGGCTTTGTACTTGGTTCGAAACTCGGGGATTTTTTAAGACGCTGTTTGTGTGGAGCAATGGCAGTAATAGGTATCTACAGAGCTAAGCGGCCCTATCAAACTCTGTGCTCTCTGCGGCCTCTGCGGTGAAAAACCCAAAACCAAAACGCTAACTCTCCACCTTCCCCGGCCTGGTCATCAACTCGCGGATCGCATCATGCGGCGACTTGCCATCATGAAGAATGGCGTACATCTGTTCGGTAATCGGCATTTCCACTTTGTATTTACGACCCAGTCCGATGGCGGCGTTAGTGGTGAGCACACCTTCGGCAACCATTCCGTGCATGCCGGAGATGATCTCTTTGAGTTGCTGTCCCTGGCCCAGAGCGACGCCTACGCTGCGGTTGCGGGAAAGGCCGCCAGTACAGGTGAGCACCAAGTCGCCCATGCCAGCCAATCCGGACATAGTCTGCGATTTCGCGCCACAGGCCACAGCCAGTCGCGTGATTTCCGCGAGGCCGCGGGTGATGAGCGCTGCCACCGAGTTGTGTCCCAGTCCCATTCCGTCCACCACTCCGGCGGCAATGGCAATCACGTTTTTGAGGGCGCCGCCTAATTCAACACCGGTGAGATCGTCATTGATGTAGACGCGGAAGCCGGGATCGCTGAATTCTTTCTGCACCCGCGCAGCCAGCGCCAGATCGGTGGAAGCAACGGTAATTGCTGTCGGATCGCCCTTCGCCACTTCCTTGGCAAAGGAAGGTCCGCTCATAGCCGCAATTTTCGGCGGGAAGCCGGAGTAGCGGCTTACAACTTCATGAATCACCTCAGTCATGCGCAGCAGCGTGTCATTTTCCACGCCTTTGGTGGCGCTTACAAACAGCATGTGCGGCAGCAGCCATTGCGTCATGTGTTCGAAAACGCGACGGCAATGGTGGGAAGGCATCACGCTCACCACGATTTCCGCTCCCGCCAATGCCTGCTGAAATTCATTGGTCACGGTTACGGTTGGAGGAAGAACAAAGCCGGGAAGAAAGAGATCGTTGCTGCGCGAGTTTTGAAAGCTCACGCAGATTTCTTTTTCCAGCGCCCACAAGCGAACTTCATGGGACGCGGCGCGTCCGGCGACCATGGCCAGAGCTGTGCCCCATGCTCCCGCGCCGATGACGGCAATGCGGCTCACGCCCGCCTCTCAGGAGCGGAAATTTTACTTGCGCCCAGCCGGTTCTCGTTTCCAGCCAGCAGCCGCCTGATGTTCTGATGGTGCTTGATGATCACCAGCACAGAGATGGCGCAGATCGAGAGCAATGACCGCCAACCGGTATGCTCGATGGTATATGAAGCGAACGGAACAACAATGGCCGAGAGCACCGAGCCCAGAGAAACATAGCGCGTGAGCGCAACCGCCAGCACGAACACCACCAGCGCTACCAGCAGCGCTTTGGGCACCAGCACGATGAACACGCCTACAGCCGTGGCTACGCCTTTACCGCCGCGAAATTTCAGCCATACCGGGAACATGTGTCCAAGCACGGCAGCCAGGGCCGCCACTGACATAATGCGGAACACTGGGATGGGAAGATATCCGCCAAGATACTGGTTATGAAAGCTGGTTGTAACCCAGGCCGCAAGCCACACAGCCAGCGTGCCTTTGAATGCATCCAGCACCAGCGTGGCAATGCCCAAACCCTTGGCTCCGGACCGCACCACATTGGTCGCGCCGATGTTGCCGCTGCCGGTAAGCCGGATGTCTTCACCACGAAAAGTCTTTACCAGCAAATAGCCGAAAGGAATGGAGCCGAGAAGGTATCCGATGATGAAGACGATGAAATAAAGAGTCATGTCAGGTCTGCTCAAGCGGAAAGCGTTCGATTTTTGTGTAACGCGCTCCGCTGCGCAATAACTCACTCTTATACAGGAAGAATTCTCGAGCAGTCATTGTACCGAAGTGAGGATGCTCTTCCGGATTGATTCTTTGCGGAAGCTGCTTCAAAGCATTGTGCGATGCTGAGCGTGAGCCACTGCGCGCCAGCGTCAGGTGCGGATGATAGTCGCGCTTTTCACGCTCAATGCCCAGCGTTTCCAATTCCTGATCTACTTGCGAGGCAAGCTGCGGCAATTCTACGCCGCCGTGAACTCCGGCCCAGAACACGCGCCCGGATTTGTGATTGGGAAAGAAGCCAACATCTTTGAACTCCACGGTAAAGGGCACAGCGCGGATGCGGGCCAGCGCGTCCTTTACCTGCTGCACGCGCGCATCATTGGTTTCACCAATGAACTTCAAGGTCACATGCAACGATTCCGGCTTCACCCACGGCGCGTCAGGAGCATGGGTGCGCACGCGCTGCATGTATTCGGCAAGACGCGTGCGAATTTCTTCCGGTATGGCGAGGCCGACGAAGATGCGCATTTATTCCATCAACTTACGGCGCACCATATCCAACGCCTGTTGTGAGGCCCAATAGCGTACACGGTCGCGCTCTCCGGGAAAGCGCCGTTCGACCACTTCCGTCCCATTGCTGTCGGCAATCGCATGGTACACCAGGCCTACGGGTTTTTCTTCAGTGCCGCCGCCCGGTCCGGCAATGCCAGTCACGCCGATGCCGAGCGAAGCACCGCAGCGCTTGCGTATTCCTTCCGCCAGAGCCCCGGCAACTTCGCGGCTCACCGCGCCGTATTCGGCAATCATCAGTGGAGGTACATCGGCGAGCGCTGACTTGAGCGAGTTGTCATAGACGATGGCTCCGCCTAGAAAATAACGCGAGCTGCCCGGCACCGAAGTAAGGCGTTGCGAGATCATGCCTCCGGTACACGATTCAGCCGCGGCCAGAGTAAGACCGTGCATTTGCAGGTAGTAGCCGACAATCTGTTCCAGATTTTCTCCCTGCGCGGAAAAAACAATGTCTCCGAATTCGTCTTCGAGCAGTGAAGCCAGCTTGTCTACTTTCTTTTGCGCTTCTTCGCGGACGGCTGCCTGGGCCCGCAGGTGAAGCTGAATTTCGCCTCCGGTATTGGCCAGAATCGTGGTTTGCACGTCTTCATGTTTCGTATAGATGGGAGCAGCGCGGCGGTCAGCATCGCCTTCGCCAATCATGGCCAGCTTGAGCACACGCGTGGCGATGAACTGCGGTGGAACCAGTCTGCGCAGCCTCTCCATGCATTGCTCATCGAACATCGGCAGAATTTCACGCGGAGGCCCGGGCAGCAGCATGATGATTTTTTGCCGGCCTTCAAATTCAGTTTGCAAAAACTGTCCGGGAGCAGTGCCGCGCGGATTCTTGAGCACCTCGGCCCCAGCCAGCACATCAGCCTGCTTGAAATTGTTTTCCGGCATCTTGATGCGGCGCGACGCAAACCATGAAACCAGCGCCGAAGAAATATCGGAATCGCGATTGAGTTTAATCCCCAGCGCTTCGGCTACGGCATCGCGCGTAAGGTCGTCTTCGGTAGGGCCAAGTCCGCCCATAAAGATGATGATATCGGCGCGGGAAAACGCGATGCGCGCAGCCCGCACCAGGTCAGAACGGCGGTCGCCAACTACGTCTTTGAAATCAACTTCAACTCCCAGTTCGTTGAGTTTGGCGGTGAGGTGAAGGGAATTGGTGTCCTGGCGGAAAGGGGTCAGCAGTTCCGAGCCAATGGCAATGATCTCTGCGTTCACCCTGCAAGTTTAAACGAGAGAGAAGCCCTTCACGCCCCAACTGAGGTGAAAAACAGTCTGCTTGGTCACCAGCACTGCTCCTCCGGTTGAGGTGAAAGCCAGGCCAATCAGATCAGGGCCGGCAATTGCCAGCGAAGCTTTCTTGTCGGGAGTAACTTTTACAATGCCGCGCTTGCCGGCCAGTGAAGCGGCGATATACAGGTTGCCGGCGGCGTCGAAGGCCATACCCTGCGGACGTCCAAGGCCGCGATAGAAAGTTTCCACGGTGCCATGCGGATCTACGGTATACACAGCATCATAGCTGGAAGTGGTAGGGCCACTCACGTAAAGAGTGCCGTTGGGCGCAAAGGCCAGATGATAGGCCGCTACGCTCGGCTCCAACGTGGCGAACACAAACATCTGCCGGTCGCGTGCAATCCGCCAGATGGTTCCTGTACGGTCGCCGACATAGAGGTTCTGCTCGCGATCAAAAGCAATGCCAGTGGCTATGCCCATCCCTTCAGCGTAGGTCGCCATAGTGCCGTTGGGCGCAACCCGGTACACTGCGCCCTCATAGCGGGAAGAAACGTAGAGCAGCCCTTCCTGATCGAATGCCAGGCCAGTAGCATTCATCGTATCCGAGAGAAACGGCCGCACCGTATTGTTCGTGTCAATTTTGTAGACCGATACAGGCACTTTTTGTCCCCGGCTGCCGGAAAAGGTAACGAAAACATTGCCTTCCTGGTCAATGGCGGGGTTCGCGACAGGGTGCATGTTTTCGGCAATCGGGTGTGCAATCGCAATCTCGCGGCCATTGCTGACTGTGCCATTGGAGTGCACCATCACCGGGCCGGAGTGGACGCCGGCCGGCACGCGCGCAATCACAAAATTGTCGGAACTGGCGACGATAAAACCGGAAACGCCATTGAAATCCACTTCCGGGCGACCCATATGCGGGGGCTTCAACGATTTGCCCACAATTCTTACTTCGCCGCCGGGCAGTGCGGCAGCAGGCTCGATGGAATCAATGAACGGATGACCATCCACATTCCCGCGTTTCAGCAAAGTGTCAGTAATACTCATTTTTTCAGCGCGCCAGATGGATCCAGAGCTGGAGCAGAACAAGCGAGTAGATTCCTGCTCCTACATCATCCATCATAATGCCAGTTCCCTCCGGCAGGTGTTCCAGGCGGCGCAGAGGAAATGGCTTCGTGATATCGAACCCACGAAAGAGTATAAAACTCGCCAAAAGGTATTTCCAATCGAGAGGCGCGGCGATGAGCGCGATCATCTGTCCGGCCACTTCATCAATCACTACAAAGCCCGGGTCTTCACGTCCGCTTTCCCGGGCCACCACTGTGGAAGGATGAATCCCAAGCACCGTAATCGCTAATGCCAGCGCGATTTCCGTCGGTACCAGCAGCGAGGCAGAAATCCAATGGCTGGCTCCCCACCAGAGCAGCACCGTGATTGCGGAAGCGTAAGTGCCGGGGCCGGGTTTCAGATGCCCAACGCCGAAGAACGTTGCTGCCAGCCATGAGCCGCGCGATCTTTGCTGCGCGCCATGCGCGGAAGCTTGCATCGTTCGCCTTTACTCCTGGTCGCTCTGCGATTTCGGATCGCGCGACTCTTCTGAGAGCATACTTTCAAGCTGTTCAGGATCCGTAACCGGGGTAGAGATCACGTATCCACCACTGGCCCATTTTCCCAGATCAATCAGGCGGCAACGGTCACTGCAAAAAGGAAAATTCTCATCAGAGCTCAGTACCAGGGTACGGCACGTAGGACAACGCAGAGAGCGGGTTGAATTCTTTGGCATAACAAATACTTGGTTAGCGGGGTAGGTTGCCGGTGCTACCTCAACACTATTTACCGGAGTCAATGATTTTGGCCACCAGGTCGTAATCGTGGGCTTCGGTAATTTCGCAGCGGTAGAAAGTGCCGGCCACCAACTCCTCATGTTCCCCAAAGTCATTGATGAACAGCTTGCCGTCAATTTCAGGAGCATGCATTTCGGTGCGGCCTTCCCACAGCAGTTCGGTTTCTTCTGAAGGGCCAAGCGCCAGCACGTCAAATTGCCGTCCCACCAGTTTGGCCTTGTTGCGCTTGCTGATCTGGCGCTGAATCTGCATCAGCTTTTTGCGCCGTCGCTCGATCTCGCGCGGCGCCACTTTGTTTTCGAGTTGATACGCCTGCGAACCTTCTTCATCGGAATAGCTGAACACGCCCAGCCAGTCGAACTGCGCGGCCTTCACGAACTCGCATAACTCGTCGAAATCCTGCTGGGTTTCGCCCGGAAAGCCCACGATGAATGAAGTGCGTAGAGTGAGATTGGGAATAGCGTGGCGCATCTTCTCAATGGACTTGAGAAAGATGCCGGCGCCTGCGCCGCGTTTCATCCGCTTCAGCACCGAGGCGGACGCGTGCTGCAAAGGAACGTCAATATACGGGCAGATCTTTTCGTGAGCGGCAATGGTTTCCAGCAGCTTGCCGGTAATCTTGTTCGGATACGCGTAGAGAAAGCGCACCCAGCGCAGGTTTTCAATCTGCGCCAGCCGTTCCAGCAGCAGCGCCAGGCCGTCTTTCAGTCCCAGATCTTCGCCGTAGCAGGTAGTGTCCTGGCCGATCAGAGTGATTTCGCGCACTCCGCTGTCCGCCAGTCGCTGGGCTTCGGCAATCACCGATTCAAAATGCCGTGAGCGGAACTTGCCCCGAAGCTGCGGAATAATGCAGAACCCGCAGGGGTGGTCGCAGCCTTCGGCGATCTTGATGTAGGCGGAAGCTTTGGGCGTGGCCAGGATACGCGGCGTAGTTTCGTCGTAAAGATAATTCGGCAGATCGGCAATGGCGCCGTCCCATTCCTGGCGCGAGAAGCGTCCCTGCGCCTGGCGCAACTCGCCTTCAGGCCGCGATTGCACGCCCGACTTCAAAGCCTGGCTGGCCGAGGTGGAATTCAGAATCACAAAAGGGGAATGGTCTTCGGCGGACGCGGATGCTGGAGCGATGCCGGCGGCAGCCAGAATGCTTTCCAGTTCGCCTGTGCCCACCACGGCGTCCACTTCAGGAATGTTCTTCTGGATCTCGTTGCGGTAGCGTTCCACCAGGCATCCGGCGACCACCAGTTTTTTGGCGCGTCCGGTGACTTTGTGGCGGGCCATTTCCAGAATGGTGTCCACCGATTCCTGCTTGGCAGTGTCAATAAACGAGCAGGTGTTGACCACGATCACGTCAGCTTCTTCAGCGCGGACGGTAATGCGCGCGCCGCCGCTCTGAAGCATGCCCATCATCACTTCGCTGTCCACCAGGTTCTTAGGACAGCCAAGGCTCACAAAGCCTACTTTCAGAGGCTTGGGTTCCTCGGGCGACACTACTGTTGAGTTCTCAAGGGGCATGCGGTCTTTCTATTTTACCAAACAGTTACGTCGTGAATTGCAGAAGAAACCCATGCACCACGGAGACACGGAGGCACGGAGAATTCTTGAAAATTTGGGCAATCAAGAATAAGCCAAAAGCCAAAAGCCAAGAGCCAAGAGCTTCTTTACTTCTTCTCCGTCAACTCTCCATACAATTCAGGCAGGCGCTGTGCGTCTTCTACGGAATCAGCGAAGCGGGCGCGCTCGTAATGTTCGGTGAAAACCACCACGTCTTTCTTGACCTCAGGATCGGCAATGGCTGAAGCAAATTCTTCAGGAGTCTGTTCAGGCGATTTGGTAATTCCTCGGCGGGCGAGCAGCTTGAGCATGCGCATGTACCAGAAGCTGGCCACGGTGCGAGGCGCATGTTGCGGATTGCGCACTGCCCGCACGCGCTGCAAAGTTTTCCAGGCACGCGGAGCAAACGGCAAGGAGACCAGCGCCACGATCAGCAATGCCAGGCCAATCACTTCCCGCCTGGACACATCCCGGCCCTGCACCTTTTGCAATCGCGAAATCATCTGGCGATATTTCTTCCACGACCACCAACTCAGCCGGTGCTGCACATAATTAGTCTGGTTGCTCAGATCGGCGCTCAGGCGGGCCTGATGGGTGAAATCGTAGTTGATCACCCATTCGCGCCACAGTTCGCGGGCGGCGTCCATATACAGTGAAAGGCGCGCCCAAGAATCGTTTTCTCCGCCGACAGGCTGGGCGGGCGTGGGATCAAACGCCATCCAGCCATAGCTGGGAAAATAAGCTTCCACCCACGAGTGCGCGTCACGGGCGCGGACGATATATGTGCGGTTGAGATCATTGAACTGGCTGCCGCGAAACCCATTGACGATGCGCGCCGGAATGCCCAGCGTGCGCAGCATGATCGCCATCGAAGAAGCAAAATACTCGCAATGGCCTTTCTTGCGGACAAACAGGAAGTTGGCCAGCGGATCAGCTTCCGCTCCGGGCAGATCGAGGGTGTATCCAATGTTGCGCCGCAGATAACGTTTCAATGGCGCGGGCCCGTCCGTAGTTCGAAGTCGTCGAGGCAGTAATCGTCCGCGCAAGCTCGGGAATACGCGGATCAAGCTCCGGCAGTTGCAGGTAGATGCTCTTGATGCTGTCAGGGTAACTGCCCGCGTCAAGATCATCTGCCGATACAGGACGATCGCGAGTGTCAGACTCGCCATCATAGCGATCAATCATCTTGCGGGCTTCGGCGCTGACCACGCTGCCCTCGCGCGAGATTCCGATATCGCCATAAGAGCCGCCGATGCGCAAGGGGCGGTCGGCAAGAAAAAAGACTGATGTCCCCACAGGCTCCATAATGACCCGGTAGGCCAGAGTAGGACGTTCCAGCGCAGATGCTGTTCCGCCATACAGCGGCGCTCCGTCAATCATCAGGCGGCGAAGGTCTACCTGCGTATTGCGCATGGGATAAACCGTAGCCAGGTCGGGCTGCTCGTTCCACCATCGGTGTCCATCAAAGTTGGCCAGGGCCATGCCGCGCCATTTTGTTTCCACAGACAGCACGCCGCGGAGCACTTCCACATGCATGACGACCGCATTCGATTGCTGAATCTTGCCGATGCCGCCAAGGTTCACCGCTTCACTGAATCCGGTGACCAGTTCATTCTGCGTACCCATGCTGCGCAGGTAGCCACGGCTGCCCACGCGGGGAATCGCGAAGAAAATCACCACCGCTCCGGCCATGGTGAGGCTGGCCAGTAACACTGCCGTGAAAGCCAGAGAACGATGGAACCGGTGCTCGCGTTGCGGGGTGGAGCGCACAAACGCGGCTTCACGCTCCGACCGTCGCATCTCCATGCTGATAAAAGTGGCCATAGCCGTGAGCATGAAGAGGCAGAAGGTAAAGAAGAACATCGTGTCTACCGTCAGCACGGCGGCCGCCAGAATCATGAGAAACGAGAGCACCGCCAGGTAGAGCAGATCGCGGTCGCGCTGCACCGAAAAAATCTTTACCACCATGATGAACAGCACCATGTGGACTGTGGCGCCTACAAAACCCTGCGACAGCAGAAAATAATCAAGGGCATAGAAGCCCAGGTAGGCCAGCGTGAGATAACTGGTCCAGCGCTCGGAGATAACAAAGCTGCGCCGTTTTCTGAGCAGGTAGTATCCGCGCAGCACCAGCGCCGAGCCGCCCACAACCAACGAGAAAAAATCCAGCTTGCCGGTGCCCGCCAGCGCTGTGAATCCCATGACCAGCAGAAGGTAGAGCGAGCGCTGAAAGAATCGCTCTGCGCTGCCCATAGGCTGGCGACGGAATGTTGCGGCTGCCGACATCTTTGTATTCTGCTTGAATTTGAACGTTGAGGGAAGATTTTCCTGCACACCAAAAGGGAAAGACCTGAAAGATGTTAAAATCAACCCTGCCGGGTCCCGCGCGACGCAATCCCGCCAACCCCGCCAGGTCCGGAAGGAAGCAACGGTAACGGGCTAGTGCGTGTGCAGCGGGTTCCCCGGTTAAACTTCTTCCTTAAGATCACCAATCCAATTTGAAAATTCAGCTTTTGGTCGCGATCAAGCGAGTCTCGCGGCGCATCTTGGCGTAAGGTGGCGGGTTTCTTAGTACAATAGTCGCTTTACTACTTCACTGGAGAAAGCACTTTTGGCGAACCTTCTGCGGGCAAAAATTTCAGCCCTTGGCACTTATGTTCCTCCGCGTCTGCTGACCAATGCCGATCTCGAAAAACTGGTTGAAACTTCCAACGAATGGATACTGGAAAGGACCGGCATCCGCCAGCGCCATATCGTTGATAAAGGCGTAGCTACGTCTGATCTGGCGGTGGAAGCCACCAAAAAAATGCTGGCCGAACGGGGTCTGGCCAGCGACCAACTGGAAGCCATTTTTCTGGCTACCGTGACTCCCGATATGGTGTTTCCCGCGACGGCCTGCCTGGTGCAGGACAAGATCCGCGCCACCGGCGCATGGGGCTATGACATCTCGGCCGCCTGCTCCGGCTTCGTTTACGCGCTGCAAACCGGCGTAAAGTTTGTAGAGTCAGGAGCGCACAAGAATGCGCTGGTCATCGGCGCCGACGTAATGACCTCCATCATTGATTACACCGACCGCGCCACCTGCGTGATCTTTGGTGACGGCGCGGGAGCGGTGCTGGTGGAACCCGCCGACGACGATAATTGCTTTATTGATTTCCTGCACGAGGTAGATGGCTCCGGAGCGTGCTCGCTCAACATGCCCGCGGGAGGCAGCCTGCATCCCACCAGCCATGAAACGGTGGACAAGCGCATGCACTATGTTCATCAGGACGGCCCGGCTGTTTTTAAATACGCAGTACGAAAAATGGCCGAAGTCTCAGAAAAAGTTCTCGCCCGCAATGGCTTCAAAGGCTCTGACGTTGATCTGTTCGTGCCTCATCAGGCCAACCGCCGCATCATTATGTCGACTGCCGAAAGGCTCAACATGCCTGCCGACCGCGTGATCATCAATATTGATGAATACGGCAACACAACGGCAGGAACCATTCCGCTGGCCCTCGATTCCGCCCGCCAGCAGGGCCGCTTGAAAAAAGGTGACCTGGTGCTGATTGCGTCGGTGGGCGCAGGATTCACTGTGGGAGTTACTTTGTTGCGCTGGGCTTTATAGCTCTGTTTTTGTTCTGAGAATTCCGAGCGCAGCGAGGAATCCCTACGTTCATGATGAGCTTATCGTGTGTGAAGGCTATAGACAGTTATGCTCACCCTTGAATGTAAGGGTAGCAATAGGGATCCCTCCCTGCGCTCGGGATTTCAACCCTTAGCCTTAATCTCCTCCCGCTTCTTAGCGGCCTCTTTCGGCACTTGCGGTTCAGTCATGTTCACCGGATCGAGAATCTCTTCAATCTCTTTTTCACTCAACAAATTCTTTTCCCGCGCCAGTTCGATAATCGAGCGTCCGGTGGCTACTGATTCCTTTACGATCTCCGCGGCCTTTGCGTAGCCCACATAAGGATTCAGCGCTGTAGCCAGCGACACCGTGCTCTGGGCATAGAAATTGCAGCGGCGTTCGTTGGCGGTGAGTCCGGCCACGCATTTGTCGGTGAACACCTTGAGCATGTTGGTCATGATAGTGATGGACTGCATCACGCTGTACGCCATCGTGGGCATCATCACGTTGAGCTCAAGCTGCCCGGCCTGCACGGCCATGGCTACTGCTGTGTCATTGCCTACTACTTGAAAGCAGACCATGGCGGCCAGTTCCGGCATCACCGGATTGATTTTGCCGGGCATGATGGAAGAGCCCGGTTGAAGTCCGGGCAGGTTGATCTCGGCGAGGCCAGTGTTGGGTCCGGAAGAAATCAGCCGCAGATCGTTGGAGATGCGAATTACCTCCAGCGCCAGATTGCGCAACGCCGAAGAAACTTCAGCCATGGCGGAATTCGACTGCATGGCCCAGCGCATGTCCGAGGCGGGCGTAAGCTTCTGCCCGGAAATTCGGGCCAGGTTGGCAACGGCCCTGGCGCGATAGTCAGGATGCGTGTTGATGCCGGTTCCCACCGCCGAGCCGCCCAGTCCGAGTTCGCGCAGCGAATCCGATGCATGCCGAATGCTGCTGATGGCCTTGCGCATCGCCAGTCCATAAGCGGCAAACTCCTGCCCAAGGCGAATCGGGACTGCGTCCTGCATGTGCGTGCGGCCGGACTTCATGATTCCGTGAAACTCTTTGCCTTTTGTTTCCAGAGCGGCAGCCAAGCCTTCCAGCACGGGATAAAGTTTTTCCAGTTCCAGCAGCGTTGCCAGCCTCATGCCGGTGGGAAACACGTCATTGGTGGACTGCCCGTAATTCACATGGTCATTGGGGTGGACAATGCTGTAGTCGCCCAGCTTGCCGCCGCTGAGTTCCACCGCGCGATTGGCGATAACTTCATTGGTATTCATGTGGAAGCTGACGCCCGCGCCTGCCTGGAACACGTCCACGACAAACTGGTGGTCCCATTTGCCCTGCGCGACTTCTTCCGATGCACGAATGATGGCGTCAGCGCGCTTGTCGTCCACCAGGCCCAGTGATTTGTTGGCCTCGGCCGCCGCCTGCTTCACCATGCCGAAGGCGCGAATCAGCGTAGGATGGGCCCTCATGCCGGAGATGGGATAGTTTTCGATGGCTCGTGCCGTCTGTATGCCGTAGTAAACGTCTGCGGGAATTTCTTTGGGGATCCAGGCGAAGGTTTTGTGCGCTGACCATTAGATTGTCCTCGTAACGACGAATAGCAAAACCTAAAATTATACTTGAGCAGACGAGCTACTTGTTCGCCTCTGGCGCTTCTACAGCAATGCAGCCGGTAGGCAGTAAACAGGCCCAAGGCTGTCCGGCGCACCCACCTCCGGTATACAGTTCACCTTGACTCCAAGATTTGGCACATCAAGAGCAGTGATATCGGTTTAAACTCGGCGTACTTCGATAATGAAGAAAAAGCACATATATCTGATTTTTGCCTCTGGCTCGGCGCATTATGTGGTCGGTTTCGACGCATTCTTGAAATGATCTCCGGCAGCCGCAACCAGTCTAGTTCTGGGGTTGATAGTCTTATCCGCAGGGTCATCAAACCACAGCTGAGGCGAAAGTATAGGCCGCTCGGATTGATTTTGTTTGTTCGGATGGTTGCCGCGGGTTTGTCCGTCGCTAAGAAGATGTTCCCATAGAGCAGCCGATATGCTGCTGCCGTCGGAGTTGCGTTCACCAGATCGTTCCCTGCTCTGCGGGCTGACTGATTTTTGGAGTGACTCTAGCGCGTGCATCTACGGCAAATACTGATCCTCTTTAATACATTCAACCTTTGGTTTCACATGCGAGGTTGCGCTAGAATTCATGCCACCTGCAAATAATTCTCCCCGGAGGCCGCATGGCCCAGCCTCAACCTGAAAAGCGTTCTGACCGGCGCTTCGCCCTCGATCTGCCCGTTAGTGTGAAATTCCTCGACAACCGCAGCCACGAGATCAGCGGCCACACCCGTGACGTAAGTTCCCGTGGCATTTTCTTTTACACCGATACTGAGATCCATACAGGCAGTCCAATTGAATTTGTCATGACTCTGCCCACTGAGGTCACGCAGAACACGCCTCTGCGCGTCCACTGCACCGGGATGGTGGTGCGCGTGGATAACCCGGAGGGCAGCGAGCAGGGAGTGGCGGTAGCCATCCAGAAATACGATTTTGTGCGTGACGTGTAAGCCCAATGCGGACCTGTGGCGATTGCCGGCATATCTCACCACCGGCGCGGCCCTGGTCATGCTGTTTTCCGGCGTAGCATCGGCGCAGATCGTAGGCGAGTTGTTTGCCTCGGAAGCCACAGCCCACGGCCCGGCGCTGCTGACCGGGAGTGGAATGGCGGTGCAAAGCGGGGCCCAGGCTTCCGCAGGCATCTCTGCGGCCACGCTTCGGCTGGAGCGTGGCGGTGAGGTAAAAATCTGTCCGCGCAGCAGCCTTACAGTGAGCGCTTTACCCGGCAATCAGGGCCTGATGTTTGCCATGAACACCAGCGCCGTCGAAATGAACTATCCCATCAACAACCTGGCCGACACGCTGGTTACGCCCGATTTCAAAGTTATGCTGGCCGGTCCCGGGATTTTTCATTTTGCCGTGGGCGTAAACAATCACGGCGATACCTGCATAAAATCTCTGCGCGGCAACAGTTCGAGCCTGATCGTGCAGGAAATGCTGGGCTCGGGAATCTACCAGGTCAAAGCGGATGAATCCGTCCTGTTTACGGGTGGCAAACTCGATGGACGGTCAGCGCTCGAAAGCGGGTGCGGATGTCCCGCGCCTCCACCGGTGCAGCAAGCCGAAAATACACCCGAGCAGCCCCCGAATCCAGTGACAAAAGCCGCCGTCGAGCCTGGGAATTCGAGCGTAACAGCGCCGCTGCCGCCGGACCAGCCGGGCGACGTCCGTGTGCAGGTGGATGCGCCGCTGATCTTCAGTGCCAGCGCTGAGCCTGAACTGCCGCCCGCCTCCACCGTAGCCAGGGTGCGGTTTTCAACCATGCCCAACGTTTTTTTGCTGCAAGAAAAGGTCGAGCCACCCGTTCTACCTGACAAGAAGGAAGACGTGTCTTCAAAATCGCCGGCAACGGCGAAACAAGAGAAGCCCCGGGAAAAGCGAGGCTTTTTCGGCAGAATCAAAAGCCTGTTCTCATCGCTATTTAAGTAATGTGCCAAACAAGTAAATGTTCGTGGAACCGGCATGAACCTAAGTAAGTTGTTGCAGACAGTGGCCGTTGACTAAACTTAACCCGGAGTACAGGCACATTTAGGAACTTTTTGGCCTTGAGGCCGGTCTATACTGGTGATACATGTCTCTGCTCGAAACCAAAGACGGAAACGATCCGCAAAAAGCCCCTGCCGTTGTAGAAACGTCCGTGCCGGCTGAAACACCGGTGATCAAGTTTGTAAAAGATCCCCAGCAGCAAGCCATGGTTATCCCCAGCTTGTTCGGCGCCGGATACGGTGCTTACGAAGTGAAGCCGGAAAATTTCCTGCTGTCCTTCGTGACTCACGTGCTCGCCATCGGAGCGCTGTTGTGGCTGTTTCATCTCACTGTGAAGATTCCGGCCCAACTCGAGAAGTTCAATTCCACGCCGATCATTCTCAGCCCGGCTCCGTTGATGAAGGTAGGCACGCGCGCAGGCGGCGGTGGCGGCGGTGGTGAAGCCAGCAAGCTCAAGGCCTCAGCCGGTTCGCCTCCCAAGGCGACCATGGAGCAGCAATTGGCCCCGCCGGTCGTAGTGGCGCAGCAGAAATCAAAGCTCATGGCCACGCCGACCGTCGTGGCCGACATGAAGATTCCGCAGACCAACCAGGTCGGCGATCCACTTTCTAAACTCATGACGCCTTCGAGCGGCACCGGCGTAACCAGCGGTATCGGTAATGGCTCCGGTGGCGGCGTAGGCTCCGGTGACGGCCGCGGCCTCGGCCCCGGCTCAGGCGCTAATTTCGGCGGCGGCGTATTTCACGTAGGCAATGGCATCAGCGCGCCTGTTGCCACGTATTCGCCTGATCCTGATTATTCCGATGAAGCCCGCAAAGTGAAACACCAGGGAACGGTCATTCTGAACGTGATCGTCGGTACCGATGGACGCGTGCATAATCCGAAAGTCATTCGTTCGCTGGGCATGGGCCTCGACGAAAAAGCAGTCGAAAAAGTGCTGATCTGGAAATTCGATCCAGCCAAAAAAGACGGCAGGCCGGTAGCCGTGGAAGTAAATGTGGAAGTGAGTTTCAATCTGTACTAGGTGGAAGAGCCGGCCTTTAGGCCGGTGTTAAGCGCCATAAAAAACGAGATTTAAAAACAAGAACGCGGGCATCATGCCCGCGTTTCTGTTTCTGAATGCTTTTTGTTTCAATGAAGCTTTAATTCATTCCAAATGCAAAACTCTAACGCTAACCATGCCCACCTGAATGTGTCTCTTTAACCAAACATGCAAGCGGGCTGAATGCTGAGCGCTGACTGCTAATTGCTTATTCGTGCGCTTCTTCCAGCAATCCCTGCTCCAGCTTTTCCTGGCATTCGATGCAGTAGCGGGTCCACGGGACAGCTTCCAGGCGCTTGGCATTGATTTCATTGCCGCAGTTTGCGCACTCGCCGAATTCGCCTTCGCGGATGCGCTGCAGGGCGGTCTCCACCATCTGCAGGAGCTGGCGGTCGTTGTTGCTCTGGGAAAACAGAAATTCTTTGGTATAGGAACTGGCCGCGCGGTCAGCAATGTCCTGGGCCGTATCCTGATCGGCAATGCGCCCATCTTCCTCCGTGCGGCTTACCGCTTTGCGGAGCATCTGTTGGCGTTCTTCGAGCCGTTTTCTAAAGCCTTCCAGCTTCTTCTTATCCATGTTCCTCGATAAACCATCAATCTTAGTCGCCATATTCTAGACCGTCAAATGTGACTGGTTAACATAAGATGCTCATCACTTCCGCTTTGTTTCATCTATTCCTCAATTCCAAACCAGCGCAACCACCATGGTGCGCTTTGGCCCAGGCAAGAACAAAAGGCGGCACAAAAATAAAAAGCGGCCCGCTGGGCCGCTCATAAAGAGGCTTAAGGAAAGGAGATGCTAGGGAAGGCGATGCAAGATGAAGTCAAGGCTCACGCCCAGACGCTCGGACTGGAAAATTCGAAAATTTTGGAAGAGGGTTGAATCCATTTTAGTTTTTACGGCCTCTTTTGGTGCCCTTACCTAGAGCAACTCTCAAGCCAAAGTTGCGGCGCAATCGTGTGGGAAAGCTGAGCACCTGAATTTAAGTCTTTCTAATCAAGAATTTATCTGGGTCAGAATCTCTGAAAGGAGTTCGAATTCCAAGTTGAAAAGAACTAATCCAGAACTCATAAAAGTGGAACTTTGGTGCCACTTTTATGCCGGGGTATGCTTAGGTTGTCCTTTGCCCTGCTCTTCCATCGCCTTAAGCTTGTTGAGCAGGGCTTTGTAGCTGATCTTGAGGATCTTGGCTGCCTGGCGGCGGTTCCAGCGAGTCTGGGCCAGCACCCGTTCAATGGCTTCGCGCTCGGCCTGCATGGCGGCCCGCCGGCCGATCTCCAGCAGCGAGGGCATTTCGAACTCGGTGCCCTCAATCGGCTGGTGGCGCGGAACTGGCTGCTGCTGCGCCGGAGTTCGAGTGTCCGTTGGTTCGAGCCGGAGCCGGACGACATGGAACTGACGATCGGTTTATGGGTGGAAAGCTCGCGAATGATCTGCGCCTCGTTGCCCACGATGACATAGCGTTTGACCAGGTTTTCCAGTTCGCGGATATTGCCCGGCCAGGTGTAATCCATCATGCGGCTGATGGCATAATCGCTGAACGAGGGCGGATGCTTGGCAGTAAAAATCGCTGTACTTGCTCAGGAAGAATTCCAGAAAGACCGGAATCTCTTCGCGCCGCTCGCGCAGCGGCGGAATGTGGATGGTGACCACGTTCAGCCGGTAGAACAGGTCTTCGCGGAAGACGCCTTCTTCCACGGCCCGCTCCAGCGGCTTGTTGGTGGCGGCGAGCACCCGCACGTCCACCTGAGATATCGCGCTTGCCGCCCAGACGGGAAAACTCGTCGTCCTGCAAAACATGCAGCAGCTTGGCCTGCAGGGCCGGATGCATCTCGCTGATTTCGTCGAGGAAGATGGTGCCGTCGTTGGCCTGATCGAATTTGCCCAGCTTCTGGCGGTTGGCGCCGGTGAATGCGCCCGGCTCGTAACCGAACAACTCGCTTTCCAGCAGCTCGTGGGGAATGGCGGCGCAGTTCACTTTGACGAACGGCTTGTCAGACCGCGCCGACTGGGCATACACCATGCGCGCCACCACTTCTTTGCCGGTGCCGCTCTCGCCGCGAATCAGCACCGTAGCGGTGGTGTCGGCAACCTGCTCGATGGTGTTCTTGACCTCTTCCATCTTGGGGCTGGTGCCGAACAGCATGGTGAAGTCGCTGCGTCCGCGCACCTGGTCGCGAAGCTGGGTGACCTCGCCGAACAGCCGCTGGCTTTCCAGCACTTTGGAGATCCGAAGGTCGAGTTCTTTGGGATCGAACGGCTTGCTCAGATAATCGTCGGCGCCCAGCTTGGAGGCCTGGAAGATGATTTCCGGGTTCTCATTGCCGGAAAGCACGATCACCGAAACCTGGGGCCTGATCTGCTTGATCCGCTGCAAAAGGTCGGCCCCTGCCATATTGTCCACCGCCATATCGAGCAGAATCAGGCTGGGATCGAAACTGCGGAAGATGCGCATGGCTTCCTGGCTGCTGGAGGAAACATTGACTTCAAAACTTCGGCGGGACAGATGCGAAGCCAGATACTTCGCCATGACCACGTCATCATCAATAATCAGTACGCGGTTTTTCGAACTCATTCCGGGGCTCCGGGGGACAGTTAAGCTCACAGGGACCGTAAATGGGGGTCACGAATGAGCAGCAGCAGAATACCCCCTGGATTGTAATTCTGATTCCATTTACAGGCATCAGGATGCCTAGCGCGAGGCAGAGAAAAACATTTTGTACTGTAAAAGCAGCATTTAGCCTTATTTTAAACAATGAAGTTGCGTTCAGCTAATTGGCGCATCCTGACGCATGCCTGACTTCGTAGAGATGCTTCTTGAAATCCGAACGTAGCGAGGAATTCTACGGCATGCCAAATTGGTGGGCCCGGAGGGATTTGAACCCCCAACCAACAGATTATGAGTCTGCTGCTCTAACCGTTGAGCTACAGGCCCCCGCAGGGTGGGACGGTGTTCAGTTTCGCATACTGCGCTCGCGGTTGCCAAACCGCGCTCAACCATGCTTCTCGCACACAAGCCCTGCTAATTAGTTCTAAAGAAAATTAGTTTAGCACTGAGGCAAGTTCCCGCAGCTCGTTCACCCAGGGCCGAACGTTTTGTAACAGCCCATCATGGAAGTCGTGCCCAAAGCTTATGAACACCATGTTTCGCCCTGCACCAATCTGCCTTCGTTATGATATTGCGCTGATCTGGTACGCTGGTGTGCATTGCAGGCAGTTGTTCAACTCCGATGCAGATGAGGTTTTTATGCGTCCAGCGCTTCGTTTGGTTTTTCCGCTTGCTGTTTTCTTTCAGATCGCCGGCATTGTTATTCTCACAGGTTCAACGGCATGCATGGCGCAGAACCAAAAGCTCGCTTCGGATTCAACTTCATCCAACAAATCATCGAAGTCCAATACAGCCACAGTTCCTATGACCGCACCGCCTAAAGCCAAAATCGAAAACGTCACTGACGACTACCCCGGACACAAAATCATCGACCCTTACCGCTGGCTGGAAGATGCCAGGTCGCCCGAAACGCAGAAGTTTGTGGAAGAGCAGAATGCCTATACCAAAAAAATGCTCGATGCCGCTCCCATGCGCGACAAGTTGCGCGCGCGCATCGAGCAGTTGCTCACCATTGGACGTTTGGAGGCGCCGCGTTCCTTTGGCCGGTACTACTTTTACGAAAAGCGTGAAGGCAGCCAGAACCAGCCCGTGATTTACGTGCGCGAAGAACTCAATGGCAGCGATCGCGCCCTGGTGGACGTAAATTCTCTCGCCCCCGACGGTACCATTGCACTCGATTGGTGGTATCCCTCGAATGATGGCAAATATGTAGCTTACGGAACCTCGCCCAACGGCGCTGAGATCAGCACGCTCAAAATCATTGAAACGGCCACTGGAAAGCTGCTGGTGGAACACATTGAGCGTACCCGCGGCGCCAGTGTAGCCTGGCTGCCGGACGACTCCGGCTTTTACTACACCCGCTACCCGCGTCCAGGCGATGTGCCTGCCGGCGAGGAGGTCTACCACCGCCGCGTGTTTTTCCACAAGATCGGCGCTGCTGACGACGCTGATGGAATGAAAGATCCACTGATATTCGGCGAAGGACTCGATCCTCAGCACTGGCCCAATGTGCAGATATCGAACGACGGCAAATGGTTGCTGGTGACAGTGGAACAGGGATGGGCCAAGACCGAAGTGTTCCTGAAGAATCTGGCCCAGTCTGACAGCAAGTTCGTGCCGCTCACCAGCGGAAAGAATTTTCTTTATAACACCGACATCGTGGATGGCCAGATCTATATCACTACCAATGAAGACGCGCCGCATTCGCGTGTCTTCAAGGTTGCTGCGGCCAATCCGGAGCGCAGCAACTGGAAAGAGATTGTTCCTCAAAAAGAGTGGGTCATCGACGGCACTGCCTCAGTGATTGCGGGCCGGCTGTTCGTTTCATATGTGAAGAATGCCAGTTCGGCGCTCACCATTTATGACCTTGACGGCAAGCACATAGCGGATGTCGCTATGCCCACGCTCGGCAGCATGATTAACCAACCCGGCGGCACGTGGAACAGCAAAGAAGGCTTCTTTGCCTTTCATTCCTATGCATCGCCGCCGACAGCGTATCGTGTTACTCCCGATGGCAAGGTCACAGAATTTCTGCGCGTGAAGTCGGACATTGATCCAACGCAGTATGAAGTCAAGCAGCTCTGGTTTCATTCCAAAGATGGCACGCGCGTGCCCATGTTTGTTGTCCATAAAAAAGGACTCGCGCTCAACGGCAAGAACCCCACAGTGCTCTCCGGTTACGGAGGGTTCAACGTGGGCCGCACGCCTTTTTTCGATCGCAATGCCATGCTGGTGTTGCTGGAACACGGCGGCGTTTATGCTGACGTGCAGCTTCGCGGCGGCAATGAATTCGGCGAAGACTGGCATCGCGCTGGAATGCTCGACAAAAAACAGAATGTGTTCGATGACTTCATTGCGGCTGCCGAATCCCTGATCGCGCAGAAGTATACCGACAAAGACCACCTTGCCATTCAGGGAGGCAGCAACGGCGGCCTGCTCATGGGCGCGGCGTTCACGCAACGTCCTGATTTGTTTCGCGCCGTGATCTGCCAGGTGCCGCTGCTCGACATGCTGCGCTATCAGAATTTCCAGATTGCCAAGCTGTGGATTCCTGAATATGGCTCAGCCGAAAATCCCGATCAGTTCAATTACATTTATGCTTACTCGCCATATCACCATGTCAAACAGGGCACGTTGTATCCGGCCATCCTGTTCATGACCGCGGACAGCGATACACGCGTAGATCCCATGCATGCCAAAAAGATGACGGCGTTGCTTCAAGCCCAGGCCGCCAATGGTCCTGACCGCCCGATCTTGCTGCGCATTGATACCAAAGCCGGACACGGCGTCGGCAAGCCCATCGGCAAACTGCTGGAAGATGACGTGGACATCTGGTCGTTTCTGTTCCAGCAACTGGGAATCAGCCATTGATTGATCAGCCAATGATCAATGACCATGACGAATGATCAACGACCAATGACGCGCGTTACGCTATTTTGGCGTTTTCACATTTGAGCGTGGATATGGCGAGCTGATTCTCAATGGTCCACGAAAATCACCGGTAGAGACGTAGCATGCTACGTCTTATGCCTGCGCAACGACGAACCCAAAGGCTCACCATACGGCGTCCTGTAGAGACGGTGCTCAGCACCGTCTCTGAGACGCGCCCCGCGCGGCTCAACGGTTTGTGCGGAGTGACTGATCTGAAAAGGTTTAGAAACTCGATGCTATCTACCGGGCGTATCCAATTCCAGAGGCTGAGTCAGGCGGAAGCCAAGACGACGCTCGGCGAGAAATCCGACTTCTTTTTTGCCGGTCGTATAGGCCGCAGTCGTACCGCCAGCCGCGCCGACGGTGGACCCGATAACAGCGCCTTTGCCGCCGCCCGCCAGAGTGCCGATGAGTGCTCCGCCTCCGGCGCCACCGCCAACGTAGGCGTAATTGCGCTTGTTGAATCTGCCACCTTCGACAAACACGCTGGAGGTCTGCAAAGGCAGATTTTTTCCGCTCAAATTGATGGAGGCCAGAGTCACCCGAAGATACCCGGCATCGTGCAGATGCCCTGACTCACGCGCAGTTACAATGCGGCCTTCAATCTGGGTTCCCTGGGGAGCGATAGTCTGGCCGTTGGCAACGAGCGGCTCATCAAGCACGGCTGAAAAACTCTGTCCGGCGAGCGCACTGCGGCTGGAAATAGGTTCCTGTAAACGAACATAGATAGGAGTGCCGCTGGCCAGCGATGCGGTTTGCGCCTCGGTGAAAGGAAGTCCAGCGCCGGTGTCGGCAGAAGCCGTGGTCGGCGGCTCTGCTCCTACTCCATTGCACCCCACCACGAACCCTGAAATGAGCAGCAGAAAACAGACCAGCATTTGCAGCGAGGTAGGTTTCATAACAACTCCTGAATTGCGGGGAAGAGCGCACTTGAATAAGTGCAATTGAAAGGCCAAAATTTGTGCCTGTTTTCAGAGACTTACGGGCTGAAAATAGCCGAATTCTATGTAGTTTTTACGTCAAAGAGAGTAGATGCTGCCCAGAATCCAGGCACCAGCGGCTCTGCCGTTCAGGCGGCAAGATCCAGATGAGTGAGGCCGCTGCCGTCTTCGTCCTGCTGGATCTTGCCTTTGGCCGACTCCTTCGCGACTTGGCAGTTCAGCTCAGCCCCGATCAGCATGGCAAAGCTGGTCCAGTACAGCCACACCATGGTAGCCACGGCTACGCCCATGGTGCCGTAAGTTTTATTGAAGTGAGCGAAGTTCCGGAAGTAAATGCCCAGTCCGTAGGAAAGGCCAATCCAGCATGCGACTGAGAAGATGGCGCCCGGCAGCGTGCTCCAGAAGCGCTGCTTTACATTGGGCGCAATAAAATACAGGAACTCGACGGCCAGAACGGTGAAGCCGACGGAGACTATCCAGTGGATGTAAGGCCACGATTGGGCCAGCAGCCAGGAAAGACCCATGCGATTGGAAAGCCATGTGCCAAATTGTGGACCAACAATCATGACGCCCAGTGCTACCAGCAGCAGAATTCCAACCAGAATTGTCAGGCCGATGGCCAGCGGCCGGGTAATCCAGAAAGGCCGCGCCTCCTCCACTTCATAGGTAATATTCAGCGCTTCAATAGCGGCAGCGAAGCCACCCGAGGCGGTCCACAGGGTGCCCAGCAATCCGAACGAAAGCAAGGTGGCGCGATTGGGAGTGACCACATTCGCGAGCGCCTGCCGCAGCAGTTCGAGGCTGTCCGGCGGTATGAAGCCTGACGCGAGAGACAAAACACGATTGAACGGATCAGCAACCGGCAAATATGCCACAATGGCCGAGAGCAGCACCAGCGCAGGAAAGATGGAGATGACGTAGTAATAAGAGAGCGCCGCAGCCATCTGCAACGTATGCTTCTGGGGCACGTTTTCCACGGTGCGCCAGATCGCGTCTTTGATTCCGTGCAGGGTAAGCCTTCGCCGGCGTTTTTTCACGAGAGCCATCCAACAACTTGGATGCTGCTGGCTGCCTTGCCGTTAAGATGAAATCTTTACTGAAGCGACGAACTGTATGCCGTACCGTTTCCAATCAGAGCAGCTCGTACCACGGCCACTGCCGGAGGTGTTTGCATTCTTTTCTGAGGCAGAAAATCTACAGGAGATTACCCCTAAGTGGCTCCATTTCCAGGTGCTTGATGTCACGCCCAAGCCCATTCAGCAGGACACAATGATCCGCTATAGGCTGCGATTGCATGGCCTGCCGCTACGCTGGACCAGCAGGATCACGGATTGGAATCCGCCTCACAGCTTTACCGACGTGCAGGTGAGCGGCCCGTACACTTTATGGGAGCACCATCACAAGTTCATTGCCGAAGGCGAGAATGAGACTCGCATTGTGGATGACGTACAGTACGCCTTGCCTTTGGGTCCGCTGGGAAAACTGGCGCATTGGATAAAAGTGCGGACCGATGTGGAAGAGATCTTTGCGTTCCGCAAACGCAGTATCCAACAGAGATTTGGATAAACAATCAGTGCGGAGATTTAGCTTTCACCTACGCTCCAGTCCCGTCCTGCGGGACGTATGAAGCTAGCCTGCATCCATAGCAAAACTTATCTGGGCTTCCGAACCAGTGTGTCAAGATTTGAATTGATGACGGCTGGCGAATATCCTTATTCATTCTTATGAACACAGAATGCCTTCGCATTGCCAATGAAATGAAAAGCACTCTTGAAGGGGACGCCTGGTACGGGGATTCAGTACGCGTGCTGCTGAAGGGTGTGACATCGCAACAAGCGGCCAAGCGGCCCATAGCCAATGCTCACTCCATTTGGGAATTGGTGCTGCATGTCAACGTATGGGCGCAAGCCGCACTCAATACCGTAAACGGCATGCCGATGCCCAAATTTCCAATGCCTTCGGAGCAGGATTTTCCCGCTATTCAAGACAACACAGAGCAGGCCTGGCAGTCCGCGGTGGAAGGCATGTTCGGCGTGTACCGTAAACTCTGCGCAGCGGTGGAGCAGTTGCAGGATGATCGTCTGGAGCAGACCGTTCCCGGCCGCTCGTATAACTACTATCACCTGCTGCACGGCATGGCCCAGCACGCGGTCTATCACGGCGGCCAGATCGCCCTGCTGAAAAAGATGTGAAATCTCCGATTTCAGCGCCGCAAAGCTGGTCTTAAGTCATAGGAGCATGCACGACTTGCGCGGGGGCGAATTTCCTGGCTGAGTATCTGCGGCAAGCGGCTGTGCATCGAGAATATGTTGCGAGCAGGTGGACGGTGGAGGAACAGTGGAAGCAGCACGGTGCGGGTGCGGAGGAGTATGGATTGGGTGCGGATCGCGGCGTGCTGCCGCCATAACGCTGTGTTACACTTGATGCTGTCTTGTGAAGAAGTCCTTCTTCATATTCCCAACAAGGGCGCGTAGCTCAACTGGCAGAGCAACTGACTCTTAATCAGTAGGTTGAAGGTTCGATTCCTTCCGCGCTCACCACTCTTTTCAACAACTTAGAAGAACTTAGCCCGCCACGAAAGCGATCTTCGATTGGCATTGAAAAGAAACACTTTGGCGCATATGGGCTCGCTTCGGAAGAAGTGCTGTACGACATTATTTGTCTATCCGTTCGACCCATTGAGCGCGCCATGCGGGAGCCACGAATGGATCTGCGAAGTACTGTGTTTCCCGCGCAACCTTGCCGTCATTGAACTCCATGATGCTCACAGTGTAGGAGGGCTTGCCGTCATATGTCAGGATGAATTCGGTAATCCAAAGATCACCGCCACCAATGATTCGTCGAACCTCAAACCGCTTTTTGCTCGGCTGACTGGCGCGTTGGTTCTGTATGTTGCGCCGCCCGCGGGTTCGCTCGCCTGACTGCGGGTATTCCAGCACCGCGTCCTCGTGATAAATACGGTGCTCCGTTTCAAAATCGTTGGCATCGGACGCCGCCCAATGCTGATCGAGCGCCGCGCGGACCTCTTGATCTCGCACTCCAGAGCACTGCTCCTTGTTTTGTTGATCGTTCATCCTGGGCCTTCCATTCGACGACAAGTAGATTGTTTCAACAGAATCGCAGTGCACGGCTCATCAAGTCGTGCTGCTTGCTCAAGAGCGCTGAAGCATCGAACCCCGATTCGCCGGATTGACGGACGAACAAACGAGGCCTGCAATCTTTGAGAATGGTGCTTAAAACTCACGATACTAAACTCTTTTTCGGGATCTGCAAAAGCTGTTCAGACTCCTGCTACAAATCATTGTTTCGGGGATCATCCTTCGCGTCGAGGTATTCCAATCCAAGCGGTCCCATTGCGGTTACTTGCGTGATGTACTCGCCGGATTTCGCCAAGTGGAAATGGGGCGTGTTGCCAGGGAGAATGATCACAGAGCCGGGCGGATAGGCTTCCAACTTAGTGACGTCGAATGCATCGCCCAGTCCGATATAAAAGACGCCGGAAATCACGGTATAGATTCGATCCTCTGGGTACTTGTGAGGCATCAGCTTCTCGCCGTGAGGCAGTTTGACCCTGATCGTGTAAGGGCCGGGCTCCGCAGTCTGTCCCACAACAACGGCGAGGCGCGCCATTGGTGGAAAGCCTGCGAAGGGCTTCCAGTCGATCTCTTCGGGCAGAATTGCTCTGAAAATGTCTTGGCCATTCTGATGAGGCCGAACTGCTTGTTTCGTTCCTTCGGTGAGGGTTGCCGCCTGCTTGTGTGACATGAGGATTTCTTTCGTAGAGCGTTACCAACTAGAATGCCGAGGCCAAGGCGCACTACTACCTTGGCCCACATAATTCATGAAGCGAGTTCACGCGGCAGCCTTCTCCGCACCAACCAGCTCAAGAAGAGCTTGGGCCGTAGATGTGGACGAAGCGGGATTCTGACCCGTAATCAGGCGACCGTCCGTTATGGAAAAAGGCTGCCAGTTTGCCTTTTTCTCAAAAATTGCGCCCAGACGCAGCAGCTCATCTTCGACCAGGAACGGCACGACCTTTGTGAGCTGCACCTCCTCTTCCTCGCCGTTCGTGAAACCGGTCGACGTGTTTCCCCTTCACCAGCGGAGCGCCCTGGTGGGTGACGTGGCGAAGCACCCCGGGCGAATGGCACACCAATGCGATTGGCTTGCCAGAATTGTAGAAGGCCTCCAGAAGAGAGATCGACGCAGGGCTCTCTGCGAGGTCCCACATTGGGCCGTGCCCACCGGAATAGAAAACCGTATCGAAGTCTTCCGCCTTCACGTCCGCAAGTTTGACCGTGTTGGCGAGAGCCTTTTGCGCTGCCGCGTCTTTCTTGAACCGCGTCATTGCCGGCGTTTGATTTTCAGCCAGATCGCTTTTCGGATCGATCGGAGGCTGCCCGCCTTTCGGAGAGACGAGCGTCAGATCAATGCCAGCATCCCTGAATACGAAGTATGGAGCCGCGAATTCCTCAAGCCAGAAGCCAGTTTTGCGCCCAGTGTTGCCGAGTACGTCGTGCGAGGTTAATACCATTAGTATTCTCATGTCTTTTTCCTTTATTCATCCTGCTGAGACTTTCACTTGTGCACGTCCAGCAGATCGCGAAGGAATGCGATCTGCCGGACGTAAACATTCAGGCTGCTCTCCTGAGGGATTTTTGAACCGAGTTCACAAATTTCAACAGGTCGGCATTGACTTCATCCTGATGAGTAGCAGTCAGACCGTGAGGTCTGCCGGGGTAGTAAATTTCCTGTGCTCCCTTGATGAGCTTGGCCGATTTCTTTGCTGAATCTTTGATTGGAACGACCTGATCGTCCTCACCGTGCATGACGAGAGTGGGCACATCGAATTTCTTGAGATCCTCGGTGAAGTCGGTCTCGGAAAATGCCTTGATGCTGTCGTATGCATTCTTGAGTCCGGCCTGCATGCTCCACAGCCAAAACTGATCCAGTAGTCCCTGCGAGACGCTTGAACCGGGCCGATTGGCGCCATAGAACATCGGCGCAAAGTCTTTATAGAACTGCGAACGATCCTTGAAAAGACTGCTTCGCAATCCATCAAACACTTCTATCGGGAGCCCGTCGGGATTGGCAGCGGTCTTCACCACGATGGGCGGCACCGCGGCAATCAGTACGGCTGCGGCCACGCGCTTTGTGCCGTGGCGTCCGATGTAGCGTGCAACTTCGCCTCCGCCGGTGGAGTGACCTACAAGAGTGGCATCCTTGAGGTCAAGCGCCTCAATGACGGCCGCAAGATCATCGGAGTATCCATTCATATCGTTGCCGGACGAAGCCTGGCTTGAGCGGCCATGCCCACGCCGGTCGTGGGCGACCACGCGGAATCCATTCTGGACGAGGAAGAGCATTTGCCCGTCCCAAGCATCGGAATTCAGCGGCCATCCGTGCGAAAACGTGACAACCGGGCCTTCGCCCCAATCTTTGTAGTAGATCGTGGTGCCATCTTTTACTGTAATTGTGCTCATACAAATTTCTCCTTCAATCCTTTGGGAAACCAGAATGCTTGCGGTTTGATTTACCTGGTGGGTACCAAAACGGGAGCCCCTTTGTCCTTCACGAGGAACACGACGAATTTCGCCGGTTTGGTTTTGCTTGCGTTCCGCCCAATGACGTGGACATCATCGGGGCCTTCGTAGAAAGTCTGACCTGGTGTGAGTACCGTTTCTTTTCCGCCCCTTACCTGCATCACGATCGAACCTTCCAGCACATAAACAAACGCATGTGCGTTGTGGCGATGTATAGGGTCCGAACTGCCCGGCGGATATTTCACGGTGATCATCAGACCTTCTTTGCCAGGAAGGTTGGTCAGGTCTTTCGACAGGAGTTGCGTCACCTTGGCCTCCTGCGCCATAAGCGTGCTTGGAAAGAGGCATGTCAGCGCCAAAATTAATTTTGCGAACGTCATCATTAGCCTCTCGCTTGACGACGCCCATTTCAATGCGTCGTGCCCTGTTGGTTGATGCTCCGTAGGTACGCGTAATGTCGCACAAGGTCGTGCTCTGCAGCCAAGCTACGATGTCGTGGTTGTTCTGTAGACCACACGATTCGTATGGAGTGAAGGCGAGTTGAGCAATCTCGTCGTGTGTAGCGGCCAGGCGCTCACCGGCATACTCTTCCACCCAATTCACTGGTTGCTCGCGCCGTCGCGAAATCAGCTAGCCCTTTCACTGACTCTGTTGCCGCTTGTCGTTTCTCTTCGTGTCTTACGCAGCGACGGCGGTTCCCGCCGACTGAGTGAGCCAGGCTTCGAAACGCGTCACGCCAAGCTGTGCATTATCGCCCGGAAGCAGTGTTTTCTCGCTGATTTGCGCTCCGCTATAACTCGCGTTTGGGTCAGCGATGACTTCGCGGGGATCTTTGAGCGAAGTCAACCGGCGCCGGACTAGTTCATCGAGGCGAAACTGTTCCGGTCCTGCGATTTCGACAATGCCGTTTACCGGCTGAGCTACTGCAATCCTGGCCACGCCGGTCGCGACATCGTCGGCGGCGATTGGCTGGAAAAGCACGGGAGGCAAATGCACCTTGTCACCGACCATGGAAATGTCGGCGAGGCCTTTGAGGAACTCGAAGAACTGCGTCGCGTGCACAATGGAATAGGGGATTGAAGATTCTTTGATCAGTTTCTCCTGAGCGATTTTGGCGCGCATGTAGCCGCTTTCTGACATCCGGTCTGTTCCCACCACCGACAACGCAACGTGATGTACTGCCCCTGCCGCCACCTCATAGGTAAGGAGATTCCGAGTTGATGTTTCGAAGAACTTCAGCACTGCCGCGTCTTCCCACGCAGGAGAGTTCGATACGTCAACGACTACCGAGGCGCCTTTCAACACGTCGGCCAGTCCTTCGCCTGTGATGGTATTGACCCCGGTATTGGGCGCTGCTGCAACTGCTTCATGGCCTTGTTCACGAAGTTTGCTGACGACCTTTGATCCGATGAGTCCAGTACCGCCGATCACTGCTATTTTCATAATTGCCTCCTTGCGATTCTTGAGCAAGATATTCAGACCATCGGTTGTACTCGCTAAGACAGGATTGATGCCCATTTTGTGACAACATGCCTCGGTTGCTCTGGAAAAATTGTGGCCGATCAGTTAACTGCTTTACAAAGTGCCGTTAATGGATGTCGAGCATGACAGATGTCGCGCTGTCAGTGCAAATTGACCTAAAGAATTGAAGGATTATGTTTGAGTGAACGTTGCAGGCTGCAATCAAGCTGCGGGACCGATGAATTTCTGCGCCGAGGACCGCTCCACGGGCAAGACTCGTACGCGGCGACGCTTCGTCAGGAAAGAAAGTCCCCATTGCAGCAAGACGAAGAGCCGATTAGCAAACCCAATAAGAAAGTAAATGTGCACGACTGCCCAGATGATCCATGCTGGAAAGCCCGAGAACTTTGCAAGCCGCAAGTTGGCTACTGCGTATGCCCGGCCTACGATCGCGAGTTCTCCCTTGTCCCAGTACCAGAATGGTGCAGGTTCCTCGCGTGACGCCGCACGACGCTGAATGACATCAGCGACGTACCTGCCTTCCTGGATAGCAGGCTGAGCTACTCCTGGCATCGTCATGGAAGTTTTAGACTTGATGCCCAGCAAATTTCGAACAGGAGCAACGACGTGAGCGGTGTCGCCAATTGCAAAGACCTCTGGATGTCCGGGCACCGACAGGTCTGGTCCGACAATGATCTTTCCCGACCTGTCTGTTTCTACCTTCAGCCAGCGCCCGGCCGCAGACGCAACAACTCCCGCGCCCCACAGAACAGTGCCGGCCCGAATTCTCTCTCCGCCAACGATAATTCCGTCAGCATCTACACTTGTGACACGAGCATTGGTATGAACCTCAACGCCTAAATTCTCCAAGTGCTGCTTCGCTTTGATTGAAAGATGTTCAGGATATGTGGGCAGGATACGAGCCCCAGCTTCGAATAGCAGAATCCGCGCCGAAGGCGGATCTATGTGCCGAAAGTCGTGCGTCAAACTCATGCGCGACATTTCGGCGAGCGTGCTGGCCATCTCAACCCCAACGGTTCCCGCGCCAACGAGTGCAAACGTCAGCTCGCGGCGAATTTCTTCCGGTTGGGCTTGTTCTGATCGAGGCCATTTCTTCGGCCCGCTCGAACGCACGCAGTATTTTGCTCGCGGATGACGTCTGCATCATCGAGCGATTCGAGGCCTGGCGCAAACGGCCGCCATTCGTCGTGCCCAAAATAGTTGTACTGGATGCCAGTCGCGAGGATGAGGAAGTCGTATGCCAAGCTCACCTTGCGTCAGATGAACGATGTGTTCCTCCGAGTTGATGCCGGTGACTTCATCCAGAAGCACGTCGACGTTTTTCTGATGACTGAGGATTGAACGCAAAGGACCGGAGATTTCATCCGCAGAAAGCAGCCCCGTTGCGACCTGGTACAGCATCGGTCGAAAAAGATGATAATTCCGCTTGTCGATCGAGCGTCACCTGTGACCGGGGCGTTGCGCAGAGAACGGGCTGCGGAGAGCCCTCCGAAGCCACCACCGACAATGACCACACGAGGGAACATCAAGTGCCACCAAATCGAACACGGCTCGATGGGATGAGACGTGTCTACCTTTCGATGCTCCGGCGTCTTCTTAGAGACTCACCGAACGTCTGCTTCCTTGCTGCTTTCGAGGATCTCGTTTCGTCAGCCGCCTTGTCGGCTGGGTCGAATCGCTCAGCCGTTACATGGCAAGACGTTTTTCGATACGGCGGTCGGGAATCAGCCAGATCAGCGCAGCGATCACATAGAATCAGCCTGAGCGATCCACGAGGAACGCAGGGTGCAACGATCGCTACGACATAGAGCACCGGCGACACCTTGCCCTTCCAATCGCGCCCGACCGCTTTTTTCAAGATTGAGTCCTGCCCTTGCGCGCGGATGATCGCCTGCTGGAGCACGAGGTAGGCGATCCCGGCCATCAACAGCACCACTCCATAGAGCGCAGTGGGCACTGCGGTGAAATGGTTTTCTCCCATCCAGCCGGTGGTGAACGGAAACAGACGAGAGCCAGAACAGCAGGTGCAGATTGGCCCAAAGCATCGCCCCCGTCACCGCAGTGCCGGCCTGCAGCATGTGATGGTGGTTGTTCCAGTAAATGCCGACATAAACGAAACTCAAGACGTAGCTGAGAAACATCGGCACCAGCGGCGCCAGATCCTGCAGAACGATCTCCATGCGGCACCTTCATCTCCAGCACCATGATCGTGATGATGATCGCGATCACTCCGTCGCTGAACGCTTCCAATCGCCCCTTGGTCATTCAGGCTCCATAGTGTCCGCACATCTCGTCGTTTCATATAACAAGGCAGCCCTCTTCACTGTGACAATATCGGACAACTCGAAATAGCTGAGGCCGAAATTCTAAGCAGCCTTGGTCAGCGCATAATCCATGCGGAACCGTGAAGGTGTCGTGCCTTCGATTTTTCGAAAAATGCGGGCGAAGTGGCTCGGGTTCTGGAAGCCGGCTTCCAGTCCGACATCAATGATGCTGTGCTTTGGATCGCGCAGGCGTTGCTTGGCACGCTCGATCCTCTGAAGCAAGAGATAGTTATGGGGAGACCGGCCGGTACTCTGTTTGAATAGTTCCGAGAAATAATGCGGACTCAT
Organism: Terriglobia bacterium; assembly: GCA_963823745.1. Lineage (GTDB taxonomy): Bacteria > Acidobacteriota > Terriglobia > Terriglobales > Acidobacteriaceae > Angelobacter. The sequence goes on from CAWGMN010000005.1 coordinate 105,560, forward strand.
ATCGGCAATCGCCGCAAGTTTCGACAGCCTGATGTTTGTCTCCAAATTGTCAGCAATATAATTCAGCACACGCTTCAAGCGATTTCCGGGAAGACCTCCCTTGTAAACGACGGGTTTTATTCCCCGCACCGAATAACGTCTCAGGAGGTACACCGCCAAGGTATTAGCCAGTGAATCACCGTAAATGGCCCCCGCCGGTGAACCCTCTTCGAGATCAGCGGTCATTTCTTCCAGCAGTGCCGCAATATGCCGATCGATCAGGTCCCAATGTTCCGCCAGTTCCATGTCGCTTTCGTGTGCCGTTTCTTCGAGCGCACTTGTCAGTAATTGTGGATTAATGGCGACAGCGATTCGGTGAGTTGGCCCAGTCCAATTCACTTCGTCCACGGTCCCCCGAGGTAGAAGGAAGATGGTGCCGGGACGCGAACTAAATCGCAGAACTCTGCCTCTCGTGTTTACCTCGTATTTGACGCCTCCGTTCCTCACCAGGTGCAGGAAGGCATTCGTATGTTCGTGACGCGGGATGAATAAGGCAGGAAGGGCATGGCTCTCGAGTGCAATCCCTTCCCACTGCGCAGGCGAACTGGACAGCGTAGGTTGTCTGTCAAGAAATGGCTCTGCCCGGCCCTCACGAAGAACTTCTATTCCCGGCACAATGGACCTGCCTGAAGTGGGAGACCGTTCTCGGCTGCCTTTGAGCAGGTTCGACACAGTGGCACGAGTTGCAGCGCCCATTTTCGGAACTCCGGAATGCTGCCCGCGTGGTGAAACCATGAGGCTGCCCGAATTATATCGGAAGAATTGCATAAAAACGGACGTTTAGAACTGCGCTGTTCGGGCGCATCTTATATCGTCACAAAAATCAAGCCGTTTCGAGTTGCAGCAAAGGAGAACAGAGATGCCGGTACTCGACACAACGCCATCAATCGCTTCGTCCCTTCGCTTTGACATGGAGACCAATGACTACGACGAAGGCCTGTCAGCTTTTGCCAACGTGCGTCCGCGTCTGTTCGGCATCGCCTACCACATGCTTGGAAGTGCGGCGGAAGCTGAAGATATCGTGCAAGACGTTTGGTTGCGGTGGCAGGCTACGAATCGGAACAGGGTTGAGAACCCGTCGGCATTCCTGGCGAAGACAACCGCGCGACTGTGTATCAATCTCGTCCAGGCTGCCCACTCGCGTCGCGAAACCTGCGTTGGAACGTGGCGTTTCGAACCGGTCGACGCAAGCGGAGATCCCGGATTACGTGCGGAGCAAGCCGAAGCATTAAGGCTGGCAGTCCTGGTACTGCTTGAAAAACTCTCACCCACAGAACGCGCCGTATACATTCTGCACGAAGCGTTCGATTATTCGTACTCCGAGATCGCGAACATCCTGCAAATGGAGGAGGCAAACACCCGTCAACTGGTCTCCCGAGGGCGTAAGCACATCGCCGATAATCCTCGTACACACGCCAGTTTGGTCGAGCAGCGGCGTCTTCTGGAGGCCTTTATCGCTGCCGCTGAGAAGGGGGAATTGGTCGCTTTAGAAAGTTTCCTGGCTGAGGGGATTGTCTCTTATTCGGCGGTGGGTTGGTGCGCGTGACGGAGATCTCAGTTCCGGCAAAAAGAGCATATCGCGAAGTTCATTCTATCGGCGCTTCACATTTCCTGAAGATCGTGACACTTGCCTGCGACGGAAAAATAGCAGCCAGCTCGTTCTCATATGTGGGAGCGCAATGTCACAAAACGATGGAATGTTCGGTCTTAGCGAATACGAACGGCGGGTTCGGAAAAATGCAGAGGTCCGATAAGTTGATCCTGCGATCTAGCTCGATGAGGTGGCGCACGGAAACGAGGTCACAATGGAAGATCTATTCGTCGGTGATCGCATCAGCCTGACGTTCGATGACATACCGCGCGATCAGATAATTGCCACTGTAGCCGGCACGTTCTCTGATATCGAGGAGGGGCTTGGGCCGGAGGCCGAAAGACTATATTGCCTGCTGGTTCCAAATCCGTGAAGGAGACACACGCGGCGCGATCAACAACGTCTTGTTATTAACGGACGGCCGGTATTCGCTGGATGGGCGTTTCGTCACGATCCGCAAAGTCTATTTACTTTGCGAGAGATTCTAATGACGCTGGTAAGTACCGAAATCGAGAGGCGCGGGAGCGCTAGATGGCTCACTGGGAATCGTCATCCTGTTTCCGCTCTTTCGAATCCACGGTTCTCCGACCTTATTCGCGCTCCGCATACCAGCCCAACGGCAGATCAGCCAACTCAGCCAGACTTGGATCGCGGTCGATCGGGTGGTGAAAGCAGGAGATCACGGGATCACCTCCGTCGGACATACTGTCACCCAAAAACTGCCACGCGCCATCTTCAGCGTCATGTGAGACATATGTGACTGGCTCAGTCCCGATTTGGACCGTCTGCGGAAATGAAAACTCCCGTGTGTGGATGGTCCGGGAACTTCCATTTGAACAGGCTGCTTTTCGGATCGGCTGAGGCCCAAAAATCATTCTCGGCCCTCGTCATGGGAGCATCAGGGCTGCATCAGAGGCTGATCAAACGCCTTGTCAAATCCTTCGTCCTTTGGGAACCGATTCTGCAGATCGGGATAGACAGCCTGAGCACAGAAAAGTCGTCGCCATCGTAATACCAGAGCGCCCAACCCATAAGGTGTTCGACCCACTTTCGGTCAACAGGACGGAACTCACAATCCACTTGCCCGATTAGATCACGATGTCGGCCCGTAGTGAGATCGACCCCGGCTCGTAGCAGTTTCGCGGCTTCGTTAACGCAAAATGCGCCGTCTCTGGTAATAGTCCCACAGTGACAATTTCGGGTTTGCCAGCTGGTATCGAAAACGCCGACAGTGTAGGACCAACAGAGGCCGTATTCCGTGCGCTTAACATTGACAATAGAACAGCCAAATTCCTCGACGTGACTTATCGTGCGCTCGTCCTCTTCGGACAACGCACTGGTCCTAAACTTCCGAGTTCGTGCAGTTTCGAAGTGTTTCTCATTTGGAGGCATCTATGTTCCTTCGCTACTGGCGTTCTCGCACAATGCGACACAGTTTACCGTATGCGCGGGACGCTCGCTCAATGCACCGTGAAGATGCGGGTGATCGTGTCCTAATTGCTCAAGGCGATGCGACTCTGGAGAACGTTTGCGGCCTTATTCCTTGACGACTTCCACAAAGTACAGATCGGTCGCGGCCTGGAATTCATCTTTACTCAGTGACGTCGGCATGGTTTGCCAGTCTGTTGTCGGCTGAATGATCTGCCAGCGGCCCTCTTTGCCCACACGCACCGGCATCTGGAATCCCGGTTCATCTACTTTCCAACGATACGATACGGCGCCGTGGCCTGGGTCGAACCTCAATTCCAGAGCGGGAATTGCAGTATGCCGCAGATATTGATTGAAAATCGGAGTTAAATTCATTCCAGTGTGCGCGTTGAAATACGCGATTACGTCCTCAGTCATAATGTTCTGATACTTGAAGTGCTGGTAGAAATCGTGGAGAAGCTTCCACCAGCGGCGGTCGTCATTGACGACGCTGCGAAGCGTGTTGATAAAAAGCGCACCTTTGAAATACTGGTCCTGGGGCGGTTCACCGTTTACGCCTCGCGAGGTGATGATCGGTTCCTGATTCTTGACCTTCGACTTGTATCCGTTCAGGTACTTCAACCCATCATCGCGACCGTACATGTATTCCACATACAAGCCCTCAAGATATGTCGTCCAGCCCTCGTGGATCCACATATCGGAGCTGTCGGCAGCGGTGATGCTGTTGCCGAACCACTCGTGGCCGCTCTCATGGATGATGATGAAATCGAAGCGAGGACTGATACCGACACCTGTCCAGTCGCGCTCAAGATACCCGTTGGCGAAGTGATTTCCGTAGGTGACTGCGCTCTGGTGCTCCATGCCAGAATAGGGAACCTCGATCAACTTATAACCGTCCTTCTTGAACGGATACTCTCCGAAATAATGCTGGTAAGCCTTGATCATGCCTTTCGCCTGAGAAAACTGCTTTTTTACCTTGTCCAGGTCTTCGGGCAAAGCGTAAAAGTCCATTGCCAGGCCGCCCAGCCGGTCAGAAAAGTGCTTGTAGTTGCCGATGTTCAGAGAAACGTCGTAATTATTTATGGGATAATGCACGAACCAATCCCATCGTGTGTACCCGTCGCCCAGGTCGGTCTTACCCATGAAAATACCGTTGGAGACATCTACCAGGTCGTTTGGGATCGAGACGCTGATTTGCATATTTTCGACTTCATCGCGCCACTGATCTTTATTTGGCCACCAGATGCTCGCTCCGATTCCTTCGCACGCCGTATAAATCCAGGGATGGCCGGATGGATCGTGTCCGAAAGTGAAGCCGCCGAATCTGCCTGTCTGCAAAGGTGAGCCGGAATAGTAAAAGTCGATTGTGTACACACGGCCTGCGCGCAAGGTCTCGGGAAAATTCACGAAGACAGCGCCAGAATCGCGCTGATATTGAAGAGATACGGCGCCGAAGAGGATTTTATCGATCTGGAGCGGGTCAGCCAGATCGAACTGGATGCGCGAGTCATCCTTGAGCATCTTGAATCGGATCGTGTTCTTCCCTTTGATGAACTTTTTTTCCGGGTCAACGCGGATGTCGAGGTGGTAGAAAAGCAGATCGTTATTGGCGCGATAGGGCCCATAACCGCCGCGCAAGATATCGGCTCTGGTCGGTTCGCCACGGCCTCTTGACCGTTGTGTTGCAGCACCGGACTGAGAAGATAAAGCCGATGCCTGACTGCCCAGCAGGACTGCGACACTTATGACAACAGCTAGCACCAAAGAAGTATTTGCCTTTCGTGGCGAGCCCATGCTTCCGCTTTGCATTGTCTGGTCTGATCCTTGATTTGAGCTTGCAAATTAACATATATAGAATATCCGGCGCATTCGGCAACCGCGCACCAGGGAGGCGGAACATATGTCATAGTTCGGACGGCTAACAAAGTGAATAGCCTAAACATCATTGGAACTCTCATTCACTCTTCTTTCGAAATAGGGCCAAATGATTTCGCTAGCGATAGGGCGCTCCTCGATGAGCAGGGCTACCCGCTTCGTCCAGCAGTTTTCGTAGCCGGGGTACACATGAAGCAATCTGTGCAGCTTTCGAGTTCCCGAACCCAAGAATGAGCCCCGGTCGTCCCTCGCCGACGTAAGAAGAGGATAACGGGGAGAGCCAAATGCCTTGTTGTGCTGCTTTGCGCGCGACGGTCTTATCGTCACAACCATCCACATAGATTGTCAGGTGCATACCCGCCTGATCACCAACGATCGAGCAACGGTTGCCGAGTTCGCGGGAGAGCGCCTCGATAAGCACACGCCTTCGATCGGCGTATACCGGCCTCATCCGCCGCAGGTGACGAGAGAAATGACCTTCCCGAATGAACTCATTCATGACGGCCTGGTTCATGTGCGGGGGACAGATGTCCATCGTCTGCCGGACCGCCGCGAACCTCTCGATCAGATCCGTCGGAACCACGAGGTAGCCGAGTCGCAACGAGGGAAACATCACCTTACTGAAATTGCCGATATAGATCACACGATCGTTTCGATCAAGGCCCTGGAGCGACGCGACAGGCGCGCTATCATATCGATATTCGCTGTCGTAATCATCCTCGATGATCCATGCGCCGGCGACTTCGGCCCACTTCAATAATTGGAGGCGGCGCGCCGCAGTCATCGTAACCCCCAGCGGATACTGGTGTGATGGTGAGACGAACGCTGCACGCGCCTTTGGTGCGAGCTTTTTTCCCAAGGCCACATTCAAACCGTCGGCATCAACAGGAACAGGTACGATTGCGCAGCCCGCTGCCTTGAGCACGTGCTGCATCAGCCAATAGCCAGGCTCCTCCAACCATACCGGAACGTTCACATCGAGCAATACGCGAGCAGACAGGTCGAGCGCCTGCTGTGATCCGCTCACGATCATGACCTGCTCTGCGGTACAGCGCACAGCGCGTGAGGTTCGCAGATATGCAGCGATGGCTTGTCGCAATTCCGACATTCCGAATGAATCGCCGTATTGCAGACCTTTCACGCGCATGGACCTTGCGTATCGGCCGAGGAGTCTCGACCAAACAACCATCGGGAAGCTGTGGAGGTCTGGCTGGCCAACCTGAAACGGTCCGAGACTCTCGGACCAGAGTGGTCTGTCGTATGGTGGCAGGCTCTCGGACCGCGCTGCAATGCAGCGGGACTTCGCAGGTTTCGTGCTGTGCAAAGGCGGCTGCGAAGACGAGGCTGGTTGAAGCGAAGCGCTGATGAAGGTGCCGGACCCAATGCGCGTCTCGAAGTAGCCCTCCGCTATTAATTGAGCGTAAGCATCAAGCACCGGTAAACGCGAGATGCGCAGATCGCGCGCCAGTTGGCGCGTGGACGGCACCGCCTGCCCGGAATGGACCTGGTTCCGTAGCACACGATTGCGGAACTCCTCATATATCTGCTGGCGCACAGGCTTCGATGTACGGCGGTCTATGGTGATTAGATTCGCGACGCCGCGCAATGGCTTACCGGAAGTGGTCATAGGAATCCGTTACAAAGTGGTTATTGAGCAAACCACTCCAATGTATCAAAATCACGAAGTTCGACGTATTACGGCGTTCGCTCAGGCAGCATGGAGGGCCGAAGCCAGGATGAAGACGCACATTGCACACGTTCTCGCAGCGATCCCAATGCTGTTTCTTTGCTGCGTGTGCGCTGCACAGCAGGCATCAAAGCCCCCCACGGAGAACCAGCTTAGTGCTCCACCAGATGGCCAGCACGACTTCGATTTCGAGATCGGGACGTGGGACACGGAACTCAAGCGCCTCCTGCATCCACTCACCGGTTCACGCGAATGGGTGGCCTGCCGAGGCACAACATTGGTGCACAAGGTTTGGAATGGTCGCGCAAATCTTGTGGAACTGGCGGCGGACTGCCCAAGCGGACACTTCGATGCGCTCAATCTCAGGTTGTACAACCCCGCCTCTCACCAATGGACTTTGAACTTCGCGAACGCCGCGGCCGGTACGCTCGGTCAACCTACTGTCGGAAAATTCAAGCACGGCCGCGGCGAGTTCTATGACCAGGAACTCTTCAACGGCAGAGCGATTCTGGTTCGCTTCGTCATAGTGCCTGTCAGTGCGGACGTGTATCGCTTCGAGCAGTCATTCTCCGACGATGGTGGAAGGACCTGGGAATTGAATTGGGTCGCGACTGATACCCGGGTCAAAGATTCGAGAGCTTCAGGGAAATGAACAACGCTTTGACGTCGGCCAGCCAACAATCACGAGAAAACGCGCCGTAAAGCCAGAACGTGGGAGAAAAGAATGTCATTTTCAAAAACGTCGATTGATTATCGATTTGCGATCCTCGTCCTTTTGTTGATATCCAGTACTCTCAGTGCGCAGAGCACGCCTGCTCCGAACCAGTCGTCACGCACAGTTCGCGACGGTCAGCATGACTTTGATTTCGATATAGGCACGTGGAAGACCCACTCATCCCGCCTCATGCATCCGCTCACGGGATCGAAGGACTGGGCGGATATGGACGGCATCACGGTCGTGAAGAAGGTTTGGGATGGCCGCGCTAACCTCGCGGAGTACAAAGCGGAGGGCCCCGCGGGACACGTCGAACTGCTTTCACTTCGCTGGTACAACCCCACCGCTCATCAGTGGAACCTAGACTTCGCAACACCGAACGTCGGTACTCTTGGTGTGCCCGGCGTAGGCGAGTTCAGAGATGGCCGTGGAGATTTCTACGACCACGAGGAGATCAACGGGAAGTACGTGCTGGTGCGCTTCTCGATCTGGGGCATAGGGCTGGACAGAGGTCAGTCGGAACAGGCCTTCTCCGAAGATGGCGGCAAGACCTGGGAGGTGAACTGGGTCAATCACTACGAGCGAATCAGCGACGACACCCAGATCGACTGGAACAAGGATGCGAATAGCGCAATTGATCCCGGCCGGCACGATTTCGATTTCAATGTGGGCGTCTGGCACACGCAGATCACGCGTATCGTTGATCCATTCGCCGCCTCGCCGCAAACCCTGAAGATTGACGGCACTGTATCCGTTCGCAAGATCTGGGGTGGACGAGCGCAACTCGAGGAGATTGAGGCCGAAGGGCCGAAAGGTCACTGGGAGGCGCTAACGCTGTTTCTCTACAATCCGAAATCGCACCAGTGGAACCAATCATTTATCAACAGCAAGATGGGTGTACTCGACGCCCCGCTCATTGGCTCCTTCAAAGATGGACGCGGCGAACTGCTGTCTCAAGATACGTTTGGAGACAGTGCAATTCTCGTCAGGGGCACTTGGTCTGATATAAGGCCGAACAGCCACACCTACGAAGAGTCGTACTCGAACGATGGTGGAAAGACCTGGAAGCCAGCGTTCATCGGCCACCTTACCCGCATTAAAGGTTAACTCCCATACACCCTTCACGCGCTATTATCTTCCGCAGTGACGAGGGCCGCGGCATAGATCAATTGCAGTGGCTTGGTCCGATTCATGCGACTGATCCAGTAAAAATCGCAGGAGCACTACCGCTTACCGTTACCAGGATCTATCCGGACAAATTGACGCTCTTGTGAATAGTCATCAATGTGTCCTTGACACGAATAGAGTACAGTCGTATTCTTAAAACATGCGGTACTCCCTGAGACACAAAGCGCAAAACCACGAGAAGATTCTTTCCATGGCGGCCCGCGCATTTCGCGAGCGCGGTGGGGACAGCAGCGGTATCGGGACGGTGATGAAGAAGGCAGGCCTGAAGAAAGGCGGCTTCTACCGGCATTTTAAGAGCAAGGACGATCTGTTCGTGGAAGCCGTGGCACGGGCACTCGACGAGACGGGAAGAGATATGGAGGAGGTTGCAAAGTCCGCGCCCGAAGGTCAGGCTCTGCGGGCCATTATCGAACGTTATTTAAGCCTAGGCCATGTTAATTCGCCGGGGTCCGGTTGCGTGCGCGCCGCCCTCGGGCCGGAGCTCGCGCGAAAACCATTGTCCGTGCGCAAACGGATTGAGACTTTGCTGGAAGCGTATCGTGAGCGGCTGTCGCCATTTGTTCCTGGTCAGACGCGAGAAGAAAGGCTGGCGAAGTGCAGGTTGTTGTTCCCCAGTATGGCCGGAGTGGTGATGATGGTCCGCGTAACGCCGGACGCTCAAATGCGTGAGCAGAGATTAGTAGAGGCAAGGGAGTTCTTTATAAAGTCTTTCGGCCAGGAGTAAATTTTTTTGGGGTCTATAGAGTACTATCGTACGCTATTAAACAATTCACTTAAATTTGAATAGGAGATCGTTATGCAGCCGCAACTTTGTTTTTTCTTGAGCATTGCATTCAGTTTCGTTGCGTGGGGAATCGTAACCCGCCGATACATTTGGCCGGAACTGCGCCTTCGACAGCGCACCGACGCGTTGCGACCTCTGCTCATCCTTCACAGCTTCCGCTTTCTTGGGCTGGCATTTCTGGTCCCAGGCGTAGTGGCACCGGATCTGCCCGCTTCGTTCGCGCATGCCGCGGCCTATGGGGACATCATTGCAGCGATACTCGCGTTGCTTGCGTTGCTATTGCTGCCCAGTGCGGCGGGAATTGCCATCGCATGGATCTTCAGCCTGTGGGGTTCAGTCGATCTTTTCAACGCTTTCTACCAGGCCAATCACGCCGGGCTTATGGCAGGCCAGTTAGGAACCAGTTACTTCATTCCGACTTTCGTCGTGCCCCTGCTGTTGATTACCCATGGACTCGCATTCCGAATTCTTCTAGAGCGTGACAATGCATTCGCAGCAAACAAAATTCGGCAAACAGCATGAAGCATTCACGCAGTTTTGAATCTTGAGGCGCACAGCCGTGAACTTATAGGAGGAGACCTTTGAACAGAACCACTGTCGCGTTCCTGTGTTTAGTGATCTCTCAACTTGCATATTCGCAGGAACCGAAGAAAGCTCACGCGGCAAGCTCGCAAGGATACGGAGAAATCATTTCACATCTGCGTGCCGCCTATGCCGCATTCAATCGTGGAGACTTTGACGCTGCCGTCTCCGTACTTGATCCTAAAATTGAATGGAGCGAGCCGCTGGAATTTCCGGGCGGCGGCATGTATCACGGTCGTGAAGCCGTCAAACGGTACTTGATCCAATCTCGGGCCGGATGGGCTGAAGGCAGCAGCGAACCTGAACGATTCATAACCGCCGGCAGTCGGATAGTAGTGTTTGTCCGTGCTCGCTTCCGCCCAAAAGAACGCACCGAGTGGCAGAAAGTGGAGTTGGCAGATGTGTACTCGGTGCGAAAGCACAAGATTGTTCAAATGAGAGCCTTTGCCGACCGTGCGCAGGCTTTATTGTGGGCAAAAGCGAAAGGTCCCAAATGAGAAGGAATAGCCGTTCAACAAGGGAAGGACCGGTAAGGCCCATGAGTCAGATAATGAATTCCTGATAAGATGACGGTCACGATTCAGGAATAATTTCACGCACATCTCTTCGCTGTTTCTCGCAGCCGCGACCCTGCTCGCGATCACGTCCGGGCAAAAAATCTTCTATGTCCTTTCCACAATCAATTTGTATTCACTTGCGTAACATTGGCGGCTACAATCCTTAGTTCGTGCTGGCTTCATGAAAGGAAAGATGATGAATCGGCAAACCAAGGTCTATCTGTTTTTTGTGGTCCAATTTTGCTGTGCAGTGGCACTGGCGCAGATGCCTGCGCTTTCGCCTTTGCCCAAGACCGGCAGCCTCTCCAAGCCGTCTGATCCGGACAAATTTACTTTTGTTCTCGCGGGAGACAACCGGCCTTTGCACTCAAGCTGCCCGCAACCGCCTACCCCGGGGCAGATTTTCTCCGCCGTTCATCAGATGAATCCCGCACCTGATTTTGTGCTTTGGACCGGTGACACTATTTCGGGTAAAGATCCGCAACATCCAAAAATCATTCACCAGCAATACACCGACTTCCTCAAAATTGCAGCTACGGCCGGCGTTCCGGTCTTCAACGCGCCTGGCAATCATGAGATGGACGACGCGAATGAGGTGCCTTCGAAACCCATGAAAGCCCTCTACAGGAAACACATGGCTGAAACTTACGGGGCATTCACCTATGGCAATTCCAGGTTTATTGCGCTCGATAGCGAGAACGAGCCTGAGATGGAAAAATTGAAGAAGCAGCCGTCCACGGCTGAAGGAGCGACCAAATCGCAGCCGCCCGGCTCCATCACAAAAAAGCAGCTCAAGTTGCTGAAAGATGATCTGGAGGCCAATAAAGACAAGGCGCATGTAATCATCTTTATGCATCATCCAGTAGAGCCATACAGCGAAAACGATGGCTTGAACCCGGTAAGCGTAACGGCGCTCGAAAAGATTTTTGCCGGGTATAAGAATGTCTCGTATGTCGTCTCGGGGCATGAGCACCTTTACTACAATCCGCAGGGCGACAAAAATAAACTGACCGATCCGCCTACCCGCAAAGATCCTTCGCAGCCTCCCTACTATCTCATCTCCGGCGGTGGCGGAGCGCCACTGAAGAAACATACACCGGGATCATTTCACCATTACCTGGTTTTCAAAGTTGACGGGAATACGATTACGCCGACCCTGGTCAAGGTTGAATCGCCCGCTGGCGAGCCGCTGGATCCTTGCAATTCAGGAAAGTGATTCCGGGAACGGTAAGTATCCAGGCAGCGCATAGATTGGTACCGCTCAATACCTGAAGCAATTAACTTAATGTGACAATAATCGGCGTATGGTCAGAAGGCTTTTCCTGCCGCCGTGGTTCTTTATCAATCTCGCACCTTTGCAATCGCTCTGTCAGGGCAGGACACAGTAAGAAGTGATCAATTCGGATACCGCGATTGTGTTCGAAAGCTTGGCGGAAATAATCCCAGAAGGTGAACTGTGATCCTTCCCCAGGATGGAGGGAGCGGAATGCGTCTGTATAGCCGAGATTGAGCAGCGCGCGGTAACGGTCACGAGGCTCCGGCTGAAAGAGCGCGTCCCTCATCCACGATGAGGGTTTGTGGCAATCAATATCCTCGGGAATAACGTTGAAATCACCGCCGACCAGAGTCGGAATATCCGAATTTCGCCAGATGCTCATCTGTTCATGCAACCGGTTCATCCAGGCCAGCTTATAGGCGAAGTTATCGCTTCCGACCGGGTTACCGTTTGGAAGATAGACATTTACGATCCGCATGCCCTGGATCATGGTTTCCAGGAACCGCGCATGCGTATCTGCCGCATCACCAACCAGGGCGGTGCTTACGGTTTCAATGGGATAGCGAGACAGTGTTGCAACGCCGTTATATGCCTTCTGGGTCACAGCTGCGCTCTCAAATCCCAGATCTCGAAATACGTCGCCGGGAAATGTCGGACCTTTTAGTTCCTGCAACAAGAGCACATCCACATCATTATTCTTCAGCCATGAAGTGACATGGCCGAGCCGTGCTCGAATGGAATTTACGTTCCAGCTAGCGATTTTGATATTTGGCCTCCGCGTGGGTGTGCCCAGATTACCTATCATGTTCTCACTTTGCGTGTGCAGCGAATCCTAGGGAACAGACCCGTTGAGTAAAGTATTGTTCAACTGCGCTGCGTGCCGCCCAGCGATTCCAAAGCTTTGATGATCTGTGCTGACCATTGCGCTACTTCGTCGTCGCGCAGAGTGCGCTCGACTGCCTGGAACTCGGCGCGCACCAGCACCGAATATTTTCCTTGTGACACGGAGCCGCCCCTGAAGATTTCTACAGGCCTGAAGCTTTGCATCTCAGCAATGTTCAGTCTCTGAACCGCAGACTGAATCTGCTGGAAGGTGACCGAATCATCGAACAGGAAAGAAAGATCGCGGTCTACAGCAGGGAAGCGGGAGAGCGGCTGGTATCGCGGAGTGCGAAGCGCAAGCTGGAAGAGTTGATCTAGATAAACTTCAGCAATATAGATTTCCTGTTTCAGCTTGCGGGCTGCCGCCATATCAGGATGCAACTGCCCGAACTGCGCAACCAGTTTCCCGTCCACAATTGCGCGGGCCGACCGGCCGGGGTGGTAATACCCAGATGCGGATGAGTCGAACGCAAGAGAGCCACACTCGAAGCTGCTGAGCAGCACTTCGACTGCTCCCTTCAGGTCGAAGAAAGAAAATGGACGCCCCGGCATGTGTACGCTTGCGGGCATGGCATTACCGGTTACGCCCAGGCAAAGCATCTTGCGTTCTTCTGTACGCGCGGTGGCCGCGGAAAAAATATTGCCCATTTCAAACAGCCGGACATCGCCGGCGCCACGATTCAAGTTCCAGGACAGCATGTTGAGCATGCCCGAAACCAGAGAGGTGCGCATAGCAGATTGTTCTTCGCTGAGCGGATTGGCGAGAGCGACCGGAGCCGCAGTCGAGAACGCCTGCGCATCGGCCGGAGAACTGAAGCTGGAAGAGATCGCTTCGTTGTACCCCATGGCAAGACATTCCGAACGCACCTTCTCTTCCTTCGCCGCATGCGGTAGTTCGATGACTCCACCCGAGAAAGAGGGAAGCGTATTGGGGAACCTGTTGTAACCGTAAATGCGGGCAATTTCTTCCAACAGATCAATTTCGCGCTCTACATCAAGCCGCCACGTAGGCAGGTCCACCGCAGCGTCTTTTTCAGGATCAACGCCCTGAGAGGCGATCTTTGCTTTTACCTTTTCCTTCAGCGCTTCAGCCTCTTCAGGAGAAACGTTTCCTACAGGGAAGTCATGCAGGAACCCTTCTTTGGAAGGCTTGGCAATCACAAAGCCCAGACGGCCCAGAATGCGGCGAACAGTCGAGGTAGGAATTTCCTGCCCGAGATGGCGAACGATCTCGCTATGACGCAACCACAGAGAATGGCGTATGGGATGAGCGGCAATGACGTCCACCGGCTCACCTTCCAGCTCACCACCCGCGGTTTGCAGCACCAACTCGGCGACTCGATCACAGGCCAGCGGAGTGGCTCCCCAGTCTGCGCCGCGCTCGAAGATGTGCGACGCATCAGTATGCATGCCCAGACGGCGGGCCGTTTTGCGGACAGACGCGGGATCAAACCAGGCGGACTCAATCAGAATGTTTTTTGTAGAAGCCGAGATAGCGGAATCAAGGCCGCCCATGATTCCGCCCAGCGCCACCGGACGCACTGCGTCGGCAATCACCAGATCGTCAGGCGTGAGCTTGCGCTCCACGCCGTCCAGCGTTTTCAGCATTTCGCCCTGTTGCGCGCGGCGGACCACGATCTTGCCGCCTTCGAGCTTATCGAGATCGAAAGCGTGCGTCGGATGTCCCATCTCCATGAGGGTATAGTTGCTGGCGTCCACTACGTTGCTTACGCCGTTGTGATCTTCGATCCTCAACCGCTCCAATAACTTTTCTGGAGAGGGCGCAATTTTGACATTTCTGATAATGCGGACCGTATATCGCGCGCATCCCTTCGGCTCTTGGATTTCAATTGGAAACGGCGCTGCTGCCGCGCGCGCCTTAGGCAGAATGGGGGCGATCGGTTTCAAGTCAACGTCATAGATGGCGGAGCATTCACGGGCTACGCCATAGTGGTTCATGGCGTCAGGCCGATTGGTGGTGATCTCCATTTCGAAGATGGTCTGGCCATCGCGCTGCTGTACGGATTCCACCGCCACACCGGCGAGGGTAAGATCGTCGGCAAGCTGGTGGTCGTTGACTTTCAGGTCAACAAACTCGCGGAGCCAGGTTGGGGAGAGGCGCATGGGTCGTGTTCTTACAATTCTTACTGAAAACCTTTGAAACGCAGAGGGACAGAGTAAACGGAGTCCATTTAGTAATTGGGTAATTTAGTAAGTGGGTAAATAGAAACGCTATACTCAAACAAATCACTCAATTACCAAGTCACCCAATTACGAAATTTCTGCTTCCTCCTTTCCTCTGCGTTTCAAAGATGTTCTGTCACGCCTACAGGAACTGCTGAAGGAATCTCACGTCTCCCTGATAAAACAACTGAATGTCATCAATCCCGTATTTCAGCATGGTGACGCGTTCCACGCCCATGCCGAAGGCGAAGCCGCTGATCTTGTTGGCGTCGTAGCCGTTATGCTCGACAAATTTGAATACTCCCGGATCTACCATGCCGCAGCCCAGCAGTTCGATCCAGCCGCTCATCTTGCACAGGCGGCAGCCTTTGCCGCCGCACTTGAAGCAGGTAATCTGCACGTCGGCGCTGGGCTCAGTGAAAGGGAAGAATGACGGATAGAAACGGGTCTTCACATTGGAGCCGAACAGCGACTTCATGGCGTGGTCAAGCGTACCCTTCAGATCGCAGAAAGTTATGTTGGTGTCCACGGCCAGCCCTTCCACCTGATGAAAGATGGGCGAGTGGGTAGCGTCAGCGGTATCGGCGCGGTGCACTTTACCCGGCACTACAACGCGAATCGGCGGCGGCTGTTTTTCCATGGCGTGAATCTGCACCGGCGAAGTATGAGTGCGCAGCAGCAGACGGTCACGCTGTTGTTTCTTTTCCTGTCCAGCGGCGAAGAGGGTGTCCTGGGTATCGCGGGCGGGATGGTTAGGAGGAAAATTCAACGACTCGAAATTGTAGTAGTCGGTTTCAATTTCCGGACCTTCGGCGACCGAATAGCCCATAGCACGGAATACATTCACGACCTCGTGCATCGTCTTGATCACCGGATGCTCAGCGCCCAGCAGCGGACGAATGCCCGGTAAGGAGATGTCTACGCGCTCGGAGTCCATGCGCGATTTAGAGGCCGAGCCGCTGATGCGTTGTTGAGCGGCTTCAATGATCTGTTCTGTCTGGGCTTTGAGTTGATTGACACGAGCGCCAACATCGCGTTTGGATGGGCCAGGAGCGGCCTTGAGCCACAGATCATTTACCTGCGTGAGCAGGCCGTTCTTGCGGGCCATCCAGCGGTCGCGAAATTCTTTCCATTGATTTTCGCCGCTGATGGCATCGGCTTCCTGGCGGACGGCAGTGAGCAGTTCCTGCACAGCGTTGTCAAGCGCTGCGGGTGAATAATCTTCGAGTCTGGGAACGCTATAGGGCATTCTGTTTTGTGCCGCCCCTCCGGGGCTCTGTCTTATCTAATTTCGGACCCACACCTTCCGGTGTGGGCTAGATTGCCTTCGCCCTGCCGGGCTCTTCTTCATATGCTCCCAACGGTATCGTCTTCCTATTCAATGAAGGAAGCCTGAAGCCGTGCTTTGAGCGTCTATGCGAAATGAGGATGTAATAATAGAAACGGCAATTGCAACACAGCCCTGGACGGCTACGACACCGCCCAAGGCTGCGAAACTTTGCATTGGCTAATTGCTAAATGCTCTTACGCTGCTGCGGCGTTTGCTTTTTTCGCGGTTTCGGCCAGCGCGGCAAATCCGGTTGGATCATTGACCGCGATATCAGCCAGCACTTTGCGATCGAGTTCGACACCGGCTTTTTTCAGGCCGCTGATAAAGCGGTTGTAGCTGATGTCATGCATCTTGGCGGCAGCGCCGATGCGCACGATCCAGATGGAGCGGTACTGGCGCTTTTTCTGTTTACGGCCACTGTAGGCAAACTTGAGTCCGCGTTCGACCGACTCTTTGGCGGCGCGGTAGAGCTTTGATTTTGTGAGGAAATATCCACTGGCGCGCTCCAGTATCTTTTTACGACGCTGGCGGCGCTTGGTACCACGTTTTACGCGGGGCATGGTGCTCCTTTTTGCTTCCGGATTTTCCGGCGGTTATCGTGGCTGGAGGCAGGGCTTTAGTTGCGGCCTCTTCACACACTTGTTTGTTTCAGGTCCGGCCTCGGCGCTGATTCAAATCAGGCGGGCCAGTCTCTGTCCCGATTCGTTTAGTACGGGATCATCCTCGCCACTTTCGCGTGATCGGCATCACTGACAAGTGTGTCAGTGTCGAGCTGCCGCTTCCGCTTGGTGGGCTTTGAGGTAAGGATATGGCGCTTGAAAGCCTTGCCGCGTTTGATCTTGCCCGAGGCAGTCTTCTTGAAACGCTTGGCAGCGCCTTTATGGGTTTTCAGTTTAGGCATAAATTTCTACTTCGGTAGAGCTCAATTCTTTCTCGGTCTTCTTTCTGAACTTCAGGTTCCGGTTTGTGTGCCCCCGGTGGGCTGGGCCGCTGGTTGCTGTTGCGGCTTTTCGTTCTGCTGTTGCTGCGGAGGCTTAGCCTGCTGCTGCCTGTCTGCCGGCTTCTCCGGCTTTTTCGCTCCGGGCACCTGCCGGGGCGGAGCCAGAATCAGGTGCATGGTATTTCCTTCCATGCGGGGCCGGAACTCGACAACTCCTTTATCGCCCACATCTTTCATCAGGCGGTCGAGAACCTCGCGTCCCAGATTCTGGTGGGCCATTTCGCGTCCGCGAAAACGCAGGCTGGCTTTCACCTTGTCGCCGTCAGCAAGAAACCGGAGCACATGATTGCGCTTGGTCTCGTAATCGTGAACATCTACGTTTACGCTGAATTTTACTTCTTTCAGAACGATCTGCTTCTGGTTCTTCTTCGCCGCCCGCTCTTTCTTTTCATTCTCGTAGAGGAATTTGCCGTAATCCATGATGCGGCACACCGGGGGTACGGCATTGGGTGAAATCTCTACAAGATCTAAATTCTGTTCGCGGGCCCTTTTCAGCGCGTCATACGGGGGCATGACGCCAAGCTGATTGCCATCCGCATCAATTACGCGTATTTCACGCGCTCGGATGCGGTCATTCATGCGAATAAAACGTTTATCGATACGATCCTCCTGAAAGCAGGCCGAAGCACGGCAAAGACTTGAAAATTATACCACGCGAGCAGCAGGTCACCTTGCATGAATAGACGCGCAGAGAGGCCGGTCAGGGCCGGTCAATCGAGTCACCGGAATGCGAGAGCCGTAATCGCTTGCAAATGTCTTCATCGTCGCCACGATAACGAAGTGCGCCACAGCAGCTCATTCCGATTGCTTGGATGGCCCTGTCCACTTCGCCGGGGGTGGAGGGCTGTTTCCTGAAGAAACAATGGGAATGATCCTCATTCCACCCCATCAGGTCAGGAGCTACTGCGTGAGGAGCACCGCAAGTGATGCATTCACCATTTTCCACATAGAATGGCCCCTCCGCGTTCTGTGGGTGGGGACCGATATGCAGCAGGCGCTCGGGCAGCAGTTGTGATGGCCCGGAGCGGTCCGGAGGCTGTAGATTAAGCGACAGAGGCGGCTTCCTGCTGCGCCATCGCGACCAAAGCTTCTTCAGCATTTTCCGTGACCTCAACTTTCATCCACTGATTGGCCTGGTGGAGTCCGGCGATCTTGATTTTCAAGTAATTGTCGCTCAGCGCTTCCGTCCATAAATCATCGCTGGGATGCAGGGTTATCGCATCCAGCGTGCGGCCCAGAAAACGGCTGCGGAATTTCGTGTTTTTGGCCGCAGCCAGTTCGCGCAGGACCCGATTCCGTTCCCGGGCTATTGCTACGGGCACCTGCCCCGGCATGGTTGCGGAAGGTGTGCCGGGACGCGACGAGTAGGTGAAGACGTGCAGATAAGTAAACGGCAGATGCTCGATGAAGCTGCGGCTTTCTTCGAACAGCTCGTCGGTTTCTCCGGGAAAGCCCACCATGACATCCGCGCCAATGGCCGCTTCAGGCATGGCTTCGTGAATTTTCCTGATTTTCTCCGCATAATGCCAGGGACGATACTTGCGGTGCATCAGCCGCAGAATGCGGTCGCTGCCCGACTGCAAAGGCACGTGCGCATGCCTGGCAATGCGCGCCGACCCAGAAACGAGTTCAATGAGATCGTCGGTCCAGTCCATGGGCTCTACCGAGCTGATGCGCAGCTTTTCCACGGCGGTCTGGTCCAGCAGCGCGCGAACTAAGTCAACGAATCGCTGCTGCGGAGAGAAATCCCGGCCCCAGCGGCCCAGGTTAATGCCGCTCAAAACAATCTCGCGATAACCGGCTTTCACCAGCGCGTGGGCTTCGGCGATTACGCGCTCCAGCGGCATGGACCGGCTCTGGCCGCGCACGCTGGGAATAATGCAGAACGAGCAGCGGTTGTTGCAGCCATCCTGCACTTTGAGATTTGGGCGGGTACGCGCGCCGAGGTCGTCACCGGCAAAGACGGGAGCGGCAATCAGTTCCGTGTGAGCGAAGATGTCGCCGATCACAGTGAAGGCCGGAGCCGAGAGCGACACTGTTTCCAGTGAGACAAAATTCTGCGAGTTGCCGGAGCAGGCAATGTCGGCAACCTGATGCTTGTGCGAATTTCCGACTACCCAAGTCACGCCGGGAAGGGAGGCGACCTCCTGGGGCGCCCGTTGGGCATAGCATCCGGTCACCAAAATTTTTGCGTCGGGGTTTTCCCGGTGTACCCGCCGGATGGCAGCCCGCGCGTCCTGGTCGGCGGCGGCAGTCACGGTGCAGGTGTTCAGGACCACAATTTCGGCTTGTGCCGGGGTATGGCTACGGTGCAGCCCTTTTTGGGCAAGTTGCCGTTCGATGGCGGCCCCATCGGCCTGAGTGGCGCGACAGCCGAAATTTTGCACATAAAAGGCAGGCACCTGGACATTATAGAGCCGGGCCGGAATTCTCTATTTGGCGTAAAACGGCATAAATGGCATAACACTCAAAGGGCGGCAGCTCACAACCCGAGGCCAACCCGGAGCATCTGAATAACCGCTATCGAGTTGTTCAATTGTTCCCCGGAGCTTCCATGAAACGCCGCATCCTTCTCGTTGACGACGAATTAGCCATTCTGCTCACACTCAAGGCCATTCTTGAGATCCACGGTTTTGACGTTGAAACAGCCGCATCGGCCAAAGAAGCCGTCTCAAAGCTCAAGGCCAATAGCTATCACATGGTCATTACCGACATGAAGATGGAGCATGAAAAGGCCGGTTACGACGTGATCCGCTCAGCGAAAAAGACCGACTACGATCCAGCGGTAGCCATTTTGACTGCGTATCCGCTATTGGGCAGCGACTGGAAGACGGAAGGCGCCCAGTCTATGCTGGTGAAGCCCATGAATACAGACGATTTGCTCCGGCAGATCGAGGTGCTGCTGATTCAGCACGAAGACAATAAACAGCAGCACTCGCGCCGGAATGCCGCCCGGCTGGCTACCACAGCCAAAAATGGCAAGAGCCAGGCAGCCAAAAAGCCGGCCTGATCCCACGAAATCCAGTCAAACATAATGCCATGCACTTTGGGTTGCGTGTAGGGACACGTGTACTTACAGTAGATGAGTTTTAGATCATTCATCCAAATAAGGTTGGTCTTATTTGTTTATGCCGAGGCAGCAGAGGCTTTTCTTTGCTGCTGGAAGCACTCGCGGCAAAATACCGGACGCCCCTGAGTGGGCTTGAACGGAACCGTTGTTTCCCGCTGGCACCCTGAGCAAACCGCCCTGGTTTCTATTCTTTGATAGTTGCCGCCGTTCTGAGGAAGGCCAAGGGCCTGGGCCCGCTTCGCCTTGCAATTCTTGCAACGCTTGGGTTCGTTCTTGAACTGCTTGTCGTGAAAGAAGAGTTGTTCGCCGGCGGTGAAGACGAAGTCGGCATTGCAATCAACACACTTTAAAGCTTTGTCCTGGAATTCCATTGAGAGATGTCCCCCCTTATCCTGCGCACCCTGAAAGCCTTGCCTGAGGACACCAGTTCCTTGTGGAAAGATTTCAGCGTGATTCCCTTACTGCGGGTTCGGCCCCAGCCACGATAACTTCCATGGCTTTTACTGCTTGATTCGTATAACTGCCAGACAGCTCTTATGAAATCCTGGTGCTGCTCTTATGCCGGGCCTTCTTGTGAAAGGCCCGGCTCATATCTTTAGTCCTGAGTCCTGCTTTAGTCCTGCTCTTTGCGGGCTTTTTTACGATGCCGTTTGCGCGCCAGAGCCTGCTTCACCCGGAGTTTTTCTCCGGGTTTTAAATAGAAGGAATGTCGTTTTACTTCTTTGATAATGTCTGCCTGCTGAACCTTCCTTTTGAAACGGCGCAAGGCATTCTCAAGAGGCTCACTCTCTTGTAGTCTCACTTCTGCCAAGCTGCATTACACCTCCCAACTCACCTGGCTGGACACGTGAGAGTTTTGCAGTCCTCTGAATGCAAGTCAAGGGGTAAGTTCATGAAAAATGTAGTCAAAAATCCCCTAACTGTCTTATTTTGAGAAAATTAGAATGCTCTAAGGTCTTTGCCATCCATACAACCGGGCGGCATTGTCGTGCAGCGCCATGTGGGCGAGTTGCAGGGCGCGCTCGCGGGTAATCTCTCCATCCTGCATCATGCCGGTCAGTGCAATGGCCAAAGCTTCGCGGCCTGAGTGGGTAGTCTGCCAGCCGATTTCTTCCCAATTGATTTCCGGCGTGTTGGGATAAAGGTCGGTGCCGAACATCACTTTTTCCGGATACCACTCCAGCCAGTCGCGCACCACTTCACTGAGCCTGCGGGTGGAAACAAGCCAGGTCTGCTCAGAAAAATCGGCATATACGTTGGGTTTCATCAAAAGGTAGGAAACATACCGGGTAAAAGCGCCGGCCCCGCCGTGCAGAAGCACGAAGTTGGTCTTGCGCAATGCAGGGTCGTTTAAAACCGATTCCAGCAGCACGGGATTGGAGCCATTGAGCATGAAATAGCTGCCGCAGCCGCCGCCGGTGTGAATGTGGACCGGCATCCCCAGCCTGCCGGCTTCCCGCGCAATGTAGCGAAATAGATAATCCTGCAATTTGATGTAATCGGCTTTGGGCGGCGCGTCGCCTTTCGCATAGCGCGCATAGATCTGTTGCGCCTCGTTGAGTTGCTGGGCCGCATCGGTGGGGATAGGGCCAAAATCGAGAGAACGCAAATAGGCAGCTTCAAATTTCACTGCTACTGCTCCCGCTTTCTTCTGCGCTTCGAGTGTGGGCGTGATGACTTTCGCAGTGAAGTCCTGCAAGGTGGCGGGGACGGCATTCATGTTTTGCGCCTGCATGTACCGCTTGAGCAGCATCTCTTCACGCGAGTAAAAGAATTTACGGTCGGGCGTTTCATTGGCGACGCTGGAGTTATTCAGAGGCAGCAACAAGGCGTCATCAAACGGCACCCAGCGAAAACGCGGAGGTTGCAGGCCGCGTCCCATGGCCACGCGGTTGGCCAGTTCGGTTTCAATGCCAAGCTGATCAAGCACCCAGTTGGGAAAATTGTCTCCCTGTTGTTGCATGACCTTCTGCTTGGTTTGCAGCAACTCGCGCACGTGCTCAGGGCTGCGATCGTTATACGGATAGCCGTAGAGTGACTTCCATGCAGCCAGATACTGCGGATTTTCCGGACGCGAAGGTGTCGTCGGCTCGGTCGGTTCCAGTGGATCGCAGGGCAGAATGTCGAACTCATCGTCTTTTTCACCCGGTGCAACCACACGCGGCGGATGAGAATGATTATCAATGGCTTTGATTTTGTTGATCTCGGCCAGCAACTGAGGATCAGCCGTCTGGCCAAAGAAATTTTGCGCCAGCATGAGAAAGGGAAGCACAGCAATGATTCGAACAGCCGTTTTCATAGCCGCAGCAGAGTAACGCCCGCAGGCGCGGAATGCAAACCAGATGAATTGGGTAATTGGGTAATTTTGTAATTGTCAGCACGTATCATGAAATTCGTTTCGTGTGTTCCGAGAATTCTATGGTCGCGAAATTCGGCTTGGCTGTGAGCTGCTGGCCGCTTCTTAAGCTGTCATCCCACAAAGAAAAATAATGAAGGCGTTGCAGTGCCTTTCTCTCTATTGATCTACAAAGCAATGATCTGCAAAGCGACCAGAGTTTCTGCACAGCCGGCAACTCTCGAATTTTTCCAGGAACGTAGTCTCATTTTTTGAGATTTTTCGCCTTACATTTTGAGCGACATTTTCGGCATTCACATCCACTCATATCCGGAGCCAACCGGCTGGCGAACCAAGCCGTTTCACTTCGCTGAACTCTAACCCTTATTCCAAATTTTTTATATCGCTTTTCGGTCGTGATTACTCGTCCACTGCCAATCCATTCACTTCCAGCCGGCGAATCCCGGCAAAAGGAGCACTTATGATCTCTGATTCCGCAGTTCTGGAAACTGAAAGAGGAAACTGAAAGCAGGACTCTGCACTTCGATTTGTCTCATATACCCGACGGCACAGAATTTTGGCTTTCCGCCGGCGCCTCAGATTACCCTCTGGTTTCACACACTGAAGAAACACGCAATGAAGCTCGGGCCACGAACCGGGCGCTGGCGCTGGTCCCGCCCGAACGCATAACCCACTATGTAAAAGACCTGCAACTGCCGGCCAAGTCTCCGCAGCTTCTCATGGTACATAGCGCCAGCCGTACCGGCGGCAAGCTGCCCACCATGGAGTTGACGCAAATCCATCTGCCGAAAGCGGCCCGCCAAAACGCCGTAAAGAAATTGCGCGCGCACAAAGAACATCCGGCGCATGTGCGGCCTTTGGCCAAGCTCTTTGAACATGGAGTGGAGCCAGAGGCCATTGATGATCCGGTCATTATTGATGTGCACGATTGGGCCACGGCGATGGACGCGGCAGTGACCCTGATTTTCTTTCACATGGAAATTCTCAACCTCGATGCTGAAACCGCAGCCGTCGCCCATCTTCAAATTGAGTTCTCCAATGGAATCAGTGATCTCGCGGCCAGCATTCTGCGACAGGCGCGGGAACATGCCCGCGACCCCAAGGTCAGGAATTATGTATACGAGGGCAGCTATCTTGACCCCATGACCATGCTGCCGAATGGCGAGCCTTGCTATTTATGGACCGACATCACAACCAAGTGGGCGCAAGGGCCCATGCTGGCTTCGGTGCGCAGCACCAAGAACGATCCTTTTCTTGAGGCCACCAGCGAGAAGCCGGGCTTGTGGAGTGTGCAGCCCGGTACGACCTGGGCCGGAGTAGAGGGAGTGCAGGGAAAGGAAGCGGAGAAAGCCCGCAGTCTGGAGTCGGAGCCGAAAGGCTGGTCGTTGATAAATTTGACTGCCGGTCACGGCCTTCAGGTGGGCGATCTCACTTTCAACAGCAACAATCTCACCCTGCCACTGAAGAATGATTGGTTGCGCTGGCTTTCTGTGTACGTTGAATTCCTCGACGCAGCGGGCAAGCCCTACAATCCGCCTGATTGGAAGCCCATTCCTCCGGGGCCGGACTTTCCGACGAAAAAATCCATCGGCCTCATGGCTTCTGCGGCCACCATTTTTGCGGTGCCGTTGCCTTCCAGCTTTGTGGACATTGCTTTTCCCATGCCCAGCGGGGCGTCGAAGGTGAACTACTTTGCGGGCGGCCTGGGCCGCGTGAATGGAATTGGTGGAGTAGGCCAGTGGGATTCCGATGTCTGCGCCGACGGAACGGCGATGACGGCAATCTTCAATCTTGGCATTCCAACCATCGGCCTGGTAGCGGGTTTCAGCGTTTCGCTATCGGAGTTGAATGCGATTGCGAAAGCGACGATTAAAGAACTGATTATTGCTATACGCCTTCTCTATGCGGAATCAGCCGCCGCCAGCGCTTTGCGTAAGGGCGATGCCGGCATGTGGCTGGCGCTGGCCAACGCGCTGGTTATGGCAACCATCGCCGCTGTGCCCGCGCTTTCTGTCTGGATCATCGCTAAGTTTTCTGAAGCAGTCGCCAAGAAGGCTGCGCCCATCATCGGCTGGATCGCTACCGCAGTCTCTTCCGCAGCAGACCTGGCCCTGCTCGTTCAGACCAGCGTGGCCGTTGCTGAATCCCCGGCAACTTTCACGTTAACTGCGGAACGCAAGATGAACATCCAGATCACGATGCTGCCTGACGTGAACCACCAGAACCAATGGCCTGCGACCGCCACGCATTACCGGGTTTCCGCTCAGTACAGTCCCGCTGATCTGTCGAGCGGATCGAATGGTTTCGTTTTTAACGCCCAGTATGACGACAATGGAACCAAGACCGTGGACTTCCCCATGAAGGTGATGGAAGGCCCGATTCCTCTTCTCATTGAGAATGCTCCCGCTGGCGGCATGGTGACACTGATTGCGTCTTTCTATTCCAACACCAACTGGTTGTGCGGTCACTACAAGAGCGCTCCAATGGCCGCTCTTCCTGGAGCAAATAACACGCTGGTGGTTCCTGCGTTCCATATCACAGAGGAGCTTGTGCCTCTGAATGCCGACACCTACTACGCTCCGAAAGTGGAACTGGTCTATAAAGACGGTTCTCACCAGTGGTCTGCGGGACGTTTTGAAATCAAGAACAACGTCTCCGCGCTCACCGTAGATCTCGATTCAGGTGCGGTTACGCCCGCATTGCAGAAAGCATTCCTTGAAAATGGCAAGATCGTGCTGTCGGGCTCAGATCAGGTGATTACCACCCGCCGCGGCAACAATGGGAAAGGTGATCAATGGCTCATTGTCGGAACGTCGGCAAATTACCACGTGAACCTCATTCTGCCTGCCGGGGCCTCAAACTTTCTTGAGGTAACACCTGGTAATGCAGGCACAGTGAAAGACCTGAATGGAAGCAATGTAGGCCACAACCTGGCCACGCTGGTCCAGGTCACGCTCAATCAAAATATGCTGCGATTGGGATACACGTGGCAGGCGTCCGGCCAGAACATTCCGCTCATTACCGGCGGTGGTGTTTACAGCGGCCAGATGTTCACCTTTCAGGACGTAAGCGCCGGTGGGCATCCTGAAACAGGGCTGAAGTTTGTTCCCAAGGGATTCCCCACCAGGCCGGTGCTCGTCTATGACCTTTACGGTTCGAGTGGAGAGGCGGCAGCCACTTATTACATTGATCCGCGTGACGAGCTTTACCACGTGCGAAAAGTCAACCTTACACAGTCTGGCCCGTTTGATCTGTCGCAGGAGTTGAGCTACGGCCGCTTCAACCAGCAGATAGACAATGCTGCAATACACCCCAACGGATATCTGCTGGGCTTCAATGCCCGCAATCGCAAGCTGGAAGTTCTTCCCCTTTTGAAAAAACCGGTTGCCGGGGCAGACGTTCCCAAAGCGAATCTTTACTCAGGGCAGGGCAGCCGTCCCGGTCTGCTCCAGAACCCGGTTGCTCTGACGGTGACTCCCAACGGCCAGGTGCTGCTGCTGGAAAATGCCACGGACACATCTGTGGCGCGCATTCAGGCGATGGACTACCTGGCCGATCCTGTGAATGCGTTCAATGGCAAGAGCAGCCCTTTCCTGACTCTGAAGACGGAAGCAGAAAAAGTAGTGCACCTCGATATCGCCACCGAAGTGGGCGGATATATCTACGTGCTGAAGTATCTGGGACAAGGCTATCGGGTGCAGGACTATCGCCTTGATATTTATGCTCCCGACGGCACTTTTATTTCGCAAACGGTCGCGGTGAATGCCGGCAGGTTGTGCGTGAGCCTGTGGCGGGAGATGTTCACTCTGAACTTCAACAGCATCGCCGGCCCTGATGGCAGGACAGAACCCTCGGTCAGCGAATGGATTCCCTCAACTCCAAAAGGCGCTGGCGCCACCTTACAGGCATCGCGCTCTCTGGCTGCGGAAGCAGGCCGGACGGAAAGGAAGAAATGACTTTTCTAGGGAAAATTTATCTTGAGAGCGGCGGAAAACGTTTGGGCGTAAAAGGTGACGGCAATCTGGCGATGCTGTCTCTGCGGCCTGACGATCCGGCCGGAATCTTTCTTGCCTATGACACCGGAGGCGGCTGGTTTTCATTGCAGGCTTATACCGGCTCGTGGGTTTCTCTCTATGCGGAGCAATCTCCAATTGCATGGTATCCGGTATTAACGTCAGCCCGGGTGGGCTCTCCCACCCGGTTTTCCCTGCAATTTTTTGACCGGGCCAATCGGCGAATCAAACTTGCGTTCAAAGTGGAAGACGACGGACGGGAAGTTGCCTTCCTGATTACCAGCGGAATCAATCCTTACTGCCGATGCGAGTTCGACGTAGGCAACGGCTGGCAGTACGGGCTGTACTTTGGCATGGGGGTAATCGCCCCGGGGGTTCCCGAGTTACAGCAGACCAGAAACGGCGCCGGCTACGACTTTACTTGTGTGGGAAAAGCGTGTGTAGACCTGAATTCCGTTACGTTTGAGTCCATCAATTTTCAGGATGCGAATTTGTCTGGCGCAAACCTGCGCCAGGCAAAATTCAAAAGCTGCACCCTTACGCGCACTAAGTTTCAGAACACAGATCTTACCTCCAGCGATTTCTCTGGTTCTTCCGTGGCCGGCGCCGATTTTTCCGGCGCGGACCTCACGAAAGGAACGTTGCTGCCGGAGCCACCATTGGCTTCAAGTCCTGCTCAGCGTACCCTTTTCCGCAATGCCCGCTTGCCGGTAACACTGCTGAAAAAGAACTGGTCCTATCTTGATTTGACCGGAGCGCAGCTTACAGGACTCGATACAGCAGACCTGGAAGGGTTAATTGCGCGATGCATGCTGGCGCCAGGACTGGACCTTTCCGGAGGCAAGCTTACAAACGCTGATTTCAGCAACTCAGACCTGACGCTGGGTAGATTTCAGGATGCAACCCTCACATCGGCAAAGATGCAATCGGCGATTCTGGCCGACTGCATCTTCTCCCGGGCGCAGATGCAAAGGGTCAATTTCGATCCATTCTCTTCTGGCATACAGGCTGTGAGCACTGATCTGAGCGGAGCAAAGTTCAGCGCTGCGCAACTTCCGGGAGCGTCAATGCAACAGGCAATTCTCTGGCGGGCCGTGTTCACGGCCGCCAATATGGAAGACATCAATCTAACCTCAGCGCAGCTTGGCGGCGCTGACCGCAGCGCGGCGGCAAGTCTTTCGTATGCCTACATGGCCAATGCCAAACTCGACAAAACCAACCTGTTTGGAGTGAGCTTCGCATTTGCGACGCTCTTTGGAGCGAGTGCTTCGATTACCCAGACAGCCACCATGGAACAGTCAGACTTCAGCAACGCTTATCTCGCCGGGATAGATTTAACCGGGGCGAACCTGCGGGGCGCGAAGTTTTCCGGAGCTTGCCTGGTCAATGTGCGCCTGATCAGCGTCATCTTGCTTCCTTCAGCTTCAGGAAGCGTGACCGCATCTCTGGCAGGCGCTACGTTGCAGGGTACAGATTTTACTGGCGCACAGTTGAACCATGCAGACCTTTCCAATGCCGCCGTCTCTTTCTCGAATGGAGAAATCCCGGTGCGTTATTGCGATGACCTCCACGAGCCGTTTCCTCCGCCCCCTGGAAGCATGCCCTTACGGTACGGCCCCACGGTGTCTCTCAACCTGACCACTATGGGACCCGAAACGAAATGCCCGAACGGGTTCACGGTCACAGAGAATGAGGCCCACAAAAAAACTTTGCAGGAAATGCTGACCTCTGCCAACGCGCCCACAACGTGGTTCCCCGCGAAATGCGGGCCTGCATTGGGAGAACTGAATGAATGATGATGGATGATGAAGACGGTGAGAAGCAATCATCCGCACACTCACTGGATTATCGATTGGACACCGCTATAAGCATCCCGGGACGCGCTACCGTTGCGCATCCCGGGCTATTCCTGCGTTGTGTACGCGTTGTTGGGCAAGTCCGTCTGACTTTATTACTAGACATCAATCGAGGCCAGCCACTACCTTATACAAACCTCCATGAATACCAACGCAGTCATCTCCGTTCAGGGCCTGCAGAAGAAGTATGCAGACCTGGAAGCCGTGAAAGGCATTGATTTTGAAGTTCATGCCGGTGAAGTATTCGGCATCCTTGGCCCTAATGGCGCAGGAAAAACCACCACGGTGGAAATCCTGGAAGGGTTGCGCGCGCGTAGTGGCGGGCAGGCCACCGTTCTGGGATTCGATCCGGAGCGGCAGAAGCAGCAACTCAAAGATCGCATTGGGGTATGCCTGCAAGCTACCAATCTCCCGGCCAAGATACGCGCCCATGAGGCCATCGATCTTTTTGGATCGCTGTACACGCGCAGCCTCACCTCGGAACAACTGCTCAAGCGGCTGCAATTGTGGGACAAGCGAAACGCTTTCTATGAAACGCTTTCCGGCGGACAGAAACAGCGTCTGGCCATTGCCATGGGCCTGGTGAACGATCCGCAACTGTTATTTCTCGATGAGCCGACAACCGGTCTCGATCCGCAGATCCGGCTCGAAATTCATAATCTGGTCGAAGAACTCAAAGCGGAAAATCGTACGGTGGTGCTCACTACGCATTACATTGAAGAGGCGGAGCGTCTTTGCGACCGCGTGGCCATCATGGACGAAGGCAAAATTGTTGCCATGGGTTCGCCGCGCGAACTTCAGCAGAACAGCCGGGAGCAATCGAAGATTCAGATCGTCTGCGGCCAGCCATTAACGGTCGGACAGCTTCCGCAATGGCCTGATGCCCTGGAGAGCAAACTGGAAAACGAAGGACGAAGCCTCACTGTGTATTCCAATCGCCCAGCGCGAACGCTGTTCGAGATCATGAAGTGGCTGGACCAGAAGGGAATTCAGCTCGAAGACGTGCATCTGAAGCGGCCCACACTGGAAGACGTGTTTGTAGAGCTCACAGGCAAGAAGCTCAGGGACTGAGCAACCTGCGTTCCTGGATTAAGGCAAACCGAATGAAACAATACCTGGCTTTCATCTCCACTGACATCAAGCTGGCCCTGCGGATGCGAATCGTGATCTTCTTTAACTATCTTTTTCCGCTGATCTTTTTCTTTACTTTTGCGGCCTTCTTCCGAGCGAGCAGCAGCCCGGAAACATTACCCAGGTGCTTACCATGTCTGTCGCGCTGGGCATACTGGGCAATGGCTTGTTTGGCGCGGGATGCGCGCGATTCAGGAGCGCGAAATGAATATCCTGCGGCGCTATAAGGTCACGCCCATTACTCCGGCGCCGTTGATCGTGGCTTCCATGGTGACCGGACTGATCATTTTTCTGCCTTATATCTTCCTGGTCGTCATCTTGTCTCATGTGTTCTACAAAATGCCCTGGCCACCCGCTGCTTTCTCGCTGCTGATTTTTATCTGCCTGGGGCTGATTGCCTTTCGCGCCATTGGCATGGTGATTGCCGCAGTCGCCAACACAATGCAAGAAGGGGCAATCCTGATACAGCTCTGTTATTTCCCCATGCTGTTTCTGAGTGGCGCGACGATTCCCCGGGAAGATTTTGGGCACACGATGAAAGTCGTTTCCGACTTCGTCCCTGCCACCTACCTGGTGTTGGGGATTAAAGACATCATGCTGCGCAGCCAAAGTCTGGTGCACGACTGGCGGCCGGTACTAGCCCTGATCGTGGCAGCGATTGTGGGCGTGATCGTCGGTATGAAGCTTTTTCGATGGGAAAAAGAAGAAAAGATCCAGACATCGGCCAAGTTATGGATTCTCGCCGTTCTGCTGCCGTTTCTCGATATTAGGGGTATGGCAAGCTTATTCGGGAAGTTAAGCAGTCAGCCTTCAGCCCGCAAAGAGTTCAGGCTGAAGGGATAGTTACTCGTGGGCATGGTCAGAGGCCATGCCAGCTTCCCACAAACATGCTTCTGCTCATGAGTATTACAATGTTTGTAGATGGAGGAAAGACATGCGTGCTGATCGTGTAGAAGTGTCCTGGGATGAAAGTAAGTCCAACTGGCTGGTACGAATTGAATCCGGTGAAGAGGTGCTTCGCCGCCATTGCAATCTGCCCCGCAATGCAGACGATCAGGCGATCCGCTCAGCAGCGCAAACCACTGTCCAGGACGAAGGCTACGAATTCGATGCGGCCAACATTACGATTCTTAAATAGAGGGTAAGTCTTAGATATGTTGCGCGGCCAGGCTGTCTGCCGCGAGTTCTTTCAGCGATTCAGAAAATGGCGCTCGGGCAATTCCTCGCTCTGTGATGATTGCGGTTACGTATTGGTTGGGCGTCACATCGAAGGCCGGATTTTCCACCAGCACGCCATCAGGCGCCATCTGTTTTCCGCCATGATGCGTGACTTCTTTGGCTGAGCGCTGCTCGATAGGGATCTGGTCGCCGGTAGGCGTACTCATGTCCACCGTGGACCAGGGCGCAGCCACATAAAAAGGGATTCCGTGTTCGCGCGCCAGCACTGCCACAGTGTAGGTGCCGATCTTGTTGGCAACGTCGCCATTGGCGGCAATGCGGTCGGCGCCCACCACTGCGGCCTTGACCTTGCCCTGCTTCATCATGACTCCAGCCATGTTGTCGGCAATCAACGTGGTCTGGATGCCGTCTTTCATCAACTCCCAGGCGGTCAGTCGCGCGCCTTGCAGAAAGGGCCGGGTTTCGTCGGCGAATACATGAATATTTTTCCCGGACTCAACCGCGGCGCGAATCACTCCCAGGGCGGTGCCGTAACCGCACGTGGCCAGTGCGCCGGCGTTGCAGTGGGTAAGCACCCCACCGGAAGCGGGCATGAGCGTGGCCCCATGCTTGCCCATGGCTTCGTTGGCAGCGATATCTTCCACATGCATTCGTTGCGCTTCTCTCACCAAAGCGGCCTTGATTTCTTCGACTGGACGAGCGGCCACTGAGGCAAATTTTTCCTGCATGCGCCGGATGGCCCAAAACAGGTTTACTGCCGTGGGCCGGGTCTCGCCTATTGTCCGGCAAATCTGATCAAACTCGGTGCGCAGTGCCTGTAGGCTGGCGGCTTTCGACTGGCTTACTCCGAGCGCAACGCCCATGGCGGCAGCCACACCAATGGCAGGGGCGCCGCGCACAATCATGTCGCGAATGGCGGTGGCCACTTCCTGATAACTGCGGCAGGTTACGTAGACTTCTTCGGTCGGAAGTTTGGTCTGGTCAATGAAGCGGACACCTTCAGGAGTCCATTCGAGTGTTTTGATCATTCCATTGATTCTATCGAAGTGGCTGCCAAAAAGACGAAACCACAGAGACACGGAGGCACGGAGAATGCATGGGAATTGACCGCGCAAAACCAAGATCGGTACACGAACGTACCTCTAATCGCTCGTGAATCGGTGTTACTTTTTATTCAATCGCAGGTGCGCGGCTTTAATTTCGCTGGATTTGAATATGGGAATAAAAGGCGCAGGCGCAGCCGCTTCTTCTACTGACCTGCGGCCGCCCGCTTCTTCTCTTTCCACCAGGCAGGCAGCGCCGACGATAGTAAAGCCGAAGGCGCGGGCGGCTTCGATGGCCTGAATGGTGGAACTGCCGGTGGTACACACATCGTCCACGATCACGACCCGAGCGCCTTTTTCCTGAAAACCTTCAATGCGCTGGCCCATGCCGTGGGCCTTCTCGGCCTTGCGCACCAGAAATCCGTGGATGGGTGTTTGTGCCTGGGCGGCGATTACGGTGACGGCAGTCACAATGGGGTCGGCCCCGAGCGTAAGTCCACCGATGGCCTGAGGGGCCCAATTCTGCTGCTGAAGAAGATCGAAGAAGACGCGGCCCGTGAGTTCCGCGCCATAAGCGTCAAGCGTGGCAGTACGGCAGTCAATGTAGTAATCGCTTTTTTTCCCGGAGGAAAGCGTGAAGTCACCAAGGCGAAAAGATTTGGTGGCGATGATCTTCAATAACTGCTCACGTGCGGATGCGCTCATAGTGGCCACTCTAAAGTATCAGGAAGCTTGCCGCAATCGCCTCAGCCGCGTTCCATGTGTTTGAAGCCCTGGGTTACCAGAAAGAGCTGGGCAAAAAGCGTGGCGTTATAGCCCATGTGAATGAGAGTGGTCATGGCGACGGATTTCGTTCTGTCCCTGACTACGGTGAGCAGCACACTGAACAGCAGAATCACCCCCAGAGGCACCCAGGCATGCGCAAGCTGAGGGCTATGGATGGCTGCAAAGGCCGCCGAAGTCAGCACGATGGCCCAGGTCACGCCGATACCTCGCGCCAACACCGGGTAAAGCAGCCCGCGAAAAAACAGTTCTTCGACAAAAGGCGCGACAAAGATGCCAAAAAGGGCAATGGCATAGGCTGAGCTGGTGTCGCGGAAAAGTTCCTCGATCGGCAGTGATTTGGGGATCCAGCGGGAGAGCATGGTGGAAAGCACATCGGAGAAAATCGCGAATGCAACTCCGCAGCCCAGAGCAATGGCGGCCCTGTCCATGGATGGCGGGTTCCAACGGATCGCACTGAAGAGCCGCGTCCCGTATTTAGCTCGCAGGAAGAAGGCCATGAAAACGATCAGGATGAAATAGCCGCCCAACTCTGCCGGCACCAGCACCACTGCATTGGTTGCCAGGTCCTGCGGACTGAGCTTATGAAAGCGGGCCATGGAATGGGCGACTGCCATGGCCACCCCAATGAGGAGCACCTGAGAGAGAAAAGCGAAGCCGGCAATCAGTAGTACATCAATGAAATTCCACGGAGGATTTTCAGATAAGGGGTCTACAGGACTGGGAACCAGTGCTGCATATTCCTCCGGAGGAACAGGCGGAAGTGGATTGGGAATTTCCAAAGCTAGAAAGAGCTTACACCAGCCGCCAACCTACCCAATTATCAATGAATGAAGTTCTCACCACTTTTTCCGTTCCTTCAAAGAAGTGATATGCGCCAGGTGATGGTTGCCATGCCAGTCATAGAGAGCTACCAGCCAGTCAATGGTTTTCACTCCCGCTTCCGGGTGGTTCAATTTTCGTTCGAAGTCCTGGGGCTTGAGTGAGTGCAGCAGGTTCACCCAGCGGATGTGGATTGACTCAAGCAAGTTCAGGGAGACCTCGACGGAGGTTATTTCCGAATCTTTGAGCCGCGCCCAGGCGTCTTCTTTGTAGGGCTTGATGGTCGGCGCATTCTCGGTGAGCGCGAGTTTGCACCGGATATAAGCGTTCATGTGGCTGTCAGGCACATGATGGACGACCTGTTTTACGGTCCAGCCGCCTTCACGGTAAGGCGTGTCCAGTTGCTGGGGTGAAAGCCCGGTGACTGCTTTTCGCAGTCTCGCCGGCAGTCCGGAAATCTGGTCAATGTGTCTGGCGCGCGATTCCGCTGTGGGATTCGGATCTGGGATGAAAGTACCGATTGGGTAGCGCGGGTCTGGCATGGGAAAATCCCCTATTCCGTCAGGTGTGGAAATCTGAGTAGATGATTCAAAAAAAACTTAGAACACGCCAAGTCTAATATTTATCAACAGGTTACATTACATTATTTATCTTGACGGCAGCTCTCTGAGCGTTTACCGTATACCGTCCCATAGATGAGGCACCTCGGTTGTGTTTCACGGGACGATTCGCTGCAAAAAGTGCGATTTTTTGCAACTTAGCTTTACCAGTATGCGTCTAATGCAGCGCAAGGGCCACTGGTTAAAATCCCCTCGCATTATCTAAGATTCCTGTTTTCAGGCGCTTAGGCTGCTGCGGTGATTTTCTGTTTTACCATTTTTTAAGACTCAAGTCATTCGATTGAGAAGAATAGGAGACAAATCATGCGTTCTGATCTTATATATAATTCCTTAAAGCCGGTAAACAACCGCTATCTGTTGTGCCAGCTTGTCTCCAAGGCAACCCGTAAGTTTCACAAGCCCAATACCCGAATTCAGGACACCATGAACGACGTTTTCGTCCGAGTGGGAACTGCTGGCGAAACTGATGCTGTGATTGCCTTGCCGACCGGAAAAGTTGCAGAACCCCAACGCCGGGCTGCATAATAGGCTTTCCTGAAATCCCGCCGGATCTTGCATCTGGCGGGTCCTCGGGATACCGAGGTCAAAGACGTTCCTCGCCTCTGATCCAAAAAAAACTGGCGTAATCCCCCCTTATCAAATCAAAAATCTCCCGTAGGTGAATATGACAATTGCGGAACTAAAAGAAAAAAATATTACGGAGCTTACCAAAATCGCGCGCACCCTCGACCTTCCCGGCGCCAGCGGACTCCGTAAGCAGGACCTCATCTTCAAAATCCTGCAAGCTCAAAGCGAAAAGGAAGGACACATTTTTGCGGAAGGAGTGCTGGAAATTCTGCCCGATGGATACGGGTTCCTGCGCTCTCCCGATTACAACTACCTTCCTGGTCCGGACGATATCTATGTTTCTCCCTCACAGATCCGCAAATTCGACCTGAAAACCGGAGACACCATCAGTGGCCAGGTGCGCCCGCCCCATGAAGGTGAAAAGTATTTTGCGCTGGTCAAGATTGAAGCCGTCAATTTTGAGTCGCCGGAAGAGGCACGCAACAAGATCCTGTTCGACAATCTAACGCCCCTGTATCCGCAGGAGCGCCTGAAACTGGAAACGGTGCGCGAAAACGTGAGCGCCCGGGTCATGGATCTGCTGACTCCCATTGGTAAAGGACAGCGCGGCCTGATCGTGGCGCCTCCGCGTACCGGCAAGACCATGCTGTTGCAGAACGTGGCCAACTCCATTACTACCAATCACCCTGAAGTTGTGCTGATTGTGCTGCTGATTGATGAGCGGCCTGAAGAGGTCACTGACATGCAGCGTTCGGTGAAGGGCGAAGTCATTTCTTCTACCTTCGACGAGCCCGCCGCCCGCCACGTACAGGTCGCGGAAATGGTGATCGAGAAAGCCAAGCGCCTGGTGGAGCACAAGCGCGATGTGGTAATTCTGCTCGATTCGATTACCCGTCTGGCACGCGCCTACAATACGATTGTTCCGCCTTCGGGCAAGGTGCTCTCCGGCGGCGTGGATTCCAACGCGCTCCAGAGGCCGAAACGCTTCTTCGGTGCAGCCCGCAATATTGAAGAAGGCGGTTCGCTCACCATTATTGCCACGGCGCTGGTGGAAACCGGTTCACGCATGGATGATGTGATCTTTGAAGAATTCAAAGGCACCGGCAACATGGAAATCATTCTCGACCGCAAACTGGTGGATAAGCGCGTGTTTCCGGCCATTGATATCCAGCGGTCAGGAACGAGAAAAGAAGAGCTGCTCATTCCCCGCGAAGACCTGGCGCGCATCTGGGTGTTACGCAAGGTACTCAATCCACTCTCACCAGTAGAAGCCATGGAACTGCTGATTGATAAGCTCAGCAAGACCAGATCGAATGGTGAGTTTTTGTCGAATATGAGTTCGTTGTGAAGCAGCTACTAGCTTCTAGCCTCTAGCTTTTAGCTCGTGTGTGGAAGATAACAAGGGCTAGTGCCCGAGAAAATCCGTTTACAACAGGGCCGCCTGAATGGGCGGCCTTTGTTTATGTTGAAGGCCAGCAAAATCAAACCAGCCGCGAATTCGCGAATTACGTCTTCAGTTTAACTATTGAGTGGGATGGCACTGAGATTTTGGGACAAGAACTAGTTCTGATCCAAGGGAGAGACAGCTAAATACCAAATACTAAGTACCAAGTACTTGGCTGTGCGCTTTACGCCGTGCGCTTAACAATGCACAATTTTTTCTGACTTAATCCCTCTCGTTGCATTGCGGCTGTCTACTACCAACTGGGATTCTTCCACGATCCGCTGGTAGGGGTAGTCGGAGTGGTCGGTCACGATCAGCACACAATCGTACTGTGCCAGATTTTCTAAGGGTGTGCACGTCATTTGCAGGTTGTATTTGCGTCCCTGACCCACTGTGGGGAAGTAGGGATCGTTATAGAAAACTTCTGCACCCTGCTTTTTGAGTTCTTCGATAATGGTCAGCGAAGGCGATTCGCGCAGATCGTCTATATCTCGCTTGTAAGCCACGCCCAGTATCAGAATTTTGGATCCGTTCAGGGGCTTGCGGTGGCGATTGAGCGCCGAGGCCACGGAGTTCACCACGTGGTACGGCATCATGGTATTCACTTCCCCGGCCAGTTCGATGAAGCGGGTCTGGAAATCCCATTCTTTGGCCTTCCACGAAAGATAGAAAGGGTCGACCGGAATGCAGTGTCCGCCCAGGCCGGGGCCGGGATAGAAGGGGTGAAACCCGAACGGCTTGGTGGAGGCCGCATCAATCACTTCCCATATGTCTATGCCCATGCGCAGGCAGAGCAGTTTGAGTTCATTCACCAGAGCGATATTCACGCACCGGTAGATGTTCTCGAGCAACTTGGTCATTTCGGCGACCATGGGGCTGGACACTGGAATCACGCGCTTGAAGATGGAGTTATAGAGCGCACCTGCCATTTCCGAGGCCGCCGGGCTGAGTCCGCCTACCACTTTGGGTATATCGCGGCGGGCCACCGTGTCATTGCCGGGATCCTCGCGTTCAGGAGAGAAGGCGACCATGAACGTGCCTTCCGTTTCGCTGCCGATGGTAGCTTTGAGGCTGCTCTTATTGCCTTGCTCCAGAATCGGGACCAGCACCTCCTGCGTGGTCCCGGGATAGGTAGTGCTCTCAAGAACTACGAGTTGGCCGGCGCGCAGGTGCGGCGCAATTGCCTGGGCGGTAGCCCGGATGTAACTCAGATCAGGTTCCTTGTATTCGTCGAGCGGCGTAGGGACGCAGATAATAAGGGCGTCCATGTCGCGAACGCGGCTGTAATCGTCGGTAGCGGAGAAGCCATGGGCGCGGGCTGCGGCTATTTCAGTGCTCGGAATGCGATAGATGTATGATCCGTTGGAGTTAAGGGTATTAACTTTTTGGGTATCAATATCGAAGCCGGTAACCGGGAATCGTTGTTCATTGAAAAGCAGGGCCAAAGGAAGGCCGACATACCCCAGTCCAATGATTCCAATGTTGGCTATACGGTTTTCGATGCGAGACTGAAAATCCTGGAGGCTCTTTGGTCCGGATTGAGCTAGCGACGACATGGCCTCGATTTTATATCCAAACGGGTAGGGTATCCATTCGACACATTGTCTTTCGTAACGGTGCGAATCAAAAAGGACATTCCTTGAATCCGGTTTTTGCTTTAATTTACTGATCTCAGAGAGCTTCTATTTGCTTTGGAAACAGCCCTTGGAACACCTTAGGACGCGCCAGTACAGCGGCTTTTCTGCAAAATAGTTGTGGTACTCTGATAAAACCGAATCCCTCTTTAGCAACGCTGTGGCACAAACGCGAAAATCCGGCTTTCACATCTCTTATGTAACCATCACCTATCGGAGTGTGGCTCTGGCGGTGTTGTGCGTCATTTTGTTGATCGCACTCATTGTAAACATTGCGTTTCCGCAGGCCAGCGAAAAGGTGGCGCGCGTAAGCGGAGAGATTTTTGAGAAGGTGCTGAACAAAGTTGGTCTGGGCAGCAACGCCAGCGCTAATGGTAATACCGGGGAGCCGGGACCGCAGCAAGCCCACTTTACCAACATTGACGGCACGGTGCGGGTGAAGCGCATCAGCACCAATAGCTGGGTGCCTGCCGACTATAACGTCGCCCTGGAAAAAGGCGACGTAGTACAAACGTCGTCAGAAGGCATAGCCAAGGTAGTTTTTGCTGACGGCACCAACTACACCGTCAAGCCCGATTCGCTGATTGTGGTGCAGGACAACTCGGTCAACTCTGCACAGCAGACCAGTGTGGCGGTGCAGGTCACCACTGGAACCGTAGATCTTTCCACTTCGACCATGAGCCACGGCTCAAGATCGCAGGTGATCGTAGCCGGCGCGACGGCCAACCTGTCGCCTGATACCAGTGCCGAGGTGGTGAACGATAACCGTGGCGACCAGCATGAAATCCTGCTGAAAAAAGGTTCGGCTACGGTTTCCCGCAACTCAGAGACGGTAAAGCTGGCTGACTACGAGAGGGTCTCGTTCAAAGTGGATTCGCCGCAGATGTCCAAAACCAAGGAGATTGGACCGCCCACGCTGATCGAGCCGGCCAATATGTATCCGGTGCTGGTGGGGAGCACTGCGCATCCGGTGACGTTTTCCTGGACGCCCATGGACAACGTGAAGCAATACCGGGTGAAAATCTCCAAGAACCCTTACTTTTCCTCAACTGTTTTCAATGGAGTGGTAGAGGCTTCCCAGATTCAGCTCACCAACCTGCCTGAAGGCGCGTATTACTGGGAAGTGCAGTCCATCGGCGGGAGTAACAAGGAATCGGTAGAGAGCGAAAAGAACAGATTTACGTTGATCGTGAAGCAGGAAGATCAGGCGAATATAGCGCTGGAACTGGAGCCTTTTGTGCAGCACGGGCACATCCTGGAGATTCGCGGACGCACAGAGGGAAATGCCCGTGTCATGGTCAATGACCAGCAGGTAGCCATGGTGAATAATGACGGTTCATTCCATCATTTGACTTCGCCGCTGCCTTCCGGAGAGAACGTGATAACTGTTACGGCACAAAACGCAAAAGGCGGGGTAAGTACTAAAACACAAAAGGTATTTATCCAGTAGAATCGCTTATTGCTCACGGCAGTTTTTTGTTCCAAAGTATCTGTGAATCCCGTTACAGGTTGTGGTGTGGTCCACTGGCTGTAGTCCGAGGCGGTGAGAGCGGTCGCTCTCATTAGTGTGTTTTCAGAATCAGGATTCAAGGAATCGGAGAGAAAGAAGCAGGTATGGCGTCAAACGGTTTCAAATCAGAAACTTCGCGTATCCACAATTTACGGTCGCTGTTCAGCGTGTTTTCGAGCGATCTGGCCATTGATCTGGGCACAGCGAACACGCTGGTCTATGCCAAAGGTAAGGGTATTGTGGTGAATGAGCCTTCCATCGTAGCCATCAACAAGAACAGCGGAGAAGTTGAGGCGGTGGGCAAAGAGGCCAAGGAGATGCTGGGCCGCACTCCGGGAAACATCGTGGCCATCAAGCCGATGAAAGACGGCGTGATCGCCGATTTCAAAGTCACGGAAAAGATGTTGAATTACTTCATTCAGAAGGCGCACAACCGCAAGATGATGGTGCATCCGCGCATCGTGATCGGCGTGCCTTCTGAAATCACGCAGGTGGAAAAGCGCGCAGTCATGGATTCCGCCTACCGCGCCAAAGCCAGCGAGGTCCACTTGGTGGAACAGGCCATGGTGGCAGCCATTGGCGCAGGACTACCCATTACAGAACCCAGCGGCAACATGGTGGTTGATATTGGCGGCGGCACTACCGATATCGCTGTGATTTCGCTCAGCGGCATCGTGTATTCGCGTTCGGTGCGCATGGCCGGTAATCAGATGGATGAAGCCATCATGAATTACCTGAAGCGCAAGTACAACCTGCTGATTGGCGAGCGCACCGCCGAGCAGATCAAGATTGAAATTGGGTCGGCGTATCCGCTGGATAAGCCCCTGACCATGGAAATCAAAGGGCGCAACTTGATTGAAGGCGTGCCCAAGACCATCACCATTGACGATAGTGAAATCCGCGAAGCCCTGAGCGAGTGCATCAGCACCATCATGAATGCCATTCGCGTGGCTTTGGAACGCACGCCTCCGGAGTTGAGCGCGGATATCAGCGACCGCGGCATCGTGCTGACCGGTGGCGGCGCTCTGCTCAAGAACCTTGATAAACGTATCCGCGAAGAAACCGGCCTGCCGGTTTCCATCGCAGATGATCCGCTGGCCAGCGTAGTGCTGGGCACAGGAAAGATGCTCAGCGACTTCAAACTCCTGCGGAAGATCTCTATCGAATAAGGACCAAGGGCGGGATTAACAGTCCCGCCGTCGTTCCCAGCATCATGGAAAGCTTTTTCAGCCGCTATAAGAATCCGCTTGTGCTCATGGCGGTGCTCGTAGTTCAGGTCATCGGACTGGCCACCCAGGTCAAGCGTCCGGACCCTAAGTCCCCCAATTCCAGCAATGGGCCGAGGCTCATTCGCGTATGGACCGTAAGCTCCATTACTCCCGTTGAAAAAGCTTTTGTCGGCACCGGACACTTCTTCCGCAATACCTGGCGCAATTATGTTGATCTGCATGATGTGCGTAAGCAGAACCACGATTTGCAGGAAGAGATAAACCGCCTGCGCCTGGAACAGGTGCGGCTCCGCGAAGACGCTGAGCAGGCGCACCGGTTGCAGGCGCTGCTTGGCTTCCGCGAAAAGTTCGTTTCGCAGACCGTCGCGGCACAGGTCATTGGATCGAGCGGCAGCGAGCAGTCGCATGTGATCCTGATTGATAAAGGTACGAACGCAGGGCTCAGGCCCGACATGGCGGTGATTACCCCGGATGGCGTAGTCGGAAAAGTGAAAGATGTGTTTGCGCGAAGCGCCCAGGTGCTGCTGGTGAACGATCGTGACAGCGGCGCGGGCGTGATCCTGCAAACCTCACGGCTTCAGGGAGTGCTCAAGGGAACCAATCAAGGCGAAGTGTTTGTTGGCGATATTATGTCCGACGAAAAAGTGGAAGCCGGCGAACCTGTGATTACCAGCGGTGGCGACCGCATTTATCCCAAAGGACTGCCGGTTGGCACAGTGTCTGTGGCCAGGCAAGACCGCGACAGCGAACCTTTCTTGTTTATCAAAGTGAAGCCGGCCGCTGACTTGAACCGCCTGGAAGAAGTGCTGGTGATCACCAGAATAACCGACGAATCGCCGGCTCTCAGCGCCGACTCAGGACATTCGCGCGCCGCAGATGTTTTGGCCGAGCGGTTGCCGTCAGTGCCCAAAGTGGAGCCCAAGCCGGGCACTCCGGGAGCGCCCAGCAACAAGACAGGTACGGGAACCAAAAAGCCGGAGACAGCCGCAGCAGGCAAACCAGCGGATAGTGCCGCGAACAAGCCAGCGGGGACAAGCGACCCATCGGCAAGCAGTACCAAGCCGGCCAATTCTCCGGCTGGAGTTTCGGGAAAAACAACCGCAGCATCAGGCGAGACGAAGAAAACAGCCGGAACCGCTGGTGCGTCTTCAGACCCAGGCGTAAAACCCACTACGAATTTCAATGCAAGTCAGTCCGGGAAAAAGCCTGCTGATGCAAACGGGAACGCTGGAGCGAAACCTGATTCCAAGCCTAAGAAAGCTGCGGCCAAGCCCGACAAGAAACCCAGTAATTCGACCGTGACGGCCACAACTACACCAGATTCAAGCGCCGATAAACCGCCCAGCACTTCGGAGAAGCCACCACGATGAACGTTGCCGTTTCGTATACATCGCGCGAAGAGATCGAGGTCCATCGGTTTAGCTGGATCGTGTCGTTCTCCGTTCCGATGCTGGCCCTCCTCATCCAAAGTCTGTTTCCCTTGCGACTGAGATTTCTTGAGGCCTTCGATCTTCCATTGCTGGTGACGATTTTCTTTGCAGTGTCCCGGCGGCGTCCGATTCCCGGCCTGCTCACCGGCGCAATCATAGGCACGTTGCAGGATGCCATCGCCGGAAGCGGACATCCCGTGGGCTTATACGGCATTTCCAAAACCCTGATCGGCTATTTCGCTGCGTCACTCGGCGTCAAGATTGACGTGGACAATCCTGGGTCACGTTTCCTGATGACCTTCGGCTTCTACGTGCTTCATCAGGTCATTTACGCCGGTATCGTAATTGCTCTGGTAGGTGCGAGCGAACCCTGGCGCTGGCCTCGGGTGCTGGTGCAGGCGCTCTTGAACGGCCTGCTGGCCGTAGTGCTGTTTACCCTTCTCGACCGTTTCAAAGAACGGGCCTGAACCAATTATTCAATTGCATGGAATGGTCTCCCTGGAATAGGATTGTGTACGCAAGGGTACACAATTGAGGTGCAATATGGAGGATTTGAAAGAAGTAGGGATACGCGAGTTTCGAGAAAATCTCGCCAGCCATTTAGAGGGCTCTTCACCTCTGGCTGTCACACGCCATGGCGAGACGATTGGGTTTTATTTTCCTGTCAGACGCAAAAGAACGGAAGAAGAAAAGATTGCGCTTCGCGAAGCTAAGTCCCGTCTGGACGAAATCATGGCTGCTAAGGGAATTACTGAAGACGATATTATTGAAGACTTTGAACGCTGGCGCGCAATGCGCAAACAAAAATAATGAACAAGAAGGTGCTGGTTCTTGATGCCAATATCCTGTTACGAGCCACATTTGGTCGGAAGGTCTGGAAGGCCATTGAAGAATATGCGGAGGCTGTCAGGTCTGCAGGCCAGGCACTTGTTTCGTGGAAGCTCAACAATATATTCCTGACATAGCCGCAAGGCGTGCTATTGATGTGAGTGAGCCAAATACTTTCTTTCAACAACTCAGCCAACTTGTTTCTCCTGTTGAAGAAAGCGCCTACAAACAATTTGAAGAGCAGGCCCGCCAGCGCATTTCGAGGCGCGATCCGGATGATTGGCCAGTTGTGGCCACCGCCCTATTACTCCAGTGCCCCATCTGGACTGAAGACCGGGACTTCTTTGGCATCGGAATTCCGACGTGGGTTACGGAACTGGTCGAGATATTTCTGGATGATCCTCCCACGGAGCCAGCCTCGCTTGCCTATCCGGTTACTTAACCCTTTAGTAACTATTTGTCAGTGCTTTGTCCTACACTAACGCAGGCTGAATTGAGGTACTCTACATCGAGGGCTCTCTGTACATTTCACACTTGAAAGACTGTCGCAGCAAGACAGTTCTTGAGCAGTTATGATCGGCCGCAACGAAAAACTTCCGCAGACGAAATTCTCCGCGATTCAATACGCAGTGCTGGCTATTTTTCTTGTCCTTGCCTACGGACTCTGGAGCCTCCAGGTACGCCGCAGCGACGAGTATGAAGTGAAGGCCGAGCAGAACCGCGTGCGCCGCGTTCCAGTGCTGGCGCCGCGAGGCAAGATACTCGACCGCGAAGGCCGCATCATCGTTGACAACTATCCTTCGTTCTCGGCGTGGCTATTGCGGGACCAGGTACGCGACTTGAATGCCGATGCCCAGAAGATTGCCGATGGCCTGCACATTTCCGCTGATGAAATTCGCGCCAAGCTGCACAAATTGCAGCTTGCTCATGCCCCTGCATTTCAACCCATCGTATTGAAGGAAGACATTACTCCCGATGAGCGTGCCTTCATCGAGTCCCATCGCGATGAGTTTCCTGAAATGGAAACCATCATGGTGCATCGCCGTCTGTATCCGAAAAACGGCTTCATGGCCCATCTGATTGGCTACGTGGGTGAAGTCAGCGAAGACATGCTCAACACTCCTCAGTTTGAGCTGTATGAGCGCGGCGATATCGTCGGCCAGTCGGGAGTCGAGGAGTACTACAACCAAAATCTCATGGGTAAAGATGGTTCGCGGCGGGTGCTGGTTGACAGCAAGGGGCGGGAAGTGGGGCGTCTGAGCCAGGACCCGGCAGTACCGGGC
Organism: Terriglobia bacterium; assembly: GCA_963823745.1. Classification (GTDB taxonomy): domain Bacteria; phylum Acidobacteriota; class Terriglobia; order Terriglobales; family Acidobacteriaceae; genus Angelobacter. The sequence goes on from CAWGMN010000005.1 coordinate 149,476, forward strand.
AAACCGCTGAAGCTCACCATTGATCTCGACATTCAGATTGCAGCCGAGCAGGCGCTGGAAGGGAAGAACGGCGCCATTGTCGCGATGGATCCGCGAACCGGCGAAATTCTCGCCATGGTCAGCCGGCCTACGTTCGATCCTAATGACTTTGCGGTTCGCATCTCGCGGGATGAATGGAACCAGCTCATCACCGACCCGAACCATCCTCTGCTGAACAAAGCCATTCAGGCCCAGCTAGCTCCGGGTTCGGTCTTCAAGATCATTATGTCGGTCGCCGGCATACAGGAAGGTATTGCCCAGAACCTGCACGTAAACTGCGGTGGCGGTGGAGTGTTCTACGGACGTTATTTCAAGTGCTGGGTAGTGGCTGAGCGCCGTGTGCATGGTCCGGTTGATCTTGCCAAAGGCATTTACCAATCCTGCGATGTATTCTTCTATACGCTTGCCGAGCGACTGGGTATTGAGAAGATTGCCAAGTGGGCGTCCGCTTTTGGTATTGGCAAGAAAACCGGCATTGATCTGCCCAACGAAGCCAGCGGAGTGATGCCTTCAGAAGAATGGAAGATCAAGAACTTCCGCCAGAAGTGGTATGCCGGTGAAGTGATCTCAGTGGGCATCGGACAAGGCGCTGTGGCCACCACTCCCATCCAGTTAGCCCGTGCGATTGGCGCTATCTCAATGGGTGGAGCAATGTACCGGCCACATGTTGTTGCCTATGACCAGCTGCCATCCTCAGATGACAGTGGTAATGCAACCCACATTCCCATCAACCCGCAAGGCTGGATCACCATCACCGATGCAATGGCCGGAGTTGTCAATCCGGGTGGCACAGCTGGCGCCGAGCATCTTCAGGGCATAGACTTCGCCGGAAAAACGGGCAGCGCCCAGGTGGTCAGCAACATGCTCCGTAAAAGTAAAGGCGGAGGCGGCAAGCAGTTCAAAGATAACGGATGGTTTTCTGGCGTCGCTCCCCGCCGTAATCCTGAAATAGTTGTGTGCGCATTGCTGGAACAGGGTGAACACGGCTATCTGGCGGCCAAGGTAGCCTCGCAGGTTATCAAAGCCTACGTGGAAAAGCAGCGTCGAGTTCACAACAATCCCATGCTCTTCAGCGACAAGACCGATCCCGGTTCGGTTCCGGTGGCAGGGCTGTGGAACAATCCTGAGACTGCCGACCACGATCACGACCAGGAAGACCAGAGCAAGGCAGAGCAGGCCCAAGCGGACCAATCTGCGGAAGACCGTCTTCAGGGTGGCACGTTACGGCTGAAGATGGGACATTCCAAAGGCGCTTCCAAGCGGACATCGCACGCACTGGCTTCCATTTTGTCAGTACCAGCGGCGAGCAAGATGACCCAGGTGGGCACATCCGGAGGAACGAACTAGATGCGCCGGATGATTTCCTTTCGTGATTTTGACTGGGTGCTGCTGGCATTCACGCTCATGATCTGTGTTCTGGGCGTGCTTGAAATTTACAGCACGACCTGGGGTACCAAGTTTGCCGGCTCTCATATCCGGCAGATTTACTGGATCATCGGCGGCCTTAGCCTGATGTTCATCACCAGTATGATCAACTACCAGGTGCTGCTGGAAAATTCCAAGTGGTTCTATATAGCTTCGGTGCTTTCGTTGCTGGCGGTAACTCTGTTCGGCAAGAAGTACCTGGGCGCGCGCCGCTGGATCCAGCTACCCGGCGGACAGCACTTTCAGCCTTCCGAGTGGGTAAAGCTGGTCTTGATTATTGCGCTGGCTAAATATTTCAGTGAAGATAACGAGCGTTCGGCCGAATTGTCTGATGTGGTGAAAGCCGGCCTGATCGCGGCGGTTCCCATGATGCTGGTGCTGAAGCAGCCTGATCTCGGCACCGCGCTGACTTATGTGCCGGTTGCGATCATGGCGTTGTTTCTGGGCGGCATTCAGTTCCGCCATGCGGCTGTGATTCTGCTGGTGGCGGGAGTGCTGATGCCGGCTGTCTGGCATTATGGGCTTAAGCCCTATCAGAAGGAACGTCTTACTACCTTTCTCCATCCTGAAGCGGATTCCCAGAAGGGCGGCTACCAGCTTGACCAGTCGAAGATCGCGGTCGGTTCGGGCGGTATCTGGGGCAAAGGTATCCGCAAAGGTACGCAGACCCAGGGCGCTTTTCTTCCTGAGCCGCACACCGACTTCATTTTCGCCGCGTGGTGTGAGGAACATGGGTTTGTGGGCGCGGTAGGCTTGCTACTGCTATACTTTATGGTGCTGATGCGGCTGATCCACAATGCCCAGACCGCGCCTGACCGCTCTGGCGGCTTCGTGGTGATGGGCGTGGTAGCGGTCTTGCTGTTCCATATACTGGTAAACATCGGCATGGTGGTTGGGTATATGCCCGTCACCGGAATTCCATTACCGTTGATGAGCTATGGTGGCTCTTCACTGTTGTTTATGTTTCTGGCGCTGGGAATTGTGATGAATATTCGTATGCGCCGTTTCGTAAACTAAATGCAGCAGAATTGGCGCTCCAGCAGCGCAGTTGTAGAACGAGATAAAGATTAAACGTGGGCCCTTACGTGAAAGAGGGCAACCGGCCCAATGAAGGAAGCCGGAGAGAATTCAGAGAAAAGCATTTCCGGGCGGGGAACGGCCCCGTAAATTACGGAGCGGCCACAAACCCGGTGATGCCAGGGTGCAAGAGATTTTTCATACAGATCATAGGCAGGCTGCGTTAGCTTCAGGGAAGCCATACTTCCACAGGGCGAGCGTGTACCTTCTTCGCGGACTTGAATATCTCAGCACAATGCGCATACCCCTGCGCGACCACGATTTTGTAGTTTCACTCCTCTGAATCCACTCCTTCGTCCGGGCCGGTGCAATACCGGAGAAGTCCATGTCAAAAGAACTATTTGTCTCTTCGACGCCCCATGAGACGAAGGTGGCTATTGTCGAAGATGACCAGCTCACAGAAGTTTATTACGAACGTGAGAATGAATACACCCTGGCCGGGTCCATTTATAAAGGCCGGGTCACCCGCGTTTTACCAGGAATGCAATCCGCATTCGTAAATATAGGATTGGAACGCGACGCTTTCCTGTACGTTTCCGACTTCCTGCTTGAAGAAGAAGACGATGATACCGAAGCCATCGAGCAGGTGGTCGCGCGGTCCCGGCACGATGTCCATGTAGTTTCAGAGCCTCGGCAGGAATTTCACCAGAGGCCACTCGAAGCCGACGAAATCATGCCCGGGCAGAAGGTTTTGAAGCCGCTGAATTTTCAGATGCAAATCAGGCAGATGCTTCCGCCGAAGCTGAAGGCAGCCCCGAATCCGGAGACCGCGAAGGCACGCGCAGATGGCGCGGCCGCCGCCGTCGCGGACGGGGACGTGACCGCTTCCAGCAAGACCGCCCAGACCGTGGTGGCGATCGTGGTCAGGAGCGGAGTCCAGAGCGCAGCACCGAGCCTGCCGGAGAAAGTCCTGAGCATGAGGCCGAGCAGCAAATACACATTCCTGAGGAACTCAGCGCAGAGCCTGCGGAACATGCGACAGAGCATGGAGACCGCCCTGAACGCATTGAGCGTGGCTTTGATCGCAGTGAACGCGGATCTGATCGCAGTGATCGTGGCTTCGAGCGTGGTGACCGCGGACACGATCGCGGACGGCAACGTTTCAACGAACGTTCGCAGTACGACCGCCGTCCTTCGGAAAGTTTTCACGAAAGCCAGACGCCGCAGCCCGGTTATGAACCCATTGTTCTGCCCGGAGAATCCATTTCCAAGTATCAGCCCGCCGGAGCGGCGCAGGAAAAGCCCGAAGCTGTAACTCCTGCTGCATCCCAGCCCAGGCCGAAACCTTCTACCGAATACGTATTGGACGCCAGCCAGTTCTCGGCCGGTTCCATGACGTTGCCGGGCGAATCTATTTCCAAATACAAGCACGGCGATCGCAAGCACCACGAATCTCGTCGGCATGATGTTTCCCAGCACGAAGAACGGCAGGCTCCGGAAGCGGTGGCTTCAGCCACAACCGTGGCCGAGCCGGAACCGCATCAGATTGCTGGACATCAGGCAGCAGAACATCAGGTAGCAGAGCCAGTACAACATGCTTCGTTTGAGGAACACTCCCAGACTGAGCATCAGCCGTCGCAGCAACTACATGCCGGATTCGCTCCTGAGGAAGCTGCTTCCAGCGAAACTCGTCATGTTCCTACAGAAACGCCGGCAAGAGAAGAGCACACACCGCAGACAGCAGCACACGAAGATGCAAGCCACGAACCGGCACAGTCTTCATCGCATGAAGATCAGCAGCGCATGGAAAACATGAATGTAGCCAGCGTCTTCGGCGGTGGCGCAGTAGAAGTACCGGAACAAGAGACAGAAGAAGAGACAGTGGAAGAAACATTCGAGCACCCATCCCACCCCTCTGAGATGAGCAGCGAAGCGCAGGAAACAGAGTCTATCTCAGCGATCCCTGCGGGCGAGCAGGAGGGTGGCGATGCTCAGGCCGGCAATAGGAACCCCTGGCACCATTCCTCTTCAGGCACGGTGGAAGAAGAGGAAATCGAAGAAGAAGAGAGTGAACTGCTGAGCGCATTCGAAGAACATCTCGATGCCGCGGAGTTCGACGACTTTGAAGAAGAAGATATGTCCCGGGCTGATGAGCAGATGGTGTCATTGAGTGGAGAGTTAACGGAAGCAGTCCGCGATGCCCACGTCAATGAACATGCCACCGGACAATATGAGGGCGAAGGTCTGCATGGCTCCGAAGACTTCGAAGAGCCAGAGGGCTTTGAAGCCGCTGAAGAAAGCGGCGACGAAGAAGACGACGAAGCTGATGAAAGCGAAGAACCGGAAGAGGGCCGCGCCGCAATGCGCGCTCCTGCCGGCACTGCCGGTTATCAGCAGCGCACCGAGCGCAAAGGCGACGACCGCCGCAACCGCAAGTTCGGACGCCGCATGCGTGGGCGTCCACGCCCGCAAATGCAGCGCCACCTGCCTGCCATCTCTGACCTGCTGAAAGAAGGGCAGGAGATTCTGGTGCAGATTGCCAAGGAACCTATCGCGAAGAAAGGCGCCCGCATCACCAGTCACATTGCGCTTCCTGGGCGGTTCCTGGTCTATATGCCTACGGTGCATCACACCGGCGTGTCGCGCAAAATCGCCTCAGATGAAGAACGCCAGAGGCTGAAACGGATTGTGATCAGCGAGCGCGGCGATGCCCATGGCGGGTTCATCGTCCGCACGGCAGCGGCCGGGGCCAATGAAGAAGATCTACGCGCGGACATCCGCTTCCTGATCAATCTGTGGACCGAGATCGCGGACGAGCAGAAAAATCCAAGGCGCCGGCTTTGATTTATCACGACCTGAATCTGGTAGAAAGAATTCTGCGCGACCAGGTCAGCGTGAACTTTTCTTCCATCTGGGCAGATACCGAGCAGGAATACGAACGCATACTGCGCTTCGTAAGCCGTTTTCAACCTTCGCTACTCAAGCGGGTCAAGCTTTACACCAAAGAGACGCCGCTGTTCGAACAGTTCAGCATCGCCGATGAAATCAACAAGGCGCTTAAGTCAAAAGTATGGCTCAAGAGCGGCGGCTATATCGTGATCAACCAGACAGAGGCGCTGGTGGCCATTGATATCAATACCGGCAAGTATGTGGGCAAGACTGCGCGCCTCGAAGACACCATCGTGAAGACCAACATTGATGCCATTAAGGAAATCGTGCGCCAGATACGGCTGCGCGACCTGGGCGGCATTATTGTGATTGACTTCATTGATATGGACGAGCGCAGGAACCGCCAAAAAGTCATGCAGGCATTGGAAGAAGCTATGAAGGCCGACCGCGCTCCTTCAAAGGTGATTGCAATTCAATGATTTCGGACTGGTGGCCATTACCCGCAAACGGGTGAAACAGTCACTGGAACGCACACTTGGGCAGCAGTGCACGGTCTGCACCGGCACGGGAATGATCAAGTCGGTTACTACCATCTGCAACGAGATCTATGTCGAAATGCGTAAGATGGCCCGGCATTTTGAACATGATGTTATGGTGCGGGTGAACCCTGAGGTGGCTAAAGCGCTTAAAGCCAATAACGGGCGCTGGATCGAAGACATGGAAGAGCTGACCCGCCGGACCATTCTGATTAAGTCCGATCCCCTGCTGCACATCGAGCAGTTCGATATCCAGTAAGGTTCTCTGATCGTAAAAAAGGCATGGCTGCGGTCATGCCTTTTTGCTTCACAGCATTTGTTGAACAGAGGGTAATGTCCGGTCTGGAGACCCGGCTATATACGATCTATCGTCATTTGATAGAATCTGTTCCTTCCGGGATATGCCAAAGCCTTCCAAGCCTCGTGCTGAACTGAAACGTGCTCTAAGCGCCTATATCAAACTGGCCCGTGCGGCCAACACTACGCAAACCTTTGCCAAGGCCGGTCTCGAAGATGAGGGGCTCAGCTACAGCCAGTTTGCCGTGCTCGAAGCTCTCTATCATCTGGGCCCGTTATACCTTGGCGAGCTGGCGCGCAGGATTCTTAGAAGCAGCGGCAATCTCACCATGGTGCTCGACAACCTCGAAAAGAGAGGTCTGGTAAAACGGCGGCAAGAGGGGCAGGACAAACGTTTTATTCTCGCCACCATTACCCCCAGCGGGTCAAAGCTCATCGCCAGAATTTTCCCCGACCACGCTCGCCAGATCGCGGAGGTCATGGGCCGTCTCAGCGCATCAGAACAGGATCAACTCGGCGATCTCTGCCGCAAACTGGGCAAAGGCGAAAGCTAGAACCGATCTCATGAAGGATTGGACACGGCGGCCAAAGAGGGTGTGTGAGAGCTCGATGCCACAGCGACATTATCGTGATGTCGAAGGTATGCAGGGGCTTCAGAGCGTGTGTGAGAACTAGAGTTTGATTGCATCAACCGAAACATGTAACAGGGCACGACTTTAGGCGTGCCGAAAAAGCGCTATAAATCTTGGGCTTTCAGCCCCTGCACACTCTAAACCACATGGTGCTGTGACCACGAAAATCGAGTTCTCACACACGCTCTGAAGCCCAATGGTTATGCGCCTTTACGGTATGAGTAAACTCGTGCCCTGATACTTGTGCCCTGATACTTGTGTCGTCAGCCCACCGAAAACTCTAAGTCTCACCATACCCTCTAATCCCAGCATTATCAGTATTTCGGCGGGATTTGGCTATGCCCTTGATGTACACCCGGGGGGCTGAACTCGGCCCACCCCTTTTGAAACTATTTTGACGTCAAAGCATCTAATCCATTCGGAAACAAGATTCTCGAAGCGAGGTGCCCGATGATCCAGATAAGAAGCGCAGACCAGAGAGGACACGCCAATCATGGCTGGCTCGATACCCACTACACATTTTCTTTCAGTGATTACTACGACCCCAGATTCATGGGGTTCCGCAGCCTGCGCGTAATCAACGAAGACCGGGTAAGTCCCGGTTACGGGTTCCCCACGCATCCGCATCGTGACATGGAGATCATCACCTACGTGCTCGAAGGCTCACTGGAGCACAAAGACAGCATGGGCACAGGTTCGGTGATCCGCCCCGGTGAGGTTCAGAAGATGAGCGCCGGAACCGGTGTGCGCCACAGCGAATTCAATCATTCGAAGAGTGAACCGGTGCATCTGTTACAGATCTGGATCCTGCCGGAAAAAGAAGGAATCAAGCCCATGTATGAGCAGAAAACGGTTCCGGCGGAAGAGAAGAAGGGTAAATTGCGCCTGGTGGCTTCGCCCAAGCCAGAGGACGGCGCAGTCACTCTTTACCAGGACGCCGAGTTATATGCCACACAACTCGAAGCCGGCCAGTCGGTCGAGTATCCATTGAAAGAGGGTCGTTACGCATGGCTCCAGGTAGCGCGCGGCAAGGTCACTTTGAATGGACAACACTTGAAGGCTGGTGATGGGGCGGCGATTGCAGCAGAACCGGCGCTTCAGATCACGGGAGCAGCCGATGGCAGTGAAGTATTGCTCTTTGATCTTGCATAACAAACAAGAAAAATGGCCGCCAGAGGTCTGGCGGCCATTCGAATGAAAGACCCTTTTGCGTCTCATCTTTCTTATGTTTTACATCCTCTATCAATGACATAAGGGATGTGGCAAGTCTTTTAGATCTCCGCTATTCGTTGATGCGCGGATTGCGTTTGAATTCCCGGGGAATAGCAAAGCCTACTTCCTGTGCGATCCACTCCGGCTTGCCGCTGCCCTGGCAAGTTCCCCAGATAGATAAAGGCTCATTGCCGTAACGCAGCATGCCGCTGTGTTTCGATTTGTCTTTATCAACCGTGGGGTTAGGATCAGCAAAGCCAATGCTGTGACGCAGCATGTCCATATCTTCCGGTTTGCCGGTCAGGAACGTCCATTTTTTGTCCTTAATGCCGTGCATGGCGGCATATTCCTTGAGTTTTTCGGGAGTATCTTCTTCCGGCTTGATGGTCAGGGAATAGATGAAGATGTCGTGCCTGATCTGCTCATTGAGCAATGCCTGCACTCTCTTCAGGTTAGAAGTAATGGTGGGACAGATGCCCTCGCAGTTGGCATACATCATATTGAGGATGACGATTTTGTCTTTGAGAACATCGTCATAAAATTTCACCTTTTTGCCTTCCTGCGTGATCAGCTCCAGGTTGGGAAAGTAGCGTTGGCGCATGCGCTCACGGCCGGAAAGCGGCGGCGGAAATTTGCGGGGCAAAATTGTCTTCTCGCTGGAATGGGCCAGCAGCGTTCCTGCAAATGGAAGTACCGCAAGCCCGGTAAACAGCTTTCTTCGATTCATTTCTGACATAACGACTCCTGTATTTTTCAGCCCGCGTTCTCGAGAGACGCGCGGCGGAATGGTTGCAGCAGCGTGGGTCCCACGCTGCCACATACCGGGTTTACGGACGTGTATTCGTATCGCCAGTCGGCCCCACGTCGAAACGCAACATCATGGCGTGGTCTTCATGGATGACGTTGTGACAGTGCATTACATACCGTCCCTGCCAGTCACGGAAACGTATCTTGATGCTGGCATTTGCCTTGGGCACCATACGCACAGTATCTTTACGGGCCAGGTTCACGCCGGTTTCACTGGTGCTGCTGCACCCCGACCAGCAATACTGGCTGCCGTAGCGGCTGTAGTTTGACGAATCGTTACTGCTGCTGCCGTACAGACCTGGAGCGCCCTGGATCACCTGGTGCTCTTCCATGTGCACGTGGATGGGGTGCGACCAGTTCCAGCCGTTTTGCAAGTTCCATTGCTCCAGGGTGTTCTGCTGCACCGTGAACCGCGCTGTGTTGCAGTCGAAGAGGTTGCCATTGACGGTCCACTGGCCATTGCGCCCCTGATCGAAGTTGAAGTTGCGGGTCACCCGCGGAGTGGCGCTTACGCTCGGCAGAGTGTAGTAAGCCGGATTGGTCGCGGGATCTACGCTGTTGTCCGTGACGGTAGGCCCATCCACGACAATCTTTAGCATGAGGAATCCCTGGCCGCCTGCAACCACGCTGCCGGTGGGACCACCCTGGCCGTTGGGCTGGTTCAGGCGGTTTTCGATGTAGATCGTCTTTCCCGCGTAGTTGCGGAAATCAATGATCACATCGCTGCGTTCGGCTACGCCCAGGGCCACCGCCGGCACCTGGATTGGATGAGGCAACAGGTTGCCGTCGTTGGAAATCTGCCAGAAAGGCTGTGATGCCGACGGGTTGGTCAAATCGGTGAGATAGAGTTGCAGGAAGCGTGATGGCCCGGTGTTGATCCAGCGGAAACGATAGCGCCGGGGACTCACATGCAGCACCGGCTGGATTACGCCATTGACCAGGAACTTGTCACCCAGAATGCCATCAATATTGAAAGTATCAAACACCAGATTGCCGTCAGTCGCATCGAAGCAGCGGTCTGCAAACATCATGGGGATGTCGTAGTTCGGGAATGAAGGCAGGCGGAAGCCGGTAGTCTCGTCGCCAGTGTCGGACTGGTTGAACAGAATGTAGTGTCCGACCAGGCCCTTGTACACGTTCTGCGCTGTGTAGCCTTCGCGGTGGTCGTGATACCACAGGGTGCTCAGCGCTTCGTTGGGGTCTCCATTGGTCTGGCTATGGTCGGAAAGAAAACCGGCGAGCTGGTTGGGATAGTACTGATCATAATACTGGCCAGAAGCGAAATAATCGCAGGGGAAGCCATCACTCTCAGAAGGCGTGTGCGCGTTGTGCAAATGCGTGGAGACCGAGTTGATTCCGAAGCCGCCGTTGTCAGCCGGCAAATTGTTGTAGTTGCGAATCAAAATCGGCTCGCCGTAATGAGCCACATAGGTCGGACCGGGGCTGGCTCCGTCAAATGTCCACATGCGCTGCAACGGCAGTGAAGGTGACATGCTGATATTTCCTACTTGTTGCGAAACCTGGTAAACCTTGGTTGCCGGGAAGGGCAGATTGCCGTTGCTGCCGATTGGCGTCTGGTGCGCCCGGGTGCGGCCTTCGTAAGCAATTCCCGTGGCGGGATTGATTGCGTTATTGGGAGCGATGGTGGGCGCTGGGCCGGTCAGTTGTGAAACTGAGATCGGCTGCTTGACTGCCGGAATGGGCATGTTCATGACCCAGGGTGTGGTGGCGGGACTGGCACAGTTACCGCATCCGCTGGTGCCGGAGTAGCAGTTCCCTGAACCCCAGCTATCAGCCCAGGCGCGAGAGCTCAATCCGGTTTTCGCTACCAGCATACCGGCGCTGGTGAGCAATCCCATTTTCAGCAGATCGCGCCGATTGAATCCTGCCTTCACCAGCTCTTGCCGGTTCTTGAAAGCGTTGTACATCTCTTTCCATCGGGCGCGGGAGACTTTTTCCCCATTGGCGTTGTAGTACATGTGGGTTCCTTTCGAAATGAACGGAAGGCGATCAGTGTGCTGTCGGGGAGAAAGAGATGGAGGTTCGCAGGATTACGCATACACGTAACCTGCATCAGTCCGTTGTGCAAAAAATGCAATAGGCAACGGCTGCCCGGAAGTATCTCTGTCGGCCCCGGAAGAAGCCACTGAACCAGAAGACCAGTCAGACTGCCCGTCGAAACAGTCCAACAGGGCGAATGCTGTGAAAGTATTCGCAGTGAAACTAAAAGCAAGTTGTTGGCCGATGATAGTAACAGCAAAATACCAGTGTCAATGTATTTTGAGTTTTCCTTAAGAATCTTGTTGCCAACATACCTGCATTGTCGAATTGCAAGTGCTCTCTCATTTTTTTCGGTGATTTTATTGAGTGGTAAAACCAGCGAGCGGATTTGGACAATCAACCAGTGTATAAGCACACTTAATCTGGATTACTGCGAATACCCATGGGATAGTTGAGTATTTTTCCTCTCTGATCTCGCATAACAATTTGGAATGATCGCTCGATTTAAGAGTCCCTTGCCTTGCTGAGCGTAATGTCAACCAGCACTGCGACCAGCACCGGTTTGCCTTCGTTGTAGAAAACCCTGCCCCGGCTGGCGAGTAGGCGCTCGCCGGCACTGGGGTGGTTGATGCGGAACTGCACTTCGTACTCTTTGTCGTGGCTGGAGCGGGTCGCCCTTTTCAGCGCGTGTCCGGCTTGCTCCCGGTCGCTGGAGAAATACATACGCGACAGAAAGTCTTTGTAGCTCAGGGAAGTTATGTTGGAATCGAGTCCCAGAATTTCAACGAACTCCGGAGAACAGATGATGTGCTCGGTTTCGAGGTCCATTTCCCATGAGCCGATTTGCGCAGAGCGCTGTACCAGCCGCAATCTTTCCTGGCTGACGCGCAGTTCCCGCTCTGCTCGCGTACGAACATCAACCTCTCTCTGCGCTGCCGCATAAAGCAATGCATTCTCAATGGCACTGGCGGCGCGGCTGGCCAGGGCGTTTGCCATTTCAATATCCGAACTGGTGAATTTCCGGCGCGATTCAGCCATCACGAATATCAAAACGCCTACCACGCGGTCGCGGGAGATCATGGGAACCAGCAGAAGGGCGGCTATATTCAATTGCCGCGTCAATTGCAGGTGGTAAGCATCGCGCGCTCCTTTGACCACCATTTCATCGGTAATGTCCGCAATGTGCATCGTCTTGCGGTCGGCCACACATTGGGCGATAGCGCTGCCTGCTTCCAGCGTAGGCGGATATTTCGTATACAGCTCATTAGCCAGGGCCAGTTTGGCTGGGTCCTTATGGGCTACTGCGGTGCGCCGGATTATCCCCGATTCTTGCAGCACATAGGCAGCGCACCAGTCGGAGATCAACGGCACGGCGAGTTGCGCTACTTTTTGCAGCGTGGTGGAAAAATCCAGAGACGAGCTGAGAATATTGCTGGCATCGGCCAGAAAACCGCTGCGGCGGCTTTGGGCCTCAGCCTCTTCTCGTAATTTGAGCTGTTCTTCGTAAAGTTCCGCGTTACCCAGAGCGGCTGCCGCCAGTGTAGCAAGCACTTCGATGGTTTTAGTTTCCTGGTCGTCGAAGCTACGCCGGGAATGAAAATAGAAAGTAATGGTGCCGGCCTTCTCGCCGTGAATCTTGAGCGGCATAACCAGCAGAGATTTGATATTTTCTCTCGCATAATCCTGCTTTCGCTCCTTCAGCATCGGCGAGCGGGATACGTCGGGCGCAACAATCGGGTTGTCGGGAAACACCGGCGCCTTTCCTGACGGAATCGTGGACCGTTGCAGATATGCCGGTGAAAGCCCCTCGGAGGCAATAGCGCCCCATGCATCGCTGCTTCTGTTGTAGCGCCATACCGCATAGGCATCAGCTTGAACGGCAAGAGCAGCAAACTTCAAGATGCGCTGTAGCACCTCATTGAGACGCCGCGAAGAGAGCAGCGCGCTGGCTGCCTCAAACAAAAGATCGGTTCGCCGCGGTGAATCTGATGTGTGTAAAGCTTTTTTGCCTGGCTTGGCCGCCATCTGGTTCTCCGGACGACTTTGAATTATAGCCAAAGCACGGCGGAATTTTGCCGGGGAAGATTCCCATTTCGTCGGCACGGGCCAGCAGCGTTCCGCAAATGGCGAAAATGCTATGGCTCGTCAATAAAATCCTGGTCTTCGAAGATGTAGGGCGCAGACCGGATCAGCCGGAACCGGACTTCCTGGCCGCACTGGTCGCAAGGAGGGAAAATGTCGCCGCCATGCATAAGAACGTCATGTGCTAAACGATGTTCACGATGGTGGATAACCTCGTAGATTCCGCTTTCAGGGACTGGCTGCCCGGAGAGAAATGTCTTGTTATTTCCGCCGCGGCCACGCTGCCACCGTGGCCCGCCGCCGCGATGCTCATACACCAGCCGGGGAAGCGGCCTGACATTCCTGCGGAGATTCGGTGTGGCGCGCATGAATGCAGGAATTCTATTAGTGATTTTTCAGCAAAGCAACTAAAGTATTTTCGCTTTCGACTGTCTCTCCATTAGAAGCCCGGGAGTTCCGTTGAGGGACTTGTGCCTTATCTGTGCATCCATGGTTTGATGGCTGCTGCTCCTGCTGACGTGTGATTTGTTGAAGCCTGTTCGCTCTCATGTTCCGAAAACTCCCTTTTCGTTCTCCGTGGAAAAACTCCGTATTACTAATGGGGGAATTCCTGTTTCTTCGTGACGACTTTTCTCGCGCATATTGTCGAATCTGGTTTCGATGACCCGATTTCTTGATGTCCCGATCCCGATGGCCCGATTTCAGATCACCCGATCTCCCGATCACCCGATCACCCGATTGCGAAAATTTGGTTGTGGCTCCGCTACGCTGTGCCTGCGTGGTTCATCCTGGTCTTAGCGGCATCCGTCTATAATTTGCTGCGGAGGAAAACGAATGTCGAAGTCGCGCCGGCAATTTCTCACCTATGCATCCATCGGATTGGTGGGAGCAGCAGTCACGCCTCTTGGCAGTGCCCAAACATCAGCACCGCCGCATACGGGTGAGCAGAAACCAGATATGCAGAAGAAAGACGCAGAAGCCGGGGGAACCACCTCCGGGCGCGCCACCAGCATTCGGCACCGCACCCGCAGTCGGGCCACAGGTCTCCACTTCAACCTTTGCTGAAGCCGAAAAGCTGGTGCAAGTGGAAATGACCCCTGCTGACCGCGCCCAGGCCGCGGATAGCTGGCGAACGACCATGGCGTCGCTCTATGAGCGTCGCACCGGCCCGAAGAAGGTGGAACTTGAATCCACGCTGGCCCCGGCCTCACGTTGGGATCCGGTATTGCCCGGCGAGAAAGCAGCCCCGCAGCGCGATCAGTTTGTCTGGACCAAGGCCGATCCGGGGCCGTTGCCGGCGAAACGACGAGGATCTGGCCTTTGCGCCTGTTACGCATCTCGCCCGCTGGATCGAAAAGCGCCAGCTCACTTCAGAGAAAATCACGCAGCTTTATCTTGAGCGGATGGAACGTTTCAATCCCAAGCTTCGTTGCGTCATTACTATCACGCGCGACCGCGCGCTGGCCCAGGCCAGAAAAGCCGATCAGGAAATTGCCGCCGGTAAATATCGCGGGCCATTGCACGGCGTTCCCTGGGGTGGCAAAGATCTTCTGGATACTGCGGGCATTCCCACCACCTACGGCGCTGAGCCCTTCAGGAACCGCGTACCTGCCGAAGACGCAGCGGTAGTGAAACGCCTCGATGCCGCAGGCGCGGTGCTCATCGCCAAGTTGAGCCTTGGTGCGCTCGCGCTCAATGACATCTGGTTCGGCGGCCAGACTATGAATCCATGGCTGCTTGAAGAAGGAGCATCAGGCTCCAGCGCCGGCCCGGGGGCGGCCACCGCCGCAGGGTTGGTGGGCTTCTCCATTGGCAGCGAAACTGGGGGCAGCATCGTCAGCCCCAGCATGAGGTGCGGCGTGACCGGATTGCGTCCTACCTACGGACGCGTGCCGCGCACCGGCGCCATGACTCTTTGCTGGTCGCTCGACAAACTCGGGCCCATGACCCGCAACGTGGAAGATGCAATGCTGGTGCTACATGCGATTTCGGGCCCCGATGCTGGTGATCTTGAGAGCGTGCCCAGCAAACTTGATTATGATTCGGGCGCTCCGATCAAGGGGCTGCGGGTTGGCTATTTCCCCGCATGGATGAAAGAGAATCCGGCTACCGAAGTAGACCGTGCTGCTCTCGACACGCTTCCGAAACTTGGCTTGGTTCCGGTCGAAGTCAAACTGCCCGACTGGCCTTATGACTCGCTGCAATTGGTGTTGTTTGCCGAAGCGGCGGCCGCTTTCGAAGAACTCACACTGAGCCACCAGGTAGATCAGTTGAAGGCCCAGGTGCCCGACGCATGGCCTAACCTTTTCCGGCAGGCGCGTTTTCTTTCGGCTGTAGATTTCGTGCAGACCGACCGTTTCCGCCGTAAGGTAGCCAAGGAGATGGCCCGCGTTTTCTCGCAGGTTGATTTTCTGCTGGTGCCGTCATTGCGTGACGAGATGCTTACGATAACCAACTTCACCGGCCATCCTTCACTTACCATGCGTGCAGGCTTTGTGAAAGTGTCAGAGGCGCGCAGTGACTGGGCGCCCGATCCCGCTCATCCCCTGCCCAAGTTCTCGCCGCCGCGCCGCGTACCTCACGGTATTACCCTGATCGGTAAACTTTTCGATGAAGGCACGATAGCGCGTGTAGGACTGGCACTCGAACGCAGCTTCGGAGTCGTAGGAGAAAGACCGCCGGGGTTTTAGTTCAGCAGTGCAATTCCAGCGAAGCATCTATAGAGTCGCAGAAAAAAGAAGAGTGGCAGAAAACATTCGCGTAGAGACGGTGCTCGGCACCGTCTCTGAGTCGCGCCTTGCGCGGCTCACAGGTTTGCTGCGATGAACGCCACACCCTCCTGTTCACTTTGCCAAAAACTTGCCGATATTCTCATTCAAGAACCTGGCATCGGCGGGATTGGGGGCCGCGCCCGCAGTGTGTCCCCATAATGAAGGGATCGGCATCAGCGTGACGCCGGGAATAAAAGCAGACTCGTAGCGCGCATCGCCCACAGGAAAATAAAGGTCGGTTTCCGATGGCATGTAGAGCACCGGCACTTTGATGGAACGCAGTGCACGCTCCACGTCGCCATTGAATCCCGGCGTGGTACCCACATCATGTTTTTCCCAGGTGCGCATCTGCAAAATCAGGTTGTTGGCATCGGCGCCGGGGATGAAGTGCGTACGGAAATTATTGACCACCTGCTCGAACGTGGTTCCCGGCGGCGAGTCCTGCTTCCACAATTCTTTGCGCCACCATTCCTGTGAGAACAGCCAGCCAGTCCACACAATGGCAAAGGCCTCCAGTCCCTTAATTGGAGGTTCCGTATAGTCGCCGTTCTTGAATGCAGGATCGGTGGTGAGTGCGGCAATCTGCCCTTCGAGGCGCACCACGCCATGCGGATAGCATTTCGCTGTGCCTGAAGTGGCTACGATGCGGTCGGCAAATGCCGGATAACTTACCGCCCACTGAAATGCCTGCTCCGCGCCCATGGAGAAGCCGACGATCGCGCGCAGATGCGTGACTTTGAGTTCTTCGGTGAGCAGCCTGTGCACCGCTTCTACATTGTCGCGGATGGTGGTTACCGGAAATCGCGGGCCATGAAAAGGTTCAGGAGTGTTGCTGGGAGAAGACGAATGTCCGTTGCCAAACAGCTCGGTCGCAACCAGAAACAATTTGGAAGGATCGAGCGCCTTGTCCGGCCCGATCAGCCATTCATAGCCGTGAAAATCGGCCATGTAGTGCGAAGGAAGCAGCACGACATTGTTCTTCTCGGCATTCAGATGTCCATACGTGCCGTACACAATGTGCGCCTGCGGCAGAGTGACGCCGCTCTCGGTGTGAAAGTTGGCGATCACGAACTCATGGCGCTCGCCTTCTTCTTTCTTGCTGCCTGCTTTGTCGGCAGTGTTCTGGGCAAGAAGCGCTTGCGAAATAAGACACAAAAGAAGGATGAGCTTTTTCATGCAATGTCCCCTTGGAGGGTGTGAAGTGATTGACCGATCTTTATAGCTGATCTGCCCTCAATCGCAAAGAGCGATGAATGACGTTTCCAACAGCAGACGCACGCTCTCTCACCATCCGATCCTGAATGATTCACCGAAATGGACGGTAGAGACGTAGCATGCTACGTCTATTGCCTGCGCAACGAGGGACTCAAAGCCCGGAACGAGTGTCGTCCCGATGCCTGCATTATTCATCACGCCGACTCCATCGCATTTCACGTTGACGAGACACCTTGGATATCCACACTCCAGTCCGGTAGGACGACCGAAAGTAGCCCGGTCACGGAGCTTCCAGATGCCCATCTGTCGCGCATCTGGAAGCGGAGTGCCGGGTAGGAAACGAAAAGAAACACTTCCTTGCGCCGCGGCTGGAGCTTGGCCTGAGCGGAGCCGAATGGCCGCAGCTCCTGCTTTTGGAGCGGAGCGCACTAGAACAACCTGTCGACGCCCTTACAATCATTGCTACATCCCGAGACTACATGAACACTGCTTTATATCGTTTTTTGCTCATCGGTCGTGAATAATGCGTTGTGGCTCTTTATGGTTTATGACTGGTTGAGACATACAAACTCAAGTTCTCACCCATGTTCTTAATGTCCTACAGATTTGACCAGGTTTTTTAGTTCGGCAAAGGCAACAGGTTCCAGCAGAATGTCATGCTTTAGGCCGGGCGCGGTCGTTACGGTTACATCAACGCCGTGGTTGCGCAATGCTTCTGCATACCGCTGTGTCAATTCGGGCGGTGCAACCGGATCGTCGCTGCCGACAAGCATGCGTACATGAA
The DNA here is from genome assembly GCA_963823745.1 of Terriglobia bacterium. Taxonomy (GTDB): domain Bacteria; phylum Acidobacteriota; class Terriglobia; order Terriglobales; family Acidobacteriaceae; genus Angelobacter. The sequence goes on from CAWGMN010000005.1 coordinate 167,183, forward strand.
CAGTGGTTGGAACTTTGCCGGCAAGATCGAGCGGCGAAAGGCTGTCAACCGGCGCCAGCCAGATGGGGTTGCCCTGCACCTTCAGCATGTGACTGCGCCACGCGGGCAGATCACACGGACACGACACCAGCAACGCTCCATTCACGGTCGAAGGCCAGCGTCCCAGCACGTTGGCGCTAATGGCCGCGCCGCCGGAATGGCCGGCCAGCAGAGTGGCAGACGGATGGAACTTCTTCTTGAGTTGTTCAATAATCTGGGCAATGGAATCCACAACCTCAGGCGTGTAGTTGTCGCCGGTGGTGCGCCCACGGACGCCTTGTGACTGCTCGCCCGAATCGTCCGTATAACCGGGACGCAGCACTGGAATGACAACAGCATTTTCCAACTGTGCCGCTGCCTGGCGTGCAAACTCGTATTGATACGAAGGCGGACGAAACGGCGAGTCTCCATGAAGCACCACAATCAACACCGGATGGTCGCTTAGCTTTGCGCTGCGAAAGATTTCTGTTTTCAGGCGCAGTCCGTTTCCGGTGAGCCATAACGTTTCGCCTGCGGCTGAAGCTTGCGACTGCGACGTGGCCGGCACACGCGTGGGAGCAGCGGACCCACGGCATCCGGTCAGAGGGCAAAACAATACAGCAAGCAAAATGGTGGCGATCAGGTAATGCAAATAGAGGGTGGGTAAGGGCTCGATTTTCAATCGCGCAGACATTACCGGTTACTTTACCGCATCTGCAATCTCCGCCGGCTCCGGCCTCTGCCGCCAGTCAACATCCACTCGCGCATAGGAAATCAGGTTATCAGGCTGAATCACGTAAGTGGCGGCCAAGGGCAGTTCCCAGCTCTGGTCGCCGTTGTATCCGGGTAGTCTGGTGTAAATGCTTTCGTACATCGCCTGTAATTCTGCCGGGATGCGGTACACCAATCCGAATTGGCGCGCCACGTGATTGCCTGGATCGCTTAGCACCGGAAAGCGTAGCTTGTGCATATCGCGGGTCATATAAGTGTGTTTCTGCGTCTGGGGCGAGATGGCCACCAGAGACGCACCGGCGGCAGCGATTTGCGCATGAACTTCCTGCACGGCGACAAGCTGGGCATTGCAATAAGCGCACCAGCGTCCGCGGTAGAAGAGTATAACCACCGGCCCGTTGCCAAGCAGGTCAGCGGAGCGCCACATCAGCCCATCGCCATCGGGTAGTTCGAATTCCGGGGCTCGATCGCCTTTCTTGAGTGCGTGACTCGCGATATTGCCAGCTTCCAGTTGGGTCATAGCGCGATCAATGGTCGCCAGCCGCTCTGCGGGGACCAGTGAGCGCAATTTGCTGGTGAGCTCTTCGAGTTGGTTGTGCAGCATTTGTCTTTAGTCCCGAACCGAAGGGAGGGACCCCTATCAGCTGCAAGAATATCTTAGGAAATCGAGAGTCCGGATAATTACCTGCACAAAGGAAATCGCCAGGCTCTCAGTTTCGCGGGCATAGGGTTCCCTCACTTCGCTCGGGACAAATCAAAAGCAGAAGCAAACAACAAACAAATGCCTACATTCCCGGGAACTTCATGCCCGCGAGCTTGCGGCCGAAGCTGGCCTTGCCCATGTCTTTGAACATCTTGCGCATCTGGGCGTACTGGCGCAGAAGCTGGTTCACTTCCTGCACGCTGGTTCCTGATCCGCGGGCAATGCGCTTGCGGCGGCTGCCGTTGATGATCTCGTGGTGCAGCCGCTCTTTCATGGTCATAGAGCTGATGATGGCTTCCACGCGGGCAAGCTGGCTGTCGTCCACCTGGTCGGCGGCTTTCTGCATGTTGGCGAAGGGCCCGATGCTGGGCAGCATCTTGATAATGCTTTGCAGGGACCCAAGTTTCTTTACCTGCCGCAACTGGTCGCGAAAGTCTTCGAGCGAGAAGCCGTCGCCGGCCAGGGCCTTTTTGGCGAAGTCCTCGGCCTTTTTGGAATCCAGTTTTTCCTGGGCCTTTTCGACCAGCGTCATAATGTCGCCCATGCCCAGGATGCGGCCTACGATGCGGTCAGGATGGAATGGCTCCAGAGCATCATATTTTTCACCGATACCGATGAACTTGATCGGTTGCCCCGTGACCTGGCGGATGGAAAGCGCGGCGCCGCCGCGGGCGTCACCATCCATCTTGGTGAGCACCACGCCGGTGATGGAAAGCTTCTTGTGGAACTCGTCGGCGGAGCGGACCGCATCCTGTCCGGTCATCGCGTCAGCCACGAACAGGATTTCCTGCGGGTTCAACAACTTTTTTAGCGACTGCATTTCCGACATAAGATCGTCGTCAATATGCAGGCGTCCGGCGGTGTCAACGATCAGCACATCGCAACCGGTATTGATGGCTTCTTTGCGTGCTTCTTTCGCCAAGCGCTCGACGGTAGGTGTGTCCGCGTTCTCGACCTTGCCTTCATACAGATTGGCCTTGATGGTGTCGGCCACGATCTTGAGTTGCTGGCGGGCGGCAGGCCGGTAAACGTCTACCGAGACCAGCATGGGGCGGTGTCCGCCTTTTTTGAGCCATGCGGCCAGCTTGCCTGAGGTGGTGGTCTTGCCGGAACCCTGAAGACCGGCCATGAGCACGACTGTCGGAGGAGTTCCAAAGCGCACCTTGGCTGTGTCACCACCCAGAACTGCCACGAGTTCATCGTGCACGATCTTGACCACCTGCTGGGCAGGAGAGAGCGCGGTCATTACTTCCTGTCCGACGGCTTTTGCCTGGATTTGATCAATAAGCTGCTTGACGACCTTGAAATTGACGTCAGCTTCCAGCAGCGCCATGCGGATTTCTTTCAGGGCTTCCTGAATGTTCTCTTCGGTCAGAGTGCCCTGTCCGCGCAGGTTTTTGAATGCTCTTTGTAATTTTTCCTGTAGGTTCTCAAACATAAAAGAAATGCCCGCAGATTAGATGTGTGTGCAGGCGCGGGCCTTAGGTAATTGTAGCAGGGGTAACAGCTACTGGCCGCTAGCTGAACCGGTGCTGCTCAATGCCAATAACTCTCCGTCTTCAGGAATGATTACTTTCACTCGCGCATGATGGGCCTGGTGCGCCAATTCTGCTCGCGTGAGCAGGCAATGATTGATGGCTTCCATGTGGACGGCAATTACCTGCGCGTGGGGTGCGGCCTTGCAGACCTGAACGACATCATCGCCGCTCATCGTAATCGGATCGCCTTGCAGGAATCTTGCGCCGCCCGCATTGACCACAATCACCTCAGGATGGAACCTCTCGATGGCATCCGCCACTTCCGCACACCAGATGGTGTCCCCAGCAATGTAGACGGTTGGCTCGGTGGAGGTTTGCAGCACATAGCCGCTGACCGGCGCCAGCATCTTGCCGATGTCTCCAGTGCCGTGCTGGCCGCCGGTGCGCGTGATGCAGATGTGGCTCCAGTTGCGCGCCTCGTGGACAGGCGCGGCGTTCACGAAATGCAACGATTCCATTTTGGCCCGGTCTTCGGGCTGGCAGAAAAGCGGTAGATCTTTGGGCAGTAACTGGATGGCGGTATCGTCCCAGTGGTCGCGATGCGTGTGCGTGACCAGCACTGCCTGAATGTCGCTCACAACATCCATGGCCGGGCAGGGAAGCGGTACCAGCGGATTGGGCTTCTGGTTGGGCGTGTTCTCAATGGCCGGCACGGCCCCCGCATCGTTCAGCATGGGATCAACCAGCAGGCGCAAGCCTGCATATTCGAGAAGCAACGTAGCGTGGCGGATCAGTTGGAGTTGCATGTCTTTCCCGTTACTTCGATGCAGGCTGGCTGCTGAAGATTTCTTTGGCGGCCATAATGGTGTTGCAGTGGATCGTCACCGTGTCTTCCACGCGGCGCGCATACCCTCCTGCATAGGTGATCATTACCGGGAGATTGCGCGAACGGGCCACGCGCAGCACCAGTTCATCGCGCTGCTTCAGGCCGTCAATGGTCAGCGACAATCCGCCAAGCTGGTCTTCTTTATAAGGATCGGCGCCCGCGATGTAGCACAGCAACTCCGGTTCGAACTGGCGAAAGGCCGAACTCAGGGCTTGGTCGAGCCAGCCAAGATACTGCTGATCGCTCGTGCCATCGGGCAGATTTACGTCAATCGAAGAGGGCGGCTTGTATGCGGGATAATTATTGGCCTGGTGCAGTGATATGGTGAACACCTCAAGCTCGCCCTGGCTGCTGTCGCGAAGAGAGGCATTTACGCCGCGCAGGTTAGCCTGGATTCCCGCCGCACTGGGCAGCGGCTGCCCAGTGCGTGATTTTGGCGGGAAGATCGCCGCGGTGCCGTTGCCGTCATGCACGTCACAGTCTACGGTCATGGCCCGGCGGATCTTTCCTTCGCGGTGCAACCGCTTGATGGCAACCGCTACATCGTGAATCATGCAGAAGCCTTCCCCATGGTCGGGGAAGGCATGATGAAATCCACCGCGCAATGTTCACGGCTGCGCCCTGCTGCAAAGCCAGATTGGCGGCCAGAATGGAGCCTCCGGCTGACAGCCAGAAAGCGCGCACCAGTTCGGGCGAGTAGGGAATTTCCATCTGCATTTCTTCCATGGGCGAAAGCGTTCCATTCAGCAGCTTGTCAACGTATTCAGCCGTGTGAACCAGCCGGATATCGTCATCGCTGGCCGGTGGCGGCTCGACAAAATCTGCAGCTTCGGCAATTCCGGTATTCAGTAAATGCTGGTGGATCAGCCGGTACTTCTGCGCTGGAAAGACGTGCGCTCCAATGGGCAGGTAGTAGTCATTGGTGTAGACCAATTTGAAGGGCAGCATAACTGTTCAGGATAAAGCATTTAGAAAAGCATCACCACGGAGACGCGGAGGCACGGAGAAGAGCAAAAGACTTTTTACCGCAGAGATCGCAGGGTGCGCAGAGGTGGGCAGGGGAATTGCCATGATTGCCAAAAATGCCAAAATTGAAATGCGAAAGCGGAATTAACCGCAGAGTACGCAGAGAAATTTGGGAGGATGTTTCGCCCGAATGAGGCCATTACGCGCTACTGACTGCTGTTCGGCTATGCATTCCGTCAGCATGTCCAGTTCTGCTTTGGCTTTCAATTTTGGCATTTTTGGCATTTTTGGCAATTTTGGCAATTCCTCAATTCCCTGCGTCCTCTGCGGTGAAACGCAGTTGCAGTTCTCCGTGCCTCCGTGTCTCCGTGGTTATGCAACGGCTGGTTGTTTGTTAAAATCTATGGGTAACAGAAACTTTCCCGTTCCCTTTTCACGGACATTTGAAGCCTTGAGAAAATCACCACGGGCAAGGAGTGTGTAACGGAGTGAAACGCGGCAGGACAGCAGTAATTGTAGGCGCCCAGTGGGGCGATGAAGGCAAGGGCAAAATTGTAGACGTGCTGTCTGACAGTTTTTCCGTAGTAGCGCGCTATGCCGGCGGACATAATGCCGGGCATACAGTCATCATCAAGGGCAAAAAATTCGTGCTGCAACTCGTGCCCTGCGGAGTCCTCCGCAAGGGTTGCCGCTCGGTAATCGGCAACGGCGTGGTTCTCGATCCGCTGGCATTTCTGAAAGAAGTGAACATGCTGCGCACCGCAGGGATTCAGGTGGATGGCAACCTGTTCGTTTCCAGCCGCGCCCATGTGATTCTGCCGTATCACCGCATGATCGAGATGGGCGCCGAGAATGCTCCCGGACGGGTGAAGATCGGCACCACTTCGCGCGGCATCGGTCCTGCCTATGAAGACAAGATGGGCCGCCGCGGGCTGCGCGTGGCCGACCTGCTTGATTCCAGGCTGCTGCGCACGCACGATTGAGAATGCCTGCCGTGAAAAGAACATGATCGCGCACGCCCTCTTCAATGCTGAGCCTCTTGATCCCGACAGCATGTACCAGGAATATGCGGAGGCCGCTACCCAGATCGCTCCATTCGTCACTGATACGGCGCTGCTCATTAATAAAGCCATTGCCGCCGGTGAATCGGTGATGTTCGAAGGCGCGCAAGGGACGATGCTCGATATTGATCATGGAACTTATCCCTTTGTGACCTCATCGAGCGCGACCTCGGGCGGCGCAGTGACCGGCACCGGAGTTGCTCCCAATGCAATCAACAACGTGATCGGCATTACCAAGGCCTATTGCACACGTGTGGGCGAAGGGCCGTTTCCGAGCGAGATTCAGGGGCCAATTGCCGACAAGCTGCGCGCCAAAGGAAATGAATATGGCGCCGTCACCGGGCGTCCGCGGCGCTGCGGCTGGGTGGATCTGCCTCTGCTGCGCTATGCGCAGATGATCAACGGCGTGAATTGGTGGGTCATTACCAAGCTCGATGTGCTCGATGAACTCGAAGAAATTCCGGTTTGCGTTGGCTACAAGGTCAATGGCAAGAAGACATCAGAAGTCCCGGCGCTGGCCACCGGATTCGATAAGGTGGAATGCATCTACGAAAAGATGCCGGGCTGGAAGAAGTCCACGGTAGGAATCACCGCGTTTGAAAAGCTGCCGGTAAAGGCGCAGGAGTACCTGCGCTTTATCGAGAAAGAGACCGGGGCGAAGATCGGCATGGTGTCCACCGGGCCAGACCGCGACCAGACCATGTGCCTGCCGGAGTTCAACGAGGAACTGGCTGCCTCGCGCAGCGGAGAAAAATCGGCGAGGGCAAAATGATCGTTCTGAAAGTAGACATGCTGGTAAAGCCCGGAATGGAAGCGAAGTGCCTGGAATACATCCGCATTTTGCAGCAGCATTCACGCCAGGAGCCGGGCTGCATGCTGTATATCGGGCACCAGTCCACCGAAGATAAGCGCAAGTTCATGTTCTACGAACAATACCGCGATCTCGCGGCGCTGGCCGCCCACCGCAGCGCGCCTTATTTCCAACAGTATGTGGTGGAAGGCCTCGACAGCATCATGGAAAGCCGTAGCCGCGATTTGTATGAGGCAGTCGAGATGAGGTGGAAGAACGGCCCTTCAGGGCCGTGTTAAAGATCAATAAACTCTGGCTTTAGCCCTGGTGGCGATGCACTTATTCCAGCTCTTCCACCCATCCTCTGCGCTCTCCGCAGTTGAAGTTCTACACAGGCCGAAGCAGTTTCCTCTTGCGCATGTCCCAATCTGCGCTGGAAAAGATTCTTGGTCCCATATCAATCAGCCGGGGCAGCATATTGAACACCGACACTGGAGTCCAGTCTGCTCCGGAGCGGGTGCGGTAGCCGTTCTGATTCAATTCTGCGGACACTTGCGAGAATCCCTTGTCGCTGATAAGCAGGTCCATCATCAGCATAAGGACTCCTACTTCTAGCGGATCTTCTTCCAGGCTGCGGCAATCCGCGGCCACGCGGACGCCGTAAGGCACTTCCTGATCGTAATCCGCCGAACCGGTGCGGGACTCTTCTGTGCCGCGCTGCCACTCCAGTGCTGTAAGCCGCCAGCCTTCGGCGGTACGCTGCTTTACATGCTCAAGGTCCAGCGGGCCTGACAATAGATCGCGAAGCCGTTCCTGTTGCGCCATAACCTTCTCTCCCCTCAGCCGTTCATTCGAGTGTCTCAGACGTGCTTACCTTTTGACGGCAGGCTTGCGGCAGGTGTGAGCACAAATTCGACACGCCGCAATTGATGCGCGCCTGGTGACACTTCTCTGAAGTGTGTCCGGTGCAAGTCCGGGGCCAGGGAATAGAAAAAGCTAAGTGCCTGAAAGATACAGGTTTGCCTGTTCAGCGGGAGTGCAGGGGAAGGCGGAGAATGTTCGCTTGTGGGACGGCCGCGTTCATTAGCGCACAGTTTTTGAGCCTGTGCGCTATTTACGGTCCGCCATGAGCATGCCGCCGCTGCCGTAGCTTTCGCGGTCAAGCTCGACGATAGTAATGATTACAGCTTCTTTCGAAGCTTTGGCTTCTTCCACCATCACGTCGGTGATGCGTTCTACGATCTTGCGCTTCTGCTCGACGGTGCGGCCTTTCAGCATGGTGATTTGAATATTGGGCATTTGCGAGCTGTAGCTGCCGGCAGCGTGGCCGGCAGCCTTACCTTTCCGGGAAATTATTTCGCCAGTTCGTATCCGGCAAAGAAGTAGCTGAGTTCAAAGCGCGCGGTATCATCGGCATCAGAACCGTGGATGGCGTTGCGCTCGATGTTGTCCGCCCACTTTTTGCGCACTGTGCCGGCCTCAGCATTGGCAGGATTCGTTGCGCCCATCAGCTTCCGCAGATCGGCAATGGCATTCTCTTTTTCCAGCGCCAACACCACAATTGGTCCGCTCGACATGAAGTCGGTCAACGAGTTGAAGAACGGGCGGGCGCTGTGGACGGCGTAGAAGCCTTCCGCCTGCCGCTTGGTGATCTCCAGCATCTTCATGCCGATGATGCGGAAACCTTTCTCCTGGATCATGTGAATAATGTCTCCGGTCGCGCCCTTGGCGACCGCGTCCGGCTTTACGATGGAAAAAGTGCGTTGCAAAGTCTGCATTCCTGTTTTGCTTCTCCTGATATCGAGTTTCTAAACTTTGGCGCGAGCGCCCATGCGCTCCAGCAGCGTTTCGGCAATCACGGCCGGTGATTTAGCTACCGCAATGCCCGCTGCTTCCAGGGCCTTGATCTTTTCCGCGGCTGTGCCGTGTCCGCCGGAAATGATGGCGCCCGCGTGCCCCATGCGCCTGCCCGGAGGCGCAGTCTGGCCGGCGATGAACGAGACCACCGGCTTCTTTCACGTTTTGCTTCACGTACTCGGCGGCATTCTCTTCGGCATTGCCGCCGATCTCGCCGATCATGATGATGGCTTCGGTTTCCGGGTCGGCGTTGAAGAGCGTGAGCGCGTCAATAAAGTTGGTGCCGATAATCGGGTCGCCGCCGATTCCGATAGCGGTAGATTGTCCGATGCCGCGCTGCGTGAGCTGAAACACCGCCTCGTAAGTCAGGGTGCCGGAGCGGGAGACAATTCCGATATTGCCTTCTTTGTGAATGTGGCCGGGCATGATTCCAATTTTGCATTTGCCGGGAGAGATGATTCCCGGACAGTTGGGCCCGATCAGCCGCGACTTGCCTTTGACTTTCAGATATTCATAGGCGCGCACCATGTCGAGTACCGGGATGCCCTCGGTAATGCAGACGATCAGTGGCATCTCGGCATCTACGGCTTCCATGATGGCGTCAGCGGCGAATGGCGGAGGCACAAAAATGACTGTGGCGTTGGCGCCGGTCTGGTCTTTGGCTTCCTGCACCGTATTGAAAACCGGCCAGCCCTCATGGGTGGCGCCGCCCTTGCCGGGCGTGACCCCGCCAACCACCTGGGTGCCATAAGCGGCAGCGCCTTTGGCGTGGAATGTGCCTTCGCGTCCGGTAATGCCCTGAACAATCAGGCGCGTGGATTTGTTGACTAAGATTGCCATGTTCAGCCTTTGGCGGCGGCCACTACTTTTTCCGCCGCGTCTTTCATGTTTTCCGCCACGGTGAAATTCAAGCCTGAGTTCCTGAGAATCTCGCGGCCCTGTTCCACGTTGGTGCCTTCCAGCCGCAGCACCAGCGGCAGCTTGAGATTGGTCGCCTTGGCCGCCTGCACCACGCCGTTGGCGAGCGTATCCACGCGCAGGATGCCGCCAAAGATATTGATGAGCAGCGCTTTCACATTCTTATCGCTCAGCAGGATTTCAAACGCATGCTGAATCTGCTCGGCATTGGCCCCGCCGCCTACGTCAAGAAAGTTGGCGGGCGAGCCGCCTGCGTACTTGATGATGTCCATGGTGGCCATGGCCAGCCCTGCGCCATTGACCATGCAGGCAATGTTGCCATCGAGCTTGATGTAATTCAGGCTGTACTTCGAGGCTTCCACTTCCAGCGGATCTTCTTCGGTTATGTCGCGCAGCTCTTTCAAATCTTTGTGGCGGAAGAGCGCGTTGTCGTCGAAGTTGATCTTGGCATCGAGCGCGAACAGCCGTCCATCGGTGGTGGTGATGAAAGGATTGATCTCGCACATCGAAGCGTCGGTGTCGTGGAAAGCGCGATAGAGTCCGGTCATCAGGCGGACAGCTTCGTTGATCTGTTCGGCTTTCAGTCCCAGGCCAAAGGCAAGCTGGCGGGCATGAAATGGCTGGAATCCGGTAACCGGATCAATATGCGCCATAAGAATGGCCTTGGGATCTTTGGCGGCCACTTCTTCAATCTCCATGCCGCCGGCCGCCGACGCCATGAACACCGGACGCGCCGTGGCCCGGTCTACCACAATGCCCAGATAAAGCTCGCGCTCGATCGGCAGCGTTTCTTCAATGAGCAGGCGCTGCACAACCTTGCCTTCGGGGCCGGTCTGGTGGGTGACCAGCTTCATGCCGAGAATCTTGTTGATCCAGTTTCTGGCTTCGTCGAGGGTCTTGGCTACTTTTACGCCGCCGCCTTTGCCGCGTCCGCCAGCGTGGATTTGCGCTTTTACCACTACTCCTGAGGCTTTCTGGTCGAAGAGCCGCTTGGCCGCATTTTCGGCTTCTTCGCGGGTCAGGGCCATCTCGCCTCGGGGAACGGCCACCCCGTATTTCGACAGGATCGCTTTAGCCTGGTACTCGTGAATTTTCATGTCGGTAGGTTCTACAGCAGACGTCAGGATGCTGAAAGGAACCTGTGATTCTATAAGACTGGCACGTGATTGAGCAACGCATGGTATATTCCAGCCATCCTCGATGATTCGCGAAGCTATCCACAAAATCGTCAATCATTGCGCTTCCCTGAAGCGTGATGAGGCCCGCAGCGTGATGGCCGAAATTCTGAACGGCCAATGCACTGACGCGCAGATTGCCGCGCTGCTGGTCGGCCTGCACATGAAGGGCGAAACCGTCGAAGAGATCGTGGGATTTGCCGAAGCTATCCGCGCCGCCGCTCCGTCGCTTTCGACTTCGGAAGATTCCACTCTCGACGTAAGCGGCACCGAACGCGATGCGCTGGTGGATACCTGCGGCACCGGCGGAGACGCTTCCGGCACCTTCAATATCTCTACCGCCACTGCGCTGGTCATTGCTGGCGCTGGCGTGCGCGTCGCCAAACATGGCAATCGTGGCGCTACGTCGAAATGCGGGTCGGCGGACGTAATGGAAGCCCTGGGCGTGAATATCACTTTGGCGCCGGCGCGGCTGGCGCAATGCCTGCGCGAAGTCGGCCTGGCTTTCATGTTTGCGCCTGCGCTGCATACGGCGACCAAATATGCGCATCCGGCCCGCCGTGAAGTAGGCGTGCGCAGCGTCTTCAATTTGCTGGGACCATTGACCAATCCGGCGCGAGCTTCGGCGCAGGTGGTCGGCGTCTATTCGATTGATCTGGTCGAAAAACTACCAATGGCGCTGAAGATGCTTGGCCTCCATCGCGCGCTGGTCGTTCATGGCCTCGATGGGCTGGACGAGATCACCATCACAGGGCCAACCAAAATCGGTGAAGTGCGCGGCGAGTGGGTGCGCGTGTATGAAGTCACGCCTGAGCAGTTTGGTTTGCAATGCGCGCCATTGAGTGAGATTTCCGGTGGCGACGTGCAGCAGAATGCGGAGATCATTCGCGAAATTCTGAGTGGAAAGAAATCTCCGCGTCGCGACGTAGTGCTGATGAATGCATCAGCGGCGCTGGTCGCTGCGGGTCGCGCCGATTCGCTGGCAGAAGCCATCCCCATGGCCGCCGAATCACTGGATACCGGCGCGGCCCGCGCCAAACTGGAAAAGCTGGTGGAGTTCACAAATCGGAAATGAACAAATTCTTACTGCTGATTTCCGCAGATGAGAGTGTGTGAGAACTGAAATTTCGCATGTGCCGACGAGACATGTAACAGGGCACGACTTTCAGTCGTGCCGAAAAAAGCCTATAAATACTGGGCTTTAGCCCCTGCACACCTTCGACCTCACAGTAATGTCGCCACGGAATCGAGTTCTCACACACGCTCTTTAGCCCTGGTGTAAATCACGCAACGGGCTACCCTATTCTGGAAGTCCTCTAGATTGTGGCAATTTTGGCATTTATGGCAATTTTGGCAATCTCCCCCCGTCTCTCTCAAAATTCCCGCTAATTTAGAATAGATACCCAAAGGAGCCATCATGGGTCTTTCACTAAGCGCACGTGCTGCACGGACGCGCCAGTCGGAAATTCGCGTCATGTCCATCGAATGCGAAAAGATCAAGGGCATCAATCTGGCCCAGGGCGTCTGCGATACCGAAGTGCCGGAAGCAGTGCGCCAGGGTGCGAAGCAGGCGATTGACGGCGGCATCAACAGCTATACCCGCGCAGAAGGACTCGGTGAGATTCGACAGGCCATCTCGCAAAAGATGCGGCGCTTCAATGGCATTGAATGCGATCCGGAAACTGAGGTCATCGTCAACTCCGGTTCCACAGGGTCGTTTTATAGCGCCTGCCTGGCCCTGCTCAATCCCGGCGATGAAGTGATTTTGTTCGAACCTTTTTATGGCTATCACCTCAATACCCTGGTGGCTGCCGAAGTTGTTCCACAGTTTCTGACCTTAAAGGCCCCTGACTGGAAGTTCACCCGCGAAGATCTGGAGCGGGTGGTTTCGCCGCGCACCAGGGGCATTATGATCAACACTCCCGCAAACCCTTCCGGCAAAATCTTCACCCGCGAAGAACTGGAATGGGTTGCGGATTTCGCCAAAAAGCATGATCTGTTCGTATTTACCGATGAGATTTACGAATACTTTGTGTATGAAGGCAGGCACATCAGTCCGGCCACATTGCCCGGCATGTGGGAGCGCACCATTACCATGTCGGGTTATTCCAAGACCTTCAGCATTACCGGATGGCGCATCGGCTACACCATTGCCGCAAAAAAATGGATCGAGGCCATGGCGTACTTTCACGATCTGATCTATGTATGCGCCCCCGCGCCACTGCAAATCGGCGTAGCTCGCGGCATTCGTGAACTGCCCGACAGCTTCTATCAGCAGATTTCGCGGGAGTACATCGGCAAGCGTGATCTGCTGTGCGGCACTCTTATAGAAATCGGCCTCACGCCTTCTGTGCCCGACGGCGCTTATTACGTTCTGGCTGATGCCTCAATCATTCCTGGCGCTACCAGCAAAGAGAAATCCATGCGCCTGCTGCACGAGACTGGGGTAGCCAGCGTGGCTGGATCAGCTTTCTATCAGGGTTCAGGCGGCGAAAATCTGGTGCGCTTCTGCTTCGCCAAAACTGACGCCGAACTCAACGAAGCCTGCCGCCGGCTGCGTACACTCAGCAGCAAGCTGGGACGCGAAGCAACTACAGCCCATACGGTCTAGCTGCGTCGATGTTGCGCGAAAAGGCAGCCCGAGTGACAGGGGCTGACAGGCTGAAATCGAGGCGATTGGTTTAGGCAATCGCATGAAAACAGCGGGAGCGCCGCAGCAGGTTTACGAAGATATACCGTGCATTCAAGTAATTCGACATATTTATAGCCGCCAGAACAGAGCCCGGCAGGGCGGACGCAGTCTAGCCCACCACGAAAGTGGTGGGAAAAGTTCCAATAAAGATTGGAGCCCCGGTTAGGGGCGGCACCGGTTGTCGGCTGCACATGCGACAAGGTTTTTCCTGTCATCAAAATTCACGTTCTGTCGCCGACACTTGGTTTTTTCCAGCTTTTGCACAGGTGCGCGCGTGTTATAAACGGCAATAAGTTATCTTTGAGGTTGTACCTTGGCGAAACCATCTCCAGGCAAATGTCTCGGCTGTAATCAGACATTCGACAAAGGTAATATCACGAAACACCTCGCTACTTGCGAGGCGCTCAAGAAAGCGTGGCCTCCTTCATCAAAAGAAGGCTTTCATATTATTGTTAGCCATGCTGGTTACTGGCTACATCTGGCCACGCCCATCGACCTTACGCTGGAACAACTGGATACCTTTCTGCGTGATATCTGGCTCGAGTGCTGCGGCCATATGAGCGCTTTTACCATTGGCAGCCAGCGTTACCTGAAGCCGTTTGAAAAAGACATGGGCGAACTGGACGAACGGTCAATGAAGGTCGCCATAGGAAAAGTATTGGCGCCCAAAATGAAGTTTCTGCATGAATATGATTTTGGCTCGACCACCGAGTTGGCTCTAATGGTGAATGGTCCATGGCAGATGCCAGAACGGAAGAGGCAAGGCGTGGTGGTGCTGGCACGCAACGATCCGCCTGAAATGAAATGTATGGACTGCGGAGAGGCCGCCGACCAGATTTGCAGCCAATGTTCCTGGCGTCGTCCCGACGCCTGGGTTTGCAGTTCCTGTGCCGAAGACCATGATTGCGGCGGAGAAATGCTGTTGCCCGCAGTGAATTCTCCCCGTGTCGGTGTTTGCGCTTATACCGGGTAACAAACGCTTTCAGTTCGTAGGTTGCATATAATCCGTGTATGAACCTTGCCCAACTGCTGCGCGGGACTGCAACCATCCAAGGCAGCGACCAGCAGATTGCCGGACTCGACTATGACTCACGCAGGGTAAAGCCCGGATGGGCTTTCGTAGCAATGCGCGGTGAAAGCACCGACGGCAATCGCTACATTGATGCAGCCATCAGGAACGGAGCGGTTGCGGTAGTAAGCGATCTGGCTTCACAGCCTCACCGGCCGGGAGTGGCCTGGGCCGTGGTTGAGCACGGACGCCGTGCCCTGGCGGAGATGAGCGCTAACTTCTACGGACGGCCTGCGGAGAAGCTGAAAGTCACCGGCGTCACGGGAACCAATGGCAAGACTACGACTACGTTCCTGATTGAATCCATTCTGAATTTTTGCGGAAAGAAATCAGCCCTCATCGGAACAATCGAATATCACGTTGCCGGCCGCGTGATGGAAGCGCCGCATACCACGCCTGAGTCCCTGGAACTGAATCAGATTTTTGCCGAGTCCCTGGCCCATGGCGCGAGCGACGCGGTCATGGAAGTCTCTTCCCACGCTTTAGAGCAAGGCCGGGTATGGGGCATTCCTTATGATGTCGCGGTATTCACCAACCTGACGCGCGATCATCTCGACTATCACAAAGACATGCCAAGCTATTTTGCGGCCAAGCGCATGCTGTTCGTGGGAACCGGCACGCGGCCTCCGAGGGCGGCAGTGATCAATGCTGACGATGAATACGGCAGCGCCCTGCTCGACACCACGCGCGCAGCCAGCGAGCAGATCATAAGCTACGGCATCACTCATGGCGATTTTCACGCGGCAGCTCTTGATCTTCAGCCACAGGGAACGGAGTTCGATCTGGTCACGCCGCAGGGCCGGCAGTGCATCAGTTCGTCATTGATCGGGCGTGTGAACGTCTACAATCTTCTGGCGGCTTCGGCAGCCACATGGGCGCGGGGATGCTCTCTGGAACAGATTGGCGCCGCGATCAGGCAGTTCACGCAGGTGCCGGGCCGATTTGAACGGGTAGACTGCGGCCAGCCCTTTACCGTAGTTGTGGACTACGCCCATACAGATGATGCCTTGAAGAACCTCACCTCGATTGCCCGCGATTTTGTCTCCCGCGCCGGAAATAAAGGACGGGTGATTACGATTTTCGGGTGCGGCGGCGATCGGGACCGCAGCAAGCGTCCGCTGATGGGTGAGGCGGCGGGGCAGGGAAGCGATTTCGTGGTGCTTACCTCTGATAATCCGCGCAGCGAAGATCCCATGAAGATCATTCATGATGCTCTGGCCGGGCTGGAGAAAAGCAATATCCGGTATGCGGTGGAACCTGACCGCAAAGCGGCCATCGCCATGGCCATTCGCGAGGCGCGCACTGGTGACGCGGTGCTGATCGCCGGCAAGGGACACGAGAAATACCAGATCACACGCGAAGGTGTATTCCCTTTTGATGATGTGCAGGTGGCGCGGGAAGCGTTACAACAGATGGGCTACCAGAACCAGGCGGAGAGGGCGAAGCGATGAAACTGCCATTGTGGCGCATAGCGGAATTTTCCGGCGCCAAAGGAGATGTTGACCAGCAACTGGTTGCGACGGGTTATTCCATTGATTCGCGTACGGTGAATCCCGGCGATTTGTTCATTGCTTTGCAGGGCGACCGGTTCGACGGCCATGATTACGTTTCAGCCGCACTGGAAAAAGGGGCGGTGGCCGCCATTGTCCAGACCGGCAAAATCAATAACGGTGACAGCAGGCTGCTGCACGTTGACGATACCTTGCGCGCGCTTCAGGCTTTGGGCGCTGCCGCTCGCAGACTCTGGGGCAAGCCGGTTCTGGCTGTGACCGGGTCGGCGGGAAAGACCACCACCAAGGAATTGATGGCCCATCTGCTGATGACTCGCTTCCGCGTGATGAAAAGCTCCGGCAACCTCAACAACCACATTGGCATGCCGCTGCAATTGCTGAAGCTGGAACCGGAACATGATGTGGCTGTGGTGGAGATGGGCATGAACCATGCCGGGGAAATCCGGGCCCTGGGCACGCTGGCGCATCATGATCTCGCGGTAGTCACCGCCGTGGCTCCCGTCCACCTGGAGTTTTTCAATTCGCTCGCGGACATCGCCCGCGCCAAGTACGAAATTATCGAGACGCTGCATCCGGGAGGAGTCGCGGTCCTGAATGCCGACGATGATTATGTCTGCCAGTTCAGCCGCGATTTCCACGGTAAGGTGGTGACGTTCGGGATACGCCGCTCCGCCGATGTCTGCGCCCAGAACATACAACTGAATGGCGCGGAAGGCTCGCGCTTCGATCTGGTGATAGGCAGCGTGCGCGAGCAGGTAGAGCTGCGGCTGGTGGGCGAACACAACATCTACAACGCGCTGGCGGCTACGGCGGCGGCGCTGGAGCGTGGGGTATCGCCTTCGCAGGCAGCGGTGGCGCTGGGCACGATTCAGCCGGGCGAAAAACGCGGGCAGGTGCTGGAGATCAACGGCGCAACCATAATCAATGACTGCTACAATTCGAATCCAAGAGCGCTGAATGCCATGATTGACACCCTGGCCAGCATGAAGGCCAGCCGCCGTATTTTGGTGGCCGGAGAAATGCTGGAACTGGGGCCGACCGGTGAAAAGCTGCACCGCGAGTGCGGCCAGCATGCGGCGGAAAAGAAGATAGATATAGTCATCGGCGTGCGCGGGGCCGCCAGGTCGCTGGTGGAAGGCGCTGCCGAGGCAGGCGCGCACGCGATTTACATGGAAAGTCCGGAGCAGGCGGGCGAGTGGCTGGCGCGCGAGTTGCGACAGGGTGATGCGGTGCTGCTTAAGGCTTCACGCGGAGTGAAGCTGGAAAAAGCACTGGAGAAATTACAGTCTCCGGTGGGTAGCGGCGTTTCATAAGGGATTGGTCTGATTGAAGCGGCAACGCGGCGGCGTGTAAAAATATTTAACGGAGGAATATTGCTCTACTGGCTTCTTTGGCAACGTCTGTTTGTCTACTTCCCGCCTTTTCGTATTTTCCGTTACGTAACCTTTCGCACCGCCTTTGCCAGCCTGACCGCTCTGTTCATGGGGCTGATTGTCGGTCCGGCGATTATCCGGCGGCTGCGCGATTTTCAAATCGGACAATATATCCGCGAAGAAGGCCCCAAGGCCCATCAGAAAAAGGCCGGTACGCCCACCATGGGCGGTGTGCTGATCACTATTGCCATTGTTGTGCCCACAATCCTGTGGGCTGACCTTTCCAACCGGTTTATCTGGCTGGTGATTTTTGCCACGCTGGCGTTTGGCGCCATCGGCTTTACTGACGATTATCTGAAAGTCGTGAACAAGCGCAACCTGGGGCTGACCGGAAGAATGAAGCTGATACTGCAATTTTCCGCCGCGGCGCTGATCGGTTTTGTGCTGGTGAGCCTTACGGCGGTGAACGAGTATTCCACCCACCTGATGGTGCCGTTTATCAAAGTATTCAGGCCAGACCTGGTCATTGAGAATTTGCGCCATTATCCGCATTTGTGGCCGCTGGCATTTGCTCCGTTTGTGGCTTTTGTGATGCTGGTGATCGTGGGTTCAAGCAACGCCGTGAACCTTACAGACGGCCTCGACGGCCTGGCTATCGGCTGTACCGTGATTGCCGCCGGTGCGCTCACGGTGCTCACTTACCTGAGCGGCCACGCTTCATTTTCGGAATACCTGGAATTGCAGAAGATGCCGCAGGTGGCTGAGTTGACGATTTTCTGCGGGGCCATGGTGGGGGCCAGCATCGGCTTCCTCTGGTATAACGCCCATCCGGCCGAAATCTTTATGGGTGACGTAGGCTCGCTCGCCCTGGGCGGAGCCATCGGAACCGTGGCCGTAATCATCAAGCAGGAACTGCTGCTGCCTTTCATCGGCGGAGTGTTCGTGATTGAGGCCCTGTCGGTGATTTTGCAGGTCGCGTCCTACAAACTGCGCAAGAAGCGCATCTTCAAGATGGCCCCCTTGCACCACCATTTTGAACTGGTGGGCTGGTCGGAATCTAAAATCATTACGCGTTTCTGGATCGCCTCACTGGTGTTTGCACTTTTTGCACTCACCACGCTGAAGTTGCGTTAGCCTTTGCCGGAAACATGGCACAATGGAACCGCACATGCAGTTAAAGAACAAACGGGTACTGGTGGTGGGCCTGGGGCGCTCAGGTGTGGCCTCCGCTGTGTTTCTCAAGGAACAGGGCGCGCGCGTAACCGTATCCGACACCAAGACAGAAGCCGAGTTACAGAAAGAAATTCCGGCGCTGCTTGACCTGGGCATATCGCTTGAGGCGGGTCGCCATGGCGAACGTACCTTCCGCGATCAGGATCTGATTGTCGTCAGCCCCGGGGTTCCTTCAGACCAGCCCCAACTCCAGCAGGCCCGCGCGCTGGGCATTCCAGTAATTGGAGAAGTCGAGCTTGCCTGCCGCTTTCTGAAAGGCAAAGTCATCGCCATTACCGGTTCCAATGGCAAGACCACCACCACCACTCTGGTGGGCGAGATACTGGGCAAGAGCGGCAAACCCGCGCTGGTAGGCGGGAATATCGGCACGCCGGTAATTTCGCTGGCCGGCCAGACATCGCCGGAAAGCCTGCTGGTGCTGGAAATTTCCAGCTTCCAGTTGGAAACCATCGAGCGCTTTCGCCCGTGGATTGCCGCCATTCTGAACATTACTCCCGACCATCTCGACCGGCACCATACCTTTGAAGCCTATGTTGACGCCAAGGCGCGCATCTTCGAAAACCAGCAAGCTGGGGATTATGCCGTGCTGAATGCCGACGACCCGGCTTCGCAGGCCTGAAGAACCGTAGCAAAGGAATTGTTCACTGGTTCAGCCGCAAGCAGGTGGTTGAGAATGGCGCGTGTGTCAAAAACGACCAGATTGTTTTTCTGCATGCGGGTAGCGAGACGGCCATCCTGCCGGTAAGCGACATTCAACTGAAAGGCGCGCATAACCTCGAGAACGTGCTGGCCGCGGTATGCGTGACCATGCTGGCCGGATGCCAGCCTGAGCAGGTGCGCAGGGCTGTCGCTGAATTTCAAGGCGTGGAGCATCGCCTGGAACTGGTTGCCACCGTGGATGGCGTCGCTTTCTACAACGATTCCAAAGCGACCAATGTAGACGCCACCATGAAAGCGCTTGAATCGTTTCCTCGTAACATCCACTTGATTCTCGGTGGCAAAGATAAAGGCAGCGACTACACGGTGCTCAATTCGTTGCTGCGGCAGCGCGCCAAGGCCGCTTACCTGATCGGCGCTGCGGCCGACAAAATCAAGAGCCATATTCAGGGTGCCACCCGCATCGTGAATTCGGGCACGCTCGACCGCGCAGTGCGCCAGGCTTTTGAGGCGGCGACCTCGGGCGACATTGTGCTGTTGGCCCCGGCCTGCGCCAGCTTCGACCAGTTTGAAAATTACGAGCAGCGGGGGCGGGTCTTCAAAGAATTGGTGCAGGCGCTCAGCCGCGCCGCCGAGACCACTGTCTCCCGAGGGCCGGCCTAGTGGCCAAGCGCGTCGGCATAGACAAGTGGCTGTTTGCCTCGACGCTACTTTTGGTAGTCATTGGCGTGGTCATGGTCTTCAGCGCTTCGGCAGTGATGGCCAATGAGCGCTTCGACTCTCCTTACCATTTCCTGCTGCGGCAACTGGGGTGGGCCCTTGCCGGACTGGCAGCCATGGCCGGAGTCATGAACATTGATTACCGGCGCTGGAAGCATCCGGCCATTGTTTTCTCATTTCTGGGCGTGACCACCCTGCTGCTGGTGGCGGTGTTTTTTCTCGACCGCTCGCACAATACGCATCGGTGGGTGAAGCTGGGGGCAATGTCGTTCCAGCCTTCGGAACTGGCCAAGCCTGCGCTCATTCTTTTTCTGGCGTTCTTTCTTGAGAGCCGGGGCAAATCCATTGATGATTGGCGCCATACGCTGCTGCCTGCGGTAATTCCTGCCGCGCCTGTTTGCCATTCTGATCGTGAAGCAGCCTGACCTGGGCACAGCCATGGTGTGCCTGGCCGTGACGGCTTCGATTCTCTATGTGGCGGGCATGCGGCTGCGCTATTTTGCTTACGCCATGGTGCCCATTCTTCCCGCGCTGTATTTTTTGCTCTTTCATGTGGGCTGGCGGCGCGAACGCATACTGGCTTTTCTGAATCCGTGGGCCGATCCGCAGGGACGTGGATTTCACGTGATCCAATCGCTCATCGCCGTAGGCACCGGAGGCGTGACCGGCCTGGGACTGATGGAAGGCAAGCAGAAACTCTTTTACCTTCCTGAACCGCACACCGATTTCATCTATGCGGTGGTCTCCGAAGAGCTGGGATTGATTGGCGCGGTGG
The DNA here is from genome assembly GCA_963823745.1 of Terriglobia bacterium. Lineage (GTDB taxonomy): Bacteria > Acidobacteriota > Terriglobia > Terriglobales > Acidobacteriaceae > Angelobacter. Next base: position 187,797 of record CAWGMN010000005.1, read on the forward strand.
CCATTGCAGTCCTGTTTTTCATCTTTGCCTATCGCGGCTTCCGCACCGCGTTGCGCACCCGCGACACCTTTGGGCGCTACTTGGCGGTCGGCATCACCACCATGATCGCCGTGCAGGCCTTTTTCAATATGAGCGTGGTGTTGGCGCTGCTTCCCACCAAGGGCATTCCGCTGCCGTTTATCTCCTATGGCGGATCTTCGCTGTTTGTCATGCTGGCCAGTGTAGGCGTGCTGCTGAATATCACCCAGCAGACGGAGTAATCCCCAGGTGTGAGCATCGTTTCTGCCGCCATATTTCCCGCGTGGAACTTCTCCGCGCTCTTCTCACCGCTGACAAGAGCAGCATTGGTCCTGCTGTACAATTGCAGCCATAACCAACCTGGATATGACTCAACTAGGAGGAGAAAAATGCGGAAGACTTTGATCGCGGTAATGTTGTTGGCAGGGCTGCTGGCTGTTGCGCAGACAGCAAAAAGATCAGCAACGAAAACAGGGAAGAGCGCGGCTGCGGCAGCGCCGGTGATTGTCACTCCTGATACGATTACTTGGGCCGACGCCCGGCCTCGCTGCCAACCGGAGCGAAGCTGGCTGTATTATCAGGAAACCCGAACGCCGCTGGACATTTTGCAGTGCGCCTGAAACTGCCGGATGGCTATAGAATCATGCCCCACTGGCATCCCACAGCAGAAAACGTAACCGTAATCTCAGGAAGCTTCGCCGCCGGAATGGGCAATAAATTTGATGAGAGCCAGTTGAAAGCGCTTCCGGCAGGCTCCTACGCGAGCATCCCGGCTCATCATAACCACTACGCCATGACCAAAGGTGAGACCGAATTACAAGTCGAAGGCACCGGGCCATTCAAGGTCATTTACGTCAATCCGTCGGACGATCCATCGAAGAAAAAATAAATAATCGGTTAAAGAAAAAAAGAGGTGCGCTGCGGCGCACCTCTTTTGTGTCTGAGTTAATAGGATCTCAATTTAATTCATGCATTACCTTAACGCGCCTGGGAATTTATAAAAACACGGTGCGGCAAACCGCAAACGCTGACCACACCACACATGTATCAGCCCGAACCACCCCTGAAATGCGGAGTGGTTGCATGAACCAGAAACTCCCAGAGTCCCAAAGGGACGCCATTATTGAGCCCAGCACGACTGGGGGGCCCTGGATTGCGCGGGGGTATGCGCAATCTGGGGAAAGGCGTGCTGGGAAAGCAGATGGACCGAATAGAGTCCCGTAGGGACGGCATAAAGGTTTTCGCGGGGGAACATATGAGTCAAGACCGAAAAAGTACCCCGTTTGAAAAGCAATGCCCAATCGGATTCAGGGGAAACGTCTTGCTGAGTCATGCTGGAGTTTCTGGAGAGGGCACGACTGTAGCGTTCAGCCTGGCGTGAGCAAAGCGAGCAACAGGCTGCGAAGTCGTGCCGCAAGGCCACTTATAGATTTTGGACTTCAGAGGGTGTGAGAACTGAATTTTGTATGGCCTAACAAGACATGTATCAGCCCGAACCACACGGAAGGTGCCCGGGTGGTTGCATGAATCAGAAACTCAGGCAGCATGATGTCTCTGAGCTAACATGTGGCTGGATAACCCAAAATATTCCAGTCCCGCCCCGCGGGACGTGTGAAGCTAGCCCGCCGTTTCAACGGCGGGAAGATGAAGCGACAAAACAGAGTCCCCGGAAGGGGACGACTGAACTGCGTTGGCACAAAATAATTCTTAATGGTCTTGAATGCGCGCCTTAGTACCCAATAATTAACGGCGTTTTTGGAGAGGGCATGACGTTCAGTCGTGCCGAAAAAGTCGTATAGATACTGGACTTCAGAGGGTGTGTGAGAACTTAGAATTTGCGGTGGGTTGACGACACAAGTATCAGGGCACGAGTTTACTCGTGCCGTAAAAGTGCATAAACTTTGGGCTTTAGCCCCTGCACACCTTCGACCTCACAGTAATGTCGCCACGGAATCGAGCTCTCACGCACGCTCTTCAGCCCCTGCAAAACGTTGCGGTCGCAAAGAATCTAAGGGATAGTAACAGAGCGGAAGCAGCCCGTAATTATCGTGCTAGAATACACTCTCTTTATCGCAAAACAGGTAGTCCTCACGATTGGAAAGAGGCAGTGAATGAAGGGACGAGATGTTAATCCACTCCCTGCCATAAACAGGGCAGGTCACCCCTTCATCCATTCTTCAGCGCCACAGGCCCTTCAAAGAAGGGCAGCTACGAAAACGCCTGCTGCTGCTCCTCCTGTATATAGACCATCCCAAACGGCGAAACTCGTTGCGCCGTTTCGACCCGCAGGCGCTCCTCCTGTTTACCGTCCCTATGCTGGGAATACAACTCAGCAGAAGCCAAGTCCGCAGCGTCATATGCAAGGCGCTCCTCCGGTCTATCGCCCTGATACAAGGAACCTCGCTCAAGCAAAGTTTGCTGCGTCGCCTCTCGTAGCGGCTGGGGCTCCCCCGGTTTACCGTCCTGCAAATCCATCTCCCGTATTGCAACCGGCAGGCAGTCCGATCAAAGCAGGTGTGGCTTTTCGTGAGGGCAACATAGATCGAAGAACTGCGCCTCCGGTATACCGGCCTGTCAGCCGACTGGATCGGATACAGCCCAAAGCATGGAATCATGCGCCGCAAAAACCAGCCTTTCAGAAACATCCCGATTCGAAACCGGCCCTGATTGGGTCTTTGCACTCTGCACATCCGGCTCGTGCGCCCCAATTCAAGGCTGCCCCTGTTGCCAAAACCGCTGCTGTTTCTTTTCGCGCTATTCAGCGCCAGGTGATCAAGACCGCAGAGGGATATTGCTCCAGCCTCGATCCGCATCGAATAGTCGAGACTCAGGAAGAAGCCCGGATCTATGATGAAAAACTGTCAGCGATTGGTGGTAAGGCAATTGAATTAATCGCCTCGGGCAATCGCCCGAAATTCAATGCGATGATCGCCGACACGATCGAAAACATTTCCCCGAGCTGTGTTCTCGGAGAAGATCCGTTCGAAACTATTTTTGAGTGGGCGAAGGTGCGGTATAGCGGCCTGGCTGCGGACATGCATAAGAATGTTGTCCTGAATCAAGACACAATAAAAATCTCCCATGCTATTGACTACATTGATACGCACCTTTCCAAGCATTCGGGAATTCTGGTTGATCCTACATTCATGCCGGGGCGAAATCGGACGGATTTCCGGTCGTTTCTGGAAAGCCAGGATAGGATTAACTCGATTTTCGACACATGGGAAGGATATCGGAAATCAAGGCCTACAGTAGCGATGTACCGGGCCTTCAATCTTCCTACTGCATCGGGGGCGAAAGCTATTCTTCAAGAGGGGATCAGGCCGTCGCTGGTGCGAAACTCGCTGGAAAAGAGAAGTGTCGATCTCGGAGCTCTCTATTATCAGCCTATCGCCACCCAACTCATGGACAGGCTTTCTCAGAGAAATACAGATAATCAGATGCTGCAGTCTGTAAGCCCGACTCAGGACATTGCATGGTTGGTGGGATCAACGCCTGCATTCAGTGGCGCACAGAATACAAGCACCAACTCGGTGTACAACCTGTCACTGAGAATTCCCGACATCGATCTGATTCGATTCGATGATTTTGGCCTTTTCTCGCAAACGATAAGTGGTTACGAATATATAGACGCCTCCGCGAACGCCCAGGTGATTTCAATCGACGAGACTGAACAATTTCTCTACTATCCCGTGGCGCCGGAATCTATCAGTGGTTCCACTGTACGGCCGTTCACTGAAAAATTTCCAACTACAGGAAAAGCTTTTATGTTCAATCGGACTTGAGCTTCAAACCAGCATGACAAAACAATCCCGGTTCGTGCTCAGACCATCTGAATAGATCCGCTTGCAGCATCTCTCATGAATCTGTGTGGTTAGTGTGATGAACCGGAGGTATTTTCTCTTTCCACTCACTCAGCGCTGGGCCTGCGGTGGCGCCCACCAGCGCCAACCCAAACGCGACATCAAACGCCGGAGAAGAGAGAAGTAGAACCCCGGCGACAGCCAGCGGAATCACTGCTACCAGCCTGGCGTGTTGAATCACGTAAGAGATGACAATAAGCCCGAACGCTGCTACGGCTAGTGCGGCACAGCAATAAAAGACATCCAGTAAACCGAAGCGGTGCCGTTGGACGTAGCGTGCTGCGCCGAGTAGAAATAGCACAATCCCAAGAATGGCTAAGATCCAAGCCCCCCACGCGATATCTCGAGCAGATTCGTCAGATCTCATCGGTTCCTCCTGACAACGTAGGCGGGGTTTCCGCTTGAAGATTATCATGCGTTTTCGGCAGAACCTATGGTGAAAACGGCGGTGAGGATTCTTCCTCATTTGCGTGAATTAGCGCGATTCGCGGCAAAATTCGGCTTTTCTGATATCCCGATCACCCGATTCTTCTGATTCGGACAAGAATTTGGCCTTTGCTCTTCCGATCATCAGATCACCCGATCAAAGATCACCAGATTCTTTCCCTGTCAATACCTTGGTGTCACTACGCCGCCACTACGCCGCCGTAGTGACACCACAGTGGCGGCGTAGTGACACCACTTTGCGCCGCTCTGTCTTTTTCTGTCTTACTCTGGCGCACGTATGACAACAAATACCGAAACCGATGCCAACAACGCGCCAGTGCAGCCGCAGCTTGCTCCTGCTTCGAAAATGCTCGCTGGCCTCATGGACTTTCTTGCGCAGTATCTCTCTTGTGAGGACTACCAGTACATCGTGCTCACTCTCTGGATCATGCATACCTGGTGCTACCGGGCCGCTGCCTTCACGCCTTATCTGAACATCCAGGCCCCCGGATCGCGCCACGGCAAGACCCGCTGTCTCCAGCTTCTCGAATTGCTTTGTCCTCCCGGAGCTTGGCTCGCCTCCGCGCCTACGCCCACTGTCTTTCGTCGCGGAATGCTGGACCTGAAACCCGCAGATTCTACTGACGGTGTGCCCGAACAAGACCTTCCTTCCGTCGTCCTGCTGGATGATCGTGAAGCCACCCTCGGCGCTTCTGACTCCGGCGCCGTTGTCTCGCTGCTCAAGACCGGTACCATGTCCACCGCACGTTACACCGCTTCTCTCGACTCCACGCGTCTCATGGAATTCAACGTCTTTTGTCCCAAGGCCCTGGCCGGCAATTCTCCTCTGCCGCGCGTCCTTCAGGAACGTTCCATTCCTTTCCTGCTTCAGCGTCCCGCGCGCGGCGAGCATCCGGTGAAAAACTTTGACCCCGGCCATGCTCGTGCCCAGGCCCAACCCTTTGTGGAATGGCTTCAGCTCTGGTCGCAGCAGAATCTTGAGTACCTCTCGCTTTGCACCTACAGCACGCCTGAGCTATTGCCCGATGGACTCAGTGCCGATCGCCTCGACTACATTACGCCTCTCATGCGTATCTGTGAGGCCATCGGAGACCCCTGGCTCTTCACAGGTAAGAAAGCTGTTGCCGATATCTTTTCTAAAAGCAGGCACAAAGATACCGCCGCAGACCTGTCCACGGATATACGACTGCTTCTCTCCGATCTCAATCAAGCGTTTACCGCCCTTCGTCCGCCCGGCGCAGGCCATCCGCGCACGAAGCTCACTTTGGATACGCCTGCCTACATCCCATCGCGCGATCTCATCGCCTATCTGCAGGCCATGGAAGATCGTCCGTGGTGCCGCTGGGGAAGATCGCCTGCTCATACCCTGGCCCGTATGCTCCGTCCTTTCGGACTCACCTCCAGCGATCACCGCGTGAGTCCCACGTCGGTCGTCAAGGCTTATTCGCATGAAGAGTTCCTCGAAGTCTGGGAGCGTTATTCATGACGTCGCGGACTTTGTCGCGGACTTGTAGCGGACTTGTAGCGGAGCAAAAATGCGTTTTCCCCGCGATTGACAAGGGTTGTAGCGATGTTGCGAGAAAAGGTACCCAAAGTGATAGGGTGGCAAAAAGGCAAAATGATGAACGAATTTAAATCTGGTCGATATCAAGATAAAAAATGCTTAGTAAGCCAGAGATCACTTAAACCACAGTCCCCACACCACATCCACTCCGGTATGTGTGATGGCCGAAGAGAATAGTCGCCGGCGGTCGCGCCAGGCGCGGCCGTAGAAGATGCCGGCGATCGCCGCCAATAGCACGTAGCGCCAGTTGAAGGGCAGCGGTTTGTTGAAATGGGAGAGGCCGAAGATCACGGACGCCACAGCCAGGGACCGGGCTCGCCCGATGCGGGCTTCCAGCATGTTTTGCAGCAGGCCGCGGAAATACAGTTCTTCGGGCAGGGCCACAAAGAAGAAGGTCACGAACAAAGCGGCGACGCCTGCCGATGCTGGGGGCATCCGGCGATGAAAGCTGATGAAGTGGAGCGCCAGTCCTAAGCCGATAGCCACAGGGGCAAAGAAGCTCCACTCGCGCAGGCCGATGGCGAAATCCCGCAGGCGCGCGCGAAAGTCGTAGCCGACACCTTCCAGACGCCTGAGCACCAGATACACATACAGAGCCGAGTCCACCAGCAGAAACTTGGGCAAGGCGCTCAGGCCGGGGTGAGGAAAAGATCCGGCCAGCAGGCGGAATTCTACCGGGAAGCCTACGATTGCCAGCGCAACTACATCCTGCCAGCACAGTTTCGGAGTTCGTGGAGGAAGGAACTCGAACAGAGCTGCCAGTCCTGTCGGAACCAGGAACAACACCACGCCATAGCGCCACTGAAATTCTGCGCGAGGCAAGGAGAAAACTAAATAAGGAATGACCAGCAACCCTGGCGCTAGCACGCGTGACAGGTGACCGGTTAGGTGCGCGTCGAGCCAGGCCGCTGCGCCAAAACCAAAGAACCAGTACGGCGCGAGCAGTAGGGCAAAGCTCAGGAAGGCGCTGGGTAGATGCCCGCCGATGCGTGTTGCAATGGAAAAGTGTTGCGCGACCAGCCAGAATGCGACCAGCGCCAGAGCGTAGGTGAGGGCCGCGAGTGCTAGACTACGAGCGTTGTATTTAGCTGCTTCAGGATGTTCGTGCGCTACGAGTGTTGCCATACGGCACTGAAATGCATTTTATCCGCAAACCACGCGGGCAGCCTCTTGCGGATGGCGTTCCCGGAAAACTCCAGTGTTCATGCGGGCATCCTCTATATGTACGTACAGGCCCAACCTTGTGCATCATGATCTGAGGAAAATCTTTTATGAAAAATAGATTTTTGCTGCTCCTGATATTCTCTCTTGCCGCAGCACTGCCCGGCGTCGGACAGTCCGGCAGCAATTCGACCGACAGCAGCTCAACGCAGAGCACAGGCACTGGCGCTACCCAGACCCAACCTGCGGATACGTCCAATCAAAACGGCACAGGCAGCAGTTCGTCGCAAACCCCGAGCGGCGCGAACACGGGCAGCACTGACACCGCTCCCGCGCAGACGGCTGCTCCAGCTCAGACCCCTGCGACGACGCCTTCCACCTCCAGCCAGAATCCTGATCAGAACAGCGCAACTTCAGATCAGCAGCAGACCTTCACCTTTCGCACGAAGGTGACCGAGCGCAGTACTCAGGCCGTAGACTACCGTGATCGTGGGGGCACAACGCAGATTGACTTCAAGGGCAGCGCGCTTATGCCCAAAGCCGATGGCCGTGCCAAGGTCACCGGCCATACCGGACGCCTGTCCATTGACGCGACCTTCCATCATCTCGACGCGCCCGCTTCTCTGGGCGCGGAGTTTCTGACTTACGTTCTATGGGCCATTGATCCTGAAGGACGCGCCGCCAATCTGGGCGAAGTTGTTCCCAACGACAATGGCGACGCCGCAGTGCAAGTCACCAGCGGATTCCAGGAGTTTGGAATGATCCTGACCGCCGAGCCTTACTTCGCAGTTTCGCGCCCCGGCGACGTGCTGGTGGCTGAGAACATTGTGCGCCAGGATACGGCTGGCGGAATTCATCCGATTACAGCGCGTTACGAGCTGCTGCAAAAAGGGCAGTACACGGTAAACGTGAGCGGCTCGCAGCTTCCGGCGGCCAGCGACCGGACCAATCCTTTGCAGGTAAAGGAAGCCGAGAACGCTATCGCTATTGCGCAAGATGCGGGCGCAGACCAGTATGCGAGTGACACTTTGCAGAAGGCGAAAGACTATCTGCACCAGGCGCAGGAATATATCCGGCAGAAACAAAACCGCGTGCCCATCGGCACAGTGGCCCGTGCGGCAACCCAGGCGGCGGAAGATGCGCGTCTGATCACGCTGGAAAAAAAGCAGCAGGAGCAAGTGGCCGCCGAGCGGCGGGCCCAACAGGAGAAGATAAACCAGGCGCAATCGCAGGCCGACCAGCAGGCAGCGCGCGCTGAAGCTGCCCGGCTCGACGCTCAGCAGCAAGCTGAACAGCGAGCACTGGCGGAGCAGGAACGTCTGGCAGCCGAACAGGCACGGCAGCAATCCGAACAGGCCCGGCTCGAAGCCCAGGCCGCACGCGATCAGGCGCAGCAGCAATTGGTGCAGGCACAAACCGCACAGCAGCAGGCCCTGGCCGCGCAACAGGCTGCGGTGCAGCAACAGCAGTTGCTGGCGCAGCAGGCTGAGCAAGCCCGCGCTCAGGCGCAGCAGGCAGAACAGCAGAGGCAGCGTTTGTTGCAGCAGCTCAACCAGGTGCTCCAGACCAAAGACACGGCCAAGGGCCTGATCGTGAACGTCTCTGACGTGTTGTTCGATACCGGCAAGGCCACGCTGAAGCAGGGCGCTCAACTGCGGCTGGCACGGGTCGCCGGAATCATTCTTGCTTATCCAGACCTGAAACTTGAGATTGACGGCTACACCGACAGCACCGGAACCCCGGAGTTCAACCAGAAATTATCAGACAAGCGCGCCGCTACAGTCCGTGATTTCCTGGTGAGTCAGGGATTGTCTTCCGGCAACGTGAGCGCACGTGGCTACGGAGAATCGGATCCCGTTGCTTCCAACAAGACTGCCGCCGGACGCCAGCAGAACCGTCGTGTCGAACTGGTGGTAAGCGGCACCGCCATTGGACAGAACATTGCGCCCACCGCCGGTGTCACTGGCACAGGCGGCGTGTCGGGTGCAGCTACAGCGCCTTCCACCGCTCCTGGCCAGACTGCTCCAAGTCAGACACCACCGGCGGGCGTAGCTGCTCCGGGAACCACCGCGCCGCCGGCAACAACCACGCCGGGTACACCGCCCCGGTGACCGTAAATTGACAGCACTACATTCAGAGTAGTGAAGCTGAAGAGAGCGCAAGAGACAAAGCCCCTGATGTTCAGGGGCTTTGTCTTTATTTAGTTTCTCCGTTTAATTAGGAACCGGACGTCGCCTTTACAGGAACGGTCAGCCGGGTATTTTCCCACTCCATTACCAGATCGGCAGAGTCGGCGCCTTTTTTGTCGAACGAAATGGTGAATTGTTCTACTGGCGATTTGGTCTGCGACTTCTGCATGTCAATGCGGGCCAGGTCCTGCTTTTCGTCATAAACTGTGCCCCACTGGCCGGTCTGCTTGTTGATGATCAGCTTCCAGCCGCTCTCCGAAGGCAGAGAATAGATTGTGTATTTGCCTGCGGGCACCTTGGTTCCGCCGATATCCAAATCAGTTTCCGTGGTGAGCGCGGTCGCTTCATTGGCCCCGGTGCGCCACACTTTTCCATAAGGCGCGAGTTCCTGGCCCACATGGCGTCCTTTCAAAGAAGGGCGGCTGTAATCAATGGTCACCTTCTTGCCATTGAGCGTGACTTCGGCTGTGCCCGGAGGGCTGGGACGCTTGCTCTTATCTTCCTGTGCGCTGGCAAGAACAACGAACATCAATGCGAAGACCGAAACTGCAATAACGCTATGTTTGCTTCTCATGATCTCTCCTCAATGTGGCGTTCCCAATATATTAGAGCATCTTTGAACTCTTTTCTGTGAGACTCACTGCGAAGCCTTATGGCACGGCTTTGGCAGTTTTCTTTACCGCAATCCGTTCACGCGGATACCATGATCTGACTTGTCATAAGGAGCCTCTTCGATGGCTGTGGAAGGAACTCAACTGGAAAGCATTCTATCGCTGGCTGACTTTGAGGCCCAGGCGGAGACTTGCATGTCTCCCATGGCGCTCGGTTACGTGGCGGGTGGCGCAGCCGATGAACTCACGATGCAGGCCAACTGCGAGGACTGGAAGCGGCTGCGGCTGGCGCCAAGGGTCTTGGTGGATGTTTCCGAGATCAGCATGAGCACCGAACTTTTCGGGCAGAAGTTTCAGTCGCCGATCCTTTTGGCTCCTGCGGCATTTCATCGCCTTTGCCACGACCAGGGCGAACTGGCCACGGTGGCAGGCGCCAATCAGGCGGGCGTGGGCATGGTGTTGAGTTCTTATTCTACGGTTGCGGTGGAAGAGGTTGCCGCAGCGGCACAACAACCGGTGTGGTTCCAGTTGTACGTGCAGACCGACAGGGCGGTCACACAAGACATGGTGCAGCGCGCAGAAGCTGCCGGATGCAAAGCCATCTGCGTCACGGTGGACACGCCAGTGCTGGGCGCAAGGCATCGTGAGAACCGGGTGCGCTTTCAGCTTCCTGCGGAATTTAAGCTGCCCAACTTGAAGATGGGGCCGATGAATCCGCGTCCGGTGCGCAGCGCGATTTACAGCGAACTGCTCAATCCCAGGCTGACGTGGAAAGAAGTTGAATGGATATGCAGCATGGCCAAAGTGCCGGTCTTGTTGAAGGGAATCATGAACCCTCTGGATGCGGCCCTCGCTACAGACTCCGGAGTCGCCGGAATCATTGTCTCCAATCATGGAGCGCGAAACCTCGACACTCTTCCCAGCACCGCCGAGGCCTTGCCTCGTGTGGTTGAAAAAGTCGCAGGGAAGCTGCCGATTCTGGTGGATGGCGGGATCCGCCGTGGGACTGATGTTTTGAAGGCGCTGGCGCTTGGCGCGAAAGCGGTGCTGGTGGGCAGGCCGTATCTCTTTGCGCTGGCTTTTGCAGGCGCGCCGGGTGTAGCCCGGATGCTTGAGATCTTACAGACTGAGCTGTTGATGGCGATGGCCCTTACCGGGCGCACCGCCATCAATCAGATTGATCGCAGCGTTCTCTGGAACAATGCTTCTGTTACTTAACCGGCATGGAAGGAACGGCTCCCGTGAATACATACGCATAGAGCATAACGATTACGTCAGGAAGCTTTCTTGCAGAGGACCAGAGCCAGATGCGTGTACTTGCTGAGCTTATTTGATAGAGGTCAGAGAAAAATTTTTTAGCGCAAACCATTGCTTCCAAGGCGGGCTGAATTGCACAAAACACTTGACAGAACCCCTGCCGAAGTTGAAAGTAATCCCCGCAATCCTTTTGTTTCGAATCCGTTGCATTCGCTGAAGAAGCTGGCCGGGCTGCTACAGCAGACATTCTGCCCTTGATCCAGCATTGAAGATTGTTTCAAAACAACAACTGATGCATTTTGGAGGTGCAAGCACATGAATGTGTTTCATCAAGTTTTAGCCCCCACAGGAAGTATGTGGTCAACAATTTTGTTGGCGCTGGTTCCACTTGCGGCCCTGTTATTCATGCTTGCCGTACTTCGCATGACGGCTTGGTTGGCCACTATCATTGCCGGAGTTATCACTGTCGCCATTGCCGTTTGGGGGTGGCATGCGCCTTTGAGTGACAGCTTGCACTCTTATCTTTACGGTGGTTTGCAGGGAGCCTGGACCATTGACTGGATTACATTCTGGGGTCTGATCATATTCAACACTCTTGTGCTCACAGGAGATTTTGATCGTTTCAAGACCTGGATGGTGAATCAGGCAACTGTTGACGTGCGCATCCAGACGCTCATGCTGGCCTGGGCCTTTGGAGCGCTACTGGAAGGATTGGTTGGCTTCGGATATCCATGGGCAGTCGTGGTGCCGATCCTGGTCGGCTTGGGGATTGCGGACCTGGAGGCAATTCGTGTCGCTGCTCTTGCTAACAATGCACCTGTTTCTTACGGCGCCCTGGGCTCTCCAGTACTGGCCCTGGCGGCGGTAACCGGGTTGCCGCTGCTATCGCTCTCTGCATCCATCGGTGACATGGTTGCCATATTGGCGATTCTGCCGCCCTTTGTTCTTATTTACCTGGTGAGCGGACGGGACGGACTCAAAGAAGCCTGGCCGCTCGCGATTGTAGGCTCTCTTTCCTATATCGCGGGACAATGGCCGGCTGCGCACTATCTTGGCCCATACCTGCCTGACCTGAGCGGCGCTCTGGTCTCCTTCTGGGTGTTGTTCGGGTTCGTCAAGGTTTGGAAGCCCAGGAACATCCGCGCTTTTGGAGGCAAGATCATAAGTCCTGCAGAGGCCAAGTCGCTGGAGGCAGCTCAGAGCTCCAGCCTTGTTGGATCGGGTTCGAGCCAAACCTCAGGCGCAGTTATTAGCGGCGGTGGCGCATTCCGCGCCTGGATGCCCTACATCATTCTGATAATCGTGGTCGTGCTGTGGACGGGACCGTGGTCTCATCTCCCAGGCAAGTTCGCGCACAAATGGAGCATTTCCGCCATCTCGTCTGTAGCGGACAAAGCGGGCGCATTCAAACCACTTTCGTCGACCTTTAACTTCAACCCACTGAGTGGCGGAACTGCCATCCTGGCCTCATGGATATTGATCGTGTTGTTCCTGCGTCCGAGTATGGATATTTTAAAGAAGGTGTTCGCTCGGACCTTTAAGCAAATGTGGGGCGCACTGTTGGTGGCTTTCTTTATTTTTGCTATCGCCTACATCTTCGTATTTGCGGGCATGGCAAACTCGCTGGCGTTCGGGTTCTCCAAGGTAGGATGGCCCTTTGTGGTGCTTGCCCCGATTCTTGGCTGGATTGGCGTGGCTCTCTCCGGCAGCAATACATCCACAAATGCCATGTTCGGTCCCATCCAGGCGGTTACAGGAAGGTTGCTGAATCTGCCTGTGCTGCTTGCGCCAACCCTGAACTCGCTGGGCGCTGAGGTGGGCAAGCCGATCGCGCCGCAGACCGCCAGCGTCGGCGTTTCCACCAGCAAGTTTGTTCGCAGCGAAGGAGAGGTGATTCGCCACAACATGTCATGGACGCTGATTGTCTTGGCCTACCTCATCCTGATTGGACTACTGTTTTACTTTGTATTTCCAAAGGAAATGAGCGTGTAAATTTTCTGCAAACACGCTCGTCAGCAAAAGCACCGCCGGGCGCTGCTCCCATAGATTTGACCTTGGGGCTAGCCGCCCGGTTTTGTCATTGAGAACAGCGTGCGGGTTGGGAAAACGCGCGACTTATCCGTTGTTAAACGACAATGGAAAGCGAATATCCAACCAGGGCTGAATAAAAGGATAGTCGTACAGCGGTCCGGCAATCGGATCAGGAATTCCCGATCAGCACTCCGGCGAGAAACACCAGCAGCCCTCCGAACATGACCTGCACCGTGGCAGCAAACAGTGGAGATTCCATGTAACGATGGCGGACCAAAGAAATGGCTGCCAGTTCAACAATAACCACCGCGACGGCCACCCAGGTAGCCACCATAAAAGAGGGAATCAGAAAGGGCAAAGTATGGCCGATGCCGCCCAGTGCGGTCATGAGGCCACAGACCAGCCCGCGCACCCACGGATGCCCGCGGCCGGTCAGGCTGCCATCATCAGAGAGAGCTTCGGCAAAACCCATGCTTATGCCGGCGCCAATCGAGGCCGCCAATCCCACGGCGAAAGCCGTATGCGTGCTGCGGGTGGCAAACGCAGCGGCAAATACCGGGGCCAGGGTGGAAACGGATCCATCCATCAGGCCGGCAAGGCCCGGCTGAACGATCTGCAACACGAACAGCCGCCGGTTGGTCTCATCCTCTTCTTCTTTGGATTTGGGGTGGAGCGTGGAGCGTTCCAGTTCCTCGGCGCGGTACTCGTGCGACCGCTCTTCCTGCGCCAGATCGTAGAGAAGCTGGCGCATGCTGGCGTCCTGTGTGCGGGCGGCTGATTTCTCGTAGAAGCGCCGGGTCTCCACCTCCATGGTCGAAGCTTCGTTGCGGATTTTATCGAGGCGGAACGGGCGCACCAGCCAGATCGGGCGGCGGTTGACGAAGCCCTTCACATCCTGGCGGCGAATTAAGGGAATATGTTCGCCAAACTTGCTGCGGTACAGCTCAAACAGGCGGTGGCGATGGCCGGCTTCTTCGGCCCGCATGCCTTCAAACAAGGCGGCCGACGCCGGAAAATCCTGGCGCAGGCCCTCCGCAAAGTCGGCGTAGATGCGTTCGTCTTCCTCTTCCAGGGAAATAGCCAAAGCAAGTATTTCGCGTTCGGTGAGGCTCTCAAAAGTTCGCATAGGTATGAAGGGTTCGTAGGCGCGGAAACAAGATTGTAATTTATCCGGTCTGAACGCTGGTATGGAGCGATGTCGCCCGGGAGCTGTTGGAACACTGCATCGAGTCGCCCAACTGTTCGCAATAGCCTCAAAAGGAAAGGCTTATGCGCGTTTGTTGAACCAGAGTCAGATTTGGGAGATCAAGGAATGATGAAAAATCTTGAAACGTTAATGTGAGTTTTAACACTACTCTGAGTGAAAGCTGAAAAGGCTGTAGGCAGGTGGGCGAATTGTTAAGCATGACCGATCGAGAGCAAAAACTGGACAGCGCTTCGATGAACCCGCAGCGGCCGAATACTGAGGCCGGTGAACCGCGCCCTCGAAGCAACGCACAGGCGGTAGCTGCCGGACGCGAATTTATCATGGCCATGCGCAAAGACGGCTGCTGGACCGATTTCGATGCCGCTATCGGCCCATCCGACGTGTGGGTGACTGCTTACGTTCTGGCCCGCTTAGGTCAGATGCCTTCAGCTTACATCACCTTCGCCGTACGGCAGCAGATTGAAGAATCTCTTGACTGGCTGTTGACCCGGCGCAATATTGACGGAGCATGGGGCTACAACTCCAAATCTCCAAGTGATGCAGAATCAACGGCATGGGCACTCATGGCGATTACCCGGAACGGACGCCGTGCTCCTGTGGAGGCATTGGCATTTCTGCGCAATTGCCGTCACGCCCAGGGTGGTTTTTGTCTCAAACCAGGGGAAACAGGCGCTGCTGATGTAACGGTCGTGGCCGTGAATTCTATGGGCGCGACTGATTCCGCTGCGGTGGAATTTCTAAACGAATCATGGCTCCAGGCGAACGTTCCTCCGGAGCCCTCGCGGCTGGCCTCGCGCTTCTACATATGTGCTGAGATTCTCGACTGGCAGGCCGAACAGGTCCCCCGGTCGGCGCTCAATAAGGTATGTGAACTGATTCCATCGTACAACGAGCAGAATGCCTTTGAGCAGGCGCTACTGCTTCGCTGTCTTACCCACTTAAGAATGCAGAAGGCACTGTCGGTAGCCGGGAATCTGCGGCGGATGCAGTCTGCCGATGGAAGCTGGCCGTCGTCAGCCCTGCTGGCCCAGCCCCTGAAAGGTGAAAAGAGCGGATTGGATCGCAGGCAGATCTTTACCACGGCCACTGCAATGTCAGCCCTGTCCGCGGCGGAAATCCAGCCCGGACTGTACTTTGGTTCGGACCGGCCGGTACCCCAGAGGTTGAGCCCTAAGCGCTCCTAGTGCTGAAGTACGGAGTTTGGCTTGAACGATTGGAAACTTATTCCGGGAGAGATGGACAGGCGGAAGCTGAGAGCTCTCAGCAATCATCGCGATGCGATAAAACCGCTGCGGGTCGCAAATGCTGAAGTATACTTGTCGCCAACAAACGTGGAACTCTTTTCATTTGATGACGATTATCTTCGGCATCTTGAGGCTCAAGATGCGGCCACAGTAGATCATTTCGTGAGCTATTTCACGCATCTGCTGCGCATCAAGTTCCGCGCCCGCAAACTGCATCGCGATGAGATTGATGACCTGACTCAGGAAACATTTGTACGAGTGATGAGGGCCATTGACCGTCGCGAGATCAAGCAGGCCAACCGTTTAGGTTCGTTTGTGAATTCGGTTGGAACGAACGTGCTGAATGAGCATTATCACCATATCAATCGTGACAGCCGGAACGTGGGCGTGGAATCAGTGGAGGTGCCTGATCCGCAGGGCGATCTCGAAGTGTCAATGCTTCGCCGGGAAGATCAGGAAACAGTTCGTGAGGTGTTGCGCAAGCTGCCGGAGAAAGACCAGGCCATTCTGCGCGCCCGCTTCATGGACGAGACCGATAAAGACGAGATCTGCGGGCAGTTTCGCGTAAAACGTGGCTACCTGCGGGTGCTCGTGCATCGTGCCTCCCATAGTTTCAAGGTGCAGTACAGGCCCAGGAAGATAAAAAAAAAGGCAGTAGGAAGCTAACGTCATCAGGTGGAGAGAGATGGAACATAAGATAGCAATCAAAATGAAAGCCGCATCGCGGTACGTGCTCGGCGAAATGACCGAGGCAGAACGCGACGATTACGAAGAACACGTATTCGATTGTCTGGCATGCGCCGAAGAGCTGAAATACGCTGAGAAATTCAAGGCCGCTGCCCGGCAGGCGTTCGCTGAAGACCCGGGCCTCGGGACCCATTATGCCGAACACGGCACGCTGTGGCAGAGAATGTTCCAGTCACCCTATGTGGCTTCGTTCGCCCTGGCTGCTGTGATCCTGGCCGTAGGCGGCGGTAGCTTCCGTGCCGGCATGGCGCACAACCGGCAGCCGCAGTTGGTCACAGCCGATCCCGTTCTCCTGACCGAACAAGATGGCAGCCGCGGGGGCAGAGGCAGCGAGGAAGGCGACAGCCAGCCAAAAGGGTTGGTGACCGCGGGCGCCAACGAATCGTTCAAAGTAAATTTCGAAATTCCTCCGGGAGACTTCGATTCTTACGATATCGCTGTGACGGGAACTGACGGGGTCACGAAGATGGGGTTCACCGCCAGCCATAACAAGGCGCAGAGCATGCTCGAAATCATTTTTCCTGCCGGATCTCTGCGATCTGGTAAATATTTTGTAGTCGTGCGTGGCGTGAAGGGAACAAACAAAGGAGAACCGATTCAATTTCCGTTTGAATTAAAGGTAACGTAAAAACCGCGACAGACTTGCCCACAGTTCGCGTTAAAACTAAGGAGGGTATTTGTATCTCTATCATGCAAGCGCCCTTGGTCTGGGCGGCAAGTTGACCCAGCCTTCTAACGAAATCATAGATCCCCAGGCAGCAGCTTGTCTTTGCATTGCCGGCGGACAAAGCACCTAAAAAAGACCGATTCGAGTCAGAAGCATTTCAGAAGCATTGGCAGGCATTTCATTCGATTCTGCGCGCGTTGAGGTGACCGGCGGCCCAGTCGACCAGCTGCGGCAGACGAAACCCACAGCACAACCACCACGGTCACGATAAGCGGACTTAACATTCGAGGTATCGTCACTGCTGACAAAGTGATGTTAAATTTGGGTCGCTGCATCGCCTGAAAGATGGTCCCGAGCCGAGCTTTACCATCGATGAGGACAGCGGCTTCAAAAATTTAAAAATCTCGGGCCAGCCGATTGAAATGGACTTAGCTGTCATGAACTTTTCGAAACGACACTTACAACACTTTTGCAGAAATTCCAAAAGGCGATAATAAGACGATCTCGCCCGAGAGCAGCAGTGGCGACGGGACCGAGCCAGTTTCCGCTAACACCAGCACTGGCAACGCAAACGTTGAAAACGATGCTCGTAAAGAAATCCTTGACTGTATGATGGGATGCCAGCTAAAAACAAATGGCTCCAATCTCCAGCACCTTACTGATGTAATGAATGGCTTTAAAAAGGTGGAAGGCGACACTAACTTTCAGCGCCCTTACTATGTTCGCTTGTGAAAAAAATCAAGCCAGTGAGTGTTGCAGGTGTCAGATATCGCGCAGGTCCGATCATAACTGTTCCCAATTTTGGGACGGTCTATCTGGGGGAAGTCGTAGTGATGCCTGGCATGCGCCGGGTCAATATGCTGCGGCTGGAGCTAGGGTCACCGATTGTGGGCAGCATCACGGCGAGTTCTGGAGAAAGCAACGGAACTGCCTTTCCTCCATAGTTGTCATCCTCAGTATTTGCTCATGCTTCATCATAGGCTGCGGGCGCCCTTCCGCTCCGGGGGGAGCGCCTTCCGCTGACAAAAAGGACGCTCCGCTACCTTCCTGTGAACGTTTTTACTCCGACACTCTCGCCAAATTCATGGCAGGGGATGTTGATGCATCCCTGGCGGACCTCGCTAAAAGACGCCAAGCAGTAAACGACAAAGACAGTCTGTGCGATTACAAACTGCGCGTGCTGCAAGCGGATGCCTTGATATGGAAAGGACGTTGGAAAGAGTCATTTACACTGCTCGAGCAGGAGCCCCCCGAAGCGTTGGCTGAAACCGAAACTGGCGTCCAGCGAAAGATCACCCAGAGCTATGCTCTGGCAAGCGAAGGCAAGTTCAATGAAGGCCGTTCTCGATTGCAGGAGGCGGAACACATTGCAGCTAATCAGGGCTTGCAGATGCGCGGCGAACTGTCTCTGGCCTTCGGACATCTGCTGCTCAAGCAGACAAAATTAAAATCGGCGACCCATTCAAAATGGAACGAAATCAGGCCGTATTTTCTTCAATCACTTAAGTTTCTCGATTCGGAACGGCAACATCTCTTGAAAGCGGCGGCTTTGGGCAATCTGGGCTTTATCGCCACGAGTGTCCAACATTATGATGAAGCCCGCGACTGGTATACCAAGGCCGCCGATCTGCATGTCACTATCTCTGAACCGATGACTCGTATTGATCTGGGATGGAACTATGAGGAATTAGGTGATTTTGAACGCGCCATTCCCCTGTTCACCCAGGCCAAAGACCTTCCTTCTGCCAGTGATTATTTGAAACAGCTCGCGCTGATTAATCTAGGCAATATTTACTTGAATCAGCAAAACTACAGCTCTGCGACCGATTATTTCTTCCAGGCTCTCACTCTGGCAAAGCACCTCGATGATCAGGAGCAGATGGCCGTTTGCTATAACAATCTGGCGCTGGTGGCATTGGCCGATCACCGCATGCAAGAGGCCGAAAGTTATAACACGCAAGCCATGAACATTAAAAAAGCGGGCGGCAATCACGATTCATGGCTTCAATCAGTGCTTACGACAGCAAAACTGTATGACGAGAAGCATCAGTTTGCCACCGCCGAACCCCTCTTGCGCCAAGTGATCGCCGATACACGGGCGCAGCAGGCCCTTCAGTGGGAAGCAGAAGCGGAACTGGCAAGCGTGTATGTCGGCGAAAACCAGGACGTTCGAGCGAAAGCACAGTTTCAGAAAGTGCTTCGTGATCTTGATAAGGCTTCTGGCACCATCAGCGACCTGGACCACAAATTGGCTTTTGCCTCGCTGGCTGCGGATTTTTACTCCGACTATATTCAGTTTCTCGTTTCTCAACATCAATCGGTTGAAGCCTTGCAGGTAGCAGAACACATACGCGGGCGGACGCTCAGGGAAGGGCTGCACCTGAAGAAGTCTGAAATGCCGGAGATGGTCGAGATGCCAGCCATCTACAAGTTCCTGGGTAATAGTAACCAGATTATTTTGAGTTATTGGCTGGGACAGGAAGCTTCGTATCTATGGGCAATATCCTCGACGGGCATCCAAACTTTCCCCTTGCCGGCCAGACGCGATATTGATTTGCAGGTCGAGGAATATCGTAAATATCTGATGGGTTCATTGGACCAGTCCCGCGGAAAAAGTGTGGGACGGGGACTGTACAAACTGCTGGTTCAGCCTGCGCAACAACTGATTCCACCCAAAGCGCACATAGTGGTGATTGCTGATGGGAGCCTGACTAAACTGAATTTCGAAACTCTGCTGGAGCCAGGCGATGCCACGCGTTATTGGATCGAAGACGTCGAAATCCAGAATGCAAGCTCGATTGCGCTGCTGACCCGCTCTCATCCATCGCACATCACGGGCCAGGAAAATTTATTGCTCATCGGAAATCCACTACCGGCGCCCGATTTCCCCGAATTAAAGCACGGCCAGGAAGAGATGGAGCTCGTTGCCAAACACTTTGTGCCCGCCTCTCGAAAAGTTCTGAGCCGCAACGATGCTGTTCCTGCTGCATACGGCCACAGCGCCCCCGGACAGTTTGGATTAATTCACTTTGTAACCCATGGCACTGCCAGCCAGGTGACTCCTCTGGAGTCCGCCATTATTCTTTCACCCAGCCAGGATGAGAATTTTAAACTTTACGCGCGCGACATCGTGAAAATACCCATTCATGCCGAGGTCGTCACGATTTCTGCCTGCTCAGGCGCCGGGAAGCGGGCCTATCCCGCGAGAAGGATTGGTTGGCTTGGCGTGGGCGTTTATGAGCGCCGGCGCTCATCAGGTAGTTGCCGGTCTGTGGGAGATAGACGATCGCTCCACCCCCGAGTTCATGGACGATTTCTACGGAGAGCTGAAACAAACCAGGGATGCGGCAGCCGCCCTGCGTATAGCCAAGCTGCACATGCTCCATTCCCAAAGCATTTACCAGCGCCCCTACTACTGGGCGTCATTACAGCTATACACAGGATTGTAGTTCGGCAAAAACTGCCTGCTGAGCGCACGCGCTGAGCCTCCGCAACGGCTCATCTGTGTTTGAGCTCTTGCGGAAAAACGGTTATCCCAGTCCCTGCTCTTGCATTTTCTTTCTCAAGCTGAGCGGACGCATATCTGTCCAGACTTCTTTGATATAAGCCAGGCACTCTTCTTTCGTGCCGCTCTTGCCTGCATCCTTCCAGCCAAGCGCGTTCTCCCTGTGGGCCGGCCAGATGGAGTATTGTTCTTCGTGATTCAATACAACTTTGTAAATGGTTTTATCTTCTTTTTCTTCCGGCATAGTGTCCTCCAGGAAAAATAATTATACATATTTAAGTCCGGCTGGTGGATTGACCTGCCGCGTGGAAGCGGCAGAATCTTCCATCTCCCAGATTCCTTCAAAATCCACGAAAAATCCTCTTACTGTCAACTCCGGAATTGCCTGTTTCAGGAAATCGGCGGCAGCGTGTAAATCGCGGCGATGATTTTCAAGCTCTTTGGCTGGATCATTATTAAAGGCCGCCAGTCCGCCGTAAGCGCCGCAATCGGAATGCAGCATCAGCAGCACCGTGCGGGTGCCGTGCAACTGCATGGATTTTCGAATTTGATCAACCAGAAAGTGGCGGTCTCCGTCATATTGGGGAGACACCAGGGATTTCGCGCCACCGGCGATACGGATCGGATCAGGCCGGTAAATCTCCAGGCGTTTCAGCAGTTTGCGCAGAGCGCTTTCAAACCGGTTGTCATAGCACCAAACCAGCGCTGCATCGCAGTCATATCTTTGTCGCGAAGAGGTGAAATGCAGGATTTTGCGCATCGGTCTCCGTGTGTGGCGATTAAGCAGTTCATTATCTCAGGAACAGATGAAACGCGCTTTGAAACCGAGAGTCACAAACGATATTCATACCGGCATCTGCCACACTCCGCGTGAGAAGGCCGGAGAACACGGTGATTTTTCATCAAAACAATAACGCTGACTCGTCTTAAGACTCCCGTTTCTCAGCTTTGCCCTGCCTATCGCTATAATCTTTGTTAATGGTCCGTGACGGAATCTTGTATGCCTTGGGGATGCTGCTGGTCGCCGCCCTTCTGTGGTGGTTTACCGTGCCTTTGGTGGCAATCGTCCCCTTGCTGCTGGCGGCTTTCTTCCTGTGGTTTTTCCGGGACCCCGAGCGGCAGATACCTGGCGACCCCGGTTTGATTGTTTCGCCTGCCGACGGCAAAGTTACCGACGTTGTGCCCACCCAGCTAAATGGCCAGCCCTGCATCCGAATCAGTATCTTTTTGAATGTATTCGACGTTCATGTGAACCGCAGCCCGATTGCGGGAGCGATCAAGGAAGTTGTTTACAAAAAAGGCCTCTTTGGCAATGCCATGGGAGCGGTATCCGCCGACGCCAACGAGCAGAACATTGTGACCATTCAAGGCGAGCAGATGACGGTAGTGTTCAAGCAGATTGCCGGGCTGCTGGCGCGGCGCATCGTATTTACCGGCAAGGTCGGGGACAAAGTAGAGCGCGGCCAGCGCGTCGGCATGATCAAGTTCGGTTCTCGCACCGATGTGATTTTTCCCGCAACGGCAGAAATAAAGATTAAAGTAGGCGACCGGGTAAAAGGTGGCGCTACCATACTGGCCCAGGCAGGCGTAAGACAGCCGAACCAGACTTCAGCCCTCAGCCCGACGGAGACCATCCGATGAATACCCCTGCACGCCGCTGGGACGACCAATTTCCGCCGCAGAAGCGCCGCATGCGTAAGGGCATGTACATTCTGCCCTCGCTCTTCACGGCCGCCAACATCGGCGCCGGCTATTACGCGATTGCCCAGACGTTGCTGGGGACCCAGAATGAATTCTGGCATTTCGATCACGCTGCCAAGGCCATTGGCGTGGCCGTAGTCGCCGACGGACTCGATGGCTTTATCGCGCGCATGACCAGCACAACCAGCGACTTCGGAAGAGAGCTGGATTCCCTGGCAGACGTGATTACCTTCGGTGTGGCGCCCGCAATTCTCGCCTGGACGTGGGGATTCCATCTTCTGCCGCCTTTCGGCAATACAGAGCTGCGCACCCGCGTGGTGCAGGTAGGCTTGATTGCTACGTTTCTTTTTCTGGTAGCAGGCGCCAGCCGGTTGGCGCGTTTTAACATCCAGGTAAACCCTCAGCCTTCGAATCCGGGCAGGCCCGGAAGAAAGTATTTCGTCGGCATGCCGATTCCCGCAGGCGCAGGAGTAATTGCCTCATGCGTGCATTTCTTCGGCGGACAGCCATCCTCTGAGTGGTGGATGAGCGCTCTCTGGATAGCCATGATTCTGGCGGTGGCATTCCTGATGGTGAGCGCCTGGAGATTTTATAGTTTCAAGGGTGTGAACCTGAAGAGCCGCCATCCTTTTCAGGTGCTGATTCTGATTTGCGGAGTGGTTGCGCTGATCTGGTTCTTCTCCCACTACGTGCTGTTTATCCTGGCTATTGCGTACATGTCCAGCGGCATCTTCACCCGTTTTTCCTACAGCCTGCGCCGTCGCAGCCAGGCAGAACCTACTTATAAGGAAATTCCAGATACTCGATGAAAACTGAAAACCAGAAATCGGGCAGCCTGTTTCGTGTTGCTATTGTTGGCGGGGCCACCCTGAAAGGCAAAGAGCTGAAAGACGTCCTGGAGGAGCGCAACTTTCCCGCCATGGACATTAAGCTGCTCGATGATGATGAGTCCTTGGGACAGCTGGAACGCGTTCAGGATGAAGTTGCTTTCGTGCAGCCCGTGGGCCGCGACCAGTTGAGTGACGTGGATTTCACCTTCTTTGCTTCTGACGAGAAATTTACACGCAAGCATTGGAAGATGGCGCGCGATGCCGGCAGCGCTATCGTAGATCTTTCCTATTCCGTGGAGAACGATGCGTCCGTGCCCGTATGCTCCATGTGGATCGAGCGCGAAGCGGGGCGGCATACGCAGATGGATCTTGAGTCAACAGCGGTAGCCGTCGCTCATCCGGCCGCCGTCGTGCTGGCATTGCTTACGCTGCGTACCGCCAAAGCAGCCCCCATCCGCACCATCGCCGCGACTGTTTTCGAACCCGTTTCCGAGCAGGGACGCCGGGGCATGGACGAACTGCACGAACAGACGGTGAATCTGCTCTCTTTTCAGCAGATGCCCACCGAAGTATTCGATTCCCAGATTGCCTTCAACATTCTCGGGCGATACGGCAAAGAGTCGAGCCGTTCACTGGAATCCATCGAACGCCGAATCGCGGCCCATCTGCGCAAGCTGTTAGGCGACCAGGCGACCGTTCCTTCCTTGATGCTGCTGCAAGCTCCGGTCTTTCACGCGCATGCGTTTTCGATATACATTGAGCTGGAAAAAAATGTCTCCATTGGTGATTTCACCCAGGCGATTGCCGGGGAGCACGTGGAAGTGACGCGCGCAGCCGAAGATTCACCCAGCAATGTGAACGTAGCGGGCAAGGACGAAATTCTGGTGACTATACGGCGTGATGCGGTCCGCGAAAACGGGTTCTGGTTGTGGGCTGCCGTGGATAACCTGCGCCTGGCTGCAATCACCGCGGTAGAGTGCGCCACTGCGCTGGCTACCGTGCGGCCCCACGGAAAGGTGCAGTGAGAAGACTTTCTGCAATTTTGCTGATTGCTGCGTGTTGTCTTTTGAGTGGCTGCGGATACCATACCGCCGGCCGATCTTCGCGGTTGTCCCCGGATGTTCACACGCTGGCGGTACCCGGATTTGTAAATCAGACCCAGACTTACCGCATCGAGCAGATCTTCACCCAGGATGTAGTGCGCGAATTCAATACCCGCACGAAATACCAGATCGTCAACAAAGTCTCTGATTCCGCCGATGCAACGCTGAAGGGCGTAATCGTGTCCACCCTGGCTGCGCCTCTTACCTATGACGCGCAGACCGGAAGAGTTTCCAGCGCCGTAGTGACCGTCACCATGCACGTGACTCTTCTCGACCGTTCGGGACGTGTTTTATTTGAAAACCCCAACTTCACTTTTCGCGAACAGTATGAGGTTTCACGCGAGATTGCCAGCTTTTTCGATGAAGAAACGCCTGCTTTGCAGCGCATGTCGCGAGATTTCGCCCGCACTCTGGTGAGCGACATACTGGAGGCCTTCTAAAATGCCGGGCCGCAGCTTTGCGCCGTCAGAGCGTTTTGTTTCCGAGGTGGCCAGCCGCAAGTTGCGTCCGGCATACGTTTTTATCGGAGATGAAATTTTCTTTCGCGACCACTGCCGCCAGGCGTTGCTCCAGCACCTTGTGCCCGCCGATCTGCGCGATTTCAGTCTCCATGACCTTGATCTTTCTGAGGTGAGCCTGGCCGAAGTGCTCGACCGCGCGCGTACGCCTTCGCTGATGGCGCCTTTTCAGGTGTTTTTCGTCCGTGGAGTGAAAAACCTGTATGGCCGCGGTTCCCATGCGGAAGAATTCGCAGCCATCGAGCAATACGTAAAAGATCCGAATCCCGCTGCGGTGCTCATCTTTGTGGCCGACCACATCAGCATCCCGGCAGATGTCCGGCGCATGGAAATGACAGATAAAGATCGCTACGAACGTATTCGCGACACTCTTGGCGACTTCTGCGGAATCGTCGAGCTGGCGCGTGTAGACGAGGGCGACGGAGTCCGCTGGGTCATGGAAAAGGCGCAAAAAGAAGACGTCAAGGTGGAGCAGGATGCGGCCCGCGAACTTGTGGACGCCCTGGGCGCCGACATGATGCTGGTGAGCCGGGAACTGGAAAAATTAATCCTGTTCGTCGCCGAAAAGAAACGCATCACCCTGGGCGATGTGGAAACCATGGTGCTGGCCGCCAAACAGCGCTCGTTATACGAATTGACCGATGCCATTTCCGCCAAAGACAAGCCCCGCGCATTGGCCGTGCTGGATGCGCTGCTTTCCACCAGCGATGGTGATGATGCGGCCATTGGTCACCTGTATATGCTGGCCCGGACATTCCGGCAGATGCTGATTATTCTGGAAAAGAATGTCCGCGACACCCGCACCATCTGGCAGGCGCTGTGGCAAGGTTTCCGTGTGCCGCCGTTTGCGGCGGAAGACATTATCCGGCAGGCCCGCCGCTATAAATCCCGCCGCGAACTTACCCGCGCCCTGAAGTTCATTGCCCGTGCGGACATGGCCCTGCGCTCCAATCCGCCCAGCAAGCGCATGGTTTTGGAGCAGTTAGTCATGCAACTGGCCGAAGAGCCCAGGCTCGCACCCAACGAATGGCAGCAGGACCACTTGCCGGTTTAGCTGCGACGTCTTTCCTGTCTCATCAGTTCCCAGTCTTAATTACTTAAGTTCCAAAATGGGACTCAGTTCCCTATAAAAATGCTCCCGCATAATCATTGTTATTGTGAGTGGAGCGATTCAAGTCTAGTATGTGCTCCTACTTTGTTTGGGCTTCAAATAAATCCCTGATCGTAAAAAGAACGTTCATTTGAATGAACAAGGAGCCAAGAATGTCTCGAATCTCGCGAGGTCCAGCGCTGTTGCTGTTTGTGTTAATGATGTTCGCATCCCTGCCCATACTGGCGCAGGTTGCCCAGCCAGGTAATTCACAATCCCCCAATCAGGTTGCGGTGCCGCCTGCTCATCCTGCCTTTCATGGCGTTCCGTGGACAGCCCCGAATACCACCCCGAACGGCGCCGCCGTAGGGTTCGCAGCTCCTGCCGGCGCGCACCTGACCTATTTTGGTGGCCCGGTCATTTCGAACGTTCACGTGGTCCAGGTGTTATACGGAAGCGGTTCCTACAACGCCCAGATCGCCGGAACCACCACGCCCACCATGGGTAACTTCTATCGTGATATCACCACCAGCGGGTACATTACTTTGCTCAGCCAGTACAGTACGCCCGCTTCTGGAGGCACGAATCAAACCATTGGGAATGGCACCTTTGACGGACTCTTTCAGATCGTTCCGTCAGCCGCCAACAACGGCTCAACGATAGACGACACGAATATCCAGGCGGAACTTCTGGCCCAGATCAGCGCCGGACACCTTCCCGCCCCGGTTCTCGATGCCGCCGGCAACGTGAACACTTTGTACATGATCTTCTTCCCCCCGGGAAAAACCATCACCCAAGGCGGATCTTCAAGCTGCGTAGCGGGCGGTTTCTGCGCATACCACGGAACCACGTCCAGCACTCTTAGCGCCAAGCATGTTCTGTACGGAGTAATGCCAGATATGCAGGCGGGCAGCGGTTGCTCCACAGGCTGCGGCTCTTCCACGGTATTCAATAACTACACCTCGGTTACCAGCCATGAACTGGCGGAAGCCATGACTGACGCCGACGTAGGCATCGCCACTACTTTCGCCGCCCCGCTCGCCTGGTACGACATGACCAACGGCGAAATCGGTGACATTTGCAACGGCCAGCAGGGCTCCTATGTTGCCAACGGCACCACTTACACCATCCAGTTGGAATTCTCCAACTCCGCCAACAATTGCGTACTGCCTCCCGCGGACTGCCCCGTCGCCTAACTTCTCGCTGTCTGCTTCACCTGCCAGCTTGAGCGTTACGGTGGCAGCAGCGGCAGCAGCACGATTACTGTGGCTCCCTCGGGCGGATTCACCGGCAGCGTAAGCTTGTCCGCTTCAGGTCTGCCGGCAGGCGTTACTGCCAGCTTCGGAACCAATCCGACGACCTCAACCAGCGTAGTTGACGCTTTACCGCCAGTTCGACTGCGACAACTGGAACCTCGACAGTGACCATCACCGGTACGTCCGGCACGCTCTCGCATACCACCACCGTTTCGCTTACGGTCAATGCTGCGGCAACCCCCAACTTCTCATTGTCGGCCTCGCCTTCGAGTCTGACAGTTAAGCAGGGCACCAGTGGCAGCAGCACCGTTTCGGTAACGCCTTCGGGTGGCTTCACCGGATCGGTAACACTGTCAACATCCGCTCTGCCCAGCGGCGTAACGGCTTCGTTCGGAACGAATCCGACTACATCCACCAGCGTTCTTACGTTCACAGCCAGCAGCACCGCTACCACGGGGACGAGCACCATCACCGTCACCGGAACCTCGGGAACGCTGACTCACACAACGACTATCTCGCTTACCATCAGCTCTGCCGCGGCGACGCAGTTGATCGGTAATCCGGGATTTGAGAATGGCACTGCCACTGCTCCATGGACTCTGACAACGGGTGTTATCAATAACTCCGCTTCTGAGCCCCCGCACAGCGGCTCGTGGGATGCCTGGATGGACGGCTACGGAACCACTCATACCGATAGCTCCACTCAGACGGTCACCATTCCTTCCACCGCAACCAGTGCAACCCTGACCTTCTGGCTGCACATTGACACTGCGGAAACTACAACCACTACCGCTTTCGACACCATGCAGGTGCAGGTGCTCAACACCAGCGGATCAGTGCTTGCTACCCTGGGCACGTTCTCCAACTTGAATCACGCTACCGGATACCAGCAGCATTCCTTCAGCGTGCTTCAGTTCAAAGGACAGACGGTCCAGATCCGCTTTATCGGCACGGAAGACACCAGCCTGCAAACCTCATTCGTGCTTGACGACGTGAACTTGAACGTTCAGTAACGAGTGATTCGAAATAGCGGTACAAAATGAAACTCCGGGGCCGAAAGGCCCCGGAGTTTTTTGCAGCGATCCCTCTATATCCACCAAAGCAAAAGCCCGCCAGCAGGCGGGCTTTTGCAAAAACAATGATTCGAAACTACTTCGCCAGACGGGCGCTCAGGCGCGACTTATAGCGTGCGGCGGTATTCTTGTGGATCACGCCCTTTTTCACCGCTTTATCAATCATTGAGGTGGTCTCGCTGAACATAGACTTGGCTTCAGCGCTGTTGCCGGACTGCAAAGCAGTGCGGAACTTCCGCAGGGCGGTGCGGAACTGCGATCTGTTATTGCGGTTTTGCGCGGTACGCGTCTCAGTCTGCCGGGCGCGCTTCAGCGCCGAAAAGTGATTTGCCATGTTGCTGCTTACGTCCTCTTATGATTTCTTTCGGGAGATTAGCCGAAGGTCTTATTTTACTGGTATTTAGCCGCTTTGGTCAACCGGCAGCCCCGGCCCGGTCACAACCCGCATTCCGGCCAAAGCTGCGCATCCGGCTGTTTTTCCGCAGCTTGGCAATACTGTGACGCATCTAATTTGGGTAAGCGGTTGGGGGTTCGACACAAGATTTGTTGACTTCAGTCCAGAGGGCGGGTACTCTCTCCACCAATGGCTGTATTTCCACGTCCCAGTGGGCCATCGCTACCGCTTCCCAATTCACTAAAAACTTTTTTGCGTTTAATGCATGCCTGTCGAGGCGCGGGTGTGCGCTTGTGGCCGCAGGAGGAACCGGCCAAACTGGATGAAAAAAACTATTGAGATCGTTCCGAACCTGGAAAAACTGTTTGGCACTCGCGATGAAAACCTCCAGATCATGGAGGAAGGGCTCAACGTAGGCATCGAACTCCGGTCTGACGGGATTCACATCGAGGGCGCGCCCAAAGACGTGGCGCGTGCCGAGCAGATTTTTACCGATTTCGATTACCTGAGCCGTTCCGCCCATGACTTCAAAAACGGCGACCTGGGTTCCATGCTGCGGGTGGTGGCTTCTGATGTGTCGACCACGCTGCGCGGGTTGGCCGAGGCCGGCAAGCAGAGGTCTTTTGGCAAGCGCCAGGTGCAGCCCAAGAGCATGAACCAGCGCCGTTATCTCGACGCAATCGAGAAGAACGACATGGTGTTTGGCATCGGTCCGGCTGGTACCGGCAAGACCTATCTGGCGGTAGCCATGGCGGTTTCGGCCCTGAACAATAAGAAAGTGAGCCGTATTATTCTGGCGCGTCCGGCGGTGGAAGCCGGCGAACGCCTCGGCTTTCTGCCCGGCACGTTACAGGAAAAAGTAGATCCCTACCTGCGTCCTCTGTATGACGCTCTCTACGACCTCATGGACCAGGAGCGCGTAGACCGCTGCCTTGAAAAAAACGTGATCGAGATCGCGCCCATTGCTTTCATGCGCGGACGCACGCTCAACGACTCCTTCATCATTCTGGACGAAGCCCAGAACACCACTTCCGAGCAGATGAAGATGTTTGTCACCCGCCTGGGGTTCAACTCTAAGGCGGTGATAACCGGCGACATCACCCAGATTGACCTTCCTAACGTGCGCAAGAGCGGCCTGGTGGAAGCTATTGATGTATTGAAGAACGTGGAAGGCATATCGTTCAACTTCTTTGGCGAGGAAGATGTGGTGCGTCACCATCTGGTGCAGCGGATCGTGAGGGCCTACGACGACCGCACTAAGAACCAGCAGATGGCTTTGGAACTGCACAAAGAACCTCATGCGCAAGACGTAGCGCAGGAACCATTACAGCAGTAGCGAAAGTTCTACAGAGAACTTTTATGGCGAGTTCTAGTAAAATCTCTTAATGGGAGGGCCGTTTAGCCCTCCCAATTGTTTTTCTGAGAACAGTGATCATTCTGCAAGAGCCGCTCGAAGGTGTGAGTAGTACGGCGCTGGCGCGCTTTGCCAGCCAGGCCCAGCGGCTTGCCGGTGTGCAGGGCGAGGTGGCTGTCCTGATCACCGGCAACCAGCACCTCCGCAAGCTGAACCGCCAGTTTCGCAAAAAAGACGCAGCGACTGACGTGCTTTCCTTTCCCCGCGAAGATGGCGGCGACATTGCCGTTTCCGCCCAGATTGCCGCAAAAAATGCTCTCGATCTGGGGCACGATCTGAATACCGAATTGAAGGTGCTCATTCTGCACGGCATGCTGCATTTGGCCGGGTTCGATCACGAGACTGACAAGGGAGAGATGGCCGCTCGCGAGGCTGTGTTGCGCAAGAAGCTGAAGCTGCCGGATTCGCTCATCTCTCGCGCCGCGGCCCGCGCCTCCAGGGGACGGTCATGAACCTGGTGATCTACCTGGTTATCCTGTTACTGTGCTGCCTGCTGGTGTTGGTGTCGTATGTAGAGCGGCTGTATACCGAAAGCGGCAAATTTCTGACCCGCGAATTTCAGGAAAATATTGAGGCCTTCGAAAAGCGCGTGGAACCCAGGCTCAGTTCCACCAGCGGCCGCGCGGCCCTCGCCATTGGCGTGCTGGTTCAATTGTGTACTGCGGCCATAGCCATGCTGGTCAGCTACCTGTTGTTTGTGGATGGGCGGCGGACACTCCCGGAGATTTTTCAGGCCATCGTGGTCATGGTGCTGATCATCATCGTCTGCAACCGCCTGCTGCCTTATATGGTCTTCACCCGCACGCGCGGGGAATGGCTGGTGCGGTTCATCCCCTTGTTAAAAGCGCTTATCTACATCATGATGCCGGTCACCATCATATTGAGTTTTGCTTTATCGGTGGCGGCCCTGGCGAAACCGCATGAGCCCGAAGAGCACGAACACCCTTCAGAGGCCGTGGATGCACTTATCGAGGCTGGGCAGGAAGAGGGAATTCTGGAAGAGAGCGACCGTGCGCTGATCCAGTCAGTTGTCGAATTTGGGGACAAAACGGTGCGCGAGGTGATGACTGCACGTCCCGAAATTTTTGCGGTGCCTGCCGACATCACGGTAGAGCAGTTCACCGCCCTGTTGCGCGAGAAGCCTCATGCGCGCGTGCCCGTATATGTCTCCAGCATTGATCAGATACAGGGCATGGTGCTGGCCCATGATGTAATTCCCATTCCCGACGATGAGGCGCGCGTGACCATGGTGCGCAAGCTGATTCGTCCGGTAATGTTCGTGCCTGAAACCAAAAAAACCGCAGAGTTGCTGCGCGAAATGCAGCGTGAAAACATTCACCTTGCCGTGGTCATTGATGAATACGGATCAGTGGCCGGCATTGTTACTCTGGAAGATCTGCTGGAAGAGATCGTCGGCGAGATACGCGACGAACATGAAGAAGCCGACGAAGTCGTGCCCGATGGCAAAGGCGCTTACCTGATTCGCGGCACCGTGGATATTGATCGCCTGCATGATCTGTTCGATCTGCGTGCCGGCCCGAAAGACGCAACTACGGTGGGCGGGCTGGTGAGCGCAATCGTGGGCCGCATCCCGCTACCCGGAGAAATTATCGAAGAAGACGGTCTGCGTTTCGAAGTGCTGGAATCGACCGACCGCCGAATTGACAAGGTGCGGGTGAGCCGGTCAGAACTCCCCCGCCAGAGAGGCGCTGGCATAATATGGCTTTCCGCTCAGGATTTGTCTCCATCATCGGACGCCCCAACGCCGGCAAAAGCACTTTGCTGAATGCATTGGTAGGCGAGAAGATAGCAATCGTCACAGAAAAACCGCAGACCACCCGTACCCGCATTCAGGGTATGGTCAATCTGAAGGCACAAAAAGGCCGCGCTGCCGGCCAGATTGTGTTTATTGATACGCCGGGCGTACACAAGCCCGACAGCCGCCTCAATCGCAAGATGATGCGCGAGATTCATGATGCGCTGGAAAGCCGCGATCTGATTCTGCTCATCGTAGACGCAGCGGAAAAATTCGGTACCGGCGACCAGCATGTTCTGGATCTGGTAAAGAAGTCGGGCGGGCCTGTTTTCCTGCTGCTGAACAAAGTGGATACATTGCATAAAGAGAAGCTGCTGCCGCTCATGGAGCAATACAGCAAACTGCATGATTTTCAGGAGATCATTCCTATCTCCGCCATGCAAGGCGAAGGGCTCGACGTGCTGGTGGACAAAATCATCCGCGCTCTGCCCGAAGGCCCCCGCTACTTTCCCCAGGACCAGCTAACCGACCAGCCCGAACGGTTCCTGGCCGCCGAGATCATCCGCGAAAAAGTACTGCTGAAAACCGCAAAAGAGGTCCCTTACGCCATCGCCGTGATCGTGGAGCGCTACGAAGAAACAGAAAAGCTGAACCGCATTGCCGCCGCGATTTATTGTGAACGCGAAGGGCAAAAAGGCATTTTGATCGGCAAACGGGGCGAGCGGCTGAAAGAAATAGGAACAGCCGCGCGGCTGGAACTGGAAAGGCTTCTGGGCAAAAAGATTTTTCTGGAATTGTTCGTGAAGGTAAAATCCGGCTGGCGCCAGTCAGCCGCCTTTGTGGAAGAACTGGACTGGAGACGGCAAATCGAAAATCTCCAGCAAGCCGAGAGTTTCGGAAGAAGAACCTTTTCCACCACGCAAAAGTTAGATGTTTAGTGTCTGCTTCCACCATTGGCGAAAATCAGAGGTAAATCGAATGCCGATTATCTGCATGAACGAGCCCGGCAGGGCGGAGGCAATCCAGCCCAGACCGGAAGGTCTGGGTAAGAGTAGAAATCTGCAGAGCCTCAGCGGGGCGGTACTCGCTCTGGTCAAGAGCCGCCTCCACGATGCGGAGAGGCTGACTCTTGTCTCACAGTTACTCGCAAAATCACATTCATCTGGTCTTTAGCACAAAGGATCGCGAAAAAATGATTCCCATGGACTTCCGTCCGCATCTCTGGGCTTTCATGTCGGCTATCGGTAAAAGCTACGAAATGTTGCCCTTTGCAATCGGCGGCATGGAAGATCACATGCATCTTCTTTTCCGTCTTCCTCCGACAATCACGCTTTCAAAGTCTGTGTCAGTCCTGAAAGCCAATTCGTCAAAATGGATGAGAGAACATGGCACTAAATTTGCCTGGCAAGAAGGCTACGGAGCTTTTAGCGTCAGCTCTTCGAATGTCAATGGGGTGATCAAATATATTCACGAGCAGGAACTTCATCATCGCAAAAACACTTTCGAGCAGGAATTCATTGCACTCCTGAAAAAGCATGGTGTCCCATACGACCCTAAATATGTGTTCGGCTAAATGTGCCGCCCCGCTGGGGCTCAAACCTGTTCCTAACCTTACCCAGACCTTCCGGTCTGGGCTAGATTGCGTCCGCCCTGCCGGGCTCGTTCATGCAGGTAATCGGCATTCCGATTACCTCTGGATTTCGCAACTGAATTTGACGCATGTGAGCCGTTATATACGTCTTTGCAACTGCAAGTGCCGCCCCGCTGGGGCTCTATCGATTTTGAACTACCCAGACCTTCCGGTCTGGGCTAGATTGCGTTCGCCCTGCCGGGCTCTTCTGTTTTAGCGTCCGTCCTTCTCGATCTCCCCTCGAGGATGTGTTTATCGCGATAGAAACAGACAAATCATTTTGTTCAGCAGAAGTCAGTCTCCATTTCCCTGAAGAGTGTGTTGATCATTAGCTGAAAAGCATTCGATATTCCACGAATGAAATTAACGGCACTACTCTTTCCAATGTGCCGCCCCGCTGGGGCTCTATCGTTTTTTGAACTACCCAGACCTTCCGGTCTGGGCTAGATTGCGTCCGCCCTAGCGGGCTCTTTTGTTCACCGTCCGTCATTCTCGATTTCCCTTGAGGATGTGTTTGGCATTGAAACCAAAGACTGAAAGTGCAAGTGCGTGGACAATCTTGTGGCGGAAAAACTACTCCTTCACCGCAATGCCCAAGGTCTTCATTTTGCGATAAAGGTGGCTTCGTTCCAGTCCCAGAACTTCGGCGGTGCGGCTTACGTTGCCGTGGTTCTCATCCAGCTTTTTCAGGATGTAGTCGCGCTCGTAGGCGGCGCGTGCCTGGTGCAGCGTGGAAAATCCGCCGGCGTTGCGGCCGGCGCTCTCCCGGTGCACCAGCGGCGGCAGGTGCTTGCGCTCGAATTTGTACACCGTTGGATTCATGATCACCACGCGTTCAATCACGTTGCGCAGTTCGCGGACATTGCCCGGCCATGAATAGCGCATCAGTGAATCTACGGCTTCCTCGGTAATCTCTTTCGGTCGCCGGCTGTACGCCGCCGAGAATTCCTTCAGAAAATGCCGGGCCAGCATGGGGATGTCTTCTTTGCGCTCCCGCAATGGCGGAACATAAAAGGGAATCACGTTGAGCCGGTAGAAAAGGTCTTCGCGAAAATTGCCTTTGGAAATTTCATCTTCCAGGTCTTTATTGGTCGCGGCCATCACCCGCACATCTACCTTGATGGTCTCATCGTCTCCCACGCGGCTGAACTTCTGCTCGTCAAGCGCATGTAAAACCTTGGACTGCGTTTTCAGGCTCATGTCGCCCACTTCATCCAGAAACAGCGTGCCTCCATGGGCCTTTTCGAACTTGCCTTCCTTGTCTCCGGTTGCGCCCGGCAATGCTCCGCGGCGATGGCCGAACAGTTCACTCTCGATCCAGTCTTCAGGAATGGCGGCGCAGTTCATCTCAACAAAAAGATTTTCCTGGCGCAGGCTGTGCGCATGAATGGCCATGGCCACCAGTTCTTTTCCGGTCCCTGACTCGCCATAAATGAGCACCCGCCCATTCGTCGGGGCCATAATGGATATCTGCTGGCGCAGCGCTTTCATGGGAATGCTTTCGCCCACGATCACGCTTCGCGACTGAATCTGCTTCTTGAATTCGGCATTCTCGCGGCGCAGGCGATGCGCATTCAGGGCGTTCTTGAGCAGGATGAGAGTCTTTTCGAGCGAGAGCGGCTTTTCCAGAAAGTCGAACGCGCCCAGTTTGGTGGCCTTTACCGCAGTCTCAATAGTTCCATGGCCGGAGATCATGATGACCTCGGGCGCGTCTTCCATCTGCTTGATGCGTTCAAGAGTTTCAAGGCCGTCAATGCCGGGAAGCCAGATGTCGAGCAGTACCGTTTCGCAGGTGCTCTTCTTCAGCGTTTCGAGGCAGGCTTCGCCGCTTTCGGCCAGCAGCACCTTATATCCTTCATCTTCGAGAACGCCCCGGAGTGCTTCGCGAATGTCGCGCTCGTCGTCTACGACGAGAATGTTATGCATTCGTCATCCTCGGGGCGGCCATCTCTTCCTGCTGGGCCAGCGGCAGCTCCACAACAAAGCGCGCGCCCAGCGGCTGGTTTTCTTCCACGCGAATGGAGCCGCGATGGTCTTCGATAATGCGGCGAACAATGGCCAGTCCCAGCCCTGTTCCCCGCTTCTTGGTGGAAAAGTAAGGAAGAAAAAGTTTTTCTTTCACTTCGCGAGTCACGCCGTGTCCGGTATCGGCCACGGTGATTTCGACGGCATCACGGCTTTCCACCAGCGCCGTGGAGATATGGATTTCACGCACCAGGCTGTCCTGCGTGGCCTCGGCGGCATTGTCAATCAGGTTGGCCAGCGCGCGCCGGATGGCTTCAGGATCGGCCATGGCCTGCGGCAGGCTGCTCTCCAATTGCTTCTCCACACGAATGCCATCCAGCCGCCCATTGAACATTCCCAGAGCCGTCTCCACAATCTCATTCACGTCAGCAGGCCGGGGCTGGGCTGTAGGGAAGCGCGCCAGCGACGAGAATTCATCCACCAGCGAGCGCACTGTCTCCACCGCTCCGGCAATAGTTTCAGCGCAGCCGTGGATGACCGCCAGCGATGCATCATCAGGCTTCGTTCCCTTATCCAGATGGCGGCGGATTCTCTCAGCCGATAACGCAATCGGCGTAAGCGGATTCTTGATTTCGTGCGCGACCCGGCGCGCCACTTCGCGCCATGCCGCTTCTTTCTGCGCTTTCAGCAGTTCGCTGAAATCTTCAAATACGATCACATATCCCAGCCGCTGCTTGCCATGCTG
Source organism: Terriglobia bacterium (assembly GCA_963823745.1). Classification (GTDB taxonomy): domain Bacteria; phylum Acidobacteriota; class Terriglobia; order Terriglobales; family Acidobacteriaceae; genus Angelobacter. The sequence goes on from CAWGMN010000005.1 coordinate 223,783, forward strand.
CACCGACGAAGCGGTGGCCGCCACGTTGAGCCGGTGCCGTGCCGTGGACATCTCAAACTGCTCGGTGGCTACAGCCATGCGGTCAGCTTTGCGCAGCAGGTGCTCCAGATCAATGGCTATCTCAGGCGGAAAAATCTCGCGCAGCTTCGATCCCGGAGTAGGCGAACCGCCGCCCGGCCAGAAAATTCTGCCAAAGGCCACGTTGCTGTGGGAGAGGCGCTTCTCCGGGTCAAGGGTCAGCACGCCCGTGGGAATGTTTTCCAGAATGGTCTCGATATGACTGCGCCGCTGCTCGATTTCAGTATTCGAATCGGCAAGGGCCCGCGCCGACTGCTCAATCTTCTTGCGGCTGGTTTCCAGTTCCGCAGCCATGCGATTGAACGAAGAGACCAGCTCTCCCAGTTCATCGGCCGCGGAAATATCCACGCGATGGCCGAGATGGCCGAGCGAAATTTCCCGCGTGGCTTCCGCCAGCGCCGCTACCGGTTTGGTGACCAGCTTGGCGACAAACAGCGACACCCACGTGGCGATAAAGAGAACCAGCACCGTGAGCAGGTTCAACAGCAGCATGTACATGCGCCGTATGCGCTTGCTCTCGCGGCTCAGAGCGAGAAAGCTCTGCTGGTTATTCTGAATCTGCTCCAGAGTAGGCGAGAAGTCGCGGGGCAGGGGAATCCCGACAACGATCTTGCCTGCCCCTGACGGGGCTGCGCTCAACAAAAATTCTGAATTCAGGTGGACCCATTTTTGCGGCTGGCTCTCGATCTGTGCGATCGTCGGCATGGTGCGGCGCAAGTCCGCCCACGTGCCGGGCAGATTCAGGCTGGCTTCCAGGTCGTCGCCCTGGGTTAACGCCACCGCAAAGCCGCCCTGCAAGGTGGTTTCGTGGTTCCGGAATTCCCGCAGCACGCCCAGATAGTTGCCGGTGGCGAAAGAGCGTTGCGTCTCAGGAGATTGCGCGATCTCCAGCGCTTCGTGCCTTGAGTTTTCTCCGGCATAATCGGATAGCATCTTGGCAATGTGCCCTGAATCCTGCTGGATCTGCTCTACCGGCCCTGAAAACCATTTATCAATCGAGCGGTTCATGAGTGCGTAGGCAAACATGAACATCACGATGGAAGGCGCAAAAGAAAGCAGCAGCGCTCCGATGACCATGCGCGTGCGGAAGCGCGAGCCCAGCACCCCCAGCTTTCTTTCTGCATAGAGCTTGATCAGATTGCGCAGCAGAACGAAGGTGAGCGCCACCAGAAGCAGAAACACCAGCGCCGACAGGGCTACCAGCAGCAGAGTCTGCTCGACTGTGCCCGGACGCAGGATTTTCAGGTTGAAAGCGGTTTGCGAAAACACAGCCAGAAAAAGCAGGAGCACCGCCACGGTCAGCGGTATGAGCGCGGCGGGCCGCTGCGAAAGAGGCGGTCGAGTTTCGCGTTTTTCCTGTTTTGCAGTAGCCACAGAACATAGGCGCTTCAGTCGTGAGTATCCCTGATTTTCAGGCGGAAGCGCTGAATGCCATTATAGCTTTATCAAATATAGCGTTTGTATGGAACGCAGGAGAATCACAGTTCTTTGCTTCACCGCTGTCCATCTACAGCAACGCTGCTACATCTCTCGATGGCCGGTTCTGCGATTCAGCGACTGCCGCATAGGTTACGTGGCCGTCAAAGGTGTTTACGCCTTCGCGGATGCCATGATCTCCCTTGATGGCGGCCGACGGACCCATCTGGGCCAGCTTCATTACATAAGGGAAAGTTGCATTGGTAAGCGCCAATGTTGAAGTATGGGGCACTGCGGCGGGCATATTGGTCACGCAGTAATGCACCACTCCATCCACTTCATAGGCAGGCTTGCTGTGCGTGGTGGCATGGGCGGTCTCGATGCATCCACCCTGATCGATGGCAACGTCCACAATCACCGCGCCCTTCTTCATCCTGGAGACCATGGCTCGCGTCACCAGTTTGGGAGCCGACGCCCCGGGAATCAGAACTCCGCCGATCACCAGGTCGGCATGGGCCGTAGACTTGGAAATGGTGTACGAATTCGATGCCAGCGTGTAAACGCGTCCGTTGAAGATGTCGTCAATTTCACGCAGGCGGTTCAGGTTCAGGTCAATCAGAGTGACGATTGCACCCATGCCCAGCGCGATTTTGGCAGCATTGGTTCCCACAATGCCGGCGCCGATAATCGTTACCTGCGCCGGAGGCACGCCGGGAACTCCGCCCAGCAGCACGCCGCGTCCGCCGCGCTCTTTTTCAAGATATGACGCGCCTACCTGCACTGACATGCGCCCGGCCACCTCTGACATGGGAGTGAGCAGCGGCAACGTGTTGTTGCGGTCGCGGATGGTCTCGTAAGCAATACCAGTAACTTTTCTGTCGAGCAGTGTCCCGGTGAGTTCCGGCAGCGGAGCCAGGTGCAGATAAGTGAACAACACCAGCCCTTCGCGAAAGTGCGGGTATTCCTTTTCGACGGGTTCTTTGACCTTCACGATCATGTCGGCGCGTTTCCACACCTCGGCGGCTGAGGGAAGAATCTCCGCGCCGGCAGACCTGTAATCTTCATCGGGCATGGAAGAGAGCGCCCCGGCGTTGGTTTCCACTACTACTTTGTGGCCGGCATCCACCAGGGCCTTTACGCCTGAGGGCACAATGCCCACTCGAGACTCGTGATCTTTTACCTCTTTGGGAACTCCGATAAGCATGAGTTTGCCTTTGCAGTTGAATTGTGCCCCGTTGTTATTCGCCGGTATCAATCTGTGCGCGCTGTAGCCGGTCAGAGTAATCAACGTAAATTGATTTCCATTGCGTGTAGAAATCAATTGCGCCGATGCCGCCTTCGCGATGACCGTTGCCGGTGGCCTTGGTGCCGCCGAAGGGCAGATGCACCTCGGCGCCGATGGTGGGCGCGTTCACATAAGTAATGCCCGCATAAATATCGCGCATGGCGCGGAAAGCGCGGTTCACATCGCGCGTGTAGATGGCCGATGAGAGCCCGTAGGGAATGTTGTTGGCGAACCGGATCGCCTCATCGAAATTCTCACAGGGGATCACACTCAGCACTGGACCAAAAATTTCTTCCTGCGCAATCCTCGTGTCTGGGCGCACATCGCTATAGATCGTCGGCTCATAGAACCAGCCGTGCGCGTGTTCCGGCGTTGTAAGGCGGTGCCCGCCCAACTCCAGCTTGGCTCCCTCGCCCCGGCCGATCTCCACGTATTTATCTGTGGTCTCGATTTGCTGCTCGTTGATCTGCGGCCCCACCTGCACGGTTTCGTCGAGCCCGCTGCCTACTTTGAGGCGTTTGGCTTTGTAAGCCAGGTCATCTACGAAGCGCCGGTACACGCCTTTCTGCACGATTACGCGGCTGGTGGCGGTGCAGCGCTGTCCAGTGGTGCCGAATGCGCCCCACAAAACTCCTTCCAGCGCCAGATCTACATTGGCATCGTCAAGAATGATAATGGCGTTCTTGCCGCCCATTTCCAGCGAGCATGGCTTGAAGGTGCGGGCCGCCACTTCGCCGACTTTGCGGCCTACTTCACTCGATCCGGTAAAGGAAATCGCCCGCACATCAGGATGCTCCACGATGGGCGCGCCCGCCTCAGGACCAAAACCGGTCACGATGTTCACCACGCCCTTAGGCAGGCCGGCATCCACCAGCGCAGAAACCAGGTTGATCGTGGAAAGCGGAGTATCTTCCGCCGGCTTGATCACGCAGGTGTTTCCGCATACCAGAGCCGGAAACAGCTTCCATGAGGGAATGGCCATGGGAAAATTCCAGGGCGCAATCATGCCGCATACCCCGATGGGCATGCGCACCGCCATGGCGAATTTGTTGGGCAGTTCTGAAGGAACGGTTGCGCCGAACAGGCGGCGGCCTTCCCCGGCCATGTAGTAGGCGGTATCAATGGCCTCCTGCACGTCGCCGCGGGTCTCTTTGAGCACCTTACCCATTTCCCGGGTCATCTGGCGCGCATAATCTTCCTTGCGCTCCTGAAGAATCTCTCCCGCGCGGAAAATAATTTCTGCACGTTTGGGCGCCGGAACCAGCCGCCAGCGCTCAAATGCCTGTTTGGCGGCCGAAACAGCGTCATCCACGTCGCGCTTATCGGAACGCTGGAATATGCCGATGACATCCCGCGTGTCAGCTGGGTTAAGATTCTCAAATGTTTGACCGCTGCGAGAGGAGATCCACTCGCCACCTATAAAGTTTTTATATGTTTTTGCCGGCATTCGTACTGATGAGCTACCTTTCGAGTTCGAAACTACCCATCCTAACAAGATTCTGGTGTGTTGCGGAAGGAGGGGAGCAAGACCGAGGTTGAAAGGAGAATCGCCGAAAATATTTTCCCGTTCTGGGACAAAACTTTCCGTGCATTAGATAGTGCTAGCAAATGCAGAGATTTGGGCTAATATTGTCCGCAACAGGGAACCAGAAGTCAGAAGTTTGGAACATTCTTAGACGAACGACGGTTTTTGCATTCTAAATATCTGGCCGCAGTTGCTTCCCATCATGGTCAATTGCCCAGACCAAAAGGGGTTTTTATGTCAATACTGCTCGCGGACGACGATGTGCATCTGGCGACCTTTCTTTCCAAGTCGCTGGAATCGGAGGGATACTCCGTACACACTGCCTTGGATGAGGACAGTGTGGTTGCTGAACTGAAACGCCAAAATTACAAGCTGATCATTCTGGACTTGAACTTCGGCCAGACTGACGGGCTCAAACTCCTGGAAAAATTGCGCTCTGAAGGACTCGCCACGCCGGTGCTGGTATTGAGCGCGCGCAACAAAGTTTCTGATCGCATTCAGTCGCTCAATCTGGGCGCCGACGATTACGTTACCAAGCCTTTTTCTTTTCAGGAACTGGCGGCCCGCGCCAGCGCATTGCTGCGGCGCAAGGCCGATCCTTCATTGAGCGTGCTGCGAGTGGAAGACCTGGAACTCGATCCGGCTTTGCGCCGGATCACGCGCAATGATCGCGACATAAAACTGAGTCCCAAAGAATTCGATCTGCTGCACCTGCTGATGCGCCGTGCAGGGCACACCGTAAGCCGCCAGGAACTTCTTGGCCAGGCCTGGGGCCTGCAACCGGAAATTGACAGCAACCTGGTTGATGTTTACGTGAATTACCTGCGCAAAAAAATCGATTCGCCGAATGAAGAAAAACTCCTTCATACCGTGCGCGGCTCCGGATATCGCGTAGGCCGTCCCGCCCCTCTGGCCAACGGATATCCTGATTCCGGCATTGGGCCAGGTAGAGCTGTCGCACACCATGAAGTCGTCAAACTCCAACCAGCCGATGACTACTTCTGCCGAGCCTTCCGCGGTGCAGCAAACTCCCTGGCGTGTTCTGGTCAACTCGGTGGCTCATGATCTCGCGCAGCCGCTCACCAGTGTTCGCTGCTTCCTCGAAGTTGTGGCCATGCGCGGCGGAGCCAATCTTGCGCCGTCGGCTGATGTCAAGAATGCCGAGCAGCAGACCGACCGCGCCATAGCTCTGGCCAAGACCATCGCTTCGCTGGTGCGCGAGATTCCTGTGCCTGTCGGGCCGTGGGCCCCGCTCGATGCAGTGCTCAACGATGTATTCAATGAATTCATTGTGTTGTTGAACTCCGCATTGCTCACAGTGGAAAGAAATTGGGACCCTTCTATTCAAGTAACCAGCAGCCCCGTAGTGCGGCATCTCCTGACTCTGCTGATCGGAAAAATGGTGGGACGAAACACCAAGCCCATGGTTCTTTCTGTAGCCTCAAACTTGCGGGGAGGCCGCTGCCATCTCGATCTACGCTGGAGGACGAGTGACGGCAGTCCTGTCCAGGACATGCGAACTACGTTCGCCAAGGAACTGTCGCATGTGCAGGAAATGGTTTATTCGATTGGTGGAGAAATGACATTCGAAAGCGACAGCGGCATGGCATTGAAACTTCCAGCCGCGCCGCAAGCCTCAATGGCAGCGAAGGAAACAGTGCAATAGCGCATTTGGTTGTTTTGTATACGGCAAAGCGGCCCTTTTGGGCCGCTTTGCATTTTGGTTGTAGTTTTGATGCTGGCGGTAATGTGTTGTACAAAGCATTTTCAGGATTTGTGCAGTCCCAGGCAGAAACCTGTGAGCCGCGCGGGGCGCGTCTCAGAGACTGTGCAGAGCACCGTCTCTACACGAAGCTGTGCAGTGGCTCTTGAGTTTGCCGTTGCTGACTGCTCATTCTCCCATCACATAGACCAACACCCTCTTGGAGCGCTGTCCGTCGAACTCTGCATAGAAGACGCGCTGCCAGGTACCCAGCACCAGCTTGCTGTCAGCGACCGGCAAAATCACCTGGTGGTGTACCAGAATCGCCTTCAGGTGTGAATCGCCATTGTCTTCGCCGGTCTGGTGGTGCTTGTAACCTTTTTGAAAAGGCGCAAGCTCTTCCAGCCACTTGTCAATGTCTTCAATCAGCCCCTCTTCATTGTCATTCACGTAGACACCGGCGGTAATGTGCATAGCGGAGACCAGCACCATGCCATTTTTAATTCCGCTGCTGCGCAGAATCTGTTCCACCTTGGGCGTGATGTGAATATATTCGCGGTGCTGCCTGGTGTTGAAGGTCAGATATTCAGTATGAAATTTCATGCAAGGTTCCATCCAGGTTCCTGACCATCATATCTGCTCGTGAGCGGGCCAATGAATGTTGTTGTTCTCTTCCGATCACCAGATCACCCGATCACAAGATCACCGGATTCCCGCTTGTCCGCATCCAACTCACTATGGCCAAACGTGCTCAATCTACCGCTGCTCCGCTTATACCGCCCAATCCGACTCTGTCGAAATTGAGAGAAGCCGCCGCCGGATGCCGGGCCTGTGACCTTTGGAAACTTGGCACGCAGACAGTCTTCGGCGAGGGCAGCCGCCAGGCACGGATCATGATGGTGGGTGAACAGCCGGGGGACAAAGAAGATTTGCAGGGCAGGCCCTTCGTAGGTCCGGCAGGTATGGTGCTCGATAAAGCGCTGGAGGCCGCGGGTATCGCCCGCGAGGATGTGTATGTAACGAACATGGTGAAGCACTTCAAGTGGGAGCCACGCGGCACCCGCCGCATTCACAAAAAACCCAATGCCATTCAGATCACCGCCTGCCGTCCGTGGCTGAAAGCGGAGATCACGGTTGTGAAGCCGGAGGTTGTGGTGTTGCTGGGTGCAACAGCAGCGCAGGGAATTTTAGGCCGCGATTTTCGCGTGACGCAGCATCGCGGCGAATGGCTGCATGCTGAGATCGCTCCGAACGTCCTGGCCACAGTCCATCCGTCGTCAATCTTGCGCGCTCCAGATGAAGAAAGCCGCCACGAAGAGATGCGCAAGTTCATCGAAGACCTGAAGCGAGTAGCGGAACAGATCCATCATCATCACAAGGCTGCTTAAGTTGAGTCAGCGTTGATGTAAACCAGATAAGTTTTAGTGGCGCAGGCGGGAGACGTAGCCGTGCTACGTCTCTACCGTACATTTCGAAATCCTCTACGCCATCCTGCGATTCTTCTTTTTATTGCGAGATCCACTCGTGCCCGGCTCCGGACCGCCTCCACCCTGCGGATCAGCATTGTTGTACATGCTGTCGGTATCCAGAGTTTTCGGGTCAACGTTTTCGTGGGCAATCGGGTCTTTGGAACCTGGGATGTTAGATATGGGAGCGTTGGATATGGGCTCAACCACCGAAGGATTCATGCGGTTTTTCACCGTGCTGGTGGACTGAGCTATATTCGCGTGCTTCTGGTTCTTGTGATCAGTCCTGATCGGCATCTCAATCACCCTGGCTTCGCCGTGAGGATTCGGACTCGATTCACCGATGGGTCTGCTCTGGCCAGCGGCTCCCGTCCGATCTTCTTTCCTGTTCTTAAAGATCGTGGATTTATTTTTATCTTTGTCTTTGTCGTTATCCATGCAGTCTCTCCCCTCGGTTCTAGGATGAGATTCGTGCAGCGCAGGGATGGGTGAAATCGTAAGCAGCTTCTGGATGGAGGTGTGACTGACAGAAAATCTTATGTGTGCTTCGACCTCTACTTTTGCCGGGACTCTCGCCGCCGCCTGGCCCAACCTTCTTTAATCTCCTGTCGTCCGCGCGCTACAGCCAGGGAATCAGCAGGAACATTGAGGGTAATCGTAGAACCGGCAGCTACATACGCGCCTTGCTCCACACGGACCGGCGCCACCAGTGTAGAGTCGCTGCCTATAAACGCGTTGTCTTCAATGACCGTAGTGTTTTTGTTCACACCATCGTAGTTGCAGGTAATGGTGCCTGCGCCTATGTTGACGCCGGCTCCGATTTGGGCGTCGCCCAGGTAAGTAAGATGGTTGGCCTTGGAACCCCGTCCCAGTTTCACCTTCTTGGTCTCGACAAAGTTGCCCACGTGTGCGCCCTCGCCTATCTCGCTGTCCGGGCGCAGGTGCGAATACGGCCCGAGTATGGCCGCGGCAGATACGCGCGCCTGGTCCATGATGCAGCCGGGTTTTACCTGCACGCGATCGTCAATTTGCGAGTTGCTGATAACGGAGTAAGAACGGATGCGGCAATCACTGCCAACGCGCGTCTGCCCCAGCAGTTGCACAAACGGCTCAATTACAGTATCGGCGCCAACCTGCACGTCGGCGTCAATCACGCAGGTTTCCGGCTTGTAGATGCTCACGCCCGCGGCCATGAGTTCGCGGCATTTGCGCGAGCGCAAGCTGGAATCCAGGTCCGCCAGTTCCGCCAGTGTATTCGCGCCCAGCACTTCGGTGGCATCCTCGGCCTTCAGGGCAACTACACGCGCCTTGCTGCGTACCAGCAGCGCAGCCATGTCGGTCAGGTAAAACTCCTGATGCGCATTGTTGGTGGTGAGCCGGTCAATGTTTTTGAACAAGGGGCCGGAGGCAAAAGCGTAGATGCCGGAATTAATTTCCCGCAGCTTCTGTTGTCTGGCCGTGAGCGCCTTTTGCTCAACAATGGCTTTTACCTGGGCGCTGCTTCCCGCGCGCATGATGCGCCCGTACCCGGTGGGATCGGCTGGTTCGGCGGTCAGAATGGTCATGGCCGCCTTCTGGCTGAGATGAAAATCTTTGACCCGGGCAATTGTTTCCTTGCGGATCAGAGGAACGTCGCCCGAGAGCACCAGCAGATTTTGGTGGTGTTCCACCTGCTTGCGCGCGCACATGATTGCATGGCCGGTGCCACGCTGTTCGGCCTGCAACACAAATTGCACGCCGGTAGCTGCGACCGCCGAGCGCACGCTTTCTGCTTCATGGCCGATGACCACGTAAATCTTTTCCGCCGGAACCACTTGCCGCGCAGCCGCAATTACGTGGGCCAGCAGCGGCTTGCCGCCAATTTCGTGCAACACCTTCGGACGTTTGGATTTGAGCCGGGTACCTTTTCCGGCTGCCATGATGACGATGGCGAAGTCTTCGCCAGCTATTTTTTTCAGGGGCATCAGGCCATCATCTTACCGCTTGCGGCGGGCAGATGGGTAACTTCGGCAAGGCGCAACAGTTCCTGGCACAGACGGTCGGTAGCATGGCGGGCAAAATTGTTCTCTTCGATGAAGTTTCCAGCGATGCAGCGTACTCCCAATTTCTCAATGGCTTCAGGATCGCATTCCACCTGCTGCGCGCGCTCCTGCGCATAACGCTCCTGCATGGCAAGCGAAACCGGAGCGGAATTCACCAGGGCATAATCAAAAATACGCTGCCGCGCGTGGGTGAAAATGGCTTCGATATGCTGCGACGCGCTCATGTTCAGGCTTTCATTGGCCTCGGTCATCAGGTTGCAGATAAAAGTTTTTACCGCGCGCGAGGCGGCAATGGCTTCAGGAATTCCGTTCACCAGAACGTTGGGAATGAGGCTGGTGAAGAGCGATCCGGGGCCAATGGTAATCACATCGGCGCGGGCAATGGCTTCCAGCGTTTGCGGCAGCGGATGGGCGTCGGGCGGCGCCATCGTTAATTCGACGATGCGTTTTTCACTGGCATTGATGTTGGTTTCGCCACACACGTGTGATCCATCATCCATCAGGGCATTGAGTTGCACGTTGGAGGAAGTGGCCGGCAGAATGTGGCCCCGCGTCGCCAGAATCTCTGAAGCCCGCTTCACTGCCTCGGCAAAGTCGCCGGTCAGTGCCGTGAGTGCCGCTAGAAACAGGTTGCCGAAGCTATGGCCTTCCAGGTCTCCGCCGCCGGAAAAGCGGTGCCGGAACAGTTTGGAAATGAGATTTTCGTCTTCTGAAACCGCGACCAGACAATTGCGAATGTCCCCCGGCGGCAGCATGTTCAACTCGCGCCGCAAGCGGCCACTGGAGCCTCCATCGTCGCTCACGGTGACTACCGCTGTAAGCTCATAGATAAAAGGGCCAGAGGGCGGCGCTTCTCCAGGTAATGCCGTGTAGTGTTTCAGTCCCCTGAGCAGTGTGGAAAGGCCAGTGCCTCCGCCGATGGCGACCACCCTCAAGCCACGCGAATGAACTGCTATTGGGTTGCATTCGTGAGAACCAAACGATTGTTCAGGCTTTCTTAGCGCCTTCTGGGGTCTGAATTGCTCATCTCCCCAGGCTCAGGATAGAGCAGTTCCGTAAAGCGCGGATCATCGGCCATGTTCTGGAAGTCGGAGTCGTTACGCGCCTGGAAACGGTTCTGTGGATTCAGGCGGATCGCTTCACCCAGGTTCTTCAGCGAGCTTTCCACCTGGCCGCTGAGGCAGTCAAGCACTGCCAGACCGTAAAGGGCGAAGTCGGCCTTGCCATTCTGTTTCAGAATCTTTTCCATATGGACGCGCGCTTGATCGTATTGCCCTGAATTCATGAGGGAAACGGCATAATCGAAATGCTCGTCCTGGCTTTTGAAAGTCGTCGAGCTGCTGGCCAGTTGCTGGTTGCAGCTATTCAGGTGCATGCGCGCCCGGTCCACCAGTTCGCGGGGCCCCGAAGCCACAATCTTCTCCAGGAGCTGCTTGGCTTTCTCGTATTTGTGCTCCTGCATGGCCTTGAGTCCGGCCTCGTAGTTTTGCACAGCCTGTGTATAAACGGGATCTTCCTTAAAAGGCGTCTTCGGCTTGGGGTCGGCTGGTTTCTTGGCACTCATGGTTTTTGCACTTCTAACCGTATGAATTCTATTGGGTTTAAGGGCCGAACGTTTAATGCTTGCTGCCACCTTCTTCTTCATCATGTTGCATCCTTGCTGCAAACACCAGGAATAGCGGCAAACCAACGGCTGTGGAAAAAATACGAATACCAGCCATTCCAAGGCATTCGGGCTGCCAAGGGGGTGAGCAGCCCTTTATACGGCAGAAACTTTGGATGCGTCAACTGCACCTGGGGTGGTGCACTTAGTTCACTGGATCAGGATGCTGCAAATCAATCTGTCTGAATTCACCCTTGATAATGCCATCGCGTATCTGGCTGGCAGTCCAGCCTTTTTTTGACATTTTGTAGGTGTAAAGGGCTTCGGCCGCACAAATGCCACAGTTCGCGCCATGGGTGCCTTCAAAGCAGGAATGCAGGCTCTTGTGGCCGTGGTTGCGATCGCAATAGCAATAGCACGGCTCCTGAGTCATAACCGCTGGAACTTTGGCCGCCGCCTTATAAGCTTCCTGCTGCGCGGGCTGGGTAAAGCCCTGTGCTGTGAGCTGGCTCGGAGTAAGAATCGGCGGAAGCTTTTCGCCTTTCGCTGGCGGCTTCTGGTTATAGGCCGGAATCTCGCTCTGCGGACCGGCAAGCTGGGCCTGCATAAGAACGGCAAATGAAAAGAGAACCAATACAAATGCTGCTTTCTTCATGGTTCCGGTATTTTACTCTAGAAATCGCCGCAAAGCATCTATGCTGGCGCAGGCAAAAGTCCTTCGTATAATCTAAGCAGTGAGAGTTGCTTTCCAATGCCTGAGGAACAGGTAACACCGCCGGCAGATGCAGCGAGGCCAACGCCTGCACCCAAGGTGGAATCCGGCCTGCGGGTGCTCCATTCCTGGATGCGCGATCTCATCATCTCCGTCTTCATCTCTCTGTTCATCATTCTGTTTGTCTACCAGCCGGTCAAAGTGGAAGGCGGCAGCATGGAACCAGGTCTTGAGGACCAGGAGCGCATCTTCATCAACAAGCTGGCCTACCGATTGGAAAATATCCAGCGTGGCGATGTCATTGTGTTTCGCTACCCGCGCGATCCGCGCAAGAACTTTATCAAGCGCGTGATCGGCCTGCCGGGCGACCATATTCGGGTGAACTATGGCCACGTTTACCTGAACGGGAAGCTGATCGAAGAAGATTACGTTCCTGAAGAGTACCTGGATTCGCGCTCGTACCGCGAGCTTACAGTACCTGCCAACAGCTATTACGTTTTGGGCGACCACCGCTCCATGTCCAACGATAGTCGCGATTTCGGTCCCGTGCCCCGCGACTTTATCTATGGCAAGGCCGTATTTGGTTACTGGCCCATGGAAAAAGTAGGGGTAGTGCATTGAAGATTTTTGAACGATTCATGGTCAGCGCCATCATGCGATTCGCGCGCAAAAGGCTTGGACGCGATATTGCGCCACTACAAACGATGAGCACCCATCCGCAGGTTCTGGTGCCTTACGCAAAATTCAGCCAGGCGCTGGAAAAGACCAATCTGGTTCCTGCGCGCCTCAAGGTACTGGCCCAGGTGCGCGCAGCCAAGCTGGTCGAGTGTCCGTTTTGAATTGACATCAATTCTGCCGGCGGCAGAAGAGTGGGTATCAGCGACGAAAAACTCAGGAACCTGAACTGGCATCAGGAAAGCGATCTGTTCGATGCTGACGAAAAACTGGTGTTGGAACTCGCCGACGCCCTGACCGCAACTCCTGCAACGGTGACGCCCGAACTGCGCGAACGGCTGCGCCAGAGGTTCTCTACGCCAGAGTTGGTCGAGTTAGGCGCAGCCATCGCCTGGGAAAACTATCGCGCGCGATCGAACCGGGTGTTCGGGTTCGAGAGCGAGGGGTTTTATAAGGCTGGGGCGGGCGAGAAGTAGTTCGAAAAGTTTCGTGGGCGCGATGGAGCGCTGGCGCTCCAATCCGAATGCCCTGCAACCTGCTCTGATTGCACCATGCTTCGTGCATCTAGCGGCTTCGCAGAAAGATCCGATGATGTGAGTGCAAAAAACTCGCGGTGCGTCGCTCCTTCTCTCTCTAATAAAAATCCTTTCTTCTCTCGCGGATGCTAAAATTCTAAAAATCCACTCCCCGGAGATTCAGTGCAAGCAATTCTCGCTTTGGAAGATGGAAGGATCTTCAGCGGTAAAAGTCACGGCGCCAAAGGCGAGTGTTACGGAGAAGTCGTCTTTAATACTTCCATTACCGGATATCAAGAGATATTTACTGATCCTTCGTATGCCGGGCAGATCGTGGTCCTTACCAATCCGGAAATAGGCAACTACGGCACCAATCCTGACGACAACGAGGCTACTCGTCCTTACATTGAAGGTTTGGCCGTACGCGAGTTTTCGCCCATCAGTTCCAACTGGCGCTCACAGCAGGTCACCGACGAATATCTGGAGAAGTTCAAGATTCCGGTGATTGGAGACATTGACACGCGCGCGCTGGTGCGTCATCTCCGCACGAAGGGCGTGATGCGCGGCGTCATCTCATCCATTGAATCAGATACAGAAAAGTTGGTGGCCAAGGCCCGCGCTATCCCCAAAATGGACGGCACCGACCTGGCACGGGTGGTCACCACCAAGCAGCGCTATCAGTGGCATACCGGCACGCGTTCGCACGAGCCGACGGAAGTCGTCGGAGTGAAAGACCAGCCGCCCTGCCATCATGTTGTGGCTTACGATTTTGGCATCAAGCAAAACATTCTGCGCATGCTGGTGGACCAGGGCTGCCAGGTAACAGTGGTCCCGGCCATGACCAGCGCTGAAGACATTCTGGCCATGAAGCCCGATGGAGTGTTTCTCTCGAACGGCCCCGGTGATCCTGAGCCGTGTACGTATGCCCAGGAAAATATACGTGGTCTCATGGGCAAGACTCCGGTATTCGGCATCTGCCTCGGACACCAGTTGATCGGCCTCGCTCTCGGGGGCAAAACCTATAAGCTCAGATTCGGACATCACGGTGGCAATCATCCGGTAAAGCAGTTGGAAACCGGTAAGATTGAGATCACCGCTCATAATCACAACTTTGCGGTGGATCCTGATTCGCTGAAAGACTCAGAGGTAATCAAGACCCATATTGATCTCAACGACAACACACTGGAAGGCTTGCGTCATCGTAGCCTGCCGCTGTTTTGCGTTCAATATCACCCTGAGGCTTCGCCGGGGCCGCATGATTCGCATTATCTGTTTAAAGATTTCCTGACACTGATGGATGAATGGAAGATGAACCGTTAAAAATCCACCACGGAGGCACGGAGACACGGAGAAAACACAAATGCAAAAGAAGTCTGATGGGAAAGATTCCAAATACTCTGCTTCCTCCGTTCCTCTGTGTCGCCAAGGTTTTGTCGCAAAGGTTTCTAAAAACGAATGCCACGGCGTAATGACATCTCGAAAATTCTGATTATCGGCTCGGGGCCGATCATTATTGGCCAGTCGGCCGAGTTTGATTACTCCGGCGCTCAGGCATGCAAGGCACTCAAGGCCGAAGGCTATGAGGTGGTGCTGTGCAATTCCAACCCGGCCACCATTATGACCGACCCGGAGATGGCCGACCGCACTTATATCGAACCGCTCACCCGCACCTACGTCGAAGAGATCATCCGCCTGGAAGCGGAGACGATGCAGGGCACTGGCGGTAAATTCGCATTGCTGCCGACTGTAGGCGGGCAGACCGCGCTGAATCTGGCCGTCGAGCTTGCCGACAGCGGCGTACTCGACAAATACAACGTGGAACTCATTGGCGCGCAACTTGAAGCCATCAAGATGGCGGAAGACCGGCTGCTGTTCAAAGACGCCATGGTCAAGATCGGCCTCGATGTTCCGCGCTCGGCTCTGGTCAATAATCTGAAAGACGGAATGGATTTCTCCGGCAAGATCGGCTTTCCGGTCATTATCCGTCCCTCGTTCACGCTGGGCGGAACCGGCGGCGGTATTGCCTACAACCGCGAAGAACTGCTGGAAATTCTGGCCCGAGGACTCGATCTTTCCCCGGTGCATGAAGTGCTGATTGAAGAATCGGTGCTGGGCTGGAAAGAGTACGAACTCGAGGTGATGCGCGACGTCGCCGACAACGTAATCATTATCTGCTCCATCGAGAACTTCGACCCAATGGGCGTGCATACCGGCGATTCCATCACCGTTGCTCCGGCGCAGACGCTCACCGATCGCGAATACCAGTTCATGCGCGATGCCGCCATTCGCGTGATTCGTGAAGTTGGCGTGGAGACCGGAGGATCGAACATCCAGTTCGGCGTCAATCCCACCAATGGACGCATGGTGGTCATTGAGATGAATCCGCGAGTCTCGCGCTCGTCAGCGCTCGCGTCCAAGGCCACCGGCTTTCCTATCGCAAAGATTGCAGCCAAGCTGGCAGTGGGCTACCGGCTTGACGAGATTCCCAACGACATCACGCGCAAGACCCCGGCCTGTTTCGAGCCAACCATTGATTACGTGGTAGTGAAGATTCCCAAGTGGCAGTTTGAAAAATTTGCGGGCACCGACGAAAGCCTCGGACCGCAGATGAAGTCGGTGGGCGAAGCCATGGCCATTGGCCGCACCTTCAAAGAAGCGCTGATGAAAGGGGTTCGATCGCTGGAGACCGGAAGGAGAGTGGGCGCGGAAAAAATTGAGCCGCGCATTCTCACCCACCGCATGGTGACTCCGCATCCGGAGCGGCTGACCTATCTGCGTTATGCGCTTGAGCAGGGCATGTCGCCCAAAGAACTGAATAAGGTCACCGGCATTGATCCGTGGTTCCTCTATCACCTGAAGGAAACCACCGACCTGCTTATCCAGCTTGGCAAACACACGCTGGAAACGCTGCCGGTTGAAATGCTGCGGCAGGCCAAGCGCATGGGCATCTCCGACGAGCGCATCGGACTGGTCTTCAACACCACGGCCGACGCCGTGCGCAATCTGCGAATCAAGCACGGCCTCCGTCCGGTGTACAAGCATGTGGATACCTGCGCTGCGGAATTCGAGAGCTACACGCCCTATCTCTATTCCACTTACGAACAGGAAGATGAAGCGCCGCCCACGCCCAAAAAGAAAGTCCTGATTCTAGGCAGCGGCCCCAACCGCATAGGGCAGGGAATTGAGTTTGATTACTGCTGCTGCCATGCTGCTTTTGCTCTGCGTGAAGATGGCTATGAAGCCATCATGGTCAACTGCAACCCGGAGACGGTGTCCACCGATTACGACACCAGCGACCGCCTGTACTTCGAGCCGCTTACGTTTGAAGATGTAATGGCCGTTTACGAGCACGAGTCCCAGTCGGGAGCGCAGACACAGCTCATCGTGCAGTTCGGCGGGCAGACTCCCCTCAACCTGGCATTGCCACTCAAGGCCGCAGGCGTTCCCATTATCGGCACCTCGCCTGAATCCATAGACCTTGCCGAAGACCGCAAGCGCTTTGGCAAACTGCTCGAAGAACTCGACATTCCGCAGCCTCCAGGAGCTATGGCTACCAGCGTAGAAGAAGCGGTTGCCGGAGCGCGCCGCGTGCAGTATCCGGTGCTGGTGCGCCCCTCTTACGTGTTAGGCGGACGCGCCATGGTCATCGCCTATGACGATGAGAGCGTGATCCGCTACATGCGTGAAGCGGTTGAGTATTCGCAGGAACGTCCGGTACTGGTGGACCATTTCCTCGAAAGCGCGATCGAAGTAGATGTGGACGCGCTGTCGGATGGCGAAGACGTAGTGATCGGCGGCATCATGCAGCACATCGAAGAGGCCGGCATCCACTCCGGCGATTCTTCCTGCGTGATTCCTGCCGTTGATCTGCCTGACCAGGTGTTGACCACCATTCGCGAATATACGTTCCGGCTGGCGCGGGCCCTGAAAGTCATCGGGCTCATGAACGTGCAGTACGCGGTACAGAACCAGAAAGTTTTCGTCATCGAAGTGAATCCCCGCGCCTCGCGGACTGTCCCTTATGTATCGAAGGCCACTGGCGTTCCTCTGGCCAAGATCGCCGCGCGCCTCATGACAGGACGCAGACTGCGCGAGTTCCTGCCCCATAACATTGCTCAGGGAACCGACCTGGCTACGGGCGCAGGATACTTCGTGAAGTCGCCGGTGTTCCCGTGGTCGAAATTCCCCGGCGTGGATACTGTTCTCGGTCCGGAAATGAAATCTACCGGCGAGGTCATGGGATCGGCGGAAACCTTTGGCGAAGCTTTCGCCAAGGCCCAGATATCTGCCGGACAGACCTTGCCCACAACCGGCACAGTCTTCATCAGCGTAAACGACCGCGACAAAACCAATATCGTGGAACTGGCGAGGCGCTTCGTGGAACTTGGCTTCAAGATCGTCGCCACCCACGGCACCGCCAACCTGCTGGAACAGGCCGGGTTGCAGGTAGATCGCGTTTACAAGGTGAAAGAAGGTCGCCCGCACGTCGTGGATCTGATCAAGGGTGACCGGGTGCAGTTGGTCATCAACACTCCTCAGGGACAGGAGCCATGGTTTGACGAGAAAGCCATCCGCCGCGCTACGGTCACTCACCGGATTCCCAGCATGACCACCATCGCCGCCGCCTGGGCGGCCGCCGACGGCATCGCGGCCTTACAGCGCAACGAAATCAATGTGCGATCGTTGCAGCAGTGGCATGGCAAGGGCCTTCAGCAAAAAGTTACCAGCACTAGATAACCACGGAGACACGAAGGCACGGAGAAAATCTTTCTTGTGCTCTTCTCCGTGCCCCTGTGGCTTCGGTTGCCTTTATGGTTCGCGTGTAGAATGCGCTTGCGCGCCGCCACCGTACGCGACAGAATGTGACCGTGTTCACCTACAAAGGTTTTGACCACATAGCGCTGGTCACCAAACATCTGGCAGCCATGAAGAAGTTTTACAGCGAAGGGCTTGGCTTGCCGGTTGAGAGTGAAGGCAAGGCCAAGGCCGGCTACCAGGTGGTGACTCTGCGCGCCGGTGATGCGGTCCTCGATCTCTTCGAGGCGTCGCCCATCAATCCCGCGCCTTCAGCCAATCTGAGCGAAGAGCACTTCTGCCTGCGCGCCAACGGTTCTATTTACGATGTAATTGCCACTCTGAAAAGAAAAGGCCTTGATCCCACCCAGGCCGAAGTGAATAACGGGGCCGCAGGCAAGGGACTTTCGATTTTCGTCCGCGATCCCGATGGCAACAAAATCGAGATCAAGGTGGACTGAGGACATTTGGTAATTGGGTAAGTTGGTAATTGGGAAATTTTGAACCGTGGAAACAGATGGGTTTTCAACTACTCAATTACCAAATTACGCAATTACCAACATTACCCAATCCCCCGTCACTTTCTGACCTCAAAACTCACTCCGGTTCCCGCTTCGATCCGCTTGCCTGCAACCGGCATTTGGCGCAGAACAATTCCAGAGGGGCCGGAAACATCTTCGATCAAGGCAACATGATCTACATTCAGGCCAGCCTGCTTCAAGGCGGCGGTTGCATCGGCCAAGGGCTGTCCGACGAAGTTGGGCATCACGTAGCTGGAGCGGTTATCGGCAGCGGCAACCACCAATCCGATGCGCGGCGAGGCGGCATTCTTTTCATCGGCGCCGGGGTTCTGGGTAATTACCGTGGACGGCGCTGCGCCGGGATAATGGATCGTTGCTATTGTGCCGAGTTCCAGTCCGCGGCGGCTGATGTTCAATTCTGCCAGACGTTCGCTCTGGCCTACTACGTTGGGAATGGCTGCGCGTTGCGGGCCTAAACTTTCGGCCACGCGGACCTTCCATCCACGGCGCACTTTCGTATCCGGTCCCGGCGATTGCGAAACGATATATCCCGCCGGAACATCGTTGCTGTAATAGCGATTTTCAATGGCCAGAACCAATCCCTGCGCATTGGCTTGTTTTTCCGCCTCGGCTGCGTGAAGTCCCCAGAGTTTGGGGACGCGGACCTCGCGCCCATGAATGGCAAAGCGCATGGCCAGCAGCGCCGACGAAGACGCTACCAGCAACAGCACCAGGCCTAACAGAAAAAATTTGATCAGACGGCGCACGCGCTAGTGCGCCTCCGTGTCCACAGGGTGCTCGGCTGCCACGGATGTGTCCGGCTTTGGCTTTCCCAAGGCGACTGCCGCGGTGTGTTCCTTTTCGTCTAATCGGGGCAAAAACGCCTCATTGGCATGAGCGTTGTCGGAGATGGCGGCGCGCATGAAATCAATCCAGATGGGCAGGGCGGCCTGGCTGCCGGTTTCTTTGCTGCCTAAAGTTTTCTTCTCGTCAAAGCCGATCCACACGCCGCAGGTAATGCTGGGCGAAAAGCCTACGAACCATGCGTCGGTAAAGTCGTTGGTGGTGCCGGTCTTGCCTGCCAGTGGATGCTTGAGCTTCAGGGCCGCAACTCCGGTGCCATGGTTCACCACTTCCTGAAGCAGTGTGACCATGATGCGGGCCGTGCGTGCGCTGGTGACTTCCTTGGCGTCAGTAAAATTTTCTTCCAGCACGTGGCCGTCATAGTCGGTAACTTTGCGTATGTAGCGCGGCTCGATGCGCACGCCATCGTTAGGAAACACGGTGTAAGCCGCGGTCTGCTCATACAGCGTGAGGTCAGCGGCGCCCAGCGCCACCGGCAGGTAAGCGGGGATAGGAGAGGTCACCCCAAAGCGGCGGACGTAATCAATCACCGTCGCCATGCCTACCCTCTGCGCGAGTTTTACCGCGGGCACGTTGCGCGATTCCGCCAGCGCATGGCGCAGAGTGATGTTGCCCTCGAACTTGTAATCGAAGTTGTGCGGGCTGTAAGGAACCCCGCCGCTCATGAAGGTGGTTGGCGCATCGAGAATGGTGTCGTCGGGTTCTGCCCCCTCGTCAACCGCGGCGGTGAAAACGAAAGGCTTAAACGACGAGCCTACCTGACGTTGCGCCTGGGTGGCGCGGTTGAATTTTGAGTCCTGAAAATCGCGCCCGCCCACCATGGCCAGTATGTCGCCGGTGGAATTATCAATGGCCATGAGCGCGCCCTGCGCACCCGAATCCTGTTCCAGGGAAACTTTTGCGGTATGATCGCCGGCCAGCGACAACACTTTCACGTAGGCGACATCGCCATTGGCCAGAATCTCCTGCGGAGATTGGTGATGGGTCCACACAATATCTGCCGGTGAAAGCGTGGCGATGTAAGTTCCAAATCTGACCTTGACGTTCTGCGGGGTGGTTTGCACCACCAGCGCGTGAGTATAGCCGCCGGGTTTGATGGGCTGTGACCAGTCCGGATGTTCGTACTTATCCAGCGTGGTGACATCGAGCACGTTGTGCAGATGCCCATGCCATCCGTGGCGGCGTTCGTAGGCGGCCAGACCATCGAGCACGGCCTGGTTGGCGGCCTGTTGCAATTCCAGATTGAGCGAACTGTAGACCCGCAATCCGCCTTCATGAACTTCGGCGGCGCCATATTTCTTTTCCAGATACCGGCGCACCTCTTCGACAAAGTAAGGGGCCGCTGAGTTTCCCGCGGGCTGAAGATTCAGCACCAGCGGCGAGGCCTTGGCGCGATTACTCTCTTCTACGGTAATCTTGCCGTCTTCCAGCATGTTGTTGATGACCACGTTACGCCGCTTGAGAGACCGGTCAGGGCTGGTCAGCGGAGAATAAGAACTCGGGCCTTTCGGCAGTCCGGCCAGCACCGCCGCCTCTTCGAGTTTCAGGTCTTTGGCATGTTTGTTGAAGTAGTACTGTGCTCCCGCTTCAAAGCCGTAGACGCCGTGTCCAAGAAAGATCTGGTTGCAATACATGGTGAAGATCTGTTGCTTGGTGAAGTGGCGCTCAATCTGGATGGCCAGCATCATCTCCTGAATTTTTCTGCTGAAGTGGCGCTCCGGAGAAAGAAACAGATTGCGGGAAAGCTGCATGGTGAGCGTAGAGGCGCCCTGCGCCCGCGAGCCAGAGGTTATATCGCGATAGGTCGCGCCCAGCACCCGCCAGAAATTGATGCCCCAATGCTGCTCGAAGTTTTTATCTTCGGTGGAGAGAATAGCGTCGCGCAGCACCTTGGGAAAATCATCGTAGGAAGCCAGTACCCGCCGCTGTATTGCGAACGAGCCGATGACCTGGCCGTGATCGTCGTAGAGTTCGGTGATGGTGCTGGGACGGTAGCGCTCCAGTTCGCTGATCTGCGGTAGGTCAGTGGAGTAGACCAGCAATAGCCCGGCAAGAGTTCCCATTACCGCAGAGGCCAGCACCAGCAGTGCAAAGACGACGCGGCCAACCAGTTTTCTTCCGGCAAAATGGATGTCGGGAAGACTTGAGTATAGAAACTTCATTTGCAGGGATTAGGAGCGAGCCCAGCATAGCATGTTTACACTCGCTTTGCCCCATTACCAGTGCGGGTACGAAGGTGATAGAGGCAAAAACAAAGCGCGCCGTGTTAAGGCGCGCCTTGTTAATCGGTAAGTTTGTTATCCATGCCCAACAGAATGTAGGCCTTCAGCAAAAAACGCCAGCGGACTGACGGCTAATTGCCAATTGCTAATTGCTGCGTTTCAGCTTTTCTGCGCCTTGTTCTTCAACACTTCAATGGCCCGGTGAAGCTGTTCATCTTCTTTGGGCTGAGTCTTCTGCGGTTCGTCCGGTGTAGAAGCGCTATCGTCATCATCAGAGACGGCCACAACGTCATCCGCCGAAGCTACCTGGATATTGGGCGTGATTCCAGTTTCCTGAATCACTTTTCCTTTGGGCGTGTAGTACTTGGCAATGGAAAGAATCAGGGCTGAGCCGTCCGGCACTTCAATGACCTTCTGCACCGAGCCGTCGCCAAAAGTTTTATCGCCGAGCACGTCGCCACGGGCATTGTCGAGCACAGCGGCAGCCACGATTTCAGCGGCGCCGGCAGTTCCGCGGTTGACCAGCACCACCAGCGGAAGGTCTGTGACTTTCTTCTGCGGATCGGCGTTATAGGTGACCTTGGTAAATTTCTGCCCGGAGAGATAGGCAATGAGGCCTTTGTTCAGGAAGAGGTTGGCAACGGCCACGCCTTCTTCTTCGTCGCCTTCGGCGTTGTTGCGCAGGTCAAGAATCAGTTTCTTGGCGCCTTCTTTTTGCAGCGTCTTGATCTTGCCGGCTATGTCCTGGGCGCGTCCTTTGTCGAGCACTACCGGTTTGATGTATCCGGTGTTGTCGGCCATCATCTGCTCCTGCACTGCGGGAGGGTTCTCTACTTCGCGAATGATGGTGAGCTTCTGGGGCTCGACTTTACGGGCACGAATGATCGAGCATTCCACGCGCGACCCCGAGTCACCCGCCAGGTGGCTGCGAATATCCGCCAGTGACATTTCATGGGTGCTCTTGCCGTCAATGGCTTCAATTATGTCGCCGGTGCCGATTCCCACCTTGTCAGAAGGGCCGCCCGGAATCACCGCGACTACTGCTGCATAGCCGAACCGCTTGGAAATGGCTGCGCCGATGCTGGCCTTGCCTTCCGCCTTCTTCTGCTTGAAGGTTTTGTATTCGGCGGGACTCAGATAGCTGGAATTCGCGTCCAGCGATTCCAGAAGTCCGCGCAGAGCGCCGTTGGTCACCACGGGCATATTGGGCTCTTCCACGTATTCGGTGCGAACGTGGTAGAGAACTTCGCTATAAACCTGGATGTGACTGTAAGCGCCATCATTGTTGCTGGAGGAGGCATGTACGCCCAGCCCGCCGACAACAGTAAACCCGATGATCAGGATGGAACAGGTAAGTAGTAGGACTTGCAGCTTTTTTGACATGGAAAACCTTTAATTAAGACGCGAGGAACACCGGAAGGTGAGCCGCCACTCAATTATATAGCCACTCGTTTGGATGCAGCTCTGATTCCTGAGGAGGTTTTCTTTTTGTCCCTGTGGACTCAGCGCTTTGCAGTCAGCAGGCCCAGAATCTCCTTCAATCCCTGGCGAACCTGCTTGAGTTGCGTCCGATCGGCTTCCGGGGCCGAAAACGGCAAGGCATTTTGTTTCTTCTTGACCTCCGCCCGCAGGTGCTGGCGCGCCCCGGCTATGGTGAAACCTTCCTGATAAAGAAGCCGTTTGATCTGCAGCACGTTTTCAACATCAAGCCGGCGGTACATTCTCTGTCCGGTGCTGCTCTTCGTGGGCTTGAGCTGCGGGAACTCAGTCTCCCAGAAACGCAGCACATAGCTGGGTAGGCCACAAAGACGGCTGACCTCGCCAATACGAAAATATAACTTGTCGGGAATAACGACTTCGCCTGAAGCCGCCTTGCGCGCGGTGTGTTTCGACGTTTTCTGCATGCTTCTCTCAGGACGAAGGGCTTGAGGGATATTAGCGGATATTATTGTGACGGCGCACCTGCGTCAACAGCTAACGGCTTACATCGAGAGAAAATTCTCGTAGAAATGAAAAAAGGGTGTTCCAGTAGAACACCCGTTTTAACTATTTTCCCTTGAATGTTGACGGAGACTTCGCTCCGCTTCTGGTTGACTACTTTTTCTTCTTGGCAGCCTTCTTCGCTTTTTTCTTCGCAGCCATTGTGAAGTCCTCCTTGAAGAATTTGAATCCATTGGCCCAACAACATTTTTGTAACCTGAGCAACCCTACAAATGGTGGAGCAGCCCTCTTACACCCAAGATTTTGGGGTACCGTAGCGAGATTGTCAATACAATTCTGAGAAAATTCTTGCTTTTTCGAGATAAGCAGTTTTGCAGGCTGGTTTTGCGCCGAATCGCGAGAGGAAGCAGGATATTTGCAGGAACATCCGCGACAAGTTCGGGCACCCGGATCAAGGACTTCTCGCGTGCCAACGTAAATGTACTCTCAAACAAAATGTTTGCCGGCGGACGGCCGATCCTGACTGCTTAACGCGGCTTCACTAGTTCATCCGAGAGCAATCGTGCTTTCCATGCAAGATTGTGAGCGCGGCCCGGATCCCCATCTTTGATTGCCTGACGGCTCTGGGAAAGGTAGTCACGAATCTGAGTGACCATAGATTGCTCGTCGGTGGAAAGCTGGCGTTTGATGCTGCGCAGGTTATTGTCAGTGGAGGTGAGTAATTCGTCAGTTGAAGCGTTGTCCGGTCCCTGATTTCCTGATGGAGGCCTGGTAGAGATCTGCGAAGCTCCGGGTGCAGTGCTACCGCCTTCCTGAATCACAATTTTCTGCGGTGGAGTATTTTTGGCTTCCTGCGGCGGCTGCTTTTCCGCCGCTGAATGTTCAGGTGACGGCTTGTTGCGGCTAGTGTGCCTGGATCTGGCGGGAGGTTTGGCCGGAGTAGTCGCAGTCGCATTGCTGGCGCTCTGCTGTTTGTCCTGTTCTTTGGCCGGGGCGGGCTGTTGCTCTGTAGTCTGGGGAGCCTGTTGCTGTGCGGTAGTATCCGCGGGAGCAGTGGCCGGCGGCGGTTCTTTGGGCAGCAGGACAACCGGCTTTTGCCGGTGGCATCCGGCCAGGGCCAGCAGCGAAACACATACCAGCAGCAGCGTCGAATTTTTCTGTAGGACTATCATGCGGTTTTCACCGAATCTTCTGCAGCAACCCGAGGCTGCTCAAGCGTAGAAGCATTTTCTGCAAGGGGGAAGCGCAGGTAAAAAGTGGCTCCGCTTCCGTTTACGGAATCGAATTCCAGCGATCCGTGATGTAACTGCACCACCCGGTAGCTCATGGGCAGCCCAATTCCGCTGCCGCCTTTTTTTGTAGTGAAGTATAGATTGTAAATTTTGTCGCGAATTTCTGCCGGAATTCCCGGCCCTTCGTCCCGCACTGCAACCACTACGCCATCGCCTTCGCGGCGCGTGGCCACGTACAGATTGCCGCCTTCGGGCATGGCCTGCACTCCGTTGATCACGATGTTGAGAATGGCTTGCTTTACCAGATCGGAATCCATGCGCACCGGTAATGGCTCCAGATTGGATTCCCGTTCTATATGAACGTTGTGGCGCTCGGCATCCGGCGAAGCCAGCATCACCACTTCGTCCACCAGGCGGCGCAGATCGGTCTCCGCCAGCCGCAACTCCACCGGACGGGTGAAGTCCACCAGCGTTTGCACCACCCGGTCGAGCCGCTTGATCTCGCTGCCGATTACATCCATGTGGCGTTGCGTGGCGGGATCGACGTCGCGCAGTTTCTGCCGCAATACTTCAAGATGCACAACAATCGCATTGATGGGATTCTTCACTTCATGGGCGACGCCTGAGGTGAGCCGTCCGATGGAAGCCAGACGCCGCGAAAGCTCAATTTCATCTTCAATGCGGTGGACAGATTCGGCGTCGCGCAGCGTCAGCAGCGCTCCAATGCGCTCGCCGCGTTCTTCGATAAAGTCCAGTGAGAACTGGGTCCGGCGTCCATTCTCGGTCTCGATTTCTTCGACGCCGACCGGGCTGTGGGTATCAAAGGCATTGAGAATGGCCTGGCCCAGCCGTGAATCTTCAGAAAATATTTCCGCCGGAAGGCAGCCCAGCATTTCGTTGCGCGGCTTGCCGATAAACCTCTCCACCGAGGCGCTCACCAGCACCGCTTTAGAGTCGCTGGTAAACAGCATGACGCCATCCTGAAGATTGGCCATCATCTGATCGAGGTTTTCCTTCAAGGCAGAGAAGACCTCTTTTACATCGCGCATCTGGCGGCCCAGGCGGTCGATCTTGCTGCTCACCGCGCCGTACTCGTCGGAGCGGACCGTGCGCGGTTCGGTAATTTCCGCATGGCCTGAACTGATCAGATCGAGCCTGCGGCTGATCACTTCGAGCGGACGCAAAGCGAAATTAGAAAGTCCGGCGGCCAACACCATCGAGATCAGAATGGATATGCCGGAAAACAGCAGAGCGCGGTCCAGCAACGGACCCAGTTCGCTCTTCAGGAAAGTGGTTGATAGGCCGACCCGCACTTCTCCGAAAGGAAGGCTGTCGCGAAGCAGGGGAATGCGAACGTCATAGACCTGGGCCGGTCCGTAAATGACTTTCAGTTGCTTCCATACTCCGCCCTTTACGATGGAATCGAAATCTTCCCGCGGCTTCACGGTTTTGCCGATCAGAGCCGGCAGCGTATGCAACATGGCCTGCCCATTGGTATCCACGATGGCGGCGTCGTAGATGGAAGGCGAGTAGGCAAGAATGGATTCCAGCAGGGAATTCAGCCCGGCATCCGATTGCAAAACTTCCTGCACTGCTTCTTCGACTTGCGTAGGGTCTTCAAGATCAATGCGGGTGTTGCTCAAATCTACTTCGAGGGAATCTTTGGCAACATAGAAGATTTCCTGGGCAATGAATTTGCCATCTTCATGGGCTTCGCCAATTTGCTGGCGCGCAACATGGGAGATGTACAGCGTCGAAAGCGTGGCCACAATCGCCAGAACCATACTGGTGATGGCGAAAACCAGCTTTGTTTTGAGTCGCACAGCCAGCATGAGTTAAGACGATTTTACGCTTCGCTGAAAAATTCAGCGGGAAACGCGGGTTCCCCGCTCTCAAAAGAACAGAACTGCTGGACATTACGATGAGGTCGAAGGTGCGCAGGGGCTAAAGCCCAATGTTTGTGCGCCTTTACGGCACGAGTAAACTCGTGCCCCTGATACTTGTGTCGTCAACCCACCGCAAACTCTACATTCTCAGATAGCCCTCTAAAGCCCGCAATTTCTCAAGTTCACGCGGCCCGGAATCGCCGTTCTTCCCCCAGCAACTATGGATGGGTCAGTCGTGCCGGAAGAGCCTTAGCTGGCGGCCTCGTTGGCCAGAGCGGACCCACCGTATTCCTTCAGTTTGTTGTGCAGGGTCTTCAGGCTGATGCCAAGAATTTCAGCAGCTTTGGTCTTGTTGTTGTTGGTGGAGACCAGGGTCTTGAGTATCAGCCTCTTCTCCGCTTCTTCCACGGTTGTACCCACGTCGAGGCGGATGCCTTCACCATCGCTGGCGGCCACCCGCAGTCCGGCGCTGCCGAAGTTGGGCGGCAAGTGGCGGGGCTCGACCACGGATCCTTCGCACACGATCACCGCGCGTTCCAAGCTATTGCGCAGCTCTCTTACATTGCCGGGCCAGTGGTAGTTACTGAACATCTGCTGCACAGACTCATTCACGCTGGTGACATTACGTCCGTGCTTGGAGTTCATGTCCGCCAGCAGCGCCTCAACCAACTGCGGAATATCTTCCTTATGTTCCCGCAGAGGAGGCAGGTGAATGTTGAAGACGTTTAAGCGGTAATAAAGATCGTTGCGCAACTCTCCCTTGAGCACCGCTTCCTCAGGAATTTTGTTGGTGGCTGCCAGTACTCGCACGTCCACCGTGGTTTCGGCTTTGCTGCCCAGACGGCGCAGCTTGCGGTCTTCGAGCACGCGCAACAGCTTGGCCTGAGTTCCAATGGGCATCTCGCCAATTTCATCGAGCAGCAGCGTGCCTTCTTCGGCCAGTTCGAAACAGCCGGCGCGGCGCTCCAGCGCTCCGGTAAATGCGCCTTTTTCATGGCCGAAGATTTCGCTTTCGATCAGGGTTTCAGGAATAGCCGAGCAGTTGATGGCCACAAAAGGATTGCTCTTGCGCGGGCTCATATCGTGGATGGTGCGCGCCACCATCTCTTTGCCGGTGCCGCTCTCGCCGGTGATCAGGACAGAAGCGGTGCTGGGCGCGACCATTTCCACCAGGCGGAAGATTTCCTGCATCACGCGCGAGGAACCGACCAGCCGCCCGAACACGCCGGTATCTCGCAGCTTGCGCTTGGTGACTTCGAGTTCCACGCTGGTGTCGCGGTGGCGGACGGCATTTTGCAGAATCTGCTTCAGCCGCGCCGGATCTACAGGCTTCTGGATGAAGTCATAGGCGCCGATCTTCATGGCGTCCACCGCCAGATCAATGCTGCCCTGGGCGGTCAGCAACACCACGGCGATCTGTTGAGGCTGCTCGGCAATGCGCTGCAGGAGTTCCATGCCATCCATGCGCGGCATTTTGAGGTCGGTAATCACGATGGCGGGCGACCAGGTAGCTACTTTTTCAAGCCCGTCGAGTCCGTCTCTGGCGGTTTCCGTACGGTAGCCCCAGGCCGAGACCAGCTCAGCCATTCCGGACCGTTCATTCTCTTCGTCTTCAACGATTAGGACTTTTTCCTGGATACTCAAATGGCCTCCTTGCCCGAATGTGGACAAGACACAAGCAGGAGCTACACTGGTTTGGATGCCGAACCGTGTAAAAAAGTCTATATGGTCTAAGTTGCTGAATATAGAAAGTTTACAACGATAGACTCAACACTTCTACTCTGAAATGCATCTTAGCGCAGGGAAATCGCGCGGGATTTTACGGGTTAGATCGAGATAAGGAGAGCGCAGATGAAGATGAAAATAAAGATAAACAATCGTTGGATGGGCATCATCGTCGCCAGCTTGCTGACTGCTGGAGCGGTCGCACAAAACGGGACCAGCGCATCTGACGCGGCCCAGGGCTCCACTACAGCCAATCAGACTGACAACAGCAATGCTTCCGCCTCAACCGCGGCGAATGCTGGCGCGATTGGCAATGGAGCATCCGCAACCGGCGGCATGACAGTGCAGGCGGAGCTTACCAAAACCGTTGATGCCAAAAAGGCGAAACAAGGAGATGAAGTGACGGCCAGGGTGCTTGAGGACGTGAAGTCCAATGGGAAGGTTCTGGTGCGCCGCGGAGCGAAACTGGTTGGTCATGTCACCGAAGCCCAGGCGCGCAATAAAGAGAACACCGAATCCAGACTGGGAATCGTTTTTGACAAAGCAGTGGCCAAGGACGGCAGCCAGGTTCCGGTGAATGCAGTTGTGCAGGCGCTGGCCCCGCCACAGAGAGTGGCGGCAGCCCCTATGCCGGATGTCAATTCTCAATCGGTTGGCGCCTCTCCAATGGGTCGTTCTTCCGAGCCAATGAGCAATTCTCGTAATGACCTGCCTGCCTCACCTGCCGCAGCCCCCATGAGTGACACTGGGCGGGCCACGGGTAATGGAGTTGGGCGCGATGGTTCCGCCGCAGCAGGCGCCGGTGATTCAGTCGGCGGCACACTGAACAGCAGCAGCCATGGAGTGATTGGCCTGCGCGGACTCACTTTAAATTCCGGTGCTTCACAAGCCGGCGGCGCACAAAGTTCCGTTGTGAGTTCCTCAACTGAGAATGTGAAGCTTGAGAACGGAACGCAATTAGTTCTTATGGTCAATGGCGCAAATCAGCGGTAGACGCACACTGGATTCGGCCTATAATTATTGCTCAGAAGTGGAGAAGCAGCCGTTCCAAGCGGCTGCTGTTTCCGGCTCCATTGCGATTTAGGCGCCATGCCTGTGAGGAATGGATCATGAAAAACTGCTGGATATTGCTTTCTGTTTTCTCCCTGTTGGTGGCTGGCTCGGCCGCTCAAGTTTCTTCCCAGCAAAACCAAACTGCTTCTGCCGCACCGGCCAAAACCGTTACTGCTGCGCACATCTCGGATGGCACCCCCGTTCTGGTTGAGCTGAGCAAAGGATTGAATGCGAAGAAGGCAAAGCCCGGTGATCAGGTGAAAGCGGTGGTGGTCCAGGATGTGCTCTCACAGGGTAAGGTTGTGATCCGCCGAGGATCGAAGTTAGTGGGCCACGTAACCCATGCCAAGCCTCACAGCAAAGAAGATGCGGAATCGCATCTGGGTATAGTTTTTGATCGGGCCAAGCTGAAAGGCGGAGGCGAATTGAACCTCAATGCCGCGGGAATCGAGGCCATCGCCGCAGGGACAAGATATTCGATGGTAGATAAGCCGGACGAGATGATGCCATCTTCAATTTCAGGTAGCACGGGCCCACGTCCTGTAAGTCCTATTGGAGGTCGCCCGACCCAGACACGCGGCGCGCAGCCTGCAATTGCCGCTCCTGTGAACACGGGAAACGCGGCGGTAACAGTGCCGGTACTCGTGAATGAATCATCGAAGACCTATGAAGGAAGCGTCCTGAGCAGCGGCAGCCGTGGAGTCTTCGGTATTCCGGGAATCAAGCTTCACTTCGATTCTACCCGCGATGCAAATAAAACCTTGATGGTTTCTAATCGAGAAAACGTCAAGCTGGATAGTGGTATTCAACTGCTGTTGCAGGTGACTGCTCCCCTCGAACACTGATAGTATCCAATTCTGCGGTATAGGTTTTATAATGAACGGCTTGGAGTCGTGTGTCTGGGACTCCATAGTCCAGCTTCAAGGCCCTATTCCAAAAGTTATGGTTTGCACTTCTCGGAGGAGCAATGTCACTTCGTAGTATGAGATGTCTTTTGCTTGTGGCCTTACTTGTCGCAAGCGTAGTTCCACTCATAGCCCAGACAACAGATGCAGGTCAGAGCAACACCAGCACCTCTACTCAGCAAACGACCAGCGCACCACAAACGGCCACCACTCAGCAACCGAGCGCCGCGCCAAAAAGTAACGCTGGATATTCTGACGAACCTCAGCCCGCAAAATTCGAATTGTTCATGGGCTATTCCTATCTGAACATGAACGGTTCCATCACCGATTTCAAACGCGGGAATCTTGAAACCCTTCAATTGCAGGGCAACAAAGGTGGTTTCCTGATTGATGGTTCTTACTTCTTCAACCGTTGGTTCGGTGTGACCGCAGATACCGGCGCCCATTTTGGCGACCGTTACGACGCGGATGAAGCACTGTTTGGGCCCACCCTTCGTTTCCCATTTGGAAATTTTCAACCGTTCATTCATGGTCTGGTGGGCTGGAGCAGATTGGCCCCCGGCAATTCTGAGCAGCACGACGCCGTCGGAGTAGCGGGCGGTGGCGGCATTGACATTCGGGCCAGCAAGCATGTGAGCCTGCGCTTGATCCAGGCAGATTATGTGCGCAGCTATCAGACGTTTCGAGCGCCCAATAAGACTCCCTTTGACGGTTCACGAGTAGCAGCCGGCATTGTATTTCTGGGCGGCGTTGGCGAGGAGTTGCCGGTTTCAGCAAGCTGCTCGGTGACGCCTACCGATGTGTTTGCAGGGGAACAGGTCAAAGCCACGGTAACAACCCAGAACTTCAATCCAAAGCACACCTTGAAATATGACTGGACCGCCAATGGTCCCAAGATTCAGGGAACAGGCGACAACGTTACGATTGACACCACAGGATTGACCGAGGGACAGGCTTACCCGATCAGCGTGCACGTAAGCGATCCTCACAGCAAGAAAGCGCTGGCTACCTGCCAGTCTTCTTTCAATGTGAAACGCCGTCTGCCGCCTACGATCAGTTGCACGGCGAATCCGACTACAGTTCAGGTTGGCGGAAGCGTGACCATCCATTGCACTGCGAGCAGCCCACAGGGCGGGACGGTTACGGTGAAGCATTCGTCTGACAAAGGTAACTTCACTGGAGAAGGCAACGACCTCACGGTGAACACTACCAGCCTGCAACCCGGCCCGGTAACCATTACCAGCGTAGTGACTGACGATCATCAGCTCAACGCGACTACCACTACCACCGTTACCGTGCAGGCGCCACCGCCGCCGCCTCCTCCACCAACCCCGCCACCATCCCTGGCCCTGCGCAGTGTGTATTTCGCTACGGCCCAGCCGACGGTGAAGAACCCCAATGGCGGACTGGTGAGAAGCCAACAGGGAACGTTGACCGGAATCGCCGACGAGTTCAAGAAATATCTCGCGGTGAAGCCGGACGCAAAACTTATTCTCCAGGCCCATGCAGACCCGCGTGGAACCGAAGAATATAACCAGGCGCTCACCGAGCGTCGTGCCGACGCCACCAAGAACTTCCTGGTCGAACATGGAATTCCTGCCGCGAACCTCGAAACTCAGCCGTTAGGCGAGCAGCATCAGCTCACGCCTGAAGAGGTGAAGCAGTCCATGGAAGATGATCCTTCTTTGACTCCTGGTGAGAAGAAGAGGCTCACTCGCAACATGCGTACCATTGTTCTGGCCGCGAACCGCCGCGTTGATATTCAGTTGAACGCGCCCGGTGCGCCGCAGCAAACATCGGTCCGCGAATTCCCGTTCAGCGCCGCGGACGCTCTCAGCTTGATTGGCGGCAGAGAGAAGCCGAAGCCGGCAGTGACACCCAAGCCAGCCCGCAAGAGGGCCGGTAAGGGAACTGGCAAAGGCGCAAAGAAGGGAACCACCAAAAAAGGTACGACTAAGAAGTCGCAGTAATTAACTCCGTGTGGCGCTTGCGCCGCAGGGAATAGATTTACGGCTGGCAGAGTTTTCTGCCAGCCGTTTTTCTTTTGAACTCTTCGCAGTTGACTGCTGAAACCATCTATGCCGGACCAGGAAATTTTGTGCGACACATTGGTGGAAGCCCCGGACTTTCAGTCCGGGGAAGTGGGCTTTCAAGCCCACGTAAACGCGATAGTAAGAAGCAGCGCTTTAGCGCCGGTGGCGCCCAGCTAACCCTTACATAATTGGTTAAATTGCCGTAGATTTCAAGAAGTTCAGCAAGCTGACGATTGATCCGTCCGGATCAGCGTCATCAGAGAAATCAGCGGTAGAAGTCGTCGTTGACTTTCCCTTCAGTAACTTGTTTCCCCGCTGCGCGCGTGTAATCTTTGAGCAAAGCCATGCGGGCGAAAATCCCCATTTCTATACTGCTTCTGGTTCTGCTTGTGTCCGTTGCGGCGTGTACCCAGCAATGGCAGCCGCTGGGGCCAGACGGCGGAGACGTGCGCAGTCTTGCCTACGATCCTGCAAATCCTGATCGCATCTTTCTGGGCACCAGCGCCGGCAGGCTTTATCTTTCCACCGACGGAGGCAATACCTGGTCGCGTTTTGCCAAACTCGGCAACTCCGATGACATGGTGCTCGACAACATCGTGATTGATCCGCAAGAGCCGCAAACCATGTATGTGGGCGCGTGGAGCGTGGAAACCACCGGCGGAGATTTGTTTCACAGTAAAGACGGTGGCAGAACCTGGGAAACCAGCGCCGAGATGCACGGCAAATCCATTCGCGCTCTGGCCATGGCGCAGTCAGACCATCGCATGCTCGTGGCGGGAGCACTCGATGGCATTTACCGCACCCGCGACGGCGGCGAGCAGTGGCAGCGCATTTCTCCTGAGCGCCATGCGGAAATCAAGGACATTGAGTCTGTGGCTATCGATCCCACCGACCCTGAAACAATCTATGCAGGGACATGGCACCTGCCATGGAAGACCAGTGACGGTGGCCAGCATTGGCACAACATCAAGCGCGGCGTAATTGATGACTCCGACGTGTTCTCCATCATTATTGATCCACGCAACCCGGCCACTCTTTATATCAGTGCCTGCTCGGGAATCTATAAGAGCGAATCCGCCGGTGAGCTGTTCCATAAGATTCAGGGCATTCCATTTTCCGCGCGGCGCACGCGCGTGCTCCAGATGGATCCTGCGGATTC
This sequence comes from Terriglobia bacterium, assembly GCA_963823745.1. GTDB lineage: Bacteria > Acidobacteriota > Terriglobia > Terriglobales > Acidobacteriaceae > Angelobacter. Next base: position 257,137 of record CAWGMN010000005.1, read on the forward strand.
AAACATTGTGTATGCCGGCACCACGGAAGGTTTGTGGAAAACCACGGATGCGGGAGCAACATGGAAGCGCTTGACGGCTGCCAATCTGATCGTCAATGACGTTATGGTGGATCCACGCAACCATCTCAGGGTGCTGCTGGCGACTGACCGCAGTGGCGTGCTGGCCAGCAATGACGGTTCCGCCAGCTTTTCCGCTTCGAACCGGGGATTTACGCACCGCCAGGTATCTACGGTGCTGGGCGACAATTCTGATCCATCATCTTTTTACGTGGGAGTATTGAACGACAAAGAGTTTGGGGGAGTATTTGCCACCCACGATGCAGGACAGAGCTGGAAGCAATTGAACGATGGTCTTGAGGACCGCGATATCTTTGTGGTCCGCCAGGCAGACGACGGCGCCCTGATGGCGGGAACGAATCGCGGAATATTTGCTTTGCCGCGAAATGCCTCCAGGTGGCAGCCGCTGAACACGCTCGAACCATCGTCATCTCTGGCACAATCTGTAGCGTCTTCGGGCGCCAGGCGCAAACATGAACCGGGCCTTGCCGAAGCTCGCGTAACCGGCCTGGAACTCAGCGAAGAAAGATGGTTCGCCGCAACGTCGCTTGGTTTGCTCAGCAGCAAAGATCGAGGGAAAACATGGAGTCACGCTGAAGAATCGCTGAGAGATGTAATCAGCGTAAGCGCCATCGACAAAATGGTGGTGGCCGCCTCGCACAACAGGATCATCGTTTCTGTGAACGCGGGTGAGAGTTGGCTCAAGCCCATCTCGTCGGCTTCTATCGGCATGGTGAATGCCGCAACGCTCGATGGAGATGGCGACATCTGGCTCGCGACCCCCGAAGGCGCTTACCGCAGTACCAATGCCGGTGATTCATGGACATACGTCCGCTCATTGCCGCTCTCGAATATCGTGTCCATCGTGTATGACCGCGAGGCCCGCCGCCTGCTTGCCACTGGAGCCAGGTCCACCAGCATCTTTGAGAGCGTCGACAACGGACGCACCTGGTGCCGCCGCGATTCAGGCTGGCTGCTGCGCGATGTTCACTCCTTTCATGGGCGAGTGGTGGCAGCCACAGCATTCGACGGCATCGTGATCGAGCCTGTGTCTGACGCTACGGCCAGGGAAGTTCGCGCTGCCGGTGGGAGTCAATGAATAAAGCAGCGGCAGCAATGGTGCAAGAACGGCATTTCAGGACTGTGTAAGACGCCAGTGAACTCTGAGCTTGGAGGGTGTGTAAGAACTGGAGTTTGCCTGTGTCGACGAGACATGTAACAGGGCATGACTTCCAGTCGTGCCGAAAACGGTTTATAAATGCTGGGCTTCAGTTCCTGCATACCCTTAAATGTATGGTGCTGTGACCAGGAAATCGAGTTCTCACGCACGCTCTCTCGCGTGGTGGCTATGCACAGAACTTCACTCTTCTATTACTGTTCATTAGATTCCGGCAAATGCACTGATGCAACGCCACCATGGCTAAAACCTTTCGTACTACCTGCTTCAACGCGGCCCTGAAAGGGGCCGCTCTTCCACCTGCATCCGCACCGATGTGACGTCATATAAGTTATGACTCGCATAGGCATCTGTTTTGCTTTTGCTTCGCTCGCAACTCATAATAAAACCATGCAGCGCTCCGGACACGCCGATCTGCCCCTTCATGGCGGACGTGTGCCGCCGTGGCTGGCGGAGCGCATGACCCGGCTGGGCACCGCGATCTCTGAAAGCGTGTTGTATCATCATGGCCCTTCCGAACTTTTGTCGCGCCTCAGCGATCCATACTGGTTTCAGGCGCTGGGCTGCGTGATGGGAATGGATTGGCATTCCTCAGGAATCACTACTTCAGTCATGGGCGCCTTAAAGCGCGGACTGAATCCTCGCGCCCACGAACTCGGCATTTATATCTGTGGTGGTCGCGGCAAGCATTCCCGCAAAACTCCGCAGGAGTTGCGCGAGGTGGCCGGGCGCACCGGCCTGGACGGTGAAGGACTGGTAAGCGCCAGCCGGCTTGCCGCCAGGATTGACAACAATGCCATTGCCGACGGCTTTCAGCTTTATTTGCACAATTTTATTGTCACCAAGTCAGGCGAATGGGCCATCGTGCAACAGGGCATGAACGACACCAGTGGGTTGGCAAGGCGTTATCACTGGCATTCAGCTTCAGTCCGCAACTTCACCTCTGAGCCGCACACCGCCATCGTGGGCGAACACCAGGGCAACATCATGAACCTGGTGGATTCACGCGCCGGGCAGGCTCAGAGCGCTTTGCTGGAGATTGCCCGTGAGCATCCGGAAGTGACTTTGCGTGAGGCGCGCAACCTGACTTTGCCCAGGCATCATGAAGTCCGCGAGCCTAATGTGGATCTGAAGCGGTTGGGCGCAGTGCTGGCGGTCGCTTACGAGCGCGAGTTGCGGGATTTTGCTTCGCTGCTGTTGCTTGAAAATCTGGGGCCGCGTACTTTGCAGTCGCTGGCTCTAATCGCCGAGGTCGTACACGGAGCGCCGAGCCGCTTTTCCGATCCGGCACGTTTTTCTTTTGCGCACGGCGGCAAGGACGGCCACCCGTTTCCCGTGCCGCTCAAGACCTACGATCAATCACTCGGCGTATTGCGCCGTGCCCTCGATCAGGCCAAAGTAGGAGATTCAGAAAAGCTCGACGGCTTCGGGCGGCTTGATCGTTTCGTGCGCGCCATCGAAAAAGACGCCGCTCCGAAAGCCAACTTCAAAGCAGCGCTGGAGCACGAACGGCGCATCTCGCCATCCCTCGACGGACGCACTGTTTTTGATAAACAATCAGGCTCGACTGCAGCGACCACAAACCGGCAACTAAATCTGTTTCATGAGTAGATAAGACGAATGAGCAGAGCGAAGTGTCTTCAGGCTTGCATTCATAATGAGAAAAATGAAAGAAAGAATTGTCATGCATGGCAGGAACCGCCAGGGCGATTGCATGAAAGACTTATCTGGATCTAGAACGTGAATTTTAATGACGAGAAAAATTCTATCGCATGTGCAGCCGACAACCGGCGCCGCCCGTAACGCCTGCATTATTCACGGCCAATGAGCAAAAAAGAGATATAAAGCAGCGTTCATTACGTCTCGGAATGCAGCAATCCTTGTAAGGGCATCGACTGATTGTTCTAGTCCGCTCCGCTCCAAAAGGCAGGAGCTGCGCGCAAGCCGCGGCGCAAGGAAGGGTTTCTTTTCGTTCCTTACCCGGCACTCCGCTTCTCAGATACGCGTCGTTAATCCGCAAACAGGCGCATCTGAGAGCTCCGTGACCGGGCTACTTTCGGTGAGACAGCGTGATGAATAATGCAGATTAACGGGGCTCCACATGCGATTGCCCTGCATGAACTGCATCTGTCCATGTCCACAATGAATAGACTTTCTTCAGCCAGACGGCTGGTGCGCTGAGTGCTGAACGCCAACTTGCCGATTGATCTACTGCTTCATCTTCTTCAGCTTTTCTTCCAGATCGCTCAACGCCTGCCGCAGCGAGCGCACATAAGCGTCATTGGACGAAGCCTCAAGCTGTTGGAGCACGCGGGCCCTTGCCATCATGAGACCCTGGCGTTCCCGTTCCGCTCTCTTTTGTTCGGCTGTTTGCGGGCCTTTGCCGTTTGCTGGTTGTTCTTCTTTCGCGCTATCCATTTGTGATTCGATTGACTTACTCTCCCAACCTCGTGCCATACATACATTATAGGTTTCCAAGGTGAAAGCAGAGCAGCTCCTCCTGCGAATTTATAATGGGTGCATTGCATAATTCGGTTCGTACCCGCCGCAGTGCGGCAGCAATGAAAGGACCCGACTGAAGGGTAATCATGGAATACATCAATCTGGGTACTACGGGCTTAAAGGTCTCGCGCATCTGCCTCGGCGCTATGACGTACGGCGCGAAAAAATGGCGCGAGTGGGTATTGGAAGAAGAGGAAGGGCGTCCGCTGATCAAGCGCGCGCTGGAACTGGGCATCACATTTTTTGATACCGCAGACATGTATTCGCTGGGCCGAAGCGAAGAGATTCTGGGCCGCGCGCTGAAAGATTTCGGCCCCGGACGCGACCGCCTGGTGATTGCCACCAAAGTGTTCTTTCCTCTGGGCGACGATCTGAACCAGAAAGGTCTCTCGCGCAAGCACATCATGCACGCGATTGACGGCAGCCTGCGCCGCTTAGGGACCGACTATGTGGACCTCTACCAGATACACCGTTTCGATCCCGAGACTCCCATCGAAGAAACACTGGAAGCGCTCACCGATGTAGTGCGCGCGGGTAAGGCGCTTCATATCGGCGCGTCTTCCATGTATGCGTGGCAGTTTGCGCGCATGCTCTACGCGGCTGACCAGCACGGGTTCAAACGCTTTGTGACCATGCAGAACCATTACAACCTGATTTACCGCGAAGAAGAGCGGGAGATGATGCCACTGTGCCGCGCCGAAGGCGTGGGCGTGATTCCCTGGAGTCCGCTGGCGCGCGGCATGCTCGCCGGCAATCGCCGTGCAGGAACGCTGCGTTCAAAAGCCGACGATTATGCTCACAAGCTCTACACGGCTGAAGCCGACGAGCGCGTCGTGGATTGTGTGGAACAGGTGGCCAAAGGTCGAGGCGTGCCGCCGGCACAGGTTGCTCTGGCATGGCTACTGCACAAACCCGGCATCACCGCTCCCATCATCGGGGCATCGAAGCAACACCATCTGGATGATGCCGTGGCCGCGGTAAAACTGAAATTATCGGAAGAAGAGATCAAGGCGCTGGAGTCCGCTTACGTGCCGCATCCTGTGCTCGGCCATCACTAACAGCATCTTACTAGAGGCAGCAAACAGTTACCGCTGATTTCGCCTGACGCGTGGAATGCTGAAAGCTGGAGGAAGAAAAAGCTAAGAGCCAAAAGCAAAAGAATGCAGCTCTCCATTGAAGGGCCACCTGCATCGTGTTGCACGGAATCAAAAACTGCAGGACAAGAATTCAGGAGGGTAAGTGAATGAAAGCTCCATTTCTGCTTGGCCGCCTTATCTTTGGCGGTTTCTTTCTTTATAACGGCATCAATCACCTGAAACAGCATAAAGAGCTTAGCCAGTATGCAAGCTCCAAGAAAGTACCCATGGCCGATGCGGCAGTCATCGGTTCAGGTGTGGCCTTGATTATCGGGGGCGCCAGCATACTGCTGGGTGTGAAGCCGAAGTTGGGGGCCGCCGCTATTGCCGGATTTCTTACCGGGGTATCACCCGTGATGCACGATTTCTGGAAAGCTGAAGATCCCAACCAGCGCATGAATGACCTGATTAACTTCAGCAAGAACATGGCGTTGTTGGGTGGCGCGCTGGCGCTGATGGGCGTCGAGGAGCCCTGGCCGGCGAGCGTTCCCGTAGGGCAGCCAGAGTTTAGACGCAACATTCACGAAGATATGGTGGCGGCATAACGTCACGGTTTGCCGCATTCTGGCGCAGTACTTTTGTGGTATTAAGTTCTGCGCCAGAATGCGTCTCAGAATGCCGGTCTGCGATTAAATGTGCAGTGAATGTGTCAGCGAAAACGTTTATTTAGCAGGAGGTGTGATTGTATCCGCTCCGGCTTTGGCGCACTGGCCATCGTGATCGCTGGCATCGCCGGAAACGCCGATCGCGCCCACAATTTTGCCATCCAGTACCAGAGGAATACCGCCCTCGACCGGGACCGCGCCTTGCAGGGACAGAATGCGAATTCCGGCGCCGCCCGCTGCCAATGCGTCCTGCAAAGCTTTGGTAGGTCTTTTGTAAGTAGCGGCCGAACGGGCTTTATCAATGGCGACGTTGGCGCTCGCGATTTGCGTGTTTTCCATCTTCTCGTAATAAATCAGTGTGCCATTGGGGTCCACAATCGCAACAGCCATGGTCCAGTTGTTCTTGCGGGCTTCCGCCAGAGCGGCGGCCGCCGCTTTCTTGGCGTTGTCTACGCTGATGGGCGGGCCGTAGGGAATCGCCATCTGTGCAAATATGCTGCCTGCGGTGAGCATAAATAACAGCGAAATCACCAGCTTAATAACGTGTGACGACATAGGTTTAGTCTCCTCCAGAGTGGAACAGCGACAAGCGAGTCTAACACCGGCCTGAGTTGCTGTGAAAAGGCATCTTCTCTGCTTTGCCGCAGCATCTAAAATAATCAACCCTTTGTCTTTATTGGCCATTTGTCTGATCGCGAATGAGGAGAGAATTGTTTATGAAACAACGCACCATGTATGCACGAGCGTTGACGCTCATTCTGGCAGCGCTGGTCGCTGTCCCACTTTCGTTGCAGGCGCAGAGTTCGCCCGAGCTTCCTGATCCGGGCAACGTAAAGGGCATCACCAGAGACCAGCAAATACAGGCTGGCCTGCAGGCGATGGCGGAAGTTTACAAGCAGATGCCGGTATTGCCGGACTCCAGCCCTGTTACGCAATATGTAAGTCAGTTGGGCCAGCGGCTGGCCACAGTAATACCCAGAGAGAATTCGTGGCCTTACCAGTTTCATGTGATCCAGGAAAAAGACATCAACGCTTTCGCTCTTCCCGGCGGCCCTATCTTTGTCAACATAGGCACGATTGAAGCCGCGGCCAATGAGGCGGAACTGGCTGGAGTTATGGCGCACGAGATGTCTCACGTTTACATGCAGCACTCCGTCAAGCAGGCGGAAAAAGGTCAGACCCTGCAAGGCCTGGCCTCTATTCTGGGCGCGGTGCTTCCCGGAAATGCCATCGGAAATATAGGCCGGGCCGGCATTCAAATAGGCGCCGGAACTCTTTCATTGAAATATTCCCGCGGCGATGAAGCCCAGGCCGACGCAGTGGGCGCAATCATTGCTTACAAGGCCGGATACAACCCCAAGGGCATGGCAGATTTCTTCCAGAAGCTGGAGCAGGAAGCCGGCCCCGGTGGCCCGCAGTTTTTGAGCGACCACCCCAATCCCGGCAATCGGCAGGAAGCAGTCTCAAAGGAAATTCAGAACTGGCCGTCGAAGAGTTATCGTGCTTCCGGCAGTGAGTTCTCCCAGGCCAGACAAGAGGCGAACGGAATCAAGGCGTATACGGCGCAGGAAATTCAGGCGGGCGCGAAGTCAGGACAATGGGCGCAGCAAAACCAGAAGAGCGGATCCATGCCTCGCAACCTGCCGGCTGCGCAGAGCAGCGGCAACAGCGGAAACGCAGGCCCAAATGGATCCGGCGGCAGCATCTCGAACATCTCGTTGAAACAGATCAAGCCCAGCAGCCGGTTCACTCAATTTCAGCAGGGGGACTTCGCCATCTCCTATCCGGAAAATTGGCAGGCCAACGCCGGACAGGGCGGCGTGCTGATCGCTCCGCCCGCCGGTGTGGGGCAAGGCGCTATTGCTTACGGCACAATGATCGGCTCAGGCCAGGACCAGCAGGCGCAATCGCTCGATCAAGCTACCCGAGACCTGGTTCAAAGCCTGCAGCAACAGAATCCGGGAATGCAGACGTCAGGCAGCCTGAGCAACGTAAATGTGAATGGCGTACAGGGCCGCTCGATTTATCTTTCCGGTACTTCGCCGGTGACCCGGAACGGCCAGCAGGTTCCCGAGCGCGACTGGCTCGTGACCCTGCCGCGCTCGCAGGGCGGGCTCATGTATCTGGTCTTTATTGCGCCTGAGCCTGATTTCAATTCGCTGCGTTCTACCTACCAGAAGATGCTGAACAGCTTGCAGTTGCGATAAGGAGCAGATTGGCCAATAAGAAAAACGTTGCCGACAAGGCCCGTCTTAAATCCTTCGACAAAGACAAGAGCGTCCAGGTAATCATCGAGACTCCCAAAGGGAGCCGCAACAAATACGCCTGGGACCCTGACCAGCAGGTGTTCATCCTGAAAAAGGTGCTGCCTGAAGGGATGATGTTTCCGCACGATTTCGGCTTCATTCCTTCCACCAAAGCTGACGACGGCGATCCCATTGACGTTCTTGTTTTAATGGACCAGCCTGGCTTCACCGGATGTCTGGTGCCATGCCGCCTGATTGGAGTCATTGAAGGAAAGCAGACTGACGATGGCAAGACCGAACGGAACGACCGGCTGCTTGCCGTGGCCGAATCGAGCCGTACCCATTCAGAAATCAAATCCATCAAAGATTTAAATGATTCATTGCTGCGCGAAATAGAGCAGTTCCTGGTGAACTACCATTCCGATGACGATCAGACATTCAAGGTGATTTCCTGCAAAGGCCCCGACGCCGCTGCCAAGTGTCTGAAGAAGGCGCTATTGTAGAAGCTCAGGACACATTGGAAACGGTTCGAGTAGAACTGCGCGCTCGTCCCCCAAGCTTCCCGCTCCTGAGTGCTTTGCGAAAGGTCTCGAAATCTTCTTCCACCTGCTGAGCATACGCAGAAGCAAATTTGAGCAATGAATTACCGGCCCGTTGGCCTGAGCCGACATAGGCGGCGAGCGCGATGGGATCGCCGGAGCGAGCATGTCCTTTGGCCAGCAGTTCGGCGCACAGCAAGCTGTATTCGAGAAGGCGCTGCCCTTTCAACTGCTCGATATCGAGACCGCTCTTGTGATCATTCAATTGCCGCACCAGGTAATCGCGGTTTTCGATGGAGCACCAACCCAGCAAAAGGTCCGATTGCACCTGTAAGGCGTGCTGGCCTTCCACCACCCGCTGCCCTTCATTGGCCGGGTGCGGACGCTTGAGATAAGAGGCATAAATAGACGGCGGCTCTTCCTTGATCTGCAAAAACAGCGGATCATTGTCGTCGCGTCCCAGCATCAGCACTACATAGTCGCGGGTGCCAACACTGCCCGTACCCACAACTTTGAACCCGACGTCTACGGGATGGAAGCGATCAAAAATAAGCTGGTGGTCAGGGGAAAGAGAGTCGCGGTAGCGGGGCAGAGCCGCCAGCACCGCCTTGCGTTCCGCGCCCTTCACTTGCCACAGTTGGGAAGGAACGCTCCGAAATTTCCATTCTCCGCGGGTTTTCATGGCCAATTTGTTCAGGTTGTCACAAGGATTGGCGCGCTCCGCTTTTTGCAAGGCCATGCGCAGCGCCGGGCGGGCGAGGCTGCGCTTGACGCGATGGCGGGCCACTTCCAGTGTGGACATCTGCGCGAAGCGCCTGATCCACCGGAAATATTCCGCGAGAAATTTCTGCACTGTGGCCTTGCTGTGCGCATTGTTTTCTCCGGCCTGGCGGGAGGCCAGAACAATACTGGTGATCACCCGCTTCACGTCCCACTCCCAGGGGCCGGGGTACGTTTCATCAAAGTCATTTACGTCGAAGATCACCTGCGCGTCAGGCGTGGCATAGAAACCGAAGTTCTTGATGTGAGCGTCGCCGCAGAGCTGCGTGCCAATGCGGGTGTTCTTTGCAGCGGCCAGATCGGCGGCCATGATCTCCACTGATCCGCGAAAAAACGCGAACATGGAACTGGCCATCAGTTTGTACTTGATGGGCAGCAGTTGCGGCACACGTCCCCGGCATGATTCCGCAATCACCTGCATCGGATCAAACTTGCGCGCACCGGGTTTGAACTCTCCCAGTTCAGAACGGCCAAGATGTTTCCGCTGCTCGCGTCCGAATTGTTCAGCGTCTTTGCGTGACGGGAATTTCATGTCAGTCAGACTGGCCGTTAAGGCTTCGCATCAGCCTTAGCGCTATCCGGCGTTGCGGCTGCGATTGTGACTTTTGCGTTAGTGCTGCCCACAAGCCCGGTGCGATTGTCGCGTACTCCGAGGCGCAGCAGGTAACTGCCTGCCGGCAGATCAAAGCTTTTCTGGCAGGGGAAGGTGCTATCCTGCATCACCTTTCTAAAAGTGTCTGGCTTGAGCGCGGCGGCAACGGTGTTGGCTTCCGCTTTGATGGGTTTGCCCTTTTCCGAATAGACCTGAATCGCGCATTCCAGGCTGGCGTGATGCAGACCGTCAGCACCGGTTTCAAAGCTAATGGCATGGGAGTCAGCAACGAAGTTGACCAGCACCTTGTTCTCGGTCTTCTCAGAAGGTGGTATCACGCCCGCGCGAAACAACAGGCCGGTGGCAACGGGATAGTCAACATCCAGCGCACGGGCAAAAGCAATATCTTTCTCTTTGGTCTTCGCGGCCGCCACCTCGGTCGGATTCACCGCAAAGTATCCGTCCCGGTGGCGCGCGGTAATGCCTTCGCGCTTGATCTTGACATGGATTTTTCGGAATTTCCCGTTCCAGTCTTTATTGGTGGGATAGTAGGCCACAATGTAATAGGTGGAACCATCGTTGATGCTGGCACGGATAGCGCCATCAATATCATTGCGGTTGTAGTAGGCTTTGCCCCCGGTTTTCTGGGCAATATCCTGCATGGTGCCATGCGCGGCCTGGAGTCCAGTGGTCTCGCGGCTGAATTCCTGATTCATCGCCGCGCCACTCCTGCCGATGGAACGGCCAAACTGATCGCGCCCGCTGTTGCCGGCGCTGTAGAAGGAATATCCCACCAGTCCCCGAGCATCAATAGGATAGACCGCCACCTGCGAATCAATGAGAGCATCGGCGGTTTCTCCGACCTGCCCCGCATAGTTACGCATATCGGAAAATGCATTCGCGCCCAGGCTCAGATCGGGATTGATGGTGAGAGGAAAGCTTTCCGAGATCCAGATCAGATTCTTTCTTCCGGGATAACCTGCCAAATTCTGCGCCAGCGCCGTCAGGGCTTCCAGCGTGTATCGTACGCGGAAATCAGTCTGGAACGATATACGTTCGGACTCGAAGCTGGCCATGCTCGCTTCCAGCGCCGGAGGCAGGCCGCCGAACGAACCACCTGGAACCATTTGAATGTCTGGCCCGCCAGTGGGATTGTCGAGCACCGGCGACGCTTTGCCTTTCAATTTTTTTACCGTGGCTTTGAGCACTTCAGGATCGGTCGTGAAATCCTGCAACAGTTGCAGCTTGCCGCTGAGTGTGTAAACGGCCACCGGAGAACCCTGCGGCAGCTTCTCAAGATACTTCAGCATCTGCTGGCGGACATAAGACTGGTTGAGCAGGTTGGTATTCAACGCATCCAGCAGCACCACATTCAAAGCCGAACTGGAAAGATATTGAGGCACATTGGTGAATACATTGGCTGGGGGCTTTACCGCGGCTATAGGGGCCGATGCTGCTTGCAATGGATGCTGGAAGCTGAATACTTTGATCTCCTGTTCTTTGCCGTCTTCAAGCACAGTCACATCAGATTGCTGGAGATCGGTGACAGGCTGGCCTTTCCGGTCAGTGGCTACTACGTCTACGACCACCATGCGGGTGACAGTCTTCAGCACGGTTGCAGATTCGTACGCGTGAGGAGCGGGGGTTTGAGGAGCCGGTTGGGCCGGTTTATTGTCAGACTGCGACTGCGCAGCAAGGCAGAAAGTCAGAAGAAAAAGAATCAGGCTATGTTTACGAACCAGAAGCATGCAGGAAAGCTCTCCTGAATGCGGCATGGTATCAGGTTTGTCTCTGCCGGGGTGAGGGATTTCGCGGCAGAAGCCACGCGGCTACTGTGCCCGGAAAACCTTACAGATGTGTTATTTGGCCGCTGAAACTTCTGCGGCCGTCCTCTTGAGCGCAGCGTCCTGCCTGGGCAGCAGTGAGATCTGTCGAACGAGCATAACGCATTGCCTTCTGTAAGTATTTCAGTGCCTTTCCTGGTGAAGCAGCATTAACTTACTTCCATCGCTTGCATAATCTCTGTCTTCGTTGCGATCTGCCAAACTGCCGCATGGCCTGTTGGCCAATTCATACTCGGCCAGATGGGCAGGATTGTAGCGGCCATAAGGTTTCAATCCTCGTGGTCGCTTCCCGTTTCGGGAACGAAAGCTCATGTTCACGGAAATTTCATACAGTTTTTGTGGAACTCTGGATAACTACCACTTATAGTTTGTCGGAGTTCAGCAGTCCAAGACAGCCTGGAGAGAGATCATATGCTGCGTATGCGCCGTCTGCTGTTGCTGGTCCTTGCCTTTACCTTTGTCATTCCTTCCACACAACTTATCGCACAGTGCGGAGTAGAGCGCTGGTCAGTGAAGACCGGCACCGATGCAGATGTGGGCAAGGTGAACCTCAACTCTTCGACCAACACCACCATCACCAACATGCGGGCTTTTACGGCGCCCAATCCCATTCCGGCCAACAACCGCATCACCGGGCCGGAAACCACGGTGTGGGTCATCAACGCGACGCTTACTCTGTTTAAACTCGAAAGCGACTCCGATTACCACATGGTGATTCAGGACGCAGCCGGTAACACGATGATTACCGAGATTCCGTCGCCTTCGTGCGTGGCGTCCACCAGTCCGTTTCTTTCCAGCATTCAGAACGCGCGCGCCAAGTTTGATGCCAAGTTCACAGCGACCACCAGTTTCCAGACCGCCAATATTCCGGTGCAGGTGGTGGGCGTCGGCATGTTCGACTTCCTGCATGGCCAGACGGGTGTTGCGCCCAATGGAATCGAACTGCATCCGGTGCTTGACATCATCTTTAATCCCGGCACGCCTACGCCCGATTTCACGTTGAGCGCTTCGCCTTCCAGCCTGTCGGTCACACAGGGCGGCACTGCCAGCACCACGATTTCCACCACAGTTTCAGGCGGCTTCAATTCGGCGGTAGCATTGTCGGCCTCAGGATTGCCGGCAGGCGTGACCGCCAGCTTCAGCCCGGCATCGGTTTCATCACCGGGCAGTTCCAACCTGACCTTTACCGCCGGCAGCACCGCGACTGCCGGAACATTTAATGTGACCGTCACCGGTACCGGCGGAGGCGTGACTCATACCAGCACTGTGACTCTCACAGTGAATTCCGCAGCCACGCCGGGCTTCACGTTAAGCGCTTCACCTTCGAGCCTGTCTATAGCTCAGGGCGGGGTCGCCAGCAGCACGATTTCGACTGCGGCCACCGGCGGCTTCAATTCAGCCATCACGCTCTCAGCCAGCGGCCTGCCTGCGGGTGTCACTGCCAGCTTCAGCGCCGGAACCATCGCAGCCCCCGGTACAGGCAGTTCGACGCTGAATCTATCTGCTTCCAGCACCGCCACCACCGGCACGTTTAACGTGACGGTTACGGCCACCGGCGGAGGCATCACGCATACGGCAACTGTAGTGCTCTCTGTCACAGCCACCCAGGCTCCGGATTTCCTTCTGAGCGCCTCGCCTACCAGCGTGTCAGTAGCTCAAGGCAGTTCCAAAACCACCACCATATCGAGTGCCGCGCTGGGCGGATTCAATGCGGCGGTTGCGCTCTCTACGGGCGCATTGCCCACAGGAGTGACCGCCAGCTTCAGCCCTGCTTCCATTGCCGCGCCCGGCAACGGTAGCTCAACCCTGACCTTTACGGCCAGCAGCACTGCGCCTACGGGAACATTCAGCGTGACAGTGAACGGCAGCGGCGGCGGTGTCACCCACAGCGCGACTGTGTCCGTGACTGTTACGACGGCCGCCGGTGGCGGAACGACAACCCAGGTGCTCGGCAATCCTGGATTCGAGAACGGCTCGACGAATCCTGCGCCCTGGTCTGTAACTACGGGTGTGATCAGTAATTCCACCAGCGAACCTGCCCATTCCGGAACATGGAAGGCATGGCTTGACGGCTATGGCACCACGCACACCGATACGCTGATGCAGCAGGTGGCGATTGCGTCCAACGCGACCGCGGCAACTCTGACCTTCTGGCTGCACATTGATACGGCAGAGACCACGACTACGAGCGCGTTTGATACGCTGGCGCTTCAGGTCCGCAACTCTTCAGGAACGGTGCTCTCGACGCTGAAGACCTACTCGAACCTGAACAAAAACACCGGGTACGCTCAGCAGACCTTTAACCTGACATCGTTCAAAGGCCAGACCATTCAGATCAACTTTGTAGGCACAGAAGATACAAGCCTGCAAACTTCGTTTGTGGTGGATGATTTTGCCCTGAACGTAACCACGTCCACAGCCGATGCGACACCGCCCACAACATCGGTGACTGCTCCGGCCAACGGGGCCACGGTTTCAGGAACGGTCTCGGTCTCAGCCACTGCTTCAGATAACGTGGGCGTTGCCTCAATGCAGATACTGATTGACGGCAACATTGTGGCGTCGAACACCAACGCGACTTCACTCACCTTCAGCTTTGCCACAGTAAACGTAGCCAATGGATCGCACACCATCGTCTCCAAGGCAACGGATGCAGCCGGCAACGTAGGCACCTCAGCCACGGTGACGGTGACGGTGTCCAACGCGGGAGGTGGAACGCCGACAGAGCGGATGGTCAATGGCGGCTTCGAGAATGGTTCCACCAATCCGGCCCCGTGGACGCTCACGTCATCCACGTCGCCGGTGGAAATCATCAACAACACCGCCAGCGAACCGGCCCATACGGGAACGTGGGACGCCTGGCTTGACGGTTTCGGCGCGAACCATACCGATACCATCCTGCAGCAGGTAGCGATACCTTCTACCGCGACAACCGCCACGCTGAGCTTCTGGCTGCACATTGATACAGCCGAAACCAGCACTACCACTGCGTTTGATACGTTGACGGTGCAGGTGCGCGATTCAACGGGCGCTGTTTTACAGACGCTGGCGACGTTCTCGAACCTGAACCACGCCACCGGCTACCAGCAGCACACGTTCGACCTGAGCGCCTACATCGGCAAAACAATTCAGATCTTCATGAACGGCACCGAAGACTTTGAATTGCAGACGTCGTTTGTAGTGGATGACGTGTCGCTGCAGACGCAGTGAGAGCAAATAGCAATTGGCAAATAGCAATTAGCCTTTGGCTCTTGGCTTTTAGCTCTTGGCTAGTGGCTGCATAGCCACTAGCTTCTAGCTAGTTGTTACAGTGTTGTTTCGAAAGATCAGGTCAACACCCACCAGAATTTCTGGTAGAGACGTAGCATTGCTACGTCTCTTTTTTTGCTGCGAAGATGACGGGGTTGATGAGATTCGCTAGACGTGATGACGGCTTCGCTATCAGAGGCAATGTGCTGTAGAGCTGTTTTTATGAACCAAAACTGTTCATCGTGCATGAGAAGATTTGGGCAGACACTATAACGGCATACGAGATATTGTTTAGTGCGCTCCGCTCCAAAAGCAGGAGCTGCGCGCATGCCGCGGCGCAAGGAAGTGTTTCTTTCTTGTTCCTTACCCGGCACTCCGCTTCTCAGCTGCGCAACAGAGGCGCATCTGAGAAGCTCCGTGACCGGGCTACTTTCGGTCGTCCTGCCGGACTGGATTGCTGATTGTCCGAAGTATCTCGTGAACCTGAAACCACGGTGGTGAAGACGACGTGATGAAAATGAAGAGCCAAGAGCTAACAGCCAAAAGCCAAAAGCCAAAAGCCAAGAGCCAAGAGCCAAAAGCTCATTACTTCAAAGCTGTCTTCACCGCCACCAACTCGCGCGCTTTCGCCAACTCCGGACGGTCCGACTGGATGCCATCGCAATTCTTCAACAATTGGGCGTAATAGTTCTCCGCCGTTTTCTTTTGCTGCGCCATTTCGGCGGCCTGGGCCGCGCCGTACAGGCCGTTGAAGCGATTAGGATCGGTTTTCAGCGAGAGTTCATATTCCTTGAGCGCCTGCTCCGGACGGTTCATGTCGAGCAGCATGTCGGCCAGCATCTCGCGGGCGGGCGGCTCGGTTTCACCTTTGCCGATTTTATCCTGGGTGTCAGCCACCTCGCGCAGCAGGCGCAAAGCATCGTCGCCGCGCCCCTGGGCATAGTCGGCCCAGGCTTCGACAGTTTTCCGTTCTTCATTCAGGTTGTCAGCAATGTAGGATTTTGAACTTTTGCGGACGGCCTCTACCAATGCGTTGTATTGCTGCAAAGCCTCTTTTCCGGCAGCCGCATCATGCAGGTGTCCGGCAGCAATGGCCCTGGCCCAGGGAATGCTCAGTTGGGTATTGGGCAAAGCATCCGGCTTGATTTGCAGCGCCAGAGCCTCTTTCCACTGGCGGCGCTCAACGGCATAGGCCGCCGGAAAACCGGCTTCGTGCTCAAGCAAAAGATCTTTCATCTCATCGTCGAGCGCCTGGCTGCTCAATTTTGACAGGCCGTCAATTTGCGCTTTGGCCTTCTCATCATCACCGATCTGAAGGTAGCCATACTCGAGAAAGTCCATGGAATGCATTTTGTGATGGGCCACGTGCGCGGCAGGCATCTGGTCGGCAACGCGAAGGGCGGCAAGGTTCGACTGGATCTCGTCTGGCCACAAGCCCAGTCTGATAAAGATATGCGAGGGCATGTGTACGGCATGAGGCGATGAAGGCGCAATGGCTGCATACTTGCGCGCGGCCGCCAGCGCCAGAGGGGCCATGGAAGGATTGTCACAGGCATGAATGATGTAATGTGCGATGCCCGGATGGTCGGGCTGCTGCTCGAAAAGCCGGTTGAGAATGGCGACGGCCTTGTGCGCATTGATCAGTTGCGGATCATGTGCATCACCCATGGCGAGCAGTGACAGAGCGTAGAACACCGCTGCTTCGCGGTCCTGAGGGTTGCGCTGGTAAACGCCGGACATGGCGGACGAATAAGCCTCGACACGCTGGTGATGCGGAGTGGTCTCCGGGTCATGATAGAAACTGGCCAGCGCGTCAATGTAATCGCGTTCCCGCTTTGTCCTGGGCTGGAGAGACTGGGCCTTCTCTATCAACTGCCCGCCACGCTTAAGATCGTCTTTCGACGGACGGCTCCACAGTTGATGGTACAGGCTCATGGCCTGTCCCCAGTAAGCCATGGCGCACTGCGGATCTTTCGCGGCTACCTGCTTGAACTGGTTTCCGGAATCGTCATATTCAAAGGAATACAGCAGCGCCACGCCGCGCTCAAAAGACTTCTGCACATCAGCGCTGCAGGACGTAGGAAAAGAAACAGTGCCCAGCTTCTCGCTTCCCATTTTGTCGCCGGCCGCGTGATGATGTTCATCATCGGCCCAGAGGCAACAGGATGAAAATAGAAGTACAAAACAAAAGAACAGGGAACGGAATTTCATGAGATAGGCTCCAGTGCAGCAAGCCTATCCAGCACGGTTGGCGAAGTCAAACGGTTTGGAATGATCAGCGCGACTCGCGCTCTTCCTCATCTTCTTCTTTTTGCGCGCCCGAATGCTTTTTGATCCACCGCTCGGCGAAGGCATCGGCATTCTTCTTTTCTGCTTGTGACAACGCCGAAGCTGCCTTCTCCACATTCGGCTGTGCAAGTCCAAAACGCGTAGCCAGATGCAGCCACGTGTACGCCTGAATTTTGTTTGGAACGCAGGTTGTTCCCTCATACAGTTTGCCTAATGCTTCCATGGCCTGGGCTTCGCCGTTTTCAGCCGCTTTTCTGTACCACAGCAGCGCCGGAGAGCAGCCTGCCTGACCGGACTGCGCGTAAATACGGGCCAGTTGCAGTTGTGCCTGCGGCTGGTCCTGCTGCGCGGCCTTCAGGTACCAGCGACGGGCTTCCGCAGGCTGTGATTTTTCCAGACTCTGGGCCAGATGAAGCTGCGCTTCAGGCTCGCCTTGTTCAGCGGCTTTGCGGTTCCATAGATCAGCCTGGGCCGGATCAGCGGCAACGCCCAGTCCTCGTTCATACATGTAGGCAAGATCACGCTGCGCATGAGGGTCATGGTGCTGCGCCGCTTTTTGCTCCCACTGGAGCGCCTGCTGATAGTCAGGGGAAACACCGCGTCCGTAAAGATAGATTCGGCCCAACTCATGTTCGGCTGCCGGATAGCCCTGGTCCGCAGCCAGAGTCAGCCAGTGAATCGCCTGCTTCTGGTCGGGTTTTACATGGCGTCCCAGGTCATAACAGGTGGCCATAAGAAATTGCGCGTCGGGATTACCGGAACCGGCTCTTTTCTGCAGCGCAGCAAACGCCGCCGCTCCTCGCGGACACGAAGCTTTCTCGCGATCGCGTTCTTCCGCGGCAAGAGCAGATACACAAGCCAGCAAAATTACGGCGATTAATTTGGCAACGTGCATGGGTGAATTTCGTAATTTGTTAATTTGGTAATTGAGTAATTGTAAAACCAGAGTTCAGCGTCCAACAGCATTCGCGCTGTCGCTATTCTGCGAAGGCTAACAGCATCTTACAAATTAGCCAATTACCAGATTACTCAATTACAAAATTCGCCAGCCCACTTACCAAATTACTCAATTACCCAATTTGGTCGCTTCTTCGTAGTAAAATTCTCGGTTCTCACATTGCACTTGCGGGAGGCCTCTGTGGACGATCTTCCTGAAAAGCCGAAAGGCAAAAACAAAGACAAAAGCAAGAACAACTCCGGCATGTCGCGCCGGAGCTTCCTGAAAATTTCCGGTGTTTCCGCCGCTGTGCCATTTGCGGCGCCGCTGGCGGCAACCGCGGGTGTGCTCGCAGCCGAGGCCCAGCAAACCGGCATCCAGGGTCCCGGCAAGGTGCCCATCACCCTCAACATCAATGGCAAGAGCATGAAGGCTCAACTGGAGCCCCGCGTAACGCTGCTCGACGCTTTGCGCGACCAGTTTGATCTCACCGGCGCCAAGCGCGTCTGCGACCGTGGCACTTGCGGCGCGTGCACCGTTCATCTGGACGGCAAAGCAGTTTACTCCTGTTCGGTGCTGGCCATTGACGCGCAGGGCCACCAGATCACTACAGTTGAGAGCCTTTCCGAGAATGGCAAACTCCATCCCATTCAGCAGGCGTTTGTTGACAATGACGGGCAGCAGTGCGGGTTCTGCACTCCCGGCTTTGTGATGGCTTGCAAGGCTTTTCTCGACCAGCATCCTCATCCCACGCTTGATGAGATCAAACATGGCGTTTCAGGAAACTTTTGCCGCTGCGGCACCTATGCCGGCATTCGCGCTGCGCTGATGCAGGTATCAGGGCAGACGAAAGGAGCTTGATTCATGGCGGACTATAGTTGGCCCTCAGCAGATAAACGAGCGCTTATTGGCAAACGCCTCTCGCGGGTTGACGGCCCGTTGAAGGCGGCAGGCAAAGCCAAATACACCTATGACGTTCATCGTCCGGGAATGCTCTACGGCAAAGTGCTGCGCTCGCCTTACGCCCATGCCAAGGTCGTAAGCGTAGATACTTCAGCGGCCGAGAAGATACCCGGAGTGAAAGCCGTTCACGTGATCCAGGAGCCCGGGTCGGAAATTCGCTGGGCTGGTGACGATGTAGTGGTGGTCGCAGCCGTTGACGAGCAGACCGCCGGCGACGCGCTGCGTACTATCAAAGTCGAATACCAGCCGCTGCCCTATTTCGTGAACGATTTTGCCGAACCGGCAAAAGATTTACCTGAAGACAAAGGGCCGTTGAGCGGACGCGACATCATCAACATGCTGGATGACGACACGCCTGAAGAGAAGGTGGTCACCACTATTCAGCAGCGCGGCCTGAACTTCAAAGTCACACCGGGCATGATAGACCGCATGAAGAGCAATGAAGTGCCGGACTCGGTAATCAAGGCAGTGCAGGCCGCGCCGGTGAAAGAAGGAGAGACGCCTACAAGTCCTTACACCAAAGAAGCGGAGCAGGTGAAAGGCGAGCCTGATGCGGCTTTTAAAGATGCCGAGGTAACTTCGGAAGGCATCTACGGCTGTCCGGTCATTACTCACTGCTGCCTCGAAAGCCATGGTTCCATTGCCGAGTGGACCGACGATAGCCATCTGTTTGCCCACATCTCCACCCAGAACGTCTCCGGCCTGGCCGGTCAGTATGCGCAGGCGTTAAACATTCCGGCCGGCAATGTGCATGTTCATCAGGACCACGTAGGCGGAGGTTTTGGCAGCAAGTTCAGCGTAGACCGCTGGGGCGTTTATACCGCGCAGGTTTCCAAAAAGGCCGGAGGCAAGCCGGTGCGCTACATGCTGGAACGCGATGCAGAACTGGAAGTGGCCGGATGCCGTCCTTCAGCGTATGCGCGCGTGAAAGTTGCAGCGAAAAAAGACGGCACGCTGGTGGCGTGGCAATCGAATTCGTGGGCGACAGGCGGCCCCGGCGCTGCCGGCGGACCGCCCATGCCTTACGTGCTGAACATTCCCAACCAGCGCAAGCAGCACGTGAACGTTCGCACCAACATTGGTCCGGCGCGCGCGTGGCGTGCGCCCAATCATCCGCAGGGATGCCTCATTACCATGTCGGCCCTCGAAGATCTGGCAGCCAAGCTACAGATGGATCCCGTAGACCTGCTGCTCAAGAACATTGATCTGGCGTCGCCTCGGGCCGATATCTATCGCGAGGAATTGAAGATCGCTTCCGACCTGATGCAGTGGAAGCAGAACTGGCGTCCGCGCGGGCAGAATGGCTCTGGCCCGGTCAAGCGCGGACTGGGTGTTTCCATCCATACATGGGGCGGACGCGGACATGAGAGCAACTGCCTTCTCACCATCCATTCTGACGGTTCAGTCGACATGAAGATGGGAACACAGGATCTGGGCACGGGAACGCGCACCGCCATCCTGATTGTGGCCGCCGATACACTCGGCATTCCTATGGACCAGATTCAGTTGAACATCGGTGACAATGAATATCCCGCTTCGGGTGGCTCCGGCGGCAGCACCACCATTGGTGGAGTGAGCGCGTCCACGCGCCGGGCTGCTGTTGATGCCCGCGATCAATTATTTGAAAAAGTAGCGGCCTCTCTTGGCGCACAGCCCGGCGATCTGGAAGCCAGCGGCGGACAGATTCGCGCAAAGTCCGGCAAGAGCATCAGTTGGAAAGAAGCTTGCGCCAAGCTGGGTACGCAATCCATTCAGGTGACTGGAAAGAACCCCGGCCCCGGCAACCTGATTGACAGCGGAGTGGGCGGCGCAATGATGGCCGACGTTTCCGTAGACACCGAAACCGGCATCGTGAAGATGAACAAGATGGTCTGCGTGCAGGATTGCGGCCTGGTCATCAGCATGAAGACCGCGGAAAGCCAGTGTCTCGGAGCCATGATTATGGGCATTGCTTCCACTCTGTATGAAGAGAAGGTAATGGACCCGAACACCGGACGCATGCTGAATCCGAATATGGACTTCTACCGGCTGGCCGGTATTGGAGATATTGGCGAGCTGGTTGTACACATGATGACCGGCAAAGGTTATGACGAGCGAGGGCCTATCGGCCTGGGCGAACCGCCTACCGTCTCGCCGGCCGCTGCTATCGCTAACGCTGTAGCCAACGCCATCGGCGTGCGGGTGCCGTTCCTGCCGCTTACACCCGACCGCGTAGTGGCTGCCCTGAATCCAGGAGGCGCAAATGCAACCGTTTGAGTTTGCCAGTCCCAAGACGAAAGAACAGGTTCCAGCCTTGCTGGGCAAGAACTGGGGCGAGGTGGAAATTCTGGCCGGAGGCAGCGACCTGCTCTCGCTGATGAAAGATGACATCACTACGCCTCGGCGGCTGGTGAACATCAAGAATATTCAGGAGCTGCATAACGTCTCCTACAGTGCCACTACGGGAATCCGCATCGGCGCTTTGAAGACGTTGGCGGAACTGGCCGCCGATGAAAATCTTCAGCATAATTTCCCGGCGCTTGGCGCTGGCTGTAAGCGATGCCGCCAGCCCGCAAATCAGGAACGTGGCTACCCTTGGCGGCAATCTGTGCCAGAGGCCGCGCTGCTGGTATTTCCGCACCGGGAACGGGCTGCTGGCCAAAGACAAGAATGGAAAGTCGCTGGTGCTGGAAGGCGACAATCGTTATCACGCCATACTGGGCAATGACGGTCCGGCCTATTTTGTGAGCCCTTCGACCATTGCGCCGGTACTGATTGCTTATCAGGCCAGGGTGCGGTTGCTGGGGGCGAGCGGGGCCCGCGAGATTCCGCTGGAGAAGTTCTTTGTGGTTCCGAAGACCGACCAGCAGCGCGAGCACGATCTGAAGCCTGATGAGATGGTCACCGAGATCGTGGTTCCTCCTGCCAATGGCGTTCACGCTGCGGCCTACGAAATCCGCCAGAAGGAATCGTTTGACTGGCCTTATGCAACTGCCGCCGTAGCCCTCAGCATGGACGGCAGCACCGTAAAGAGCGCGCGCGTAGTGCTGGGACACGTAGCTCCAGTGCCCTGGGTCTCACCGGCAGCCGCGCAGGCGCTCGTAGGCAAGAGCATCAGTGCGGCCACTGCCGATCAGGCAGCGAAGGCGGCCCTGAGCGGAGCAAAAAGCCTGGGCCGCAACACGCAGAAAATTCATCTGGCGCAGGTGGCGGTGAAACGGGCCATTTTGAAAGCAGGAGGTGTGGCATGAGCGACAAACCAGATCATCTGAATACTGAGCGTCCCGGACTATGTTCCGCTTTGCACTGGAAGAGCCAGTACATCTGGTCGGAGCCCGATCCTACGGTGCCGCCCTGCAATACCGGCCTGTTCTGGTGCGGAATTACCCAGACCTGCGTCGGCCCTGACGGACAGATGGCCGAGCCGGACAATTGCTGTGCCTCTGACCGCGGTTGCCATTGCGGCAGCGGAAAGTAGACTGATCGAAGACGCAAAGCATCTGGTGTTGAACTCAGGCTATGCTCATGTTCTCCTGTCCGAATGAAGGCCGGGACCGACGAAGGAAACAATGACGTAGCTGAGGAACCTCGGGAGCCTGCTTACGAGGATGTTTCCTTTACCAGGATGTTTCAGCGGCATTCCGGGCAGAACCACGCCAGCCCTGCTTTACAATATAAGTAGTTCACCCACGGAGTATTCCTATGCGTCAACTTGCACTTATTTCGGTCCTGCTGCTGGCTGCCTCGGCTTTTGCGCAACAAGCCGCTTCATTGCAATCCGCTTCCTCGCAGATTAAAGGTCAATACATTGAAACCCGCAGTGCCGACATCTATACCGGACAATGCTTCGCCAACGGCGAGATGAATCTGGCCGGCGATCAGGCCATTGTGGCATGGCACGTTGAAGGCGGGAAGTGGGACGGCGTCTCCCTGGCGGGACTCAGCATTGTAGGCGCGGTGAAGGCGAATGCGACTCTGGGCGATCCTTACGGCAAGCCTTATCCGGCAAAGTCTGTGCTATTGGTAGATCAAAAGGCCACTCCCGAGCAGCGCCAGGCGCTCATCAATTTTGCTCAGGAGCAGGGAGGAGAACTGCTGCGCCATGTGGTCAAAGTCATGGATGTTCCCATTGATATGAAAGTGCTTCAGGGCCATAGCGCCAAAGCTTCAGTCAGGGCGGGGAACTTTGTCACCGTACAAACCCGCGGCATTGGGGAAGACGATCATCTGTGCGGCAATGAAGCCACGTTTTATCCGCCGCTTACTCAGACTACTCACGCTATGCCGGCAGTGGCCTTAACTGATGAATATCAGGGACAGGGGCTGAACACCACCTGGACGCTGCATGACAAGCGCAGCGCATTCGTCGGCGCTTTCGCACGATAGACGATAGGCTGGAATTTTGGAAAATCGTAAGCCTGGGCTGGTTTGTGTCGCAGATCCTGTGGTTTGATAGAATCCTGATTCTTTGAATAAACGTTCTCTTTGAATAAAACTATGAGCACATCATCTCAGCATACCCGTCCGCGTTACAGAGTAGTGTTTGGCAGAGACGCACAAGATCTTGAAGGAAAACTCAACGATCAGAATTTTGTGCCTGCCGGATATACGCTCATTCAACTCACGTTCAATTCCGCCCGCGCCGAATACCTGGTGATTCTCGAAGACGACCATCAGGGGTGAGGTGATAGCTCCCTACACGAAAATAAGCTATCTACCCGCCGACTACTCTGGAACGGAGCCACAGCGGAACGAGACCACAGAGACTGTGTGAGAACTCAATTGTGGTCACAGCAATCATGCAGTTAAGAGTGTGCAGGGGCTGAAACCCAGTATTTACAGAGCTTTTCGGCACGATTGAAAGTCGTGCCCTGATACATGTCTCGTTAGCCCATACAAAATTCCGTTCCCACACGCTCCACCGCTTCCGGGTAGGTCTTCGGTTTTAAACTTTGATTCTGGCTAACTGCCAATTGCTATTTACTAATTGCTGCTTTTTCCGAGCGTTGCAACAAATCCGCCAGGTGCTGCTGCCAGATTGCCGGCAGGGTGTGCGTACCGTGCCCGCGGGTCTGGTCGGTGATGGGCAATAGAACAAATTTGCCATTCTTCACCCGCTGAATATCCTTATCAACAATTTTCAATTCCGGCGGATTGATCGTGTCATCGGCGGAATTGATGGCTGTGAGCGGAGCGATGATTTTTTCCAGTTGCGGTTCGGGATTGTAATTTCTCGATGCAGCGAAGTAGTACATCATGTCATTGGCGTCAGTGGTTGCCATGTGATCGGCAATGAATTTGTCCAGCGCCGCATCTGCTTTCTCCCGGGTAGGCTCATCTTTCTGCATCTGCAATGGCGCGCTACCCATAATCAGCAGAATGTCCAGTGCTGCTATCAGTCCATGCGGCTGCTTCTGGTACTCGCCGTTGTTCCATTCCGGGTCGGTACGAATATCATCTATCACCATCTTGCGGAACATGCGGTTGCGTCCGGCAATCTCGACCGGCTGGCACGCCAGCGGCATGAGCGCGTCCATGAAGTCAGGATGCTGCTCGCCCCACAGCCATGTATGCATGCCGCCCATCGAGGTGCCCATGATCAGCCGCATGTGGTTGATGCCGAGCCCCTGGCTGAGCAGCCGGTATTGCAACTCGATCATGTCGTCGTACTCGTAATGGGGAAAGCGCGCGTGCAGGCCGTCACTCGGCTTGGAAGATTTACCGTGGCCGACATTGTCCGGCAGGATAATGAAGTACTTGCCGGCGTCGAGAAGCTGGCCGGGGCCAAACAATACGCCGGCAAACCTTTCGCCGAGAAACTGTCTGCCCGAGCCGCCTGTGCCATGCAGAATCATGACTGCGTTTTGCGCCCGGCCGCTTGAATCCTTCTTCAGAGTGCCCAGCGTGTAGTAGTGCAATGTGACTTCAGGGAGGCTTTCGCCTGACTTGAACTGGAAATTTTTGACCACATACGTGCCTTCCTGCGGCGCTGGATATTCAGCGCCCCTGGCAAGCACACACGCAAACAGCATCACGATAACGACGCGAAAAAGTTTCATGCAAACCTCTCTCATAACCACTTGGTAAAAAGATATCGCATTTCCTGTTTGAATCCCTGATTGCGGTAGAGCCCTTGTGCGGCCTCGTTGTGCTGTCCTACTTCGAGGCGCAGGGCCTTCATGCCCATTTTCTTGCAGATGCCTTGCGCGAACTCGATGACCGCCGCGCCCAGCTTGTGCCTGCGGAAGGGCTTGCGAATGTAGATTTCGTCGAGCAGGGCAAACTTGCCGTGAAATTCCAGGCTGAAGCAGAAGGTCAGGACGAAGTAGCCTACCGCCTGTTCACCGGCCAGAATAAGATAGGCGCTGCCCAGGCTGGAGTCGAGCAGGGTTTTCCGAAGCCCGCTTCGCACCACTTCCTCGTCAAAAGTCATGCCTTCATGCTCGTACAATTCGCGCATGAGTTCGATCGTCCTGCTCAGATCTTTTTCGGCCACGAGCTGAAAGTGAGTTTCCATGGGCGAACCATTCTAAATGACCTGCTCACCATTCAGTCACTACATGTCGCTCAGCAATGGTTTTCAAAGGCACGAGTTCCAGCCGTTCCGTCGGAGAACAAATCGTCTTCGGTCCCTGAGGTGAGCTAAAGTAGTTCCATGCGGAGGCGAAGGCCAAAAAGCCTTGCCTCTAATAATCACATGACGAACAAATGAGGACGCCACAAGGACGAGCTATGATGATCGAATTGAGGAACCGAGAATGAAATGGATCTCTGGGGGCAATCTGCTATTTATCTTGTGCTTGGCGACACTGTCTGCCTGCAATCGACAAGCCACAGTTACTCCGGATGTGCAGAGCTGTGTAACGGCCATGATGCACGACGATGTAGGGACGGTGAAGGCAATGCTCGCAGCAGGGCTCAGCCCAAATGCGAAAACGAATGATGGCGACTCGTTGCTGAACTGGGCCGCTTTCTCGTCGAAGCAGAATAGAGCTGTCATCTTAAAGGCGCTTTTGGAGGCCGGAGCCAATCCGAATCAAGGGGGCTTAAACAAAAGTACTCCGTTGATGAAGTTTGCAGCCACGGATTGTGACCAGTGCGTAGAGCTCCTATTAGCACATAATGCGGATGTGCGAGAAAGAGATGGGAGCGGCGCTACGGCGCTCTGGTACGCTGCAAATAGGGATTTTGGTCAGAATGACGATGTTCAAGGCCAGTCATCTGAGCTGGAGACGGCAAATGTGAAAATTGCAGAGATGCTGATTCATGCTGGAGCTGATCCCAATGCGCATCGCCCAAGAAACATCTCGGTTCTTGCTGCCGCATCTGCCGCGGGCAAAGAACAACTTGTTCGGCTGCTCATAAAAGCTGGCGCGCGATCTGGAGATCCTGACGAAAATGGGACGACACCTTTGCTGATCGCCAGCTCAAACGGGAATACGGATATTGTGAACCAACTGGTTGATGCTGGGGCGGATATGAACGCGAAAGATCAACGGGGCCTCAGCGCGCTCGATGAAGCCCGATTTATGGGCAATATGCAAAGTGCAGCCATTCTCAAAAACAGAGGGGCTTCAGGTTTATCCAGGTGTGGGGTTCCGACGAGCCAGTCAAGCCTTGAAGTAAGCTTGAAATGTTACTTGTGCTCAGATTCAGTACAGATGGTCTACCGAGGCAACCTCGGTCAAAACGGAATGGATTTTGTTGTTGCAGGTGTTCCTAAGCAGTGCCCGGCCATTAAGAACGAAGACAGCGGGGGCAGTGAGCAGGGCCAACTCCTGGAACGCCTCGTTATTCTCCGGAAGACACCCGAGGGATGGAATCGTGAGTTCAGTGAAGATTATTTCGCAAAAAACAGCAAGGATTTGATTTCGAGCCTAACCGATAATGCTCCTGCTACACGCCGGCTCATGCCGACAAAAGCTACTATTCAAAAGCAATATGAACGAAATGTGTCATTCACGTATGTAGAGTCTTGCTCCGCATCCGGACTGCCGGTTCGATTGGGGTGGAGTGTTGGTGATCAGCTAATCAAACAACTCGATGAGAATGACCAATTCGAGGCTGATCTAAGGAAAGCAAATTGATTTGCACCTGAGTTGAACCGCCATAAATTTACAGGCAAAGAACGTGAGGTTTTTTCGTAATGCAGCACGGAATCAGGATCGCCGGGGTCGCGGGTGGCCAAAATTACACCGGCAGGTCTTCAACTGCGTGGTTCTCGGCCACGAGCTGAAAGTGCGTTTCCACGGGCCAATCATTCTAAATGACTGGCCGCGCCAGGGCTGATGAGTTTCGTGCCCGGTGTTTGTGCTGCCAATTGTGTTGCCGATACTTGGATAATCACGAAAGTATTAATCTACAAGCTATGTCGTGGAACATTGCAATCTTTGTTGCCGGAGCCTCTTCGCAAGATGCGCTAGCCCGCGAAGTCAGTCATCTATTGGACATTAACCTGGAATGTGCGGCTGATGGTGCAAACGTATTGTACAAGTGTTTGGGATCTGACTTTGAGCTCCTTCTTTATGAAGACCACGACATGGAAAATGATCGCGATATGAATTTTGAAGATTATATGTATGAAGTCAGTTTTTGGAGACTCAATCTCCCTGACCGCGAGAAGGCCCAAGCTAACACTTTAAGGTTCGCCTGGTTCGCGTTTAACAAGCTAAAAGAGGCGGGCCAATATTCACTGATGTTGGTAGAGAACACACAGAGGAAGCTGGCCGAGTTTAACCCTGATTGATTCACCGATCTGTGAGGCAAAAATCACTCAATCAGTGTCATCAGTGGTGAGGTTTTTCTTTGTGGCTCCATGTCTCCGTGGTGAGTCCCCGGGTTGTTATAATGTCCAGCCGTTCGAAACACAGGAGACTTTGAATGCTTGATCGCAGGACATTTCTTGCTGTCTGTTCCCGTCTTGGTCTGACCACCACTCTTCTTCCCGGCGTTCTGTGGGCCATGGCCGACGAAAAAGGCAAGATCACCCGCGACATGATTGATTGCGCTTCCGCCATTGCTGACGTCCACATCAACGACGAATACAAAGACATGATGCTGGAATCGCTCAATGACTTCACCAAAGACTATGACGCGATTTATGCGATGAAGCTGGGCAATGATGTGCCCCCGGCATTCAATTTCGATCCCGTGCCTCCGGGCATGAAGCTCGATACGGCGCGCCGTCCTATGAAGATCTCGGCTCCGCCCAGCGTTGGCGCTTCGGGCGTCCCGAAAAATCTGGAAGACGTGGCGTTCTTTTCCGTGCGCCAGCTTGCGGAACTGGTCCGCACCAGGAAAGTTTCTTCTGTGGCGCTCACCGAGATGTATATCGCGCGGCTCAAGCGCTACGATCCTACGCTGAAGTTCGTCATCACTCTGACCGAAGAGCGCGCCCATGCCAAAGCCAAAGAGGCAGACCAGGAAATTGCGGCCGGTAAGTATCGAGGGCCATTGCATGGACTGCCATGGGGCGCAAAAGATCTGCTCGCCGTAAAAGGCTATCGCACCACCTGGGGCGCAGGAGGATTCGAAAATCAGACCATTGACGAAGATGCCGAAGTCGTAAAACGGTTGGACGCAGCCGGCGCCGTGCTGGTGGCCAAGCTCACTCTCGGCGCTCTGGCCCAGGGTGACCGCTGGTTTGGTGGCATGACCCGCAACCCGTGGAACCCGCAGCAGGGCTCGAGCGGATCTTCGGCAGGATCGGCCGCGGCAACTGCCGCCGGATGCGTCGCCTTCGCCATTGGTTCAGAAACGCTGGGTTCCATCTCGTCGCCCTCGACCCGTTGCGGAGCGACGGGCTTGCGTCCTACTTTCGGCTTGGTTCCACGCACAGGCGCCATGGCTCTCTCATGGACCATGGACAAACTTGGGCCTCTCTGCCGCGCCGTGGAAGACTGTGCCATTGTGCTGAGCGCGATCTATGGGCCGGACGGCCACGATCGCAGCGTGCAGAATGCAGCCTTCAATTGGGACGCCAATCTCGACTGGCGCAAACTGCGCGTCGGCTACCTGAAGAGTGACTTCGAATTGCAGCCGCCTCCGCAGGAGCCGCCCAAAGAAGAAAAAGAGCTGACCCCGGAAGAGAAGAAGAAACAGGAAGAAGACCGCCAGGCGCGCGAGCGCGGCATGGAGCGGCGCAAATACGACAAGCAGTTTGATGATGCCGCGCTGGCAAAGCTAAAGAGCATGGGCGTGAACCTGATTCCGGTGGAACTGCCCAAGCTGCCCTACCAGCAGATGCGCACCATTCTGCTGGCCGAAGCCGCCGCCGCGTTCGACGACCTGACCCGCAGCGGGCGCGACAAACTGCTTACGCAGCAAAGCAAAGATGACTGGCCCAATACGTTTCGCACTGCGCGCTTTATTCCGGCGGTGGAATATATTCAGGCCAGCCGCGCGCGCATGAAGGCCATTGACGAAGTGGCCAAGGTCTTCAACCAGGTAGATGTGATCGTTGCACCCACGTTTGCAACACAGTTGGTCGTAACAAATCTGACCGGACATCCGGCGGTGATCGTGCCCAATGGCATACGCGGCGACGATGCGCCCAAGCCCATCGTGCGCGACGGAGAACTCCAACCCGGCGGCCCGGGCACTCCGGTCAGCCTTACATTCCTGGGACAGCTTTACGGCGAAGCGAAAATGCTGGCGTTTGCGAAAGCGTATCAGGACGCCACGGGGTTTCAGTTGAAGCATCCGGTGTTGGGTAAGCAGTAGTTGGGTATTTGGTACTTAGTATTTGGTACTTAGCCATGCTTTGGATAAATGTAGAGGGCTGAACGGCACCCTGCGGTAGAGACGGTGCTCGGCACCGTCTCTGAGACGCGCCCCTGCGCGGCTCACAGATTTTCTGCGATGGGCTCTGCATAATTTAGGCAGTATCTCGTGATGCGCGACACCATGTGGC
Organism: Terriglobia bacterium; assembly: GCA_963823745.1. Lineage (GTDB taxonomy): Bacteria > Acidobacteriota > Terriglobia > Terriglobales > Acidobacteriaceae > Angelobacter. The sequence continues at coordinate 286,944 of CAWGMN010000005.1, forward strand.
TCTAACGCTGAGGAAAGCATGAAGAGCAGATGTGCATGAGAATTTGATGCCGTCGCATCAACGTCGAATGCGCGCAAAGATTTCGGGCAGCGATAACCGGATAGGCGTGTTTGCAATGTGGAGTTCCGTAGCATCCAGCCAACCGGATAATTGGCAATCAAACCCCTTATGAGTCGCCGGATCCAAAATCCAGATATTATTTACGCCAAATTGCTGATAGTCGGTGACGCGCTCCTGCATGCGCCGCAAAGTGTCATCAGGAGAGAGTATCTCAATGCAGGCAAGCGGAGGCTGCGTAAGAATCTGCTCGACAGGACGATCGAGTGATACAAGGCAAATATCGGGAACTCGAAAGCGGACCGGCGAGATTTGCATGCGCTGCTCTGGAAGCACCTCAATATTCCATTCCTGTTGATGCTGTCCGAACCAGATAACAAGCGCTGCCTGCAATGCAGCATGATCGTGCTCGCCCCAGTTGCGCTCCTCAATCTGTCCATCAACATAATCACGATCTGGACGATATCCGCCGTTGAGGTATTCGCTTACCGGAGTGTAAGTGCTCGACATGCTTTATGGGTTTCCCAAAATACACAATCTCCATCGTGTCATCTACGACTCGAGTGACACAAATGGAAGATCAATTCCGGCCTGGGATGTTTCCGGCATCTGCCGCTCCCTTGCTGGTGAGTTGAGATAATCCTTCCATGAGGGGAAGAGCGACTGTCTTTCTTCGATGACTTGCCGCGAAGCGCCTTCCGGCGAGGTGAGAAAAGCGAGGAATTTTTCCTGTATATGGCAGTCGGGATTAAACGCATCGAGCCAAAGAAACTGCCCGCCTTCATTGATCTCGAAGAACCACCACCGCCCGTCGTTGTCCACGGCGAAGTCGAAACTGCCGAAGGAAATTCCTGCTCTTGCCGCGAAGGCGAGCACGGATTTTTCAATTTCCGCAGGCGTGGCAATGGGTTCCACCCGCACCAGGCCCTGACTAACGTCCTGCCGCCAGTCTATTGCACCCTCGGGATTGTGGAGGGCGCAGGAATACACCGTTGTGCCGAGCAGTACCATTCTCACGTCAAATTGCTTGACCACCATTTGCTGGTAGATGGCCGGAGCGTAGGTGAGCACTTCATCGCTCGGAATCATCTCTGGCCGTACTTCAAATGTTTCCGTTACAGCCAATGCGCTGCTTCCTGTCTTTTGCCAGATGTGCGGGGCGAAACCCTTGCAGATCATGCGGCCATGACTGGGCTGCAAATATTCCTTTACCACGGCCGGGGAATTCGACATGAGCGCCTGGGGCACGTTCATACCGCAGCTTTGGGCAAGCAGAAGCTGCACAGATTTGTTGTTGATGAAACGCGATGCTGAATACTTGTTGATGCACCTGACCGGCAGAGCTTCCAATATGTAGAGAATGGAAGAGCTGAAACCGCGGTATTCGGCTTCAGCAAATTTCCTGTCCGGCTCCGCCACTTTGGGGTTGATGAGCGGGCTCTTCAGGCCTGCGAATCCACACTACATCGCCGGGCTCAAGCGGATGCGGACCAAGAATCAGTTGGGCCCTTTCGGAAAAGGCCAGAGAGGCCTGGCGTTCGGTAAACCACGCCAGACCACCCCAGCATGCTACCTGATATCCGCCCTGCTCCAATGCCCATTTCAATGGGGCAGTGTGATTGTCCTGCTCTTGCGCCAGGATCACAATTTTCATCGTCACGAATATACCCTCAGAAACATGTGCAGTGGAAAGGCCGGAAGAAACAGCTCGTGGAATATCAGCCCCCGAAGCTGTGGTCACCATCCGAGGTTTTGGTAACAGGATCAAAGGTCTGAACGGTGAGTGTGTTAATCCCGCCGGTCACGTGGTCATATTCCTGCAGTGTTACTTCGCGGGCGCCGATGCGGCCAAATACTCTATTTTCGTTCTGCATATTTCTCCTTTGTTGAACGGAAAGAATGCTTAAGGGAAACATTCAACGGGCCAGGATGGATCAGACTGGCCCGTTGGTTTGATGGCTGTATGTGGCCGCTTACCTGAATCAGGTCACGGCGGTTAGTGGAAGATGGAGACTACCCGTCTCCGTCTCTCGCGCCAGTAGTGGGGTCGAAGGTGATTACGTTTGTATGCACGGTTCCGCTGCCACTCACTACTTCCACTTGCTCGGGTGTCAGCTCTCTCGCACCCAATCTGCCGAGAGTTCTGTTGTCTGCATTATTCGACATACATTCCTCTTTCTTCACTTTGGGCCGTTGGGCAGCCCAAACCTGCTCAATCTCGGTACATCAAAGTGCCTTTGCGATCAGACGATGGCTCAATCGCACAACCGGCACTCCGCCAACACAACGATCGGGCAAGCGCCTCTTCATAAGCCCTAGATGCCCTAAAGAACAATATTAAATGCTTCCGCCGCCCACGAAGTGCACAATCTCAAGTTTGTCGTTTTCTTTCAGTTCTGTTGTGGGCCAGTTCGGACGCGGCACAATCTCCAGGTTCAACTCCACCGCCACCCGGTCGGATTTCATTTTCAAGTGATCTACCAGTCCCGCCAGGTTCAGCCCATCGGGCACGTCACGCATTTCGCCGTTGATTTGTAATTTCATGGAAGAGCTATTTTACAGAAGGCAAACCTTTTCACCGCAGAGGCCGCAGAGCACGCAGAGAATTACGGAACCAAGCAAGATGACGGAACTAAGCAAGAGTCACAGCCATAGCCACAGCTAAGAGCCAAATACCAAGTACTAAGCACCAAATACCAAAACCCTTGACTTTCCCACTGTGAGACCTAAAATGTTGTCAAACATTTGTACCAGGAAATGTTTGAAACATTTTCTGCATGATATGGATAAGCAGTTCACATCGGCGGAAGTAGTGAGGCTAACTGGAATTACGCCGCGCCAGCTTCAATGGTGGGACGAACGGGGCATCGTCGTTCCACATCGCGAAGGCCGGAGGCGGCTGTTTTCGTTTGACGACCTGACTGAGGTTGCCGTGATCTGCGCGTTGCGCCGCAAGGGATTTCCCTTGCAGCGTGTGCGCCGGATCATGAAGTTCCTTCAGAAGGAATTCGGACGGCGGCTGGCCGCTACCGTAGGCAATGGCTCGGAATATCATCTGCTCACCGATGGGAAACGCATCTATGTCGAGAATTCACAGCGCCAGGTCATAGACATCCTGAAAAATTCCCGCCAGCCGCTGCTTGGGGTCTGCCTGAGCGATGCAGTGCGGGAAATCCGTGCCGAGATTTTCAGCCGCCGCCCTGCGCAAGCCCAGGCGGCGCAAAAAACGCGCCGAAAGAAAAGCTCATAAGGATCGGAAGGTGAATATGGTGGCGGAACTCAACATCATTACCGAGTGGTTGCCCGAGCACATGGAGCCCGGCAGTCTCTTTGTCCTTGAGAATGCAGGTGAAGTAGGGGACCAGGATGATCCCTACTGGGCCGTGCTTTCCTGTCCGGAATGCGGCACGCTGGGACTGATTACCAGGCGGCAGATCAGCGGACTGATTCCGGTCATCTGCGGCTCAGATAAATGTCCGGCGCAGTTTCATATCCTGAACGAGCAGGTTGTTCCGCGGCTGCCTAATTAAAAGAGCGGCAAATTAAAGCAGGGCAATTAAAGAGCGGCGGAACGAACACTCGAGATCGGCACCTGTTCCGTGATGCTGATGCCGAAGCCTTCGAGCGCGGCCACGCGCCGGGGACGGTTCGTGAGCAGGCGAATCTGGCGTATGTTCAGGTCGGAAAGAATCTGCGCTCCTACGCCGACTTCTCTTTGCGTTTTTCTCTGATGAGCGGCAGTCCGGTTGATTTCGCGGTGAAACACCAGCCGGCTGGCTTCGTCTACCTGAAATCCTTTGGAACTCTGGTGCAGGTAAATCAGCGCCCCTTCACCTTGCCGCGCAATCATATCGAGCGAACGGTCCAGCACCTGCTGGCAATCGCACAGCGCCCCGCCGAAGACATCGCCCGCCAGGCAGTGGGAATGCATGCGCACCAGCACCGGATTAGCGGCGTTCTCGATATCGCCTTTCACCAGCGCCACGTGTGATTCCCGGTCAAGCTGGCTCTCGTAGGCGATCATGCGGAACTCGCCGTGGCGCGTCGGCAGCATTGCTTCACCCACGCGGGCCACGCATTTTTCATTCTGCATCCGGTAGCGGATCAGCTCAGCCACCGTCAGCATCTTCAGATCATGTTTCTGGCAGAATTCCTTCAGGTCGGGCACGCGCGCCATGGTGCCGTCTTCGTTCATGATCTCGCAGATGACTCCCGCGGGAATCAGCCCGGCCATGCGCGAAAGGTCAACGGCAGCCTCGGTCTGTCCGGCGCGCACCAGCACGCCGCCTTTACGGGCGCAAAGGGGAAAGACGTGGCCGGGGCGTACCAGATCGGAAGCATGGCTCGCAGGATCAATCGCCACATGAATCGTGCGGGCACGATCATGGGCGGAAATTCCGGTAGTAACACCTTCACGGGCTTCAACACTTTCATAAAACGCGGTGCCATAAGGCGAGGTGTTCTCGCGCGTCATCGGTCCGATGCGCAGATGATCGAGGCGTTCGCCGGTCATGGCCAGGCAGATAAGGCCGCGGCCAAATTTGGCCATAAAGTTAATGGCTTCGGGCGTGACTTTTTCCGCCGCCAGAGTGAGATCGCCTTCGTTCTCGCGGTCTTCATCATCTACCACCACGATCATGCGTCCGGCGCGGACTTCTTCGATGGCTGTCGGAACGTCTGTAAATGCTGAAGAATCAGTCATAAGAAGGGTCTCTCTGCTTAAGATTGTAGCAAACCGAGCAGCCCGGAGCTCTTGAAGTTTGTATCACGAGCAGCCGTTCAATCATGGCAATCTGGCAGTCATGGCGTTTTCGGAAATTCTTTGTGCCGCTGGTTTCCTGACAGGCTGCTGCCTTACAATTCGTTCATGGCAAAAGTATCGGCTAGATCTGAGCCTTTCGAAGTTGGGTGCCCCTGCTGCGGAGCGGTGCTGAAGGTTGACGCGGACACCCGTGCGGTCATTTCCCATATCGCGCCGGTCAAGCCTAAAACCTTCGCCGATTTTGATGCTGCCGCCAAAGCCATGCGCGAGCAGGAAGGCCGCAAGGAATCGCTCTTCCGCCAGGCCGTAGATGCCGAGAAAAACAAGGCTGAGCTGCTGGAAAAGAAATTCCAGGACGCCGTGAAGAAGGCCAAAGAGATGCCTGACGAACGCCCAATCCGCGACTTTGACCTCGATTAACCGAATCCTGCTGCTCGGCCATCGCGGGGCGCGCCTCTATGCGCCGGAAAACACGATGGGCGCGTTCGATCTTGCCCTCGAGCATGGCGCCGATGGATTTGAATTTGACATCCGCTGCACCCGCAATCGCCGGTCAGTCATCTGCCATGATCCCAAGATGAATCACCTGTCTGTTCGCAGGCATACGTTCGAGCAGCTTTGTGACAGTTATGGATTCCAGGAACTGCGGCCTATATGTCTTGAAGACATTATTGCCCGCTATGCGCCCACTGCCTTTCTGAATCTCGAAATAAAAGTCAGAGGACTGGAGCAGGAAGTGATAGCTACGGTACGCAGGATGCACATGCGCGAAAGGTATTTTGTTTCGTCATTTTTACCGGGAGTCATTCGCAAACTGCATGCCATGGACGATTCTCTGGTGCTGGGTACCATTTCCAAGACCCGCTGGCAACTGCGCCGCTGGAGCCGGATGCCTGCCCGCTATGTAGTGCCGCACTATCATTTGCTCTCGCCGCAGGCTGGTTGAGGAAGTTCACGCCGCGGGCAAGCGGGTAGTCACATGGACAGTCAATGAACCGCATCACATGCTGCGGGCCGCAGACCTGGGCGTGGACGGAATCATTTCGGATGATACGAAGACTCTGGTGGAAACCTTGAAGAATTTTGTAATTGGGTAATTTGGTAACTGGAGTAATTGAACGGCAACAGCGAAAAACTTGCCGCGAATTTCTCGAATTCACGCGAATTAGATCATTGGGTAATTGAGTAATCTTGGTAATTGTGTGAATTGCTCGTCAATTCGCTTGAGTGAAAATTCGGAATCGGAAATTATCTTCATTCAATTTTTAATTATGATTTACGACTTTCCTAACCCTATTCGCGTAAATTCGAGAAATTCGCGGCAAAGCAAATTTCTCAATTAGCAACTTGCCAAATGTTTTCATTTGCGCAAATTCGCGCAATTCGCGGCAGAGCTTTTGATTTTTCATTTAATCAATTATAAATTACCCAATTACCAAATCCGCCAACGGCTTACCCGGTGATAATCATCCAATAGCAACGCTTTCCTGCCTGGGATGCAGGAACTTCTCGCGCTCGTCTTCGAATCTTTCCAGCTCTTTTCCAATGGCCACCTCGTTCCAGCCCAGCGCTTGTCCAATGCGCGAAGCGGCTTGCCGGCTGCATGATTCTGACCAGCAGGGGCCCAGTCCAATGGGCACGCGCCGCAGCAGAATATCGGCCAACGTAACAGCCGACTCGTGATGCACAGCTTCCAGAGCTTCGGCAACGATGTGGCAGGTGTGCTCGCAGATGGGCATGCGCAGTCTGTCGTCCTGGGCGGCGGAAGAGGCAATGGCCAGGGCGCGGCGTCCATGCCAGCCAGCCATCGCCTGCGCGCACGAGTCAGGAATGCGGGCGCGACAGGCCACAAAACGCGACCACTGTTTAAACGTGGATTGAATTCCATTGGCCGGAGCGGGCGCGGCGAAAACATTCGCAGGCTCGGTTACAGGAATGCCCAGCTTGCGTGCCACATCACGCGCCAGGCTGGCGGCAGTACTGAGCTTGCCGCCGATAATGGAAAACAGCCCGGCAACGCCGTCGTGCTGGTGATCGTGAATAATGTGCTTGCGCGTGATTGCCGACATCTTCTCGCCCGGAGAGAACGGCAGAGGACGTATTCCCGCAAAGCTGTAACGTATATCGGCTTTGATCAGGCTTGAGCGTGGAAACAGCCGCACAAAACTGTCATACAGGTAATCTATTTCGGCGAGCGAGGGCTGAGCATCAGCCGGATTGCCGGAATCCGCTACCTCCGTGGTTCCCACCAGCACTTGCCCATTCCAGGGGATCACGAAAAAGGGGCGTCCATCCACTGCTTCGGTATAGATGGCGGACGAAGGGGCGTCGGGGAAAGTCAGGCAGTACGATGTGCGATCCGCGAACGCCGCCAATCATCTTATTGACGCGGACAGATGAAGTGTTGGATGACGTGGTCTACCCATGGCCCCGCGGCATTCACGATCTGGGTTGCGGCAATCTCAGATTCTGCTCCTGACAATGTGTCCCGCAGGCGGGCGCCGGTCACCTTGCCGTTTGACGAAAGAATCTCCAGCACCTGGGTATAGTTGCGTGCGGATGCTCCTGCTCCCGTGGCTTCAGCCAGCCATTCTGCGACCAGCCGTTCCGGGAACTCACACTGCGCATCTTCATAGGAATAAACCGACCAGCTTGCCGCCGCTGTCGAGCTGCCGTTCGAATTCCTGGGAGCCGCGCGGAATGCCGGCATGAACTCCGGCCCAGCGATGATAGAGCCACAATCCTGTTCTTACCGCCAGCGAACTCCGCATGATAGGGCGTTCGTCTTTGGGCAGGGCCAGCAGAAACTGCATGGGCCTGACCAGATTCGGGGACTCGCACATCAACCGGTCGCGCTCCCGCAACGATTCGCGTACCAGGCCGATCTCACCGTGCTCCAGATAGCGCAGCCCGCCATGAATGATCCGTGTGGAGCGGCTGGTGGTGCCGGAAGCGAAGTCATGCTGCTCCACAATCAGCACTTTCTTGCCCGCCCGCGCGCATTCGCGCGCAATGGCGACGCCATTGATGCCTCCGCCGATGACCATTACGTCAAAAGACTGCTTTGGAGGCGAGAGACGGTCTGAAGTGCTTTTTTGCACGGATGGTTAGATGCAATCGAGAGTTGCAGCCGGGAAAATTTTACGCGAGAGAAGTGAGGGCCACTCTTAGTCGTTGGCCCTTGAGCCTTTAGTGATTTGAAGCTTGAGCACCAGAACTCCGGTAAGGGATGGAGACTTTAAGCCAGCACGGGAGTGCGACAAGCGGGAGAGAAGGGCTAGACAGCTATGTAGGCAGTGTTTGTACCGTCACCTGTCGCGACCACGTGAATGCAGCTAAAAGCGCTTCCAGAATAGGTGTAGCCCGTTGCGTGATTTACACCAGGGCTAAAGCCCAGACTTTTTTAACTTTACGCGGCCCTGAAAGGGCCGCTCTTCCAGCCTGACACCGGAACACAGCAACTATAGAATCGGCTGCTAAGAGCCCAAAAGCCAAGAGCCGAGCGGCAAGGGCGAAGCGTGCTAGACCGTCACTGCCTGCTGACTTGCCCACCGCTCCGGCTGGATATTCGGAAACACGAAGTCCCGCTTCTCGATCGTTTCCAGTTCATGCAGACGGTCGGCAGGGAAGTGATGTGTGCTTTCAAAGCGCCGCCAGATATCCAGAAGAGTGCGTAGCTGTTCCAGATGGGTATTGAAACGCTTTTCCGCGTAGTCGCGAGCATGTTTTGTGGTGATGAGGAACTGCCAGTCAGAAGACTCAAGCAACAGCAGTTCGCGGCATATCTGTTGCACCAGACGGGTGGCCTGCCCGTTGCCATGCCACATGCCATTGTTGGCAATCTGCTGAACGGCCAGCTCGCACGGATAGATGTGCTTCCACGTCCAGGCATTCTCATCATTCAGCCAGACGCTATTGTCGCTGTTGGCCCCCCATGAGCCTTCGGGCAAAGCCAGAAATCCCGCCGGAGAATACTGGTCGAGATATTCGCTACAATTGATCAACTGGATCTGCGATTCCGGCCGGGCATACTGCAACGCTACGTTCTTCAGCCACTCAGGGCCTTCAAACCACCAGTGCCCGAAGAGTTCGGCATCAAAAGGCGCGGTGAGAACAGGCATGGCGGAGCCATTGCGGCCGTGGTAGCCGAATGGCCTCGGCAGTGATGCGCGCGAAATGCTCGGCATGATCGCGCGTCCGCTGCTGCGCTACGTTCGGGTAGTAGGGCTGCTTATCTCCCAGGTCGGCTTTGGGGCCGGTAATACGCCAATAGCGGTGGCCGCCGGGCCAGCGTTTTTTGTGAAATTCAAGATAATTTCCGTCGCCCGGATAGCCATGCTCACCGCTCCACACCTGAATTCCAGTGCGGGGATCGCGGGTAAAGAAGCTCACCTGCGCCTTGCGGCGGTCGGGAGTATCGGCGTAATAAGCGCGGTAGAAATTCTTTTCCGGATTTTCCGGGGGCAATTCAGCCGCTACGGGTACGCCGCCCGCCATCAACTCGTAAGGCGTGAACTGAGTTGAGGAATCCACCAGGTGGGTGTCAACGAAAAAGAACTCAATCTCGTTTTCGGCAAGAATCTCTTCGACGCCCTCGCGCAGGAAAGGCCGCTTGTCGTGCAGCGAACCAACACCATTCACCGGAACCGGAAACTGCCATAGGCCTGCGGGACGGTAGCCGCACTCCGGCAGCCAGATTCCCCGAGGTCTCTTTCCGAAGAACCTGCGATGCGTTTCCACTCCGGTGCCCACCTGCGCGCGGATGGAAGCGTCGGTGCCCAGCAGGGGGAAGTATCCGTGGGTAGCGCCGCAGGTGATGATTTCAATCGCGCCTGATTCGTAAAAGCGCCGAAAACCGCGAATAATGTCGCCGCCCAGATCTTCAAAGTGGCGCAGGGCCTGCTGGTAGAAATCTCAGCCAGAAAGCGGCCACTTCAGCCATGTGGTGTTCGCCCTGGCGGCTGAAGCTTTCGCCATCTTTAATGGCCGCGTCAATCTTGCGTATTACATATTTAGGAAACTCTTCTTTAAATACAGGGTGCGCGAGCTGCTCCAGCAGAATCGGTGAAAGATTTACATTGGCATTGAGCGCCAGGCCCTGATCTTCGAGTTCTTTGAACATCCGCAGCAGAGGCAGATAGGTTTCGGCGGCGGCTTCGTGCAGCCATTCGATGCCATGCGGCCACGTCCCATGATTCACCACATACGGCAGATGGGAATGCAGCGTAAAAGTGACGAACCCGAGTTGATGATTTCCTGATTTTTTCGGCGTCATGGTGACTTACGGTAGCCGTGAATTAACGAAAGGCCTCTCACTACAGGTAGATGCTTCGTTGCGGACCCGAATTGCCAGTCTACTATAAATTCCCGCAGCCATGCGGGCGTGAGCTGCTGCCCGGCTTTCGTGCTCCCGGCTCGCATTCGAGACTCACCTGCTCGGCGGATGATAAATTGAACTTCGTGACTACTGGTGAACGATTCGAAAAAGCGGTTGCCATCATGGCCCGTTTGCGCGCTCCCGGCGGCTGCCCATGGGACCGCGAGCAGACCTTTGACACCATCAAGCGCTACACATTGGAAGAAACCTATGAAGTACTTGAGGCCATAGATAACCGCGACTGGCCCGAACTGACCGGCGAACTCGGCGACCTGCTGCTACAGGTGCTCTTCTATGCCGAGATGGCGCAGGAAGAGAAGAGATTTTCCATTGATGACGTTCTTGACGCGCTCAGCCATAAGTTGATCAGCCGCCATCCTCATGTATTCGGTGATGTGAAGGCTGAGGATGCAGGCCAGGTGCTTAAAAACTGGGAAGCGCTGAAGCTGGAAGAAAAAAAGAAGAAGCGCGAAGAAACGGGAAACCATGATGCCCCGTCGCTTCTGGGCGGAGTTTCTTCCAAAATGCCCGCCTTGCTGGAGGCCCAGAAGATCAGTTCCAAGGCTGCGCATGCAGGCTTCGATTGGCCTGAGATCCAGGGGATTTTCGATAAGCTGGCAGAAGAAACGGAAGAACTTAAGGCAAATCTGAGAGAGCTACCTGAAGCCACGCTTCAACCGGTGAACAGCTCTCAGATTCCAGAAAACGTGCGCGAGCAGATCGAGGGTGAAGTGGGCGATCTGTTTTTTACCCTGGTGAATATCGCGCGTTATCTTTCGGTTGATCCGGAATCGGCGCTTCGCAAGACCAATCGCAAATTTCGCCGCCGCTTCGGCTGGGTCGAACAACAACTACAGCAGCAAGGCAAAAAATTCGAAGACGCGAACCTGCCCGAGATGGAAGCGCTGTGGCAGCAGGCCAAGACCATTCAGGAGAGCGAGTAGGTGCCTACCTCTGCCGGCGAAATCGTGGTGCGGCCCTGTCATGACCTCGAAGAATTCAAGGCTTGCGTTGCATTGCAGAAAGAAGTCTGGAAATTCGAGGATGCCGATCTGGTGCCCCTGCGCATGTTCGTTGTCGCCGATAAGATTGGCGGCCAGGTCATCGGCGCGTTTGCCGGAGAAACGCTGGTGGGTTATGCCTTCTCGGTTCCCGGCACGCGCAATGGAAATGCTTATCTGCATTCCCACATGCTGGCCGTTCACGAAGCCTATCGCAATGCCGGCTTGGGCCGTCGCATGAAGCTGGCCCAGCGAGACGATGCCCTGAAGCGTGGTATTGATCTGATCGAGTGGACCTTCGATCCGCTGGAAATCAAGAATGCCTACCTCAATGTGGTGAAACTGGGCGCGATTGCCCGTCGCTACAGCGTGAACCACTATGGATTTTCGTCGTCCGTTCTTCATCGTGGACTGCCCACGGATCGCCTGGTAGCGGAATGGTGGGTGCGCTCGCGACGCGTGACGGAACTGCACGAATCCGGAAAAGCTCCGATTGCTCAGATTGAAAAACGCATCGAGGTGCCCGGCCAGATCTATGCATGGCGGGCCTCTGAATCTGATCTGGAAAAAGCCGCGCAGGTGCAGAAGCGCAACCGGGAAGAATTTCTGAAAGCGTTCTCACAGGGATTGGCGGTGCTGGGATACGAGCGCGACGAGAACGAGAACGGCACATTCCTGCTGGGCCGCTGGGACGAGAACTGGTCGTATGCATCGGAGGGACTCGATTGAAAATTGAAGCTATTACTCTTCGCGAGATCCGCATGCCGCTGGTCCATTTTTTTGAGACCAGCTTCGGACGCACCACAGAGCGCCGCATTCTGCTGCTGACCGTGCACACAGACGGCCCGGAAGGCTGGGGCGAGTGTGTGGCCGGAGAAGACCCGTTTTACAGTGAAGAATCCATAGACACAGCCTGGTACGCGTTGAGGCAATATCTTGCTCCGGCTTTGCTGGGCCAATCCATTGAAAAGGGAAGTGACGCGGCAGCATTGTTCGCCAGAGTGCGTGGACATCGTATGGCGAAAGGCGCGCTGGAAAATGCGTTGTGGGATGCCGAAGCGCAGCAGCGCAACGTCCCCTTATGGCAATTACTGGGAGGCACCCAGCCCGAGATCGCCTGTGGTGTTTCGATTGGAATTCAGAATTCAGTTGAGCAATTGCTCGAAAAAATCGAGACCGAGGTCAATGCCGGATACCGCCGCATTAAGGTGAAATGTAAGCCCGGCTGGGATGTTCAGGTGTTTGAACGTATCCGCGGGCGCTGGCCGCAGATTCTGCTGAGTTGTGACGCCAACTCTGCCTATACCCTCGACCAGGTCGAGCACCTGAAGCAATTCGACCGCTTCAACCTGCTCATGATCGAACAGCCGCTCTGGCACGACGATTTCTATTTTCATGCTCAGTTGCAGAAGCAGCTCAAGACGAAGATTTGCCTGGACGAAGCAATCCACGGTCCTCGCGACGCACAGGCTGCCATTGAACTGGGCGCCTGCAAAATCATCAACATCAAAGTGGGGCGCGTAGGCGGATTCAGCCAGGCAGTCGCCGTCCACAATGTGGCCCAGAAGGCCGGAATACCAGTGTGGTGCGGGGGCATGCTGGAATCAGGAATTGGCCGCTCCCACAATATAGCGTTGTCATCGCTGCCCAATTTCACTTTGCCCGGAGACGTTTCCGCCTCAAAACGCTATTGGAAAGAGGACATCATCGAGCCTGAAGTACAAGTGTCTTCTGAAGGGCTGATCCAGGTCCCAAAAACCCCCGGCCGCGGATTTACCATCAAGCACGATCTGATCGAAAAGCTGACTACCCGGCAGGAAAGGCTGCTGGCTGATGGGTAGTGATTGGGTATTTGGTAATTAGTATTTAGTACTTGGTAATAAACCTTTTGTCTAAAGCATTTATCAGTGTTGATCTGTTAGATCAGTGTGATCAGTGGTGAGGTTTTCCCCTTGTGCTTTTCTCCGTGCCTCAGTGTCTCCGTGGTGGAAGTTGTTTACTTCCGCGCTTCGGTGCTGGCGACTGACGCTTCTGTCCGGTGAAGCATTTCAAACGCTTTATCCATGCTCAGGTCATCGGGTACGCGATGAAAATTGGTGAGCACCTGTTTCTCTTTCACAGCGATGGTCTTGAAGATTACGGCGCGGCCCTGCATGTGGACATCGAGAAGCACGGTATCCCAGTGGTTCTCGCCCACATTGTTCTGCACCACTGTAAATGTGCCGCCTTTATCAAGATGGCCTAAAATGCCCCAGCCAAAATTCACATCTTCGGTCAGGCGTCCGTCAATCTTGGCCAAGCGCAGCGCAACGCGGTCAGCCCAGAACTTGCCAACCATTGCGTGGTAGACGGTAAGTTCACGCGTGGGCGGGTTGTAATTAGGATTGGGAGTAAAGCTAAGCCGGGTAAGCGTGCCTTCATTGCCTTCATATTTGAAGATGAAAGCATCGGGAATCGCCTTCAGCAGTTGTCGCGCTTTATCTTCTTCGTCTTTATTGCGTTTCTCGCGGCGCGCCCGCTCTTCCGGACTGCTGACCAGTCTCTTCATGCGCTCTTCATCGCTGTTGCGCTGTTCCGGGGTAAGCGGCTGGCCGTTGATGAGAAGCACGCGGGCAATGGAGCCGTCTTTGGTTTCGATTACCTGACGGTCCTGCGCTCCCTTGTCATCTTCCCGGTGCAGGTGGTACATCCAGTGAGAATGATCGGCTGCTCCGGCCGCCAGTTCGTGCTCCACAACCTTGCGCACAAACTGATTCGGGTCTGATGGAAGTTGGGATTCCTGGGGAGCTGAGGTTGGTCCAGAAGCTTGTCCCGAAGACTGGGCTGCTGCGCCGACGTACGGCAACACCGCCACCGAGCGCAAACAATACTGCTTTGAATAGGATTTTACGGGACATACCTACTCTTATTAGAGTCTCAAATTCAGCAGCTAAGTTGCATTCTACACAATTCAACATTCAGAGTTGCTGGTTGTGACTTGTTGCCTGCAAAGCGCCAAGGGCGGCTTACGCCGCCCTTGCGTCGACCTCTTCGGAAAAGGCAGTCCCATTGGCTCTTTTTTAGCCGCGCTGACGATTGAACCGCTGTTCCCCTGGTTTTCGGCTCTTCCGTTTCGCGACTTTCCGTCCCGGTCGACACTTTACTAAATTGCAACCTTGCGGCCAAACTGCTACTCCGATGAGAGTCTTCTATGGATTTGTAAGTTGTTGAGAAACAAAGGAATTTTGTCAGGCAACCCTACGTTTACTGAAAAGTAAATAGTCGCCGGACAGCGCTAGTATCAAATTAGGCACTCCCATGCCATCTGTAGGCATTGCGCTACCTCTATGCAAAAAACTCCAGCCGCTTACGATGAAATGATACTTCCGTCATTACTTGACCGTATGACTTCATTGCGGAGCCTCCCCGTGTTGAGTATAGTCAGCGTATGTGGAAAGCCCGTCCAGACGAAAAGCCCGCCTCTCAGCCAAACATGTCACCAACTCAGCAGCCATTGCCCGCTTCTGCCACCGTTCCCGCAGCGCCATCCGCTAACCGTGCGCCGGAACCTGCGAAACTGAACGAGGTTTCTCGCGGCAGTGTTGCCGCTCATATCGGCAAGTCCGTCATGATCAGAGGTGAGCTTTCGGGCAGTGAAGACCTTTATCTCGATGGCGAGGTCGAAGGCACAATCGGCTTGAACCAGCACAGTCTGGTGATTGGCCCCAATGCGCGCATCCGCGCCAATATCAGCGCCCGCGAACTGATCGTGCACGGCCGTGTTGAAGGCAACATTACCGGAGCCGAGCGCGTGGAGTTGAAAAAGTCATGCACGCTCAATGGAGACATCTCCACGCAGCGTATCGCGATCGAAGACGGCGCTTTCTTCAAGGGTTCGATTGATCTCCAACGTGACGCGAAAACTGAGGTCCGCAAAACCGCTGCAGCCGCTGCCGGCGTACAAACGGTCACCAGAGATGACGCCAATGCCGGGCAGCAGGGTTCCTTCCTGACGCAGAAGTAGTCTAAGATGTCTACACAGGTAGACTCTTATGCGATGGTTTCGGGGAACCGATACCCAGGACAGACCGGCAGGCAAGGCCAGCACTCAGCGTATCAGCCGCCGGTCCACCGGCTTCACTGAATTCACACGCACCCTGAGCGGCTTCGAAAATCTCGCAGTACTCGATCTTGGTTCCACCTCTTCAGCCAACATCGCTTTTCTTACCGGTTTCGGTGGACGCGTCTATAACGAAGACCTTCTGCGCGCCTCACAGGACAAGAATTTCCTGAGCAAGCAGCAGGATGGAACCGAGAAGCTCGATCCGCAGAAATTCTTTGCTGAGAACCTCGACCATCCTGAAGCCCGGTTCGACGCCATTCTCGCCTGGGACATTCCCGACTATCTGGACGAGGTGCTGGTAAAGCCAATGGTGGAGCGCATTCACAAGATACTGAAACCCAAAGGTGTGCTGCTGGCTTTCTTTCATACCAAGGATGCCGGCCCCGAAGCGCCTTTTCATCGTTACCACATCACAGACCGTGAGACTTTGTTGCTGGAGCCTGGACCGGATTATCGGCTACAGCGCGTATTCAATAACCGCCACGTAGAAAACCTGTTCAAAGACTTTGCGTCGCTGAAATTCTTTCTGGCCCGTGATAATGTGCGGGAAATTCTGGTGGTTCGATAATCAAGGTCGGGGTAACGTGTCCTTGGTATCGCCGTTTTCGGTATGGAGCAGAGTCGAAAGGGCATGGCCAATGGTAATTTTTTCCTAAGAGCCCCATTTGCTCCTGCGTAATCTCCTTCCTAAAAGTGGTATCAAAATACCCACAAGTAGCCAAGCAGCTACTCACTCTCTTTTTCTGAAAACGTTACAGCAACTCTGGATCGCCTTAATTCCCTCTTAAGTTGATGATTCTGAGAAACTTACAGGAAATAACACGTTATTTACCCGTCATCCGCAACTTAGGCAATGCGATTGCTGTTAATAAAGGCAGAAAGCCGGATGTGTAGAACGGCTTCAAAGTCCCCCCAGCCGTAAAGGCGGAAATAAGAGGCAGAAATCATGGCAAGCACCCTGCAGAATATGATCGAAACGTTAGTCGGCTACGTCCCAGCCGTTTCCACAGAGCAGACACGTTACAGCGAGATCTACGAAGCCAACTGCCACAGAATTTACTCTCTCTCGTTCTGGATGACCGATAACGAACTGGCAGCAGAACAACTGAGCGCCAACACTTTCCTGCGCGCATTCGCCAATGTTGCTGAGCCCACAACTGAACAGATTGACCGGGCGTTCCTGGCGGAAATTCGCGAACTTACCACAGTTGGTACATTGACTTTAACTTCCACGGCCACTGCGGCAAAGAACATTCACGGTAATGTAAAGCGCGTTCATCTTGAGCGTGCCGTAGTGCAATTGCCGGCCACCGAAAAGCTCGTTTTCCTGATGCATGATGTGGAAGGCTACGAGCATGATCGCATCGCCCGCCTGCTGGGTCTTACTCAAGAGGAGTCGAGACTCGCGCTTCACCAGGCGCGCGTTGAAATTCGCAATTTAGTTTCTCAGATGTCATAGCGGTTCATCTCCTCTCTCCTTAATTCTCTTTCGGCCCCTTGCTCAAACGCGAGGGGCTTTTTTCTTGATGTGAAACACTGTCTTTGTATATTTATGTTAAGTTTCTGCAAACACGAAACTTTTTCGAATTTAACTCGTCTACATTACTAACTAACATACGCAGTACCCCCACGTGGGCGCCGCCCCTTGATACCGGCGCCCACTTTCCTTTTGTGTGGACTTTGTTAATTCGTATCTTCAGCCGCAGCTCTCTTCCACCATTGTTCCTGAATTACTCGTGCCATGCCCACCACAAGGCTCGTTCCTAGTCAGAATGCTCGCGGACTGAGCGCTGAATGCTTCTCTGCTACAGTTCAATTACTGTGGGCAACAAAGCTTGGCTGGTTTAGCTCTAACCCAAAAGTGGACACAAGTTTTAGTGAGGTGCATGGAGGCATGAACAGCATGGATTGGAAGAAAACGCTTATTTATGGTTCGTTTGCGGCAGGAGCTGTACTTTTTCTCACAGGCCGCCGGCCTGCGGGTCTGGCCGTCGCCGGAGTCGGGTTAGCTACATTTGCTGCTGAAAATCCTGAGCGCTTTGAAGAGATATGGAACCATCTGCCTGAATATATTGAGAAGGGCAGCAAGTTCGTGGACATGGCGGCTACCTTCATGGAGAAGCTTGGCCAGCACCAGGGTGGCGGCTATCGCAACATGCCCGTGGCTGGCGGCAGCCGTTACTAAGCTGGCCGTTATTCAATTCCGAGTTTCTGACGGGCGGCGGCGCTCAGACGTTCCGGGCTCCACGGCGGAGTCCAGACAATATTTACATTTACGGAATTTACGCCCGGCAAGGCCTGTACTTTCCGCCGCACGTCTTCGGTGATGCCCACGTGCGCTGGGCATCCCGGCGAAGTCATGGTCATTTCGATCTCCACGTCCTGGTCGCTGGGGACGTTCTCTGCGGGCTTGAAGCGCACCTCATAAATCAATCCCAAGTCAACGATATTCACCGGAATTTCCGGATCATAGCATTCGGTTAGCGCCGTCATTACTTCATCGGTAGTTGGCATACATCTAGTTTAGCAATAGCGGGCATAACACCGAAATTTAATGATGGAGACGAGCGCGTGGATCTCTGGGCGTCTCGGCACAAAAGCATCGGCCGCCTGAAAGAACGGAACGCGCGCCCGTCCCGAGCGCAGTCGTGCTCCGTGCAACTCTGGCTACTTCGCACACTTCAGCACTTTAGCCATAAACTCCCAAACCTGCTGGTTGTTGAACGGCGCCATCTGCTGTTGATTTGCAGCGGGCAAGTTCTGGCGGTCGGCCCAGACTTTTCCTGCTCCGGAAGCGATTCCCTTATCTCCCCCGGTGAACGCCTCAATCAGTTTTTTCCAGCGAACTCCCAGAGCCTGGGCCTTTTCGCTGGCTGGGTCCTCGCCCAGGGCCGCTTCTACATCGCGAAACAAATCCGACCATGCCCGGGTCGTCTGCTCCTGCAATTCCGGGGTCCATTCGGTCCGCCGCCCGGCTAACTTGTTCCATGCTTCTTCGCTGTAATACTTCTTCAGGAAGTCAGTGTCATTTTGCATCTCGATCACCTCGATGATTTTCCTCAATGCCGCAGCGTCGGCCTGACTGCTGGAAGTAACGGAATCTTCTGCTTCGCGAATCGCGCTGATTGCCTGTTCCAGGCGGCGGCGCTTTTCCTCCAGCGCCATCCTCTGGGCGCGAAGCACTTCAGCCAGCCCGCGGCCGTCCTGTTCCAGCAGGAGCTTGATTTGCTTCAGAGGAAGTCCTAGAAATTTGAGTGCAACAATCTTTTCCAATTGTTCAAGATCGCGTTCGCAGTAAACACGATACCCAGCCTGCGTGCGCTGCGGACGCAACACGCCCAGCCGGTCGTAGTGATGCAAAGCCCGGACTGTCACTCCGGCCATCTGTGCGAACTCGTGAATCTTGTAAACCTTGCTCACTCAATTCCTCATCACGAAATAGTGTCAGCTCTGACGTAAGGTCAGAGTCAAGAAGAAATGACGAATCATAATTTTGGTGATTGTTTGGGGCGATAGATCTATTCCATTTCCAGCGAAGATGTGTCGCCCACAGGCTGAAACACCATTAGATTCCTACTTTTGTTCCAAAACAGGAAAACTCATTCGCAAATTGAGAATCACTCGACAATATCATTCGACAACCTAAATAGATTGCTGCAACCTGTTATGGTAAAAGGCAACATGGCCACTACCTTTGCGGCAAATATCAAATCGTATTTCTCAGAGTGCTATCGCGAGAACATGACATTCCTGTTCGATCTCTGGTCAGCCGACGATGTACAAACCAACTGGCAGGCAATCTACGACAGTGTAAAGAGCGAACGCATGCCGATTACCGGGTGTCCTGAAGGAGTGTGGGACGATGCCCGCCGGCAGCAATTCCTCACAGATTTCAACAACTGGAAGAATGACGGCTACCAGCCGTGATCTAGCTGCTATCTGCTGCACGGACCCGCTCCTGACCATCACGGCCTTATGGGGAATACAATACAGACACTTTGGAACCCGCCATCGCCAAGCTGCAAAAATCGCCGCGCTCGCCTGCTGCGCGAAACGCGCATGGCTGGCGGGCCAAGCTTGCTGCGCTGCGTTCTGTTCCCAGATTTCTCCAGTTGGCGTGGCATACACACCGCGGCTATGCATTGGGAACGGTGGTGGTGCGGTTACTGCGTGCGGGTGTGCCTCTCGCTGTTCTGTGGGTCGGTAAATTGATCATTGATACGGTGGTTGCGGCCCGCACCGGGCGGCCTGATCTTTCCCGGCTGTGGTGGCTGGTTGCATTGGAACTATTGATTGCGGCCGTGGGCGAGGCGCTCGATAAAGCTTCAGCCGCTATGGAAGGCCTCTATGGTGATCTTCTCTCCCACCATATCAGCGAAAAGCTGATTACCCATGCAGCGACTCTCGACCTGTATCACTTCGAAGACCCGGCATTCTACGACCAACTCGAAAGGGCCCAGCGGCAAACCACCGGACGCATCGGCCTGCTCCCGCAAATTCTTTCCATCGGCCAGGACTCGCTTACCTTCTTCTCGCTGGCTGCCGCGGTTTTTCTTTATAGTCCCTGGTTGCTGGCGCTGCTGCTGGTGGCGGTATTGCCGGGCTTTCTCGGGGAGACCCATTTCAGCTCACTCGAATACCTGCTGCTCTATCGCATGACTCCCGAACGCCGGCAACTCGATTACCTGCGTTATCTAAGCGCCAGCGATAAGACCGCCAAAGAAGTGCAGATGTTCGGCCTCGCGGACTGGCTGCTGGCCCGCTATCGCGCGATTGCCAGCCGTTTTCACGAGGAGAACCGGAAACTGGTTGTGCGGAAGGGAATCGCGGCCACGGTGCTCTCCATCGCCGGACTGATTGCTTATTACGCCGCCTACGTTGTGATTCTGAAGCGCGGCTTCTATGGTGTGATCAGCATTGGATCGCTTACTTTTCTAGCCGCATCTTTTCTGCGCAGCCGCCTCGCCAGCGAGCGCGCGCTTATGACTGCCGGCAATATTTACGAGCAGAGTCTTTATCTCACAGATCTTTTTGACTTTTTCAAGATGCAGCCGTCCATTGTTTCTGAGCCGAAGGCGCTGCCCGTTCCTTCATCCATTCAGGAAGTGGTGTTCGACCGCGTTGGTTTTCGCTATCCCGGCAGTGAACAGTGGGCGGTGCGGCAGGTGAGCTTTCGCATCCATCGAGGCGAGAAACTGGCGCTGGTCGGTGAGAACGGGGCCGGCAAGACAACTATTACCAAGCTGCTGGCACGGCTTTACGATCCTACCGAGGGCCACATATTCATGGACGGCGTTGATCTGCGCGAGTACGATCTCGCTTCTGTCCGCCAGAACATTGGAGTCATTTTTCAGGATTTCGTTCACTACGATCTGCGCCTTGACGAGAATATTGGTATCGGTGAGATCAGGGGAGTGCAGGAATCCCTCGATCGAGCTGCTTCTTCGCCGGAGGGCGATGATAACGATAGATTTTCAACCGACAGCGCCATCATGGACGCCGCGCGCAAGTCGCAAGCCGATGAGCTTGCCCGCCGACTGCCTTTCGGCTACCGGCAGATGCTTGGCCGCCGCTTTCAATCGGGCATAGATCTTTCCGGGGGCGAATGGCAAAAGGTAGCGCTGGCCCGAGCTTATATCCGCAAGGCGCAACTTATCATTCTCGACGAGGCCACAGCGGCCCTGGATGCGCGCGCCGAATACGAAACATTTCAGCGCTTCTCCGAAATTGTTTCCGGCCAGATGGTCGTCTTGATCTCTCACCGCTTTTCCACCGTGCGTATGGCCGATCGAATTATCGTGCTGCAAAAGGGCGCGATCATCGAAGAGGGTACGCACGACCAACTGCTGGTCCGCAACGGCATCTATGCCGAATTGTTCCAGCTGCAGGCGAAAGGCTATCGCTGAACCGCATGGTCTCCACTTTCGATTCCGTTGCTTCATCGTTTGCGCGCCATCGCGAACTGCCCAGTGGAGTCGCTGAAGCTGTCCGCACCGCAATCTGGTCTGCGTTGCGCCTTCCGGCTTCGTCCCCGGCACTGGACATGGGCGCAGGCACCGGAAGGTTCGGCAAAACTTTTGTCGAACATCACGACGCGTATGTAGGCGTGGACCTTTCCTGGGAGATGTTGAAAGAATTTCATGCGCATCATGCAGCAGCCTTCCTCGCGCAAGCGGATGGTGAGCGGCTGCCCTTTCGCGACGGTTCGTTCGCCATAGTCATGCTCATGCAGGTGCTGAGCGGCGCGCGCGATTGGAATTCTCTGATACTCGAAGCACGCAGGGTGTTGCGGCCCGGTGGAGCAATCGTAGTGGGCCATACCGTTACCCCGCAATCAGGTGTAGACACACAAATGAAGCAGCAACTGCGAACCATTCTTCAGGAAATGAATGTAGAGTGGCGGCAGGCCGGACAAGGCCGGGAACAGGCGCTTTCCATGCTGCATTCCATCTCGCATTCCCACGTCCATGTTGTAGCTGCTTCGTGGATCACTGAAACCGCACCCCGAAACTTCCTTGCCCGTCGGCCCAGCGGAGCGCGCTTTGCGGCGTTGCCGCTTGCCGTCCAGCAGGAAGCGCTGGACAAACTAACCAGGTGGGCACAATTCGAATTCGGCTCACTCGATGCTTCTTTTTCTGAACAGCGCAGTTTTGAGCTGGACCTATATCAATTCTGAGGACGATCTGTAAGCAATGACCACCATTGACGGTAAGAACGTATTCACGTCGTTAGGCAAACAACTTTTGGCCGGATCTTTGAGTGATACCGCGCTCATGCAGGCCACCGCATCTGCCCCTGATTTCGATATCCTGCCCTGGGTCAACGTGGTGAAGATCGGCGGGCAAAGCATCATGGACCGCGGCCGCAGTGCCGTCTACCCGCTGGTGGAAGAAATCGTTTCCAATCTCGATCGCCACAAAATGATTCTGGGCACCGGGGCCGGCACCCGCGCCCGCCACATCTACAGTCTCGCCATAGATTTAGGACTGCCCACCGGCGTGCTCACTGTGCTGGGCACAGCCGTTGCCTGGCAGAACGCGCAGATGCTGCATTATCTTCTGGCGCAGCACGGCATACCTTTTATTGAGCCGGAAGGCTTCAGCACCCTGCCCCATTACCTCATGGAACGCAACGCGGTCGTTTGCCAGGGCATGCCGCCTTACAAGCTGTGGGAACCGAATCCCGCCAGCGGACGCATTCCGCCCCAGCGCACCGATACCGGATGTTTTCTGATTGCCGAGGTCTTCGGCGCCCGCAAGATGATTTATGTAAAAGATGAAGACGGCCTGCATACGGCCGACCCTAAAAAGGATCCAAGCGCGAAACACATCCCCAAAATCAGCGTGGAAGAATTGCTGGCCATGGACCTCGACGATCTGATCGTCGAACGCGCCGTACTGGAATTCATGGTGCGCGCGCGCCATGTAAAAGAAATCCAGTTTGTAAACGGCCTCAAGCCCGGACAATTGACCGCTGCGCTCAGCGGCCAACCGGTTGGCACCATCGTCTATCGCGCCCAGGCGCAGAATGGAGAAGGCAAATGAGCGTTGAGCAACCAGACGCACAGCACGTTCACTCCGCGCTCATGCGCGAATCGCTGGTAGACAAAAACCTGATCGCGCGGACTGAATCCCCGGTATCCGCCATTCTGCCTGATGTAAATGTTGTCCATATCGGCGGGCGATCCATCATGGACCGTGGCCGCTCCGCACTGCTGCCCTTGCTGGACGAAATTGTCGCCAACCAGCCGAACCACCGCATGATCATCGGCGTAGGCGCGGGCGTGCGCTCGCGTCACATCTTTTCTGTGGGCCTTGATCTCGGCTTGCCTACGGGAGCGCTGGCGGCGCTCAGCGCCAAAGATGCGGCCCAGAACGCCTATATGGTTTCATGCCTGCTGGCGAAGCATGGATTTGTCTATCTGGAAGCGCCGTTTGTCGTCCAGCTTCTCCCTGCCATGCTGGCGGCCGCACGCGGCGCGGTGTTCAACGGCATACCGCCGTATTCACTATGGGAACACCCGCCGGCAGTAGGAAAACTGCCACCCCACGGCGGTGATGCCGGGTCTTACCTGATCGCCGAAGTTTTCGGCGCGCGCAGTGTAATTTTCCTGAAAGATGTTGATGGGCTCTACGACCACGATCCAAAAAACAATCCCGATGCGAGGCTGATCCCGGAGATTCGGGCAGAAGAGTTGTCGGCAAAAAAATTATCAACGCTCCCTATCGAACCGGTCGTGCTCGACCTGCTCAGCCGCGCCCGACTCGCCCATAAGCTGCGCATCGTAAATGGACTCAAGCCCGGTAACCTCACCCGCGCATTGGCCGGTGAGGCAGTAGGCTCAGTAATCCACAGCTGAGGACTTCAAGTCCGACCAGAAGATCTTTGGTAGAGACGTAGCATGCTACGTCTAACTGCACGCGCAACCACGCACTTCAGGGTTACCAGGCAGCTTCCGCAGAGACGGTGCTTGGCACCGTCTCTGCGCCGCGCTCTGCGTGGCTCAGCGCGGGCATGGCGGTTCTTTCCACCGTCATTTATACTTTCAGGTTTCCCTTTAGGCCTTTCGCCTCGCTGAGAGGATGAAAGTTTGCATCTAAGCTCTGTTGGGCAGGAACACACGTTTATGAAAATTCTGGTCTGCATGAAGCAGGTCCCGCAAAAAGACGCTCCGCTCAAGCTCAATGAAAGTGGTACCTGGATTCGCGAAGACGTCTCCTACGAGATCAATGAGCCTGATGCTTATGCGCTGGAAGAGGCATTGCGGCAGAAAGAGAAGCATGGCGGCGAAGTGGTGGTGATTACCGCCGGGCCGGCGCGCTCCCAGCAGGTGCTGCGGGAAGGCCTGGCCAAAGGCGCCGACCGGGCCATTCATCTGGAAGACAATGCTTTTGTCGGCCTTGACGCGATGAACATGGCCAAGGCCTTCGTCGCGGCCATTCAAGACGAAAAGTTTGACCTGATCTTCACCGGTCTCCAGTCCGACGATTACGGCTACGCTCAGACCGGCGTAATCATGGCGGAACTGCTGAACTGGCCGCATGCCACCATCATCATGGAGATACAGAAGAGCGATAGCGGCATCAAGGTAAAGCGGGAACTTGAATCCGGCTTCTTTCAGCATGTAAGCATGCCGCTCCCGGCGGTCCTGACCATCCAGTCAGGAATCAACAAGCTGCGTTACGCTACGCTGCTGGGAATCAAGCAGGCCAAAAACAAGCCGCTGCGTAAAGTCACTCTCGCCGAGGTAAAGTCTTCGCTGGGTGACAATCTTCAGAAGATCGAGAAGCTGTACATTCCGCAGAAGAGCAAAAAGACTGAGATGCTGGAAGGCACAGCGCCTGAAGTGGCCAAGAAGCTGGTCGAGAAACTTCGCAATGATGTCCGCGTGATTTGAGGAGGGAAGCCATGGACCGAATGGAATACGATCCGGAAGGTGGAAATTATCTCCCTGTAACCGAACGGGAAACAGGATCAACCATGATGGTAATCGGCATCGTCATGCTGCTCGCAGGACTGGGCTGGGGATTGTTTGTCGGCTGGGACCTGCGCGCCGGCGGCACGCTGATGGCCAGCCTCTTCGGATTGGATGTAGGCGTTGCTCTCGTGTTGTTGATCGTGGGCTTCAGCAAGAAGAGACAGTTGAAGAAATAGAACCATGGCAAACACAATTCTGGTTGTTGTTGAACAACGTGAAGGCAAGCTCAACCGTGTCTCATGGGAGACCATAACCGCCGCGCAAACCATTGCCGCGGAAACTGGCGCGACTATTGAAGCGGCCGTCTTTGGCAGCGGCATAGCCGGAATTGCCACTGAAGTCGCGGGTAAAAAAGTCGCCAAGGTCTATGCGGTGGAGTCGCCGAAGCTGGCCAAGTACACGCCGGATGGCGCGGTGGCCGCGCTGAAGCAGCTTATCGAGCAAAAGCAGCCTTCGCTGGTGCTCATGCCTCACACCTACCAGGTGCGTGATTTCGCTCCGCAACTCACAACCGCGCTCGGACGCACGCTGATCAGCGACGCCATCGGTTTTCGCAAAGAAGGCGACAAGCTGCTCTTTACCCGCCAGATGTTCCAGGGCAAGTTCGCCGCCGATGTCTCCTTTGCCTGTGAAGCGCCTCACTTTGTCACTTTTCAGGCCGGCGCTTTTCGCGGAGACAAAGCCGAATCCGGCGCTTCCGCGGCTGCCGTGGAGACTGTAAACGTAGAAATCGCGGACAACGCAATCCGCACGCAGCCGGAAGAGCCCTTCAAAGAGGCCAAGCAGGCTGTGGACCTGACCCAGGCGGAAATCATTGTTTCGGTGGGCCGTGGCATCAAGGAACAAAGGTACATTGATCTTGCCAAACAACTGGCCGACGCGCTGGGCGGCGAGATCGCCGCATCACGGCCTATTTGCGATTCCGGATGGCTGCCTATGGACCGCCAGATCGGCAGCTCCGGCCAGACCGTGGCCCCCAAACTTTATCTGGCCGTGGGCATCAGCGGCGCCATCCAGCATATTGTCGGCATGAAGGGCGCGCGCTCCATCATTGCCATCAATAAAGATTCCGAAGCGCCTATCTTCGAGATCGCCGATTTTGGTGTTGTCGGAGACCTGTTCGATATTCTCCCGGTGCTTACCGAGGAAGTAAAGAAAGCCAAAGCCGGATGATATAGAGACAGCGATGATAGGGAGAGCAACGGCAGATCACAAAGCCGGTTTGTATCAGGGCACGAGTTTACTCGTGCCATAAAAGACGCATAAACATTGGGCTTTAGCGCCTGCGCACTCTTAGCTTCATGTCCTGAGATAAATCCGAGGGACGCAAAACTTAAATTGCCATAATCCTCGACACAAAGAAAAATGATTTACTTTCGCAAACCTCTTGAAGGAATCGAACGCCCGCAGATGGAAGCCGACGTAGTGATCGTCGGCGGCGGCCCTGCCGGAATGGCATGTGCCTTGCGGCTTTCGCAATTGATTGATCGTCACAACCGCCGCCACCCTGATGCCCAGCTCAGTAAAGAGAACATCTACCTGCTGGAGAAGGCGCGCGAGGTAGGCCAGCATTGCCTCTCCGGCGCGCTGCTCGATCCCCGTTCCATGGACGAGCTTCTGCCCGGCTGGCGCAGTGAAGCTCCTCTCGACGCCGAAGTGACCCAGGAAGGCGTCTACTTCCTGACCAAAGAAAAAGAATTCCGATTCCCGGTCACGCCTCCGCCCATGCGGGACCACGGCAATTATGTGATCTCCATTAACCGCTTCGTGAAGTGGATGGGCGAAAAAGTGGAGCAGGCGGGCATTACCGTCTTCACCGGCTTTGCCGGATCAGAACTGCTGTTCGACGGCAACAACGTGGCCGGTGTCCGCACCGACGACAAAGGCGTAGACAAGCACAACCAGCCCAAATCGAATTTCGAACCCGGCTACGACCTGAAATCGAAGATCACCATACTGGCCGAAGGCACGCGCGGTTCGTTGACCAAGCAGCTTGTTGGCCGCTTCGATCTCGACAAGCATCGCAATCCGCAGATTTACGGCGTGGGAGTCAAAGAGCTGTGGGAAGTGCCCTCCGGCAAGATCCGCAAGGGCGAGGTCATCTACACCATGGGCTGGCCTCTTACGACCAAAGAATTTGGCGGCGCGTGGATCTACGGCTCGAAAGATAACCTGGTTTCGCTGGGCTTTGTTACGCCGCTCGAATACACCGATCCGCGTCTCGATCCTCAACACGTATTGCAGGAATTCAAAAAGCATCCGTTTATCGCCGGACTTCTGCAAGGCGGAAAGATGATCCGCTATGGCGCCAAGACCATGCCCTATGGCGGTTGGCATTCCATACCACCGCTGGGCGGCAATGGCTGGATGATTATCGGCGACTCCGCCGGCTTCCTGAATTCGCAGCGGCTGAAGGGCATTCACCTGGCCATCAAGAGCGGCATGCTGGCTGCTGAAACAGCCTTTGAGGCGCTGCAAGAGAACAATTTCAGCGAAGCCAAACTGCTGGAATTCAGAGACCGCGTAGACACCAGTTGGATACGCGAAGAACTCTACGAAGTGCGCAACTTCCACCAGGCCTTTGAACATGGTCTGGTCAAGGGCATTCTGCATTCAGCCTTGCAGCAGCTTACTGGCGGACGTGGAGTGCGCGAAGTCTATACCACGCATCCCGGGCACACCCGCATGAAGCATCTCGATCAATTGCCTGCCCGACGGAGGCAATCTGGCGCACCTGCTGGGGCCTGCCCGTGGCGACGGCAAACTGACGTTCGACAAGCTCACTGACCTGTATCATTCCGGCACGCGCCATGAAGAAGACCAGCCCTCGCACCTGATCATTCACGACACCAACATCTGCAACAGCCGTTGCGTGGTGGAATTCGGCAATCCCTGCCAGAATTTCTGTCCTGCGAATGTTTATGAGATGGTGGAGACCGGCGACCAGCCCCATGGCAAAGAGATCCACCTGAATCCATCGAACTGCGTGCACTGCAAGACCTGCGACATCATGGATCCCTACGAGATCATCACCTGGGTCCCACCCGAAGGCGGCGGCGGCCCTAATTACGATGGCATGTAATGGACGTTCCTACGGGAAGGCATATGTGTGGCCCTAAAGTTTATCGTTGCGGAGACAATAGACGTAGCATGCTACGTCTCTGCCAGTGATTCTGGTGGAATTGAAGTCAGTCGTGAAACCATTTAGGTCAGTTCACAAATAGCTCTGCATTGTGAGTTATTGCAACTTCAACATCATTACCTGTCTTCGTAGTTAGAGACGGTGTTCGGCACCGTCTCTGAGACGCGCCCAGCGCGGCTCACAGCTTTCGCGTGAACTAATACAAATCCACAGGATGACCAGATTCTTACAACTACGAAAATCACTGATAGAGACGTAGCAATGCTACGTCTCCTGTCTGCGCAACGATAAGCTAGAGGTATAAAACAAATCCCGGCCCCCGCATCTTTCCCTTTGACTCCCATCCACTACTCCCATACCATGCCGTATCCATGGAAATCTATTGTTGTCCTGCGCGATGCCTCACATGGCTGGGCATCAGCAAGGAAAAACAAGTAGACGCTGGTTTTCTGTTTTCCGCGATGGCTGTGCTGGCTGTGGCTCCGGCGCTGGCATTGGTTCCCCATGTCTGCCTTTTCCGCCTGATATCCGGACTGCCGTGCCCCGGATGCGGCATTACCCATTCGATCATTTCACTCATGCATTTTGATTTTGCCGCCGCATGGCATAACAATCCCGCCGGGCTGTTCGTTGTCGTGTGCCTTGTTTATCAATTGATTGCGCGGCCACTCGCAATGATGCGCCCGCAATTGCAATTTCAGGTAAGCGCAGTTTCCAGGCACATAAGCAACGCTGCACTGACCAGCTTGTTCGCTGTATGGCTATTCAGGCTTTCTATGAGAGCAATACCAGCATTGCTGTAGTCAACGTGGTAGGAAGACTCGGAAGAACGATTGAGCTTTTTGCAGCGACGAAATACCAATAAACATCGGGCTTCAGCCCTGTAAACCAAGGAGGCACCATTGGCTGCTGTCAGTTGTCCAAAATGTGGAACCCTCACAAGCACTAGCGGATATCCCGCCTGGGTCATCATTGTAGCTATCTGTCTTTTTCCATTGGGTCTGCTCGCCCTGCTCGCCGGACGCAAGCCGACGCGTTGCGGCAACTGCGGATTTACGTGGCAGGCCTGATCGCACGCACACGGTTTTTAGACGGTGCGGAGCACCGTCTTCACCGCAAGCTGTGTGATAGTCCCTGAAGTGTGTCGTTGTGCGTGCAGCTAGACGTAGCATGCTACGTCTCTACCACCGATTTTCGTAAGTGTAAGAATCTGGTCGTCCTATGGATTTGTACACTTCACGCAAAAAGCTGTGAACCGCGCGAGGCGGGTCTCAGAAATTATTCCTGGCCCTGAGGCGACGCCGGCGTAAGCATCAACTTGTGGTTGATGAGCGCGCCAATGCCGATCATGGCCAGAAATATCAAGGCTGAGAGCAGCAGCCATCCGCATGTACTGGCCGGGATGCCGGAATACGCGAATGATATGGCGTCCAAAGTAGTCGGCCACCAGGGCTACCGCCGAATAACGAATGGCGCGGCAAATGCGTCACAATGGTCAGGAAGGGCGCGGTGCGATAGTTGGAAGCTCCGGCCGCCGCGAAAAACAGGCTGGTGGGAAACGGGAAGGGCACTGCCGCGGATGCAGCCAAAATACCGAATCCCCATTTCTCGAACAGCTTCAGCATTCCCGAGACCTTGCCTTTCCTGAATTTGTTTACATAGGCAGAGCCGGCTCTGCGTCCGATACGGAAGGTGATGAAAGCGCCGATCGCAGAACCCAGGGTGGCTACGGCAGCAAATTCATACCAGGGATTGCGATGGCTGGCCGCCAGCAGTGCGAGCAAAATGTCCGGGCCGCCAAAGGTGGGAATAGGGGAACTGTCGAGAATGGCCAGCAGGAACAGTCCTCCGGCGCCTGCATGGCGGAACCACCCGCTGATGCCCTGGTTCGCGCGCGCCCGGCTTTGCAATATCTCAATCAGCAAATGCTCTACCTGCCTGAAAAGTTATCATCTCTTTTGCTTTGAGTGAATGTTATTTACTAACTTGGCGAACGGCTTCCAATCCGCATGACGGTTCTATTGCATGCGGTTTACACTAATTGAGTGAAGATTGCGCTTGGGCAGATCAACCCCACCGTAGGTGATTTCACCGGCAATTCAGGAAAGATCATTGAATTTGCGCGGCAGGCGCAAGCTGCCGGCGCGCAGATGGTCCTTTTTCCGGAGCTCGCAGTTTGCGGCTATCCGCCGCGCGACCTTCTGGAAAAGCCCGCCTTTGTGGCCCGCAGCCAGCAGGTCACGCAGGAAATCGCCAGCGCCGTTCCTGACATTGCGATTGTCTGCGGGCTGGTCACGCCCGCCAAGGTTGAGACCGGCAAATCGGTCATGAATTCGGCGGCGCTGCTGCGGCACGGGAAGATCGAATTTCTTCAGTCGAAGATGCTCTTGCCTACCTACGACGTCTTCGACGAAATGCGCTATTTCGCCCCCGCCGACCGGCAGCAGGTACTGTCTTTCGGCGACCGCAAAGTGGCGCTCACCGTCTGTGAAGATGCATGGAACGACAAGCACTTCTGGCATCGCCGCCTGTACAGCATTGATCCGGTGGAAGAACTGCTGCACGCCGGGGCCAACCTGGTGCTGAACATTTCGGCGTCGCCTTACCACGTAGGCAAGCGCGAGTTGCGCTACAAGATGCTGGAGACCATCGCGCGCGATAATCATGTCCCGGTGGCGCTGGTAAATCAGGTAGGCGGAAATGACAGCCTGATCTTTGATGGCTCCAGCGTGGTGGTTGCGCCCGACGGCAAAGTGATTGCCCAGGCTAAATCATTTGAAGAAGACATTATTTATTTCGATTCCAACACCCTGAAAGGCGACATGCATCCCCAGATCGAAGGGGACGAGGCCGGCGCTTACGCCGCGCTGGTGCTGGGCACGCGCGATTACGTGCGCAAGTGCGGCTTCCAGCGGGTGATGATCGGCTTGAGCGGCGGCATTGATTCGGCCCTGGCAGCGGCCATAGCTGTGGACGCCCTTGGAGCAGAAAACGTAACCGGTATTGCCATGCCCAGCCAGTATTCATCAGAGCATAGCGTGCTCGATGCGCGGGAACTGGCATGCAAGCTGGGCATCCGTCTGGAGGTCATTCCCATTGCCGATCTGTTCGAGGGCTACCGCAAGGCGCTGGCGCCGGTTTTTTCCGGCATGCCGGAAGATGTGACCGAAGAGAACATACAGTCGCGCATTCGCGGCAACATCCTCATGGCTTTTTCCAACAAATTCCAGCGGACTGGTGCTGACCACCGGAAACAAGTCGGAGTTAGGCGTAGGCTATTGCACGCTTTACGGTGACATGGTGGGTGGCTTGGCTGTAATTTCTGATGTTCCGAAAACCATGGTCTACCGCCTCAGCCGTTACGTGAATTCGCTCAAGCCGGTGATTCCGCAGTCCACCATTGATAAGCCGCCTTCCGCCGAATTGCGCCCCGGCCAGCAGGATAGCGACTCGCTGCCGCCTTATAACGTGCTGGATAACATTCTTGAAGATTATGTTGAGGACTATCACACCGCCGAGCAGATTGCCTCAGAACGGGGTTATGACATTAAGCTCGTGCGGGACGTAATCCGCCTGATCGAGCGCAGCGAATACAAGCGGCAGCAGGCGGCCACCGGATTGAAAATTACTCCCAAAGCTTTCGGATATGGAAGGCGTTTTCCCATTGCTCAAAAATCGGAAGTTTAAAAACATGAAAAAAGCCATCGTTCTTGTCGTTCTTTTGTGTGGATTCTCAGTCTGTCTGGCCGCTGCTCAAACCAGCGCCTCAAAACCGCAGGCCGCCCGAAGTTCCGCACCGGCCAGGCATTCAACACCACCGTCGGCAGAGAAGCCCCACAGCGGCGCGCAGCTTCCGTCGCGTGCCGAAGTTGATGCCGCCATGCAGCGCTCTTTTGGATATGATCCGGCGGTTTCATGGAACATTTACGACATCAAAGAATCTCCGCTGCCGGGTGTTGCCGATGTGCTGGTGTCCATGAATAAGCAGAACCCGGTGCATCTCTATATTTCTCCCGACGGCCAGAATGCCATTATCGGGGAATTGATTCCTTTCGGCCCCAATCCTTTCGCTCCCGCGCGCGCCATGCTCAAAGACGCGTCTGGTCCGGCGCGCGGCCCCCAGAGCGCGCCTATTTCGATTGTGGAATTCAGCGATCTTGAGTGTCCGCATTGCAAGGCCGCGCAGCCGATTCTGGAAAAATTGGTCGCGGATTTTCCGCAGGTACGCTACGTCTTCCAGCAATTTCCCCTGCCGGCCACCATGCATCCCTGGGCCATGAAGGCGGCGGAATATTCCGATTGCGCCGGTCGGAAAGACAGCGAGGCATTCTTTAAATACATTGACGCCATCTTCGAAAATCAGGGCGCGATCGCCCTGGCCACCGCCGACGATAAATTGAAAGAACTGGCCACCGGCGTAGGTCTCGACGCACAGCAAATCGCCAATTGTGCGGCCACCGCGGAAACCGAGGCCCGCGTGAAGAAATCAATGGAATTCGGGCAGGCGCTCGATGTAAATCAGACGCCAACAGTCTTTATCAACGGACGCAGAGTCTCCGGCATAGCCAGTATCCCCTATGACCAACTCAAGGGCCTGGTGCAGTTTGAAATTGATCACGCGGGAAAGTGAGGAAGAATCGGGTGATCGGTAGATCGGGTGATCCGGTGATCTGGGTCCTTCCAAATCGCCGGTAGAGACGTAGCATGCTACGTCTTGCCTGCACAACGACCAACCTATGAGCTTTACCATAAACTCGACGTAGAGACGGTGCTCCGCACCGTCTCTGAGACGCGCGCCGAGCGCGGCTCACAGCTTTTGCGATGGACTATCTTGCACCCTACTGCGGTAATGTCCACAACGGATCAACACCCATGTTGTGAAAGGGCTTGCGGATAATGTGGGGTGTCACCACAATCAGGATCTCGTTCCTGGTGTAGTCCTTTGAGTTAGTGTCCAGAATAGCGTCCAGCAGCGGTATCTCCCCGATGCCCGGATAGCCTGATTTTGATTTATCGGTCTGTTCTTCCACGGTTCCGGCTATCACCGAAGGTTCGCCGTCTTTCACGGTAATCGTGCCGGAATATGCGCGATTCGTGATGACCGGGACGCCATTGAAACTTTGCGTTCCCAGGTTCTTAACTTCCAGACTCATCTCCATGCTGAGATTGTCGCCGGTGTTGATGTGTGGCGTCGTCTTGAGAATCACGCCCAGATCTTCATATTGAAACGAAGGAATAGTGGATGAAGTCACCGGATTCCCGCTGTTCGAGACCGTGATGTTATTGAACGAACTTGTCTCAATGGGAAACCGGGTGCCGATCTGCATATTCGCGGCACTGCCGCTGGAAGCGCGCAGCGTCACATGTTCCAATGTCTTTACCAGCGAATTATTGAAACTGAGCCGTGCCCCCACAGGAGAAACGGTAATGCCGGTCAGTCCCAAACCTCCGCCGAAAAAGACAAATGGCTGGAGCAGAGGCGAGCCCTGCAAACCTCCCAGGGAACTGGCCGGAATCTTGCTCGGGTCAATTACGCCGGTTTTGCGGAACTGGTCGAGAATCGGTCCGGCGGCATCACCCAGCACGCGCCTGATCTCAGAGAACACGTTGAAAATGGTGAAATTGCCATTCAGATTCAGGCCATATTGCTTCGATTTCGCGGTATTGATCTCGTAAGCGCGAACATCAATCAGCACCTCAGGCCGGGCATCCATAAGGCCATCCATCATGTTGCGAATGATCTCCAGTTGCCGCTTGGGAGCGCGCACCGTAATCACATTCTTGCCTGGCTCCAGGCTCACCAGCTTCACATCGAAAATGGTGCGCATTACGTTGACGAGATCGTTCAGGTCCGTAGGCGCGGCCACATTGCTTACGAAGAATGTCTGGAGCGACATGCGCTCATACTGGCGGCGCAACTCCTGCGTGTCATCAGCTATCACCGCCAGCTTATCTGATAGAGGGGCCCAGAACGTATGGGTCAGCTTGCCCGCCAGCATCATGGCCGTGTTGAAGTCCACCTGCTCCACATCGAGCCTCACCCTTTTCATCTGCAACGCCTGGTCATACGTAAAAGTCACGCCGAAGGCCTTGCCAATGGCTTCATACAGGTTGCGGGTATCGCCTTTGATGTGGAAGTC
Source organism: Terriglobia bacterium (assembly GCA_963823745.1). Taxonomy (GTDB): domain Bacteria; phylum Acidobacteriota; class Terriglobia; order Terriglobales; family Acidobacteriaceae; genus Angelobacter. The sequence continues at coordinate 321,003 of CAWGMN010000005.1, forward strand.
CTGCAGGCCGGGTTTGGGAGAGACATCAACTTCATCCACTGAAGCCAGCAGTTGCAGCACGTGCTCCCGTCCCGGATCCTCCGGGGGCGCAACATCATGCAGGCGTTCCTGCGCGTAGCCGTTTTGAGGATCTACGGCCAGCGCTTGTTGAAACTGCTCCACGGCGTGCTTGGTATCGCCGCCCTCAGCCAGCAGGTTGCCGCGTTCAATGTAGAGGCCGGCCACCTGGCCGCGCAGCAATTCCCGGGCGGTCACGTATTCCTGGTTTTGCGGGGCCAGGCCGGCAGCCTGGTTCGCCTGCTGCCATGCTTCTTCTATTCGCCCATGTTTTTGCAGGTCCAGAGCATGGGCAAAACTTTTCTGCGCCTGCGCCGCGTCTTCTTCTGTAATGCCGGAGGCAGGCTTATCTCCACTCGCAGCTATCGGAACTGCACACATTGGGGCTGCGCACAGCAGGCAGACCAGTAGCACCGAGATGTAGGTAAGGGCCTTCATGCCTGCCGAATTGTACCGTTTTCCCGCTTTGAGACGGAATCTGAAGTAACTCAACATATCGGTGCCGCAGGCGAAACAGGCGTCGGGTTGTAGCGCCGCAAGTTCTTGAAAATGATAGATTCCCGTAGCGACGGCAATCACTGGTACGCCCACTCTCCTCGCCGCCTCAATGTCGGAAGGCGTATCGCCCACCACATAGACCCTAGCCTTTTCGCCCAGACGCTGCCGCGCCTGCTGGATTCCGTGGCGAAAGATGTCGTGACGGAATTCCAATGGGTAAGAAAACGCTCCGAAGCTGAACATGGGCCGCAGCCCGGCCTTTTCCAGCTTAAGCCAGCCAATCGGCTCCAGATTGCCGGACGCTGCCCCCAGCAGCTTGCCCTGGGCATGCAGGCCGGAAATCAGTTCCATCACCGAGGGACAAAGCTCAGGACGCAGGTCGTGCGCGTTGCGCTGCACCTCGGCGCACATCAACTCGATCATCTGCGGCAACCGGGCGTCAATTTCCGCGTCCGAGATGCCTTCCCGATGAAGCACTGCTCTTAGAATGCCTACATCGGTGTTTCCATGCACGGGAACGCCATCTATTTTTGCCTCCCGGCCAAAGATCTGGCGCACCGCATGGTGAAAAGCAAAATAATGGACGGCATCGCGGCTGTTCAGCAGCGTGCCGTCAATATCGAACAGGTAGGCATCGGCGGCATTCCAGAGGAATTCGGGCCGCACCAGCGATGTTTGCAATTCAGGATTTGGAATCAGGACGGGTACCTCAAGACACATCACGCGCGCAGCGTATCAATGACGTGGAAGGCGCAGAACGCCTGATCAGCCATTTGAGCTAACAAGTTGATTGTATCTTGAGATTGTCTTGCAGAGCGAAGTTCCGTCGCTTCGACCTTTGCCCGGAAACTTAGCGGACCAGTTTCTTGTCCAGCTTCTCCAGAGTGATAGGCTTTTCGCTGCGCACGGGACGCCGCGCGCCATCGCGAAACTGCCGCACATCGAGCTTAAGCTCGGTAATGGTGCGGCTCAGAGTGTTGCGGTGCATGCCCAACTCACGCGCGGCCTTGCACTGGTTGCCTTTATTTTGCTGAAGCACATTCAAGATGAAGCGCTTTTTAAATTCGCGGACGGCTTCTGAATACAAAATGCCGCTGGTGTGCATTTGTGCTACGAGTGCTTCAAGCTGGTCCTTCACTGTCCCCTCCCTTTCGTTCGAAACGCCTATTTATGTTTACGGTCCGCTGGTCCACTGGCCTGGCGATCGGCCGCCTGGCGCACCTGCATTACGCCATCGCGAAATTTTTGCCGCACCGCAGAAGGAGCCAGCCAGCTTGCGCCTCGCCCTGCCACAAGAAAATAGCCGGCCAATTGTGATCCGGCAAGTTGGGGCGAATCAGGCGCAAACGCTGTTACTGCCATGACTCCTACTGTCACGATCACGACGCCCCGCAGCAAGCCGAAGGCGCCGCCTAAAAACCGATCTACCCAGCGCAGTCCTACTTCTTTCATCGCCCACCGGGCAATTCTGGCTATTGCTCCAGCCAGCAGGACCACCGCTAAAAAAATTGTCAAAAATCCAGCCAGATCGGCAATGGCTTCTGATTTCACGTAGGGCATAAACCATGGGGCAATACGTCCATATCCCCACGCCGCCAGCAGATACCCGACTACTGCTCCAGCCAAAGAAATAACTTCAAAGAAAAATCCCTGTGATGCTGCTAGAAAAACCGACAGCATCATGATCGTCATGATGATCCAATCCGTGACGTTCATGACGGCTGTAGCGCCCTTAGCCCGCAGGCAGCTCGCGTCCCGCCAGAATCTTGTATGCCTGCACGTACTTCTCACTGGTTCTGCGGGCAACGTCATCGGGCAAAGAAGGCGCGGGTGGCTGCTTGTTCCACTTGATAGTTTCCAGATAATCGCGAACGTACTGTTTATCGAAAGACTCCTGAGCGCGTCCCGGCTGGTACTTGTCAGCGGGCCAGAAGCGGGAAGAGTCGGGTGTCAGGACCTCATCGGCCAGAACGAGACCCTGGGAGGTATGGCCAAATTCAAATTTAGTATCAGCAATGATAATGCCGCGTCCCGCAGCATAATCGGCTGCTTTTTGATACACGGTCAGACTCAGGTCGCGAAGCTGCTCCGCCAGTTCCGGGCCGGTGCGCTTCGACATCTCGGCAAACGAAATATTTTCGTCATGACCGCTGAGCGCCTTGGTCGCCGGAGTGAAAATCGGCTCCGGCAGTTTGTCTGAATCGCGCAATCCTTTCGGAAGCTGAATGCCGCACACGGTGCCGTCGCGCTGGTATTCCTTCCAGGCGGAGCCGGAAATATAGCCGCGCACTACGCATTCGATATCCACCATTTGCGCCTTGTTCACCAGCATGGAGCGTCCACGCAGGTCCCCTGAATACTTTTTCAAGGGAGCAGGATACTCGTCTACGTTGGCGGTGACAAGATGATTGCTTACGGTGTCTTTCAAAAAATCAAACCAGAAAAGTGAGAGCTGGGTAAGCACCCGGCCTTTTTCAGGGATCCCAGTTGCAAGAACGTAATCGAAGGCTGAAATCCTGTCAGTTGCAACAAAAAGCAGGTGGCCGTTCAGACTGTAGAGATCGCGGACTTTGCCGCGAGCGTGCAGAGTGAGTTCAGGGAAATCAGTTTGCAGCAAGACTCGGTTCGATGTCGTGGAGTATTCATGATTAAAAAGGAGAATTAGGGCGAACGCGTATTCTAGCCTCTCATCTATATTTGTCAACCAATTGCGGAAGAAGTCAACTTGACGAAATCATTTTTTTGGAGTCGCATGTCGTAAAAAAAGTTTGTCTGCGGTCAAATCCGCATTCAGCGCGGAGTTCATGCAGGGCGGCACGCCGGCAATTTTTCCCCAGTTGTTAACTTATTAGTAAACTACGGAGCTGCGCCGGGACAAAATTACTTTTCGCTGCCTTCGTCTTGAGAGAGAAAAATAAATTTTGCGGATGAGCACAGCGAAATTTTTTTTTGAAGCTGGGCCTAACTGAAAAATCTTCATTCAAAAAAATCAGGCAGCCCGCTGGGGCTGCCTGATGGAAACTCTCAAACTTTTTTGGCAACTCGGAGTGTCAGGCCGAAGCTGCCCGTGACGAAGCGCTCTCGCCGCCAAATTTCACGGAAACAACTTTCGATATGCCCGGTTCCTGCATGGTAACGCCGTACATCACCGGGGCAACGCTCATGGTTTTTTTGCTGTGCGTGATGATGATGAACTGCGTCTGCAGCGCCATCTCGCGAATCAGTTCGGTGAAGCGGCCCACGTTGGTCTCATCGAGCGGAGCATCCACTTCGTCCAGAATGCAGAACGGGCTGGGCTGGTATTGGAAGATGCCGACCAGCAGCGAAAGGGCGGTAAGGGCTTTTTCGCCGCCGGAGAGCAGCAGCACGTTTTGCAGCTTCTTGCCCGGAGGCGAAGCCACCACGTCTATTCCGCTTTCGGCGGTGTTCAATTCGTCGGTAAGCCGCATAAAGGCCTGGCCGCCGCCGAACAGCTTGCGGAAGGTGAACTGGAAGTTCTCGTTGATCCGTTCAAACGCTTCATGGAACTTCTGGCGCGAGAACTCGTCAATTTCCTTGATGGTGGCCTGGGTGTTCTCGATGGAGTCCAGCAGGTCTTTGCGCTGGGTCTCAAGAAATTCATGCCGCTGCTGCGTCTCTTTGTATTCTTCCAGCGCCATCATGTTGACCGGCCCCATGGCTTCGAGGCGGGTACGCATCTCGCGGTAGGCCGCTTCTTCGATGGCCAGCTGCTCGCCTTCCACCAGCGGAATCTCAGTGTTGGCGCGTCAATTCGTCAGCCGGAATATTCAACTCATTCAGGCAAAGCTCCGACATGTGGGCCAGGTCGGACTGCAGTTTGGCGAGTTGCTGTCCGATCTGGGCCTTGCGTTCGCGCGTGCTGTCCAGTTCCATGCGGGCAGCTTTAGTTCCTGCTCGATCTCCGCGATGCGGGCCCGTACCTGGTCAGACTCATTTTGCAGTTGGACTGAGATGGCTTCGGCCGCCGCTTTTTGCGCTGCCAGCGCCACCAGCCGCTCAGCAATCTGCACGTTTTCATTTTCGCGCTGCTGCTTTTCCGCGATGGCCGATTCGATCTGCGTCTTGAGCGATTCGACCCGCTTGGTCGCCTCAGCGGAAAGCGACTCGATGCGCTGCAGGGCCGAAGCCGCCGAGCGGCGACGCTCTTCCAGCCCCGCCAGCCGGGCTGCCGTTTCAGAGACCACCTGTGCCGCCGCATCGCGCGCGGTCTTGAGTTGGGCAAGCTGTTCGTGCGCTGAGTTGACTTCAGCTTCCAGCGCCATGCGTTTCTGTTCCAGAACCTCGGCCTGATCGCGTTTTTCCGAGAGCACCGTCTGTTTCCGGTCGCGCTCCGATTTGGTGCGCTCCAGCTCCACCCTGTAGGTATTCAGGCGCTGTTCGGTGCGGGCCAGTTCGGTTTCCATCTGCTTGAGAGCATGGCCCGAACTCAGTGACAGCTTTTCCGCTTCGCGGCGCTCGAACTCCAGCGTATCCACCAGCCGGTTCAACTCTGCCAGTTCGCGGCCAAGCGTCTGGATTTTCGTCTGCTCGTTCTGCATGGCCGCTTCCAGTTCGCTGACCAGCTTCACTACTTCGCGCAGCTCGCGCTTGAGTGACAGCGGGCCTTCGCTGCGCTGCTTTCCACCCGTGACCGTAACGTTGTGGAAGCATTCGCCGCTGGAGGAAAGGAAATAAGCGTCAGGATTTTCCAGCGCGAAATTGCGGGCAATGTTCTTGTCGGGCGCGATGTAGCCGTCGCGCAGCTTGGGCAAAATCACTTCCAGCGAACGGCCAAAGCCGTCGAGCACACGAATGCAGCTCTTCAGCGGAACCAGATGCTCTTCCGGCCTGCTGGGCGCCGGCATGTCACTGGCGGCAAAGGAGAATTTGGCCTGCGAATCTTCCGGATGGACCAGGAATGTCGCCCGGCCATCCACGTTGGTTTGCAGCAGCTTCATGCCTTCGTTGGCCGAGTCCCACGACTTGACCACGACGAAGTTGAGTTCGTCGCGCAGGAAATCTTCCACCACGCCTTCGTAGCGGGTGTCTACTTCCAGAAAATCGGCCAGCACGCCTACCGGAGCGAAACCATTGCCGATGGCATTCGACTGGAACAGCCGCTTTACGGATTCGGTAGAGTAGCCATGCTCGTTAATCACCGCTTCCAGCGAATTTCGTTTGCCCATGGCCGTGGCCAATTCGGCCCGCATGCCGTCGAGCCGCTGCTTGCTCTCATCTTCTTCTTTGCGCTTGCTCTGTATGTCGCTGCGGATGCCCGCGATGCGTGCACTGAGCGCGCTCACCGTCTGATTGATGGACTCGAATTCAAACGCGATCTGGCCGCGCTTGCCGCCAAAGTTTTCAATGTCCACCTGGGCCGTGGATATCTCGTGATCGAGGCGGCTCGCTTCACGGTCGAGACTGGCGATATGTCCTTCCGCCTGGGTGATCTGGTTGCGCATCTGCGAAACCGAAGACATCACCTGCAGCACCGACTGGCGGCGCGCTTCCTGCTGGCGCTCCACATCGGCCAGCACCGCCGCGGCAGCCTGTGAAGCCTGCTGGTGTGTCTGCCATTCATGCTGTACTGACGCCACTTCTGCGGCGGCCGATTCCGCAAACTGGCGGTTGGTCTGCAACTCGGTTTCCAGAGAAAGCGACTGGGCTTCGGCGCGTTCCAGTTCCGCACGGGCCGCCGCCGTGCGGGCGTCGAGTTCTGCGCAACGCTCTTCGTTGTGCGCCTGCGGGAACTGGCGCGATCGGTTTCCAGCGCGATAGCATTCACCGCCTGCCGGTTTTGCGAGATTTCATTCTCGATGGCATAGCCGCGCTGGGTGCGGTCAGAGTGTTCTGTCTCTTTTTCGCTCACCGCTTCGGTGCGGGTGCGGATCTCTTCTGACATGGCCTCGATGGAGGCATTCAGCGCCGCCTCTTCACCGGTCATCTGGGCAAACTTGCTGGCCAGCACCACCCGCAATTTTTCCTTCATCTCATCGCGCAGGCGGGCATAGCGTTCGGCTTTGGCTGCCTGCCGCTTCAGAGAGTTCATCTGGCGGGTGACTTCATCGAAAATGTCGTTGATGCGCGAGAGGTTCTGCCGCGCCTGCTCCAGCCTTGCCTCGGCCAGACGCTTCTTGGTCTTGAACTTGGTAATGCCGGCCGCTTCTTCGATGATGGAGCGGCGGTCATGGGGCTTGCTGCTCAGGATCTGGCCAATGCGGCCCTGTTCGATGATGGCATAGGACTCCGGTCCAAGGCCGGTACCCATAAAGATGTCTTGAATGTCACGCAGACGGCACAGCTTGCCGTTGAGCAGGTATTCGCTTTCTCCGGTGCGGAACAACCGCCGGGTGACCACGATTTCGCCCTTGGCGAACTGCATGGGCTTGAACTTGCGCCGCCGTATCTTCAGCACTACGGCGTTGCCTTCGCCGGATTCGGAGGCTGAAGGTTCCGCGGTTGCTGCTTCGGCAGGGGATTCTGTCGTGGCTGGGGCCTCGGCAGCGGCTTCGCCCTGAGCTTCTGCGGCAGCTTCCGTTTCGCCTTCACCGACGGCATCCAGCGGGCCGGGTTGCACTTCGGCGACTGCGGCTTCGGTCGCTTCGGCGGCCACGCTGCGCATGGAAGCTTCGTCCCAGTCATCTTCCGGCGCTTCGTCCTGAATATCAATCTCAGTTTCGCCCAGTACCGGGCCGTCATAGACCTGGGGATCAATGAGAGTGAGTGAGACTTCCGCCATGCCCGTAGGCTTGCGCTCGCGGGTTCCGGCGAAGATCACATCTTCCATGCGGACGCCGCGCAGGCTCTTGGCCGACTGTTCGCCCAGCACCCAGGAGATGGAATCAGAGATATTGGACTTGCCGCACCCGTTTGGGCCCACCACGGCTGCCACTCCCTCGCCGGGAAATTTCAGTTCCGTGCGGTCACAGAAAGACTTAAATCCGAGGATTTGTAATTTCTTTAGTTTGAGCAACTTACTACTCCTTCAGAAATAGGCCAAAGTCAAACCCGGCACGAGGCAGGGCACCGAAACGAGAAGCACAAAAGTGGGCCTCATTAGCTGGGAGTAGAGTACCCCTGTTTCCCGTTACTCTACCTAGAGAGTTAACGAGGGTCAAGAGTACGCCCACAATATGTTGTGGATATCTAGTCCAGTCCACAGCATCTCGCACAAGGTTTGCAGCATTCAGCCACAATACATCCGGTGAGGATTTATCCAGTTCTGGAGGGACGGGGAGATTTGTACGACAGAGCTTCCCTCGATTGTACCGCTTTTTGGGCAGTTTACCAGCAGAAACCAGCAGAAATAGCGAGAGAACCACATTGATACGCTGCCCATTGGCAAGCTATCAAGACCCTGTCATGTTGAGCGGAGCCCGCCCGACGAAGGAGGGAGGTGCAGTCGAAATTTCCACGAAATGCGTCCTTTTCCAAACTGCACCAAGGCATTCTCACCATGCCCAGATCGCCGCAAGCCTTCAGCCCAAAATGGAAGCGGACTGAGGGCTGAATGCTGACTACTTCTTCCCTCGATACAGCCCTGCGATCCCAAACGTATACGGCTTCCAGGAAACGCTGCTGAAACCCGCAGCCTCCATCTGCTGCATCATCTGTTGGGGCGCGGGAAACTTATGCACTGAAGCCGGCAGGTATTCATAGGGGCCGCGCACACCGGAGATCAGCGTGCCGATCTTCGGCAGCACATTGCGAAAGTAAAATCCGTACAATTTGCCCAGCAGCCCGCCGGGTTCGCTGAAATCGAGAATGCCGACTTCTCCCTGCGGCTTGAGCACCCGGAATATCTCCCGTATACCGGCATCATAGTTGGCCAGGTTGCGAAACCCGAACGCAGACACCACCAGGTCCATGCTGCCGGAAGGCAGCGGCAGGCGCAGAGCATCGGCTTCCACCGGCATGATCTTCTGTTTCTCGAATTTCGCGAGCCCGTGTTGCAGCATCTGGTGGGAGAAGTCGAGCGCATAGATCCGTGGCTTGGGGCCTGCGGCGCGCAACGCCACTGACATGTCTCCGGTCCCCGCGCAAAGATCGAGCACCATGGCGTTTTCACGCGCCAGAATGTGCGCGAAGAGTTTGGCCGTCCTGCGCCACCATAGCCGGTCAACATTCATGGAAAGGGTATGGTTCAGCAAGTCATAGCGGGGAGCAATCTCATCAAACATCTGCTGCACTGCGAGTGCCGCGGAGCGTTCATCGGTGGCGCCCTGAGGCGTGGTGCCCGCCGCTTTGGCCTGCTCAGGCATGGCTGGTGATCCGCGTCACTGCGCTATGGATGATTTCGGGTGGCACATCGCTGGTAATGACTACCTTGCCAATCTTCTGCGGAAGGACAAAATGAACAGAGCCTGCGATGGTCTTCTTGTCCGATGCGAGTCGCGCGATCACCTCCGCCGCGGGCGCCGAAACTGGTGGCAATGGGCCATAGGACGAAACCGCAGACTCGATCTGCCCGGCGGTTTCGGGTGTGCAGGTGCGCAGATCACGGCCAATGGACGCAGCCGCCATCATGCCCCATCCCACCGCCTCGCCATGCAGTAACTGGGTGTATCCGGTAGCGGCTTCGAGCGCATGGCCAATGGTGTGGCCGAAGTTGAGCACCCGGCGCAGGTCTGACTCGCGCTCGTCGGCCGAGACCACATAGGCTTTCACTCGCACCGAATCAACGATGATGCGTTCCAGGGCTTTGCGGTCACGCTCGGCCGATTTTGCTCGGCTGGCCTGACATGAAATCAAACAACTTGCGGTCGCGGATCACGCCGCACTTCAGGGCTTCAAAAATTCCTGAGCGGTACTCGCGCTCATCCAGAGTTTCCAGCAGCAGCGGATCCACCAGCACCGCCAGGGGCTGGTGGAAAGTCCCGATCAGATTCTTGCCCCCGCGCAGATTCACACCGGTCTTGCCGCCGATGCTGGCATCCAACTGGGCCACGACGGTTGTGGGTATTTGAATGACTGGAATGCCGCGCATGAAAATCGAAGCCAGGAAGCCTGCGCTGTCTCCAACCACCCCGCCGCCAAAAGCTACCAGCAGAGATTTGCGGTCCGCCCCAGCCTGCACCATCTGCTCCGCCACCCCTTCCAGCGTGTCCAGTTTTTTGGCTGGCTCTCCGTCGTTCATCTCCAGCACCTGAAAACTCAGCTTTGCCCGCCGCAAAGATTTTTCGAGCAGTTCGCCCCAGTGGCGGCGCACAGTAGGAGATGTAACGACGAAGACCTTTGAATTCTTCGAGGGCAGCAGGCGGGCAATCTCGCGGCCAGCCTGGATAAGCAGTTTGGCCCCGATCAGCACCTGGTAACTGTTTTGCCTGAGTCGTACCTTGATCTTGTGCACTGGAAGAATGATAACGCACAGGGAAGCAGCGCGTGGCTGTTGGCTCTTGGCTGCTGTTGCGCGAAAAGCCCCAGAGTGCTCGGGTCCTAATCAGGAGTCCGGCCTCCAGACATTGCTAGAGGTGCGCGGCACTGAATAGGACCTTGATGCAGCTTAGAAGGACGCTTCGCAGCGTCCAGAGTGGTAAGCCCTTTAGCCGGCGGCCTCCCTCAACATGACAGGGCTTTAGCAATGTTGCGTGATATGTCAGTAGTTTTGTGACAGTAAACTCGTGTCCTGATAACTTGTGTCGTCAACCCACCGCAAACTCTAAGTTCCCACGCACCCTCTTCAGCCCCTATGCACCTTGAGTCTCACGATCATGTTCCATGAAATCGAGTTCTACACACACCCTCTATAGCCTGTAACTACCACTGCGACAGCGTGACCTGATCGAGCCAAACGTTGAATGGGGCCTGGTGGAGATCGCCGTCCATCTGGAAGGCCACGTTCACATCGCTGCCGCGATAGTTAGGCTGCGGGTTCATGAACATGTCTACTGGAAGCGTTTCGTTGTCCACGGTAACGCTGATGAAATGTGCCTGATTGTTCACACGCTCGAATTGCCAGATCAGATGATGCCAGGTATTCGAGGAAAATTGCGTGCAAGGCACTTTGCTGGGCACCCATCTTCCACCTTTCGAATCCCACACGTCCCACTTACCGGTGCCTTTAAACGAGCATTCAGTGCCAAAGACGTAGCGGACACCATCGAAAGACTGGTTCACATCAAATTCCAGCGCCTCAGGAAAATCACCATGGTCAGTGTAGAACCACAGATCATAGGCAAAATGAGATGCGGTATTACTGTGGTTGACTGAAGTCCACCATAGGACGTTCGAATAGGGAGTGCGGCCTCCGAGGTCAAACTTGGATGAGGAACCGTCTGTGGACGGAGTAACCTGATGATCAAGCTTTGAGGATGATGCCTTGCCATGGCCACCGGCGCATGGGGCGGTGCACGATGACCATCCCTGGTTTTCCAGCTTCTGAAAAACTGTGGCATTTGATGGCGTCGAAGTTGATGAAGGCGGGGCCGCAGCCGCGGCTGCCGGGGGTGCGCCTGGTGGGGTAAGCGGAACGGCGGCGGGGGTGCTCATCGTTGCGCTTCCTCCGCATCCGATGAATGCGGACATACCTAAGACGAGCGTGGACATACACAGGAATCTTGCTTTTTGCACTTGCTGAGCTCCAATGGGGGTTTCTCCAAACTATTCAGGAAAAGGTACTCTGGCTCAACCTAAATAGACCTGTAGCTCATGGGGATTACACCATTGGAACCACTTAGTTCTTCCAGTCTGGATTTCAGATGAATAAGTGCTAATTAATTGCCTTTGTGTTGTTCTGTGATCTGGCGGACGTCTGCGGCGCTGCCTTTGAGCAAGTCGCGAAGCACCGTAACTTCCGCAGTCATGCCGGTATGCAGCGCAGGCGCGGCATCGGGAGCGAAAAACGGCGAGTGGTTGCTAGGCAAGTTTTTGCCCGAGGATTTGGCTTCGGCAAACTTTTGCGGATCGGCGACGCCCAGCGTGAAGTAAAACGAAGGCACATTTTGTTCCACGAAAAACGAATAGTCCTCTGAGGTCATGATCGGCGGCTCGGTGACTACGTTGCCTTTTCCAACTGCGTTTTCCAGCGCGGAAGCAAGATGGCTGGTAAGCACCGGATCGTTGTACACCGCAGAGGTTGATTCATACTTTTCCACCAGCGGCATGCGCTCGGCGCCCGCCGCTTCTGCTTCTGCTTTGGCTATGCGTTCGATGGATGCCAGCAGATGCTTGCGAACTTCCGGCTTATAAGAGCGCACCGTAACTCCCATCTGCGCTTCATCGGGAATAATGTTGTTTTTGGTTCCCGCCTGAATGTAGCCAACCGTAATCACCGCAGCATCGCCGGGCTTGATCTCGCGCGAAACAATGGATTGCAGCGTAACGGCGGTACGCGCGGCGATCAGCACCGGATCAATCGTCGTCTCCGGCGAAGCGCCATGACCGCCTTTGCCGTAGATCGTAATGCGCACGGAATCCGCGTTGGCTTTGGCGTATCCGGGAGTAACTCCCACCTTGCCGACCGGCAGGCCATTGGTGTCATGCATGGCAATGCCAATGTCCGGTTTGGGGAAACGGGTGAACAGGCCATCCTCCACCATCTTCCTGGCGCCGGTGATCGTCTCTTCTGCGGGCTGACCAACCAGCATGAGCGTGCCGTGCCATGAATCCTTGTTTTGGGCCATGATGGCGGCAGTGCCAAACCACGACGACATGTGCAGATCATGTCCGCAGGCATGCATCACGCCAACTTCACGGCCCGTATCGTCTTTTATGCGGACTTTGCTGGCATACGGCAACCCTGTTTTTTCTTCCACCGGCAGCGCGTCCAGTTCGGTGCGCAGCATCACCGTGGGACCATCGCCATTCTTCAGGATGCCGACAATGCCTGTTCCTCCTACATGCTCTGTGACCGTATAGCCGAGAGCGCGCAGGCGCGTGGCCAGCAGTTCGGCCGTGCGGGTTTCATGCGATGACACCTCAGGATGCTGGTGCAGATCGAGATAGAGCGCCTGGGCATCAGGAAAAACCGAGTTCACCTGGCTGGCAAGAGGAGAGTTTTGGGCGGACGCTGCTAATACGGCACAAAAGAGAAAGATGGCTGATTTCATAGCGCCGCCCATCATATTCTGCGCGACTGCTCCTTGTCATTATGGATAAAGCTCACCACGGAGACACGGAGGCATGGAGAAAAGCGATGCGGTAACCGCATTCTCCGTGCCTCGGTGTCTCCGCGTCATGGCTTCAACGGTATCTCCAGCGAACCGATCTGATCGGTGATCAGATCATGCATCACCATGCGCAGATATGTCTGCCCTGTAGGCACATCAATTTCCTGGTGCACGGTAAGACCTGTTTTTAGTACCTGCTCGTATTCAGCCGGATGTAAATTCAACTGAAAAGCGCGTCCGGCAATGTTCAGCGCCTTGCCATTGGCATCATAAGCAATGGCTAATACTTCCATGGCGGCACGGCTCATGTGATCGTCACTGTTGCTGAAACTCACGCGATGCATGTCAGCCTTGTAATCGATTAAGTACCGCTTCACAGGACCTTTGAGCTGGGCTGCCATGAATCCTGCCGGTCCGGGCTGGGGATCTTTGCCGGCTAGCCCGGGATCGCCCTGCGCCAGCACTCTGACAATGAAAGGAATTTGCGAAGAAGGCGGAGCGCCCAGCTTGAGCATGGCGCTGGCTGGATCGGCGAGCGCCTTGGGATCTTGTGGATCGCGAGACACCGGCGCAACCGCGAAGTACCCATGCCGGTAGGCGAGATGATAATCGCCTGTGGCAGTTTTGACCGCAATCCTGCGGAATTTGCCATCCAGCTTCTTGTTGTCGGGCACGTAGGTAAGGGTGTAGTAGTTGGCGCCGTTCTCCACCGCGTCCGTTACAGCTCTCTTGAGATCGTTGGCGTTGTAAAACGCAGCGCCTCCGGTTTCTTCAGCAATCTGATTCATGCTGTCGTGTTCGGCCTCAGTCTGGTCCATAAACTTCGATACATCGCGGGTAAAAGCGCCGGGCCCTGTGCGTCCGCGTTGCGCCCGTCCGCCCGTGGGACGAGCATAGTTGGCGAGCGAGTTGGCCGCCTGGAATGACGTTTGCGGCATAAGCCCACGCGCATCTACCGGGTAGACCGCAATGCGCCCGGCGGTAAGCACCGAACTGATCTGTCGCAGTTGTTCGCTGTAACCGCGCATTGCGATAAAAGGATTGCCGGACGTATCGTCAGGATTTAACGCCAGTGGGAACGAGCCTGAAAGCCAGATTACATTCTTTCTGCCGGGCACCGCTGCCAGATAGCCCGCTAGTTCTTTCATTGCATCGAGAGTTGCAAACACGCGCAAGTCGGTCTGGAAGGCGGCATTCTCGGCCATGAAGTCGCTGAGAACGGCCATGGCTGCTTCGTCCTGGCTGTCCTGCGTCAGGTCCTGAACCACAGTGTCTTGTGTGTTCTGGCTGTCGAGCAGCGGTGAGGTGCTGATTTTATTTTTCGGGTTGTCGAGCACGGTTAGCAGAGCCGATATGTCGCTGGTGACACCTTGCACCAGACGCAGGCGCGAGGTCAGAGTAAAAATTCCTATGCGCGTGCCGGGCGCGATGTTTTTCAGATACTCAATCATCTGCTTGCGTGCATACGCCTGGTCTTGCACAGGGGTATTCAAAGCGTCCAGCAACAGCACAGTGGCGGGAACATCGGAAATAGATTCATTGGTATAGGTATGGGCAGGAAGCAACGTCTTTTTCTGCTCCGCTGTTTTTATTGCCGCGGTGTGTTCTTCAATGTCTTTGATAGTCTGTTCGTGGCCATTCTCAAACACCTTAAATGTTTCCTTACTCAGCCCCTTGATTGGACGGCCACCCTGGGTCACGACAACGTCTACCGTAACCAGGTTGGAAGTCGTCCGCAATGACGGCGCTGCTTCGTCACTGTGCACCGCTGCCGCTTGCGCCTCGATGGACGGAAGGGCGGCGAAAGACTGAGACAAAAAAACTACTGACAGGCTGAGAATCAAGCGTCGGGCAATCATGCGGCCTCCGTAACAGAATTCCAGAGTACCTGCATTTTAACTCTGCTCGAGGATTTCGGAGTCAATGTTTACGGGGTTGAGCGTGTAAAATCTTAACCGCAGGGGCCGCCGGGAGCGCAGAGGAACTTCAGGCAATTGAAAGGGCATGAGTCTAAAGCTTTGCATTTCTCCGTGCCTCCGGGTCTCCGTGGTTTTCTTCCATCCGGCATCTCTGGATGAAAATCGCTCATCCGGTCATGTGGCCCTGCCCTATGTTCACGCAGACTTCCACCTTTTCTGAATTGGCTTCTCTCTACGGGCGGCGTCTGATTTTCATAATCAGGGCCGCCTTATTGTTTGTAGTTTCTGTCGAACACACGTACCTGAGAGCCTTCCAACCTGAATGAGGAGCGTGCACTCAGGCGAAGATAAAAATCCAAAATTTAGAATCCAGCTACTCTCGATTGATGGCAACCATTGCGGTGCTCGGGCCAACCGCAGCTCTGGATGCCTCATCGAAAAGGGTTAGTCAGCATAGCTGTACGGAGTCCCAGGGAATGCCCATGCGAAAACTATTTGGCCCTCTCACCTTGTTAGTTTGTGCGCTTTTCGTCGCCGGTTGCGGCGGCGGCTCGTCTAACACAGCCAGCACACCTACACCTACACCCACACCAACTCCAACGACTGCGCCGCCGGTACCCACCAATGCCACGCTGCAAAATTCGGTGAACCACATCATCATCATGGCCCAGGAGAATCGGTCATTTGACCATTATTTCGGCCACCTGATGCAGTACTGGCAGCAGAATGGTTTTCCGCAGGCTACCAATGGCACAACTTTTGATGGAATGCCGGCAACAGCGTCCAACGTCGGCGATCCGGCGAATCCGGGCGATCCGCCGCCGGTGATCAATGCATTCCAGTTGAATACCGCATGCCTCGAAAACCCAAGCCCTTCGTGGGATGAGAGCCATGTGGATTTCAACAGGGGCAACGTCGTTTCTACGACTTTTGCTGGAGATGGCTTTGCGGAGACCGCCGGACACGAAAAGGCAAACGGGGCCCCGATCAATGACGTGATTGGCGCGCGCGCCATGGGCTATTACACCGGCGACGTCTTGAATTACTACTACTTCATGGCGTCTAGCTTCGCCACTTCTGATCGCTGGTTCTCACCGGCCATGTCGCGTACACAGATCAATCGCATGTATCTGTTATCGGGAACTTCGGCAGGGCATGTGTATCCTCTGGCCGCGCCTTTTGGTCCGCTTGCGAATAAGACGATTGTTCAGCTTCTGGACGAGCACGGCATCACCTGGAAGGATTATGTGCATCCGGCCACCGCGCCTGCCGGCCAGACTCCCTGCACCAGCGCATCGTGCCTGATGGGGCAGAGCTATCTCAATATGTTCACTTATCAAAAGAACATCCTGGCGAATGAGCCGCAGAATATTCAGCCTGTCAGCCAGTTCCTGACTGACGCGGCCAACGGTACGCTGCCGCAGGTGGCCTTTGTTGAACCGGCATCAGAAGAAGGGCTGGACGAACATCCGTCAGACTTTGAAACCAATCCTCCGAACATCCAGGTTGGCGCACAGTTTGTCGCCAGCTTGATTAACGGAGTGATGAACAGCCCCTCGTGGAAGGATTCAATTTTCCTGCTTACCTGGGATGAGTTTGGCGGCTTCTATGACCACGTATCGCCGCAACCCACAGTAAGTCCTGACGGAGTTGCACCGGTTGACTTGCGTCCGGGTGATGCCTGCACACACCCTGACGGCACAATTGATCCCAGCCCAACCTGCAACTTCCAGTTCACCGGCTATCGTCTGCCGCTCATTGTGATTTCACCTTTCACCAAGAAGAACTTCGTCTCGCACACAGCCGCCGATTACACCGCGATGTTGAAGCTGATTGAGACGCGCTTCGGTCTGCCTGGCCTAACAGCCCGCGATTCCGAACAAATGGATATGACCGAGTTCTTTGACTTTAACGGGGCACCCTGGAAGGTTCCGCCTACACCGCCCGCGCAAAGACTTGACGCCCCGTGTTATCTCGATCATTTGCCGTAAACACTGGAAACATCTAACCCAAAAGGCGGGCCACTGCGCCCGCCTTTTGCATTGCGCAGAAGCATGGCCAACAACTTCATACCTACTTCGCACAACCCGCGGTTGCAGGGTGACGTCACACTTCCATAGAACCTGAGCTGCTGCTGGAAAGGTCTAACGTGAACGCCGCTGCACGAATCCGCCTGCTGGCCACGCTGCTGTGGATGTGCCTGCCATTGAGTGCAGCCGAAGTGAAGGGAACAGTAGCCGACCAAAGCGGCGCTGCCGTTGCTCACGCCCGAGTCGAACTTCATGCGGACAATCAGGTTGTAGCTACATCCAGCGATGATTCCGGCGCTTTTGAGCTGAGCACGAACGCGTCCGCTGGAACAATTATGGTGACGGCCCAGGGTTTCGCTCCGCTCACTGCAAACTGGAACGAAGATTCACAGCCATTGAGATTTGCGCTGAAGCTGGCATCCGTGGCGCAAGAGGTGGTCGTGACTGCCGAACGAGGCGAGACGTCGATTTCTGCCACTGCCTCCAATGTGTTGTTGCTTTCCTCAGATGAATTGGATACGCGGGCCGCGCCAACGCTCGATGATGCCTTGCGGCAGGCGCCGGGATTCACGCTGTTTCGGCGGGCCAGCAGCCTGTCGGCCAATCCCACAACACAAGGCGCTTCGGTGCGCGGCATTGGCGCGAGCGGCGCCAGCCGCATTCTGGTATTGCAGGATGGTGTTCCGCTCAATGATCCGTTTGGCGGCTGGGTTTTCTGGGACCGCACACCCCGCATCTCGCTCGATCATGCGGAAGTATTGCGCGGCGGTGGCGCGAACCTTTATGGCAATTCGGCCCTTGGCGGCGTGGTTGATCTGCTCAGCCTAGCGCCTACTGACGTGGCCACGATGGAGGTCGCAGGCGATTCTCTCAACGGCCATGACGTAGAAGGATATCTTTCGCATCGCTGGGGGTCGTGGGCTGTCTCAGGCACGGCAGAAAACTTTGGCAACGATGGAGCGTTCATTATCAGGCCGCAGGACCGGGGGCTGGTGGATGCTCCAGCCGATCTGCATTTCAGCAGCGGCACGGTGCGCGCGCAGCGGAGCCTTGGGCAGCACGTGGAAGTTTTTTCCAGCGGTTCTCTGTTTGCGGAAGAGCGCGGCAATGGCACGATGGCCCAGGTGAACAGCACGCATCTGGGCGAGGTAACGGCGGGGCTGAATGCTGATGTAGACAACAACGTATTCAATGTGAGGGTCTACGGAACCGGCGAGCACTATCACCAGAGTTTTTCGTCCATTTCCGCAGACCGCAACTCCGAATCGCTGGTGCGCTGGCAGACGGTTCCGTCTGACCAGTTAGGGTTCTCAACTCAGTGGACGCGTCTCTTCTCGATCGCGCAAATCACTGCCGGAGTGGATGGCACTTTCACGCACGGAGAAAGTGACGAGACGCTGTTCACCTCGGGCCTGCCCACCAGCCTGGTGGCGGCCGGAGGCACAAACCGCAACGTAGGCGTGTTCGGCGAGATCTCCCGGACTTTGTTGCGGCGCCTGCGCGTGAGCGCCGGGGCGCGCCTGGATACCTGGTCGAACACGAACGGATTTAACCGTAACCGGATTTTAAAAACCGGAGCACTCACAGCCTCGCAGCTCCAGTCGCACGACGAGAAGGCAGTCAGTCCTCGGGCCGGGCTGGTCTATGACCTGGCTGGACCGTTTCAGATCATCGCTTCCGCTTACGGGGGTTTCCGCGCGCCTACCTTGAATGAACTCTACCGCAGCTTTCGCCTGGGAAACGTTGTGACCGTGGCCAACGAACAATTGCGCGCCGAACACCTGGCGGGCGGCGAAGCCGGGGTGCGCTATGCGCGCAATCACATGATTCTCAGCGCCGTCTACTTTCATGAAGACGTGAATGATCCGGTGGGCAACATCACGCTTTCGGCCACACCCACGCTGATTACGCGCCAGCGCCAGAATATCGGGTCGCTTCGCGCTCAGGGCGCTGATGTGGATATGCTGCTGTCATTGCGGCGCATCCAGGTGCGGGCCGGATACGAGTACGTGAATTCAGAGGTCACCAGCTTCAGCTCCCAGCCTGCATTAGTGGACAAAACTGTTCCGCAGGTGCCGGCGCATGTGTTTACTTTTTCTACGGTCTACAACGCGCCTCACGGATGGAATGTGGAAGGGCTGCTGCGCGCTTCCAGCCGCCAGTTCGATGACGACCAGAACGCATTTGCTCTCGATGCTTATTCAAGCACCGGAATCTCATTGTCAAAAAGATTCGGGCCCACTTCGTGGTTCGTGAGCGCTTCCAATCTGTTCAATGCCAACATCGAAACCGCAGCCACGCCTCTGCCTACGATTGCCTCTCCGCGCATCATCTCCGGCGGTGCGCGTTTGACTTACGGCAGACGCTAAAATCCGGCAGCGTCAACCATAAGACGCTGCCGGATGGCTCATCCGTAGAGCGAATTTTATGCAGCGCTGGCGGCACTTTTTTATTGCGCCTTTTGCCGTTAACCACCAAAATTAGCGGATGCCCGCCCTTGAACCTAAATCGCAGCATTACATTCATCGTGCCTATCTAGAGGGCTTCGTCGATCCAGCAACAGTAAGAGGGGAAGAAGGCTATCTCTGGCTATATATGGCGGGGAAATCGCCAATGCGTCAGCGGCCTGAGAGAGTTGCAAAGCGCAACTACTACTACTGCTATCAGCGTGCCGAACAAAGACGATTTGATATTGAGCATGGCCTTCAAAAACTGGAAGATGCTGCAATTCCAGTTCTCAAAATGCTACGGGATGGCAACTTCCGATTGTCAGGCGACGATCGGTTGACGTTTGCTGGTTATATCGCACTCTCGTTCACGCGGGTTCCGACTTTTGAGCGTTCGGTCAACCGTGTCGCATCCTTTTTGTATGCGAATCAATTGGAAAGAGCGAGTAAAGACGCAGAAATAATGCAGCTTGCAGCGCGCAATCATTTCGAAGAAACCGGAGAAAATATCACAGCCGATCAATTCCGGAATAGACTGATTGGTGGTTCGATCCAAGTAACACAACAGAGCCGCAATTGGTCGCTAAAACAGATGTTGGAAGTTATGCTTGATTTACAGCTAGTTATTGCAAAAATGAATTGGACATTTCTGTTGGCGGACAAAGAAGATCCTGGATTTTTGACTTCCGATAACCCTGTTTGTCTTTATGATCCAGACGGAAGTTCATTTGGCGCGGTAGGATTCTCCAGCAGCCCGGGCGCATATTTTACTTTTCCAGTCTCCCGGGGTGTGTGTCTTTTGGCGCGACACATCTCTGGGCCAAGGGTCTCTGAGTCGTCTGCATCGAAAATTAGAGAAGTCAATACAGCAACAATCGAACGCTCAGACACACAGATTTATGCCCCCTTCAAATCAGATAAGGTACAAACGTTGATAAACAGGACTGCACATTTCAAAGCGAAACCTTCAAAAATACTTTTTCGTAAAGGCAGAGTGGTTGAAGAGCAAAGATAGCGTTCACAGCTTCGCCAGTCGGCCATCAAGCAAAGCTACGTTTATCTCCCTTTTCGTTGCTCATCGAAGCCGGTCCAAAATTGAATGGGCTATTCGGCCAACATCGAAACCGCAGCCACGCCTCTGCCTACGATTGCCTCTCCGCGCATCATCTCCGGCGGTGCGCGTTTGATTTACGGCAGACGCTAAAATCCGGCAGCGTCAACCATAAGACGCTGCCGGATGGCTCATCCGTAGAGCGAATTTTATGCAGCGCTGGCGGCGACGCTGATCTCTGCGGGCGCCGGCACGACCACAGCCGCGCTTCCGGTCAGCTCTGTCACCTGGTAATTTTCCGCCTGTCCATGATTCAGAATCGGGATCAAAGAGAAACGATGAATTGTGGTGATGCAAAAAGTCCTGACAGGCACATGGTTGGCCCGGTCAAGATTGATCACAGGAACGAGCAGGCTGAAAGACGTAGCGCCTGCGTCAATAGATTTTTTTAGTGTGACTGTGACCAGCGTGCCGATTGGTGTGTGCGTAGTGCGAACATCGGAGCCCGAGAACTGGAGAATCAGGTTTCCGTCGTTATATTGCAGATGTGGCTTTCCTTCCAGGCCGGTGGTGGCATAGGTAATCTGCAGATTGTGACTGCGTAGAGTGTATAGATTGGGAACCTTGAAATTAAAAGAAGATGCTGTCATCGGAAGTACTCCTTAGCTGGACTTTCAATTTGTAGCGAAGGGGCTGGAGATATTCGCTGCGGCAGGAACAACAGAGGATAGGCAGCCGAACTTCACTTATGCCTCTGTAGGATAGTGAGAGCAGGTGTGAGAACGTTTCAGAGTTTCTGGTTGATGAGAGCTTTCTTAGGTAGAGTAGAGAATCGGACCAGCAGTTTTCGATTGACAATGTTAGTGAATGCAAGCCTTAATATCGCGTGGACATAAAATCCTGGACAGACAAATTGCAGCGGCATCCGATTTCTGTTTTGAGCGTTGCTTTGGGCTTGGTGTTGCTTTTCACGGAAGGTGTAAAGAAAATAAGATATGCGGAAGGATTGCTTGAAGAGATTAGTAATGCAGGAATAGTGAAGCCCAGCAATGTTGGGCACCTACCGTTGCACCTTTGGTATGCTAATACTCTATTTTTTTTAGCTACGCTATTAGTATTTGTAACTGCCCTCTATATCGGAGCTCAGTTGAAGTTGAAAAGCATCCGGGAAAATAAATTGAAGCATGTGGATTTGGCAGCAAAGACTCTTGACGGAATGATGGCTGCTTCATTAAGAATTCGCAATCAACTCATAACTCAAAGCACTCAGCCGAGTCTTCAATTTTGTCGGATAGAAATTACGTATGTAATTCGAAAAAGCTATGATGTAGATGTCGTTAAGCTCTATCATATAAGGGCTGCCGGTTCTGCCGTACACTTCTGGGAATTTCCTATAAGGGTAGATGGTCTTGCCTGCGAAGTTGGGTTTCTCGATTCTTTGAATTTCAAGGTAAAAGATGAGAGTGGATCGGACGTAGTCTATTTGCCAATGAAGAATGAGGCTCGGTCAAAGGCCGTGGTTCTTTATTTTCTCCCCGAGATTAAAACGAATGAAGCCAAGGCCAGAATAATTAGACTCGCATACAATTGGCCGGGATTGGCT
The DNA here is from genome assembly GCA_963823745.1 of Terriglobia bacterium. GTDB lineage: Bacteria > Acidobacteriota > Terriglobia > Terriglobales > Acidobacteriaceae > Angelobacter. The sequence continues at coordinate 342,715 of CAWGMN010000005.1, forward strand.
AATTCATTAAAAAGTAAAAAACGGGACAACTGGAGTTGGAACTTGGAAAGCCATGACCTCATCCCAAATGTGAAGATTAAATTTCTTTGTGAAGACTTAGAAGGAAAAGTTGAAGCTGCGATAGTAGGTGATCAACGCGGAAGGCAGTTGCTGAAGGACTTAGGTAAAAATGAAGCTTGCTTTTACACTTGGGAATATACGGTAGAAGACGCACCCTCAGGCAAATACATGATTGAACTTCGGTTGAAATAAACATCACCCAACCAAACCGGTTTCCTGACTCTCTCCCTTAAAGCTCATGAACTCTCCATCCGATAAATTGATTTCCACGATTTTACACAAGTCTGCTGTGCCGTCAACCGTCGAATGCAATGGGTTTGAAATTCGCTACTAATCTTTAGATGACATCAGGGACGAATGAGATTCCTCCTGCGTGATGGCGTAAGTCGCTTATAATCATTCATTTACGCAATTCTAATTCTTTATTTTTGGGCCGATCTTTACAACGAAATAAATTCGTACTTTCTCTTAACGATGTTGCCTTATTTATAACCCCTCTTAAGCCAATACGATGGTTCTGTTACAAAGCCAATACGATGTTTCTGTTACAAATATGTGCACGTGACGGCACAGGGTGATTCCCGCGCGGCATCCATACCGGCGATTCGGCTGCGGCGGGCTTCGTATGCGGTGAATGGCCGGCCTCTGGTTTCCGAGGTCGATTTAGAGATTGCGGCGGGCGAGGCCATCGTTTTTCTCGGGCGCACCGGATCAGGCAAGACGACTACGCTCAAACTCATTAATGGCTTGCTCATGCCGGTGAGCGGCTCTGTGGAGATCGAAGGCAAAGCCACTACCGAATGGGACCTGCTGCGGTTGCGGCGGCGTATTGGCTATGCCATCCAGGAGATTGGGCTTTTTCCTCATTACACGGTGGAGCAGAACATTGCGCTGCTGCCCAAACTGGAGGGCTGGAACAAGGAACGAATTGCCGGCCGGGTCAGGGAACTGCTGGCATTAACGACATTGGCGCCGGAAGAATTTGCGCAGCGTTTTCCGCACGAGCTTTCCGGCGGACAGCGGCAGCGCGTCGGCCTGGCGCGCGCCATGGCGCTTGATCCGCCCATCCTGCTGATGGACGAGCCTTTCGGGGCGCTCGATCCCATTACACGGGGCGAACTGCAACATCAATTCAAAGCCATTCTGCAAAAGCTTAAAAAGACTGTCGTGTTTGTGACGCACGATGTGAATGAGGCATTGCGCATTTCCGATCGCATTGCGCTGTTCGATGGCGGAAGGCTGCAGTCTCTCTTCACGCCGGCAGAATTTCAGGTGGCCGACGATCCGCTGGTGCGAGCTTATATGGACTCTACTGTGAGTCAGGCAGAACGAGGAGAATTGCCAAAATTGCCATGATTGCCAAAAATTCCAAAATTGAATGGCAAGGCCTCGTGACAATTGGGAACCTTAGAGCCATTTCATAGTTGCTGTATCCCGGTTTTGGTGGAAGAGCGGCCCTTTCAGGGCCGCGTAAGGTTGAGAAAAATGCCGGGCTTTAGCCCTGGTGTAAATGAGGCAATGGGCTACAACTATTGGAAGCGCTTTAGAGGCAGGAAGGGTGAAGTATAAAGGACACGTAAATTTTTAAAGTCATGCTTCTCTTGAAGTGTTTTAACTATGATTGAATATTTTTTGCAGCATCGCCGTGAGATTGTGCTGCACACATGGGAGCACCTGTGGCTGGTGATGAACTCCATGCTGCTGGCCACGGCTATCGGCATTCCGCTGGGAGTTTTTCTCACGCGGCGTCCGGGCTGGAAGCGCGTGATACTGGGCGGCAGTAACATCATTCAGGTGATTCCCAGCCTGGCTCTGTTCGGACTGCTTCTGCCTACATGGCTCGGGGCGCGAGTGGATAGGTTGGCGATCTTTGCACTGATGCTTTATGCGTTGCTTCCCATTATCCGCAACACCTATACCGGCATTATCGAAGTGGATACAGGCGTACGGAATGCTGCTCTCGGCATGGGGCTGAGCAACTGGCAGATGCTGTGGCACGTGGAGATGCCGCTGGCTACGCGCAGCATCATTGGCGGATTGCGCGTTGCTACCGTAATCACCGTAGGCGTGGCGACCATTGCGGCGGCAATCGGCGCGGGCGGCCTGGGGGAATTCATCTTCCGCGGCCTCGATATGGTGGACAACCGGGTAATTCTGGCGGGCGCTCTTCCCGCCGCACTGCTGGCCCTGGTCGCAGATGGCTTGTTTGAACTCATGGAGCGGATGCTTCAGCGACGGCGGCGTTCGCGGTCATGAACCGCCGCCAGTTTCTTCTCGCCGTCGCGGCATCGGGCGTGGCCGGATGTGCTCCGCCGCGCGCCAAGGGTGTCGTGATCGGCAGCAAGAATTTTACCGAGCAGCTTATTCTGGGTGAGATGCTGGCGCAGTCGCTCGCCGCAAATCTGAACGTTCCAGTAGACTCGCGCTTTTATCTGGCCGGCACCTACATTTGCCAGCAGTCGCTGCTGGGAAAACGCATTGATGCCTATGTGGAATATACCGGCACGGCCCTGACCGCGATCTTGAAAGAGCCCTTTCGGCGTGGCCTCGAGGCGCAGGCGGTTTACGAACTGGTGAAGAGGGAATACAGCCGCAGGTTCGGGCTGGAGGTATTTTCGTCGCTGGGATTCAACAACAGCTTTGCCATGGTGGTGCGTCCGGAGGATGCGCAACGATTGTCACTCAAGACGCTCAGCGATGTAACTAAAGTGGCTCCGCAGTGGCGCATGGGCGCAGGATATGAGTTTCTCGAGCGTCCCGATGGGTATCCGGGATTGATTTCTACTTACGGCTGGCATTTCCGGCAGCCGCCTTTAGGAATGAATCTCGCCCTCATCTATACCGCCTTGCAGAACAAACAGGTGGACATCGTGGCCGCTTCCAATACAGATGGCATGATCCGCAAGAGGAACCTGGTAGTGCTCCAGGATGATCGCGGCTATTTCCCTCCATACGACGCAGTGCCGATCGTGCGCCAGGACACTTTGCAGCAACATCCGGAGATCAGGGCGGTGCTGAATCGTCTAACCGGACACATTACCGCTGACGAGATGCGAGAGATGAATTACGAGGTAGACGGTGAGCGCCGGGATGCGGCAGTAGTGGTGAAGAGCTTCTTGAAGAATCTGGAGATCCGGTGATCTGGTGATCGAACATCAAAACCTTTGCCGCGAATTGCGCGAATTATCGCGAATAGGAAATGTCGCTGGCGAGACGTCGCATGCTTCGTCTCCGCAATTGGAGCGATGACTACGGTTTCCGATTCGCGGCTCTGCTATGCCTTTGCTTCCTGGAAGCGCGCGTAGCTTACTACGACCAGCAACACAAAAACGATGAGCGGAACTATGGCCTGTTTGGATTCATGATGGCTGACCACCGTGTAGACCGCTCCGATCATGATGATGCTGAGGCATGCTGCGGCCAGGCCGGCTACTCGCCGTATCAGCAGTCCAATGCCGCCCAGCACTTCGCAGATCCCGATGAAGGTTGCGAACCACGCAGCATAGCCATACTGGACGAACATAGGCCCGATCTTGGCGGGTTGCAATATTTTTGGAAGGCCAGCGAACAGAAACAGAGCGGAGAGCAGAATGCTTACCGTCCACAGCGCGATTTTCTTGCCTTTTGACATTTATCTCCACCGTAATGAATTTATAGTCTCGACATGATATTCCAGAAACATGCCTTCAGGTGCCTCCCCTCCGGGGCTCTGTCGTTTGAAGGCATGGTTTCCCAGCGCTTCCGCGATGGGCTACTTTGTTTGCCTACTCTGCGGGCTTGCATTGTTGTTGTTGAGCAGTTTCTGTTCCTCTAGTTGCAACGCTGTCGCGAAATGAAGTTCTCACACATCCTCTGTAGTCCAATTGGACCATGCCTTCCCACAACTTCAGCTTTGAGCCAGATGTTCTGCGAGGCGCTCGAGGCTTTGCGTCCAGCCCATTTCCATTCCTTGCAAATAAGGCGCGGCTGCGTCGGTCAGCTTGACTACCGTGGCTTGCAACGTCAGCTTTGTTTTCTGGCCTTGCTCGGCAAAGGTGACAGTCGTCAACACCTCGAACATCGGATTGCCCTGTGCATCCAGCGGGCTGCTGGTAAAGACCAGACGCTCGGGCCTGACGACCTCATCAAAAACCCCAGTCATGGGATACACAGTGCCATCCGGAGCGCGCATGTGAACGCGAATAGCGCCGCCCGGCCGAGCGTCGGCCTCGCACACCGGATTGGTAAAACCTTTAGGCCCCCACCACTGCACCAGATGCCGGGGATCGGTCCATGCTTCGAACACCACCTCGCGCGGTGCATCGAAGACGCGGGTCAGTACGAGTTCCTGTTTTTCGTTTGCAGTAGGGGTTCTCATGCTCTCTCCTGGGCCAGATAGGCGGCAAGCTGGTCGAATGTCCCGCCGAAGCCTTGTTGCATTGACGGATGGAAGTTCTTGAATTTGGCGCGTTCTGCCTCAGTGGCATGGATGGGAACACCCTGCATCCTGAGCGTAGTCTTGCCATTCTGCTCGGAAAAGGTCAGGGTATTCAGGATTTCGAGCGGCCAGTCAGAGGCAAAGGGCGCGCGCACGGTATTACCTTCGGCATCAGAAAATGAATTCACGAAGACCAGCCGCTTAGGTGGAATGATGTCGCGATAGACGAACTTGCCCCACATCTCATGGCCGTCAGGCGAGCGCATACAGTAATGAAAGACACCGCCCGGGCGAAGGTCCACCTCGCATTTACTCATGGTAAAGCCCTTCGGTCCCCACCAGTGCGCCAGGTGCTCCGACTGCGTCCATGCTTTGAATACCAGATCGGCAGGAGCGTCGAATTCGCGGGTGATGACCAGTGCGATATCGCTACCCGCCATTTTGGCCAACTCTTCTTCGAGACGGTCCATGGTTTGTTTCCCGCCCTCGATGGCGCCGTATTCGGTCACCACGCGCTCGCGCTCCGCAGCCGTCGCGAACACCATCGTCATGGTGACGCTGGTCTTGTCGCCCTGCTCGGTAAATATGGCCGTGACGTGATGGCGTACATCGTCATCTTCCCGTCCGCCGCCGTGGGAATAGGAGATGCGTTCAGGTTTTATGATTTCGTCAAAGATGATCCAGTTGGGATAGTCGGTGCCATCGGGGCCATGCATGGTGAAGCGCCATGTGCCGCCGGACCTGATGTCAACTTCATGAAAGGTATTGGTAAAGCCTCTTGGGCCCCACCAGTGTTGCAGGTGTTTGGGGTCGGTCCATGCCTGGAAGACCAGATCGCGAGGCGCGTCGAAGACGCGGGTAATGACGATCTCCCGGGCTGAAGTATCCTCAACGGCGTTATTTTTTCTTTCGGGCATGTTTCTCCTTTTTGATCTGCTGTGCTTTCAGCTCGCGCAAATAATCGTCTAAACGATCGAAGCTTTCGGTCCAGAAGCGGCGATAGTGCTCAACCCAGTCGGCCACGTCTTTGAGCGGAGAAGCCTCCAGGCGGCATGGCCTGTATTGCGCCTCGCGTCCGCGCGCGATCAGTCGTGCCCGCTCCAGCACTTTGAGGTGCTTGGAAATAGCAGGCATGCTCATCTTGAACGGTTCGGCCAGTTCCGTCACCGATGCTTCACCCGCCGCCAGACGAGCCAGAATGGCGCGCCGGGTAGGATCGGCAAGGGCCGCGAACGTGGTGGTGAGCTGGTCATTAGTCATTAGCGTATTAAACCTAATGGTTATATAACCGTTATGGTTAAGTAAGTCAAGGGAAATCGGGAGATGAAGAATCGGTGCATCGGGATATCGGAGCATCCGAAGAATCTGGTGATCTTTGATCGGGTGATCCGGTGATCTGAAAATCAAAAGCTCTTGCCGCGAATTTCGCGAATTGGCGCGAATCCGGAGAAGATTGGAATTCAGATATACAGGAGCCGACATTGGTTTTGATTTTCCGATATCCCGATGGCCCGATGCACCGATATCCCGATGTACTGATTCTTCACCGTTTGACATCATCTGCCGGTTCGCCGATGATTTCGCAGAGCGCTTAGGGAGGGGACTTCATGCCGTCGCAGAGTACATCTCAGGAAGGCGGAATTGAGCAGCTTTTACGGGCCGAGACTGAGCTGGCGCCTCCGGCTGCGCTGGTCGCCAATGCGCGACTGCGAGACTATGCCGCCGAATACAAGCGTTCGGTCGAAGACCCTGAGGCCTTCTGGGCAGATATTGCGCAGGAATTGGAATGGTTTGCGCCCTGGAAGAAAGTATTCGACTGGAAATATCCGACCTTTGCATGGTTCGTGGGCGGCAAGTGCAACATTACTTACAACGCGCTCGACCGCCAGGTGAAATCCGGACGCCGCAACAAAGTCGCCTACATCTGGGCGGGGGAAGACGGCTCGGAACAGCAGATCACCTACGGCCAGCTTCTTGACTACGTTTCCCGCATCGCCAATGGCCTGCGCTCGCTGGGAGTGAAGAAGGGCGACCGCGTCATTATTTATATGCCTCTGTCGCTGGAAGGTGTGGCTTCGATGCTGGCATGTGCGCGCATTGGGGCGGTGCATTCGGTAGTGTATGCCGGATTCAGCGTGCAGGCGCTGCGCAGCCGCATTGAAGATGCGCAGGCCAAGGTGATTCTGACCGGCGATGTCACCTACCGGCGGGGCCGGCTGGTTCCGCTGCGAGCAATCGTGCAGGAGTCGGTGACCGGGCTTGAGATTGTGGAGAAGGTTGTGGTCCTGCGGCGCGTCAAGCCATCTATTCAACTTGAGTCGTACGAGGTTGATTTCTACGAACTGGTGAGCAGGCAGAAACCTGATTGCCCGGCTGAGCCCATGGATGCCGAAGACCCGCTCTACATCCTTTATACGAGCGGCACAACCGGCAAGCCTAAAGGGGTGGTGCATGTGCACGGTGGCTACATGGTGGGCACCTACTACCACATGACGCGCTTCTATGATGTCCGCGATGATGATGTGTTTTTCTGCACCTCAGACCTGGGCTGGGCGGTGGGACATTCTTATATCGTCTATGCTCCGCTGCTGGCGGGCGCAACTACACTTTTCCGCGAAGGAGCGATTGATTTTCCGCATCCGGCGATTGCCTGGGAGTTGGTGGAGAAATATCGCGTAAACATCATGTTCACGGCCCCGACCGCGGTGCGCATGTTCATGCGAAATGGAGACGAGGGGCCGCAGGGCTATGACCTTACGAGCCTCCGGTTGCTCGCAGTGGCAGGTGAGCCTCTCAATCCTGAAGCGTTGTTGTGGGCGTATCGCGTGCTGTGCGGCAATGGCAAATGGGGCTTTGTCATTGACAACTGGTGGCAGACGGAAACCGGAGGTCCTTGTATCGGTACCCTGCCGGTCATGGCGGCGCGGCCTACCAAGGCGGGCAAGGCGCTGCCCGGAGTGGTGGCCGAGATCGTAGATCGCCAGGGAAACAAGCTGCCGCCCAATACAGGCGGATTTCTGGTGCTGCGCAAGCCCTTTCCGCACATGTTTCGCACGGTCTATGGCGACCCTGAGCGCTATGCTCAGGACTGGGCCAAAATACCCGACGCCTACACTACCGGAGATGTCGCCATCTGTGATGAAGACGGTTACTTTACCGTAGTTGGACGCGCCGACGATGTGCTGAATGTTGCCGGCCACCGCATTGGGACCGCCGATGTGGAGGGCGCGCTGGTGAGCCATCCGGCGGTGGCAGAGGCGGCGGTGATTGGACGCCCCGATGCGATCAAAGGAGAAAACATCAAGGCATTTGTGATGTTGCGGGTGGGGCACACGCCTTCGGCTGAACTCGAAGCCAAACTGAAGCACCATGTGCGCCACGTACTGGGGCCGATTGCAGTTCCGGCGGACATTGCTTTTCCAGACAAGCTGCCTAAAACCCGCAGCGGCAAGATCATGCGCCGCCTGCTGAAAGCGCAGGAACTGGGTAAAGAGGTGGGTGACATCTCTACGCTGGAAGAGTAGCCTTCGGAATCGCGAAGCTTGCTCCCCCTTTTCTGCATCTTTTATGATGAAGGTTACTGGAACAGGACTGGTGCATGAATCCCATCGAGAAGCCCAAAGAGCAGAGCGGCGTAGCAGAAAGTCCAATCGCAGAGATTTTTGAAGGCCGTAACCCCCAGGCATCGGAAAAGCGCTGGGCGGAAGGGACTTTGGCCAAAACGCTGGAGAAAGCTCCGGAAAAGCCCATCGGTGAGCGCAGCGGCGTGAACCTTGATGAGCACGGGAACGCGCAATTTACTACCATCAGCGGCGTCCCCATCCGGCGACTGTATACCCAGGCTGATCTGCCGTCCGACTGGAGCTATGACCAATATCTGGGATATCCGGGGCAGGCGCCGTATACCCGCGGCATCCACGCAACCGGCTACCGGGGCAAGCTCTGGACGATGCGCCAGTTCTCCGGCTTTGCCTCTCCTGAGGAAACCAACGAGCGTTACAAGTATCTGCTGGCCCAGGGTGGAGGCGGCCTTTCGGTGGCCTTCGATTTGCCCACTCTGATGGGATACGACTCGGACCATCCGGCCAGTGAAGGGGAAGTAGGCAAGTGCGGAGTAGCCATTGATTCGCTGGAGGACATGGAAATCCTCTTCAACGGCATTGACCTTGAAAAAACCACCGTTTCCATGACCATCAACTCACCGGCCTCGGTGCTGTGGGCCATGTACCTGGTGGTGGCGGAAAAGCAGGGTGCTGACTGGAAGAAGATTTCCGGCACCATTCAGAACGATATTCTCAAGGAATACATCGCCCAGAAGGAATACATTTATCCGCCCGCGCCTTCGATGCGGCTGGTGATCGATACATTTGAGTTCGGCTCCAAGTTCACGCCCAGGTTCAACAGCATATCCATCAGCGGATACCACATCCGCGAAGCAGGTTCGACGGCGCTGCAGGAGCTGGCTTTTACTGTCTATGATGGCGTGGAGTACGCGGAATGGGCGCGGCGGCGCGGCCTGGATATTGACGAGTTTGGCCCACGCCTCAGCTTCTTCTTCAATTCGCACAACGACTTCTTCGAAGAGATAGCCAAGTTCCGGGCGGCCCGCAAGATCTGGTACCGGCTGATGAAAGACCGCTTTGGCGCCAAAAACCAGCGTACCTGGCTAATGCGCTTCCATACCCAGACTGCCGGGGTTTCCCTGACCGCGCAGCAGCCTATGAACAACATCGCCCGCGTAGCCTTGCAGGCCCTGGCTGCGGTCATGGGCGGCACCCAGTCATTGCATACCGATTCCTATGACGAAGCTCTGGCTCTGCCCACGGCAGAGGCGGCGCGTATCGCGTTGCGCACCCAGCAGATCATAGCCTATGAATCGGGTGTAGCCAATACGGTAGATCCGCTGGCCGGGTCTTACTTTGTAGAAAAGTTCACGCTCGACATGGAAAAGGGCGCATTCGATTACTTCGACAAACTCGATTCCATGGGCGGCATGGTCAAGGCCATTGAGTTGGGCTTCCCGCAAAAAGAGATTGCCGAGGCTTCCTACCAGTTTCAGCGCGCGGTCGAAGCAAAAGAAAAGATCATTGTGGGCGTAAATGATTTTGCTATTGAAGAAAAGCAGCCACCCACCCTCTATATTGATGAGAGCGTAGCTGAGCGCCAGAGCGCGAAACTGAAAGCCCTGCGCGCCCGCCGCAATAATCAGGAAGTGCAGCGCTGCCTCGATGCGCTGAAGAAAGCCGCAGCCCAGGAACCAGTGGTTCCAGCCGATGGCAGGGTAAGCGATGCCAACACCATGCCGTACATTATTGAGTGTGTACGCGCCTATGCCACAGTAGGCGAGATATGCGAGGCGTTGCGGCAGGTCTTTGGGACCTATGAAGAGGTCAGCATTACTTAGAAAGGACTTCCAGAATAGGTGTAGCCGCTGCCTCATTTACATCAAGGCTAAAAGAGAGGGGTGTGTGAGAACTTAGAATTTGCGGTGGGTTGGCGACACAAGTATCAGGGCACGAGTTTTAGCCAAATGTGACTTACTTATCTATGAGAACCGCCCCGAGACGGGGTGGCAATGTAGCTCAGCGGCGTAAGCCCTGGGAAAAGCCGCAAAAAGAGAGGAGCCCCGCACCGGGGCGGCATAAAGCTTGTACAGCAATGCTGTTGCAAAACACAGACGTTAAAGTAAGGACACTGGGCTTTAGCCCCTGCACACCTTCGACTTCATAAGTAATGTCGCCACGGAATTGAGTTCTCACACCACTTCATGCGGCCCTGAAAGGGCCGCTCTTCCACCACAAAGCTCAACTCACGCGGCGGGTTTCTTCCAATACTTCATCCAGAGCGCCAGACAAAAGACCGGCACGCTGGCGGTACTCTGAAGCCAGAGCGTCATACTTCTTTTTCAGCAGGTGAAATTCGTCGGCAATATTCAGGGCGGCGAGCACGGCCAGGCGCAAAGAATCAATCGTAGAGGTCTGTTCGGCGACACTGCGCATTTTTCCATCTACGAATTCGGCCAGCTTAAGAATGTACTCCGCGTCCATACCGCGAAGGTTATAGATCTGATCGTAAATTTCTGCCCGAACTGGTGGTGGTGCTGCAACTTGTGTTGCCAAGCGGTTCTCCTTAACTACATAACAAAAATGAAATTGCCTAATCAACTGATTATCGTGTGACAGGCAGGCAGGTCAAGTGAATTCGTAGGGTTTCCTTAATAGTTACTGGGAAAGATGCCGGAAATTTGCTTGTGAGTTGCTGGAATGAGTTGCCAAAATTGCCATGATTGCCAAAAATGCCAAAATTGAAAAGCAAACATCTTTAATGTCATGCTCTTGGCTGCGTGCCTGCGGCACTTAGACCTACTCTGCTTCTAAGATACCTTCATCTCAGAATGCTTTTATCTCTTAAGCTTCGGTCTTGTAACCGCGATTGCTTTCAACGTACACTCTGCCGCGTCTGAGTATGCAGAGTTTCGAATGAGTTTTTCTGATCAGGGCGACCGATTTCCGGCCACACGTTACTCGGTAGTGGCGGCAGCCCAGAGCGGCGATGCGGCGTTGCGTGTTGATGCCATGGAAGCGCTCTGTCTTGCCTATTGGAAACCTATCTATAAGTATGTTCGCCTGCGCTGGCACATGGACGCGGAAGACGCTCGCGACTTTACCCAGGACTTTTTCGCCCGCCTGCTCGAAGGTGAGTTCCTGAATTCCTATGAGCCCGACAAAAGCCGCCTGCGCACCTTCCTGCGCACCTGTATTGACCGCTTCTTTCTGAATCATTCCCGCGACGCTCACCGGCAAAAGCGGGGCGGGCAAGCCGTACACATCTCGCTCGACTTTGAGCAGGCCGACCGCGAACTGGCGTTGGCAGCCCAGCCAGCCTCGCTCGACGATTACTTTGAGAAGGAGTGGATACGTTCGTTGTTTGCATTGGCCGTCGAACGCCTGCGCGTGAGTTGCGAAGCGGTCGGCAAGCTCAGGCAATTCAGCATCTTCGAGCAATATGATCTGGCCGATGCCGAGCCCAGGCCGGCCTATGCTGATCTGGCTTCCCGCTTTGGAGTGGCAGTAACTGATGTGACCAACTATCTTTCTTTTGCCCGGCGGGAGTTTCGCCGCTGCGTACTCGAGCAACTTCGGGACATGACGGGCAGCGAAGAAGAATTCCGGCGCGAAGCCCAGGCCCTTTTTGGTGGAGCGGGCAGCAGATGAAATGGCTTTCTGATGAGGTGGTAGTCCGCCTGGCCGCCGAAATCAGCCTGCCCGATCTGGGCGGCACCCGTTATATGCCTGTGCGCTATGTGGGAAGTGGAGGCATGGGGACGGTATGGCTGGCGCAAGACCCGCTGCTGCGGCGCATGGTGGCGCTGAAGATTGTGGCCCTGGAAAACAGTTCGCCTGAACTTTCCGCTCGCCTGATGCGTGAAGCTACGGTGCTGGCCGAGCTGGAGCATCCGGGGATCGTGCCCGTGCATGACGCTGGAACGCTGGCCGATGGCCGCACTTTTTATTGCATGAAGCACGTGCAGGGAGAGACCCTCGAAGAATTTGTGCGTCACACGGGGTTGCGGGAATCGCTGCGCCTGCTGCGCAGAATCGCCGAGCCGTTGGCGTTTGCCCACGCGCGCGGCATCATCCACCGCGATCTGAAGCCTGCCAATATTATGATCGGGCCGTTTGGCGAGGTACTGGTCATGGATTGGGGTCTGGCGAAACTCTCTGGCGACGGCGGAAGCGACGATGTTAGCGACGTTGCGGCTGATGCGTCTGGAACCCAGCACCGTCATTCCGGTCAGCCTGATCTGCCGCCTACCGGAGATGGAGCCATTCTGGGCACACCGGGATATATGTCCCCGGAACAGCAGCGGGGAGAAACCGGCTCGCTGGACCGCCGCACTGATGTTTACGGGCTGGGCGCAGTCATGGACTTCGTCCTTCGTTCCAGCCGCAATTCCTCTGGCGCAAGCGGCAGAGATGCAGCCCTGCCCAAACCGTTAGCAGCGATCTGTGCCCGGGCCATGGCTGCTGAATTGGATTCGCGCTACGGTTCGGTGGAAGAAATGTCAGACGACCTTGGCAGGTATCTCGACGGGCTGCCGGTAAGGGCTTATCGAGAGAATGTGTGGGAGCGGGCCGCGCGGCTGGCCAACCGACATCAGGTAGCCATCGTTCTGGTTCTGGCGTACCTGCTCATGCGGCTGATGTTTATTGCTTTCTCACGCTAATTATTTTGAATATTTCCAGAAAATCTAAAGGCCGCGGGAAAAACGGTGAATAGAAGAGTTGAAGGGGAATTCCCCAGATAAGGATGGAAGGAATGAACAAGATCCTGTTGGGTATCGTGCTGGGCGGCATCCTGGGTATTTTCGATGGGCTTACGGCCTGGTTCACGCCGGCAGTCCGCAACGGAATGATGGGCATCGTGGTGGGCTCCTGCTTTAAGGGAATCATTGCCGGTTTTCTGATCGGCTTCTTTGCCCGCAAAGTCCACTCGCTGGCGCTGGGAATTGTGTTTGGGCTGGCGGTAGGGCTGTTTCTGGCCTTCATCATCGCGCAGTTGCAGCACGGCTATTACTTCCAGATCATGCTACCCGGCGGCATGGTGGGACTGATTGTCGGCTACGCTACCCAGAGGTATGGGGCCTCGCCGCGATTGCAGCGCACGTAAATCCCCCGATATATACAGCAATTTAAGATGCGTTAGCGTTTTGGCTCGACCACGACCGCAGTACCGTAACAGAGCACCTCGGTTACGCCCTGCATGATCTCGGTGGCGTCATAGCGGACGCCGACCACCGCGTTGGCGCCCAGTTGGGCGGCGTGCTGAAGCATGAGATTGAAAGAATCGTTGCGGGCCTTTTCACACAGTTCGATCAGCAGGGAGATATTGCCGCCGATGAGGGTTTGCAGGCTGGCTCCGATGCTGCCAATGATGGAACGCGACCGCACAATAATGCCCCGGACGATTCCCAGGCTGCGCACAACCTGGTAACCGTCCAGTTCAAACTGCGTGGTGGTCATCGGGTGGGAAATCATTCCGCAACCAGATGATCAATCTGTTTCAGCATCTTTTCCACCCGGCCGCGCACCTCTTCGCGCTCTTTGCGCAGGCCGACGACTTCGGTGCGCAGCAGGTCGAGTTCTTCTTCGCGCTGCTCCAGTTGGTCGCGCAGGCGGTTAGCATCGCGCTCTGCGGAGGCCTTGGCCTCGCGCGCCGACTTGAGCAGCTCAATGGTTTTATAGATTTTTTCTTCAAGGGCAGGGAAATCTTCTCTGGAGGTAAGTTTCTGCTCTTCCTGTTCCAGTTCGGGGGATTTTACTGACATGAGTGCAATTTTCCTTGGTATGGATTGGTCGCTAAGAGCGCAGTATAGCGTAGTGGTTCGGTATTTGGTACTAGGCGTGGGATGAAAATAAATATCAGAACGGGATGTGTGCAGATGAAAGGGCGGAATGAACCCGATTGCCCGTACTTGCGGAAATATCCTGCATCTCATCTTCCCCCAGTCCGAGGAACGGATGACATTAGGTCGTCGTTTCGGGAATGAGGACTTGGTCGCCTAATACGGTCCTCAACCTCAAAATTTTACCGGCTGTCATTCCGAGCGCAGCGTCTGCTTTTTGGACGCGGAGTCGAGGAATCCACGTGATGTTTCACTTACAAGACTGATACGAGGCATTTTCACGAGAACCTCTTAGTCTTTGTTGATGGTGCCGAAACTAATCAATAACTTCATGGAAGCACATGATCGGCGCAGAAGCTGAAAGGGGTGTGACTCGATTTTGATGGCACATTATCGTGAGGTGGAAGGTATCCAGGGGCTGAAGCCCAGTATTTATAAGACTTTTTCGGCACGACTGAAAGTCATGCCCTGTTACATGTCTCGTCAATGCATGCAAACTCTAGTTCGCACCACCCTCTGACCTGAAATTTGGTGGTACTTAACCCTTCTTTACCGAAGTCTGCAATTCTTTTCTGATTTCCCGCTTCTATATTGCGAATGGCGCGTCCAATAGAATGACCCGCCAGTCATTCTGTAGTACCATTGAGTCATACCCATGCATAAAGCTGCAAAGTCAAAAAAAGACGTAGTGTCTGAGTTCCGGCACTCGCAGATCGTGAGTTCCGCGCGGGCAGTGTTCGCGAAAAAGGGCTACCAAGCGACGACCATGGACGAGATTGCTTCTGCCGCAGGACTGGCGAAGGGCACGCTGTACCTTTATTTCGAGTCAAAAGAAGAAGTCTACAGCGCAGCCGTTGAGAATGACCGCTTTGTCTTGCAGCAGCGCACGCTGGAGCGCATGGCGGCCGCGGACACGCTGCTCGGAAAGATTGCGGCATTCGTGCTGACCCGCTTTGAATATTGTGAAGAGCGGCGTGAGTTCTTCAAGATCATGTTTATGGAGCCCGGAGTCCCGGCCGGACCGCAGGCCGTATGCGTGAAGCGCGAGGATTGGCTGCGCGAACCGGTGGAGCAGCTTGCGCTGGCCTTGAAGAAAGCTTCAGCGCTGGGCAAAATCGAGCCCTGGCCGCCTGAACTGTTTGCCTGGTCTATCGCAGACCTTACCGTCTCGGCGCTGCAACGCCGTTTAACTTCAGTACCGAAAACCACTTCGAAAGAAGATGCTGATTTCGTTATCGCCTTCGTTACGGCTGCGCTGAAACGGCGGGCAGCCAGAAAAACAGAAATAAGGAAGGACCGCTCTTATGCCGGTAATGGCCCCACCATCCAGCGTTAACTCAATTCGATCTGCTACGTCTTCCTGGTTGCTGCCGGATGTTCGGCGCGCAGGCAGATGGCAGGGAACGGTTCTGCTGGCCACTTTTATCTTAATGATTGCCTTTCTATCCGGATGCGGCGGAGTCAAAGCTTCTGCGCCGCCGCCCAAGCCGCTGGAGGTTGAGGTCACTCCGGTAGTGCAGAAAGATGTTCCGATGATCAGCGAGTGGACAGCCACACTCGACGGATACGTGAACGCGCAGATCCAACCCCGGGTTTCCGGATATCTCATCCGGCAGGATTACAAAGAAGGTTCTTACGTCCACAAAGGGCAAGTGCTTTTTGAGATTGATCCGCGCCCGTTCGTGGCCGCGCTCGATCAAGCCAAGGGACAGTTGGCGCAGGCCGAGGCCCAGCTTGGAAAAGCGCAGCAGGACGTGAAGCGCGACACTCCGCTGGCCGAAGCGCGCGCCATAGCGCAAAGCCAGTTGGACAACGATGTACAGGCGCAGCTCGGGGCCAAGGCTGCCGTTGAAACTGCGAAAGCGGCGCTGGAGCAGGCGCAGCTCAACGTGGGCTTTACCAAGGTGACATCGCTGCTGGATGGCATTGCCGGCATTGCGCAGACGCAGATTGGCAACCTCGTGAGCCCTACTACGGTGCTTACTTCAGTTTCTCAGGTCAATCCCATCAAGGCATATTTTTCCATCAGCGAGCAGCAATTCATGCAAACGCAGAATCGCGGCAAAGCCAATGCCGGGCAGGATGCATGGAAAGGCATTCCCTTGAAGCTGGTGCTTTCTGACGGCAGCACGTTTCCCCATCAAGGTTCCTTCCTGCTGGCCGATCGCCAGGTAGATGTGAACACCGGTACCATTCGCGTCGTGGGTTCTTTTCCGAATCCCGGCAATCTGCTGCGCCCCGGACAGTTTGGGCGGGTATCCGCAGACACCGGCACACAAAGATCGGCGCTGCTGGTGCCGCAACGCGCGGTTACAGAACTTCAGGGAAGCTACCAGTTGGCGGTGGTAGGCAATGACAACAAGGTGAATATCCGTCCGGTGAAGGTGGGGCCGAGCGTGGGCAAAATGTGGATCATCGAAGACGGAGTGAAGCCTAACGAGCGCGTGATTGTGGAAGGGCTGCAAAAAGTGAAAGACGGGGCCACAGTCGCGCCGAAAACAGCGAACCCGTGAAGCGAGGAAGGCAGACGGCCAATGGCAAAATTCTTTATTAACCGGCCTATTGTGGCGATGGTGATCTCAATCATCACCGTGCTGGCCGGACTGGTTTCAATGGGCAAGCTGCCGCTGGCGCAGTTTCCGCAGATCGTTCCGCCGCAGATTATTATCGGCACCACTTTCACCGGTGGAGATGCAAGCACCATCGAGCAGTCGGTGGCGACTCCGCTGGAGCAGCAGCTCAACGGCGTGGACAACATGCTTTATATGCAGTCCACCAACGCCAACGATGGCACGTTGCAGGAAACTGTGACTTTTGACGTTGAGAGCGACGCCAACACCGATCAGGTGAACGTGCAGAACCGGCTGGCGCAGGCGCAACCAAATCTTCCGCCAGACGTGGCCCAGTTCGGGCTCACGCTGCGTAAATCCACCGGCTTTCCCATGCTGCTGATCGCGCTGTATTCGCCGAAAGGCTCATACGATTCGCTGTTTCTCGCCAACTACGCCAACATCAATATCAATGATGCGCTGTATCGCGTGCCGGGCGTGGGAGAGGTAAGAGTGTTTGGCGCGGGCGATTACGCCATGCGCATTTGGGTGAAGCCCGACTTTCTGGCCAAGCTGCATCTCACGGTTCCCGATCTCACCAAAGCCATTCAGCAGCAGAGCAATGTGAATCCCGCAGGCCAGGTAGGCGCGGAACCTGCGCCACCCGGCAATGAGATGACCTATACGGTCCGCGCGCAGGGCCGCCTGGTGACCGCCGACCAATTCGGGCAGATTGTGGTGCGCTCGAATCCAGACGGCTCAGTAGTGCGGTTGAAAGATGTAGCCAGAATCGAGCTGGGAGCAGTGAACTACCAGCAGGTTGCGCGCATGAACGGCAAGCCGACTTGCATTGTTGTAGTGTTTCAGGCGCCCGGCTCGAATGCCATCGCCGTGGCCGATGGCGTACAAAAAGTCATGGACCAGATGAAGCAGCGTTTTCCCGCCGACCTGGATTACGTTACTTCGCTCGACACCACGCGTCCGGTAAAAGAAGGTATTCGCGAGATTCTGATCACGCTGATCGAAGCCATGGTGCTGGTGATTTTTGTGGTCTATTTGTTCCTTCAGAACTGGCGGGCCACGCTCATTCCCATGATTGCGGTGCCCGTTTCGCTCATCGGCACGTTTGCGTTCTTTCCATTTCTGGCCTTCTCGATTAACACATTGTCACTCTTCGGCCTGGTGCTGGCCATTGGACTAGTGGTAGACGATGCCATCGTAGTAGTGGAGGCGGTGGAGCACCATATTGAAGAAGGCATGGCGCCGCGCGAGGCCACTTTACAGGCGATGAAAGAAGTATCAGGCCCGGTGATTGGAATTGCCCTGATTCTTTCTTCGGTGTTCATTCCCATCGCTTTCATGAGCGGAATTCAAGGACGGCTGAACAAGCAGTTCGCCGTGACCATCGCGATTTCCGTGCTCATCTCTGCGTTCAACGCCTTAACACTTTCACCGGCGCTTTCGGCCATGCTGCTGCGTCCGCGCGAAAAATCTACAGGGCTGCTGGCGCGCTTCTTTGCCGCCTTCAATCGCTGGTTTGCCAAAATGACGCACGGCTATGGCAGCCTGAGCCATACGTTGATCCGCAAGGCCGTGGTAGGCGTGCTGATCCTGCTGGGGTTCGTGTTGATTGATGGAGCCATGGGCCGCAAGCTGCCCACCAGCTTTCTTCCTGAAGAAGATTATGGCTACTTCCTCTTGAATGCGCAGCTTCCGCCTGCGGCGTCGCTGGCCCGCACGGACCAGGTGTGCCAGAGGATTGAAGGCATACTTTCGCAAACTGAGGGCGTGCAATATGTGAGCCGCGTCGCCGGATTCAGTCTTTTGACTCGCGTTTCTTCTTCTTACAATGGCTTCTTCTTTGTGGCCTTGAAGCCCTGGGATGAGCGCGGCGGAAAGGGCCTGGAAGCGCGCCAGATTCTCGAGAAACTGAATAAGCGGCTGGCCTCTGACGTGCCGGAGGCGAATGCTTTTGCGTTCATGCCTCCCGCCATCCCTGGATTGGGCGCTTCGGGCGGGTTTTCATTCTGGATTCAGGACCGCAGCGGTGGCTCGATTGATTTTCTCGACCAGAACCTGAAAAAGTTTCTGGCGGCTGCGCGCAAACGACCTGAGTTGAGTGGCGTAAATGCATCGTTCTCGAACGGTGTCCCACAGATTTATGCCGACGTAGACCGCGACAAGGTGCTGAAGCAGAGCGTGGCTGTTGGTGATGTCTACCAGACCCTTCAGGCATATCTGGGCGGCCTGTTCGTCAACCAGTTCAACCGCTTCGGACGGCAATGGAAAGTATTTTTGGAAGCCGAGGGAAGCGAGAGAGCACGCGCTGACGATATTGGCCAATACTACGTGCGTAATAGCCAGGGCAATATGGTGCCACTCTCAGCGGTGGTGACTACCAAGCCGATTACCGGGCCGGAATACACAAACCGCTTCAATCTTTATCGCGCGGCCCAGGTGCTGGGCAGCGCCGCTCCCGGATACAGTTCCGGCCAGGCCATGGATGCGCTGGAAGAAGTAGCGAAAGAAACGCTGCCGCCCGAGATGGGCTATGACTGGGGCGATCTTTCTTATCAGGAAAAGAAAGCGTCGGGCGCTGCTGGGGGCATCTTTGCTCTCTCGCTTCTGCTGGTCTTCCTGATTCTGGCCGCGCTCTATGAAAGCTGGGCGCTGCCATTCTCAGTGTTGCTCTCGGTTCCGATTGCCGTGTTCGGCGCGTTCCTGGGCTTGCAGCTTCGCCATTTTGATCTGGATATCTACGCGCAGATTGGGCTGATTATGCTCATCGGGCTTTCGGCCAAGAACGCAATTCTGATTGTCGAGTTTGCCAAGATGGAGCATGAGAAGGGAAGAGATCTGGTGGAAGCGGCGCTGGAAGGCGCGAAGCTCCGCCTGCGTCCGATTCTCATGACTTCGTTCGCGTTTATTCTCGGCTGCGTGCCGCTATGGCTGGCCAGTGGATCGGGAGCAGCTTCACGCCGCATTCTGGGAACGGTTGTAGTTACCGGAATGCTTACCGCCACCTGCATCGCCATCTTCATTATTCCCATGCTGTTTGTGCTGGTCGAAAGACTGGCGGCGCGGCTGCGGCGCAAGTCTCATGTAAGGGGCACGGCCCTGCCTCATCCGAGCCCGACCGGAGCGGATGATTAAGAGGATATGGCGGGATGTTCTCCCGCGTTAGCAGCAGGGCGCACAAACCTTGCAGAGAACGAACGATGAATAAAGCGAACACATTGATATTCAGCTCCATTCTGCTTTTGGCCGGATGCACCGTTGGCCCACGCTACAAGCGTCCGGCAACAGATGTTCCCGGCGCTTATCGAGGCGTTACGCCCGAACAGGCAGCGAAGGATGGTCCGGCATCGCTGGCCGATCAGAAGTGGTGGGAGGTATTCCAGGACCAGCAGCTCCAGCAATTGATCCGTACCGCATTGCAGGAAAATTATGATGTGCGGATCGCTGCCGCACGCATTCTGGAAGCGCAGGCGCAATTAGGCATCACGCGCTCCAACCAGTTTCCGGCAGTCAACGCAGGCGGGTCGCTTGCAGAGCAGCGCACTCCTCAAGGGTTAATTCCCGCCGCCACCAGCGGGGTCGGAGCACTCACTGTATCGGCGGCATGGGAGCTGGATTTCTGGGGCAGGTTCCGGCGCGCGACTGAAGCTGCCCGCGCTCAACTGCTGGCCAGCGAGTGGGCGCGGCAACAGGTCATCAGCACTCTGGTCAGCAATGTTGCATCGGGTTATTTCCAGTTGCGCGAGCTTGACCTTGAGCTGGAAATCTCCCGCCAGACGCTGGCTTCGCGCCAGGATTCACTGAAGCTTACGCAGTTGCTGGCCGATCATGGCGCTACGTCTATGCTCGACGTCCGCCAGGCAGAACAACTGGTATTTACCGCAGGCGAACAGATACCCGATTTGGAGCGCCGCATTCAGCAGCAGGAAAATCTCATCAGCACTTTGATCGGACATAATCCTGATGCCATACCGCGTGGACTGAAACTTACGGAGCAGCCGCATCTGCCGCAGGTGCCGGCGGGACTGCCTTCTGCCCTGTTAGAGCGGCGGCCTGATATTCGGCAGACCGAAGAACAGTTAGTCGCCTTCAACGCGCAGATCGGAGTGGCCAGAGCGCAATATTTTCCGCAGATCACCTTGACCGGCGATGGCGGCACGCAAACATCGTCGCTCACCAACCTTTTCAGCGGGCCAGCCGGCTTGTGGAGTTTCGGCGCGGGGCTGGCACAGCCTATCTTTACCGGCGGCAGGCTGCGCTCGGGTGTAAGGCTGGCGGAGGCCCAGCAGCAGGACGCTCTGCTTACTTATAAGGAGACCATCCAGCAGGCATTTCGCGATGTGAGCGATTCGCTGATCGCCTACCAGAAAGACCAGGAGTTCAGGCATCAGCAGGAATTGCTCACCAATTCCGCGCAGGATGCGGCACACCTTTCTGACATTCGTTATAAAGGCGGCGCCGCCAGTTATCTGGAAGTGCTGACCAACCAGACAAACTATTTTTCCGCCCAGCTTAATCTCGCCCAGGCACAGTTCAACGAACTCAATTCGCTCGTGCAACTCTACCGGGCTTTAGGTGGCGGGTGGCAGCAGTAGTCTGGATGTAATCGGTCCCACGTTGGTTTTTACAATACTTGCATTGCGGTACTCACATTGGCAGGGTTAAGATACCTGCCAATGTTGTTTGGGGAAGCGTAAGCCTGGATTTGACAGGAGAGCCAGATGCTTACCATGCGACGGCTGCTGTTTTGCTTCTCAACTATCTTTTTGACCATTGCGGGTTTCTGCCAGAACTCACCACAGGTTGCGCCGCTACCGCCCGATTCATTTGAATTAGTCACGGGTTCCACACAAGTTCCAAACACACCGGAACAGCGTGCGCAAGTCATCGAATTGCTCGAGCGTGCCCGCCAGAACAGCAACCTGCACGCTCCCGGCAGCCCTGCATTTACTATGCGCGTGGGATTCAATGCCACCGGCAATGTTCTCTACACCGGATCTGGCGAGATGGAAGAGACATGGGTAGCTCCGCTGAGTTTTCGTTGGATTGCCAGGCTGGGCGATTTCGCCCTTACACGCATTTCCGTGCGCAGAAATATTTTTGATGACCGGCCTGTCGAGTTTATTCCGTTGCGCCTGCAAATGTTGAGGGACGCTTTGTTCTGGCCGATTCATGCCGATACAGCCCATGCATTGCTCAGAACAGCGAATGCCAATTGGAGAGGCAAAGAGGTCACTTGCATTCTGATCTCTGGTGGCATGTCTGACCCGACTGCTACTCCCGGACGCAGATGGGTGGAACGAGAATATTGCATTGATCAGAAAACTGGTTTGCTTCAGATACTCTCCGACACTCCCGGCATTTATGTGCTTTACGATTACGATGATGCGATAAAATTCCATGGCCGCTCGGTGGCCCGAAAGTTTTCAATCGTCGAAGGCGGAAAGACCGTGTTGGATGCACATCTCGACAGCATTGCTGAAGCGGAAACCAACGGAGCCGATGTGTTGACGCCCAGCGTTGAGATGAGAAACCAGCGGTCCGGGCCAATTCTTTCCGCAGCCATGCGGTTTCCGCAGGTGGTCAAGGTTGCTCCCGGAGCTTCGATAATTCAACCGGTCATTGTTCATGCCATTCTTAATCGTGATGGCAAGGTGCTGGATGCGGAACTCGTAGATGATTCAGGGGCCGCTCTAAGCCAGTCAGCGCTTGATCTGGTGAAGAGGACAACTTATATCAAAGAACGCGAGGGAGCACGGCTACAGCGCGAAGCTTTCATCAATGTGAATTTTGTTTCTGAGTAGATTAGATATGGTTTTAGTTTATCGGCTTTACATGGGTGAACACGTTCTTTTACCCAGAGATTATGCTGAGTATTTCATTGCTGCTCACGCGCAGCAGCAGCGGAGCAGTTTCTTCGCCTGACGGCTCAGAATGACACCGCTTTAGAGCTATTCCATAGTTGCTGCGTTCCGATTTTTTGGTGGAAGAGCGGCCCTTTTCAGGGCCGCGTAAAGTTGTGAAAAAATGCGTGCTCAATTATTCATGCCGCAGCGCGTTCACCGGATTCACTTTTGCAGCGCGGGCTGCGGGTATGTATCCGGCAATCAGGGCGACACTACCTAGAATCAATCCGGCGGTCAGTATGGTGAGCGGATCAAGGGCGCTCAGGCCATATAGTCTGGCAGCAACCAGGCGGGTGGCGGCTGCCGTAAACACCACGCCGATGATGACTCCAATCATGATCATCAATCCTGTCTCGCGCAGGATCATGGAAATTACGCGCACACGGTTTGCGCCCAAAGCCATGCGAATGCCAATCTCATTGGTGCGTTGCGCAACGCCATAAGAGAGCACACCATAGAGCCCGGTGGCCGCCAGCAGTAATGCGATGATGCCGAAGGTTGTGCACAGGCGCGCAATCATACGTGGTTGTGCGGTAGTGCGGTCGAGAGATTCCACCAGAGGACGTCCCTCGCCAACTGGCAGATCCTGGTTGAGCGCGAGAACTGCTTTGCGAACCGATTCCTGCATTTGCTCTGGATTGCCGGCTGTCCGGATTTCAAAGTTGCTCCATTCATTCGGCCCTTGCATGCCTTGGTCGGCGGGAATAAAGAATCGTGGAGGAACGTCGCCATTCAGACGGTGATCGCGCGCATTTTTGGCGATGCCAATCACTTCCATTACATTCTTTTTGTCGCCAAATTTCTCTGTGATGTGGCGGCCTATCGGGTCGCGATCCGGGAAAAAGCGTTTGGCAAATGCTTCATTGATCACGCACACGTGAGGCGACTTGGCGGTGTCTTGCAGCTTGATGTCTCTTCCACGCAGGATCGGGACGCCTACAGTGGCAAAATATTCAGGACCAACGGCGTCAAAGCGCGAGAATTTCTCATCACTTTTCTGCGGATTGAAACCTTCCACGTCAATTTCGTCGGCCGATTCCGATCCGCTGAACAGCCCGTTCATCGAATAGGTGGCGCCCTGCACGCCCGGCAGAGCACGGATGCGCTCGGTCAAATCGCGCCATAAACCGGATAACTGCTCGCCCTTGTAGCCGGCAGTCACACCGTCTACATTGACCATGAGCAGCTTCTCTTTCGCATAACCCAGGTCAACGGATTGCAGGTTCCACAGAGTGCGGAGAAAGAGGCCTGCGCCCACTACCACCAGCAACGACAGACCTACCTGAACAATCACCAGCGCCTTGGCCAGGTTCAGCTTTGCGCCCGAACTGGTGGAACCGCGTCCGGTTTCGCGCAGAGTCTGGTTCAGGTTAACGCGTGTGCCACGGATGGCCGGCACAAGTCCGAAAATAATTCCTGTGAGCAGGGTAACGCCGATGGTGAAGCCGAGCACTGTGGGATCAAGCGCCGGAGCGAGCGCAAGATCACGCCGCCCGCCCGCGAGCAGGAACACCAGAAATCGCGATCCGCCCCATGCCAGCAACAGTCCGGCCACGCCGCCCAGCAGGGAGAGCAGCAGGCTTTCGGTGAGGAATTGCCGTATCAATCTGGCCCGCGAAGCTCCAATAGAAAGTCGAACGCCTACCTCTTTTGATCTGGCTGTAGCGCGAGCCAAAAGAAGATTGGCGACATTGGCGCAGGCAATCAGCAGCACAACCCCGGAAACAATCAGCAGGATCAGCAGTTGCTCCGCGAAATCGTTGCGTCCGCCGAATGCGCCGGTGCGCGCGTCGTGAAGTTTTAAATGCTGGTCAAGGGCCTGCTTGCGCACGTCAGGCGGAAGAGTGGTTGGATAACCAGTCTCGATGATTCCACGAAAGAGCACATCTACTTCCGACTGCGCCTGCTCCCTGCTTACGCCGGGTTTAAGGCGTCCGAACACCTGGAGCCACATTACTTTATCCATGTTTTGGCTAAGATCTTCGTGCAGCCAGTCGCGCCCCGGCATGACCAGCGGCTGCATCATCATGGGCACCCACATGTCGGGCTTGTCGCCGGCACTTTCACCGTGAAAATCTGGCGCGGCTACGCCGATGACCGTGACCGTAGTTCCGTAAATACGGATCGGCGTGCCAAGCACAGAGACGTTTCCGGAAAAACGGCGCTGCCAGTAGTCATAGCTGAGCACTGCGAATGCATCCTGGCCGACACCGTGCGCGTCTTCTTTGCTGAAAAACCGGCCAATCATTGGGTCAACGCCCAGCAGCGAAAAGTATTCCTCTGAAACCAGCCGTCCTCGAGTTTCTTCCTGCGGGCCTCCGGAGATGCGGATGTGCCAGCGATCAAGCTGCGACTCGGCGGCGAACATTCCGGAAAATGTTTTCGAATGATCGCGCAGTTGCGCAAACTCGGCGTAGCTGAGGAGCCCTCTTTCGCCATTGGTCATGCCTGAGGAGACGCCTGAACTGTTGGGATCGCTGAGCGAAACCAGTTCGCTGGGATTGCGGACGGGCAAAGATTTCAGCAAAACGGCGTCCATGATGCTGAAGATAGCGGTATTGGCGCCGATTCCAACCGCCAGCGATAGCACCGCCACGCACGTGAATACAGGATTACGGGCAAATTGCCGCAGTGCATAGCGCATATCTTTCGACAGTGTTTCCGTCCAGGCCGAGACGTTCATCCGATCTCCTTAGTTCACCAGGCTTGCCGTAGTGCCATACCTTCATGCCCGCTGGTGCAGAATGCGATACGGGTAGCGGGAGTCTGAGCAACGACAATTGAGACGATCAATGTGCTAATAGGTTAGCAGGAAGATGAAAAAAGATAACCTGAAAAAGTGGGCAATCATTACGGACTACGGCGAAGGATTACGGCGGACTGGAGCGTTGGTTTCCTTTGTCAGCCGGAAACGTCAAACCTGTTGCGATTGAATGAGTGGGAGAAATGGGGTGATGGGATTCACTTTGAATCAGGAGCTTAGATTAAGAGATGCACTTCCGTAAGAGGGACTTTCCTGAGGTGGTATGGGTTGCGGCGTGCTTTATCGTAACGGTGCCGATTGCCACAGTGACTGTACCTGCAAACGTATTCGCCGACGACGGGAAAGGCAGTGACGCGGTGGTTGGCGACTGGCGCGGAGAGTCGTTGTGCCAGGTGAAACCGAGCGCCTGTCACGACGAAGATTCCCTATACCATTTCACCCGGATTGAAAAAAAGCCTGGGTGGTTCTCTTTGAAAGCCGACAAAATCGTGGATGGCCAACCGGTCACCATGTCAACCATCGAGTGCAGCTATGACGGGGAGGATCGCTCGCTGGAGTGTTCTTTCCCCAAAGGGGTGCTCCAATTCGAAGTGCAAGACAATGTTATGCAGGGCACAATGAAGCTGCCCGATGGAACATTATGGAGAAAACTCAGCCTGAAAAAAGTGCAATAACTTGTGAGTGCCCGTCGCGCTCAGTGATTCGTTGATGCATGCGTTAAGCATTTCTCGCCCAACTGTCCTCTTCTCTGAGCCGGGTTACATCCTATGCGTCTCGACGGCTTCCTCTCGGTTACATTTTGTATGGCGTCATACGATGCGGTGACGAGTTTCGACTCTGTCTGGTACAATTTATTTCACAGAGCATGGACAGATGCTTTGGGTCGTGCCCTGCTGCTCCACTTAGAAAAGCCAATTTCGCAAGATCAATCCTCTTCGATATTGTCCGGTGATCGCAGTGGTGGTGTGCAACAGGGTATGGCAGTAAATGCGGTTTGCTTAAACCGCATCCAGGCGTGGGGACGTAGTTCAGTTGGTTAGAACGCTGCCCTGTCACGGCAGAGGCCGCGGGTTCGAGTCCCGTCGTCCCCGCCAGCTTTTTCATAGACTTAAAGAGCAATCGCCCAAAAAATCCAACCCACAATTCAACCCACAGCTCATTGCACGGCCTCTGACTTGAGCCCGACCGCTGCCAGGAATGCTCCTTGCGCCGCCCGTGCTTCATCCGCATCTTCCTGTGTAGAGATCCAGCTATATCGCGATGCGCTATGTAAGAACGAGTACGACGTTGTTCACGAGGCTCGATATGGTGTCATCTGCCTGGGGAGCATCAATCACGATAAGTGATGGATGCGCGGCGAGGTTGCGCTTGGTGAGTTGTATATCGAGGATTTTCTTGGTGTTTTGCGAGGGGAATAACCTGGCATTACTGCAGATGTCAAGGACTTCGCTTTCCTTGAGTTCTTCAAAATCCTCACGCTTAACGATGGTGATGGCTGCGGCTTTCTTCGGCCCTATGCGGACAGCAATGCTTGCCTGAAACTTCGATGTCCTGCCCGGGTCGGCGAGTATCCAGTTGAGGAGATGGTCGTAAGCCAAGTTCCACGCCATGATGATCGCTGCGCGGAACGCCTTGTTGTGGTAACACTTGATGGCCTCAGAGAGGAAAAGTTTCTCCGCCTGATCGGATATTTTTCCCGGCAAATCGGCGAGCATCTTTGATATGGCTATCGTCGTCTCGTGCTGGCCGTACTTGGCGTCAAGTTTCTGCCGGACATTGTGCTCAAGGCGCAGACCTCCGCCATCAGGGATTACGAGCTTGGGACGCTTAGCGACCAGCCGCTTGAACGTCTCACTGAGGTTCGGCTCGTCCATATGCAGCTCGTTATAGCAGGCGCGTATGGACGGCTGGTCGAAGCGCTCCTTGCCCTTGTGTTTGTGGAGGTACCACGCGAAATGCAGTACCCTGTCGGGGTGCGGCAGGGAGGAAAAGCCTTTGACAGAAGCGGCGAACTCTTTCAGCTCCATATTCTGTCGGCTATTCCTCGCCCTTCACGACAGCATCTTCGCCGAGCGGGTTGATGGCGTATTCGCCTGCAGTCTCGGTTTTTCGCATGTGCTTGGAGTGGACAAGATTATGGAACGTCTGGTTCCAGTCATTGAAGCCGGTGGACCAGCCAGCGGTCTTGAAGCAGGTGTAGATCTTGCTGGAGTTGACGGTCGGGTTGTTGCCGTGCTCCTTGAGCCAGTACGCAGCCACAAGGTACTTCTTGGACTTTTTGCCCGGGGCTTTGTCCTTGGCGAAGTCTTTGAACTGCTGAGCCCCGTCACCCTGGAACAGGTCATGCAGGTAGTCGGGAGCCTTGAATTTCTTTACGCGCGCTGGCTTGGGGCTTGCGCCGTTACCGTTGGCGGATTCGGTTGTCTCATCCTGCTCCTCCTGCTCTGGTGTTTCGGCGTCAAGCTCATCGACAGGAGCGTCTTGCGGAGCGGTAAGGACAGGGGTTTCAGTACGTGAAATCTGGCGAAGCGCAGGGCCTGCAGGCTTAAGAGCATTTGTAATTGCGTGCGTCAACTCGGCAAGGTTGCCGTCGCTGATGTCCGCATCCAGCATGATGAAGCGGACGCGGTTTGAAGTCTTGGTTTCAGTCTTTTTGGGCCATGCATATTACATTGTACCTGAACTCTGAGCAACTTATCCCCATGCGGCGGGTGAAAATGGCGTCTTGAAGGCAGGACAAGGCGTGCCCGGCTGCGCTTGCGCTCACGGTTGCGCTGCTTGCCGGGCACGTGAGCCTTAACGGGTTTTTACTTTAAGAATAGGAAGGCCACGAACACCGCAGAAATCCTCAATTGCAAGTCCGCGTTTCGCGGCGAGTTTTCCGTGAATCGCGGCCAACAGTTCTATTTTTCCATTGCAAAACACGGAATATTCGTCCAGTCTCCCCGGATTCCTTTCCTTGTTTTGTGGATAAAACTGCGGAATGAAATCATGAAGAAGCTGAGGTTCTTGCGGAAAAAAGAGGCGTGAGGATCTACACCTCGAATCCGAGTGTTCCGTCTCCCGACGAGATTAAGCGTCCAAAGCGTCCGAGACTCGGGGATGATGTGAAGGGCCTGGCCGTCTTTAAAAGTGGAACGGCCAGACCTCGATTGTTGTTAACCTACGGTGCCAGAGGACAATCAACTCCTGGAGGGGTGGTTGTTGTTAACGTCACAGTCGTACTGTGAACGAGGCTGCCGCTGGTTCCTGTAATGGTTAAGGTCATGGGTTGGTTGGCAATACCAACTGCCGATGAGTTTGGTGAAAAAGCAGGAGCAACCATTCCCTGCAATCCAACAAACATTGAGGGGGAAGGGGGCGCAGGGCCGCCAGGGCCGCCACTTGGACTTATGGTAATTGTGGCCGAACCGGCCCTTACGACCGGATTCGGATTTATGGTGACCGAAGCGCCGCTCGGCTGCGGGTCCACGCTCAGTTGCACTGCCCCGGAGAATCCGTTCACCGCGGAAATCGTGGCCGTGTAGACCGCGTTTTCGCCGCAAGCCATGGATTGTGAAGGCGGATTTGCCGTGATCGAGAAATTCTGTGATGATGCCACAACAAACGTTACAGTAGCCGTCTGCGTTGAACTGCCGTTGGTTGCCGTGATGGTCAGCGTAGAGCTGCCCAGCGGAGTTGTCGTTGCGGCGGTCACCGTGAGGGTGGAGCTTGCCGAACCGCTTACCGAACTCGGAGCGAAGCTCGCAGTGGCTCCCGCCGGCAGGCCGCTAACACTTAACGTGGTTGTGCTTCCCGCCGCTGCACCAACGTTGACTGTGTAACTGGCATTGCCTCCGGGGTTCACGGTTTGTGATGCTGGGGTGGCTGACACCGTCAGCGGTTGGGCCACCACAAACGTAACGTTAGCGGTCTGCGTTGAACCACCATTGGTTGCCGTGATAGTAAGCGTAGAGCTGCCCAGTGGAGTTGTGGTAGCGCTGGTCACCGTGAGCGTGGAGTTTGCTGAACCGCTTACCGAACTCGGGGCAAAGCTCGCAGTGGCTCCCGCCGGAAGGCCGCTAACACTTAACGTGGTTGTGCTTCCTGCCGCTGCACCAACGTTGACTGTGTAACTGGCATTGCCTCCGGGGTTCACGGTTTGTGATGCTGGGGTGGCTGACACCGTCACCGGTTGGGCCACCACAAACGTAACGGTAGCCGTCTGCGTTGAACTGCCGTTGCTTGCCGTGATGGTCAGCGTAGAGCTGCCCAGCGGAGTTGTGTTAGCGCTGGTCACGGTGAGCGTGGAGCTTGCTGAACCGCTTACCGAACTCGGAGCAAAGCTCGCAGTGGCTCCCGTCGGAAGGCCGCTAATACTTAACGTGGTTGTGCTTCCTGCCGCTGCACCAACGTTGACTGCATAAGTGGCGTTGCCTCCGGGGTTCACCGTTTGTGATGCTGGGGTGGCTGACACCGTCACCGGTTGGGCCACCACAAACGTAACGGTAGCCGTCTGCGTTGAACTGCCGTTGCTTGCCGTGATGGTCAGCGTAGAGCTGCCCAGCGGAGTTGTGTTAGCGCTGGTCACGGTGAGCGTGGAGCTGGCCGAACCGCTTACCGAACTCGGAGCAAAGCTCGCAGTGGCTCCCGTCGGAAGGCCGCTCACGCTCAATGTAGTCGTGCTCCCAGCCGGTGCGCCCACGTTGACTGTATAGCTGGTACTGCCTCCCGGATTCACACTCTGCGAGGAAGGTGTGGCGGACACCGTCAGCGGCTGGGTAACCACTAGCGTGGCGGTGGCTGTCTGCGTCATGACGCCGTTGGTTCCCGTTATGGTCAGCGTGCTGCTTCCAACGGGAGTCGAGCTGGAAGTAAAGATGTTCAGAGCGGAAGTATTCGAAGCATTGACCGAAGCAGGAGTGAATGAGAAAGTCGCTCCTGCGGGCAATCCACTCACGCTTAAATTGGTTACGCTTCCGCCGGGAGCAGAAACATTCACGGTGTAGGCGGCTGTGCCACCCTGAGGTACCGCTTGTGATGCCGTGGCGCTGATACTCAGCAGGTTGGCCTTCTGCACCCCGGCGCCCAAAGTGGAAATGTAGACCAGACCAGTGTTGGCCGGATCAAAAGTCATTCTCTGGGCTGCCAGAAATGGAATGACCGCTACTTCCGTTGCATGGGAACCATCATCAGCGGTAGTCATGCTCCAGATGCCATGGGTGATGGTCGTGAAATAGACAGTGCTTCCGGTTACGAAGGGCGCAAAGGTCACAACCGAATCATGATATCCAGGAGTAAATGGAATATTGAGCAGAGTCCATGTATTGGTAACCGGAGAGTACCTGTAGACTTTTCCGCCAACGCTGCCGCCAACGCCGGCCAGGCACAGGTAAATCGAGCCATTCGAAGGGTCAAACGCGTAATCAATAGGAGCAATATTCCCGAGTGTGGCAAGGTTACTGCCCACCGCCTGCCATGTGGCGCCATTGAATTTATACAGCCCGCCCGCCAGAAATGCGGACTCGGAAGCCGCGACCGAAAGGTACAGCGTACCCGCTGTGCTGGTTGGATCGGGTTGATCAAATTGCAGCCGGTAAAAATGACGGTTGGTTGTGCTGGTATTCGCGGCCACATCACCTACAGGGCTCCAGGTATCGCCGCGATCTGTGCTTACATAAACTCCTTTATTAGTTCCGTCCTTATTACCCCACACAGATGCATAAAGAGATCCCGCTTTATAAACAATTGAGACAATAGGCCCGGCAGGCAGCCCTGTACCCACCACCCTGTTCCAGTTCAGGCCATCATCTTCGCTATATAACACCGCTCCGTTGCCGGGGCCTAAAGACAATTGCGTTTCATGAGGTATGTCATGCTGGGTTGAGACGGCGGCCCACATGCGCGTGAGCTTGCCCGCCGGCGTGAGCGCAGGCGGCTCGAACGTGAGTTGATAAAAGTTCGTCCACGGATCCAGCCCCGTCTTCGCACTATTCTGGGCCTGAGAGATCGGCAGCCATGTGCTTCCGTTGTTATCGCTGCGGGCCAGTCCAATATCCGTGCTGAGAACAAAGTGAATGGAGGGCTTGAATGGATGAATCACATAATTCCATGCGGTTGTCACATCCAGCCCGTTGGTCAGCCATCGCGCAGAAGATGTCTGTGCAGTACCCGCCGCTGATGTCAGTTGGCTGTATTTCTGTACCCAGTCTTTGGTCGCGGGCGGAGTCTGGCCAGCGCCATTGACGCTGATGTGCACTGCGGCGTTGTTGGCATAGACCACCGTGGCTGAAGTCTGCGGGTCTACGGCAAGTCCATGGGCACCGCCTCCAAACCCCCAGCCCAGTCCACCAAAAGGAGGGCTGTTGTTGCCCGCAGGCTGAAACTCAATCCATCCCGCATCCAGATTATTTGCCGGACGTTCTCCGGTGCCATCGTGATTTTGAAAACCGTCATACACAGGCTTCCAGATCATCTGCGTGCCGTTGAAATTTCCCTTATATAAACTGGGCGAGCACGTCGTGGCTTCGACCGAGACATAAGCCGTCTCCGGGGCGGCGTCGGCAACCGCTAATCTTTCGTATACAGGGGCGGAAAGCACCGCGCAGTCGTTTTCAATGCCCGACAACTGGACCGGGAAAGTAGGAGAAGCGGTGTGGGTTCCAAAGACTCTGTAGACCGTAACGGACGTTGCAGAGGGAACGGCGGTAATGACTGAATTTTCTGCGGCGGGTGTGCTTGGTTCAAGCACCGCCAGGTTTCCTGGGATTGCTCCGGTGGAAGAAGCAACATTGATCGTAACCGGGGCGTTGCCAAACGACAGGCTCGAACTCGAAGTCGTGGCAGCAACCTGTCCCAGATTCAATCCAGCGACCTGCCGGGTCCAGGCATTCGTGCTCGAATCGAAACGGTACACTCCGCCCACGCTGTTTATATCGCTGGAACTTGTCAGGATCGTGGCATACAGCACGTAGTGCGAAGCATTGGCCCCGCCGGCGAATCCGCGAATCCGGCTGAGCGGGAAAGTGCTGTCAGTCGTGATGTACATTCCGATTGGACGCGCAGGTGTGGTCGGCCCGAACGCGTCCCAATGCGCAGTCTGCGAATTCCAGTGAAAGATATCTGTGACTGTCGCAGCAAAGTGATGCAAAATTTGTGTCGCCGGGTCTTTGACCGACACGAAGCTGATCACATCCATGTCGTTTACTACAGTTGTACTGTTCGGTGCTGGAAGCGCGTGATCGGCCCCTTGCGTCCACGTTCCTGACTGCATGCTGTAAATACCTTTGGTCGTGCCGATCAGAAGGCCGAGATCAGGCGTGAAAGCCGCAGCCGTAACTACCACAGGATTCGAGGTCCCCGGATAAGCCCTGGGCATAGCCACTGGGTAAGGCGTCCACGTCACGCCATTGTCATTAGATTCCATGAGCCCCTGCTTGCAATTGCCTGATGCGCACTGATTGGTGCATGTGCCGTCTACGCAATAGATCGGCTGGAATCCGAGCAGGTGCCCAGCCACTGCCGGATCGAACGCCACACTGAATCGGGTTGAGCCGTGAATCTTATGCTGATCGAGCAGAGTCCAGCTCTGTCCGCTGTTGGTGCTGCGATATAAACCTGTCATATCGCACGATACGAACATCACCTTGGGTGAAACCGACGGATCATAAGGAGAAACCACCGGCGCATACATCGAACCGCCGCCTCCCAGTCCGGCGCTGTTTTGCCCTTGCATTGTCACGCTTCCAGCAAACATAACCAACAACATAACTAACATCGGAAGTGCACACTTCAACCTCATCAGTATTCTCCTGTGGCCTCTTGGCCAGATACATCAGCAATCGTGCGTGTTAGTAACGCAGGGAGGCTTCGTAAATGAAACAGGCGATTGTCCCCGCAACCAGGTGCGTTGACCTTAAAAAAATGCTTGATTCATTTTCGAATCGCAGATAAGTGTGAGCGGTGAGGTAGATGGTGAAAAGAAAAACAAATCGACATACAGCGACCGGCGGGGACATAACATGAGGAGGGACTCCGCGCTGAAATAAGTTCGTACCGCTCCAACATTGAGCAACTTGGATTCCAAGTTCCTGCTGGCTCGCACGGCTAGCTCCAATGCCAGCAAAGCACAGGAGTTCTCCATGATCGAGCAGAACCAAAACGGTTTGTCCGTGCCGAAAGAGGAAGAACTCTCTTTCTTCAATGTGGCATCCATCTTCTTATATTAGGTAATGTGGCAGGCAAATTTTATTGGACATAAGAATTGATCAATTAGACAAAAGAAGGTGTTGTACTTTTGGGCAGCGGGTGGCGCGAGACTGGGGAGCTTTTCAAGCTTTTAAGAAAAACAAAATTTCGTGTTTGCATAAATAAATGTGCTGGAGATGTGCACGTGGTGACATGGATGGAGATCAGATTAGATGTCGGGGAACATTAAGACGCGAATAGGCTGGACGAAAACTTACAAGTCGTGGAGTTGCGTAGAACAGGCTGAGGATGCGCAAAACTTTCTTTCAGTGCTGCTGGTTCTACTCTCACCTTAGATGCTCGGCAAAGCCCGCCACTGCCCATCTTGAGATATACTCGTTACCACTTTGTAAACACTAGCGCATTTCTCAAAAGCTTCCCGACGGAGGAGAAAATGAAGTACTTGTTGTGTTTCCTGTTGAGTTTAAGCTGTGTTGCAGTCACGGCGGGGCGCAACCGGCCCGATGGTCATCGCCAGACCTTTCAGAAAGAGAAGAGAATCAAGGCGGCAGCAACCAAAACCCCGATCATTCTCTACCACAACGGACCGGTCATGGTGGCGCCCAAGGCCTTGTATGTGGTTTATTACGGGAGTTTCACCACGACGCAGCACGCCATCCTCGACAATTTCCTTCAAAACCTGGGCGGATCGGGGGCGTTCAACGTCAACAGCGAGTATTCTGACGCTTCCGGCGCCACCGTTTCGAATATTCTGAACTACTCGCCCACAACAGGTTCGTTCAACGATGCTTATTCGCTGGGCAAGAGCTTGTCAGGAAGTTTTGACACCACCATCATTCACAACGCCATTGCCAATGGACATCTTCCGAGTGATGCCAACGGCATTTACATACTTACCATCTCGCCGGATGTGTCGCTGCCAAAATCGGTGTGGTGTGCATATCACACGCATTCCAGCAGCATTGTCATTGGGCAGGACATCAAGTATGCCGTGGCGCCGGATCCTCCGCAGTCGCAGCAGGCAAGCTGCTCGGGCAACGTGGCCAACTTTGGAGACACCACAAGTCCGAACGGCGATATTGGAATGGATGCCGTTGCCGACGATCTGATTCACGAACTCTCGGAAACCGCTACCGATCCTGATTTGAACGCGTGGTTCACGAAGAATGGACAAGAGAACGCCGACATCTGCAACTTCGTTTACGGCACAACGTTCCTCGCGCCCAACGGATCGCATGCCAATCACGTTTTCGGGACCCGCAATTACCTGGTGCAGACCATCTGGGACCGCGTGGGCAGCTTCTGTGCCCTGAGTCACTAGTTAGCTGAGCGTGGAGTTCTAGAGAATACGTGTGCAATAAACTCAGGCTGTGGCAAGCCTGAGTTTTGTTGCAGGCCAGAATCAATATCTCCGTTTAATAGCCTCCATTATTTTGATTGGAGCGGAAATGCTGAAGAGAGCGTCTAGCCGAACCTGCGTCTTTGTATGCCTTGACAGGTATATGCATTGTGGAGTATATAAAGAAAGTGGAATCAGTATTCGAAATCATTGCGGAGCCGAATCGCCGCGCGATATTGGGCCTGCTGGTTTCGTCGCAACAGTCGGTCGGAGAGATTGAGCGTCAGCTTCGGATGCCGCAGCCGACCGTTTCGAAGCACCTGCGAGTATTGCGAGAGGCCGGCTTTGTGGAATCCACGGTCGACGCACAGCGCCGTCTCTACCGGCTGAAACCTGAGCCACTTCAGCAGGTGGATGCCTGGCTGGCTCCGTTCCGCCGGTTCTGGTCGGCTCACGTAGATGCTCTCGAACGGCACCTCGACCGCATGGATCAATCAACGCCAAAGAAAAGGAAGACAAGGAAAAGATGAACGCTCGTGAGCAGTACGCACCGGGTCACGCCAGTGGGGCGCGGGTACAAAAGGACGGAGAGAAGTGGACGCTCATTCTCGTTCGGGAGCTACGCCACTCCCCAGAGATGGTGTGGCAAGCGCTAACCGATCCTGTGCACCTGTCTGAATGGGCGCCGTTCGACGCCGATAGGAGCTTGGCCGCTGTGGGGCCGGTGAAGCTCTCGACGGTCGGGACGCCGCAGGTCTCCGAGACAACCGTGAACCGTGCCGAGGCGCCGAGGCTGCTCGAATACAGTTGGGGTGGCAGCGATCTGCGGTGGGAACTCGAACCGCTTGGGAACGGCACTCGCCTTACGCTCTGGCACAACATTGATCGCCGCTTCATTTCGTGGGGCGCCGCGGGCTGGCACATCTGTCTTGACGTCCTTGAACGGCTCCTGGCGGGCGAGCCGATCGGACGCATCGTCGGCCCCGAGACCATGAAGTTCGACGGCTGGCAGCGCTTGAATACTGAGTACGCAAAGCAGTTCGGCGTTGCCCCCCAGTTGGCCAGCTAAGGCGACTGAATAATCGTGAGGCGGTTTTCTTGCGAAGATTGCGGTTCGCTGAGCCGCACCTAAATAGGTGAAGAGTTAGGGAGCTGTACATGAAAAAGGCTGTTCCAGCGGAATCTGCCTCTGCATTGATTGACGAGAAGATCAAGCAACTTGCGGACTGGCGCGGGAAGACGCTCGCGAAAGTACGCGAAATCGTACACGCGGCAGATCCTGAGATCGTGGAAGAGTGGAAGTGGATGGGGACTCCCACCTGGTCCCACGGCGGCATCGTCTGCACGGGAGAGACGTACAAAAACGTTGTTAAGATGACATTTGCCAAGGGAGCCTCGTTGAAGGATCCTTTGGGTCTATTCAACTCCAGCCTCGACGGGAATGTCCGGCGTGCCATTGACGTCCACGAAGGTGAAAAGATCGACGAGGCGGCCTTGAAAGAACTTATCCGCGCCGCAGTGGCGCTCAATCTTCAAGGCAAGAGCAAGCCGAAACCGCGACGAGCGAGCAGCAAGCAGGCTGAGTAGGTTCATCCCCACCGCCGTATTTCCTCCAGTAGAGGAAGACATTCGGCTATAAAACCGAGTTACATTCGCGCAGCATCCACATTGGGTGGCCCGCATCTCGATCTCAGACATCCTCAACACGGAGCTTCTGGAGATGGCACGAGTTGGTTCGTGCTAAATCACTTAAAGGCAATGGGCTTCTCCCTCCTACTGTGATAAGAGCGATTAATTTTCAACTTCCTGATTCGAACCGTTGGCTTTACGGCGGATTTCTTTCACTCGCCGATGTACCCATGCCGCGATTCTTGCCGGCGCACACCGGCAAAAAGTTCTTGAGGCGGTGTGGCGAAACGCCCAGCCAATAGCCTGCACGCAGTAAATAGATGAGCATTGCGGTGCAGCTCTACCGCGCAACCGGGGGCTTCTCAGGAATATCCCACCAGCAGTTGCATGACTTTCGCGTCGACCAGCGAGAAGAGGCTGCCGGAGCGGGTACGGAAGGGCAAGCCGGGGAAGCTGGCAAGGAAAACCCAGGAAATAAATGGCGAAGGACAGTTTCAAACTCCAAGTCCAATTCCGCCGCGAGTAATTAAGAGCACGTGAAATGAAACTAATTTCTGCGGGCAATATATAAATCGGATAACGGAAATTTCATAACAGAAACACCCTTCCCATTTTGGGAAACTAAGATAAAAATTGCTAAAAATTATAAGACTGAAAAAATAAAACTTAATATTTCTATGATAAGTTTTCTCAGCCGAAGCTATTTTGAGCATCTTTACTCCTGGGATCATTCTGGCATAGGGATTCATGATGAAAAGGGAAACGCTATCTCTGGTTCTCCGATTTGGACATGATTTTCTTCGGCCACACGCACAGTTATGCTTCCTGATCGGAATATTGATGATCCTGACTGTTGTGTTGGCACTGCCATTGCCCATCATATCTATGTACATGATTGACCGGGCGGTAGTTTTAAAAGATATCCGCTTGTTAAAAATGCTCGCCTTCTGGCTGGTTGGCCTTGTGCTTCTGCGGCAGGTTTGTAGCTACTGGAACGAGAGACTCACCCTTCGTTTTAAAGAAGAAATCATATACAAGATACAGCGACTTCTGGTTGAACGGATACAGCGACTGCCCTTGTCATTCTTTGCAAGTCGACACTCGGTGTATCTTCAGAGCCGGGTGATGAGCGATGCGCGCGCCATTGAAGGTGCGCTTATTCGAAGCTTCGTTTCCCTGCTGATTGATGGTCTGACTTTTGCATCGGCATTCTGCATAGTCTTATGGATTCAACCGAAGCTCACGTTAGTCCTGTGCATTTTCCTTGTGCCGTTTGCTTACATCCGTTACTTCGCTAACCACAAAATGAAAATACTAAGCGCGAAGATGCAGGAAACACAGGCTCAAACATCTGCTGTAATCAACGAATGCTTCGCTGGCATCCGTAGCGTGAAGTCGTTTTGCCGACAGGGATTTCAGTCTGATATTGTCGCGATATGGCTCACTCGCCTGCGGGACATTTATATCCAGACCAACTGGTTTGGGATTGTCGGAGGTGTTATAGCGGGATTCCTTACGTCCGCAAGCATGACCTATATACTCTGGTACGGTTGTTCTTCCATCATCAGTCGCCAGATGACACTAGGTCAGGTATTCGCCATTGTGACACTGTTGGGATACATGTATTCGCCAATCACCAGTCTGGTGGGCACCAACTTTCGGATTCAACAGGCGACTGCATCTATAGCGAGGATTTATGAATTTATGGATGCGGAGACGGAAGCAGAACGAGGTGAGCAGGCGGGTAAAATCGAAGGGCGAATTATATTCAGAAATGTTTCCTTCCGGTATCCAGATACAGAACACG
The DNA here is from genome assembly GCA_963823745.1 of Terriglobia bacterium. Classification (GTDB taxonomy): domain Bacteria; phylum Acidobacteriota; class Terriglobia; order Terriglobales; family Acidobacteriaceae; genus Angelobacter. Next base: position 380,797 of record CAWGMN010000005.1, read on the forward strand.
ATGTCCTGAAAAAAATATTTCTCACCGTTCCCGCATGTTCGACCGTCGCTCTAGTTGGCCGGACAGGAGCGGGGAAAAGCACCATCATCAACCTCTTGTTGCGTTTCTACGAAACCACCGCTGGCTCCATTCTCCTTGACGAATACAACATAAGCGATTTATCGCTGGATTTGTTGCGGCAGACAATTGGCCTTGTGGACCAGCATGCATTTTTGTTCAACGGAACGATTTTGGATAATGTTCGCTTTGGTAAGCCGGAAGCCAGCCTCCGTGAAATAGTGGAAGCGTGCGAGATGGCTTATGCTGATGAGTTCATCGGTAGGCTCAAGGACGGTTATGAGACGTTGGTGGGTGAGCGCGGCGTGCGGTTGTCAGGTGGGCAAAGGCAAAGAATTGCTCTTGCCCGAGTCTTTCTCAAGCGCCCCAAGATCCTCATTCTGGATGAAGCTGTTTCCGAAGTTGACTCAGAATCAGAAACATACATTCAAAAAGCGCTGGTACCCTTACTGGGTAACTGCACCATTATCGTCGTAGCCCATCGGCTGTCGTCGCTTATGCTGGCCGACCGGGTGATCGTCATTGATGACGGAACCGTGATTGAACAGGGCACTCACCGGGATTTGATCTATGCAGACAGCGCTTATGCCGACTTATTCAAAGAACAGTTTGCGATTCAGTTAAGAGAATCATCAGCCATGAATACCGACTGAAGTCTAGAGGAGTATAATGGAAAGAATCGTTGTTCCGCCCCGCCTACGTACATGGTCTGAAGATGGCTGGCACATATATTTTGATCCTTACAATTTTATCTGGACCCGGGTTAACGACAGCGGAAAATTCCTGTTGGAGGAATTTCGCAAATATCGCACGATTCCAGACATTATCATCAACGTGTCGGAACGTTACAAGATACCAACTGAAAGAGCAGATGAGATCATAAAGAAATTTGTAGATAATCTGATTGGCGAAGGCTTTTTGCATCGGGACGCCTACGTGAGCGCGACCGCGCAGAATTTCCGAAGCTGGACTTCCCACAAGTGATGTACCTGCACATGACAAACAAGTGCAACCTGAAATGTCCCTATTGCTATAACAAGACGGATCGAGAGACAAAGATCAAACTGGAGAGGCGAGGCCTTATTGATCCGATCATGTCCACGCAGGAATATCAGCACCTAATCGGTAGATCGATCGCATGTGGCGTGCAGCGCTTAATCTTTACAGGTGGCGAAGCGCTTATGCGTGCAGATTTAATGGATCTATTGGAATTTGCGCGAAGTAAGAGCCAGAGCGTGTATTTAGAAGTCCTTACCAATGCTACAAAAATTGATGATCAATGGCTTCGCAAATGTGCCAGTGGGTTGACGGCGTGACCATCAGCCTCGACGGACATGAAGAGCACATCCATGAGTTTTATCGTGGCAAGAATACTTTCCAGCCCACTATTCGCGGGAATCAAATGTCTGGCAAAACGACGATTGCAGCTGGGATCAGAAAGCCGCACATCTGCCTTGTGCCGGTACTGACTGAAAAGAATATTATCAATCTTAAGGAGATTTATCAGTTCAGTCTGGAGGAACTTAGGCCTGATAACTTAGCCCCTGTATTGTTCCAGGCGGGAGATCACCAGACATGTGAGCATCAATCAGATTCCTGCAATTGATATTTATAAAGCTGAAGCTTCGCGGCTCGTCCGAACTACTTGGCAAAGCTGACTGGCAATTCAAGAGGAGGAAGATCCCAGTGCCCGCTCGCAACCAGTGCGGATCAGGGTATGGCGAAATAAGTATTGATCCATCGGGGTTCGTTTATCCTTGCCAGTCACTTCATTATCCTGAATTTGTCTCGGGCAATGTCCGCGAAACAGATATTCACGAAATCTATAACTTTCGCCAGTGTTGAGAAAAATGAGAGGCACTACCGTCGAGACTCTGGCCGTTTGTTCCCATTGTGACCTGTGTCATCTATGCAACGGTGGCTGTCGTGCCACAGCTTATAACATTTATCACGAAACCAATGCTCATAACGAAGTCTACTGCAATTATCTCGAGTTGCTAGCAGTCGGCAAGATGTGGGGGAAGGGAAATATTTCCTCTTCACCGAACTGAATATTTGCTTCATCAGGCAATGATGTGCAATGAAACCGTGGGGAGATGTATCCCTGCTCTGGCGCGCAAAATAGGCTTCAGAGCAGAGATCCATCCCAACCAGATGGTTCAAATCTAACAAGAAGGGAAAAGAAAATGGAAGCTTTTGATCCCATCAGTTCTACTGCAAAAACAATCATTGATGCGCTATCGCTAGCAGACGGTTGCGGCTGCGACTGCGGCGGTGGATGCGGACTTGGCGCCGGATCGGCCGGCGGCACAACTATCATTAAGGATAACTGCCCGAGTAATTGAGATTCAGGTGCTCCAGTCTGACATTCAAAAAATGGTTTGACGGCCTGGAGCACCGGTTCCTAATCCTTGCTTTGAGAATATAAGCTCTCAATGGGCTGATCTCTTTCAAGTGAAGATATTCAGAATATGTCAGAAAGGCTCGTTCCAGAGAACAAGCAAACCATGGATAAGCAGCTCGCATTTGAAAACGTCTCTGGTGACGATTTAAAGCCGTATGTGCACCGCGGACCACTGCTCAAAGACTTGCTTTCCAGCGCTTCGACCCAATGTGGTACTGATAACGGCGCAGAAGGATATGATGAACTGCGCCGTGCGCTAGGCCTCACTCCCGCCTCCATTATTGACATGATCAATGCGGCTGGATTGCGTGGACGCGGTGGGGGAGGGTTTCCAACTGGACATAAATGGAACTTGGTGGCCCAGGCGCAAAACAAGGAACGATATTTTATTTGTAATGCCAATGCCGGTCAGCCAGGTGGATTTAAAGAAAGTTTCTTGATTCAATCGAATCCACATCGGATTATCGAAGCTACTTTACTCGCCGCATATGCCATGTCGGCTACAACAGCGCTGATATGTCTGCCTTCTCATCTGGAAACGGAAGCAAGGCTGCTGGAGAATGCAGCAGGAGACGCGCATGCAAAATACTTTGCTGAAGCAAATTTAGGCAGGGTGGAAAAAGCCCCATCCATTATCGTCTATCGCGTCCCAAGGAGTTATATAACAGGAGAAGAAACGGCGCTCATGGAAATGATTGAGGGCCGAGCAGCAATACCGAGAGGGAAGCCGCCGCTGCCCTGCGCACGGGGCCTTTTTGAAGTCCCAACTGCAGTCAACAATCTGGAAACCGTGCTGCACGCCTATCATATTGTGAAAAACGGCGCTGCCAGATTTCGAGAAATCGGCACAAAGTATTCTCCAGGCTCGATGATTTTTAGCGTAAGCGGTCATGTGGAGCGGCCCGGCCTTTATGAGATTCCACTTGGAACTACGCTCCGCGACCTGATTTTTGGACATGCCAACGGAGTGATTTCTGGCGCCCGACTGAAGGTGGTTCTACCTGGTGGAGTGTGTTCTCCAGCGTTGAATAATTCTTCTCTTGACTTGCCTCTTGATTATGATACTGCCCATGAAACCGGATTCGATCTGGGGTCCGGCGCTGTTATTGTCGTTTCCGAACAGACTTCAGCTGTAGAACTAGCGCGCTGCCTCGCCGCTTTTTTTCATGAGAAGTCTTGCGGAAAATGCCAGCCCTGCAAAGACGGGACGCGGCGAACCCTTGCCATGCTAAATCGATTGGACAGGCTCGACGAGCGATCAATTGACATACTCGACAGAGTGATTCCGCCTTCACCGCGGATGCCAACACTTAAAATTCTAAACAATCCTCAAAGCCGTGGCGCAATCAGCTATACGGATACCGTTCAAGGTTTAGACAAAATTCGGCATCTCTGCGAATTTTATAAACATCGCGGGGACTGTCACCATTCTGTTGAGTCGGCCAATTCCATTCAGCGTCTTCTGGATCTATTTCGACACGAATTCGAAAGTCACAGAAAGTCTCCCAACGCTACATTGGAGGCAAATTTGGCCAAATGAATACCGAAGATGCAAACCAACAGTTACAAAAGCTTCTTAGCGCTTTACCTCACCCTCAGGCTGCTCTTGCTCCTTTAGTTGGCGCGTTAATGGCAACGGAGAGGCAAGTGAGTGACGAGTTGCAGGTGATGTTGGCTGAGGAGTGTGGTGTTCCCCTCGATCAAGTCAGACAAATGGTAGCCGCGTTTGAGTCATGCCTGAATCCTGAGGATGCCACCGGTGTATGCGGGGATGTTGTTTGCAATTTGAGCGGAGCCCGCGATATTTATGTTTTCTTAAAAGAATCATCTCAGGGAGAAATTCCTGTGGTTTTGACGAGCTGCCTTGGCTACTGTCATGCCGCTCCTGTAGTTCGCAAACCAGACGGGACCTACTGTAGAGGAACATGGAAAACTGGCAGCGAAAAGCTTTAAATACCGAGAATTCCAAGAATCCGGTATTTTACGCTAACAGGATAAGCAGACTCGGAATGTCATCCAAGTGGAGGACACGTGAATAGCCTACGATATGCATTGAGAGTGCTTTCCAGGCGCCAAGGTTTTGTTCTTGCTTCTGTTCTTACGCTTGCTTTAGCAATCGGCGTGAACACCGCCATTTTCAGTGTGGTCAATGGTGTTTTGTTGCGGCCGCTTCCCTATAAAAATCCGGGAAAGATCGTGCTGATATGGCAGGCGGACTCCAAGCGCGGAATAGATCACTTTAGCGTTTCGCTGCCTTACTTTCAAGGCTGGCGAGAAAATAATCATACTCTCGGGCAAATATCGGCATTCGCCGGAATAACTTTAGATTTGACGGGAAAGAGCGGACCGGAGCGCGTATCGGGAACCCTGATTTCAGCAAATTTCTTTTCGTTGTTAGGTGTGCAGCCCGCACTCGGTCGGACATTTTCCGTTGAAGAAGATGGGCAGAATCACACAAGCATAGCAGTAATCAGTCACGAGCTTTGGCAGCGTCGTTTTGGCAGCAAAACTGACATTGTTGGGCAGGCCCTGACGACCGACACGGCAAGCTATACGATCATTGGGGTAATGCCCAGATTTCAATTCCTAAATCCTGCTGACGTCTGGATTCCTCTTGGAAGAAATGCGGAGAGTTTACATATTCCCGGTAATTATCCCGCGAAACTTCTAGTTAATGTTACTCCGCTAAACGTGGTGGCTCGTTTAAAAGAAGGAGTCACTCTGGGGCAGGCGCAAGACGACATCACTGCTGTGACCCGCGGGATGCAAACCGAATTTGGAAGCCGGTGGCAGTCAAGAGTTGTGGCACTAGAAGAAGAGCTGGTAGGCACCAAAACTCGTCGAATACTGCTTGTCTTGCAGGCCGCTGTGGGCTTGGTATTTTTAATTGCATGCGCTAATATCGTCAATCTTCAACTCACTCACCTGACTAGTCGTCAGAAAGAAATGGCCACTCGCGTTGCACTTGGGGCAACTCGCAAGGCTGTATTTAGCCAACTCTTGACTGAATGCGGCATCATCGCATTTACAGGCGGAGTACTGGGACTGCTGGTGGCCTTTACTGCGTTGCGCCTGTCACTGGCATCTCTGCCGACTGAAATGGGCGGGCCGCAGCATGTCGAAGTTAACGGCCGCGTGCTTCTTTTCACTCTGGGACTTTCCCTCCTCAGTATTCCCTTGTTCGGTGCTGTTCCGGTGCTTAGGGTCTTTCATTCGAATCTGGTTGATTCCCTTCGCGAAGGCCTGTCGAACACTAGCTCCGGAGGAAGACAGCGAAGGCTTCAAAGCTTGTTTGTTGTTTCCGAGGTTGCGCTAGCATCTGTGCTGCTAATTGGCTCACTTCTGACGGTGAAGAGTCTTTACCGCTTGTCTGCCATTGATTTAGGAATAGATCCTCAACACGTGCTGACTATGGGCGTGAACCTATCTCCGGCTCGATACCGCGGACCGGAAAAACAATCCGCATTTTTCAAGGAGCTGTACGATCAAATTCAGACAATTCCCGACGTCCATAAGGTGGGCGCAACCAGCTTTTTGCCTCTTACCGGCCTCAGCTGGCAATGGACTGTTTCTGTCGAAGGAAATGAAGGTGCCTTAATCCATACTTATCCAGCTAACTACAGAGTGGTTGATAGGGACTACTTCAGCGCGATGGGAGTTCCCTTGTTGCAGGGACGTGAGTTCTCAGCTGAGGATTCCATCTCAGCTCCCAATGTTGTGATCGTCAACGAGGAGATGGCGAAACAGTTGTGGCCGAACCAAAGTCCGATCGGTAAACGGATGAGAATGGGTGATCGAACCGCAACCGTTCCATGGCTCTCGGTAGTCGGAGTGGTGGCCAATGTAAAAGAAGTGGATTTGACGGACCAGCCGAAGCCGGTCTTCTATGTTCCGTATCAGCAGAATGCACAGGCTTCGATGGTTTTGGTGATCAAGACAATCGGAAATCCTGCCAATGTCTTGGAACCTGTGCGTCAACATATTCTGGCTCTGGACGCCAATCAGCCAGTGCATGATATTCGCACAATGGAAGAGGTTCTTTCTAACTCCACCGCTTCGTCAAGGTTCAACATGCTGCTGCTAACGGCTTTTGCTGGCTTGGCGACGCTTCTCGCCCTAGTAGGCATTTATGGAGTGATTGGTTACTTTGTGAATCAGCGTGCTCACGAAATCGCCATTCGCCTCGCTTTGGGTGCAAGACGGCCACAAATCACGATAATGATGTTGCGACAGACTGTGGCCTTAATTGTGATGGGCATTTGTAGCGGGTTATTGCTAGCTACTGGAGTGGCAAGGCTTCTTGCTAATCTGCTCTATGAAGTTAAGGCTTCTGATCCTGCTGTATTTTTCGTGGTCGCACTGCTGCTTTTTGCGGTGGCGTGCCTGGCGGGTTTCTTGCCCTTGCGAAGGACCAGTAGGATCGATCCGGTGGTCTCACTCCGGTACGAGTAAGCAAGTTCGTCGGACTGGCATTGCATAGATTTTGCGTTTTTCCGCAAGTTGTGAAGTCATGCCTTGTTACATGTCTCGTTGGCCCGCAAAAATTCAGTTCTCAGACACGCTCTAAAGCCCAGTTTTAAGGGTGTGGCACAATGAAAGTTATGCGCTGTTACATGTCTCATTGGGGCACGCAAAATTTCAGTTTCTACACACGCTCTACCCCCGGATACAGCCTGCGTACCTTCAACGTCATGGCAATGTTGCTGTGAAATCGAGTTCGTACACGCTCGCAAAGCTTGGCTGCATAGCCGAGAACGTTAGACTCGAGTTTCGGGGCGTACATCAGCAAACCAGTTCTTCAGACGATATGGCGATACGCCCAGCCAATAGCCTGCGCGTAATAAATAGATGAGCATTGCGGTGCGTAGGACGCCGTGCTCAATGTAGCGCCGTCCGGAGATCATGAGCGGCTTTGGAACTACCGCGAACTTGCCCGATGTTTTGATTCGTCGCACCAGTTCCACGTCTTCGAAGAGCGGCCAGTCGGGTGCTCCGCCGGTCTTTTCGAAAATATCTCTTCGCACAAAAATGCCCTGGTCGCCGGTCGCGGTGCGAGTCGCCCATGTTCTGAAGTTGATGCCTGCCTCGACCAGCCGCAGCGACCTCAGGCGCTCGATGAATCGAATGTGAAAAGCGCCGCCTGCGTAGCTCGGCTCCGCCATCACTGCCTGCATTGCCGCTAATGATTCTTTGCCAATGATGCAGTCGGCGTGCAGGAACAGCAGAAGGCTACCGGAGGCTGCTTTGGCGCCGGCGTTCAGTTGCGGTCCTTTGCCGCGAGGTGAATTGAGCAGAATGATGTCCGGCTGTGATCTGCACCATTCCTGCGTGCCGTCATTGCTGCCTCCATCGGACACAATGATTTCGGTGATGTTCCCGCATTCATGCAGCGAGTAGATGAGCCGCGGCAGAGCTTCGCGTTCGTTGAGCGCCGGAATGATCACCGAGATGGTCATTCCGGGTTATTCCATGCGCGCAATAGTTCGGCGGTGACGGGCGCTGCTGAAGAATCGTTTTGCAACAGTTCGCGCAGATGCTCCAGGTCTTCGGCGGTGTCTATATCAAACCACGGCTGACCAATGATTACGCGGAGTCCACTCGCGTGTAAGGCGCTCATGGTGCTGGTCATGGTCTCGGAGTTGCTCCAGGCAATACCGTTAAAAATTCCGGCCGGACACTTCTTCAATCCCAGAAAACAGAAACCTCCATCAGCCGCCGGTCCCAGAACTGCGTCTGCGGTGTGCAATGCTTCCATGGCGTGTTGCAAAGCATCGCCGGGCAGACCGGGCGAATCAGCACCCAGCGCAAACACAATCTCGTGGTGTTGCAATCCGCGCTGAAAAATTCTTTGCAGCCGCATGCCCAGATCACCATCTCCTTGCAGCCATAGCTCGTCCGGCGAGAAGTAGTCCCGCTCAAAAGGCTGGGTTGCGGCGATCACACATTTTGCCCAAGAGCATTGCCTGACCATGGCGACAGTATCCTGAAGGAAAGCTTCGGCCAGCGCTGCGGCCCGGTCGGCTCCGAGCAGCGGCGCCAGCCGCGTCTTCACCTCGCCTGGACGCGGCGGCTTCGCAAAGATGCAGATCACTGCTTTTTTGGCACTCGAAGGAATGGACATGGCAACAGAGTGGCGTACTCAACGGCGGAAAGTAAACATACGCGTCAGCATGGTTCGCATCCACGGTTTGAAGCGCGAGCGCATGCTGGCGTCACCCGCTCTCTTGATGCTCTCCGCGACCGTTGGATAAGGATGTATGACTGCCGCCAGTTCCTGCACAGTCATTTTTTTCTGCATGGCCAGCACCAGTTCACCAATACTTTCGCCTGCATGGCTGCTGACCATAGTAGCTCCCAGAATACGCCCGTTGCGTTTGTTCGCATGGACGCGAACAAAACCTTCACTGTCGCCATCGAGAATGGCCCGATCATTTTCTTTGAACGGCAGGGTAATGGTTTCTACCGGAAGGCCACGGCCTATGGCTTCCTGCTCGTACATTCCCACGTGAGCAATCTCAGGGCTGGTATAGGTGCACCACGGGATAATCAGATCGCTGGCCTTCTTGCGCCCGAAGAAGAGCGCGTTCTGCAATGCCACCCGCCCCAGCGCTTCGGCTGCGTGCGTGAACTGGTATTTCGAGCAGATATCACCCGCAGCATAAATGTGAGAGTTCGTTGTTTGCAGGTGGTCATTTACGGTCACACCCTTGTTGTGCCAGCGCACATTCGCTTTTTCCAGATTCAGTCCTTCGATGTTGGGCGTACGGCCTGTGGCCACCAGAATTTCTTCTGCAATGATCTTTTCTTCTCCGCGCCCACGCTCGAAAATCAACATTTTGCCGGCGGCGGATTTTTCTGCCCGCAGCACCCGCGCTCCCATGCACAATCGAATCTGTTCCCGCTCAAGCTGCGCCGTAAGTATATTGGCGGCGTCACGGTCTTCGCGTGGCAGCAGACCGTGGCTGTCGCTCACAATAGAAACTTCGGCCCCGAATCTGCGGAAAGCCTGTGCCATCTCGCATCCGATCGGCCCCGCGCCTACAACCATCAGGCCGCGAGGGCACGTGGTAAGTGAAAACAGAGTTTCATTCGTCAGGTAGCCCACTTCCTCAAGGCCCGGTACACGCGGACGGGAAGCGCGAGCGCCGGTCGCAATGATCGCGCGGGAAAATTGCAGCCTCGCGCCGTTCATTACGCCAGCCACTTCTACAGAACGGTTCGACGTGAATTTCGCCTCGCCGAGAAAAATATCTATGCCCAGTTTGGCAAACCGCTGCACGGAATCATGAAACGAAATCTGCGCCCGCAGCTTGCGCATGCGCTGCATGGCTTCGCTGAATTCCAGCCGAAGCGGCGATGCGAGGTGTACGCCTAGTTCGCTGGAATGACCGGCCTCATACCCGGCCCGCGCCGCGCGAATCAAAGCTTTCGAAGGCACGCAGCCAAAATTCAGGCAGTCGCCGCCCATCAAATCGCGCTCCACCAGCGCCACCTTAGCGCCGAGAATGGCAGCGCCCGCGGCTGATACCAGTCCAGCAGTGCCCGCGCCCAGCACCACCAGGTTATAGCGTCCCTTGGGCTCGGGATTTTTCCAGTCAGAAGGATGCGCATTCGCGAGCAGCGTGCGATTGGCTTCGTCCATCGGCTGCACGGAAATCAGGATTGGCCTCTTTCTTCGCCGAGTTCTTCGCTCAGTGCGTTGCGCGCTATTCTTCCGATATACCACACCAGCACAATCGTGGCCGCCAATCCTGCCCACAGCAAAGTGGTGCGCAAGGGCGAGCCCGGCAGTTTGCCCCGCAACAGCTCAGAAAGGTTCTGCACAATCGAGCCAAGATAAACATACAGCACCGTCGCCGGAAACATGCCGATCCATGAGGCGATTACGTAATCGCGCAGCCCGATTCGAGTGAGACCCAGCGCATAATTCAGCAGGTTGAAGGGAACCACGGGTTGCAGCCGCAGCAGCAGCACCATCTTGAATCCGTTTTTCCCAACTGCGCGGTCAATGGCGGCAAACTTCTCCTGCTTTTCCAACTTGCGCGCTACCCAGCCGCGCGCCGCATAGCGGGCAATCAGAAAGGCGCATGTGGCCCCGACCACGCTGGCCGGGGAAACAATCAATGTGCCGATCACCACGCCATAGAGAAGGCCGGCGGGCGCGGTGAGCAGAAGTCCGGGAAAGAAAAGCACGACACCGGCGATGTAAAACAAGCCGTAAATGAGGGCGCCGGCTGTTCCAAATCCCTGTACCCAGTGAATGAAATCGCCGGTCCAGCGGCTGAATGGAATGAATGCGCCCAGCAGGGTCATAGCTTAGTGTAGGTCAGGGAGCGTAGGAATTCAGTTTTTCTGGCCCAACTTGTCCATCTCAGGATACGACGATGAAGGAACGAAGGACTGCGGTGGAGGCTGTGTTCCTTCCCGCAGGCTCTTCACCAGCATCTCCAGGGCGGTGTCCATGGTCAGGGAGGTGAGCACTGCCGCCACCAGAGTTCCATTATCAACCAGCGATCGCGCGTGGTCTGCGAGGCCCACGGCGGTGAACCGCCGGCTCAGCCATTTCTCCCGTTCCTCTCCCTGCGTCTGATCGTGGAATGCCTTGCGCGCGGCGATGATGAAGTCAGTATTCTGTGACGAGATCAGATCAGTGTCTGCGGCGTGAATAGATGAAAGACGCAGCCATGAAGTCACGGAATTGTATGCGCTGTCGCCTGTCCACTGAATTTTCAGCGTCTTCAACTGGATATTCACAGGCGTCACGGCTTCCATTCCGTCGTACCTCTCTGAAGCGAGAAAGTTGGTGGCCGGACCTCGCAGGTAAAGAACGGAGCCGCCGCGAGGTAAAAGCGCGGCAAACTGGCGTCCCTGGGTGCGGCCAACCTCTGCATGGTCTTGGGAGACGGTGAAGACCGGAGCTTTGGCCGTCTTGCGCAGCGATTCCATGTACTCCACGCGCGCGTTGCTGATGACCCATCCCACATCGGCGGCGACTGCTGTTTCCGCCACCCGGGGCAGTCCCTGATTGTTGACCGGTTCCACAATGATGCCGTCAGGACGTGAAGAACGCGACTGGATCATCTCCAGCAGTTGCTGGCTCTGGGTTACCGGATCGCTTTGCGCATTCACAATGCGCAGGTCAACGCCCAGCTTTGGCGCTGCCGCCAGCGCCGCTGCTTCCTGTTGGCGCAGATAATTATTTTCACCGGGAAGAGAAACTACAATGCTGAGTTTCTTCATGTTGTTTGGGGAACGGGCTTGCAGCACTATACAGCAGCTTTTAGTTGGAAAGACAAATCTTAACCGCTGAAACACCGAGACATGGAGATTCTACGAAGAACACAATAAAGAGAAAGTGGCAGGAAGCAGAACAGATTTCGCAGAATTCTTCCCGCAGCATGGCGAATCGAAGCTTCTCTCTCAAAAATGCTATCCAAACGATTGGTCGGAACAATCCAGAGAAACAACCGTTATTCTTCTGGGGCCTCTCGTATAAAATCTTCTCCCCACCCATCTCCCCATTCAGCCTTGCGGGCCTGTTTGTAGATTGCTTCTTGCGACTTGGTGATAACCGGGTTCTTCAATCCTTCCGGCGTGCACAAGGTGAGTTTGACATGCCCGCTGTTCTTCCGTGGATGTCTTACTATCCTCGCCTGAGGCCGCGGGAAAACCTCGCGGCTGGCAACGACGTAAGAAAATTTCTCGTCTTCGTATCCCAGGCTGCCGCCTTTCAGTTGGCGATGCAGCGATGTCCGTTCAATTCTTTCGGCAAAGTGGCACCAGTCGCCAGCCGCAGCCATCGGACAGGTGAGAGCGTGCGGGCAAGGAGCCAGAAGATACGCGCCGGATTGAATGAGAAAAGCGCGTGCCGTGTGAATGAAACCGAAGCCGCGCACGGTTCCCGGTTCGACAATGGCGAGAAATTTCTGCGTTGCCGCCCATGCGTGGGAGATTAACTTTTCCATCGCTGCCTGCGGCAGTTCACCTAATGCGTAGGAAATGACTACCAGATCGTGTGGCTCGAATTGGGTAATGGTCTTCAGGTCATGCTGAATCCACAGGGCTTCACGGATGCAAGCATGAGGGCTTTGCGATCCCAGGCGCTTGCCTATACTGATGAATCGGGCGTCGGATTCCATCAGTGTCGCGCTTTGCAATTCTGGAAAGGTTTCGCTCGCTGCATACAGCCCCGTACCCGGCCCCGCGCCAAGATCAAGCATGCTATGGATGGCCGTCCCTGAAGCCATGCGTTTGATTTCTTCGAACACACGCAAGTTCACCGCGTAAGTGCCCGGCAGTCGGACAGTGAGATAGGCAGCGCGGTGCGCTTCTGTAGTGACCGCCGGAGTTGAAAAATCCCCCGCCTGATAACGTTCAGTGAGCTGTGCGCAAGCCTGATTTAAGTGCGCCCGTTCAACTTTCCCAACTTCACGCTCGATAGCAGACTGTAACTCCAGCGGCAGGCGCATGGATTCAAACTATCGAAGCAGTTTGTAAATGGCAAGACTCAACGACGGAGACACGGAGAAAACCTCTTCACCGCAGAGCACGCAGAGAGCGCAAAGGAGCAAAAGACTTGCCGCGAATTGCGCGAGTGCACGCGAATAGAAGAATTCCAGATGCTGCAAAGCAACTAAATCAGGTTTTATTCGCGTCACTCGCGATCATTCGCGGCAAGTTTTTGCTCTTTGAAGATGGCGGAAGCGTGTGAGAGTCGAACTCACCAGAGCCAGCAGAGCTAACTCTCGCCGGTTTTGAAGACCGGAAGGGTCACCGGACCCCATGCGCTTCCATTTCCAGTTTACATGAGCTGTTGAAAGCGTCCGATACTCTCACGCGACTCAACATACAAGACCAAATCAGTTCAATCAGTGTTCATCGGCGGTAAGGTTTGCTGCTATGTTACTCGCAAAATATCGTACTGGACTTCCACTTTCCGCCCCGGAAACTCCGACTCGATCCTCTGTTTGAGTTCCGGTACCGTGGGCGCGCCGTTCTGGCCGTTAAGGCCGCGGGCGTCGTCCATCAGGATGATGTGGCCTTTCACACCATGCCGCAGAATGGCATCCAACTCGCTGGTAAGGCGCTGCCTGTCGCCTTGCAGCCCCGCCCAGCCATAATATCCGGCGTCTAGCCAGAACAGCGTGGGTGCAGTAATGGAGTTAAGCAGCGACGGCACAACCTGCTGGCTGTCTCCTTCAAGAATCTTAATATGCGTGTAGTGCGCGAATTTCTGCTGCGCCCGCTGCGCAAGCTGGTGATCGTATTCGACTGAATAAATCTGGTCGAAACGCACCTTCATCGCGTCTACCATCTCGCCGTAATACGTTCCGGTTTCCACCAGGATGCGCAAGCCATATCGCTCGGCGTACTCGCGCACCGTGCGCTGCTTAAGCAGATGAGGCGAGCGCACCGGACGCCCCCGCAATTGCCAATACCAGTAATCAGGATAATGGCCCAGCGATTTATACAGCCCATAAAGCGGCGTGCGCTTCAGCAATTTTCGGAATGCTTTCAATTTACCTCGCGTATGGCTGGCCTGCCGGAACCGCGCCTTGTGGCTGTTACACTGAAAATGCAGAATAGGTTGTGGAGAAATTCATGTCAAACGCGAAGCGCAAATGGTCTTTCATTCATCTTGACGTTTTCACCGCAGTGCCTCTGGAAGGCAACCAGCTTGCCGTATTTACTGACGGCACAGGCCTGAGCGACAGTGAGATGCAGGCCATAGCCCGCGAGATGAACCTTTCTGAAACCACATTCATCCTGCCGCGCGACGCGGCCACCGAACAGGAACGCGGCGTGCGCGTGCGCATCTTCACCGTAAATGAGGAACTGCCGTTTGCCGGCCATCCTACGCTGGGCACAGCCATGGTGTTGCACCAGCAATCGGGCGCGAAAATGGTAAACCTCGACTTGAATGTCGGTAAAATTCCGGTGGAGTTCACGAGCGTGGACGGCCTGCCCTTTGGCCGCATGACGCAGCGCGATCCGGAATTCAAGAAGAAACATTCCCGCGAAGACATTGCCCGTATCGCATCTCTTTCTGTCTCTGATCTTGCCGACGACGTGCCCATACAAACCGTAAGCACCGGCAATGCATTTGCTATGGTTCCGGTGCGCTCTCTGTCGGTGCTTGAAAAGCTTGCGCCTACCTGGACGAACCTCGCTGAGTATCTCGAGAAATCGGATGCCAAATTTCTCTATTTCGTCTCGCGTGAAACGCGCAATCCTCAGGCCAAACTCCAGGCGCGCATGTTTTTCTATGGCGGAGAAGACCCGGCCACTGGCTCCGCCGCCGGCCCTTGTGCCGCGTGGGCGGTGCAATATGGAGTAATTGCGCCTGAACAGCAATCGCTGATCGAACAGGGCGTGGAAATGAAACGCAAAAGCAGCATTTTTGTCACCGGCGGACGGCAGGGTGACAAAGTAGTAAACATTCGCGTCGGTGGAAATGCTGTGGAAGTTATTCGCGGCGAATTGTCGTTCTAAGGCGCGCGCTCTTTTGCGGTGAATTTTTCCCCTGATAAACAGCGGAAAAAATGATGTGCACCTTTTTTTCATCAGACAATTTCCTATTGTCATACACGGTACTTTACACCGATGTCTTCTGGGCCTAATATGCGTTAGCGTTCTCATAACGAAGTACACCCAGTCAAAAAATAAATGACAACATCCATTCGGCGGCCCCGCTCTGGCGCGCTGGTGGGTGCCAACTCGATTCAGGGAATACAATGCGACCCAAGAAGACCATTCTGTGTGTAGACGACAATGAACAGTCCCTCTCCATTCGTAAAGTCATGCTGGAAACACGCGGCTATCGCGTGTTGACCTGCACCAACAGCCACGATGCACTCGAAAATTTTAGAAAAGGCGGCGTAGATCTGGTGCTAAGCGACCTGGTCATGCCCGACTGCGACGGCGCCCGGCTCGTCGAACAAATCAAAGGCATGTCTCCCGAGACACCTGCCATATTGTTTTCCGGCAAGATCAAGGTGTACGACAAAGACACGCGCGCCGACATCTTTCTTCCTAAAGGCATGTATGCTCCAGTCGAACTGCTGGAACGCATTCGCCTGATGCTTGTAAAGAAACGCGGTCCCAAGAAAGGCGTTGTTTCCATGGAACGATTGCGGGCCGCAAGCTAACTCTCATCCATTTTGTGTTGTCATGGAATCTGATCACCTCGGGTTTATCAATTCGTGCTCAAAAACCCGCTGTTCGCAGCGGGTTTTTTCTGCCATTTAACCCATGTTTTGTCGGCCACGCCTCCTCCCCGTTGTTAAGTAGCTTTCCGATCAAGAGATCTTTTCCCAAAAAATCAGTGCTTACTTGTTGAATCAGTGTCATCTGTGGTGAGGGTTTTTAGGCTTCGCGCTTTGCCGCACTTTGTCGCCTCGCCGCAATGCGGGATTCGTAAAGGCTCTGGTATTATCAATCTTCCGTGCCGCCCATCATTCAAGTCGAGAACATCACCAAGGTTTACCGCATCGGCAAAGTAGATGTCCCTGCTTTGCGCGGGGTCAGCTTTGAGATCCAAAAGGGCGAATTCGTCAGCATTGTCGGTCCTTCGGGCAGCGGCAAGTCCACCCTGTTCTACGTGATGGGCGGGCTTACGCGGGCCACTTCGGGCCGGGTGCTGGTGGACGGCGACGATTTCGCGCGCATGTCCGACGCCCAGCGCACCGAGATGCGCAAGCGCAAGATCGGCTTTGTATTTCAAAAATTCAATCTTCTGCCTCCGCTCACGGCCCGTGACAACATCGAAATTGCCCGCGAAATTTCCGGACGGAAAAATGGCGACAGCAAACAATTCATGGAGCAGGTCACGCAGATGCTGGGTATCGCCGGAAGGCTTGACCATCGCCCTTCAGAAATGTCCGGCGGAGAGCAACAGCGGGTGGCCTTGGCGCGCGCTCTGGTGACTCACCCTGCTATTGTTCTGGCCGACGAGCCTACCGGCAACCTTGACTCCAGGAATTCTGAAGTAGTATTGAAAATGCTGCGCGACGCCAACCAGCAATTCGGGCAAACCGTGCTCATGATCACCCACAATCCCGAAGCGGCTGTCATTGGCGATCGCATCATCCACATGCGCGACGGCCAGATCGTAAGCTCCGCCGAAGATCCGCAAATGAGCGGCGTCCAACCACAGTAGGCTAGCTTAGGTAGACGGTGCTCAGCACCGCCTCTGAGCCGTGCTCCGCGCGAAGTGCAAAATGGAAGCGAATCGTCCGTATACTGAATCTATACTCAACGCTCCGCTGCGGGAGGAACCGCTTGAAAACACTCAAACTCGGCAATCACGATGAGCCGGTTTCGATCATCGGCCTGGGCTGCATGGGAATGTCAGAGTTCTACGGCGGCGGTGATGAAGCTGAATCGGTTGCCACCATCCATCGCGCTCTTGATCTGGGCATCAACTTTCTTGATACCTCTGACATGTACGGCATAGGCGAGAACGAAAAGCTGGTGGGAAAAGCGATCGCCGGACGCCGCGGCGAAGTGTTTCTGTGTACCAAGTTCGGCGTTATGCGCAATCCTGAAACCCGGGCCATGTTCGGGGTCAACGGCAGCCCTGAGTATGTGCGCGCCGCCTGCGATGGGAGCCTGAAACGCCTGGGAGTAGAAACCATTGATCTCTATTACCAGCATCGCGTAGATCCCAAAACTCCGATTGAAGATACGGTTGGAGCGATGGCCTCGCTGGTGGAAGCCGGCAAGGTGCGGTATCTCGGATTATCGGAAGCCAGCGCCAAGACGCTGCGCCGGGCGCACAAAGTGCATCCGATCGCCGCTCTCCAGTCGGAATATTCGCTGTTCAGCCGCGACGTGGAAGGGGACATACTCAACACCTGCAAGGAACTGGGCGTCACCTTTGTTGCCTACAGCCCTCTTGGCCGTGGCTTCCTTAGCGGACAGATCAAAAGCATCAACGATCTCGCCCCAGACGACTATCGCCGCAATGCTCCGCGTTTTCAGAGTGACAATTTTCAGAAGAACCTTGAACTGGTGAAAAAGATCGAAGAACTCGCCGCCCAGAAAGGCTGCACCGCATCGCAGCTTGCTTTGGGATGGGTGCTGGCACAGGACGATCACATCATCGCCCTCGCTGGAACCAAACGCCGCAAGTATCTCGAAGAAAACGCCGAAGCTGCTAAGATCGTGCTGACTGACGCTGAGTTGCAGCAGATTGAAAATGTGATGCCGCGCGGCATTGCTGCCGGACCTCGCTATGCCGAGGCCGCCATGCGGTTTGTGCAGGAGTAGCTGCTTTTGGGCTGTTAGCTCTTGGCTTTTGGCTCTTGTGTCTTAGCTCAAGGCATCGAATCGAATAAAAAGGTTCTGCCCCCAATGCTCACCGGTACAGACATTGCATGTACGTCTTCTTCGCATTGACGACGAACTTCGCTTGTGTGTCGAAAAAGACCACGAATGCACGAATCACCCGATCGGCGTCATCAGCGGAAATCAGCGGTGAGATTTTCCGGGCTGTGTGCTATCGCGCCTGCGCCTGAAATGCCTCGGCTGGAGGGCTGGAATGGTTCATGTGGACGATGCGCCACTTGCCGCCTGTCTTCTGGCACAGCGCGGTGCCCCGCGCCACGATGACCTGGTGGGCGACGGTAATTCTCAAATCGTATTCCACCCAGATCGCGTCGCCCAGCGGATGGTGTGCGCGCGGAACAATGGCAAGCTGGGCTGTAGGCTTTTGCTGGAAATAGCGTTGCCGGTAGTAGTTCATGGCGGCTTCCCGTCCGTAAAAGTCACCGCCCACGGTGAAGAGCACGATCTGCGGGTCAAGACAGTCGGAGAAGGCCGCTTCGTCATCCGCATTGAACGCCTGTTCGCAGGCCACCAGTTGCTGATGAAGTTCAGCAATGCGTTCTGCTGTCCGGGTATCAACCGAGTCGGGCGATGCCACCAGTAAACGCGCCTTGTGGTCTTTCAAATCAACCGTGGCGCCCAGCTTGCCCAACAGATCTATGCCAAAGATTCCATCAATCTGGCGCCCGCAGGTGCGGCCGATCGCAGTCAGGTCCACTGCCGGCAGCTTCAGGTTTTTGAAATGAGTGTGGCCCATGGCGAGATCGCTCAGCGTTACTTCCTGCGCGTTGGTCTCGGTGGTGCCGCTCCATGAGGTAACGGACATTTTGCGCTGGTCGCCATGGCGGAAACTTTTCAGGTTGAGCATGGAGGTGGCCGCAGTGTCCACGAGGAACAGGTATTTCCTGCCCGAAACATCCACCTGCATCACCGGCAACAGGTCGCAGCTTTCGAGTGGAATCTCTTCCGCCGCGGCCAGGCCGGCAAGCGGCAGAAGAAACAGCAGGAGGAGAACAGCGCGGGGCATGGCCATGAGGCCCTCCGGTGAAACGCGGACAGTATCTCATGAAAACGAACGTTCGTGCTATTATATTTTTTCGCGATATATTCAGGCCATGGCGTCCGCCACTTCAACCCGTTCGGACCGGCGCGCTGCAAAAGGGCAGCGCACGCGCGAGAGTATCCTGCACGCGGCGGTGAATATCGCGTCAGTGGAAGGGCTGGAAGGTTTGACGATAGGCCGGCTTGCCGAAGAACTCAAAATGAGCAAGAGTGGCTTGTTTGCTCATTTTGGTTCCAAGGAAGAACTGCAACTGGCGACCATCGAAATGGCACGCCAGATTTTCGTGGAGCGAGTGATGAAACCGGCGCTGGCCCTGCCCGAAGGCATGCCGCGCCTGTGGCAATTATGCGACCACTGGCTGGGCCACGTGGAAGACAAAGTTTTTGCCGGCGGATGCTTCTTTACCGCTGCGTCGTTCGAGTTCGACAGCCGTCCCGGCCCGGTGCGCAACCAGATCGTAAAAGTCATGCAGAGCTGGCTTGACACTCTCACGCGGGCAGTCGAAGGGGCCAAGAAAGCCAAACACATCCAGGACGATGTGGATTCCGCCCAGTTTGCCTTTGAGATTTATTCAATGGCCATGGGCGCCCACTGGGCTTTTCAGTTGCTGGACCACAAAAAAGCGCTCAAGAATTCACGGGAGAGCATTATGGCCCGCATCCGGTCAATCGCTACCCCGACTTGCCCCAAACTCAAACCGGTCCGCTGATTCGTGCGATGGTTTGGCCAACGAGCATCGGTGGAAGAGTGGGTTTCGGAGTGTAGAGGATGTCCTAGAATTGAGCACCCTTCAGAGCGTTTGTGGGACCTGAAATCTCGTATGCGCCAAACGAGACATGTCACAGGTATGACTTTGAGCGCCAGAGGCGCGCCACAACGTAGCCCATGGCGGAAGCCTTGGGAATTGTCGTTCAAAAAGATACAGAGCCCTGGCGGGGGGACACTCATTTCTGGGCTTCAGAGCGAGAACTCGATTTTCGTGGTCACAACACCATACAGCTAAAAGTGTGCAGGGGCTGAAAGCCCAACATTTATGAGGCTTTTTCGGCACGACTAAAGTCATGCCCTGTTACAAAACTGTTGAGAAATCGAGTTCTTAGCCCGAAAAAAAAGAGAGAGAGGTATACCAATCCTGGACCGCTTCTATCTGGCTAACTCCATCGATCGCAATGGCTTGAAGTGCTGAAAATCGCTTGGCGCTTCCACGTTTGTAGGGGCCTTGCTATAATCAGTACTGCCTCTGAGCGGGAGTAACTCAGTGGTAGAGTGCGACCTTGCCAAGGTCGAAGTCGCGGGTTCAACTCCCGTCTCCCGCTCCATAGCTTTTTCGTCTTTGCCCCCTCGCGGTCGCGAGGGTTTATGTTGTAATGAGGCTTCCTCGGCAGGGCGCGGTACCCAAGTGGTAAGGGAGAGGTCTGCAAAACCTTTATGCGTCGGTTCGATTCCGACCCGCGCCTCCAAAATGTGCTTGTAAATTAAGCATTTCCTCTACAGGCCAAACTGCGCAATTCATATTATGGATTTTGCTAAAATCAAGTCGAGTCCAAGTGCCTTCATGACTATTCATCTTGATCTTCCACCCGAAATCGAACAGGCATACCGCGCAGAGGCACAGGCCAGAGGGCTATCTTTCGATGCGATGGTGCGGGAAATCCTCATCGCCCAACACCAAAAACAGTGTTTGAGCAAGGACTAGGTTTGTTTGGCAGCCCGGAAGATGCTGCTTTGCTCGATGAAGTCGTTTCTATCGCATACGAAGAAAGAAGACGGCCATCCAAATCGCCGTTCTGACATGGTTAAAGCCCTTCTGGACACAGACATTCTTTCCGAATACCTCAAAGGTCACGATCCGACTGTAGCCAGCCACGCAAAGCGTTATGCTCAAGAGCACGGAATATTTACGTTCACTAGTGTGACCTTGTATGAAATTGTTTACGGTCTTGAACTCAAGGGAGCTCCTAAGCAATTAGAAAAAGCGCTGACTTGGCTTAATCAAAACGAACAGATAACGCCTGTTCATACCGACTACTTCACAGCAGCTACCACCAAAGCAACCGCGCGCGAACAAGGTGTAGTGCTTGAGCTTCCTGATTGTCTCATCGCCGCCGTCGCGGCCCGGCTTGAACTTGCACTCGTAACCGGGAACCTAGAAGACTTTCAGAGCATTCAAAAAGTTGGACTCAAATTTGTGATTCAGAACTGGCGCAAACCCTAGTCGTTTATCCAGATCCTTCCAGCCAACCAGAATAAATCCCTGGTCATGCAGGAATTTCTGGAAGTCGGGGCTTTTTACCATGTCAAGGTCCTGCTGGCGCCAGGCTGCGCCCCAGTCAGGATGGTCGCCGGTGGCGCCGCGCATCTCTTCATCGTCATAGCCGAGATGCACAATCATCTCGTAGATTCCCGGCTTGAGCGCCGCGAGGGTCTTCTTGTACCAGTCAACCCAGTCCTTTGGCTGCGACTCCCGGTTCTATGCCAATCACACGCTGCACAAGGTTTTCTTTTTCCGACAGAGTAACGCCCGCGGGAATCTTGTAATCTCCCACAAGAATCGGCAGATGATATTTCTGCCCCATCTGCTGGTAGACGTGGAACAGATCGAGGGTGCCGACCAGGGCGGTCATGTGAGTATCGAGATGGCTCAGGTGAATGCCGGCAGCCTGAGCGCGATCAACTTGTGCCTGCAATTCCAGGGCGGCTTCGGGCGGTCTGGCCTGCTTCGCGACCATGGTTTCATCCAGAGGCATGTAGCCTTCCTGATCCACAAGACTGGGGACCTTGTCTTTGCCAGTCAACGGACCCCAGCGGTAGTTGGTCCACTCGCTATTCAGGGCAAGGTGAATTCCCAGATCAGCATTGGGATGCGATTGCGCAAAGTGGACTACCTCGGGAAACCATGGACACGGCACGAGAATGCTGCTGGAGGTGATCCAGCCTTTCTCCAAGGCTTCGAAGGTTGCGCGGTTGACCGAGTGTGACATGCCCAGATCATCGGCATGAATAATCAGCAGGCGGGCAGTGGCGGGATATCCAAGCCGCTCCTGCACGGTAGGCGTTGCGGATTGCGGGGCAGGAGACTGGTTTTGCGCGGCCGCCCGTTGACAGGTGAGCGCCACCAGCAGGCAGAAGATCAATTGTGATGTTTTCTTGAACATGGATCACACCTCACTGGCGCTTACTCGACGGCGACAAGTCTCTGGTTTGCGGAGTTACATTCCATCCGCTGACCTCGACCGCTGCCTGCACATTGCGGAGCTGGCCCGGATCGAATGTGGCAGTCACAGTGCGAGATTCGCCCGGCATCAACTCGAAATAGTTGTCTTCCCATAGGACGGGGAGAATATCGTGTCCGTCTTTTTTATTGAGTGCCCTCAGGCATACCTGGAATGCGAGGTTCCTGCTCGGATTTGTCACCTTCACCCGTATGGCAGGCGTCTGCGCGCTGGAAAGGTTCGTCGCTGCAGTCTCCAGTTTGACCTCGGAAAGCTTTGCAAGCTGGGTCAGATCTTCATAGGTGGGCGAAGGGGTGTACTCAAAGGTAGTGGCGGCCCAGTCGAAGGTCGAATACTTTGCAGGAAGCCAGTAGAAGTTTGAACTCACGATGCGTCCGGCTTTGTCCTGCACGCGCAGACGCAAAAAGGTAGTGGCTGCGTCTGGAACTTCGGGCAGGGTAAACAGACGCTCGCTGCTGTCACCCGGCGCGGTTACACTCACTTCTTTCTGGAACCTGCTTTTCAGGTCGAAGTCGTAAAGCTCAGCGATCACCTTCAGGTCCGGCGCTGCCTGTGCCTGAGAATTCACCATCACCACGCTGCGATCGTCATAAGAAAATTGAATGTGAAGGGGTTCGTTGGCTTTGCGGCTTCCAAAATAACCACCTGCCGGATTGAGATAGTAGTCGTACAGATGCCAGATGGTGGAAGGCCATGCATTATTCAGCATCCACTGGATCACGCCAGTCGAAGAATATTTGTTGCGCCGGTAGGCTTCGAACATGGCGCGCTCGCCGTCATAGGCCATGGCTTGCGATTTGCGCAGGTAATCCTGCAAGTCGCTGGGCGGGCCATACATTGCGTCCATGGCTTTGTTGTAGACATTCAGGTTTTTGAATTCCTGACTGCCGGCATGGAAATTCCATACTTCGTCCATAGGCCAGAGATGTTCATGGGGCAGCATTTTTTTCAGCGAATCGAGCGGAGGAACAGCCGGCCCCGGACTGGTCTCTGTGTTGAAGCCGAAAGCGCCTCCCAGCTTATCGTTGAGCGTGGTCGGATTGAGCCAGTATGAGGGCGGCACATACTGATAAGGACCGGTCATCTTTACTCCAGAAGGCCCCGTCACGGTGGTGGGCGCCGCCGAAGCGGAAGAGATTGCAGGATTCGGCCATTCCGTTTCTTTGAGCACTTGGAGATATTCGCGCTCAACTTCGGGCGGCGGCGGATTGTCGCTTCCATAGAGCCACACCATCACGCTGGGATGGCTGCGCAGACGCAAAGCCTGGCTGCGCAGCGATTCGGTAGCGACTTTATGGTTCTCAGGCTGCCATTTGTCCCATTCTTCCCATATATCGCAGCAGCACCAGCCGGGCATGATCAATATGCCTTGCTCATCGGCGAGATCGAAGAAGTCATCGGTCTCCATTTTTCCTTCGAGCCGCAGGGTGTTGAGATAAAGATGTTTTACGTACTGGAATTCATGGCGCAGGCGCTCTTTCGATTGGCGCAGAAGCATGTCCGGCGACCATCCACCACCACGGATGAGCAGCCTCTTGCCATTGATCTTGAAAAAGCGGTTCTTCTGATCGTTCAGCTCGGCAGTAATTTCCCGTATGCCGAAGCGCACGCTCAAGGTGTCGGAAATCTGCCCGCGACTTTCAAATTGAAATTCAGCGGTATACAGGTTTGGCGTGCCCATGGCATAGGGCCACCACAATCGTGGATGAGCTATGTTCAAGCGGGAAAACTGCTCAGGCGTGAAGCTTACCGTTTTGATTTCGTTCGGACCCAACTCGACTTGCTGCTGCACCTGCGCCCCAGCCAGCGTAGCTTTCACCATTCCTTTTACCGGCTGCGCGGTGGCATTTTCCACCTGCACTGAAGCGGTGAGCGCAGCATGGTTGAGCGTGGGATCAAGCCGGGTGGAAACAAAGCCATGCCGCAAAGCTACGGCCCTGGCGGCGGTAAGATAGACAGGCTTCCAGATGCCCATATCTTTGTCGGGAGGCATGGGGTTCCAGTCTACCCAGTTGATGGCCAGATTGTTGGGCTCGGGCGCAAAGGTCTCAACTGCCAGCACATTTCTGCCGGGTTTTAAATCCTGAGTTACATTGAATACAAATTCGCGGTAGGCCCCGGCCATCTCAGTAGATTGCGCCACCGCCTTGCCATTTATCCAGACATTCGCGCGATAGTTAATTCCATCAAAATGCAGCCAGACGTTTTTTCCGTGGTATCCGGTCGGCAGCGCAAACTCTGTTCGAAACCACCATGAGCATTTGAATGGACTGTCATCTGGAACGGGCACATGCGCGAAGTTCGTGGCAATGGGGTACGTGGTTCCGGGAATGGAACGCAGGTTCATTCCGAAATAAGGATCGGGATAAGTCTTGTCCGCAACCAGCGCGGCCACCACCGTAGTGGGTACCTGTGCGTTGTGCCACCCTTCGGGCTTGAATTGCACAGAAGAAACTTGTTCTCCGTTGGCATTCACCTTGCAGGATGATTGCAGCAGCCAGCGTTGTAGCGGCAACCTCGAATCAGCGCGGCTGGAAGCTGTGGAAGCATGTCTGGATTTGTTTTGAGCAGCGCCAACCACGGTGAACAGCAGGATTGAAAAGGTGGTCCACGCCAAAAATCTCTGCATACGCCTCCCGTGCCGGCCCGAAATCTGTTCGCTGCCTCGCGTCTCGCCGCTATTGAAACGTTTAAGTAAAGAATATTCTGAACATGCATGTCAAGCGCGGAAATCGAGTTCAAAGCTGTTTCTGAACAGCTACAATCATCCGTGCTGGGCAGCATGGTTGAGGCGGGTTACGGTATGAGCAAAGTGAAAGCGAGAAATATAACGTTGCGGGACGTGGCCCAGCAAAGCGGGTTTTCTTCGGCCACAGTTTCCATCGTGCTCAACCAGGCTCCTCTTGCGCGATATATTCCAGAGCAGACCCGCAAACATATTGAAGAAGCAGCCAAAAAACTGGGTTACCAGCCCAACCTGCTGGCCCGTTCGCTGCGCAGCCGTCGAAACCATGCAATTGGCGTTCTGGCCTTCGATATCTCCGATCCTTTTTGCACGCCGATTCTCAAGGCGATAGAAAACACCGTTTATCAGGCCTCTTACCTTTCCATACTTGCAGATGCGCAGAGCGAGTGGGCGCGCTTTGAGCGGCACCTTGAAATTCTGCTGGGGCAGAGAGTCGCAGGCCTGATCGTGATTGCCAACTGGGTGCTGGCCGATCTTGAATTGCTTGCCGATCTGGGCAAGCGGGATATTCCCACCGTAATCATAGGGCGCGAATTGCAGCGCGGAGCAATTCATTCCGTTCTGGTGGACAATGAGGCAGGCGGCTTTATGGCGCTCCAGCATCTGCACTCGCTCGGCCACCGTAAAATCGCATTTATCCGTGGCCCGAAAATGCTGCCCGATAGCGAGCGCCGCTGGAAGGGCGTCCGCGCATTTGCCCGTAGCGTGCATCTTGAGATAGATCCACGCATGGTGATTGATCTGCCCGACCTTCGCTCGCCCAATTCAGGATTCGAAGCTGGGATTAAGGCCACCGAGGAGTTGCTGCGGCGACGCCGCACCTTCACCGCCATTATGGCTTTCGACGACATGGCTGCTATGGGCTGCGTGCGGGCACTGACTCACGAAGGCATCAAAGTTCCGGATAAATGCTCAGTTGTGGGTTTCGACGACATTGCACCCGCCAGCCTTATATATCCGGCGCTCACCACCATCCGCCAGCCTATGGAAGCCATGGGAGACGTGGCCGTTGCCATGATCGTGGACCGCAGCCGCGCCGGATCGGAGTCCGCAGAACCCAAAGTGGAAATCCGAAAGATGTCTCCGGAACTGGTGGTCAGGGAATCCACGCGCGCCATTACCTGAGAATCTTTTCGAAGGTTACAGCAGGCTACGTGAATCCGATTTGTTACAGCCAAGGCAAGTTCAGTTCTCCCCTCGCGGGGGAACCCTGGAAGCATCGGGTGATCGCCGTGATCAGGTAATCTCGTGATCTGTACCGATGCCGAGGCTGCAGGCTGAAGGCTTACCGCCTGGGCGGCTGCGGGCTGAGTGCATAGGTCCTTCGGTGCTGCGCACCTCGAGGGATGACATGGCGCGGCGCAACCACGGAATGGCTCTAAGGTCCTTCTTGACAAGGCCTATTAAAACGTTTTAAAAGGTTGCGGTGCCATGTTCCGCAGGTGCTCACGCCTGCTTCAGAGGAGGGAGCCATGTCACTGAGAAGATTTACTGCCTGCACTTTGTTCGTGATTGTTGCGTTGCTGCCGCTGCCGGGGCAGGAAACTACTGGCACGATTCTAGGCACAGTCACAGACGCTTCCGGAGCCATCATTCCCGGCGCTGCCGTAAAAATCACCAATACTGATCAGAATGCCGTGGTGCGGAACGTGACCACCGGCAAAGAAGGGAATTTCGTTGTTCCTCTTCTGCCCATTGGGCATTATTCCGTGACTGTGGAAGCGAAAGGGTTCAAGACTTTCACGAAGAACAACATCGAGCTGAATATACGTGATCAGGTTGCAGTGAATGCGAAGCTCTCCCCCGGCGATGTGCAGGAGACCGTTACCGTAGAGGCCGACGCTCTTCAGGTGGACACGCAATCGGCCACCGCCGCCGGCCTGATCAGCGGCACGCAAATCAGGGAACTCGCTCTCAGCGCACGCAACTATGAAGAACTGGTCGCATTGACTCCCGGCGTCTCGTCGGCAGTTTCAGACAATATCTTTGTTGGCGTTGAGACGCCCGGCGGCGGCACCAACGAAATCGATTTTTCGATTAACGGCAACCGCTTCTCGCAAAACAACTGGACGATTGATGGAGCCGATAACGTAGACCGGGGCGGCAACTTCAGCCTGCTGAACTATCCCAGCGTTGACGCCATTGCCGAATTCAAGATTTTGAAGAGCCTCTACGGAGCCGAATCCGGGCAGGGCGCGGGCGGCGAAATTGACGTAGTGACCCGCTCGGGCACCAAGAATTTCCACGGCGGTCTCTATGAGTTCTTCCGCAATGATGTCTTGAACGCCAATCTCTACATGAACAACAAGAACGGCGTAGAGCGCCCGCCGCTGCGCTACAACAATTTTGGCTGGACGTTCGGTGGTCCCGTTTTTATTCCCCATGTCTACAACTCAGGCAAGAACAAGACGTTTTTCTTCTATTCAGAAGAGTTCCGCCGCATTGTGACTTTCAGTTCCTTCAACACAACCGTCCCCAACGCGAACGAGCGCCAGGGTATATTTGCCAATCCTGTGTGCACCAGTTTCGACAGCAGTGGAAACTGCCTGACCCAGTCAACCGTCATAGATCCGGCAACGTTCAATCCTGCGGCTGTAGCGTATTTAAAAGATGTGTTTTCGAAATTTCCTCTTCCGCAGGATCCTACCACTGACCAGTTGGTGCTCAACGGCAGAAATCAGTTCAATTACCGGCAGGAGATCATCCGCCTCGACCAGATCGTAAACACCAAGCTCACGTTGATGGGCCGCTGGATCCATGACACTATTCCGACGATTAACCCGGCAGGATTGTTTGGGCAGGCCAATATTCCCGGCTTTGCTACAACCAACACCAACTCTCCCGGCAAGAATCTTCTGGTTAAAGGCGTGTACGCGCCCAGTTCGAGTTTGCTCAACGAAGCTGGATACGCTTATTCTTACGGCGCGATCATTTCCAATCCGATTGGGCTCAACACTTTCGCAAACTCGCCTGATGTGGCCGCGGCGATCACACTGCCGTTTGCTTCACCGCTGCAACGCATTCCAAACCTGAATTTTCAAAATGGCAACAACGCCGGTCTGTTTGGCTTCGGCCCCTATCGCGACATCAACATCAACCATAACTGGTTCGACAATGTCACATGGGTGCGCGGCCGCCATACGTTGAAATTCGGCTTCACCTATCACCGCTACCAGAAAAATGAAAATGATGCGGGCGCGAATCCCAGCAACGGCTCTTTTACGTTTTTTGGCACAGACCCCACCGGCACAAGCACCTTTCAACAGGAATGGGCCAGCTTCCTGTTGGGCAACGTGAGCAACTTCACGCAAACCAAGCTGGACTTTGCCGCCAAAATACGGCAACATTCATTCGACTTCTACGGGCAGGACGAGTTCCACATTCGTCCAAATCTCACGCTGACCTATGGTGTGCGCTATACCCACTATGGCCAGCCATTTGACGCACTCAACCGCAACTCCAACTTTTTGCCTTCCGCTTACAATCCGGCGAACACGCAGCAGATTGATCCGAGCAGCGGGCTGATTGTTCCCGGAACGGGCGTTCCTTTGAACGGCGTGATTCTCTCCGGGCAAAACTCTCCTTTTCGGACGCGCTGTCGCCGACCAGCCCAATCTCGATTTCGCGCCCCGCGTTGGAATCGCGTGGGACCCGTTCGGTAAAGGCACCACGTCCGTCCGTACCGGCTTCGGCGTCTTCTACGATTCGCCTGCCATCGGGTTTGTGGAGAACAACCTGTTTGTGAATCCTCCGGTGGTTGGCAATGTTTCCATTTCGAATA
The DNA here is from genome assembly GCA_963823745.1 of Terriglobia bacterium. GTDB lineage: Bacteria > Acidobacteriota > Terriglobia > Terriglobales > Acidobacteriaceae > Angelobacter. The sequence continues at coordinate 409,408 of CAWGMN010000005.1, forward strand.
CGATACTGAATAATCCAGCCTCCGGGACGCCGGATGTTGACCTGAACCCTCAATTCATCAAAGGAGTGCAGAGCAATTTTCATCTGCCATATACCGAGCAGTGGAGCCTGGATATCGAACAGGAACTGCCGCACAAATTTGTTCTGGACGTTGGTTATTACGGCTCGGTAGGCCGTCACCTGATCGGAATCGTGGACATCAACCAGCCTTTGCCCGGCGCCTATATCGCCGCGGGATTGCCTATTCCAACCAGCAGCGACAGCACCGCAGTACAGCAACTCAACTTTGTGCGCCCGTTTCAGGGATTCGGTGCGATTAACGTTTCTTCGCCGGTCTTCAGCTCGAATTACAATTCGTTGCAGGTCAGCCTCCAAAAGAGGCTGCGCGGCGGTTCGCTCTTCAACCTGAACTACACCTGGTCGCACGCTCTTACCAATTCAGGCACAGATTTTTCCACGCCGCAGGACAATACCAATATCAATGCTGACTACGGCCCGGCCCAATTCGACCGCCGCCATATCTTCAATGCCAACTTTGTCTGGGTCATGCCCTGGTTCAAAGACCAGCATGGTTTTGTCGGACACACGTTGGGAGGCTGGGAGCTTTCCGGCATCGTCACCTACAACAGCGGTCTGCCACTTACAGTCACAGGAGTCTCGGCTGATCCGGCCGGGCTGGGGCTGCTTGATCCAAACACCAACGCCGCTGCACGCCCCGATCAGGTTGGTAATCCCAACTCCGGAGCGCCCCACACAGCCGCCCAATGGTTCAACACGGCTGCGTTTGCCGATGTTGATCCCAGCCAGATTCGTCCGGGGAATGCGCGCCCCGGCAGTGTCTTAGGGCCGGGCATCGAACGCTGGGACACGTCACTGTTCAAGAACTTCAAATTTACTGAAGCTACGGTCCTGCAACTGCGCCTGGAAGCTTTCAATGTTTTTAACCATACAAATTTCCAGGACGTAGATACCAACTTATTCAGCGGCACCTTTGGACAGGTGCTCACAACGCATAATCCTCGCATCGTGCAACTTGGCTTGAAATTCAACTTCTAAGGGATGGAAAAGTCGTGAAGATCTGACTATGGCCAGCCCGGAAACAACTGCGAAGATTCAAGGAGGTGAGCTCCGCCGGACCCTCACTCTCTGGAACCTGATCATCTACGGCATCATCGTGGTGCAGCCGACCGCGCCCATGCCCAGCTTCGGGGTGATCAGCAAGGAAGCGCATGGCCACGTGGTCACCGCGATCCTCATCGCCATGGTGGCTATGTTGTTTACCGCGGTGAGCTATGGACGAATGGCGCGCGTCTATCCCAGCGCGGGCTCTGCTTACACCTATGTGGGCAGGGAATTGCATCCTTCACTCGGCTACCTCACCGGGTGGAGCATGACCATGGATTACCTGCTGAATCCTTTGATCTGCATCATTTGGTGCAGCAAGGCCGCCGGCAATGTTGTTCCTGAAGTGCCTTACATTGTCTGGGCCATTGGCTTCGCGGCTTTATTCACCTTGTTGAATCTGCGCGGCGTGAAAACCACAGCCCGCATCAACGAAGCGCTGGCCGCAGGCATGGGAGTGGTGATCGTCTTATTTTTGGTTTCTGCGGTGCGCTATCTGCTGCGCACCCCGGTGCCGGGCGCAGATTTTTTCACTCATCCGTTCTACGATCCAAAAACGTTTTCAGCGCCTGCGGTTTTCACCGGCACCTCGATTGCCGTTCTTACCTATTTGGGATTTGACGGCATCTCCACGCTTTCTGAAGAGGCGGAAAATCCACGGCGAAACATTCTGCTGGCTACCGTGCTGGTCTGCCTGATTACTGGAATTCTCGCCTCGATCGAGGTTTATGTAGCGCAATTAGTATGGCCGGCCACCGACTTTCCTGACGTGGACACCGCCTATGTCTTCGTCGCCGGGCGCGCAGGCGGAGCATGGCTGTTTCAGGTGGTGAATATCACGTTGCTGGTGGCCAACATCGGCTCAGGCATGGCCGCACATCTGGCCGCAGCGCGCCTGCTCTATGGCATGGGTCGCGATAATGCCATTCCCAAGAACTTTTTTGGCGCCATTGAGCCGAAGCGTGGAGTGCCCCGCAACAATGTGATCTTCGTTGGCGTGCTGGCGCTGCTGGGAGCATTGGTGCTGAGCTATCAGTTAGGCGCGGAACTTCTTAACTTTGGCGCCTTCATCGCCTTTATGGGAGTGAATGCGGCTGCATTCACTCATTATTTCGTGCGGCGGAAAGAGAAAAGCTGGTCGAACTTTCTCATGCCAGTGCTTGGTTTTTCCATTTGCTTTTTTATCTGGCTGAATCTGAGGTGGCAGGCCAAAGTGGCAGGCGTGATCTGGCTGATGGTGGGCATTGCTTATGGTTTGTACAAGACCAATGGATTTCGCAAAAACATTTCGTTCGATGCGGCCCCGGAATGAGGACGGATTTCAGGCATCATGAGTGAAAAGTTAATTCTGGGTGTGGACATCGGCGGCACCAAGGTTGCCGTCGGCCTGGTGAACGAGGCCGGAGAGATTGTCGCCAGGACCCGCGTCCCGATGATCGCCAACGGCACGGCTGAGGTGGCCATGGAATGCGTCCATCGCGCCATCGAAGCGGGAATGCGATTGAGTCCTTTACCAGTGCAGTGCATCGGGGTTTCATCGCCTGGGCCACTCGATCCTAAAACCGGCGTGATCCTGCATACTCCGAATCTGCCCTGCTGGCGCAATTTTTCTCTGCTCGCTGAGATCGAACGCAAATACGGTTTGCCTGCGCGGCTGGAGAATGACGCCAATGCTGCCGGACTGGCCGAAGCCCGATGGGGAGCGGCGCAGAATTTCAGCTCAGTGTTTTACGCCACTGTGGGCACAGGCATCGGCACCGCCATTATCCAGCAGCAGAGCATCTATCACGGCAGGACGGGCGCGGCTGCCGAAGGCGGTCACATGACCATTGACTACAAAGCTCCGGTACGCTGCGGCTGCGGTAAGCGCGGCTGCCTCGAAAGTATGGCGGCGGGGCCCGGAATTGCCGCGCGGGCCCGGGAACAGCTTTCAGGAAACGGTGCGCGTGATGGAGCTCTCGCTGCTCTGGCCGGCGACACACCTTTCACTGCCGAGCTGGTCTTTGATGCCTGCGATCAGGGCGATCCTCTGGCAGATGCGGTGATAGAGGAAACGGTCGAACTGCTGGCGATATGGCTGGGCAATGTAGTTGATCTGCTCGAGCCTGAAGTCATCGTGATTGGGGGCGGCGCTGGGACGCGCATGGCAAAGTGGCTGCCGAAACTGCAAAACAGCCTTCTTCATTGGACTATTAATTCCCGTGCGAACGAGATACCTCTGATCCCGGCAACCTACGGGGCCGATTCGGGCATTGCCGGCGCGGCAGCATTATGGCTGCTGCAATCGGCGCCCGCTTCTCATCTGGCAGCTTCCAAACTTGTATTGTGATTTATGCACGCTGCTATTCGCAACATAGATGAAGTAATTATGAGCAGCCGGATTTGCCGCTAAAAGCTTCGGGCCAAATCGTCGCAAGAAGATTTGGCCCGGCTTGCTTATGAGTTCTGTTTAGTGATGTTCGTGGTGCTCGTGGCATTTTTCGCGGGCTTCTTCCAGTTGGTGACGCCGCTCTTCCGCCTGTTTGCTGTGTTCGCCATGACGGCGTTCCGCATTATGCAGGTTCTCTTCAGCTTTTTGAACCCGCTTTTCGCAATTGTCCTTTGCCTGTCCCTCAGTGGGAACCAGCAGCAAAGCACAGACCAGTGCCAGGGTACATATTCCAACTTTACTGAATTTACCGTACATGTAGTCTCCTCTAAGGCCAGCATTCTACCGCATCCAGAGTGGCTGGAATGTATCGCAAGTGAACCTGAATCAAAACCAGTGACGGCTTTCGTTCACTGTCCTTTCGTACCCGTTGAATCGAGCCTGGAACGAATACATGCGGCAGCAACTTGACTGTAATACCGGTTTCAACTTGACTCAATAGTATGGAAAATCTCGATTCCCTCCGACAGCACCTCGTTAACCTCCTGGCCAAAGGCGAGGCGCACATAGATGCGCGCTCCGCACTCAAAGACTTTCCCGAAGATTTGCGCGGACGCAAGCCACACGGCGCGCCCCATACGCCGTGGCAGTTGCTGGAACATCTGCGCCTTGCGCAATGGGACATCCTGCGCTTCAGCGTGGACCCCAGCCACGTCTCTCCCAGATGGCCCGACGAATATTGGCCCGACAATGACGCGCCCTCCAGTGACAAGGAATGGAACGAAAGTGTGCGCCGGTTCCTGGCCGACCTCGAAGCAGTATGCGATCTGGTGCGCAATCCGAAGCACGACCTGTTTGCTCCCATTGCTCATGGCGAAGGGCAGACGCTGTTGCGGGAAGCGCTGCTGGTGGCCGACCACAACGCGTACCATTTAGGGCAGCTCATTCTGGTGCGCCGCACATTGGAAGGGAAGTAAGGACCTGGATACACGAATGTCGTGGGCATACGTGGCATATAGATAGGTCCGGTGGCAATGCCCCACGACCATTTATCCTTCCAGCCCAAAATGTCTGCGGGCTGAATGCTGAGTGCTGACTGCTGAGTGCCTGATCGCTCCACAAAGCCACATAATCTCCGTCTGCCGCATCTATCCAAGCAGAGATGAGAGATGATTCGCAAACTCAAATCGGGCGAATACCGCCTCTATTCGCGTAAGAAAAACCCCAAGACCGGCAAACGCCGCAATCTGGGCACTTTCTCCACTCGTGAAAAAGCCCAGGCGCACGAACGAGCAGTGCAGTTCTTCAAACGACATTAAGGGGATAACAGCTATGGCAACTGCCAAGCAGAAATCAGCAGCCCGGCGGAACATTAAGAAAGCTGCTGCCGCTGCGAAAAGTAAGCGCACCATTGCGCATCTTCCGAAATCCACCCGCACCGCGTTAGGAAAACAAGGCGCCAAGATTGCACAGCAGAAGCGCAAAGCTAAAACGCGCTGAACTGCTCCGTTCAGATTTCTATACTGCTGTTGGTTCTTGTATGGGTGGATAGGCGTAATTCACAGTCTTTGCATCCAATCCAGAAGCCCATATGCACGTGTCCACCGGTTTTTACGTGTTCGCATTGATCGTGATTGCATGGCAGGCATTCCTGCTGTTCATGGCATTCTTTGGTCCTGGATTACGTTATAAGGTCGATGAGTTTGACGCGCCTCCCATAGATTCTGAGATGTTTCTCAAGACGCTCGAGGCGTTGACGGATGCCCAGATCAACCATTGCAGCCGGCTTACCGTGCATGCCAATGGAGAAGATTTTTATGAAGCAGAGCTGCAAGCTATAGCCAACGCCCGCCGTAGCATCAACCTTGAAGCCTATATTTTTGAACGCGGGGAAGTGACCCGCCGCTTTGTACAGGCACTTGCCGAGCGCGCCCGTGCCGCAGTGAAAGTCAATGTGACTCTGGATGCGATTGGCAGTTTTTCTACCCGAAAAAGTTACTTTAAAGATCTGATCGCCGCCGGAGGTAGAGTTGAGTTTTACCATCCGTTCAGTTGGAAAAGTATTGCCCGCGTCAATAATCGTACGCATCGAGAGCTGCTGATTGTAGATGGCGAGACAGGGTTTATTGGAGGGGCGGGGATCGCCGACCACTGGCTCATTTCCAAAAAAAATCATCAGCGCTGGCGCGACACTATGATCGAAGCGGAAGGCAGCATTGTCTGCAATCTTCAGGCTACATTTGCAGAGAATTGGCTGGAATCGTGCGGCAAAGTCATTTTTGGGGAAGAATACTTTCCTTTCTGTGAAAGTCAGGGCGAAAGCAAAGCTATGGTGGTCAATAGCGCTCCATCCGCTGGCGGATCAACCCGCGCCCGCGTGCTTTTTCAGGCCCTGGTAGCCGCAGCCCAGGAGTCAATCTGCATTAACAGCCCTTACTTTCTGCCGGAACGCAGCCTTATTGATGAACTGGTGCGGGCGGTGCAACGGGGAGTGAAGATAAAAATCATTGTGCCCGGCAAGAAAAGCGACCACATGCTGACGCGCAGCTCCAGCCGCAGGCTGTTTGGAGCACTGCTGAAAGCCGGGGCCGAGATCTACGAATACCAGCCAGCCATGATCCATGCCAAGATTCTCATCATAGATGGCCTGTGGAGCGTTGTGGGCTCCACTAACTTCGATAATCGTTCTTTCGGCCTGAACGATGAAGTCAACATGGCGGTCCGCGGCCCTGAGTTCGCAGCGCGCCTCACTCGCGATTTTCAAGCCGATCTTGCTGCCAGCGAGCCTGTCACGTTCCAGTCCTGGCAAAGAAGGTCAGTATTTGAGAGATGTGGCGAACTTTTGGGCTGGGTGCTTCAGCGCCAGCAGTAGAAGTAATACGACTAAGACTGTCCTACACGCAGAAAAGTACTTCATTCGAAGCGCAAATTCTATCAAGCCAGAGATCCACGTTAGAGTCCCTGGAACCATGTCAGCGTCATGGGTTTAATATTGTTTGAATAGTCACCGCGATATCTTTAGATTGTCTATTAGGGATCAGATATATTAGTACTTTGTATAACAGCTCTAGTCGCTGTAGTCAGCTCGTTGGAAAAAGTCTGGCCCTGCAGGCCCTGCGATGAATGAAAAATGCCGGACTGTGAGTTCTGGTGCAAAAGCCATGCGGAACATCAATTCTGGAATCGCGTACAGTCCCAGTATCTCTGGCCATTGAATGATCGTGTTCCATGCTGTAGTAGTGCGAATACCCGTAAATGTGAAATAAGCATAGAGCCAAAGGCAAGCTGGCTTTACTTCTGTACAGCTTACAATTCTATGGCTTCTAGTTGTAACCAATTACTTATTGTTTCAGTCTAATCTTTATGGGGAATGTCCAGGTACTCGCATCCATTTTGCACGGAAATAGGCTGCTGAATACATAGGTATTTATGCACTGGGCTTCATCTATTCAATGGCATCATTGGATACATTCTCTGGAAAGATATATAGTAAGAACTGGAAAGTCCTAGATCATTGCCTATCTCTGTTCATCCAACCTTTAACCTGAAGCTGAGAGGCACGACCTCGGAGCTTCAAAAAAAACCGTGGTACACGCCATAATGTCTTGCGGGAGGCCCTCCTCCCTGTTACGATTCTCAACGAAGGAGCCCTATGGATACACAATCAATACTTTCTGAATTACGAGCAGAGCGGGACCGTCTAGAACAGGCCATTGCTGCTCTAGAGGGAGGTAATGGCAGAAGACGCGGACGTAAGCCGGGTCCTGTGCCAGCAGCAGAAGATGGAAGGCGTGGAAGACGCGGACGCCGTCGTTTGAGCGCCGCTGCTAAAAAGCGCATTTCCGAAATGATGAAGCTACGCTGGGCCGAGAGAAAAAAAGCCGCAAAGTCCGGACGGTGACGAACTTCAAGTACAGAAACGCCGCGCAGATTGTACAAGCGCGGCGTACTTGTTTTTCGGGCTTTATGCTGCAAAGAATTGCACTATCTGCTTCGTCTCCCTATCCTCTCCCAGAAGCAAAAACTTTGCCGCGAATCTGCGCTAATTTACGCGAATAGCTGGAATGATGGTGGACTTCATAGCTCTCTTCGCGCCCATGCCATCCGACACTGGACCGCTCAACCCTCTTCACGCAATGTCATCCTGAAGCCCCGCCTTTTGCGCCTAAAGGACCTATGATCTCCTTTCCTTCACCTATGCCGTAACAGCGACAGTTTCTTGCGGACAAGCATTCCTCGCCTCGCTCAGGAACAGCAAGGCTATTGGTAGGGCTCCCTCGCTTCGCTCGGGATGTAGAAAGATGTAGAAAAAAAGCTAAGGCAGCGGTTCCGGCTCAGCTACCCCATCGGCTCTGGGATCCGAAGCGCCGTAGTTCATGCCCGTCCTGGAGTTGTGCAGCACGGCTTGTCCGCGTCCCATCAATGATGTGTATTCTTTCCGAACACTAAAGTTGTGCCCTTTCGCGGTGAGCGCTTGCAAGACATCGGGCTTCACCCGCGATTCAATGATGATGTCGCAGGTCGCGTGAACGGGCGTGACCGTAAAGCGCGGCGCTTCCAGAGCGCCCTGGATGTTCATCTGGTAATCCACAAAATTGGAAACAAATTGCGCGTGGGCCAGCGGCTGGTTCGCGCCACCCATAATTCCGAAGCCGATATGAATGTCTCCGCGCTCCATGAAAGCCGGAATAATCGTATGGAACGGACGCTTGCGGGGCGCGAGCGCATTCGGATGCTGCGCATCGAGCGAGAACAATGCACCCCGGTTCTGCAATGCGAATCCCATGTTGTTGACCACCACCCCGGAACCAAAGCCGGAGTAGTTGCTCTGAATAACGGATGCAATGTTGCCATCTTTGTCTACGGCCGCCAGATAGGTTGTGTCACTGGGCGCCGGATGTCCCGGCTGCGGATTGCAATTGGCTTTATCAGGCTGAATCAGTTTGGCCCGCTCCGCGGCGTAATCTTTTGACAGCAGGCCTTGCACCGGAACTTTGGCAAAACGCGGATCGGCGTTGTAGCGGTAAAGGTCGGCATAGGCCAGCTTCATGGCCTCGATTTTTTTGTGCAGCTCGACTGTGCCCTGCGGCCCATCTTTGTCGGGCTGAAAGGTTCCCATGATATTCAGCATTTCCAGAGCGGCCATGCCTTGCACATTGGGCGGCAGCTCGTAGATTTTCCATCCGCGATAGTCAACCGAAATAGGTTCGACCCACTCGGCAGAGAAATCGGCCAGGTCATCCGCCTGCATGGTTCCACCCATGGCGGCTGAAGTTTGGAGAATGGCTTTGGCTATCTCGCCTCTATAGAAGGCATCACGGCCCTGTTCGGCGATCAGCCGCAGGGCCTTGGCCAGATCAGGATTGGTAAACTTCGCACCCAGATCCGGAGCCTTGCCGCCAGGCAGAAACACGCGCCGTGCTTCAGCCGTCTTTTGCATCTTCGGGATTTCATCCACCCAGTAGTCATGAATGATTTCCGGCACAGCATAGCCATTCTGTGCATAGTAGATCGCCTGCGAAAACAGGTCTTTCCACGGCAGGCGGCCAAAACGCTGGTGGGCCTTGCTCCATCCTTCGACTACTCCGGGTACGGTGACGCTGTGAATGCCCTCATGCGGCATGGCAGTAATGCCTTGCTTAGCCAGATATTCAATGGTGAGTTGCCGGGGCGCCCATCCGCTGGAATTCATGCCATACAGTTTGCCGGTTTTTGCGTCCCAATAGATCAGGAACAAATCACCACCGATGCCATTCATCATGGGTTCCGTTACGCCGAGCACGGCGTTGGCGGCAATGGCTGCGTCCATGGCCGAACCACCGCTGGCCAGGATGCGGGCGCCGGCTTGTGAAGCCAGGTAGTGGCTCGTGCCTACAATGCCACGGTCGGTAATGACCATGGAGCGACCGTAGGAGCGGTCTTGTGCAGTAGCGGGATCAGGCATTCCTATAAGAAGTATAGCCAGCAAAAGAATGGAACGCAGCATGGGCACCTCAAATCTTGAAGCGCAATTATAAACAGTATGACTGTGGAGAGAAGCGAAGTGAGTCGGCCTTTTGCGGCAATGGTATAGGAGATCAGTCCATAGGTCCTTCAGCCGCGGAAGGCGCGGTTTCAGGATGACATGGGCTCGCTTCGCTCAGGAGCTACATTCTTGTCCGTAGGGTTCCCTCGCTTTTGGTCGGGACAAAAGAAGAGCTTCGCTCGAGCTGTTGAATAATTGCTATCCAGCGGAATCCGTAATGGGCGCCACAAATACCGGTTCCACCATAAACGAAAATTGATTGATGGCTGCAACTGCCTTCAGCACTACCGGTTCGGCCACCGGCCCCAGCGTTACCACAAACGAGAGCTTTTCTTTGCGCATGTGTGGTTCCTGCATCACCGAATCAATATTGATGTCGGCGGCGGCGATCGCTTCACAGACCCGTGCCAGAATGCCAGGACGGTCGGTAACCGTCAAACGCAAATACCAGCTTAAAGGTCGCGAGTGCTCATCAAGACTGAGCTTTTCACATGGTTGAAACAGGCCGTTACGCGCCGGCTGTCCGTGACCAAGATGTTTTGCGATCTGGATTACATCTGCGAGCACCGCTGTGCCGGTTGCGCCGCCACCGGCGCCACGTCCATAGAGCATCTGCGTGCCTACTTTTTCGCCTGTAATAAAGATGGCATTGTTCGGTCCATCCACTTTGGCCAGCATGGAATCACGCTGCACCATCCACGGCCTCACCGCGATGTTCACGCCATGAGCAGTACTCTCGGCAGAAGCCACCATGCGGATGGTTACTCCCAGACGGCGCGCATAATGAAAGTCTGTGGCTGTCACATAGCGGATTCCGGTGACAGGAACCTGCGAGAGTGCAACTGAGCCATTGAAGGCCAGCCGCGCCAGTATGGCAATCTTGTCGCGGGCATCGAGGCCATCAATATCGAGGCTGGGATCGGCTTCGGCGTATCCGGCTTCCTGCGCCTGCTGCAGCGCGTGATCGAACTCCATCTTCGAATTTTCCATCTGGGTGAGAATGAAGTTCGCAGTGCCGTTCAGGATTCCATACACAGCCTGGATGCGGTCGGCTGCCAGAGCTTCCGAGACTGCGCGAATGACTGGAACCCCGCCGCCTACTGAGGCTTCGATTCCGATGGGCAGGTGGCGCGCATGAGCAATGGCAAATAGCTCTTCGCCAAAGCGGGCAATGAGCACTTTGTTGGCGGTGACCACGGCTTTCCCATTTTCCAGACTGGTGCGGACGATGTCATAAGCAACGTCGGTGCCGCCCACCGTCTCTACCACCAGGTCAACATCCTCCGCATCAACTACCGTCTTCCAATCAGAGCCAATAGGAATCTGGTTGGGGCCGAATTGGCCTTCGTCAGGATTTTTGCGGCATAACCGGGTCACGCGAATCGAAATGCCGCCGGCGCGCTGGCGTATCTCGCTGGAATTATGAGCGAGAATCTCCGCAGTCGCGCGTCCCACGGTGCCGTAGCCGATGATTCCTACCCGCACCTCTCCGGTAGCGCGGGCCGCATTCAGTGTTGCTGAGGGTACGGCTTCAACTTCCGGCATAGATTCGCTCCAAACTTCTGATCACCGCTGCGGCTTCTGCTTCTACCGGTTTGCCGAATTGGCCTGATTGCGCTTTCAGCGTGTAGTCCGAATCTTTGAGAATGTGTCCGGTCAACACCAGAACGACTGATTCGCTGGGCTGCACAAATCCGGTAGCGGCCAGCTTCTTGAGGCCGGCCAGGGTTGCTGCTGACGCTGGTTCGCAGCCCACGCCTTCGGCGCCCAACTCGGCTTTCGCCTGGGCAATCTCTTCCTCGCTTACCTGCTCGCATGCGCCGCCGGTGGCCTCAAGCACGGCAACTGCTTTTCTCCATGATGCGGGGTTGCCAATACGGATGGCCGTGGCGCGGGTGTCGGCGTTCACTTTGATCAATGCTCGTCCGCCGTTTTCGCGCATGGAGCGCACCAGCGGGTTTGCTCCTGCGGCTTGAATCACAGAAACTTTCGGCAGTCTGCTGATCAATCCCAATTCCAGCAGTTCCATAAAGCCTTTGCCCAGAGCTGAGCTGTTGGCCAGGTTTCCTCCGGGAACAATCACATGATCTGGAACCTGCCAGTTCATCTGCTCCAGCATCTCAATGGCAACCGTCTTCTGACCTTCCACGCGATAAGGATTGAGTGAGTTGAGCAGGTAGGCGGGGAAGTGCTGTATCACGTCGTGCAGCAGGCGCAGGCAGCCGTCGAAATCGGTTTCCAGTTGCAGCACATGAGCGCCATACTCAAGCGCCTGGGCCAGCTTGCCTGCTGCGACCTGTCCGGCCGGCAACAGCACGATGCTTTTCATTCCCGCATGAGCGGCATAAGCAGCCATGGAAGCCGAAGTGTTTCCGGTGGAGGCGCAACACACCAGCTCAAACCCTTCAGCGCGCGCCACAGAGATGGCCACGGAGATGCCGGTGTCTTTGAAAGAACCTGTGGGATTCATGCCCTGGTGCTTGGCATATAAATGTGGAAGCCGCAAGCTGCGCGAGGAATTCGGCAGCGGAAGCAGCGGCGTATTGCCTTCACGCATGGTGATAATGTTTTCGCCGGCAATGTGGGGAAGCAGTTCGCGATAGCGCCAGACCCCGCTTGAATCCTGCGGAGTGTTCGACAGCCGGCGCTGGCGCCACAGTGTCTTTAATTCCTCGCGCCGTTCCGGCAGCCCGTCCCATTGCGGATAGATCACTTCCAGCAGTTCGTCGCAGGCGGAACATCGAAAGAAGCGGCTGGCATCCTTTTGCATTGCGCCGCAATGAACGCAGCGTAGCGCCCAGTTTGCAGTGTTGGCGCTGGTGTTGTTCATGATGCTGTTCTTCGTGATGGTGTTCTTCATGACGCTGTTCTTCATGATGCTTCCGATGCAGTTGCCATGGCCGGTGCAGCGCTGGAACGAAGGCCGAAATCTGCTCCCGTGCAGAACTCGCTATGCAGCACCCTGACTACCGCAGGGCAGGCGGCTGAGTTTACGGCAAAGCAGATGCTCAATTCGCTCGCGCCCTGCGCTACCGCGATCACGCTCACCTCGCAATTGGCGACAGCCGAGAATACCCGGCCCAGGATTCCGCAGGTGCCCTTCATGGATTCACCCAGCACGGCAATCACGCCGATATCATTTTGCACGCTCACCGGATTGAGCACGCCCTGCGCAAGCTCCATGCGAAAGATGTTTTGAATCAGTTTCACCACCCGCGCGCTGTCTTCTTTACGCAGCACCAGTCCCAGCGCATGCTCGGGAGAAGATTGTGTAGCGAACAGAGTGTCAATGCATTCCTGTCCCAGGCGCAGGAACAGTCGCCCAAACAGCTCTGCCGGATGCACGTCGCGTCCTGAAACCAGAGTAATCAGGCTGGCATTGGTGACACAGGTGACGGCCTTCACCGGCGAACCCATGGATGCGGCATCGTGAGTGATGCGCGTGCCGGGTACTTCCGGGCGGAATGAATTCTTGATCCACACTGGAATTCCGGCTTTCATCGCGGGATAGGCTGCTTTGGGATGGATGACCTTGGCCCCGTAGTAGGCCAGTTCGACGGCTTCCGCAAAGCTGATTTCCGGCAAGGTGGTGGCATCGGCACAGATGCGCGGATCAGCGCTGAGCACTCCGTCTACATCCGTCCATATCCACACTTCATCAGCGCCTGCGGCAGCGCCAAGAATAGTTGCCGAGTAGTCGGAACCGCCACGGCCCAGCGTGGTTATCTGTCCGTCTTTGGTGATGCCGCTGTATCCGGGCGCCACTACAATGTTTCCGCGTTCAACCAGCGGCAGTACCGCCTGTGCGCATGTCTCTGCGGTTGCATGCATGTCGGGCACGGCGTTGCCGAAAGTATTATCAGTAACGATCACCCTTTCCACGCATGAGCATGCAGTTCCAGTCTGGCGGATGTAGTCGGCCAGCACTCGCGCCGATATGCGCTCGCCCAGGGCCGCCAGCGCGTCATATGTCTGCGCGGCGATGTCAGAGCCCAACGCCAGCAAAGCATTGCAGGAATTGCGGAACTGCTCGAAAATCCTGCGCGCGAATTCAAGAGTTGGCCCGCTGTGCGGCTCGCTGAAAAGTTCGTGAATGAGCCTGGTGTGCAGATGCTCGAATTGCTTCACATTGGTTTCGGTGCTGGCCGCATCGCCGCGCCTGGCAGCTTCAATGCTGCGGAATATCAGATCGGTAACGCCCGACACCGCCGAAACCACCACGATGATTTTGTCGCTATCGGCAGCATGGCGGCTGATTTCTGCGCATTGACGAAAACGCGCAGCGCTGCCGACTGAGGTGCCTCCAAATTTCATTACGATTAGACGTTGGCTCATAAATTCTCCGCAGCCTGAAAAACATTGTCGGGGTTGCTTACGTTGGTCACGACTGCTCCAGTGTTGTCGGCACAGGTGATGAGCACCTCGCTGGCAACACCGTCGCTGAAAAAACTTGCTTGCAGGTTACGCGCGATCTCGGCTTCATGTGATTTGGTGAATGCCAACACTGACGATCCTGAACCGCTGATGGCTACGCCCAGCAGTCCCTCATGCCGGTATTTCAGGCAGCGGGAGATTCCGGGCACCAGCGCCTGCCGGTAAGGCTGGTGCAGGCGGTCGTCGAACAATTCCGGGAACAGATCAAACTTTCCTGAAAAACAGGTAGCAGCTAATAATGCGGTGCGCTGCAATGTATGCAGGACATCGTTGCGGCTATACGTGTTGGGCAGCACTTTGCGGGCTTTGTTGGTGGAAACGGAAATGGAAGGAGTTACGACAACCAGTTTGATGTCGGCGGGGAATTCCGTGCGCAGGGGAATGACCCGCTCGCTGTTGTTGCAAAGCGCGAAAACCAGGCCTCCGAGCAGCGCTGGCGCAGCGTTGTCAATGTGGCCTTCAATTTCTTCGGCCCAACACAGCAATTGCTGCCGGTCCATTTCCTGTCCGCAACATCGAAGACCCAGAAGCAGGCCGGCGACCACCGCAGCAGCGCTGCTGCCCAGTCCCACGCCTACAGGTATCTGGCTTGCGACCTGTAGTTTTCCTCGAGGCTCAGGCGCTCCAAAATGTTCAGTCACAAACTTCAGCGAACGCACCACCAAATTGGAATCGTCGAAAGGAACCCGCTCTCTGTCCTGAACCTGGTATTCAAGCTTGAGGCCGCTTTCATTGCCGGGGATAAGCTGCGCCTTGAAATGCAGGTTGAGCGCCAGACCGCCACAATCGAAGGCGCAGCCCAGGTTGGCGGAAGTGGCCGGCACGGTAACTTGCCAGCCGTTTACGGATTGTCGCGAATTGCTCATGAAAATAAAAAACCCACTCGGTTCTGACGAGTGGGTTTTGATCTTTTTTATTTCCCGGTGTTATCCGGATGATCTTTAGGCCGCCGACTCGCCAGAATATGCCATGGCTGTTGTACATGTGCTTGTACCTGTAGAGCACATGGCCATAATGCCATTATTCCGCGAAAGGCTGATCACGCTGCCACTATAGAGTTGGAATGTGCGGATGTCAAGACGATATCAAAAGCATTTTCAGTACGACAGTACTGAATCCGCTGTCACGTATGAAACAGCGGAATGGGCTGAAACTCAGTGCAAAGTTGAGGGTGTCGCTAATCAGCTACCCCGAATAAGGCTGCCATCTCTTCGTATTTGAATCCCCGGCCGGGAATGTACGGCTGGATCCACTGGCCGTCTTTCACGAATTGCGGAATGGCGCGCTTGCCGGTGTTCCGGATCACCTCATCGGCGGCCCCGGGTACCTGCTCGATGTTGATTTCCTTGTACTGGATGTTGTGCTTCGCGAGCCAACGTTTGGCTTCGCGACAGTCACCACACCACGGAGCTGAGTAGAGGATCAATTCCATAGGGGTTTGGAAGAACGGTCTCCTTGCGTTACTGCTTGCATATTAGATGATGGTCACGGCTTCCACGTACCGAACTTTCTTATCCCAAAAAGCTTAACCCAGACTGCGCAGTGAGCGCAGAGGAACTGTCAAAAGTGCATGATTACTAAAAATGCCCTTAGTGCATCGGCACAATCAGAATGTCAGTAGGCGCCTGAAGGCTGCTGTCAGAAAACGGCGAGCCGGGCAGAGCAGAGGGTTTGCCGCTGGCATCCACTGAAAAAGCAGAAATGGTGCTGTCCACCTTGTTGACCACATATAGGAAGTTTCCCGCCGGAGTCAGGGCCACTCCAAAAGGATGCTGCCCGGTCGGGACCTCCGCAATAGACGCCAGGCTGCCGCTGCCAATGCTGAATATGGAAAGCGTGCCCGCCTGCACGTTGGTAGCGTAAAGAAATTTGTCCTGCGGATGAACGGCCAGGCGCAACGGATTATTGTGGCAGGATGTTGTACAGCTTGCAGTGGGTGTGGGCAGAGCAGCAGGTGCGGTGATGTCTCCACCGGCATTGATGGTAAAGGGAACAACGGTTTCCGCCATGTGATCGCTTACGAAAAGCTGCTTGCCGTCAGTGGCTAGTCCAATCGGAGTGGCGAACCCGGAGGCCGTATTGGCGCTCAGGAAAGGTGAGCCACCAATCAGCGTGAGCGCACCCGTAACCGAATCTACGTGGAAGGCGGAGACTGTGTTGCTGTTCAGGTTGTTCACATACAGGGAATCGCCGGTAGGAGAAATGACTACTCCAAAGGCGCTGGTGAGCCCCAGAAACGGAGAACCGGCAAGGGGAGTGAGAAAGCCGTTTGTGGCATTGATGGCAAATGCCGAGATGCCGCCGCCTTCGCCGGCCACATAGACAAATTTTCCTGCTGCGTCCACGGCCACTCCGTGAGGCGTCGCTGTAACCGCGAAGGGAGAGCCGGAGACAGCCGTGAGCTTTCCGCTGGACGTGTCGGTGGCGAACACCGAAAGCGTATTCGTGGACTGGTTGCTCACAAACAGAAAGTTGTGGACTGCATCAAAGGCCATCATTTCCGCGCCCGCTCCGGACGCGAACGGTGAACCCGCCACTGGTGTGAGCGCGCCTGAAGCATGGACCGCAAAAGCAGAGACTGTGCCAGTTGTGGAATTGGTCACAAAAGCAAAGCTGGTTATGGGCGACGCTAGACGGGTGGAGTGTTATTCGACATTCCGCATCCATTCAGCTCGAAGACGATCGCTGCCATTGCACAAGCGAACATCAGCGCTTTCGCCACCTGAACGGCTTTTAGGCATTGACCCATTACAGAAAGCTCCTGCGCAGCTTCAGAGATTATAAGCCTGCCAGTTCGAGCCAATTGGTTTGTTCAACTAAGAAGAGTTCCATTTCGTCTACAACTTTCCTGAGAAGACATGTAGCAAGAGGCATGACTTCCAGTCGTGCCGAGAAAGCCTCAAAAAATACTGGGTTCAGAGTGTGTGAGAACTTAGAGTTGCGGTGAGTTGACGACACAAGTATCAGGGCACGAGTTTACTCGTGCCGTAAAGGCGCATAACTACTGGGCTTTAGCCCCCTGCACACCTTCAACCCCACGATGATGTTGCCACCATAATCGAGTTCTCACACATCTCTTGAACACACGCTAAGATGGTCTAAATCACGTTAAAAATAGTCACTCGCGTGAGAGATTCCGGTATTGAAAAATGAAAGAAAACAAACCAGATTCGCCAGTAGAGACTGTGATCATTCTGGAGTCGGAAAGGCTGTTGTTTCGCGAGCACGAGTTGGCAGACCTTGATGCCTATTGCGCGCTTGAATCTGACCCTGAGGTGCGGCGATACGTGGGCGGCGCTCCCCGAACGCGCAATGAGGCAGAACGCAAGTTCCGTGATTCTCTTCTCCACCGCGCTTCCGCCCGTTTAGCTCTGCGGGCGACTGTATTTAAGCCGGAAGGGCGTTACATCGGCTACTGCGGGCTCTATCCAAACTTTACAGCCGCAGGCGTAAGCCCCGGAGAGGCGACATTGGGCCTCTATCTCGCCAGAGAGTACTGGGGACGCGGGCTGGCCACCGAAGCGGGACGCGCCTTCATCAGCTTTGGCTTCCATGAACTGCGTCTTACGCGAATCGTTGCCCTGGTTGAGGTGGGCAATGCTGCTTCCGTGCGCGTGATGGAAAAGCTTGGATTTGCCTGCATCAGCACGGAGAACACAGGCGCGCGGTCATTTCACCACTTCGAATTGCTGGCGTCATCGGTTCCATAGTTGTTTTATTCTCATCGTGAGAAAAGGTAAGACATGAAGATTCAGGTGCGCCGCGTTGAGTATCACGATGTCAAAGCAATGCGAGAGTTGTACCGGCACGAAGCCAATTGCCAGATCGTTCATGACTCTTTTCCGTCGCGTGGTCTGGCCGATCCTTACCTGGTCCACCTTGACGGGCAAATTTGCGGGTATGGAGCCGTCTCGAATAAATATGATAAAGGCCGACTGGTTGAGTTCTATACGCTTCCACACGTTCGCGATTTAGCGCTGCCCATGTTTCGCGAACTGCTCAATACCAGTCAGGCGACCCACATCGAAGCGCAGACTAATATTCCGTTCATGCTGCTGATGCTGTATGACTGCGGAACCAGCATCGTTTCTGAGAAGGTTCTTTTTCACGACGCGTTTACCACCAGGCTGACTTGCGCCCATGTGGCCTTCCGCCACTCCGTTGCAGACGATGCCGCGTCCATTTTTTCTCATCAGCATGAGCCAGTCGGCGACTGGGTCGTGGAAGCAAATGGCGGTATTGTGGCCACCGGAGGATTTTTGACCCACTACAATCCGCCCTACGCAGACATTTATATGGAAGTTGCAGAGCCGGCGAGAGGGCAGGGCATTGGCAGTTATTTAGTGCAGGAAATCAAGCGGGTCTGTTATGAATCCGGCATGAAGCCCGCGGCCCGCTGCAATCCCGGCAATACTGCCTCGCGCAGAACGCTGGAGAAGGCAGGCTTGCTCCCCTGCGGACATCTTCTGGTAGGCGAGGTCAAGCGGTCGAAATAATCAACGGCTCTACAGATAGCAGCCGCAACTGATAGAAACCGCAACTGATAGAAACTGCAGAGGGAGCTATTAATTGATGACGCGCAAATTGGTGGCTTTCTTCTTTCTGCATCTTGCTTTCATGGTTCAGTCTTCTCCCCAGGCCGAGAGTCCGCCGCGCGTTTTGATCAATTCGGGAATTCTGGAAGGAGCGCATTTCGGAACCTCGGCGAACGAAGTCATGTTTCTGGGGGTCCCGTACGCTCAGCCGCCGACAGGAAGTTCACGATGGAGGCCGCCAGAGCCCATCGCGAAGTGGCAGGGCGTCAGGAACGCTGCATCCTTTGGCGCGAGCTGTCCCCAGGACCCCAATCGCGCGCTGTCGTATACGGCTGCGGCAAAAGAGTATGCAAAAGTATTGCCCTACTACAAACAACTTCCACTCGGCGAAGACTGCCTCTTTCTGAATATCTGGACAACAAATCTGCATGGCGCCCAAAAGGCGCCCGTGATGGTTTGGATTCACGGTGGAGGTAATCTGGAAGGGACAGGGGCGTTACCGCCGCTTGGTCCTTCGCTGGCCCGGGAAGGTGTGGTGCTGGTGAGTATCAACTACCGGCTGGGCGCGCTCGGTTTTCTTGCGCATCCATCTTTGACTGCTGAATCTCCACATCATTCCTCCGGCAATTACGGACTTCTCGACCAGATTGCAGCACTGCAATGGACAAAACAGAACATCGAGCAGTTTGGAGGTGATCCGGAGAATATTACGATATTAGGAGAGTCCGCGGGAGCGGTAGATGCCTGCTATTTAATAGCGTCTCCTCTGGCCCGCGGTTTCTTTCAACGTGCGATCCTTGAGAGTAACGCCTGTGCAAACTTTCTTGTTCCTGAACTGAAACGCTCTGTACCAATCAAAGGAATGGAAGAATCGGGTGAGGCAGCGGGAATTCGATTCGTACACAATCTGGGAATCGAGGGGAACGTTGGCGCTATGGCTGCCATGCGGGCCAAAAGCGTTGACGACATCACCGCAGCGACTTCTGCCAACGGATTCATTGGCGAAGTGGTTGATGGATGGGTTTTGCCGCAGCAGCCCGCCGATACTTTCGCCGCCGGAAAAGAGGCTGCAATATCGATCATGGTCGGCAGCAATGCAGATGAGGCGGGCATGTATAAAGATGATCCAGCGAGCCCAAGAACTATGCAGCAATACCGGGAATGGCTGAAGCAGGAATTCGCGAATCAATGGAAGACAGTCTTTCAGCAGTATCCTGTTACGCAAGACAAAGAAGTCAGAACAGCTTTCGTGGCTTTGATGACGGACTACGAATTTGCTTTCAGCACATATTTCACAGCACAAGCGATTGCCCGGGCTGGTCACAGGGTATATGTCTACAGATTTTCTTATCCTGCCAAAGGGAAGAATGCTCTTCTCGGCGCATATCACGGCCTTGAATTGTCATTCCTGGCCGGCATGGTTCGAAAAAGCTACTGGGGAGAATTCGATTTGCAAGACAGGACACTATCCAACGAAATGAAACAATACTGGGTAGGGTTTGCCACAAGGGGAGCCCGAATCGCGCGGCCCTGCCGAAATGGCCGCGCTATGATTTGGAAAGCAATCTGTGTCTGGAACTGGGGCGCGTGATCAGAGCGAGAGAGATTCCTCATCTTGAGAAGTATCGAGTTCTCGAAAACGTAGTTAAAACCCGTATGGCGCTGCGAGAAACCCACCAATAGTACGGTCGCAAACATTAAGGCCATTCAACGATATCGGTGCGTGAAAAGCATTTGTGAGAGCCGTTGCTTGATGCGATCAGGAGTCAAAAAAGCGTTTGATCTGAGGCCAGTAGGTCCTGACGACGTGTTCGGTCTTCAGGTGTCCTCCGCGCGCAAGCAGCCGAAGTTTAATTTCCGCAGATGCAGCAAAGTCATGCACTGATCTCCACGGAATGTATGGATCGTCTTTGGCGTGGAAAATCAGGATTTTTTCCGGCGCCAATTCTTTCAGGTGATGCACAGGGTTGAAGAAGACTCCGGAGCGCAGCTTGTTCCAGTTCTTTTCTGAGAGCCGGTATCCATTTCCAAAAGCCTCGCGGATGTAAGCAGGGTAACTCTTGTTCGATGTTTCTTTCTTTTGCTCCTCCCGCAGGATTTTCCAATCCACCACCGGACAGTTGGCCACAACCTTTTTTACTCGCGGATCAAGCGAAGCGAGAATCGCGGCAGCGCCGCCAAAGCTGCCGCCGATGACAAAGATCTCCTCCGGAGACAGTTGGAATCTTTTCCCAAAGCCGCTTTCACGAATGCCTCTGGGGAGTTCGTCAATCACGTCGCTGAGGTCCTGCTGAGGCGACCGTTCCAGAAATTGTCCATCGCTTTCCCATGCTCCCCGCCAGCGAGGATAGAAGACCCAAAATCCTTTTTGCGAAAGGAATTGCACCAGAGGCTGCTTGCGCGGCACTGAAGGCATGCCGTCGCACAAAAGAATAACGCGTTGCTTCCTGCGCATCCGTGATGGAGGCAGGAACTCGGCCACGATTTCTTTCTTGAATCGAGTTCTGAACATGATGGCAGTATAGGGTAGATAGTACCTGTCATCAGCTTAATGGCATTTCATGATGGGGTGTCGGGATGCTGGTGATAGTTCGGTGGGGCAGAATAGATAAGCCAAGTACTGAACTGTTATAGGAAAATAGATTTCATGACTTCCGTACGTATGGACAAATGGCTGTGGGCTGCCCGATTCTTCAAGACCCGGGCCTTGGCTGCGCGCGCCTGCGATCTCGGACGGATTCAATCCAACGGGCAGCCCGCCAAGCCCGCTCGCGAGGTGCACATTGGAGACATGTTACGGGTGACCAATGACGGCGGCGATTTTCAGGTCGAAGTCTTGCTTCTCAGCGAAGTGCGCGGCCCGGCAGCGGTGGCGCAAACGCTTTATCGTGAGACTGAGGAAAGCCGCGCGTTACGCCTGAAAGCGGCGGAAGAGCGGAAAGCAGCCAGACAATTCGATCCGCCCCGGGCAGGCAGGCCTTCGAAGCGTGACCGGCGGGAGATCATTCGCTTCAGAGGCAGACAATAAAGAACCGAAGCGCATCTAGACATTCTGCGCTCTTGCGGCTTGCGCCGCTGTGGCCCGTGCATAAAGTGCCGGCGCCTTCATTCGCTGGCAGTGCTCCTGAAAGTCCGGGCGCGGTCCTGTCCAACGAAGTTCTTCAATTGTTTCGAAGACCGGCACGTCGAGCCGCAGTGTGGCAAGCGTGCGGAACAACAGTGCGTCGTCCCAGGCAGCGAATAACGATTCAGACAACCCACGGGCCTTGCGAATGGAAGGATGCCATTGCCGCCAGTCTTTGGGAATATCTTCAAGATGAGCATACTGCGAGAAGACAAGGGCAGCCGCCTTTACGCCCCATCCGCTTATTCCCGGATAGCCGTCGGCCGTATCGCCGACCACAGCCAGGTAGTCAGGAATAGATTCGGGTCTTACTCCGAATTTAGCAATAACGCCTGCTTCATCGCGGACGATATCTCGTCTGCGGTCCAATTGAATGACTCGTGTGCCGTCCACGCATTGACCGAGATCTTTGTCCGGCGTGCAAATGAGCACCTGCGCCACCAGCTCATCTTTGGCTGCTTTAGAGGCGGCAGCAGCCAGCGCGTCATCGGCCTCGAAGTAGACCATGGGCCAGACCTTCACTCCCATCGCTTCTAAAGCTTCTTCAAGAATGGGAAACTGCGAAAGTAACTCCGGCGGCACGCCTTCACTGGTCTTGTATCCGGCATAGAGATCATTGCGAAACGACTCCACCACGTGATCGGTGGCAACGCCTATGTGTGTTGCGCCCTGCTCAATCATGGACAAAACGGAACCGAGCACGCCGCGCACCGCGCCAATCTCCTGTCCATTTACATCCGTCGCGGCCGGCACAGCAAAAAAATACCGGAACAGTTCGTATGTTCCGTCAATCAAGTGGACATGCATGCAGTTCCAGATGCTATACGATTCGGCAACATAAAAGCACTTTGAGAATTTTCCTGTTCGACCTTGAATAGATGGTAAAGACTTCTTTTGGATGCTCAAGCCCACATGACCGGCGCTGGTCGGTGCTGAATGGCTGAATATCGAAAGTAATGTGAGTGTTAAGTACGTAGTAGTTGTGGATCTCAGTAAGCGTGGGCAGGTCATTCAACGATGCCGGACGTATGGCCACGTTCTGCATGTAACGGTCCTCGTTCTCTGTGCCGGTGCAATCTTATATTGATCGCCGTTCGTTGAAGATGCTGAATGCTAAAATTTCCTGATGCCTGAAGCGAACCGTGAAGCGGCGGAAGACCATTATTATGCAGCGCTCGACCTGTTTGGCGACAGCAGGTATGAGGAAGCTGCCGAAGAGTACAAGAAGGCTATGGAGCTTGATCCGTCATTCACCGATGCCATGCATGGCCTGGTGAGGGTCTACCAGGACCTTGGCCGCTTCGATGATGCCATTCCCATTGCCCGAAAAATCTGTGAGTGCGATCCGGATGACATTTTGGGCCACACCAGCCTTTCCATCCTGTACCAGCGCAAAGGCATGATCGCCGAAGCCGAAGCCGAAGCCAACACGGCGCGCGTGCTGGGATGGAAACAGGAACTCAAAAGCAAGAAAAAGGGCTGACGCAGCGTGGATTTGCCAAGGTCGTTGAGATAGTTCCACCCACCAAGCCGCGAAAAGCGTGTCCGAAAAGGAAAGAACAAAGGATTTCATAGCGGGATGTCTGCGTGGTCTTCCACATTGGGTAGCGGTTGCTCACGCATATTGGCGCCGTGCGTCTATTTGTTCTGACACGCCATTTCTTTTCGGACGGAGATTCAAATGAAATCAGCCCGCCGGATGTGCCTTCTGGCACTCACCTTGTGCTGCATTGGATTGACTGCGAATGCTCAGACGTCAAACCTCGACAGTAAAACACAAGCCGAGATCATAGACAAGATTACCCAACTGCTGCGAGACAATTATGTCTTCCCGGATGCTGCTGAGCAGGCAGGCAAGTTCGTGCAGTCCGAGCAGGGTAAAGGGGCCTACGCGAACGCCAAGTCACCGCAGGACTTCGCCGAGCGGCTTACGCATGATCTCCAGAGTATTACGCACGACAAGCATATGCGCGTCTTTCCGGCGCCTCCTCAACCGGAGGAGAAAGATGACGAGGCGGCGCGCGAGCTACGCTTCGTGCGCCAGGATGCGCGCAATAACTTTGGGTTCGTCAAGGTGGAGCGGTTGGCTGGGAACGTGGGATACCTTGACCTCCGCGGTTTTTCGCCGGCCCAATACGGCGGTGCCACCGCCATCGCGGCGATGAACTTTCTCGGCAACACCGATGCGGTGATTATTGACTTGCGCAAGAACGGCGGTGGAGATCCCAGCATGATCCAACTTATCAGTTCCTACTTCTTCAAAGAGCCCACCCATCTGAACAATCTCTACTGGCGCAAAGGCGACCGCACAGACCAGTTCTGGACTTTTCCCTACGTGAACGGCAAGAGCATGGCCGATATTCCTCTCTACGTTCTTACCAGCGCCCGGACCTTTTCCGGGGCTGAGGAATTCAGCAACAACATGAAAGTGCTGAAGAGGGCGAAGCTTATCGGCGAGACCACTGGCGGGGGAGCCAATCCCGGCGGCTTCTTTCCTGTTGGTTCCGGGCTGGGAATGTTCATCCCGACCGGACGCGCGGTTAATCCTGTGACTGGCGCTAACTGGGAAGGCAAAGGTGTGGAACCCGATGAAAAGGTACCCGCAGCTGATGCCTTGAATGTCGCGTACAAAGAGGCGCTTAAGGGCATCGAGTCTCGCACCCAGGACCCTCAGGCGAAGGCTGAAGCCGCCTGGGCGGAAGGCGCGCTGGAAGCTGAGCTCAATCCAGTCAAGCTCTCCAATGCAGATATGGACCGTCTCGTGGGAACTTATGGAACACGGCACATCACCGCCGAGCAGGGACAGCTTTATCTGCAATTGAGTGATGGTCCCAAGCGCAAGCTCTTGCCCTTGACGGACAACACATTCAGCGTGGAAGGCGTTGATGCGCCTCGCTTGAAGTTTGAAGCAGGAAGGTTGACCGAGCTTTTCCCCGATGGACGCAGCCATGAGCTCAGCAGGCAGTAGAACTCACGGCTGATTACGCAAGACCACAAACCTCTTCATCTCACCGCTGAGCCACTGCCAACGCATAGAACGGTTACGCCCTGATCGTCTGAAATGTTTACTTCGCGGAACCCGCGTTGGCGCTTTCCGAAACAGTGACCGTGACCGGACTGCCTTTATCGGCCCCGGCCATGCGGGAAGCTGCGCCGCGATTGGTTGAGATTTCCAGAAATCCGCTGCTGCCTACGATTCCGAAGACTTCCCCTTGGGCTCCTTCGGCATAGCTCGAACGTATCTTCGTAATTTCGATTTTCCCGACAGAAATCTTGAAAGAAGCGCCAGGCTCGAAGATTTGCGGAATGTCCCTGGCCGCAATGTTGGTAATCAGGTTTCCGAATTTATCGGTCTTTAATATAACGCCGGTCCAACTACCGGGGGACGTAACTTTAGGCCGCGGAGCAAGAAACCGGACGTAATCGGTGATTTCTTCGCCAAACTTTGTAGTTTCTACTCCCTTACTCAGGTATCCGGCAACCGAAGCGAAGATATCGCGGCCATGAAAAGTATTGCTTACAGGCTGGTGAAAGTAGTGTTCACCCGTGATATGCCGCACCGAAATTCGCTCTTCCCTCTCATAGACCAGAGAAAGCACTCCATTGTCGGGAGCTACAAAAAAATATTGCCCCAGCGCAGCCAGAATAGGACGGCGTGTACTGCCTACTCCGGGGTCAACCACCACCACATGGACGGTGCCGGCTGGAAAGTAGCTATAGGCCTGGGAAATGGCAACCGCTCCATCCAGAATGTCGAAGGACTGCACGGCATTGGTGATGTCCACAATCTGGGCCTGCGGGTTCACACCGTAGATAACCCCTTTCATTGCACCAACATAGTGCTCCGTGAGGCCGAAATCGGTGGTCAGAGTGATAAGGCGGGTTGTGGTCATGGTCTCCTGAGTTTTCGGGGGAGCTTATTGATGGCGAAGGTATCGCTTACAGCTCCAGATAGTCAAGCCTGCGTCATTAAAAACTTCTGAAATAGAGTGCCTTTTCGGGAAACCGGACAAACTACAAATAAATTTGCAGCTGGTGATTTCGCATTTAAATATACATGTGCGTAATCATTCGCTGCTTTAGTTCACATATTAAGGTAGCTTTACAAATAGGCGGTCGGAGGTAGATTTATGGTACAGCTTGAATCGGAAGATGGCGCATATATTCCCGCGCATTATCTTTCGCTTCTGATCGTGGACAGTGAATTAACTGTCCGTGAGACCTGCAGGGAAGTGGCGGAAGCCCTGGGATTCAGGGTCTATACCGCGGAAAATGCCGTCACGGCAGGCCGCCAGCTCGAGACCAGTTCCATAGATGTTGTGTTGCTCGACGTAAAGCTGCCCAGCTCGGAAGGGCTGGAATTGCTGCTGAAAATCAAGCAGCAGCAGCCGGAAGTGGAAGTAATCATGATCACCGGCCACCCCACTGTGGATTCGGTGCTTTCGGCCATGAAGAGCGGCGCCTACGACTATCTGTGCAAGCCCTTTTCCAAAGACGAACTCAAGCCTTTGCTGGAAAGAATAACGGAACATATGCGCTTCTCTCTGGAGAACCGCGTTGCCCGAGAACACCTGAAGAACAATCCCGGTTATGCGGGCCTGGTTGGGCGCTCCCCTGAGATGGAAAAGATTTACCGCATCATCGCCAAGGTGGCGTCGAGTCGCCATCCGGTGCTGATCCAGGGCGAGGCCGGCACAGGAAAAGAGATGGTGGCCCGTGCCATCCATTTCACCGGGCCATATCGTGACAAGCCGTTTATCCCCGTAGATTGCGGATCACTGGTGCCGTCACTCATTGAGAGTGAGCTGTTTGGCTATGTAAAAGGCGCGTTCACAGGCGCGGTCCGCACCAAAGAAGGGCTGCTTTCCCTTGCCAGCGGTGGGACGATCTTTTTGGACGAAGTAGGAGAGCTGCCGGTTGATCTACAGGCCAAGCTGCTGCGGGCCCTGCAGGAAAGAGAAATCCGTCCGGTAGGCAGCACCAAGGCAATGCCGATTGACGTGCGGATTATCGCTTCCAGCAGCCGCGATCTCGAAATCGCGATGCATCAGGGCAGTTTTCGCCGCGACCTGTATTTCCGGCTCAATGTCGTCAGCCTGCGCCTTCCCCCGTTACGCGACCGGAAAGATGACGGGCGCCTGCTGGTGGATCACTTCCTCGACCGGTTGTCGCGGGTCACAGGCGTGCGCCGCTCCGCCACTCCCGAAGCGATGAAGATGCTGCTTTCTTACGACTGGCCGGGCAATGTGCGCGAACTGGAAAATTGTCTGGAACGGGCGGTTGCGCTCAGTTCCGGGCCGGTGCTCAAAACCGCCGACCTTCCCCAGCAGGTGCAGAATGCTTTTAACCTGGGCGTTGTTTCCATGAGTGATAAGAACCGTGTGCTGCCGCTGGCGGAAGTAGAAAAGCAGGCCATTCTGAATGCGTTGAACCAGTTGAATGGCGACAAACTCATGACCGCCAAACTCTTGCGCATCGGAAAAACCACGCTTTACCGCAAGTTGAAGGAATATGGAATCACTGACCGCTGGGCGATCAGCGTAGCCGAGCAGTCGGCCAAAGCGGGGTGATTATTAACGTGGTTCCCGGTATCACGTCTCCCTTCAGCTTTTGCACAGGATTGAAGAGGGTGCGTGAGAAGCCAGTTTCACGAACGGTTCGTATCAGCCCGAACCACCCCTGGAATGCCGGGGGTGGTTGCATGAACCAGAAACTCAGGCGCTAGGATGTCTCTGAGCTGACCCTGGCTGGATGATCCAAAATTATTCCAGTCCCGCCCCGCGGGATGTGTGAAGCTATATGGCCCGCCGTTTCAACGGCGGGAAGGTGAAGCGACACCAGAGTCCCCGGAAAGGGGACGACTGAACTTGCGGTGGCACAAGAAAATCTTAGTGTTCCTGAATGCGCACCTTCTTAACAAACCTCACGGTGATGTCTCCACCGAAAATCGAGTTCTCCACATTCTTTCAAGCCTAATCTTTATAGATCTTAAGGTGGAATGGAAGCCCCTCGCCAAGATGCACAGATGCGTGCGTAATGATGGCTTTCGTGTATGCGGTGCATTTATCCAAGGCAATTCACCTTACAGAGACAACTTCGTCCCGAGACCCTGCCTCTCAAAATGTGGATATCTGAATAAGTAAAGGTGACCCTATGCTTTGGACAATTTTTGCGATCTTGATCATTCTCTGGCTTCTGGGGTGGGGATTTCATGTAGCCGGATCGTTGATCCATCTGCTGCTTGTGATCGCCCTGGTCGTGGCAGTGATCAGTCTGATTACCGGCCGCCGGGCGGTTTAATTACCGGCTCGCGCAGAGCAAAACCTCAGCTTCGTATAACCCTCTCGCGGCACACCACGCAGCATGGTGGCGTGCCGCGAGTTTGTTTTTCATAAAGCAAGTCCACCACGGAGACGCAGAGGCACGGAGAAAAACAATTAAGACTTGTTGGTCTCAAAGGACGAGTTCAAATACAAATCCCAAGATTTACTGCGTCCCGCAGAATCGCATAGACATTGGGCTGGCCGCTATACCGGTTCAGGAGATAGTGTGCCGAGGTAATCATCTTTGAATCAGAGACTTTTAAGAGGCATGCAGGCGGCATACTATTTCACAAACCGGTATAAATCCGCTTCAGGAACTCTTTATGGCTTAGCAGCGCCCGAGAGGAGCCCGGCAGGGCGGAGGACAGTCTAGCCCACACCGGAAGGTGTGGGAAAAAGAAGAAAGACCTGAGCCCCGGAGGGGGCGGCACAGTTTGTTTTTACCGGTTCAACGTTGAAATTCTCAGCCCAACTACCAACTAATAAATACTAAGTACCAACTACCAACTACAAAATTTTCACTTCTTTCCCGCCTCATATACGGTCTTGCCGCCTACTACGGTTCTGAGCACTCGTGTTTTCAGAATTTCAGGTGGAGCGACTTTGGTGATGTCGCGGTCGAGCACTACGAAATCCGCGAGCATGCCCGGGTCAAGTGTGCCTTTCTTCTGTTCCGCGAATTCTGCTTCGGCTGAACCCATCGTATATGCGTAGATGGCCTGGTCTATGGTGATCTTCTGTTCAGGAAAGTATTTTTTGGTTCCGGCTTCGTTCTTGCGGGTGACGGCTGCATACAGACCGCGAAATGGAGTGATTGGCTCTACCGGATAATCAGTGCCGAAAGCCAGGGGAATGCCATTATCCATGAACTCCTTCCAGGCGTAGGAATGGCGCGCCCGCTCCGGGCCGATGCGCGATTCAGCCCAGTTCATGTCGGTCAGCAGGTGGTTGGGCTGCATCGAGGCGATCACGTTCAGGTCTTTGAACATCTTGAAATCTTCAGGAGCTACCACCTGGGCATGCTCGATGCGAAAGCGCAGGTTCTTCTTGGAGCTTTTCTTTTCAGCGAAGGCAAAAGCCTCAAGGGCCATGTGCGCTCCACGATCGCCAATGGCGTGAAAGCCCATCTGGAAATCGTTGTTGGCGCGATCAGCGGCCTTTTGGTTAAGGTCGTCTTGCTGGTAGCGGGGTATGCCGGAGTTCTTCGGATCGTCACTATAGGGCGCGAGCATGGCTGCGGTGCGGGAGCCGAGAGAGCCGTCCATAAAGCCTTTCAACATTCCGGTGTGCAGCATGTTGTCTTCGCTGGGATGGTGAAAGCGCATCTTCAATAATTGTTCTACGGGTGCATCAAAGGGCAGCCATTCAGAGATGCGCAAGGTAAGTTTGCCTTCTTTCTCTAGCTGCTCGTAGGTAAGAAAGTCTTCCCAGTCAGAATTGTCCTGGGCTGAGGTAATACCCGATTGGGCAGCGTCCTGCAAGGCCAATTCGACGGCGCGGCGGCGCTGTGCTGCTGTAGGTTTGGGGATTTTGGCGAGCACGGAATCTTTTGCCGTCTCCCGCAATATGCCGGTGGGTTCGCCGTTCTGGTCGTGATCAATCTTCCCCCCGGCAGGATCAGCAGTGCTGCCGGTAATGTTCATGGCCTTGAGCGCGGCGCTGTTGGCGACGGCAATGTGTCCGTCTACACGGCTGAAGATCGCCGGATGCTGGCCAGTCACGGAATCCAGGTCTTGGCGGGTGGGCAGCGTCTGCTCAGTCCATAGTGTGTGGTCCCAGCCTCGGCCGACCAGCCATTCGCCAGCGGCAGCCGTTTTCGCGCGTTCGGCGATGCGCTGTTTCATTTCGGCCAGCGACTTGGTCCCAACCAGATCAATGTCGAGTTTCTCAAATCCTCCAGACGACAAATGAGTGTGCGCGTCGTTGAAGCCGGGCATCACGAAATGTCCGCCGAGATCAATGACCTGCGTCTTCGGCCCTTTCAGCTTCTGAACATCATCGTTGGATCCGATAGCGGCAATCTTGCCCCCGGTTACCGCAATTGCCTGGGCGCGCCCATGCATGGCAGGCGGTGGAGTCGGAGCCGGGGTGGATGTTCTGCTGCCGTCGCGGGGCAGAATGCTCGTCGTGATTATGCCGCCCACGTGCGGCGCACCTATATAAATGTCGCCGTTAATGAAGATAAAGTCAGCGGAAGATTGGTTCTGCGCAGAAGAGATACTTGCCATAGTAAGCACCATCAATACGGCCAAAAAGAATTTCATTCACGCACTCCGGTCAGGGCCAGCAAGGCCAATAAGATTCGCTTTAATCCCAGGTCGCGATTGGTACAGTCAAACCATTCCCGCAATGTATGGGCGCCGCCGCCATCTCCGCCGGAACCGATAGTGATCGCCTCTTTGCCAAGCGCAAGCGGAATGTTGGCGTCAGTCGAAGCCAGGCGCGGCGTAGAACGGATGGCTAAATGCGCATCCACGGCGCGTATCACCTGCAAGATTCGTGCATTGGCAGGCAGTTCAGCCGCAGGACGATTTCCAATACTCTCGATTTGAAAACTGGCCCTTCGATCTCCAGATTGCCATGGCTGGGCACTATCTCTGCAGGCCAGAGCTACGGCTTCGCGCAGGCGAGTTTCGAGTCTGCTCAATTGTTCTTTGGAGGCCGAGCGCAGATCCACGCGCGCGCTGGCTGATTCGGGTATGGAATTTACCGAAGTGCCGCCATGAATCACGCCAATATTAAAGGTGGTGCGGGGCGATTCCGGGACAGGAAACTCGCTGAACTGGGCCAGTGCCCGCGCCAATAGAACGATTGGGTTAGGCAGTCCGAAGTCGCTCCAGGAATGGCCGCCGGGACCGCGCACTGTGATTTCAAAACGCTGGCTTCCCAGTGCCTGATTCACATAAGTGTCTATGCCCGCGCCATCAATCACCAGCAGGGAGCGTATTGCATTTGCCCATTGCGGAGTGGCGAAGATGTGCCGCATGCCGCGCAGATTGCCTTCGCCTTCTTCCCCTACATTCCCGATGAAAACTATATTTCCGGCAGGCTGCACCTGCGAGTGTTTCAAAGCCGAGATAACTGCCAGCATGGCCACCAATCCGGCGGCATTGTCGCTGATCCCTGGCCCATAGAGCTTGTTTCCATCTTCATGCGCCTTCAAGAAGGTGCCGGCGGGAAAGACCGTATCCAGATGCGCGCTCACAGCCGTGAGCGGCCCGGCAGTTTGCTCGATTGTGCCGAAGACATTG
Organism: Terriglobia bacterium; assembly: GCA_963823745.1. Taxonomy (GTDB): domain Bacteria; phylum Acidobacteriota; class Terriglobia; order Terriglobales; family Acidobacteriaceae; genus Angelobacter. Next base: position 440,589 of record CAWGMN010000005.1, read on the forward strand.
CCTAGCTCATCGGCATGAACATGATGCAGTCCAAGGGAAACAAATCGTTGGCGCAGCCATTCGCTGCGTGCTACCTCGCCAAATGGAGGCGCAGGCACCTGGGCCAGTTCCATTTGCCAGCGCCGGAATTCCATCTCCTGATTATGCAGATAGAGGAACGCAGCATGAACGCCGCGCAGTTCCGCAATGCGTGCGACCTCCTGCTGGGGAGTGGTGGAAGAGGTTTCAGAGGCTGGGCTGCGGTCAGGCATGAAGTCAATGGGATTCTAAATCACTTGTTCATCCCGGTGACATGGGCTATGACGATGCCCGTGGACCTGACAAAAAAAGCGGCCCACGCAGGGCCGCTTGAATTCAGGAGCAACTGCCAGCTTATTTAGGGTTGCTGGTGGTGTCGGCGGGAGCAGTCTTATCTGCACCCTTCTTGCTCTTCTTGGTCTTTTTGTGGTGATGCTTTTTGCTGCTTTTGGTGGTGGTGGTACCGGTATCACCGCTGGCAGTGGTCGAGCTCGAGGCTGTTCCTGACTGTCCGCTGGTGGAACCACTGGGCTGTGCGGAGCCGCTGCCGCCCGCCTGAGCGACTGCCAGGCTTGCGCCGAGCACCATCGTGGCTACAACTGTCAATAGCTTCTTCATGCATTCTCCTTTAAAGGAAAGTTTTCAGAGTTACCTAATAAAACCCGCGTTGCAAATAAAAGTTTTGCGAACGTTTTACATATTACCAGCAGAGACATTCTGGCAGCAGCTCAGGATTTCTTCTTCAGTAAGACAGCGATCAGAGTTCTTGGCCCGCTGAAAGATCACTTCTACCAGCCCCTCTAAGGGATTCACGCCGTGTCTCTCTAACCAATAGATAACATTAGACTTGCCGCTCATCGGCCCAACGTCAATAATCTGTTCTAGTCCGAAATAATGAGACGGGACACCAGAGTACACGCTGTTGGCAAGTTCGATATCCCCCTTGCGATAAGCCTTGATGACCGCGGCGGCGTGCACCCCGGTAGCGGTGCGAAAAGCATCTTCTCCCAAAACAGGATAGTTTCTGGGGATAGGCACTCCGGTGGCCTCAGATACTTTTACGCAGTAATCCTTGAGCTTGCTCAGGTTGCCCTGGGCCCACGGTTCCATGCCCATGAGTTTCAGGTTGACCAGCATCTGGTCCATCTGCGTATTGCCTACCCGTTCGCCGATACCTAAGGCAGTAGCGTGAACACAGTCAGCCCCGGCAGACAGGGCCGCCAGGGAATTGGCGACTCCGAGTCCCCGGTCTGAGTGTCCATGCCAATCCAAACGGATCTTCTGGCCTGAAGGCTTCACCACTTCCTCGATGACAAACTGTATCAGCGCAGCCACGCCGCTGGGAGTGGAGTGCCCGACCGTATCGCAAATCACAATGGCGGAAGCGCCACAATTGATGGCTGTGCTGTAAAGGCGTTTTACGGTCTCCGGATCGCACCGGGAGGTGTCCTCGGTTACGTACATTACCTCAAGGCCCAGGGAGCGGCTGTAGGTCACTGCCTTTTCGGTGGTGCTCAACAGAAAATCGGACGTCCAATTTTCTGTGTAGCGACGAATAGGGCTCGAACCGAGAAAGCATGCCACCTCAATGGGAATTCCTACCCGCTGCGAAATTTCAGCGATCGGCCGGATATCGTTTTCGTGGGTGCGGGCGGCGCAATTGGGTTTAATCTTGAGACGCTCGTTCGCGATCTCACGCGCCAGCCGTTCCACATCGGCAACGGCCCGGGGCCCGGCGCCGGGCAGCCCCAGGTCGGCCATGCTGATTTGCAACTCCTCCATGAGATGAAGGATTTCAATTTTTTCAGGGATAGACGGATCTTTGACCGAAGGAGACTGCAAACCGTCGCGCAGCGTCTCATCATTGAGCAAGATCTGCGGCGTAGCCGGCGAAAACCTGGCCCCCGGAACGGAGTTCCAATCGTAGATAAGTTCAGAATGCTTCAGCACGATAGCAACAACACGATTCTATCGCACTTCAGGAATTGCCTTCATATTTGGAACTTTCAGCAGCGACTTCGGCTGCAAGATTAACTAAATTAACTGTTCTGCCTGTTGTGCTAAATGCCCTAAAATAGTCCCAGACGATAAAGGAATGATGAATTCTGATGCAAGAGGCCGTGTTTCAATCGGTGAACAGACTGCTGCGACTCGTCATTCTTATCACTTATCAACGAGGTTTTGATTTCTGTGCAGGAGCGCAACAATTTATCGTCCGTTGATGCGAAGATCAATTCGCTAAAGGCTGAATTTGATCTGGTTCTCGCAGAAATGCAAGGCCCTGGTACGCGCGAACAAATGCAGACTGCCTTCAACGCTTCTTCTAAGGAGCTGGGAAAAATCGCTGTAGTGGCCGCGCGGAAGCAGGAATAAGGGACTCATCAAGCGTGTGTGAGAACTGAAATCTGCATGTGCCGGCCCGCGGAAGTCAATAGGTCATTTCGCTCGCGTCCTATCATCCCACCTGCGCCATGTCATCCTGGAGGTGCGCAGCACCGAAGGACCTATGCACTCAGCCCGCAGCATCCTGGCGCTAAGCCTTTAGCCCGCAGCCTCGGCGTCGGTACAGATCACGAGATTACCCGATCACGGCGATCACCCGATTCTTCCAACTCTTAACCTCATGGGACTGTGACTACAAAAATCGAGTTCTCACAAAACTTTGCGTCGCAGGTAGGCCCGCGTGGAAGCCCAACTGCCCCGGATTCTCGTCGCTAGCTTTGGCGCAAACAATAAATCAATAAAGCCTGACATCTGCTTCATGAATTGCGGTCCATAACCGTACCACCATAGCTTGCGCATCCTAGGCAGACGATCTGAATCCACATACTTGGGCCACACCATTTCTTCAAGGCCAAAACGGCCGTGGGTGCGGCCGATGCCGCTGGCTTTTACCCCGCCGTGAGGAGCTTCGCTGATTCCAAAACATGAGATCACATCGTTCACCATCACAGTGCCGGCGTCAATGCGGGCGGCCAGCGCCTCGCCACGTCTGCGATTGCTGGTGAATACACTGGCTGCGAGTCCGAAGATGGAATCATTGGCAAGCGCGATAGCTTCCTCTTCGGTTTTGAATTTGCAGACCGGCAATACAGGCCCAAAGGTCTCTTCCCGCATGATGCGCATGGAGTGGTCCACATCGGCAACGATGGTTGGCGCAAAGAAGTTCGGGCCAAGTTCCGGCAGTCTGCGCCTCCGGCGACCAGTCTCGCGCCTCGAGCTATGGCATCTTCCACATGGGCCTGCACGGTTTTTAATTGTCGGTCGTGGATGAGCGGCCCCATATCAGTACCGGAATCAGAGCCCGGGCCCAGGCGCAGCTTGCCGGTTTTCGCTGCGCAGGTTGTCAGAAAAGCTTCATAAATCCGGTCGTGAACGTAGCACCTCTCCACCGAAAGGCAGGTCTGCCCGGCATTCATAAATGCGCCCCAAACAGCAGCGCTGGACGCAACTTCAATGTCCGCATCGTCCAGCACGATCATGGGATCTTTTCCGCCCAGTTCCAGCACGACGGGAAGCAGTTTGGCCGCAGCCGCCTGAGCCACACGTTGTCCGGTAGCGACACTGCCGGTGAAAACCATTTTCTGGATATCGGCATTCAGCAGAGATGATCCGGTGCTGCCGTCGCCAGTGACGATCTGGAATAGGTCCGGATCGAGTCCCGAGCCGTATAGCAATTCCTGCAATTTCAGCGAAGAGTAAGGTGTAAGTTCAGAAGGCTTCAGTACCACCGCGTTTCCGGTAACCAGTGCTGCAAGCGTTTGCACAGAAGGAAGGCTGAACGGATAATTCCATGGGCTGATGATGCCGACTACCCCGAAAGGCTGGCGCAGGAGCAATCCACGCTTCAACTTCATGATGGGGTTTGCGTGAGCAATAGGTTCCGGATGCAGAAACGCGGCAGCATTCTCGATCAGGAAATTGACGGTATCGAGGACCACCAGCACTTCGGTCGCCAGCGCTTCGGCCTGAGGCTTGCCTGCTTCGCGGGTAATAACGGCAGCGACTTCATTTTTTTGATCGCATAACAGCCGCTGAAAATTGCGGAGAACTTTCAGCGCGCGCCGACCGTGGTTGCGGCCCAGCGTGGCTGCGCAAGCGCCGCGCGCTGCACCGCGCCGGCGACTTCACCGGCCGTCATGCAGGGAACCTGCCCCACCAAATCGTTGGTGGCTGGGTCGTAGACGCTGATGGAACCGGAAGCAATTCCTGCCTGAATAGCGTTCATGGTTTTGCTCCATATTCTACGCTCACCAGAAATAAGCCATGGGCTGGTGCAGTGGCGGCCGCAGCCGAGCGGTCATGCAAATCAAGAATGCGCTTAAGATCGCGCTGCGTGAGATTCCCTTTGCCGATCATGAGAAAGGTACCGACAAGATTGCGGACCATGTGGTGGAGGAATCCATTGCCACGGACGGTATAAATCAAATCGTCTTCCACGCGGCGCCACGCGGAAGAATAAATTGTGCGTACGTTGTTCACCGGCAGCCCTTCTTTTTTTGTTTCCGGATCAACCGCCGCAAATGAGGTGAAATCATGCTCGCCGATCAGCACGTCTGCGGCTTGCGCCATGGCGCTTTCATCCAGAGGGTAGGGATGATGACAGACGTAACGAGCCAGGAAGGGTGTGCAAACCTGGCGGCGGTGAATGCGATACTCATACGTCTTGGCAGTGGCGGATTTGCGTGCGTGGAAGTCTGCGGAAACCTCTTCAGCATCGAGCACACGAATCGCCGCGGGCAATACATCATTCAGGGCCTTGCGTAGATTGGCCACCGGAATGGGTGATTCGAGCGATACAGTAGCGACCTGAGCGAGCGCATGAACACCGGCGTCCGTGCGTCCCGAACCCTGCGGCAAAGTGCGCTCGCCAGTAATGTGTTCGATAACGGACACCAGTGTTCCCTGAATGGTGGGGCGATCGGGTTGAATTTGCCATCCGGCAAAATCGTAGCCATCGTAAACCAGCGTAAGTTTGAAATTGCGTGACATTATTGCGTAAACAAGCACCACCTAACACTTTTTAACAGCGCGGAATGCGGTTGAGCCGATATACTATCCGGTTTCTATCCAAGGCATCGTGTTTCTGGTTTTAGGAACCTTCGCGTGTGTTTCTGCGTATTAAAGGTGACGGAATAACAATAAAACAGTCTGTATAGCAGTTCATATCACTGGAGAAAAGAATGTTGGTAATGGATACGCTGCGGCAATCAAAGAAATGGCTGTTCATCATTGCAAGTTTGTTGGCGCTGCCGTTGTGCGCACAGCAGGGAAGCGACCAGCAGCCTTCGCAACAAAATTCACAGGCGCCCGCGACTGCAACCCAGTCGAACGCTCAGCAGCCGAGTGCCCAACAGCCGAATGCTGCGCCGAGACCTTCTGCGCCGGAGCCAAGGAACCTGCCTTCGCCTACCAATGTTGATTATTCCAAGCCGGCCAGTTCCTTCCCGAATCTGCTGCGGCCTTATTTGCCCCGCACTGTGCCTGCGCCAGTATTTACGAATGCGCCTAAGATCGATCAACTTTTACAGAATGGCAAGATCCTCTTGTCCATGGATGATGCTATCGCGCTGGCGCTCGCCGATAATCTCGACATCGCCATCGCGCGGTATAACCTCTCGATCGCCGATACCGATATTCTATTGACTAAGGCTGGTGGCCAGCCACGCGGCGTAAACGCCGGCGTAGTGCAAGGCACACCCGGCGGCGGCGTAGGCGGCGTAGGCACTGGGGCGCAGGGCGCGGGCGCTGGTGGAACCAGCGCCGGGGCGGGCGGAGCAGGAGCAGGCGCTTCCGGTATTGTTTCATCGGCAAGCGGCGCCGGCCCTTCACCTGACAATTTTGATCCCATCATATCGGGCACTCTGAGCGAGGAGCATGCTCGCTTTCCGCTTTCCAACACCATCACCACCGGCACGAATACTCTTTCGCAAAATCAGGGCACAGCGAATTTCGGGGTCTCGCAGGGATTTTCCACTGGCACCTTGCTCAACGTGACTTATGACAACTCCAGAGTGGCGTCCAGCAACCGCTTCAATGTGGTGAATCCGAACTTGAGTTCCAGCTTTCGCGCTTCAGTGCGCCAGCACCTGCTTCAGGGTTTTGGCCCGAGCATCAACCGCCGGTTCATCGTTCAGGCACGCAACAATAAGAAGATCACCGAAGAAGGATTTCGCAACCAGGTGATCACCACGGTGAGCCAGATACAGAACATCTACTGGGACCTGGTGAATGCTTACGAAGATGTGAAAGTAAAAGAGCGGTCGCTGGCTCTGGCCCAGAAGACTCTATCCGACAACAAGAAGCAGGTAGAAATTGGCACGCTGGCTCCCATCGAGATTGTGCGCGCGCAAAGCACGGTGGCGGCCGACGAGCAGGCCTTGCTGACCTCCCGTACCAACCTGCAATTGCAGGAACTCACCATCAAGAATGCCATCACCCGCGACCTTCCTAACGGGTCGCCGCTGCTTCAGGCCGAGATCGTTCCTACAGATACTGTGCAGATACCGGAACGCGAAAATCTGCCGTCCGTACAAGACCTGATTCAGCAGGCCCTGACCAACCGCCCTGACTACAACCAGCAAAAGATTAACCTGAGAAATAGCGAAATTACACTGAAAGGCGCGAACAATGGGCTCCTGCCCACCGTGGACCTCGTCGGTTTCTACGGAGCGTCGAGCCTTGCGGGCCCGCCGAACTCGTTAAACCCGACACTGTGCGGAAATCCTGGAGTCGATCCTGCCACCTGTACGGTCGCTCCTTTGTCTTCGGGATTCGGCGATACCTTCACCAACCTGTTCAACTCCTCCGCTCCCGACAAAGGCGTGCAGTTGACCCTCACCATTCCGATCCGCAACCGTGCGGCCCAGGCTGTGCAGGTGCGTTCACAATTGGAATACCGCCAGGCACAGTTGAACCTGAAGCAATTTGAAAATCAGGTTGGCATTCAGGTGCGGAACGATGAATTCGCGGTGGAACAGGACCGCGCCAGCGTAGTGTCGGCACAGGAAGCGCAACGCCTGCAAGAGCAAACTCTGGATGCCGAGCAGAAGAAGTATGCATTGGGCGCCGAAACCTACTTCAATGTCCTGTCTGCCCAGCGTGACCTTGCCCAGGCTGAATCGAACGTAGTGGCAGCCATGACCGCTTATGCAAAAGCCCGGGTCCAGTTGGACAAGGACACGGCGCAGACGCTGGAGCGCACCGGAATCAGCCTCGATGATGCTGTGTTGGGCCAGGTGAAAACACAACCTACCGTGCCCGGACTGATACGCAACGAATCGTTATTGCAGGCAACGCCTCAATCTACACAGGAACCCACGACAGTCCCGCCATCAACCACACAGCCGCCACAGACCACACAGCCACCCCAAACGACACAGCCGCCGGCACAGCCTCCAACCCAGCAGCAACCTCCGCCGGCCAACCAGCGGCCACCTCAGTAAGAAACAACAATAGCAATAGGAAACCACAATCTATGTATGCAAACGGACATGGCATTCGCCATGTCCGTTTTGCTTTGTGCAAAAACTCTAACCGCAGAGCACGCAGAGGCCGCAAAGAGAGATGAGAGAGCAGACTAAAGCTGCAACTCGTCCAGTTTCATGTACGCATTCACCAACCTGGATCTGATATTGCCAATTGCTAATTGCTATCTGCTATTTGCCCAATCCAGCTCTGGTTTTCAGACCCAATCTGCGGTATAGTCTGCTTCCCCGACTCGATTTTTAAACAATCTTCTGAGGTGATGGATGGGAGTTCTGCGCGCATTTGTGATTACAGCTATCATTCTGGCTGGTTCAATCTGTTTTGCGGGAGATAAATCGGACAAATCTGACGATAAGGTGGAAACCTGGCTTCCGGTCACCCAGCAGGATCTGGCAGTAAAAGCAATACCTGGCAATCCCAATCCCAATGCCGTTCAGCTTTATTTCAGCTATTTTAAAGACGATGACTCCAACTTCCTGTTCATCTACAGGCGCATCAAGATCCTGCGCGACTCAGGGAAGGAGAGATATGCAAATCCTGAGATTAAGATCGAAGCCAATGACTCTCTCAAGGAATTGAATGCCCGCACCATCCATCCTGATGGAACGATTATCGATTTCAAAGACAAAGTTTATGAAAAGACCATTATTAAAACGCGGGGCACAAAAGAGTTAGTAAAAACCTTTGCCTTGCCTGACGTGACCGTAGGCAGCATTGTGGAATACCGCTATATGATCACGCTGCCGCCCCGTGTTGTGGATTCAGTCACCATCTGGCCCATGCAAAGCGATCTTTACACGCTGAAGGCAAGATTCAGGTTCAAGCCATACCATGGAGTTGTCGTGGTGCCGTCAGAGTACGGCAGTCTGGTGCCGCATTCCCAGGTCTCCTACGCTTATATCAACCAGTTGGATGCGACTCTTCCTTCGAAAAAACACGGCGACCTGATGATTCTGGAGGCCGAAAACGTAGTTCCTTTCGAGGCCGAAGAGTACATGCCGCCCGATTCTGATTACAAACCGGTAGTCATCTTCTATTATGGGGGCCATGAAGTGGCCTCTCCCGACAAATACTGGCAGAGCCTCGGCAAAGCATGGTCAGAGTGGACGGAGAAGTTCATCGGTAATTTTGGCCAGGTGAGGGACGCTGCTCTTCAGGCCATCGGGAATGAAAGTGATTCCGAAAAAAAACTTCAGCGTCTCTATGCCCGTGCGCAGCAGATCAGGAACCTGAGTTACGAGCGCGATCGCACCCAGGAAGAAGCAAAAAAGGAAAAGCTGAAGAACAACCAGAATGCAGCGGATGTTCTTGGGCGGGGTTTCGGATCGGCTGGAGACATCAACCGGCTGTTCATAGCCATGGCGCGAGCGGCAGGCTTCGAGGCTTATGTTGTGGAAGCCTCTGACCGCACCGAGCGCACGTTTGTCAAAGAACTGCTCCTGGACAGCCAGTTCAACGCTCCTGAGACGCTGGTAAAGGTTGACGGCAAAGACCTGGTGCTTTCGCCAGGCACGCCTTTTTGTCCTTTCGGCTTGGTTCCATGGCAAAACACCGCCGTGACCGCCCTGAAATTCGGCAAGGCCGGCGCCGAGTTCATGACTACTCCCAAGCCGCAGAACTCACAGATCAGCAGGGTGGCCAAAATGGTGCTCACGCCCGATGGCGCACTGAAAGGTGAGATCAGCCTCGAATTCAATGGTCAGGACGCGCTGCAATATCGCCTCAGCGCATTGCAGACAGATGAGGCCGGACGCCGCAAAGACCTGGAAGAACACCTGAAGGCGTGGCTGCCGGCGGGCGCTCTGGTTAGTTTGAAAGATTCACAGGGATGGACGGCGATGCAAGAGCCGCTCAAGGCCACTCTGACCGTGGAAATTCCGAACTATGCCACTGTTGCCGGCAAGCGGCTGGTCAGTCCATCGTTTTTGTTTCCCACGCTCCAGAAAGATATGTTCAAGAATGATTACCGCAAGTATCCAGTTTCATTCTCGTATCCTTTCACCGAATCAGATCAGGTAAGCATCAAGCTGCCGCAGGGCTACACCATGGAAGTGGCGCCTTATCGCCGCAAGTCCACTCTCTCCTATGCCAGCTATGAAGTTTCGAGCGCGCTGGAAGGCGATGAGTTGACCACCAAACGGCAGCTGAAGTTTGATGGCCTGAAGTTTGATCCGGATCAGTATCCGCAACTGAAAGGCTTTTTCAATATTGTGCAAGCCGGCGACGGTGGACAAGCTGTACTGCAAATGCAGGAAACTGCCGCGCGCTAGAAAGATGTTGCCGCAGAGGTCTTCAATCTGCGTAACAACGAAATAACTTCTCCTGGAAGTTGTGAACCCATACTTCTTCCGACAAGCAGGCGCATGGATGCCCAGGCAATGGTGGATACTCGCATGTCTCGTCATTGCCTCGGTACTTCCGCTGCGAGCGCAGAGTTCTGAAGAGTGGCTGCCCATTACGTCTGCCGACAGGCAATTCAAGCAAGTGCCGCAGGACCCGGGCGCCGCGGCGGTAGAGCTCTACTACGCCGATTTCCGCGATGACAACCGGCAGCACCAGTTCATTTATCACCGCATCAAAGTGCTGGCTGAGAGTGGCAGGAAATATGCGAATGTGCAGATTGCCGTGCCGTTGCAGTACACGGTTACCGGCATTCAGGCGCGCACCGTTCATCCTGATGGCAAGATCGCGGAATTTACAGGCAAGCCTTATGAACGCATCCTCTCCACCTGGCGAGATGAACGTTTCATTGCGCGGACCTTCACTTTTCCAGAGGTAACAGTCGGCAGCATTCTTGAATACAAATACCAGCTCTCATGGGAAAAGAACCTGCCGGACGCGGTATGGACCGTGCAGCATAGTCTCTACACAGTCAAGGAGCGATTTTCCCTGCGCCCCTATCGCGGTCCCCTGCGCACCCGCCATGTGGCCGACCAGACCCAGCTTTCCTACGTTTTTTCCAACCTGCCCGCGGGAGTCAGTCCCAAAGACAAAGGCGACGCCGTAGAGATGACGGCGGAAAACGTGCCAGCGTTCGAGGCTGAACCTTACATGCCTCCGGAAGGTGACTTCAAAGCAGAGGTCCGCTTCTTTTATGGAGGCCGCGAGATAGAGTCTCCGGAGGTTTTCTGGGCCGACCTGGGCCGCCAGTGGTATGCCGCCGCGGAGCATTTTATTGGCAGCCGTCCCGAGATCAAGGCCGCCGCAGAACAGACGATAGGCGCGGAAAGCGATGCTGAATCGCGGCTGAAAAAACTCTATGCGCGCGTGCTTGAAATCAGAAACCTGAGTTTCGAGCGGGCACGCATCCGAATAGAAGATAAAAAAGAAGATCTGAAGAGCAATGAAAGCGTGACTGACGTGCTCACGAGAGGATACGGGTATCGCAACGAAATCGCGGAACTGTTCGCCGCCCTCGCGCGGGCAGCGGGTTTTGATGCTGAATTGCTACGAGCTTCCAGCCGCCGCGATCATGTTTTCAACTCCAGGCTGTTGTCAGAAGAGCAGCTCAACGTGGAGATTGTGCGCGTCAACATCAACGGAGCGCCGCTGTATCTCGATCCCGGAACCAGGTTCTGTCCCTTCGGAATGGTGGCGTGGGACTACACTTCCACCGCCGCCCTCAAGCTGGATAAGAATGGCGGTGAATTTGTCGTAGTGCCGACCACGGCTGCTGATAAGAATGTAGTCCGCAGGACCGCCGACCTGGCGCTGAATCATGACGGCTCGGCGCAGGGGGATCTGATCGTAGAATTCAAAGGGAATGATGCGCTGGAGCACCGTCTGAGCGCGCTCAATACCGATGAGGCGGGCCGGCAGCAGATGCTTGAAGAGGAGATCGCCGGTGAGCTGCCCGTGGGATCGTTTGTTCATCTTGAGGATGTGGCCGGCTGGAACTCAGGCGAAGAGCCTCTGGTCGCGCATTTCAGTATCGCCGCGCCGCGCTTTGCGCAACAGGCGGCGAAGCGCTGGCTCGTGCCTGCAACTCTTTTTCAGTCAAGTCTTCCTGGATCAAATTCTTTTGGGGCCAAGCCTTTTGGAGAAAAGGCGGGCGTGTTCTCTTCTACCACTCGTAAATATCCTTTCTATTTCCCATATACCTATGAACAAGTGGATAGAGTAAGCCTGCAATTGCCTCCGGAATATAGCGTACAGCTGTTGCCCGATGGGCAGGATGTGAAGCTGCCCTCCACCCGGTTTCTTACTACTCGCTCTGCCAGTGCGGCCGGTCTCGAGGAGACCCGGGCGCTGGTGGTAAACAGCATCTATTTCAAGCCGGAAGACTATGGTTCTCTGAAACACTTTTTTGAGCGCCTGAAATCGGCAGACGAAGAGCAAGTGGTTATCAGTGCAAAGCAGGCAGCATCAGGTAATTAGCAATGTGTTCAAGAGGAGCCCCGCAGCCTGCACTATTCACCAATTAAAAAGGGAGATGGATGGATGAATGAAACTCCCGTCCCGGCAGACCACCGAAAGTTGCTGACAAACCTTCTGGATACTCGCTTATTGCGAACTGACAAGCTGTTTCCCCATTCCGAGACTTAATGAATACTGGTTCAAATCCCTTTCTGCCTCGTCAGCTGTCCACAATGTAGGACGGTGTGGCACCGATTTTCATTGCTGATTCAATGTGCTGACTAAAGATCATAAACCCAGGAATGATTGCTCTCGCCAACTGGAAGACACCCACCTTCGATTTACCTAAGGTTTATACCCCGGTTTTCCATTCGTCTCGCAATACGAGACGAGTTGCGGAAAACAAGTTGTAGCCAAAGTAGCTGGTTTTGATGTATATATTGGTCGCAAACAGCCATTCTGTAACTCCCCTAGCTAACTTTATAGGTGATAACTCATGCGATTTTTCCGCCCTGTTCTGCTTGTGGCCTGCCTGGTTTCCACTGTGTTGTGTTATGCACAAAAGATGGAATGGCTGCCGATAACCCAGCAAGACCTCCAGATGAAAGAAGTGCCCGGCCACCCTGGCGCGTCTGCAGTCAGGCTCTATTTTGCCCAGGATATTGATGACAACGCTTCTACGGAGACTGTGTACCAGCGCATCAAGATACTCAGCGAAAAAGGAGCAGAGCCTGGAGCTTATGCTGACGCGCAGATTCCAATCCTCGATAATCCGAATGTCTATGTGACCGTGAGCGACTTGCGGGCGCGCACCATACATCCTGATGGGTCTATTGTTGAATTCACGGGCAAGCCATACGAGAAAGTAATCGTCAAGGGCCGGGGCGCCAAACTGGCCGTCAAGGCATTTTCTTTTCCTGCCGTCACTGTAGGCAGCATTGTCGAGTATCAATATCACATCCATTACCGGACCCCGTGGTTTTCACCTTTCATCGTTTTCTCCAGCGAGCGCTGGAACATCCAGAGCGACTTGTTTACGGTGAAGGAGCATTTGCATTTCAGGCCCTACGAAGGCGGCGTCGGACACGACACCACCCATGAATCTCTTGCCAATGAATGGGACGGGGCCAAGATTTCACGGGTGATGGTCAATTTGAAAGAGAAACCGAAAAGCCGCGGCAATGAAGAGGAACTGGATCTTCAAAATGTACAGCCATTCGACTCCGAGGACTACATGCCTCCGGAGGACAATTACAAACCTTCGGTCATCTTCTTCTATTCCCGCAAAGGTGTCTCCAATGCCACCGACAAAGCCTGGGAAGATCTTGCCAAAGATCGATCAGAATTTTTGGACGAATGGCTGGGGCGAAATCGGGGCGTAAAAGAAGCTGCATTGAAAGCCATTGGCGACGAGAGCGAGCCGGGAATGAAGTTGCGCAAACTCTACGAAAGCGCTCAGCACGTGCGCAATTTCAGCTACGAGCGGGAACGCGACAGCGAAGAGCGGAAGAAAGAGAACATCCAGGTCAACCGTGGAGTTGAAGACGTGCTTGCGCACGGATACGGCTTTGACGATGAGATCACGCTGCTGTTTATTGCCATGGCCCGCGCCGCAGGTTTCGACGCTTCACCAGTCCAGGTTTCTGACCGCAGCAAGAGCTTTTTCAACAAGGAATATATCTCGCTGGCGCAGATAGATGACATTGTGGCTGCCGTAAAGCTTAACGGACAGGACCTGTATCTGGATCCGGGGGTGAAATTCTGCCCTTACGGCATGCTGCCCTGGAAGCATACGGCTACTGACGGATTGAAGCTGGACCGGAAAGGCGGCACATTCGTCAAGGCCACTCCCGCCGATTATGAGAAGTCGGTCACGCGCCGCAACGCCAACGTCGCTGTGTCTGAAGATGGAACGCTCAAGGGTGAGCTGACGGTTGAGTATAAAGGTTACGACGCCCTGGAGCGCAGGCTCGATGTAGTCTTGTCTGACGACGCGGGAAAAAAGAAAACCATGGAAGACGAGATGAAAGACCTTCTGCCCGTGGGAGCATTGGTGACAATGACTTCTGCTGAAGGCTGGGAGGGCAGCGATGATCCGCTGGTAGTCCACTTCAACATCGAAGTCCCGGGATATGCGACGGTGGCAGGGAAGCGCTTCCTGATGCCCTCGTATCTTTTCCGCATAACCCACAAAGAGGCTTTCCAGCACGCCGACCGCAAGTATCCCGTTTACTTTGCCTATCCTTTCGGTGAGTTCGACAACATCAACACCAGGCTTCCGGCCGGGTACTCGGTGGAAAGCGTTCCTGAGCAGCAGAATGCGGGAGTCGGTTATGCCAAATATGTAAGCGTGACCCAGTTTGACGGAATGCAACTGGTCACCCAGCGTAAGCTGCTCTTCAACGGAATCTATGTTGATCAAAGCAAATATCCGGAATTGAGGGCTTTCTTCAACAAAGTACAAACAGGCGATGAACAACAGGCAGTCCTACACGGAGGTAGCGCCAGTGCACAAAAAGGTAATTAATGCAGCCCTGCTTTTGATTGCGCTCACAGTGGCGCCGAACCTTGCGAAAGCAGAGGCGCCGGAATGGCTGCGCGCACTTGCCAAACAACCGGTCAAAACCTATGCAGATGACGTGAATGCTGTAGTGCTGCTCGACGAGCAGACTACGGTAATCAAAGACAACGGCGAAATTATAAGACATGGGCGTATAGCAAGAAGAATCCTGCGCCCTGAAGGGCGGGAATTCTGGTCCAGGTATAGCATCGAGTTTGACAGCGATTCCAAAGTCAATTTCCTGCGCGGCTGGAGCATTACCGCAAAGGGGCAGGAATACGAGGTCAAGGAGAAAGACGCATTTGAACAGACGGTGAGTTCTTATGAGGTCTATTCAGATTCCAAGCGGAAGGTAATGGTACTTCCAGGCGCCGAAGTAGGTACGGTTGTCGGATTCGAATTTGAACAGAAGGAACGGTCCTATCTCTTTCAAGACCAATGGTCCTTTCAGTATGGTGTGCCGGTGGAGAAGTCCCGCTATGAATTGCGCCTGGCGCCGGGCTGGCGGTTCAAGACTGATTGGATCAACCATGAGGAGCTAAAACCTTCTGAAGAAGGTGGCGCTCTCGTGTGGCAGACAAGCGATGTGCCGAGGATCGAGAACGAACCCAACCAGCCTCCGTATGCAGCACTCGCAGGAAGAATGCTGGTGACTTTCCTTTCAGACAAAATACAAGGGAAGAGCTACAAAAACTGGGCCGAATTCGGGGACTGGTATACAGGGCTCACTTCGGGAGTAAGAACTGCAAGTCCGGCTTTGCAGCAGAAAGTGCAGGAACTGGCGCCGTCTAGCTTGCCTATCATGGAACGTATCAAGAAGTTGGCCGGCTTTTCCCAGCATGATATTCGCTATGTGGAGATTCAGATTGGTATTGGTGGCTTCCGTCCGCACTCCGCTGCCGACACCTTTACTCACCGCTATGGCGATTGCAAAGACAAGGCCACGGTGCTGAGCACCATGCTCAGCCAGATTGGCGTAAAGTCTTACTATCTGTTCGTGCGAACGGAACGGGGGGCTGTCGGAAAGGACTCCCCGGCGCAGGCCGTTTTTGATCACATGATTCTGGCGATTGCAATGCCGGAAGCCAGCTACAACAAGCCGCTGCCTGCCATGTACGAGCATCCCAGGCTGGGGCATCTGCTTATTTTTGATCCGACCAATGAACTGGTTCCTTTTGGGCAAATTCCTTATTACGAACAGGACAACTATGGATTGCTGGTTGGAGAGCAGGGCGGTGAACTCATTCACATGCCGCTCAGCAATCCTGAGGCGAATGGTGTCGTCCGCACCGCCAGGTTAAAACTGCAACCAGACGGTTCTTTGCAGGGGGATGTCGAAGAAATCAGGACTGGTTATCAGGCCATGATGTTGCGCGAATATCTGCAACAGTTTAGTGATAAAGACCGCAAGAAGCTCATTGAGCGGGTGCTGGGCAGGTCAATGAGCAGCTTCCAGGTTGCCAACTTCGACGTAGTGAACGCCGACGACATTGATAAAGACCTGATCGTGCGCTACAAGTTCACTGCCGACCATTATGCGAAAAATGCAGGCTCGCTGATGCTGGTACGTCCTCGCGTGGTCGGTGAATTGGCCGGGGGATGGGACCCGAACAAGCCTCGCCATTATGCGTATGACTTCCGTGCGCCGTTTGTGGACAGCGATAAAGTTGAGATCACATTGCCCGACGGGTTCAAGGTAGACGAATTGCCTGATCCGGCCAAGGCC
Organism: Terriglobia bacterium; assembly: GCA_963823745.1. GTDB lineage: Bacteria > Acidobacteriota > Terriglobia > Terriglobales > Acidobacteriaceae > Angelobacter. The sequence goes on from CAWGMN010000005.1 coordinate 456,737, forward strand.
GCGTTCCCCTTCGGTGAGTACACCAGCAAGACCGAGTTCGCCGACAACACCCTCAAATACACCCGCGCGTATAAAGTGGAAGCCACGGAAGTGCCTTTTGGTTCCATTGATCAGTTGAAGAAGTTGTTTTCCCAGATCAATATGGATGAAAAGAGCATGGCTGTACTCAAGCGGGCAAACTAAACTCGAAAATATAGGCTCCGCCTTAAGGCGGAGCCTTTTTCATGTGGACTTCCATTGCATAACGCAATGCTTCACATCCTGAATCTGTTCCGAGGTGATCCGTGTTTTTGCGCCGACATTCAATATTTATAGCCTTGTTGTTCTGTGCCGCCGTCGCAGTTGCCGACAAGCGGGAAGATTGGCAGCCTGTTACCAGTCAGGACCTGCAAATCAAATCTGTGCCCGGTGATGCAAGGGCGGGAGCCATCCAACTCTATTACATGGATTCCATTGACGATGTGGAACATAGCGAATTCCTTTACCAGCGCATTAAGATCCTGAACGACAAAGGCCTTAAGTACGCGGACGTTGAGATTCCGGTTATTCCTGGCACTACGATTCGCGCCCTCAAGGCGCGCACCATACATCCCGACGGAAATATCATTGACTTTACGGGAAAGCCTTTTGAGAAAATGCTGGTCAAAACCAAGGGGCTGAAGGTGCTGGCCAAGACCTTCACTCTGCCCGATGTGACCACCGGAAGCATAGTCGAATTCAAGTACAGAATAGAGCGCGACGATTACGGCATCACCGATAACGAATGGATCGTGCAGCACGACCTGTATACCGTAAAAGCGAGTTATCGAATGCGCGCTTACCAGGGGCGGATGACTACCGCAAAGGGCGAAGAAGGCTCGGCCCAGGTCTCAGCGGTATTTTCCCAGATGCCGGGTTCGTTGCGCCCCAATCTCAACGGGCAGACCTACGAAATGGAAGCGGAAAACATACCGGCCTTCGAATCGGAAAACTACATGCCCCCCGAGGATTGGTACAAGCCCCATGTCAGGTTTTTCTATGGTGTCAGCCACGCAGTCCTGCCGGAAAGATTCTGGGACGATTTCGGGCGGCAACGCTACGCACAGGTAGAAAAATTCATCGGGAACTCGGGAGATGTGCGTGACGCCGCAGCCCAGGCCATTGTTAATGAAACAGATCCGGAAAAGAAACTGCGCAAACTGTATGAGCGCGCGCAGCAGATACGAAACCTGAGTTACGAGCGTAAACGGGACGAAAAAGAGATCAAAGCAGAAAAGCTGAAGTTTGCTGAAAATGCCTCGGATGTCCTGAAAAGGGGCTATGGGTTCCGCAATGACATTACGCGGTTGTTTGCGGCTATGGCCCGCTCCGCAGGATTCGACATCACCATGGTGGCGGTCAGCAGCCGTCAGGAGAAATTTTTCGATAAAGGAGTTCTTTCCGAATCACAACTGAAAAATGAAATTGTGCTGGTCAGGTTGAATGGTAAAGATGTTTATCTGGATCCCGGAACTCCATTTTGTCCCTATGGCTTGTTGCGCTGGATGCGCACCAGTGTTATGGCCCTGAAACTCGAGAAGAAAGGTCCTACCTTTTTCCAGGTGCCTGCGGCCACTTACAAAGATGCTGTGATGAACAGGAACGCCAACATGGAATTCAGTGAAGATGGCGATCTGAAAGGCGACATTGCCGTCCAATTCACTGGCGTTGAAGCACTGGAGCACCGGTTGGATGCATTGGATACCGATGTTGCCGGAAGAAATAAAAGTCTTGAGGATGAACTGGCATCATGGCTGCCTGCCAAGGCCACAATCAAGGTAACCGACTCATCCGGGTGGGACAAAAGCGACGTCGATCTTACTGTACTATTCCATGTCGAGATTTCGGGATATGCATCTGTGGTCGGCAAGCGGCTGCTCATGCCTTCGAGCTTGTTCCAGATTAAGCAGAAAGACGCATTCAATCACGCCGATCGCAAGTATCCGGTGTATTTCCCCTATGCCTTTTCTGAACTCGATACTCTCTCGCTGAAACTGCCGGCCGGCTACTCGGCTGAAAGCGCTCCGCCGCGGCAGCAGGCGAAACTGCCATATGCTCAATACGAGATCGCAACCAGGGGCAGCGGCTCGGCGCTTGTGACCGAGCGGGTATTGATGGTCAATGGCATTTTCTTTGAATCTTCGGTTTATAACGACGTAAAAGATTTCTTCAAAAAAGTGCAGACCGGCGACGAGCAGCAGGTAGTTCTCCGCGGCACAGCAACAGCCAAAGCCGGAGACATGTAAGACAATTACCTGCTTGGCCAACGATAAGCATTCGGACCAATCGTTTGCTTCACGTAGAGACGGTGCTCAGCACCGTCTCTGAAACGCCCCGCGCGACTCACAGCTTTTCGCGCGCGGAACCAATGCCCAAGGCTCCACGAAAATCGCCGGTAGAGACGTAGCATTGCTACGTCTCCTGCATGCGCAACGACAAAACTTAGAGGACCATCATACGGCTCACACCGGCTCCAATGAACTAAACTAATCCTGAACAATTTCTCCAGGGAGATAAACCAAAGATGACTCCGGACCAAGCCGTATTTCTACTGAACGCAGCACTGCCATTATTGAAGAACGAACACGCGACAACCAAAAGAGTGATTGCCGCCATTCCACTCGACAAAGGCGATTACCGGCCTGAACCCATAGCCAAATCCGCTCTCGAACTTGCCTGGCACATCGTGGCGGCAGAACAGAGATTTCTTTCCGGCGTGGCGGCAGGCGCCTTCGACTTTTCGCCGATTTCCCGGCCCGATTCAGCCGCGAACTCCGCTGGAATTGTCGAATGGTTTGACGCGAGCTTCGAACGAAATATAGCTGCGCTGGAAAAATTGTCTGGCCGAGCAACTGACGAAGATGCTTGATTTCCGCGGACTGTTCCAGAGTCCCGCAGTCACGTTCCTGCAAATTTCGCAGAACCACACGATTCATCATCGCGGCCAGCTTTCCACCTATCTGCGTCCCATGGGGGCCAAGGTTCCCGTGATCTATGGTGAAAGCTATGACTCAGCCCAGGAACGCGCCGCCGCAGGCAAGTAAACCGAGGGCCGGAACTAGATCAAGGAAAGTAGACCAAGGCCTACCCGGCGCGGCTCACAGATTTCGGCATTGGCAACAGATGCCCGATGTTCCACGAAAATCATTTGTATTGGCCAACCGATGCCGAATGCTCCACAAAACTCACCGGTAGAGACGTAGCATTGCTACGTCTCCTGTTTGCACCACGATAAGCTCTGGGACTACACATACCGTTTCCCGTAGAGACGGTGCTCAGCACCGTCTCTGAGACGCGCCCCCGCGCGGCTCAAAGGTTTTCGCATTGGAGCTCGATGCCCAGATCGGCACCGAGCTTCCCAGATGCGCTAGCAGCCACGGGATGCACCCGTCTCGGGGCTCTGCATTACGCTGTCGCGATTTCTCCCGTGCCTCGTGGTCGGTTGTGTAAGCGTGGTGAGTTTTAAGTCTGCACCGATTCCGCAGCATTTCCCATTTCCGGAAATTCCAGAGTGCGATTCCCAAATCTGGACAACGAGCGCCTATACTGATTGGGTTATCAATGTGAGGGACATCTCTCTCCCTCCCAGGTACCCCATATTGCCCTTGGGATGTGAACCTTGGCTGATCGAATCAAACCGGTTGCGCTTATCAGCATGCCGTCGTTGTCGGCGCGCTTTCCTTCGTTTCAACTCGCGCTGCTTAAGCCTACTTTAGAGCGCGCTGGAATTCCGACGCAGCCCTTCTCCTTATTTATGTATTTCGGCACGCAGGTAGGCTGGCGTCTCAGCGAGACCATCGCGGACGTGTGGCCTTCGCTGGTGGGCGAGTGGATCTGGACGAAAGCTGCTTTCGGCGACGAAGCCAATTCCGACGACGACGAATATTTCCGGACCTATGCTGAGGTCTTCCAGGTCACCTGCGAACATGCCGGCTGCACCCTCGAAGATATCAAGCGTCTGCGTTATGAGGCTGCTCCGGACTTCATTGATTTCTGCGTAAACAGCACCGATTGGAGCCGCTTTGGCCTGGTTGGGTTCACCGTCGTCTTCCAGCAACTCTTTGCCAGCCTGGCGCTGGCCCGCGCGCTCAAGAAGAAATATCCGCAACTGCCGATTGTGATCGGCGGCGCGACCATTGAAGACGACATTGCGGACGAGATCATGAAGGGCTGTCCGCAGATAGACTTTGTTCATTGCGGCGACGCCGAAATTTCCTTTCCGCAGATGATTCACCGGCTCTATGCGGGCCAGAGCATGGAAGGCTTGAAGGGCCTGATGTGGCGGGACAAAGACGACAACGGCAGAATCCGCTTTGAAGGCCGCGCGCCTAATTTCCACGCCATGAACGATACGCCCGTTCCCGACTACGACGAATATTTCTATGCGCGCAAAGAAGGCGGTTATGCGGGTTATAAGGGTGCTCCGGAACTGCTCATGCCCTTTGAAGCAGCCAGGGGCTGCTGGTGGGGCGAGAAGAACCATTGCACCTTCTGCGGCCTGAACCGTTCGGGCATGGAGTTCCGCGCCAAAGATCCCGAGAAAGTCATCGAGCAACTGGAGGCGCTTTCCCGCCGCTACGGGCAGTACCACTTTTTTGCCATTGATAACATCATGGCCCCGGAATATGTGGAAGAGCTGTTCGCCAAGCTAAGCGCAGCCAACAGCGACCTGCGGGTGCATTATGAGATACGTCCGAATTTTTCACGGACGCAACTGGCGCGGCTGCGGCGGGGCGGGCTGTTCTCAGTGCAGCCGGGCATTGAAAGTCTTTCCACCAATATTCTAAAGATCATGCGGAAGCTTTCCACCGGCATGCGCAACGTTGAACTCATTAAGTGGTGTACCTACTACCGCATCAATAATCTTTACAACATTCTTTGCGGCTTTCCCGGCGAGACCGCGGCCGACTACCAGCTTCAGCGGGAAGTGATTGCCAAAATTCCGCATTTTCAGCCGCCTTACGGGGCAGTGCGGGCGCGCCCCGACCGTGGCTCACCTATGTACACCGATCCGGCTTCGCAGCGCATTACGAAAATGTCTCCGGCCCGGTGCTACAGCTATCTGGTGCCGCGCGGGAAATTCGATCTGCCGCGCATTGCCTACTACTTCGAGCATGAAATGGACGATATCGCCGGCCCCGCGGAATACGAGCAACTCTTCAGCCGAGTGGGGGAATGGCAGGCGAGTTGGAAGTGGGCTGTGCGTCCTTATATGACGTACAAGAAATCGTGGTCCAGTATCCGCATTACCGATGGGCGCAACGAAAAAGTTTCCCATCACCTCTATTCGGAAGAGGCGGCGGCGCTGTATGAGTATTGTGCGGAAGCGCGCACGCCCCGCGATATCGCATCCCATTTCGGAAATGAACCATCGGTGCAGGCTGCGCTACAGGAATTCGTCGCGAAAGACCTCATGCTGTTCTTAGATGGACGGTATCTGAGCCTGGCCCTGCCCGAGAACCCCAACTTTGATCTTGTAGATCTGCCGGATCCGCCTGCCCGGCACATACAGAAGCAACCCGAAGCCCAACCCACAGCAGTCGTGCAGATCGCTTAGATATGAGCTTGCGTCGAGATCATCGGTCTATCGTGGCGTCGCTGCCCGAACGGTTCCAGGCAGAGAGAAGGGAACTGCTCGGCCTGTTGCTGCAAAGCGGCATTCTGCATCGTTCAGCCACCCAGCCGGTGAGGTCTCGAGACGGCACATCAGCGCGCTGGATGCTGAACTCCCTGGGCGTGACGCTGGGCACACGCGGCGCTGAGCTGGCCGGCCGCTGCATTCTGGAATTGCTGAAACATTTTGATGGGCGGCAGCTTGCTACCTACGGCTTGATCGGAGTGCCGATATTGCAGTCCTGCATTCTGCAATCGGGCGGACGCTACCGCGGGCTGCTGGTGCGAAAAGAGGCCAAGACTTACGGCGCATCGCGGCTGATTGAAGGGGACATAGATCCTGACGAGCCGGTAATTCTGATTGATGATTCCATTGCTTCGGGAACGGCTTTCAAAGATGGGTGCGAGCGTTTGGAGAAAGCCGGACTGCGCGTGGAAGGTGCGGTGTGCCTGGTGCGGTTCGGCTGGCTCAGCGGATACTCGGCCGCACAAGAGAGCGGATATCACGTGGAAGCGGTCTTCGATATCTTCGAAGACATCATGGCCAACATGGAAGATGAGCCCAGGCCGCTGCGCAATCCTTCGAAGACATTTCCGGCCATTGACTGGAGCGCGGAGCGCGCGCCGGAAGGGCTGCATCCGGCAGTGCTGGCCCGCATAGCGATGACTGAGTATTTGAGCAGCGGCAAGCTGTTGCGTCCACCGCAGCGTTTAGATAGAGACTACGATTCAAGCGGCGGCGCCTGGGTGAGCGTGCGCTCCAAGTCTGACGTTTATCTGCGTCATGCCCGCGATGGGTTCTGGCATTTTCCCGGCGAACAAAGATGGACCACCCCTGAAGATGTATTGCAGGCGGCCCTGCGCACGGTAACCCTGCTGCCCAAGGGAGAGAAAGGCCGCGCCAAAGTTGACTCGAGCAACATTGCTGTAACTTTCTTTTCTGCGTTGGAAGAATGCACCGTGGGCGAACTGGACAATGACCGCTACGGAATCGTGGTGAGCAGCGCCGAGCGCGCTTCGGTCATGGGCGGGGCTCTGCCGCGGATGCCGGGCATCAATAACGAATATCATCAGTTTCAACATGCCCGCATCACCAACGGCAAGCTATATCCGATTGAGCCGTACATCATTCATCGCCACGAGGTATTTAAATTTGTAGAGCCCGGCGCTGCCTGGCAGCCTACTGGAGTTCCGCGCAGCGAGTCAGAGCGTGAAGATGACGGGCTTTATGCGGCCATTGCCGAGCGCGCGCGGCAGATTGCCATTGCCCATGTGCTTGGGGTGGAGCAGAGCGGCACAGCGCTGCCCGACAGCATGAAGCCTGAAGGGCTGCATTCGCTCTATGTAACGATTTACATCTGGGGCAGGCTGCGGGGCTGCATGGGCTCCGCTATCACCAGCCTCGACAGTGATCTGCGCCATTTGATTCTTGCGGCCTTAAAAGATGAACGCTTTACCGAGGCCGAAGCGGGCGCCCCGGAAGCAGTTGCGGTAAGCGTATCGTTCCTTTCCAAACCGCTCACGCTGGGGCAGTTCCTGCCTGAAGAAGTGGTGAAGCGTTCGCTTCACGGACGCCAGGCCTTGCGCGTGTACCAGAAGCAGCGCGAAGGCATGCTGCTGCCGTTCGTGGCGGCCATGTACGATCTTGATCCGCTGGCCTATGCGAGAGAAGTCATAGACAAGGCGGGCGTCACGCGGCCTCCTTATCATTGGCAGCGCTTCGATTGCGTTACCTGCCTCGCAGATAGCGAAGGCACAGGAGTATTGGTGGGCGCCTTCCGGCGGTTGGAGCAGCAGGCATCGGGAAAAGATCTGCTGTTAAGGCTTTCCGGTTTGTACACCAACTACCTGCTGCACCACCAGAAGGCGGATGGCTTCTTCTACGAAAGTTACGAGCCTTTCCGCAATCGCCTGCGCGAGGGAGGAATTCCGGCACGGCTGGCCCACGGAGCATGGACTTTGGCCCGCGCTGCCAGAAACCTGCGGGAACCGTCATTTATCCCCGAACGAGATATCCGTGAAGCTGCGGACAAAAGCATTGAAGCCTTGCTCAATAAGATGAAGCTCGACGAGGCCGGCGCATGGCTGGAATTGAACAACGAGCAGCCTTCGGTTTCTGAAGTCGCGTTTCTCACGCTGGCTTTGTGCGAGTTGCCGAAAGGGGACTATCGCCGCCCGCTGGCAAGATCATTGGCGGAAACTTTGTGGAAGAGCATTGACCGGCATGGGCGCATTGCCACCCACAAGGGCGCGGCAAGCGTCGCCGATGGCTATCAGGATTATTTCCCGGCGCAGGTGTTGCTGGCCCTGGCCGCGGTTGCAGAAGCCGGATTGACTTACATACATCTTCCCAGGTTGATGCAAGCATTTCGCTATTATCGCCATCGCTTCCGTCATAAGCGGGATTTCGGCCATATTTCCTGGATGATGCAGGCCTTCAGCCGCTGGTGGCGCGTGCAGCCTGATCCGGAATTCGCGCAACTGGTATTTGAGATCGGTGATTGGGTGCTTCAATTCCAGCAAAAGAACGGCGCTTTTCTCACCGGCCATCAGGCAGACACTCCCGGATTTACAACCGCCCTTTACCTTGAAGGCATTGGTTCAGCTTTGCCGCTGGCCCAGGCCATTGATTCAGCCCGCTTCAGCCAATACCTCGACGCTTGCTGGCGCGGCATGGACTTTGTTGACCGGCTTACGATTCAGCCGGAACATGCGTCCGTGCTGCCCAACAGCGATCTTGCGATTGGCGGTTTGCGGCAAAGTATATACACGAGTTTTGTACGCATTGATTTTGTTCAGCACGCGCTTTCGGCTGTGCTGGAGTTGAATTCCCACTTCACCGCAGGGACTGACCCGGCGCTTACACGCATGGAAGCTGTGGCTGCTAACGCAGAAACATTCTGTTAAGGAGATTCGAATGAGCAATAACAACCATGACAAGAACGGCGCCAAACGCCCTCAGGCCTCGCCTGAAATAGTTCCAGATCCTTCCGTCGCCGGCGCGAGAACCGACGGCGAGCAAACCGCTGCGCAATCAACAGCGCCGCGCAAAACTGCATCCGCCCCGCGCGTGATTGTTGAAGTCTCGCCAGAGATGGCCCCACCCGCCTACAACCAGACAGCGGAGCAGGAAAATCAGCCGTTGCCTACGCCTCGGGCGGCGATCTTCACTCCTCCCACCATCATTGTGGAAGTCTCGCCAGAAACTGCCCCGCCGCCAATGCGCAACCAGGCACAGGAGGCTGATCTGCTGCCAACGCCAATGGCGCGTCCCATCGTGGAGGTCTCGCCTGACATTCTGCCTCCCACTTACAACGAAGCGCCGGAACAGAAGAAACAGGCAAAGCCACTTCCTATAAAGCGAGTGATCGTGGAAGTCTCGCCTGACATTCTGCCGCCCGGTTATAACGAAGCGGAGCAGAGGCACGAGGCCTTGCCAACGCCAGTGGCGCGTCCGATCGTGGAGGTAGTGGCGGAAGTACGGCCCTCGATCTATTCGCATACCGGCGACGAAAACAAAGCGAGCATTTCCCCTGGGATTTCCCCCGGCCCCATCGTGGAAGTGTCGCCTGAAGTTCGTCCCCCGGTCGCAGGCATCGAGGAAGAAGAACTCGAAGAAGCGCTGGCTGGCAGCGGGCGCAAATAGGCCAGGCTGGTCCAACTTGTAATGAAGCCCGGACCACGCCCTCGGGCGCGGTCCGGGTGTTGTTTTAGCGAATATTTTCGAGAAGAGAAATGTCAAAACGCGTCTTGCTGCTGGTCATGCCATTTTTAACGCTGCGCCGTCCTCACCTCGGTGTCGGCCTGCTGAAGGCCGGGCTGCATCGCGCGGGACTCGAATGTGACGTACGCTATTTCAACTTTCGCTTTGCCGACCTGATCGGAGTTCGGGAATACGAGCGCATCGCTGAAAACTCCCCCACCCATTTCATGGTCGGCGAGTTTGTTTTTACGCCTGCTCTGTATGGCGAAGACGTGCCTGCGTTCGATGAGCTCAGGGGAGTGGTTACAGGCTCGGTCAAGCCGTTTGATGAAGAGTTTCTTCAGCGGATTGAATATGCGCGCAATCTTACCCCTGCGTTCATTCGCGAGTGCGCAAACCAAATTGATCTGGACCTATACGACATCGTTGGATTTACCTCGACGTTCGAGCAGAACATTGCATCTCTGGCCCTGGCCAAAGAACTCAAGCGACGCAAGCCGGAGGTGGTTACAGTATTTGGCGGCGCCAACTTCGAAGGCGTTATGGGCGTTGAGCTGCATCGCCTGTTTCCGTTCATCGACATTGTTTGTTCCGGCGAGGCTGACAGCGTGTTTCCCGAGATGGTCCGCCGCCTGCGCGCGGGTGAACCGGTGCACGAACTCGGTGGAGTTACCTCGCGCCTGGGTGGCGAGACCGTAACAGGCTCTACGCCTCAGTCATTCATCTCCAATTTGAACGACCTGCCGTATCCTGACCATAAGGACTTTTTCCACGATCGCGAAAATTCAAAGAGCCAGTCGCTGGTGCCGGCTGAAGTCACCATGGAAACCTCCCGCGGCTGCTGGTGGGGACAGAAGCACCATTGCACTTTTTGCGGTTTGAATGGCATGGGCATGACCTATCGCAGCAAGACGCCCGAACGGGCCTACCGCGAAATCAAGCACATGTTGACGAGCTATGGACCGTACAACATTTTCAACACCGACAACATTGTGGACCTGCGCTACTTCGACCAATTGTTCCCGCGCCTTTATGAAGAAGGATTGAAAGTACAGCTTTTTTACGAGACCAAAGCCAACCTGAAAAAATCACAGCTCTTGAGTTTCAAACGCGTCGGCAGCACTTCATTCCAGCCGGGCATTGAAAGCCTGAGTTCCCACGTGCTCCAATTGATGGACAAGGGCGTCAAGGGCATCCAGAACGTGCAGTTGCTGCGCTGGGCGAAAGAGATGGACTTCGACGTTTCATGGAACATATTGTGCGGGTTCCCGGGAGAAAGCCCGGAAGATTACCGGCAGATCATCCGGTGGATCGGCTCGATTTCTCATCTGCAACCGCCGCTGGTGGTTACCCGGTTCCGGCTTGACCGATTCAGTCCCATGTTCAAAGATCCGGAAAAATACGGCATTAAAAATATCCGGTCGTATCCGGGACAGCGTCTCTGCTATCCGTTTTCTGAGGAATCAGTGAAGCGCATCACCTATTTCCATGACTGCGATCCCCGGATTGCCCCCGAAACTTTGCATGAGATCAAAGTGATGTGGAACCGGGTGAATGAGTGGCGCAGCACCCAGGCAAAGAGCACTCTGACTGCCGAGATCACGCCCCGTTCGCTGCTGATACGGGACAATCGCGCTGACCACCCCGCCATGGAGTACACCTATGAAGGTTTGGCGCGCGAGATCTATCTGGCGCTCGATGGCGTGCATTCCGATTCGTTCCTGCTGGAGCACGCGCAGTCCCATTATCCGGAACGGCATATCACCATGGAAGACATTCATGCGGTGTTGGAGGACTTCCTGAAGCACGATCTCATTCTGCGCGAGGACAATGTTTATCTGGCGCTGGCATTGATGCCGCTCGACCGCGTCAATGATGAACCTCCAGAAAAACTGGGAACGCCAGCCGACCTGCACGCGCCGGTGGTGCTGGCGTCGTGAGGTGTTGGAATCACTTGCACCGGGTTTAAAGCCCGGCGTTTTTCTCATCTTACGCGCCCTGAAAGGGCCGCTCTTCCACCAAATCGGGACACAGCAACATTTAACTTCGAACAAATTTTGTGCGTGTGTCATCCTGAGCGACAGCGAAGGAACTGCTCTGCGGCTGCTGTGCGTTAGCAGGAAGGAAAGTATTCAGCGCAGTGCCTGGTGACGAAATAGCTACCAGTCAGCGAATACATACCCATAAACCTATCGTTGCGCAGGCAGGAGACGTAGCATGCTACGTTCTCTACCAGTGATTTTGGTGGACATTGAACAATGTGCATGCAATTGACCGCTGCCGCGTAACAGTGGCGCAGCAGCTCTTTCGCTGCCGCTCAGGATGACACGACACAGAGAGATCCAGGACAACACGACACAAAGAGCCGCTCAGGATGGCGGGACACAAGAGTTTTGTTCGAATGTTAATCCTTTAGTTAACTTTTTATGTTCCACCCGATGCATGGAGGTGTCCTAGTGTACAGACGGAGAAAATCTAACCGCTGAAAGGACACATATACAATGCAACGACATGTAAGACATTTCGCCTGGATGCTCATTTTGGCAATTAGCGCCACTATTTTCAGTATTCCTATGGCGGCCGAGCATCGCGGCCGCGATCATAACGCCCAGGCACAAGACCGCGACCGAGACCGCGACCGTGACAGAGACCGTGATCGCGAGAGAGAGCGTGATCGTGACCGTGACCGCAGTCGAACTCAGGCCCGGACAGCCAGCAGCACCCGCGATCACGACCGCAACAATGACCGCAACGATGACCGCCTCAACAACCGTCATCACGATAATGATGACGGCCCCAATCATCGGTAATTTTCACTGAAAACAAACTGCTGGAGCTTGTTTCAAAAATGGTTTGCAGGGCCGCTACCGGTAGCGGCGGCGGGCCATCTACACCGAATTTCGTGCGGTTCTTTGAAACACGCTTTAACAAGAACCACGCAGAGGCGTGGCCGCTGAAGCTGCGTCTCTGCGATTCTTCGTGATATTCGATCCCTGCTGACGCCGAGGTGAAAAAATGAAAGTATTGGTTGTGGTGTTTGTCCTGTTGTTGGCTGGAATTCCGGCATGGGGCCAGAACCCAAAGCAATCACTGCCGGCCCCAACGCCGGCGTCTGGTTTTACCGGATATGAAACCATTCAGGGCTCGATTGATTCTTTCGGCGGCCTCTTCAAGATTGATTCCTCCGCCGGATATGATTTCAACCGCAATGTAGGCGTCTTCGTCGGAGTTCCCCTGTACTTCACCCACGACTTCAACCGCAGCACCAGTTCCACAAGGATTGATGGCAGCGGCGCCGGCGATCTTTATTTTGGGATTGAGTATATGTTCCTCATCGCTGGCTGGATTATTCTTCGTCGTTCACCGTTGGAGTGCCTACGGGAAACGTCAGCAAAGGATTCAGCACCGGACATCGCACCCTGGATTGGAATAATAAATTCAAGCACCGCTTCAAGAAACTGACGCCGTTCATAGATGCCGGTCTCAGCAATACGGTACCTGATACGGATCTGGTGACGCGTAATTTTACTTCGCGGGGCAATGTGGTCCATCTGGAAGAAGGCGCGGAGTACGATCTCTCGCGCCGCGTGTATGCCGGCGCATCTGCTTATCATGTTATTCCGTTCGGCACGCAGCAGGTGTTTCAATTCAGTACAGATCAGAACGATGCCCAGCCTTCGGCAACCGGCATTGATCTGACCCGTGAGAACGGCTTCGATTCCTGGATTGGTTTTGAGCCGACGCGGGTGTTGCGCCTGGAACTTGGCTATTCGCGCAGCGTAACGTTTGCTCTGAACCGGCTTTCGTTCAACGTGGGAGTGAATGTTGGAAAACTGTTGCGGCGCGGAACGAAGTAGATCTTTCGTCCCCGAGCGCATCTATCCGATGGGTACTCGGCGTTGGCGCAGCTTTGGGAGGCCACCAGCAATGTTGGCCCGGCCCACGAATTGCCCGCGAATTCCAGTTCCGATTGCAGTTCGCCTTCTGGTACTGTTACCCTGATTCCATGTGGTTGAATTGGCAAAATCGGAGTCCCAAGCCCCCGGTGGAACATCTGGGCAAGCTGGAGACGGAATTAATGGAGCGGCTGTGGGACCGCCATGAGATCAGCGTCCGTGACTTGCATGCTGAGATTGGCGGCAGGCTGGCCTACACCACCATTATGACCACCCTGGACCGCCTGTATAAGAAAGGTCTTCTGAAGCGGAAAAAGGTTGGCAAGGCTTTTTTGTATGCTCCGATCATGGGCCGCGAAGAATACCGCGACCGGCAGACCGAGCATCTGCTTAACCTGGTATTGCACGACAATCACGACAGCAATGCCGTGCTCTCATGCTTCATCAATGTGGTGAGCGAGTCTGACCAGAAGATGCTCGACAAGCTTGACGAGCTGGTCAAGGCCAAGCGCCGCGCCTTGCGGCGGCAGGAATAACTATGTTTTACGCGCTGTGTGCTGCTGTCTGTCTGGCGTGCTCTTCATCGTGATTGCCTGCACGTTGCTGCTCAGCAGCGGCGGCGGATGGCTTCTGCGCCGCTTCGCTTCCTCGCTGGCTCCGGCATCACTCTCCAATATTCTTTTCGGCCTTCGATTGCTTCCATTTATTGCGGCGCTGGTTTTTATCCTGGGCTTTGCTCTGCCCTCATTCCTCAGATTTGAACCCTACTCTACCAACGAAGGCGTGGGCCTGAAACTGGTGCTGCTCTCGATGCTGGGAGCGGCAGTGGTAAGCAGAATCGGATACCAGTGGATCAGGATGCGCCGCACTACCACGCGGGTACTGCGCCAGTGGCTGCAACAGGCCGAACCGCTCGAAGCGGCGGGTTCCGCGCCAGTGTATGTAATGGACGGCAACCACGGACTGGTCGCCGTTCTGGGTACACTGAAGCCGAAGATCTTTGTGGCGCGGGGCGTGCTTTCCGCGCTTAGCTCCGAGGAATTTGCCGCTGTGCTGGCCCATGAACTGGGTCATGTGAAGTCGCTCGACAATTTGAAGCAGATACTGCTGAAGATTACTCAGCCGCCGGCATGGTTCCGTTCGCTCAAGTCGCTGGATACCGTATGGGGCCATGCATCGGAGATGGCTGCCGATGAGGCCGCTCTGGCCGAAGGCGTGGCCGTGGAAGATCTGGCATCTGCGCTGGTCAAGGTTTCCAAACTGGGCTGCGGCGTTCCTTCCGTCCACATGGCTGCATGCCATCTGGTTCCGGACGCAAACCATTCCGTGATCGGAGACCGCGTGCTGCACTTGCAGTCGTTGCTGAATGGCGAAGCGCGTCCCGCTCCACGCTCGGTAATCAAACACTGGAAGCCGCTGACTGCGATGGCCGCAACAGCTTGTGCCCTGATCTACGTCGCCGGAGTGCATCTGGCTCTGCCGGTTGTCCACGAAGCGATTGAGTGGCTGGTGCGATAGGCTTTATTTCTGGGCTTTGAACTGCTCGTCTATTTCCACCTGATAGCCTGAGGCCAGCCGGTTGGTTTCATTCGCCATTCCCACCACAGCCATCAATTCGTGGAACATGGCATCGGTCATTCCCTTGTTGCGCGCGCCGACTGTGTGCGAGGCAATGCAGTAGCCGCACTGGTTGGTCACGCTCACGGCCACGTAAATCATCTCTTTCACCAGCGGATCGAGCGCGCCCGGCCCCATGATCTGCTTGATGCTTTCCCATGTCCGCCTCAGAGTGGCCGGATCGTGCGCCAGTGCCTTCCAGAAATTGTTGATCCAGTCGGTCTTGCGGGTGGCCATAATGTCGTCGTAAATGGCGCGCACTTCCGGGTTTGCGTCTTTGTATTCAATGAATCCGAGAGTTGCCATGAATCGCTCCAGGTGGATGAGGTTGACTCAGTAGCGTAATTGACATTGCCGGCCGGAGACAAATCTGGAATGTTATGAAGGCCTTTTACCATGCTTGTGCAAGTGTGACGGTTTATTGAAAGAACTACTTAACATTTCTTCGGTTGGCCAGAGTTCCGGGTGGTCCTCTTTCAATCGGGATTCCACTTCACGTGTCACCCGCAACAACAAGCTTTGAACACCTTTCGGCCCCAGATTGATTTCGGGAAGATCAGCAATTTCTTGGGCTGTGAATCCTTGTCCATAATAAAGCCAAAAAATCCTCTGTTCCCGTTCGGAGGCGATCTGTTGCAACGTTTGGCTAATCTTTTCGGTAAGGGGATGTCCTTTACTCAGGCTGAATCCAATATCCGGCTTTGACTTCGAATCCAGCTTGTTGATAGGGTTTCCCTCGTTGCGGCGCTTGAGATAATCCTTAACTATAAGATCCAGTACCGTTCTTATGTAGAAGAACCCAGGCTTCTCGTTAATCGGGATCGCCTTCGATAGACGATGCGCGTCAGCGACAAAGTTGATATTTATCTCTCCAATAATCTCCTCTATGACTTCTCTGGAAGAATATCCCCATTGGAGTGCTATTCGCATTGTTATCTTTGAAATCCTATGCTGATAACGAGATCTGAACTCCTGCCATGCTCCCTCTTTATTTTGCGAGCAAAATGCGATGAGTTGAATGTCTGGTATTGATTCCCAGTCGGGCTCAGTTATTTCTTTACCGGTGATAGGATCTTCCCCGGTTTTGCAATCATCTGGTCGCTGTTCGGACTTATAACCCTGATTTTCATGCCCAGGGAGAGAATTCTGAGGCTGATCGTCACGGTAAAGCTGTGCCTCAATGACTCTTTGTCGAGAACGGTAAAATCTTCCTGCGATTGACTCGCTCCAATCGCTTATTTCTGGGAAATCCGAAGTGTTAATGTCAGTGTCCGCTAATTTACCCAGCGCTGATATTTCCTTATTTATTTGGCTTCTGGTTCTTTTCATACGCCCTTCTTTCAAATTGCGTTGCTTTGCGCGCTGATCTGATCTGGATGTATTCCTCTCCGTCTTCATCGGTGATGGCATAGTGCGATACCAACAATAGCGCTTTCCGGCGGAACAAAGGTGATGTTTGACTAACCTCCCCTACGGTAAACCAAGCCTCCCCAAAGTCAGGGTCACTACGAAGGCTGAGGGCTCGTGGATCATCAAAGACTTTTGCCGCAAGTTCGAAGCTGACTTTATGTTTTGCGGTGTTCTGTTGGTCGCGAATTGAAATATCAATGGCAGATTGAATCTGATCTGAGAGTAGATGAGCTTGGTATGTAAAAACATGCTTTGGATAGCGATTGATAAGTCCATTGATGCGATGAAAGAGTTCGTTCAGCTTGCATCGTGAATTCGTACATAAAAAGTCTTTGCGAATTTCATCTAATAATGACAAAAATCGATCAGTTGGCGAGATCCAACCCGTATGTTCATTGATCGTAGCCCGAGAAGCACAGTTCACGTTCAAGAGAAACCGATACCCGCGACCGGGAAGGGTTTCAATGAAACGCGAGTTATTGCATTGATCACCCAGCGCTTCTCTGACTTTCTGAATCGCATTGTTTAAGCCATGATTCTGATCATAGGATCTATGACGTGACAAGCATGAATACAATTCTTCTCTGGTAACGAGTTCTCTCGCGTGCGTGACTAGGACCACAAGTACCGCAAATGGTTGGGGCTGCAATTTGACTCTAACTCCATTCTTTCTCAGTTCTTCGGTGCGGAGATCCAGTTCGAAGATACCGAATCGTATGACTTGGGCGGGTTGCGGGGAGCTAGCCACAGCGTTCCACTTTAACCAGCAAAGATATTTCCGTCAATGGAGGCGACACTTTAAACCTTTTGCTGCCAGCTGTTTAGCAAGGGATCAATATTGGATATTTAGCGGATGTGTCGAGGATTGAGAGTCAAATTCATTCCTGCAATTCTTGTCGAGATTTGTAGGAGTGAAACTTGCAAAAAGAAAGCCAAATTACAGCACCGGCTCGGGAACAGTCGCTTTACGAGTTGTTGCAGATATGCCTTTGCTCCTCCCCCGAAGACGCGCACTGGACGGAATTTTTTCGTAGCGCAAACACCGTTATTACTTCCGCAGTGGCCAAGACTCTCTATCGTTGGAGGCCTTCGAATCGGTTTATCATCGATGATCTCGTGCAGGAAACTTATCTCAAACTATGCATGGATGATTTCAGGGTTCTACGAAGATTTGAGAACCGGCATGAAGATGCACTTCTGGGATTCTTAAAAGTTATCGCATCAAACACAGTGCGAGATCATTTCCGCAGGTACAAGAGCCAAATGCGCGGATGCGGAATCAATGACACGCCGCTTGAGTGCAATGCTTTATTAGCTTGGCATTCCTCAGAAAAGATGGAATGCGAAATTCTCTTGCAAGCGATCGAAAGATGTTTCAATGCTTGTGCAGATGGTCCTAACTTTGTTCGAGATTATATGATTTTCTGGCGCTATTACCGCGAGGGATTGACCTCAAGGGCGATTTCGCAGCTTCCTCATGTTGGACTCAGCGTGAAGGGGGTCGAAAGTAGGATAGCGCGCATAGTTAAAACCATCAGGCTTAGAATGAATGGCTGAAGCATTATTCGTCTTGATGCAGACCAAATTGGTTGGCTGGATGCAGCAGCCGGGGCTAAGATTCCAGAGGTTCCAGGCAACATCAATAAAGCCAATGTCGTTCCCTCAAAAAGAAGCAATGAGCCATTGAGGTAAATAGGCGAACAAAAAAGTTATGCCGTCCCTGCCGGACTCGGTTCGTATCTTTTGCTTTCCCAGCACTAACGTGCTGGGCTCAAAAATGTCATCCCTTCGGGATTCGGGTTACGCAAATTCTAAGTGATCTGTATTGGGCTAGACTGCTTTCACTTCTACCGAGTTCTTTCTGCAGTTCAAATGATAAACAACTCCACATCCGTTTACTTCACAAAGCGAGGCTGCTCGCCTTTGCCCCACGGATCGTATTCCTGGGAGAAGCGCACTCGATCTGGTATGGAAGGATGGTTGTAGAAGCACAGCACCACCCACTTGCTCGGATACGGATAATCAAGGCTGAGTTCGCCCAGCACTTGAAAGGAATGAGCGGCTACTTGCTGTGAATTGGGATTGATGCCGTGCGTGACTTCGAGTCCGTAGATGTCCGCTTCATGTTCGATGTGGCGACTGAAGGTATTGCCAAGCGGTTCGGCAATGAGTCCTAGCACGCTGAATATGAGAAAGATCATCGCCATGGCGGCCCAATCGCCCAAACTGCCGATGCCCCACTTCGGACCGAACCGGCGCAGCGTCCACGAACAGAGACGATAGACGAGATAAAGACCCAAAAGAAGCGAGAGGGCAGTCACGATCATGCCTTGCACGATGTGGTGCAGCACGTAGTGGCCCATCTCATGGCCGAAGACAAACAAAATTTCCGGCGTGGTCATTTTCTGCATGGTGGTGTCCCACACCACGACCCGTTTGGAAGCGCCGAATCCGGTCACATAAGCGTTGAGAGTCGTGACTTTTTCACTGGCCTTCATCTCGTACATGCGATCGCGGGGAATGGCGAGTCCGCCACGGTGCACAACCTGCTCGAGAGCTGAGACCAGTTGCGAATGGGTCTTGTCCAGCGGTTCAAACTTGTTGAACATGGGATCAATGACAACCGGAGCGATAAAGACTAGAAAAATGATCAGCGGCAAAGCCGCCACCCAGGAGTAAAACCACCAGCGGCGCGGGCTGCGGCGAATGAAGAGATTCAGGAGCCAGAGCACCAGAATAAACAGAACGGTGTCGATGGCTTGTCCTTTCAGAAAATCGACGAACCATGAACCCCAATGTTGTACCGAAAGACCGAATTGCAGGCTGATGTGATGTCCGTAAATGTTAAACGGCAGGTCGAGAAGCGACAGGGTGAGCAGCAGGAGCGGGACAAAGATCAGGGCCTGCACGAAGTACGAACGAGATACTCGCTGCGCCCAGTTGCGATACCGTGCGGCCACTCCCAGATAGAGGATGGCCAGCAGCGTAGCGAATCCATACACCAGATCAATGATGCGCAGCTTGCCTTCCAGCATGTACAGAGCTTTCGATTTCTCGAGCTTGTCGGGCGGCAAGGAGTAAGCAAACGTATGGGCAACAGTCGTCGGCGGAGCAGTTTCAGCTTTCGCGGGCTGCGGCGCAGCCTGTGCACTCGCAAATGCGGGCAGAAAAACGCAAAACAGCAGAAGCAATAGAGAGCTTGCAACTTTCAAGCTGGTGAATTTCAAGCTGGTAAGTTTGATGAAGCGAGCAAATGACATTTCGTTTTCAACGCGGTCAATTATTCAGACTATTTGCTTGCCGCTCTCGAGGCCAGAGTTGTAAGCAGGCTTTTGCCCAGTTTCAGGGCTTCTCCAAAATGCTTCTGGTATTCGGTGAACTGGCGGTTCAGTTCCAGGGATTGCTCGGGCTGCAAATGGGCGCGCAAAATCAAATCGCGCATGTGGACAGGGTTGGGCAGGCGGGTTTCGTCGTTTAGATCTTCCAGGGCAGCAGCGGGATCGAAACGGTCCATGCGAGTCACCTCTTCATAATCTTAAACCGCAGAGGGCCTACCCTAAAGGAAGCGCATCACAGATTCGACCTGCGTAACGCCCAGAACGGCTGCTAACATTAAAAACAGGGCAGGATTGGGGTAAAACACACAAACTTAAGTAACTGAAAAAGCCGGGTGCTCGTGCTCCAATGTGTGGCTATGTGCTGGGTCTTCATAGAGTTACGGCAGCATGTCGGGCGGCAGCGGCGAGAAGGACCTGAGATGTCTCTAAGAATTACCTTAAATACCTTGTCTCACAATCATTTACCACGCTAAAATTCCGGCGGCTTGAGCGACATTTCCACAGCGGACGACCTGAGCATCCGTCCGGTACTCTTTCTCGGCTTTCTGGCGGCATGTACGCCGACGGCCCTGCTGATTGCGTACCGGTCCAACGTGAATCCCATCTGGTATGGGCCCACGGCGCACGCCATCATCTATCTATCGGTCGTTCTTCTGGCTCTGATCATTGCCAACTGGTTAATAGAGGAATCAAAAATAAACCGGCATCCGGCCCTGATGGTACTGAGCGGCGGCTTTATCGGAATGGCGCTGACATCGCTGATCTGTGCAGGCGTGCGCAGCCCTACTCATCTGCTGGTGGTGAGAACTTTCTCCATGATATGGACGATGGGCTTCGGCGGCTTCACCGTGATATTGCTGAACTGGCAGGCTCTGCGCCGCTATTTCCGCCAGATGTGGATGGAACGCCCACTGGTCTTCTTTTCGATACCGGTGCTGCTGTTCAGTTCACTGCTGGCCGGGGCGCTGGCGCTCGACAGGCCACTTTTCCATTCCGCCAATTATGCTGGAAGCGTCCGATCGCTGACTTTCTGGATAAGTTCCATCATCATTTCGCTGGTGCTGGTGTTTGCCATCCGGCTGTACTTGCGCAAGCGCAATACGGTGATTCTCTTCTTCAGCCTAGGACTTTATCTGTATGCGTTGTCCATTCTGGGAGAAACGGGGGCGCCGGAGTGGTCGCTTCTGTGGTGGTTCAGCGAAGGGTTGGGGCTCATCTGCGTTTTTGCCATCGCTTATGGAATTCTTGAAGCCAGCCGCGTGCGCGACCGCCTTGACCTTATCAAGATACTGGCCGCGCGTTCTGATGAATTGCAGAAATCGCATCGCGACCTCATGCAGTCTGAAGTCCGCTACCGTTCGCTGGTCAACAATTCTCCTTATGGAATCTTCCGCCTGAATGACGAGCAGCGGTTCGAAGCGGTGAATCCGGCGTTATTTGAATTGCTGGGCTACGATTCGGAACAGCCACTCATGGAACTGGAATCGTGCGCGGCGCTGTTCAAAGACATCCACGAGTATGAAGGCGTCATGGCTGATTTGCAGCGCGCCGGCAGCGTGGAGCAAGACGTTCTGTGGAAGAAGAAAGATGGGAATGCCCTAAAGGTCAGGCTGCTCTGCCGCCGTTTTGCAAGCGAAGACCTGCGCCAGGCTTCGTATGAAGGAATGGTGGAAGACCTGAGCGCGCAAAGTTCACTGGAAGACCAGTTGCGCCAGTCGCAGAAGATGGAAGCTGTAGGAAGGCTGGCGGGCGGCATGGCCCATGACTTTAACAACCTGCTTACCGTCATCAGCGGCTACACGGGAATGTTGATTGACACGTTGTCTGACAGCGATCCGCGCCGCACCGATGCTGAGCGGGTGAAGCATGCGGCCGAGCGCGCCGCATCGCTCACGCGCCAACTGCTGGCGTTCAGCAGGAAACAGGTGCTCACTCCGGCGATCATCCACCTGAACACCGTGGTTTCCGATCTTTCGAAAATGCTGCCGCGCCTGATTGGCGAAGATGTTGATCTGGCGTTCATGCCGGGACAGCAGTTGTCTTATATCTACGCCGATCGCGGACAGGTCGAACAAGTATTGATGAACCTGGTTGTCAATGCCCGCGACGCCATGCCCGAAGGCGGCAAAATCACCATTGAAACCAAGAACGAGCGGCTGGAAGAAAAGTATGCGCGCCAGCGCCGGGGCGTGATTCCCGGTGAATACGTGATGCTGGCGGTTACTGACACTGGCTGTGGCATGGATACGGCCACCAAGGCGCGCATCTTCGAGCCTTTCTTCACCACCAAAGAGGAAGGTAAGGGTACGGGTCTGGGGTTGGCGACGGTCTATGGAATTGTAAAGCAGAGCGACGGCCACATCTCCGTGTACAGCGAACCCGGGCAGGGAACCACGTTCAGGGTTTACTTCCCTGCTACCTCAGTGGTGAGAAAACAGGAACAGGAAGCGGTGCATGCCAGCCACGATGCCCATGGAGAAACGATTCTCGTGGTGGAAGATGAGGCCGACGTGCGCAACATGATCGTGCGCGCACTGGGACGCCGCAACTATAGGTTGCTGGAAGCCAGCAATGGCGAAGAGGCGGTGGAGCTGGTTCAGCGGAACCAGAACCGTGTTGATCTGATGATCACCGACATCATTATGCCCGGAATGCGGGGAACCGAGGCTGCTCAGCGCATTGTCTCGATGGTGCCGGACATGAAAGTGCTGTACATGTCGGGCTACACCGACAACGCGATGTTCCACCAGAAACTGTTGGATGCCGGCACCCTGTTCATCCAGAAGCCTTTCACTCTGGCCGGGCTGGAAGAAAAAGTAAGACACGCTTTGGAACCCAAAGCCAAAGCAGCCAGGGCCGGCGACTAACCCTTCCTCACTTTTGCTCACCGGGAGATTTGCAGACAGCTTCGTATCGAATTAAGATTCTTTCCGCAGTTCAGGAGGAAGTTTCCCCACATGAAGCATTCATGCTCCCCCCGCCCTCGCCTTCATCATTCACCTTTGTTTCTCGCCACGCTTGCAGTGCTTGGATTGAGTCTCTGCGTTGCGCAAGGTTTTGCGCAGGCGATTCCTGCTCCCGGTCTGGTGATCGGATCGGCCAACACCGCAACCGCAGATCCGCCGGTCAGCCGTCCCGCAACCACACCCTGCACGGTGAACCTTTTCAATGGTATTGCTTTTGCCGACTTCTCACCCAAGACATTTAGCTTCACCCCGCCTGCGGGTTGCGCCGGTCCGTGGGCAAAAGTTGTGCTGGAAGCTGATTTCTCCATTCAAGCCGGGCGCCAGTTCGACCGCACCGCGAATATATGGATTGGCGGCACGA
Source organism: Terriglobia bacterium (assembly GCA_963823745.1). GTDB lineage: Bacteria > Acidobacteriota > Terriglobia > Terriglobales > Acidobacteriaceae > Angelobacter. The sequence continues at coordinate 479,659 of CAWGMN010000005.1, forward strand.
ATGTGTACTTCGGCACCACTGCCGAACCTTCCGGCGCAGTCGCACGCTCCTGGCATGTTGAGCGCGACCTCACTGACTACAGCCCGCTGTTTCAGAGCGTGCAAAACGGCCGCGTCGACCTTGGCAATTTGGTCAATTCCACCTTCACCAGCATTCTGTTCGGCACCGCAAACCTCCAGTTCTACCCGCTGGAACGCCACCACGATGCGCCGGTGACTGCAGATGTAGTTCTGCCGCTGTCTTCTGATTCAACCGGCGGCACCGTGTTCCTTTCGAACACGTCGAGCGCGCTGGCCCGCACTTTCACTATGCCCACCAACGTGGAGCGCGCTGTTCTCGATGTGGTTGCTCAGAGTCAGGCGTCCGATGAATTCTGGTATACCTGCGTGCCTGACGATGTCGCGGCTGAATTGCAGGACTGCGGATCAACCGGCTTTCGCGAAACTGAAGTCGCCATTGACGGCCAGCCTGCCGGAGTCGCGCCCGTTTATCCGTGGATCTACACCGGCGGCATAGATCCATTATTGTGGCGTCCGATACCCGGCGTGCAGGCCCTGAACTTTGTTCCTTACCGGGTAGACCTCACGCCCTTTGCAGGGTTGTTGAGCAATGGACAGCCGCACCAGGTATCACTCAATGTTTTCAACGCCACCAACGGCTTTTCCACTACGGCAACCCTGTTGCTGTTTTTGGACCACGGCTCGCCGCAGACCACGGGCGAGGTAACGAAAAACACCATTGGAGCAGGACCGGCACCTATGATAGCTGAGAACCTTACCAACACCAACGGAAACGTGACCGGCAGCGTCACTGTGACTTCCACGCGTAATTTCCAGCTCGAAGGATTTGTGCGCACCTCGCATGGACGCGTGAATACCGAAATCCAGCAGGGAATCCAGTTCTCCAACCGCCAGGACTTTGTTGTTACCAATTCCGTGTTCGACCAGAAAGTCGCACAGACCACCAGCATTTCATCAGTGACCAAAACCGATGGCCGGGGAGGGCCAGTTGTGACTTCCCAGAAACTGGAATGGCCCTTGAACCTGGTTTTCGATTTCACCGTGAATGCAGACGGCACAGGCTCGCAGACCACTACTATCCAACAGGCCTATAACAGCAGCGAAGCTGTGAAAGGGCAGGATGGACAACGGTTCTTCAGCGTGCTGTCGAACTCCGTCTCACCGAGTGATACGCTGTTGTTCGATTCGTCGTTCAACATCACTGGCAGCCAGGGCCAGGCGAACACGCAGAAATTCTTTTCTGCCGATTCCACAGGAGCATGCTTCAGCCGCACGATCACAGCTGCCGCGGGCGTGCTGACCAGCATCAGGGACGGCGTGGGTTGCGCCGGCGCAGGCGATGGAAATAAGGACAAGTAGCGCTTCGATGCTGCTCCCGGCCGTTGGGCCGGGAGCAGCGTCAGCATATAAATTCAGCGGATCACACGAGGAACGATAAAGAAGAAAGTCACCACGCCAATCAGAAAGATACCTATAGCTGCGCCAATCCACACAAACAGGATCTTCACTTCGTCTTTGGGCTCAGGCGTGGTGATGCCCAGAACATAATGCCACAGCCGCATAACTTGCAGTAGGATCTTCATTGCTTGTACAGAATAGATGCAATGGCCCGCTTGGGGGTTCAGGCCCATTATTTTGTAGATGTTTTCGGCGCGGCTGAAAGGCTTGCCTGATACAAATCACGGATCCCCTCGGGGGATGAATTCCAATTCTGTTTGAGGCCAACAGGGCACGGCCTGCCCTTTCAAACAAAAGAGTTTTTTCCCCCAAGCTGTAAAGCCGTGCCCTGTTGCATGTGTCGTGGCCGCATACGAATTTCAGTTCTCACACATGCTCTTCAGCCCATACTTTTCAGCGAAGGCCTTCAGGCTTGAAGATCACCGCGTTCAATCCGGGCAATATAGCATCCCGCTTCGGAATGGCGGATGTGGATGTACTGCACTGCCGGAGAAGCAAACAAGCGTGTGATGGCGGCTTCCAGTTCTGAGTCTGAAGGACGTTCGCGGGCAATGATCCAGCGGTCTTTTCCATAGCCTTCCAATGTGAGTGGCAGTGTGCGCAACTCAGGCGGAAATTCTGCGGCGTCTGCAAATGGGACGCAGATTTCCTGGTGGATAAATACCGGGCCGGGCGAAGGATAGGTTTCGAGCCCTTCGAAGGGATTATAGGTAAACAGAATGCGCTGCTCTTCGCCGGGACGAAACTGGCGCAGACAGGAGCGGCACGGGCCGGTGCCTGTGGCGAGTTCGACATGCGCTGGGTGCCCGTATTGCGGTGATCCAGCGATGTGCGGACCTGGTCAGAGAGTGAAGATTCAATGGGTATAACGCGAAAATGTGTCATGAACAGAGATTAGGCTGGATGGAAATTTCTCGCACTCCGATTCTTGCGATTGAATTAAATTCTTGCTCTCCGATTCGCAATGTAAGGGTACCCATTCCAGCCGTTCTGTTGCGGGATGTGTCACGATAAGGCTCTCATTGGCCTGCCATTCACAATTCATGAGAGAATTCACGAAATATCATGCGTGCATTGTTGCGTCGGCTTTTTCATCGAAGTTTAAATCGAGAGCGCTTCGTTAAGCGGATTCTGCGTGAATTTCAAGAAGCCGGAGCTGAGTATCTTAACTATAATGAATCAGAGTTTTCTATCACCATCGGAGCCGAAGATAATCGCGCGTTCCTGAATAATGTCTTTGCCGACTGTCGCGATGCGGATGAAGAGAGTCGCCAGGCAACTATTAATCATTTTGTTGCGACATTTCTAAACATTGCCTCAGCGCCAACGAGTTTTGTGTCTGTCAGGCAGCACGTGCTGCCGATCATTCGAGCCCATTGCTACGACAGTCTCTTTCGTCTGCACCTGATGGTTGAAGGCAGTCATAACTCCAAGCACGACTGGGTCTGGCAGCCTCTTTCAGAAGATCTCGCGCTAGGCCTTGCTTATGACTCAGAGCATAGCTTGAGCATGGTGAACCAGGAAATGTTGAAAAACTGGAACGAGCCTTTCGACGGTGTGTTTCGGGTAGCTAAAGAGAATCTACGCGATCGGACTGATCCTGACGGATTTGTGGAGCAGCAACGCGGTGTATTTCTCGGCTGTTGGAACGATTCCTATGACAGCTCTCGGATGTTGCTGACCGAATATATCTACCGTCTTTCGGTGGAAGGAAGTCCAGTGGCGTTTCTACCGAACCGTAATCGTCTTTGGATTACTGGCGACATGGACACCGAGGGTCTAAGGCGGATTTTAGAGGCCGGCAAGAAGAGCCATTTCGAAGAAGGCCGACCTCTTTCACCAAATCTGTATATCTTGGCCGATGGTACTTGGACGCTCTTTGTTCCAGAGGAACCGGCTCTTCGCGAACTCTGCCTGTCGATTAAACGTGACCGCGAGGCGCTGGACTATCACCAACAAAAGGAAAGCCTGGAGAAACTCCACGAACAGGAAAAAACTGACATATTTGTTGCCAGTTACGCTGTCGTTGAAAAGCAGCAAGACAAACCTCAGTATAGCGTCTGTGTGTGGACGAAAGGTGTAGATTCGTTGCTGCCAAGGACCGACAGAATTGTATTTGTCATCGACAGTGAAAGAAAGGATTTCATTTCAGTTTGCTGGGATGTTGCGATTTCCGTGCTGCAAGATTTGATGGAGCAGCAACCTGAACTGCGCCCGGTACGGTATCGGGTAAGATCTTTTCCTGATGAAGTGCAGCTAGCTCAGTTGCGCAGACAGGAGACGTAGCAATGCTACGTCTCTACCACTGATTTTGGTGAATCCTTCAGTTCAAGAGTCGGGTTGAAGAGTTCAACAGCCAATTTGAATGATCGTGGTTCAAATAATCAGTGAAATTGTTGAATCTGATCTCCATAAAGGCTGAAGTTTTCAGTGTCCGCCCGCAGCTTGGGTGTGGGATTTGGCCGCTTGTTCTTCGTTCACAATTTCCATCGACCAGATTGCTCCCGGACGCATATACATGCCGGCACGATAGTGTCCATCGAGTCCCCACGCTTCCGGCGTTCGGAACCAATAACCAAACCTTTCATACACGCCGTTGTAAATGCCCTTGGCCGTTGCATAGCCTTCCTGCACCATGCCTTCGGCCATCATCTCAGAGGCCACGGCAAAAGTGGTGCCGGTCCAAACTTCCTGGACCTGCTCGTTAATGGTGAGCGGGGTGCCGTCGGCTGACATGCCATTCAATGCGCCCAATTCGCCGTTCGCAAACTTCTTCACGTTGTAATCAAAAACCTTGTGCAACGCAGATTGCCGCATCTGCGGCGGCACGATGTCTCCCAGTCCGGTGAGATTGGCATACCACTGGCCGGCAAGCTGGTCGGCCATGATGTTGGTGTGGTAAGGACTGTCGAGATCGTAGTTGAAATATGCGCCGTTCCAAAGCTTCTTGATGTAGGTGGCCTGGGCCCGCTGGAACAAATTTTTGTATTCGCTCTGCCGTGCCGGTATCCCCAAGTGCGCGGGCAATTTCTTCGGTGGCCCGCAGCGCCGCAAGGTAAAGGCCTCCGCTGTAAGCGCTGGGACCGCGGGTAATCCATACGTCATAGGTCTGGTCAGGGAAGCCGCCATTTTCGATCAGGCCATCGCCATTTTTATCAAACTGGCGCATATAGACCATGGCCTGCTTCACACTGGCATAAGTGGATTTGAGAAAATCTGTGTCCTGCTTTCCGGTCAGCGCATAATCGCGCCATACCAGAAGCACAAACTTGGTATTCAGGTCCTTCCAATGGGTTGAATCCTGCCATTGGTATTGGTTTGGCGCGTCGAACGGATCTTCCACGGGATTGCCCAGGTCATGGGGAAGCGCTCCGGCCACTTTGCGCTGCATCACCTCGGTCTGGTGCTCAAACACTAACTTCCATCGCCAGAGATATTTTTCTTTGTTCTCTTCGGGAACCGTTGCCGCGAATTCCCGCATCTCCTGCTTCTCAATTTCCGGCCAGAATTTCACCAGGGGCATGGAGCCATAAAAACGGACATCGAGCGTTCCGTAGTAGGCATAGTCAAAGCATTCAAGGGCAGAAAACGAACTGTCACTGATGCCTTTTCGAGGATCGCGCACAATTTCCGCATTGGGGCCGCGATCGGTATTTGCGTCTTTCAATCTCGTGGCCCCAGACTGTGCCTCCGTCCGCGAGAATATACATTTCGTTGAATAACATGCCGCGATACCATGCCGGCTTGGTCGTGTCGTTTATGTATTTGGCCTGCCAGTCATCCACCTGGCGGCTCCAGTTCTGGCCTTCAGTAAGGGCGGTTGCGGCAATGTCCCACGCATGAGTTCCGCTGGTGCCAAAAAAGTCTGTGTAGCGCCGCAGCCATTTGCGGCCCATGCCGAATTGGACCACCGGCAGGTCCCACGAGAGCACCATGGGAATGGTCTTCTTTTCTCCTGGACGAAGCGTGAACTTGACTGCGATGGCCCCCGCGATCTGGTCGTCACTGGTGACATAGCTCAGGTTCTGGTTGGGAAGGGAACCATTGGCAGAGAAGGGCTGCCACACTGCGCTTCCGTCGGACTGAGGCAGGAAGGTAGTGAAATAACTGACTTCTACTCCGGGCGATTCCAGCGCTGCTATGGCAAATTGTCCGTCCCATTCTTCCTGCACGGCTGGGCCTGACCTGACCCGATCAAAGATAATGCCTTTCATTACTGCGCCGTTCTGCATGGGCTGGCTGCGAAAGTGGTTGATGTTTTGCGCGCTGATCTGGTTATCGAAGTTGGGGCCTGTATCGCGGAACCAGCCGACCATGTTGGTCCAGGAAAACATGAGCGACACGGTTTGCGACTTTTGTGTGTCGTTGCTGGCATACCAGTTATATACAGCCACCGGATAGCTGGATTCCTTGTAGTTGTCCGGGAGAATCGGCGAAAACTGCTCCAGCACAAGATGCACCGGCAGCTCTTTGGAGCGGTAATCGAACCATGATTTCGGATACAGCGCCCCATACTCGCCCGCGCCCGGCAGGATATTTCCAGTTCCAGGCGGACAAGCTGTCAGACTTTGGCTTTCCCGCGCACAGCACCTCGGCCACGCCCTGCGCCGCGCCTTCCGGCTTCACGAAAACACTGAACTGGTTTGCCGGAACACTTTCATACTTGTGAATGCCGGCCTTTATGTGCCAGCGCACAAAGTCGCCCCGGTAGCTGCGCGAAAACGTTCCTGCTCCGAACCCGCCTACAGGCGCACCCTGCCAGTAGCCATCGTCAATCATGTACTTTGATTTCAGGTTTCTTGCCAAGCGCGGTCGGCAAAGGCTGGCCAATGGGACGACGCCATGCAGCCTGTGGAATCGTATCGGATGCCTGCCCCTGGGTGACGAAAGATGTTGCTATGAAAAGCAGGCAAAAGAGCCGTGTACAGGTCTGAACCATAAAGTCCCTTCTGAAAGGCATAGAGTAATTGGCCTGAGTGAGTGTAGTCACCGGCAGACAGGTTGGGACTCTGTCTGCCGGTGATTTCCAGGTCCGATTGGCTTTAAAACAACAGCTTCAAGGCAAGCTGAATGGCCCGCGGCGTGTAATTCGGATTGGTGCGCACGATCTGGCCGAATGCAGGGCTGGGTGTTGCTCCAGCAACGGGAGTAAGGTTGGTCGTAGCGTCAGAATTCTGGTTGTTGGCTACGAAGTAGCTCGGCGTATTAGTAATGTTGAAGAACTCCGAGCGGAACTGCATCTTTACGCTTTCCGTCACGGTGAAGTTCTTGAACAACGAGAAATCGAAATGGCGGAAATGCGGCCCATAGAGACTGTTGCGCGGAGTATTGCCGATCACGCCCGGCGGTGGAACCACAAAGGCATTGCGGGTTGAACCAATGGGCAACATTGGGATCCGAAATCGATGCCGGTGCTATCTGAAGCGGACGATCAGGTCCGGCGGCGCCCACTGCTCCATTGAAAACCGTTTGTCCATTGGTGAAATTGTCGGTAATGGTGAACGGGCTTCCTGAATTCCAGACCAGAATTGCGTTGGTCGCCCAGCCTGCCAACAGTGTTCTGGCGAACCCGTTGAAATTCCTGCCGAACGGCAACTCATAGGTGGAATAAGCGACAAAGCGGTGCCGCAGATCGAGATCGCTATTGCTGGTTTCGAGAGCGTGCACGTTGAACGGATCTGCGTTGGCCCAGCCTTCCTGCCCCTCAAAGCTCAGCGTGGTTGTGTCGTCAATGGAATGCGACCAGGTGTAGTTCGATCCAATGGTAAGTCCCTTGCTGTAGCGGCGCTGGAACGACACCTGCAATGCATGGTAGGTGGAAGAGCCTTCGCTGATGTAATCGCCGATGCTGGCAACATTGGGAAAAGGCTTGGTAGTGAGCGCCTGAATCTGGGCGGGTGTGAGCCCGGTGGGATTCGGGACATTCACGTTGTTCAGGGTCATGGGCAGATGGTGTCCGATGTCGCCCACATAGCCAACGGTAAGCACATTCTGTCCAAACTGTTTTTCCACCATCAGGTTGAACTGGTCAACCGATCCGGATTTCAGATCAAGCTGCACGGCGTTAATAACTCAGGTTTGGATTGGCCGCGTGGGCAGTCCTGGCGCAGTCGGCACTGGAATACCAGCGGCCAGAGTGGTTGGCGCTCCAACCGCGGCGCAGCTTGTCTGAACCTGCGAGGCCGAGATTGTTCCGGCGGCGGCAGCAGCCGCTTCCAGTTGCACGGCCAGCGGAGACGCACAGTTCGGTCCAAAGTTCGAGGTGAAGGGCGGATTCTTGAGCGCCGCGTTGGATGTGTAATTGCCCGGGAAGTAAGTGAGTCCGAAACCGCCGCGCACCACCATGCCGTGCCACAGAGAAGCGGCAAAACCTACTCGCGGACTGAAATTTGAATAATCCGTCTTGATGCCGGCAGTGTCGGAAACACCGTTAACGCCCGCGATCAAGAACTTGTCCGGTGGCAAGGTCGAAATTGGAAATATGGTTATGCGCTTCGGTGAAAGGCGGATACACGTCATAACGGAAGCCCAGATTCAACGTGAGCCATTGCGTCGCCTTCCAGTTGTCCTGGGCGAAGAACCCGGGTTCCCACATACGATAGTCGGGGGTAAACAGGCTGGTGCTGCGATTTACTCCGGTGAAAGCGCCGACCAGAAACGTAGCCAGCACATTGGCGTTGTTGCCGGCATCTTCGGGTAATCCAAAGTCGTACCTGCCATTGGCGTTATCGCTCTGGAGCGAACGCGCTTGTCTGCGTATCAGCGACGCTCCGGCCTTGATCGTATGCTGCCGCAGTTGTAGGTAACCGCGCCGTTGTACTGGAAAGTATTGTTCAGGTCTTCCAGCGGGATGAAGCGGCTGTCACCCAGCGCCTGGAAGCCGTTTGGCTGAATCAGAGGCAGCCCGCTGGCGGCGGGGCCAAAGTTGATATTGCCGGGAAACCCGAAGAGAGCTGCGGGATTCGTGCCTGAATTCGATGAATTGGAAAGATTGTCAATGCGCGTGTAGGCGGCTTTTAATTCGAGCAGCAGGGTTGGACTGAAGATGTGGGTAAAGTTCAGCTGGAAATTGTGCGCGATGTCTTTCGCGGGTCCCGAGAAGCCAAATGGGCCGCTGCCGGGGTTGACTATCGTGCCGCCTACATTCACAGCCGGCAGGTTGTCGGGAAGCAGGGTGGTAACATGGTTAAGCGTATAACGGCCATACAGCAGGTTGTTCTCGTTGAAGTGCTGGTCAATGCGCGCATCTGCCGTGGTGCTGAACTGCGTTCTGTTCGGGTCAAAGACAAAGTTGTTGGTGGTGGCCCCGGGCGCTCCGGTATTGGGCGCCGGATAGAGCGTGAATAATTTCGCGGCGATGGGATCCACCGGCAGACCAGCGGTGGCCGGATCAGCGTTCACGATCGCCTGTGGCCCCGCCTGCCGCTGGGCCAGTGTAGGCACGGAACTGAATATCGGATTTTGCACTCCCGCTACCTGCCTGAATTCCTCGATAGCGCCGAAGAAAAAGGTCTTGTCTCTGATAATCGGGCCGCCAAAGCTGCCGCCGAAATCGTTCTGGCGCAACTCTGATTGCGGGCTGATGGGCGTGGTGCTGTTCGGTTTCGGATCGAACGGATTTCTGGCATTGAGCGCATTGTTCTGAAAGAACTCGAACGCCGAACCGTGAAAACGATTGGTTCCTGACTTGGTGATCACGTTCACGACAGCTCCGGGCGTCCGCCGCTGTATCAGGCGTATATTCGTCCGTCTGGACAGCCACTTCCTGAATCGCGTCTATCGAGGGTTTCACGCCAATGGTGCCGATGATGCGCTCGTTGTTGTCGGTACCGTCAATCATTTCGTTGTTGAGAATGTCATCATGGCCGTGGACTGAGAAGGAATTGGTCTGACGGCGATCGTCCGGCCGCTGGCCGCTGCTCAAACCGCTGATGCTCGAAGCCTCATTGGCTCCCGGCACAAGCTGCACCAGATTGATCAGGTTGCGGGTAGTAAGCGGCAGGTCCTGCACGGCGCTTTGCGTAATCGTAGCGCCCACGGTAGAACTATCGGTTTGCAACAATGGAGTTGTGGCTTCTACCTCCACGGTCTCTCCCGTATTCCCGACCTGCAACTGGGCGTCAACGCGCGCGCGGTCGCCGGCGGAAACGGTCACGTTGCCGATGAAAGCCTTGAACCCCGTTCCCTCAACCCGCACCGAATAGCGCCCTGGCGGCAGAAGAGTAAATACATATTCTCCGAATGAATTTGCATGGCTTGAGCGCGCCTCGTTCGTGGCTATGTTGGTGATGGTCACTTTGCTGTTGGGCACAACCGCGCCGCTGGCGTCAGTGACTGTTCCCAGCACGTCAGCGGTGGTTACCTGCGCAATGGCCGAAACATTTGCGAGCAAACAGACACAGACGATCACGGCGAACACCAGCGGATATTGCCGGAACATAACAGATCCTGTAATGCGAACATCTTTGCCTTTCATGCGTCGCTCCTTTGTTGTGGACCCTGGTTATCCACAATGTTGTTGCTCAAAGTGTTTTTCTCGCCATAAGAGAACCGGGAGAGGGCGTACACTTCGGCCTTGTCGCAGGCTTGTGCGCCTGCGCCTGATGCTTACCAAAACGTTTTGGTAAACGTCCGCAGAGTATTTGGCCACTGTTGCGGAATGTTGTCAAGAGCAGCAGTCAAAAAAAGCAGCAGATTTTAGTACAGTGGGGGCAGAGTTCCCGATTTGGGAAGGGAGAAGCTTAGAGTGGGTTAATGAACGGCTGTACAGAGGAGAAGATCGCGCCATGCTGCCCACCGATTACAGATTGGCTCATGCGAGCTTTTGTACGGTAAAGTAAGTTTTTGTGCTGTGCACAAGCTTATGCAAACAAACGACCTTCTGTTTCCAGCCCTAAAACTTATCTAAAATTTCTCTACGATGGATTCAATCATGTCAACCCTTGGTACAAACGAAAAACAGATCTTGGAAAGATTGTTTCAGATGAGCAGTGGTTATGTATTGAATTTCAGTGATAAGACATTTCGAGAATTCTTTAGGGACGACAGGACAGCTCTCCAAAACCAGACGGACTCCTTGACATCTTAGGAGAGACTGCGATAGCCTCAAGTCTCCTAACTAATTTAGGAGAACCCTTGACCGATCAAGCCCAGCTTCTTCCAGGCACACTCGATCTGCTGATTTTAAAAGCGGTCTCTCTCGGTCCTCTGCATGGTTATGGTGTCCTTTTGCGCATTGGGCAAATTTCCAACGGAGCTTTGCTCATCGAACAAGGAGCGCTTTATCCCGCGCTCTTCCGCCTGGTTCGACAAGGCCTGCTCAAAGCAAGCTGGGGCACTTCAGAGAACAATCGCCGTGCCAAGTTTTACGAACTGACCACCGCCGGGCGCAAGCGGATGCGTGAGGAAGCCAAAGGCTGGAACAGTCTTGTTGCTGCTATGGCGTCGGTGCTCGCGGCGGAGCCAGGGGAAATATGAAAATTCTGGCTGCTCTCCGCTCGTTTACAGCAATGCTGTTTGCCCGCTCGCGGGTCGAACGGGAAATGGAAGAAGAGCTTCGCTTCCATATAGAAAAACGCGCCAGCGATCTGGAGCAGACAGGCTTGCCGCGAGAACAGGCGATTCGCGAGGCTCGCATCGAATTCGGCGGGTATGAGCGATTCAAAGAGGAATGCCGGCAGCAATATCCGGGATTGTGGCTGGAAAGGCTCTGGGCCGATGTGCGTTATGGATTGCGTATGTTACGCCGAAATCCCGGCTTTACCGCGGTAGCTATAGTCACGCTTGCTTTGGGCATCGGCGCAAACACTGCGATTTTCAGCGTGGTAGATGGGGTTGTGCTGTCGCCTTTACCCTACCACCAGCCAGATCAACTGGTAATCGTGTGGGCGAAAAATCCAATGGGGCGCAACATCGCTCCTTCCTATCCGGATTTTGAGGATTGGCAGCGCAGCACGCGTTCATTTCAGGAAATGGCGGCTTTTACCTGGCATGCGTTCGATTTGACCCATCCCGGATCGCCGGAACATCTGGACGGCTGGCAAATCTCATCTGGTTTCTTTAAGACTTTGGGCGCTGATCTGATCCTGGGGCGAGATTTCACCCCACAGGAGAACCAGTCCGGCGGAACGCCAGTGGCTGTCATCAGCGAACGGGTGTGGAAAGATCGTTTCGCCGGCAGCCCAGATGTGCTCGGCAAACTCATTACCATGGATGGTTCCGATTACTCAATTGTGGGAGTTGCGCCGCCAGGCATCAATCTGGGAGGACGAATTGATGTTTATACGCCTGTCGGTCAAGGGGATCCTCTCACCGTTAACGATCGCCGCACCCACGCCTTCGTAGCCATCGCACGGTTGAAGCCCGGTATAACCGCTGCCCAGGCGCAAGCGGATGCCGCTACGGTGGAGAAAAATCTCGGCACCATCTATCCCAAATTCGATCAAGGTTTATCGGCTGGAGTGGTTCCGTTGAAAGTGGCTTTGGTGGGCGACGTGAGCGGGACCCTGCTGATGCTTCTCGGATCCGTTGGACTGGTATTGCTGATCGCGTGCGCCAATGTCGCCAGCCTTTTGCTGGCACGTGCGGCAGCCCGTGAGCGAGAATTTGCCGTTCGCTCAGCGCTCGGAGCGCAACGCAGCAGGATCGTGCGGCAGATGCTTACCGAGAGCGTGCTTCTCTCATCGGCCGGTGGTTGCCTGGGAATCGCTCTTGCGAAGTTTGGAGTCAGGCCGCTGCTTTCGGCCGTGCCCGGGGACTTTCCACGTCTGGAAAATGCAGGATTGAATCTTTCTGTGCTGTTGTTTACCTTTGCGGTCTCCGTTGCCGTTGGAGTTGCTTTTGGTCTTGTGCCCGCCCTGAAAACCTGGAACGTTGACCATCATTTCTCGTTGAAGCAGGGAGGCCGCGGTTCGACTCGCGTACATCATCGTGCTCAGAGCACTCTGGTGGTCATTCAAACAGCTCTAACGCTGGTGCTGCTGATAGGTGCGGGTTTATTATTTCGGACCATTCGGCATTTGTGGAACGTGAATCCCGGCTTCGACACACGCGAAGTTATTACTTTCAAGGCGGCACTCTCGCCCGAGCTTACCAAGACTGCGCCGACGATGCGAATTGCTTATCAGCAAATGATTAGACGCATTCAGGCGATTGCAGGCGTGCAGTCTGCCGATCTCACTACCCTGGTTCCGCTTAGCGGTATGGACAATGAAATCCCTTTCTGGCTGGGACCGGAAGAGCCTGCATCCGTTGCGGCAGCGCCCCGCGCAGTCACTTTTTCCGTTGGCCCCGACTACTTCCGCACCATGGGAATCCCGCTGCTGCGCGGACGCGCTTTCTCTTTAACGGATACTGTGCAGTCGGAGAAGGTCGTAATCATTGATAGCGCTTTGGCGGATGCCTATTTCCCTGGCAAAGATCCTGTGGGCCAAACGCTCACCTTCAGCCGTACTGGCACATACCGCATCATCGGAGTCGCAGGCCACGTACACCACTGGGGTCTGGGCAACACGAGCTCGCGCAATCAAATTGAGGCTTATACATCCTTCTATCAGATTTCCGATGAGTGGCTGCCGGTGATGCACAGTCTTACAACTGTGCTGGTCCGTACCCCGGTTGATGCTGCGGCTTTGATGCCCGCCATAAAAGCTGCGGTTTATGGATCAGGCGATGCCCAGCCCGTCTACGAGGTACACACCATGCACCAGGCTGTTTCCGCTTCCATGGCCGCGCAGAGTTTCCCCATGATGCTGCTTGGCGCCTTTGCGGCGCTGGCGCTGCTGCTTGCATCCGTCGGTACCTACGGTTTGCTTGCTAACGTCGTACAACATAGAACTCAGGAAATCGGTATCCGCATGGCCCTGGGCGCAGGCCGGGTGGATGTTTTCTGGATGGTTATTCGGCAGGGACTTCGAATGGCTATCACCGGTATTGCTATTGGAGCGGTGGGAGCATTCATTCTTGTCCGGGTGCTTTCCAGTTTCTCGAGCTTGCTTTATGGTGTGAGTGCCGATGATCCAGCAACCTTCCTCGGCGTGTCATTAGTGCTGATGAGCGTGGCCCTCACCGCTTGCTATATACCTGCACGCCGCGCCATGCGTACCGCTCCCATTGTTGCTTTGCGCCATGAATGATGGATTTTAGAGCTCTTCGGTAGAGGTATGAACATATTGTGTCACCGCCCATTGCGCTGAGTACTTCATTGCTGCTACCGCACGGCGGTGGCGGAGCAGTTCCTTCGCCCTGCGGGCACAGGATGACACAACAATAGAGGGTTTTGAGCTTGCGGGCTTCACGATGACATAACATCGAATTTTTCGTGGGGTCGAGCTGCATTCGACTTTCAATAGAATTGCCCTGATGCCCTTTGCCAAAACCGTGACAAAAGAACTAGGCTTTGCGGCTATGCTTACACACGCCGGTTGATTCGCGCACGATCAGTTCCGGTTTTACTGCAATCTCTTTGGGAACTTTCTTGTTGCTCAACCGGTTCAGCAGGGTTTGCGCCGCGATATCCGCCATTTTTTTCCAGGGCTGGCGAATGGTGGTGAGGCTCGGATTCTGGTAGGCCGCGCTGTTTACATCATCGAAGCCCATCACCGAAACATCTTCTGGAACTCTCATACCGGCGTCGCGCAAGGCCCGGACCGCGCCGATGGCTGAGAAGTCGTTATAGGCAAAGACGGCGGTGAAATCTTTTTTCTTTTTCAAAAATTCGCGCATGAGCGGATAGCTGACTTCCGGGGAAAACCCTTCGATGGTGAGTTGAAGGACCGATTCCTCGGAAACGGAAATGCCCCTGCGTATGGCCGCGTGTTCAATGGCCCGCCAGCGTTCGGTGGAGTCGGAACTGGACTGCTGGCCTTTCATAAAAACAATGTTCCGGTGTCCCAGTTGCGTCATGTGGTCCAGCGCCAGTTCGGCCGCCAGATCGTGATCAAGCACAACGTTGGTAACGTTGTCGAGCCGCGTGTGGCCCGAAATGACAACCGCGGGCAGGGGCAGCGGCTTGTGGATCGCAGTATCAATCAGTATGTATCCGTCTACTGATCGTTCCATCAGCATTCTCGGATATTCTTCCAGCAGGTCGGCGCGGCGGTTGTGCGTGGCTACGAAATAAAAATATTTGTGGCCAATCAGGTACTCGCCAATGGCATTGAGCAGCAGCGCGCCGTATCCTTCGCTGATTTCAGGAGCAAGGATTCCTATGGTATAGCTGCGCTTGTTCTTCAGGGTGCGGGCAATGTGGCTGGGCCGGTAATTGAATTTTTTGGCGGCAGCGAAAATACGTTCCTGGGTCTTCTGCGGAATTTCGCTTGCCCGTGGAACCCCATTCAGCACAACTGAAATGGTTCCCGGACTCAGGTTGAGGTAGTCAGCAAGAAATTTCAAACTCGCAACTGGAGCAGGTTTGCCCTTTGCTGCCTGTCCGGACATTCCAGTGTTCTCCTTAATGCTGGCTCCAGTGATGCGGATTCAAGAATCGAACGTGATCTTAAGCCGCATCATCTTATCGTGGCCAATGAAGGCAGTCTACCTGAAGCTTGCGGCGACTGAAATCCGGCCAGCCGTGCCATATTTGTGCAACCCAATATGTTGTAACCCACCATCTTTGTTGTCCGCGCGCCATCAAGTCAGGCGAGAATGAGTTATACCATGAGCGGCTCTGCCAGTATCCAAATGCCCATTACCGGACTCCGAAGGTCACGGCATTTCATGCTGCTGGCTTATCTGGGATTTGTTTTTACCGGCGTGGTCAATACGTTCATCGGCCCGATTCTTCCGGATCTGGCCGTGCGCTGGCACCTTTCGGATTCACGCTCGGGTTATTTCTTTGCTGCACAGTTTTTCGGCTCCATCCTGGGAGCGAGCATGAGCAGCCTGCTGCTGCCTCGGCGTGGTTACCGTTTCTGCATGGGATGTGCTTATCTGCTCATGGCCGCCGGAGTGAGCGGCATGGCATTGCCGCAGTGGAGCTACGCATTAGCGGGAGCGCTTGTTCTGGGCTTTGGATTTGGACTTGTGATTCCCGCCACCAACCTGCTGGTGTCTGCCGCCAATCCAGAGCGCCGCGCGTCTGCCTTGAGCATCCTGAATCTTTGCTGGGGCGTGGGGGCCGTGCTGGCGCCCGGGGCTATTGCCGTTTGTACGCGCCGAAATCACACTTCAGCATTCTTGCTGGTATTGAGCGTGCTTCTGCTGCTCCTGACCACGGCTCTGCTTCTTATTCCCGCGCCCGAACCATGGGCTGAGAAAAAGCAGCCGCAGTCCCGGCAGCATACAGCAGTTCCGTGGCGGTCCGTAGTGATCACGGGAGGCATGTTCTATCTGTATGTAGCCATCGAAAGCTCCGTTGGTGGATGGATTGCTACTCTGGCGAAACGTACTTCGTTTGCCGATGCGGGCTATTGGGCGCTTGCGCCCTCGCTGTTCTGGGCAGGTTTGCTTGTGGGCCGGGGCGTCGCTCCGCTGACGCTGCGGAAAATGAGAGAACGCAGGGTAGCGGTGTTCAGCCTGCTGCTTGCGGTTGCAGGCGAATGCGCCATTGTTTTGTCGGCAGATTGGAAGGCCATTACCGCGGCGGGATTCGTCGTCGGCCTGGGCCTGGCAGCGGTATTTCCTATCACCATCGCGCTGCTGTCACGGTTCCACGATGCCGAAAAGCGTATTGCCGGGACCGATGTTCGCGCTGGCCGGCATCGGCGGAACAACCATGCCGTGGATTGTGGGATTGGTTTCAACCAGGGCCGGATCGTTACAGATGGGCCTGATCGTGCCCCTGCTTTCAACTTTTTTATTGCTGGGGCTGCATTGGGGTAATCAAGCAAAGGAAAAAAATATGGCAGCCGTTGTCAGTGGTGACTGATGGCAGACGGCTGCCGTTGCGATTAGCGGTTGATGTCTTCTTTCGCTTCGAGGCGTTTGATCAGGCCCTCAAGCTGCGGCTTTGCCTGATCGGGGGCAGCGGCCTGGGCCAGCTTCATTTCCTTTACCGCCTTATCAAAGTCTTTTTGCGAAGACGCCATCCGGGAGGCTTCACCATGGGCCAGCCAGTGGTCAGGGTTTTTCTTGATGTTGTAGCGATACACATCAAAAGCCTCGTCCTGCTTGCCTTTGATTTGCAGTTGGCGTCCGTAACCATGTATCTGTTCTGGAGTTCCCAGGGCCAGCGCGTTGTTGCGTGTCGCCAAAGCTTCATCTTTGCGGTTCAGAGCTTCCAAAGCCCGTGACTTGGTCATCAGGTTTTCGAAGCGCTTTTCCACCTGAATAGACTCGTCGGAATATTTCAGGGCGTCCTGCGCGCTCAGATTATTGTCGAGCAGGTAAGTCGCGCCTTCATCCCATCCGGTCCACTCATATTTGGCGCGGCCGCGAAGCTGGTTGCGCAGGCTGGCCTGCACCACGTCATTGGTATTCACTTCCACCTTAAAGGGGACGGCGATCTTGTCCCAACGCATGGTCACGGTTACGGCATTGGGCTTGGGATCGTCGAAATCATAGGTCAGGGCTTCATGCATATCAGAAGGCTGTGGCTTGACTGTCACCCGCAAGGCGTCCTCCGCCTGGTCATAGGTAAAGCTGCCCCATGACGTTGCATTCTTCGAGAAGATAATGGTGAACTCCTGCTCGCCGGGAATCATGTGCAGACCATAGGTGCCTTTGGGCAGAGGCTTGCCTTCCACACTTACCGGATCGGTAAAGGTGATGGTGGTGTTTTCGTTGGCGCCCGCGCGCCACACCTTGCCATATTGTTCAAGGCCGCCGAACACTTTGCGTCCTTTTACCACCGGACGGTGATAGTTGATGGTGATATCGGTAATGCCGACACGCTGCATGATGGTGGCGTGCTGGCTGTCGCGGGGCAGATCCATAATGGCGGACTGCGCCGAGCAATAGGGAAGTGCGGTGAATAACCCAACCAGCAGCAGAAGAGCGAGCGAAAATTTTCGGGACATGCGTAACCTCCCTGTTCGGGGAATGAATTTTGATCGGGGCCCAAAGTGATGTTGCTTAGACGGAGCTGGAATGAAGCTTGTTAGCAGGGCAGCCTGTCAACTTTCAAGTTGCGCGTCCATTGTGATTTTGGCATTCAGCAGGCGGGAGATGGGGCAGCCCTCTTTCGCGTTTTTTGCGGCTTCGTCAAATTTGGCGCGGTCGGCTCCGGGAATTTTGGCCTTCACCTGAAGATGGACCGTGGTAACGGTGAACCCGGCTTCCAGCTTTTCGAGAGTCACCGTGGCGGTGGTGTCAACCGATTGCGGCGTCATGCCGGCATTCCCGAGTTGGGCCGAGAGCGCCATTGTGAAGCAACCGGCGTGCGCAGCGGCGATCAACTCTTCAGGGTTGGTTCCGGGCTGCGATTCAAAGCGGGTACCGAAAGAGTAAGGGGTCTGGTTGAGCACACCGCTGCCGGAACTGATCGTGCCTTTGCCATCTTTCAAACCACCGGCCCAGTGGGCGCTTGCTTTACGTTGCATAAATGACTGCCTCCTGAAAACGGCAATTGTAAACTCCTGCTTTGCTTTGGAACCAGTAGCCGACAGAGCAAAAAGCGAAGCAACAGTGAAACGAAAGATGCTGCTGGTGAGCAACACTGGCTCAAGTACCTGAATCTAAAATTAAACTGTTTTAACCGCCGCGTCCGCGGTGTAGTATCTGCAAGCGCCATCTCCGTCAAAATGCTCTGCTCCCCATGGGGCAGGAGGTGTGCATTGCTGTCCCCGAAAGAACCAGGCAATACGCTTCCCGTGCTGATTCTCAACGCGTGTCCTGATCTTGAGCTGCAACGGAAACGCGCAAAAATCCTGAACGACGCCGGCTACTACACCAGTTCAGCCCGAACCACCGATGAATTCGCAGAATTCCTGCGCATGCCCTGTGCGCTGGCTATTGTGTGCCAGGAATTCACGCCGGTGGAACAGCGGGCCATTCAGGCCCAACTCACGCATGAGAGCCCGAATACGAAACTGCTCATGCTCGATCACACCATAGATAACGATCCGAAAGCCTTTCTGGCAAAAGTGAAGAGAGCGCTTTACAAACTCGAAATTGTCGAGCCCGACGAGCGAAGCGCCTGAATGACAAGGGCGAGGAATGCGCGGAACGGGTGCAGCTCTACGCGGAGAGCCGGCGGCCATGAAGTCGGGTACAAACTTCGGTTAGGCAGGAGCCACCTGCTATGATTCTGCGATGCGGCCGGAAGACACGACTCCGGAAGTCCATGCGATGCAGCTTCGCATCTGGCAATCCATGACCGGAGCGCAATGGGTCCACCTCGCCATAGAGATGAGCGAGTTTGCGCGGGCCCTTTGCCGGGCACGCATTCGCAAAGAGCATCCTGAGTGGCCGGAGAGCGAAGTAACCCGGCAGCTCATGCGTGAGTTGTATCCAAACGAAATTCCTGAAAATTTCTGATGAGCCGGGCGGATGCTTTTGGCCGCTTTCGCGAGTACTCCTGAAATCCGTGACAATCAGTTGCATCAGTGTGATCAGTGGTAAGGTTGTTACCGATGCCGCTTGATCGCACCCAGATCGGACGCGTACTGCCCGCCTACTCAGTGGAGGTAGAAAAAGGCCGTCTGCGTTTTTTTGCCAAAGCCATTGGAGAAACCAATCCAATCTACACCGACGAGCAAGCCGCCCAAAAAGCCGGATACCGTTCCATGCCCATCCCGCCCACATTTCTTTTTACGCTGGAACGTGAGGACTCGCACCGATTTGAATATCTGCATGGACTGGGCGCCGATCTTCATCGCGTGCTGCATGGCGAGCAGTCGTTCACTTACCATCAGATGGTGTGCGCCGGCGATATAGTCACATTTGAGCCGCGCATCGCCGACATCTATGACAAGAAGGGTGGAGCGCTCGAATTCATTGTGCTTGAAACCAATGTCAAGGCTGCTGACGGATCCGCCATCGCAGAACTGCGCAGCGTAATCGTGCTGAGGAATGGTTGAGAATAGCAATGAGTGAAGCGAGTTTCGAGCGCCTGCAAATTGGAGATGAAATTCCCGCGCTGACTACCGATCCCATCAAGCGCGTTACGCTGGCGTTATTTGCGGGAGCATCGGGAGACCACAATCCCATCCATGTAGATCTGGATTTTGCGCGCGAAGCCGGCATGGACGATGTGTTTGTCCACGGCATGTTCTCCATGGCCTGTATCGGACGGCTTCTTACCAACTGGGCGCCGCCCCATGCGCTGCGGCAATTCAAAGTCCGCTTCGTGGCTATCACTCACGTCCATGACCGCCTTACCTGCACTGGCAGCGTTCTGGAAAAATTTGAGGAGCAAGGTGAAAAGCGGGTCCGCCTGCGCGTGACTGCGGTGAATCAGGAAGCGGAAATCAAAGTAATCGGTGAAGCCATAGTTGCACTGGCCTGATGCGCGGCCATGCCGGCTCGCAGATCGAAGCGAAGTGGATGCGTGACTCTTCCTGCTATCCTGAAATTTGATCTCGGATTGATTTCGGATAAGGACTACCCGTACTTTGCCACCCATCATCAATGCCCAGGGCATCAGCAAGCGGTTCGGCGCTGTGCCGCTGTTTCAAAATATCTCTTTCACGGTCTCTGAAAACGACCGGATCGGCCTGATCGGCCCCAACGGTTCGGGTAAGTCCACGCTACTGCGCATTCTTGCCGGCGAGATGGAGCCTGACAGCGGCGAGGTGGCCGACTCGCAAGCGGACCCGCATGGCCTACGTGGAGCAGCAGTCGGAATTTGCGGCCGGCGTCACCGTGCGCTCGATCGTTGCTGCCGCAGTGCAACGCGCAGCAGTGCCGGAAGAGGAGCGCGAGCGGCGGGAAGTGGAATGGCTGGGCCGGGCTGGATTTGAAAACTTCGAAGCAGAGGCGGCTGCGCTTTCTGGCGGATGGCGGAAACGACTGGCCATCGTCGGAAGCGCTGGTGCAAGACCCGCAGGTGTTGCTGCTGGATGAGCCAACCAACCATCTTGATCTTGAGGGGATTGAGTGGCTGGAAGAACTGCTCCAGACTGCCGCTTTCGCCTGCGTAGTGGTAAGCCACGACCGTTACTTTCTCGAAAACGTAGCCAATGAAACAGTGGAACTGAACCGCGCTTATCCTGACGGGCTATTCATGGTCGAAGGCAGCTATAGCGCATTTCTGGAAAAGAAGGAAGAATTCCTGCAATCGCAGGCGCGCCGTCAGGAATCGCTGGGAAACCGCGTACGCTACGAGATCGAGTGGCTGCGGCGGGGGGCCAAGGCCCGGACCCGTAAAGCAAAAGCCAGAATTGATAAAGCCAACGAGTTGATATCGGAGCTGGGCGATCTGAATTCGCGTTCGCGCGTGACCGCCACCGACATTGATTTTTCCGCCACCGAACGCAAAACCCGCCGCCTGATCGAACTGAAAGATGTCAGCTATTCCTTCGGCGAGCGCACTCTGTTTCGCAACCTCAGTTTTCTCATCTCTGCGGGAAAACGTGTCGGCCTGGTTGGCCCCAATGGCAGCGGCAAGACGACGCTGCTGCGTCTGCTGCGCGGCGAAATTGCCCCGCTTACAGGCGAAATTGCCCGAGCCGACCTTCTGCGAGTGGTGTACTTCGACCAGAACCGACTGCTCGATCCTGACATTACTTTGCGCCGTGCGCTGGCCCCCGACAGCGACAGCGTGGTCTATCAGGACCGCGTAGTACACGTCGCCAGTTGGGCTTCGCGGTTTCTCTTCAGCAGCGAACAATTGAATCAGCCTGTAGGGCGGCTTTCC
The DNA here is from genome assembly GCA_963823745.1 of Terriglobia bacterium. Classification (GTDB taxonomy): domain Bacteria; phylum Acidobacteriota; class Terriglobia; order Terriglobales; family Acidobacteriaceae; genus Angelobacter. Next base: position 500,872 of record CAWGMN010000005.1, read on the forward strand.
GGCGGAGAGCGCGCCCGCGTGTTGATTGCCCAGCTTATGCTTCAGCCCGCCGATGTGCTGCTGCTCGATGAGCCCACCAACGATCTCGATATTCCCACACTGGAAATTCTGGAAGAAAGCCTGCTCGAATTTCCCGGAGCGCTGGTGCTGGTTACGCACGACCGCTACATGCTCGACCGGGTTTCCAACGTTGTCCTGGGACTTGACGGCAAAGGCGAAGCAGGCGTTTTCGCTGATTACGCGCAGTGGGAAGCATGGATGGAGGAGCGGGAGCAGGCAGCGTCCAGACAGACGGCAAAAGCCCAGAGCGCACGGTCGGAAACGGCAGAGCCAGGCATCGCAGCGGCTGGAAAAAAGAAGCTGTCATACATGGAAGCCCGCGAATATTCCACGCTGGAGCAACGTATCGCTGATGCGGAAGAAGTGTTGCAGAAGAAAAAGGCGGCAGCCGAAGATCCCGCGATCGCCACCGATGCTGCGCGGCTGATGGCTGCGCACGCCGATCTCGAAAAGGCCCAGCAAACGGTGGACGAGCTGTATGCAAGATGGGCGGAGCTCGAAGCCAAACTCGGGTAAACCTTACCACTGATGGCACAGATTGGACTGATTTTCACTGATTTTTTGGAAAGGGAATTCTGTAGTGCTTTACATGTTGCTCGCCTACAAAAACGTAATTGGTTTGAATGCTGAAGGCGCCGGTGCGATTCAATTGAAAATCAGTTCTATCAGTGCAAATCAGTCCAATCAGTGTTCATCAGTGGCAAAGGTTTTCTCAGAGCCAATCGAAAGACCGTGTCACAGCCTTCTTCCACTGCGCGTAGAGCGCTTCGCGATTCAGGTCGCCTGTGGGAGTCCAGCGGTGATTCACTGCCCACTGCGAGCGCAGATCATCGGTGCTTTTGAAAAATCCTACAGCCAATCCGGCCGCGTAGGCTGCGCCGAGGGCGGTAGTTTCCTGCACCATGGGACGCACCACCGGACGGCCGAGAATGTCGGCCTGAAATTGCATGAGAAGATTGTTCACCACCATGCCGCCGTCCACGCGCAAGACGTCCAGTCGAATTCCGGAATCCTGTTCCATCGCTTCCACGACATCGCGGGTCTGGAAGGCCGTGGCCTCAAGCACAGCGCGGGCCAGGTGGCCTTTGTTGGCGTAGCGGGTGAGTCCGGCGATGATGCCGCGTGCGTTTTCTTTCCAATAGGGCGCATACAGCCCGGAGAAGGCGGGCACAAAGTAAACGCCGCCGCTGTCTTCGACTGAGCCCGCCAGTGCTTCAATATCTGAACTGCTGTTGATGAGCCCAAGATTATCACGCAGCCATTGCACCAGCGCTCCGGTAATGGCGACGCTGCCTTCGAGCGCATAGACGGCGTGGAGCTGTCGCCGAATTTGTAGGCCACGGTGGAGAGCAGGCCATGGCTGGAAACACACTGGCCGTTCGCCAGTATTCATGAGCAGAAAACATCCGGTGCCGTAAGTATTTTTGGCCTCACCGGGAGCAAAGCAGGTTTGTCCTACGAGCGCCGCCTGCTGGTCGCCGAGAATGGAAGCAATTGGTACGCCTCGGGCGCCTGTGTGCGTAGTTCGCCCAGAATCTGGCTGCTGGAGCAGATGCGCGGCAGCATCGCTTCCGGCAAGTGGAAGGCCCGCAGTAGTTCCTCGTCCCAGGAAAGGGTTTGCAGGTTCATAAGCTGGGTGCGGCTGGCATTGGTCACGTCCGTTACATGCATCCCGTTCTTCGGGCCTCCTGTCAAATGCCACACCAGAAAGCTGTCTATGTTGCCGAAGAGCACATCACCGGCTTCGGCCTGGGCGCGCAGGCCGGGAATGTTGTCGAGCAGCCAGCAGGCTTTTAACGCACTGAAATATGTAGATAGCGGCAGGCCGGTCCGCGAGCAGAAGAACTCATTGCCGATCTCTCGCTGTAACATTCGTTACATACTCGGTGACACGCGTGTCCTGCCATACGATCGCTTTGGCCACTGGTTCGCCGGTCTTCCGATTCCACAGCACCGTTGTCTCCCGCTGGTTGGTGATGCCGATGGCGGCCAGATCGGCAGATGCGATACCGGCGCTGCTCAGGGCTGCGTCAATGACTTCGCGGGTACGCAGAAGGATTTCGTTTGCATCATGCTCCACCCAGCCCGCTTGCGGATAATACTGCCGGTGTTCCTTCTGCGCGCAAGCGACGACGCGTCCTTGCGATCGAAGACCATGAATCGCGTGCTGGTGGTTCCCTGGTCGAGCGCTCCAATGTAATCTGCGATGGCAGTCCTCCGGTTATGAGCGGAAAAATTTAACTGCGAGTCACGGTCAAGCCGGGCAGGTGATCTTAACTTATATCAACTGCTTCGACGAAACTCCCTATTATCCGGCGAAAATCTACAAGGGAGGCTTTCGTTTTCACGGCCCCATGCGCGCCGTTCCTGGTCTCTGTCAGATGTGCTTCATTAGTACGATATCCGGTTCAAGGGGGGCATTTCTCTTGACATAACCGCGAGAATCAATACCCTTGTTAACCGCATATCAAAAGCCTCTTCAGGAGACCGCATAAATGTCAGTCTGCTGAAGGGACCTCTGTCGTGAGCGGTCCAATTTTTCAATCAAATATGAATGCCGAGTGCTGAGCGCAGTCTGCAAGATAATCCTTTCGGGAAGCACACAGTTTCGGGAGAGAGCCAGGGGCGGCGGGATTTTCGCTGCCCCCGCAGATTTTCGCGTTATCGCAACTGCTGAGGCTATGGCATGAGTGCTAACGCAGGTATACGATATTGTTTCTTGCATTTAGCACCCGCGAGAACAAGGCAAGCAGAATGAGTTGTTGGCAACTTCGAAAGATCTCTTAGGAGGAAAGCGTATGGACGAAAAGAAGAAGAAGGGCAAAGGCGTATCACGACGCGATTTCATCAAGATTGCCGGCGCCGGAACCATTGGCGCCACTATGGGCACGACCTTTCTGTTTCCCGAGCGGGCGCTGGCCCAGCAGAAGACGTTGAAGATTCTGCAATGGAGCCACTTTGTTCCCGCCTATGACACCTGGTTTGACGGCACGTTCTGCAAACAATGGGGAGAGAAACACGGCACCAACGTCATCGTCGATCACATCAACCTCAACGATCTGCCGGCAAAAGCCGCTTCTGAGGCTTCGGCCAAGAAAGGGCACGACCTGGTCATGCTGCTCTCGCCGCCGGCCGCTTACGAGAAGCAGACCATTGATATGACGCACGTGTACCAGGAAGTGGAGAAGAAGCACGGCAAAAAGATTGACCTGGCCCACAAGTCCACCTACAACCCCAAGACCAAGCGATATTTCGCCTTCTCCGACTCCTACGTTCCTGATCCCGGCAACTGGCATAAAGATTTGTGGACCCAGGCCGGATATCCCAACGGCCCTGACACCTGGGACGATCTGCGCGCAGGCGCAAAGAAAATCAAGGACAAGACCGGACACCCTTGCGGCCTCGGGCTGGCGCAGGAACTCGACACCAGCATGGCCATGCGCGCTCTGCTGTGGTCCTTTGGCGGAGCCGAGCAGGACCCGAACGGCAATGTGACCATCAACTCCAAAGAGACCATCGAAGCCTTGAAGTTCATGAAGGCCCTGTATCAGGAATCGGAAACCCCTGAGGTCTTCACCTGGACGCCGCCTTCCAACAACCAGGCCATGATTGCCGGACGCGTTTCCTATGTGGCCAATGCCATCTCCATTTCCCGCCAGGCAGAGCGTGAAAAGCTGCCGATCTCGAGCAAGATCATGATCAGCCCCGCGCTGAAAGGCCCGGTGCGGCGCATCGCCGCCGAGCACGTGATGGACTGCTACCTGATCTGGGATTTTGCCGACAACAAAGATGGCGCGCAGCAATTCCTGATTGATTACATTGACCACTTCCATGACGGGTTTGTGGCCGGGCAGTTCTACAATTTCCCCTGCTTCCCATCCACAGTTCCGAACCTGAAGCAGGAAATTGCGAAAGACGATCGCGCCGATCCGCCGGACAAGTACAAGGTGCTGGGCAACGTGCTGGACTGGGCCACCAACGTGGGCTATCCGGGCTACGCTTCGGCGGCCATTGATGAAGCCTTCCGCGCCTGGCTCATTCCCACCATGTTTGCCAAGGTGGCGCGCGGCGACGAAACTCCTGAGAACGCAGCCAAGGCCGCCGAACAGGAGTACAAGCGTATTTTTGATCGTTGGAAATAAGACGAGGGACTGAATGGCCGTTGTACAAACAAGGGACCTGACAAAAGTATTCAAAGAAGGAGAGTTTGGCGCAGTCAACAAAGTAAACCTGGAAACTCGCGAAGGCGAGTTTCTGGTTTTCCTGGGGCCTTCGGGTTCCGGGAAAACCACTCTCCTGCGCATGATCGCCGGCCTGGAAACACCCACGGCCGGCGAAATTCTCATTGGCGGGCAGCGTTGTGAATGATCTCACTCCGCGCGAGCGCCGCATCGCCATGGTGTTTCAGAGCTATGCGCTCTATCCGCACCTCACGGTTTATAACAATATTGCGTTCCCGCTCAAAGCGCAGAAGGTCAAGAAAGAGCTGCACAAAGAGAAGGTGGAGTGGGCCGCTTCGCTGCTGGGCATCAGTTCGCTGCTGCAGCGCAAGCCGCGCGAACTTTCCGGCGGCGAACGCCAGAGAGTGGCGCTGGCCCGCGCCATCGTCCGCGAGCCTTCGGTCTTCCTGCTCGATGAACCTCTTTCGAACCTTGACGCGAAACTTCGCCTGTCTGCCCGCGAAGAGCTTGAACGCTTTCACCAGCGCGTAGGCACCACAACCATCTACGTGACTCACGACCAGGTAGAAGCCATGGCCATGGGCGATCGTGTGGTGGTGCTGAATAAAGGCTTTGTCCGCCAGATCGGCACGCCCAAAGAGGTGTATGACGAGCCGGCAGATACGTTTGTCGCGACCTTCCTCGGCTCGCCGCCTATGAATCTGGTGGACAACGAAGACCTGATCATCGGCTTCCGCCCGGAGCAGTTCAAGCCCGCGGCCCTGGTGAGCGACGCTGATCCGGTGAAGTTCCGTTTCCGGGTCGAGAACATGGAATATCTGGGAGCGGAGTGGATCGTCTCCGGCGTGCTCGAGGGAGGAAATTTCCAGAACAAGAAAGCCATCTCGCGGCTCGCATCAGCACAGTCGCTCGAGCCCGGCCAGACTTATGACTTCGCGGTGCCGCAAAGCCAATTGAAATATTTCGATCGTGCCAGCGAAAAGCGGGTGGCGGCGAGGGCCCTGGTATGGCAATAACTCCGGAAGGAAAAATAGAAGCTGAAGCGAAAAATTCGCCGCCGCTTGCGCCGCAACTCGATGATCCAGGCAAGCTGCATCCGAAATGGACCAAGCTGAAATCCATAGGCGCGGGCCGCGCTCCCAGGCTTGGCGCTCTCATGTTTGCGCCCGCCGGTTTGTATATCCTGCTGCTGGTGGGCGGCCCGCTGCTCATGGCGATCTTTTATGCCTTCAGTGACGCGCGCATTGGCAGCTCAGACATTCATTATGTCGGGCTGGAAAATTTTCGCAGCATCCTGCAAAGCCCCAGCTTCCGCACAGCGCTCAAGAACTCAGTGATTTTTACTGTAGTCTCGCAGGCGATTGTGATTGTGTGTTCCACCATTCTTTCCATCGCACTGGAAAACAAATTTCGCGGGCGCGGCCTGGTGCGCTTCATTATCCTGCTGCCTTTTGTCGCCCCTATTTCCCTGGGCGCGATCGGGTGGAAGTGGATACTCGATCCTCTTTACAGCGTGATTAACTGGGTGCTGGTGGCCATGCATATTTACAAGCCGTATGGCGCGCCCATGTGGCTGGGGGAACCGGGGCTGGCGATGGCGTCCGTCATCCTGGTGCATAGCTGGCGGCTCATACCTTTTTCCACGGTCATCATGCTGGCCGGACTCACAGCCATTCCCAAAGAAATCCCTGAAGCGGCAGCCATAGATGGCGCGGGTTTCTGGCGAACTTTGTTCCAGGTTAGCATTCCCATGATGACGCCGATCATCAGCGTGGCGATATTGTTCGGCACCATCTTTACCTTTACCGATATGACGGTGGTTTACATCCTCACCAACGGCGGGCCTTTCGATTCCACCCAGACCTTGCCGTCGCTGGCGTTTACTACGGGCATTCAGGGCAGCGACCTGGCTGCCGGCGCTGCTATCTCGTTGTTCCTGGTACCGGTGCTGGTTGTGATCGCCTACATGATGCTGCGGGTCGCGCATCGCGCGGAGGTGGTGTAATGCGGGGCATTCGCGGTTTTGGACCGAGACTTCTGCACGTGGTGGTGCTCGCTCTGTTCATCATATTGCTGGCGTTCCCGTTCTACTGGATGGTGATCGCCACCTTTAAACAGAACGTTGATCTTTACACTATTGAAAACAATCCGTTCATCTTCAATGCCAGGCCCACGCTAGACCATCTGAAGCTGCTCTTCAATGAAACCCGGTACCTGCGCTGGCTGGCCAACACCGCCTTTGTCGGCGTTGTAGTGGTGGGAATTACTCTGGCGCTGTCGGTGCCCGCAGCCTACGCGCTGGCGCGCCTCACGGGACGCTGGGGCCAGCGACTGGGCATCGGAATCTTTCTCACCTACCTGATTCCTCCCACGCTTCTGTTTATCCCGCTTTCGCGCGTCATCGCCATCATGGGCCTGCAGGACACCTTATGGTCGGTGATCCTGGTGTATCCGACGTTTACAGTGCCATTTTCCATCTGGCTCCTGATGGGCTTTTTCAAATCCATTCCCAGGGAACTGGAAGACGCGGCCATGGTAGACGGGCTTACGCGTTTCCAGGCATTCGTGAAAATGGTGATTCCGATCTCCACCTCCGGCATTCTCACCGTGGTGATCTTTACCTTCACTTTGGTGACGCAGGAATTTGTGTATGCCCTGACTTTTATCTCGTCTGATTCAAACCAGATGCTGGGCGTCGGCATTCCGATCTTCCTGGTGCGCGGCGATGTCTATTTCTGGGGATCGCTGATGGCAGCCTGCCTGATTGCCAGCGTGCCGATTGCGTTCTTCTACAACCTGTTCCTCGATAGATTTATCGCCGGCTTTACAGTAGGAGCGGTGAAGGGATAAATAAAAATGCCGCTGTTCACCCGAACAGCGGCATTCCTAATTTCACGACCCAAACGGCTTACTTCTGGGGCGGGTTCGCGGGCGGAGGAGCCGGCGTGGTGTCGGTCTTGTCTTCTACCTTGTTCGCGCCTTTGCTTGTGGCGTGCGCGCCCTTGTGGACGACCTTCTTGGTTCCATGCTTCACTTTGCGTCCGGCTTTTTTGGTGGCTTTAGCAGTATCGTGTGCAGCATCTTTCGTGTCCTGCTTCAGTCCGCCGGTATCCGATTGCGCAAACGCGCCCAGCGACAACGTGAAAGCCAACACTACTGCCCACAAAATTCTTAATTTCATTGATTCACCTCGGTTTTTATTCCGATTCATTCCAGCAGAGCAGGGTTGCCAAAGGGGTTATAGGTCACGGCCACTCCATGCCTTATACTCTTCCAGCTACTCTCAGGAGCCATGAATGCAACGTTTGCTGATCAGTGTCTTTGCGGTGCTTTTGAGCACCTTCGGCTTTTCGCAGCAGCCGTCGAAAACAGAATTAGCCAAGCCTGCGCCTAAAGTTACTTACATCCGTGCGGGGCGGCTGTTTGACGCCACAGGTGATAACGTCCGCGAAAACATGGTGATCGTGGTGCAGGACGAACGCATTCAGAATGTAGGCCCTGCGTCGTCTATTGCGATTCCGGCGGGCGCTACGGTTATAGACCTCTCGCGAACCACCGTGCTGCCCGGCTTGATTGACTGCCACACCCACCTGGGCGCTCGGGCCGATCGTTATGACGAGATTTGGCGTTTCAAAGACACTCCTTTTCAGAGCGCATTTGCGGCGGTTGTGAACGCGCGCAAGACGCTGGAAGCGGGATTTACCAGCGTCCGCGATGTAGGCTCTGAGCCTTTTCTGGCCGTGGACCTGCGCAACTCGATCAAAGAAGGCCTGGTGCCGGGGCCGCGCATTGTGGCCAGCGGTCCGGCGATCTCCATTACCGGCGGACACGGTGATCTCAACAACTACTCTCCGCAGACCCGTGTGAGCATGTTTCCGGAAGAGCGCGATTTTGCCATTGCCGATGGCGTGGACCAGATCAGGCACGTAGTGCGGGCGCAGGTGAAATATGGGGTGGACGTAATCAAAATCCTCGCTACCGGCGGAGTGTTATCAAAAGGCGATAGTCCGGGCGCGCCCCAGTACACGCCGGAAGAGCTGAAAGCGGCTGCGGAGGAAGCCCACATGGCCGGCCGCAAAATTGCCGCTCATGCGCACGGCGCGCAGGGAATCAAGAACGCGATTGCCGCGGGAATTGATTCCATTGAGCATGCCAGTCTGATTGATGAAGAAGGGCTCCGCATGGCCAAAGATCATGGCACCTACTTAGTCATGGACATCTACAACGACGATTACATCCTGGGCATGGCTTCGCAGTTCGGTTTGGCACAAGAGAATATTGATAAAGAGAAGATGGTGGGCCGCCTGCAGCGCGAGAATTTCCAGAAAGCGGTGCAGAGCGGCGTCAAGATGGCTTTCGGCACCGACGCTGGCGTGTATCCGCATGGAGACAACGCCAAACAGTTCTTCTACATGGTGAAATTCGGCATGACTCCGGCACAGGCCATAAGGGCCGCGACTTCCAGCGCCGCCGATCTGATTGGACGATCGAAAGACGTGGGCAGCATCGAGAAAGGCAAGTACGCGGACATTATCGCGGTTGTGAACGATCCGCTTCATGACGTGCGCGCGCTGGAGAATGTGGCCTTCGTGATGAAGGGCGGAGTGGTCTACAAAAATACATTTACGCCAAGATAAAGTCTTAACCACTGATGACGCGGATTCAACTGATTTGCACAGATAAGACTATGGAGTGATGAATACGGTTCGATGATCTTCGACAACTTATGGTAGAGACGTAGCATTGCTACGTCTTTCGCTGCGGAACACGAACGATTTCCTGTGCCGGCAATCCCCGTTGGGAATCGCCTTTCGTTACCGACAAACCCCACATAACTTTATAGCTACCCACACCGTTGTGCGTTATGCTTGCCTTAATTCATGTCAGATAGCGCACAATCCACTCCTGAATTGGAATCATTGCGAAGCCAATTTCGGGAAGAGCTTGCTTCCATCACAAGGCCGGCGCAATTCCATTCCCGCATTGGCGTCGTGCTTTCGGGCGGAGGCGCGCGCGGTGCCTACGAGGCCGGCGCACTCATGGCCTTTCAGGATGCCAATGTTCCCACACACATCATCACTGCGAGTTCCATCGGCAGCATCAACGCCGCTGCTTACGCCGCGGAATCCAATGGCTATGTGGGGACCGCGGAAAGCATGGTGCGGTCCTGGCTGGAACTTACGCCGCCCCTGCTGGGAATTGACTGGTCGCGGTACATCTTTATTCTCGCCGGACTGATTGCCGCCTCTGCCGGAATCGGCAACTTCATCTGGGCATGGCTACAGGAACACGGCATCTACCTGCACGCGCACCATCCGAGGCTGGCCTGGCTTTCGCTGGCGGCCGCTGGTATCGCCATTCTGTTCTTTGCCGACAAGCTCTCGTACCTTGGCTACCTGCTGTTGAACCTATTGCGCAAGCGACGCTGGGCGGCAGACCGCCGCAAGGCATGGATCTCACTGCTGGCCAATGTGCTGGTATGGGGCTTTGTCATCATCTTCCTGGGTTTTTCCCATATCCACATTCCAGTGCGCGGACATGAAGTGGTGGAGTTCAGTGCGCCGTGGCCCATTGCCGCAATCGTCGTGCTTGCCTGGGTATTCAGAAAGCTGTTCCGCACGCCCATCAGTAACCTGAGCCATCGTTTTCTTCGATTGCCTCTGCGCACCGGCCTGTTTCCAAATTTCGAGCGCGCCAGGTTCCTACGATCGCATGTCCCCTATGAAAAGCTGCGGAAGTCTCCGATCCGCGTGCTCATGACAGCCACGAACCTTCAGGATGGCACAGCTCGCTACTTCTCTAATGTCCCGCCGCAGGAATTGTTGAACGACCCGAACATCCAGAAAGAATTTGTCCTGAGTGATGTTGAATGCCCTAAAGATCTGCTTCAGGCGGCGGTTGCGTCTTCTTCGTACACGTTCGCATATGAGGCTGTCCCTATGGAGGGCCGCCTGTGGACTGATGGCGGCATCGTGAACATCCAGCCCATTCGTCCTGCTATTTCGATGGGGGCTGATCTTCTGTTCCTGGTCATGGTGACTCCAGTTGAAGGCGCAGAAAGCAGCGGCGAGGTCAAAACCTTTCTCGATGTAGGCGCGCACGCCTGGGACATTCTGATCACCAAGAATTTCAAGACTGACATGGTAATGCTCAGCCATCTCAACAGCCTGTGCTCCGCTTATGCCACGGAACTGGGTGTGCAGCCGGAGCAGTTGGACCTGGAAATCGGCGGACAGACGTATCGCTATGTGAAAGCCTTCAACATCGCTCCAAAAGAAACCTTGCCAGTGACAGTCCTGGATTTCAAGGCTGAACTGATCCGTCCGCTCATCAGCCAGGGATACCAGGACGCCGTAAAGGTGCTGAAGGAATTTTTTGCTTATGAATGCAGCCGCCCGCCGCGCGAATCACGGCGCACAGTGCGGCTGTCAGCAGAGCGCCCCGAAGGAAACTTCCGGTACCGAGATCTCGGGGCGACAGGGCGCCGGTAAAACGTTCGAATCTTTAGATGGAACGGTGTTGCGGACGGCCATGCGGCCCTCTTCTGTTTTCTTCCCTGCCTGCCGTGTTAGTCTCTTTCTTTCACTTTCATCATGAATAACCCACATCCCGCCGCCCATATAGATCTTCACGCAGCAGCGAAGCAGTCCATGATAGACCACGGTTTCCGCCCTGACTTCGGGCCCCAGGTGCAGCAGCAGATTGCCCAGCTCAAAGCGCAACCGCCGCGCATCACGACAACTCCTGAAGTGCGGGATCTGCGCGGGCTGCTTTGGTCTTCGATTGACAACGACACCTCCAAAGATCTCGACCAGATCGAGGTCGCCGAGCGGCTGCCGAATGGCGATGCCAAAGTGCTGGTGGGCATTGCCGACGTGGATATGTTCGTCGCCAAAGGCACTCCCATAGACCAGCACGCCGCACAGGAGACAACTTCGGTCTATACGGGCGCGGCGATTTTCCCCATGCTGCCGGAAGAGCTTTCAACGAATGTTACCTCGCTGCTGGAACGCGATAACGAGATGGCGGTGATCATCGAATTTGTTGTCGGAGCCGATGGCGCGGTCAAGAGTACTGATCTGTACCGCGCGCTGGTCCATAACAAAGCCCAGCTTGCCTACAATTCGGTAGGCGCGTGGCTCGAAGGCCGCGGACCGGCGCCGGCCAAAGTAGCCGCCTCGCCCGAATTACAAGCCCAGCTCAAACTACAGGACGAGATAGCACAGTCGCTCAGGAATGCGCGCTTTGAACATGGCGCTTTGACCATTGAGAACACTGAAACGCGACCGGTCATGTTGCAGGACAAAGTCGTTGACATTGTGCGCCAGGAAAAGAACCGCGCCACGGAACTGATTGAAGACTTCATGGTGGCCGCCAACCAGGCAGTGGCGCTTACGCTTGAGAAACGCGGTATTGCTTCCATTCGCCGGATTGTAAAAACGCCGGAGCGGTGGGACCGCATCGTGGCTTTGGCGGCGCAATATGGAGCAAAGCTTCCTGCCCAGCCCGACTCCAAAGCGCTGAATGATTTTCTAATTCAGCGCAAGGCCGCCGATCCCGATCACTTTGCTGACATCTCATTGGCGGTGGTAAAACTCATGGGACCGGGCGAGTACGTACTGCAACGTCCCGGAGAGCCAGAGCAGGGACACTTCGGCCTTGCCGTGCAGAACTACACCCACTCCACCGCTCCTAATCGCCGCTTTGCCGATCTGCTCACGCAACGTCTCATCAAGGCCATGCTCGATGGCCAGAAATCACCCTATTCCGACACGGAGCTTACCTCGGTTGCGCAGAACTGCACGGCCAAAGAAGACGCAGCCAGAAAAGTCGAGCGCGAAATGTCGAAACGCATTGCCGCCATGGCCATGAGCAGCCGCATTGGAGAAACCTTTGACGGCATCGTGACCGGCGCAGGGGCAAAGGGAACGTTTGTGCGAGTGCTCAAGCCCCACATAGAAGGAATGCTGGTGCAGGGCCAGCATGGCCTCGATGTAGGCGACAAGCTGCGCGTCAAGCTGGTGGACACAGACGTGCAGCGCGGATACATTGATTTCAGCAGGGCATAGCTGATTCGATAATTGCGGTGTTTCAACAACCTTAACACCTGTCATCTCGACCAGAGTCCGACCACGACGGGACATAGGAGATATCCTGGTGCGGTTCCTTTACGAAGAGTACCAGGGGCATTCTGACGAAAAACGTTCAATGAACGGCTTCGCTTCTGGCGAGTAAAAATTCAGGGGGAAAGATTTCTTCGGTTCCTTTCTCCGGATTCATTGACAAGTTATATCCATAAAAGCTACTGTTCAGAGACTGAAGCCTGAGACCATTTCCATGAAAAACCGCCGTGCCAAAGTTTTACCCACCAGATCAGAGCTGCGCATTATGCACGCGCTCTGGGACCTGAAACGCGGCACCGTAGAAGAAGTGACCCGGCACCCGGCATTCGACGCTCCGCCCAATTACAAAACAACCCAGACTCTGTTGCGCATCATGGAGCAAAAGGGTTTGGTGCGGCACGTGGCCCAGGGGCGAGTATTTCTTTACCTGCCTTGCGTCTCGCGGGAAGAAGTGGACAAAGGGTCGGTGCGCAGATTGTTGGAGCAGAATTTTGGCGGGTCGTCTGCGGAGTTGCTGGTCAACCTGCTTGAGTCCACCCCTGTAGATGAGGCGGAACTCGACCAGTTGGAAGCCTTGATTCAAAAGTACCGAACGCAAAAGCGCGATTCGTAAATCGTTTCCATCTGTCCGGACTGTGGCTCGTTAAAAGGTAGTGCCCATGTTTGCTGATCAGTATCTTTATCTCGCCAGCTTATTTGTAAGCTACTTCGTGAAAGTTGCGGCCGCTTACCTTATTTGTTTTCTGTTAAGCAAAATGCTCTCCCATCCAGGGCAGCGGTTCACCGCCTGGATGGCATTTCTGATCGGCTCCGCGGCTTACTGGCTGGTTTTGATGTTCGGTTGGACGCGAGGCTTTCTTGGCCACCAGAACGGGATTCGTCACGCGCTCGAGATCAGCGGCCACTTGCGGGCCTCATTCCAGCATGTGCTGGTGAAAACTTCGTGGAAGCACCTGGTTTCCACAGGTGGTCGCGCCGTAATTCTGGCTTACGTTTTCGGCCTGGTGCTGCTGACGGGCATAGCGATATGGCGGCGCAGCCGTTTGCATCTGCTTCTGGCGCGCGGACGCAAGGCCGCTCCCGCGTTGCAGGCCTTATTTGCAGAGCTGAGCAGGGATTTTGGCATTCGCAGATGCGAGTTGCTGGTGCTCCAAGGGCTGCGCTCCCCCGCGACGGTTTACTGGTGGCGTCCGCGCATTTTGCTGCCGTTGATCTGCGAACAACTGGAAACAGCGGAGCAGGTCGAGGACGTTCTCAGCCATGAGATGGCCCATATCAGCCGTCGTGATTATCTCTGGGCCAGCATCAATGAACTGCTTTGCGGATTGCTGTTTTTTCATCCTGCGGTGTGGCAGGCCCGTAAGCAGATGCGCATACAGCGGGAACTGGCCTGCGATCTGGAGGTGATTGCCAGCCGTCCCGATCATCGTGCGGACTACGCGGTACTCTCACTCAGTTTGCGCGATCTGTGCCGGCCAGGCGAGCGCTCTTCCATGGGAATGGATTTTGCCTCTTCCGCTTCGCTCCTGTCGCGCCGCGTTCACGCCATACTCAAAGAGCAGCCGCAGAGTTCATGGGCTGCGCAGATGCTCCGCGCCACATCTTTCGCTTTCCTGGCGGCAAGCTACGTTCTTGTTGTTCCGGCATTGGCCATAGTCATGGAGTTTGCCCCTCCACAGCCATCCGTCTCCAGCCATTTGCTGCCCGCCGCTGCTCCTTCAGTCCATAGAAGCGCGCACTTGATGCGGTCGGCAAGAAAGCAATCGCCAGCCAGGCAACAGGCTGAAGCGCAGTTGATTACCACCCCAACCGCGTACCGCATGCAAACTGTTCCCGGCCAGCCTCTTGCGGCGTACAAGCCGGTGATGACAAAGGCCGCAAACACTTTTGAATCAGCGGCAACCGATGTAGGCGGCGGTGGATGGAGCGAGTCAGTGCCGGTCTACCACTCTCCAAAGGTTTCTATGACTGGGGTTATCGCTGCCACCGTGGGCGTAATTGCGGGAGCAGATTCTGATAAAGACGAGAAAACCCCACACCGTAAATCCGCTCATTAGAGCGCTTCCAGAATAGGTGTACCTATTGCTAAAGAGCGTGTGTGAGAACTCGATTTAATAGACATGATCTTAGAGTGGAAGGTACGCAGGCGCTGAAGAGGGTGTGAGAACTTAGAGTTTGCGGTGGGTTGACGACACAAGTATCAGGGCACGAGTTTACTCGTGCCGAAAAGGCGCATAAACATTTGGCTTTAGCCCCTGCGTACCTTTGACCTAATGGTAAATGTCATTGTGCAATCAAGTTCTCGCACAGGCGCTGAAGCCCTTTTTTTCTCAACTTCGCGGCGTGGAAAAGGGCCGACCTTCCACAAAAAATTCTACCGCAGGGCCTCTTCTACTTCGGTCAGCCAATCAGGACGCTTGAGCACTTCGCGCGGCTTGGGGCCGTCGGCTGCGCCTACAATGCCATCCTGCTCCATCAGATCAATCAAATGGGCCGCCCGGCCATAGCCGATGCGTAGGCGGCGCTGCAACAGGGAAGTGGAGGCCTTGCCGAATTCGAGTACCAGGCGGACTGCATCCTGATAAAGCTCGTCATGCTCGCTGTCGCCACCCTCGGCTGTTCCTTCATGACCGCCGGCTGAGTCCTTCTCTTCTTTGGGCGCTTCCAGGAATTTCTGCTCGTATTGCGCCTGCGCCTGCTGCCGCCAGAACTCCACCACTGCGTGGGTTTCTTTTTCGGTGACAAAGGGCGCATGTACGCGCTGTACGCGGGCCGACCCTGACGGCAGGTAAAGCATGTCGCCTTTGCCCAGCAGCGATTCGGCCCCGTTGGCATCGAGAATGGTGCGCGAGTCAATCTTGGTGGCCACGCGGAAGGAGATGCGCGACGGGAAATTGGCTTTGATCAATCCGGTGATTACGTCCACCGAAGGCCGTTGCGTAGCCAGAATCAGGTGAATGCCTACCGCGCGCGCCATCTGCGCCAGCCGCGTAATGGACTCTTCCACATTCGACTGGTCGAGCATCATCAGGTCTGCAAGTTCGTCAATGATGATCACAATGAACGGCAGCGGCTTGTGCTCGTGTGCGCTCTCGCTTTCAAACAGGCTGGGCGTGCCGTTCTCATCGAACAGTTTGTTGTACTGGTCAATATTGCGGACGCCTTTTTCCGCCAGCACCTTCAGGCGGCGCTCCATCTCGCGCACCGCATTGCGCAACGCATTGGCTGCCAGCTTGGGCTCGGTGATAATGGGCACATAGAGGTGCGGCACGCCTTCGTAAACGCCTAACTCCAGCCGCTTGGGATCTACCAGGATCAATCGCACCTGATCAGGGGTAGCCTTGTAGAGAATGGACATGATCATGGCGTTGATGGCCACGCTCTTGCCTGATCCGGTGGAACCCGCGATCAGCATGTGCGGCATGGATGCCAGGTCAGCGGTAATGATGCGCCCGTTGATGTCTTTGCCCATGGCCAGCGTGAGCTTGGACTTGGTGCCCAGAAACTCATTGGATTCCACCATCTCCCGCAGCCAGATGGTTTCGCGCTCCTGATTGGGAACCTGTATTCCCACCGTGGACTTGCCCGACATGCGCTCGATGAGAATGCTTTCCGCCCGCATCGCCAGGCAGAGATCTTCCGCCAGGCTGGTCACGCGGCTGTACTTCACGCCTGCTTCCGGCTTGAATTCGTAAGTAGTCACCACCGGGCCGGGATTGATCTGAGTGATGGTTCCATTCACGTCAAACTCAGCGCATTTTTCCGTAAGCACCTTGGCCAGCACCGTAAGCTCTTCTTCATTGACCGACTGGCGGTCTTCCGTCCGGTGCAGCAGGGAACTGGGCGGCAGTTTGAATCCACCGGCAATCTTCGGCATTACGGTTTTGCCCTTGGTGGAAAGATCGGCGCGCTCGCCAATGGCAGGCGTAAGGGCTTCGTTTTCGTCCGCCGAATCGCTTTCGTAGGCGCTCATTCTGGCCGGGACAGATGGCGCTGGCATCTCTTCTTCCGACATCCGCTCGATGCCAGTCTTTACCGGGACAGCGGGAGACACAGGACGCCTGGCGGCCACCGCCTGAGTTGTAACCTCGGGCTTGGCATTGCGGCGTTTCTCCTGTTCTTTTTGTGCTTTGCGGGCCGCGTAAGCTTTCTTCCAGTCTTCCAGCCGCTGCCAGGCGGCAAAGGCGAAAGCGAAGCGGGTCTGCATCCAGACTTGCACCACTGGCGAAACGAGAACGCCGTGCACAGATACAGGGCCACGGCAATGATCGTGCCGCAGACAATATATGCGCCAATCAGGTTGAAGTAGTGCAGAAGCACGTCGCCCACAATGCGTCCCAGCAGGCCTTCAATGGGCACAGCATGGCGCCAGCGCAGAGTCCAGGGCAGCAGAGCGAGAGCGGCCGGGAAAAATACCATCAACGTGGCAGCCCCAATGCTTTTAGCGCCGGGCGAGGCAATCTCGCGCGACCGGAACCAGCGCATCGCGAACAAGCCCATCACCACCGGAACCAGGAAGATGGTGATGCCGACGTATTGCAGCAGCAAGTCGCTCACCATGGCGCCGAAAAGGCCGATCCAGTTTCTTGCCGGACGCGATGGCAACGGCGAAGAGGCTGTATTTACAGATGGATCCAGCGGCGAATAGCTGATCAGGGCCAGGAAAAGGAGGGCCGCGGAGACGAGCAGAAGAAAGCCGACCAGCTCGTTGAGCCGGCGGTTCTTGGTAGGCGTAAACACCCGCGAAAAATACTTCATGAAGGCTTTTGCGCTATTTAGAGACACTGGTTCCCTAAGGTAGCGGCAGAGCAGCCAGAGCACATTGATTATGCCAAAAAAGAGAGATGAACGTTAGGTAAAAGCCCGATGCCCGGGGTTAAAGTTAACGAGCTAGATTCCCCTGGCCGCCCACACCAGAACCGCGGCTCCTACAATGATCCGGTAGATGGCAAAGGGAGTGAAGCCCCGCAGCCGCACCCAGTTCATGAACCAGGCCACTACCCCCAGGGCTACAAAGAACGAGAGGACAAAACCGATCAGCAGCACGACCCATTCATGGCCGCTGGCGGGCATTCTGCCCAGCGGTTCGCCGCCGTGCTTGGGATGCAGGGTGCGTAAGAGGTCGTAACCGGTGGCGGCTACCATGGTTGGAATCGAAAGAAAGAACGAGAACTCCAGTGCCGCGGGGCGCGACATGCCTGCAACCTGGCCGGCAGCAATGGTTGCCATGGAGCGCGAGGTGCCGGGAAACACCGCCGAAGCGATCTGGCAGATGCCGATCCAGACGGCCTGTATCACCGACATCTCTTCCATAGATTCGGTGCGGTGACGGCTGCCGGAGTGCGGCGCGCCGAAAAGCCAGTCCACCACCCACATTACAATTCCACCAATCAGAAGCGACAGGCCCATCACATAGAGACTCTCAAGATGCTTGCCTATGACTTTGGTCAGCAGATAGGCGGGCCCGGCGGTAAACACAAAGGCAATCATCACCAGCGTGAGTGGATGGTCGAACAGCGTCCTGTTATTGCGCTCTCCGCGGGGAAAGGTGCTGAGAAAATCAGCGATGCGAGCGCGGAAATAGATGGGCAGGCACAAAATGGCGCCCAGTTGGATCACGATGGAATACATCTTCCAAAAGCCATTGGAAAGATCAATGCCCAGCAGGGCTTCAGCGATGCGCAGGTGCGCAGTCGAGCTGACTGGCAGGAATTCCGTTAGTCCTTCGATAATGCCGAGCAATACAGATAAAAAATAATCGTGCAACTGTTCCCCCTTGCAGTTGAACTACTCAGTCTGATTCCCGTATACCGGCACATTCTGGTCGAGCTTGTAGATCAGGTCCATGGCCCGCGCCTTCCAGTCGGTCTGTGCCGCGTACTGGCTCACAATTTCTTGCGCTAAGGCTGTTGCCTTTTTGCGCGCGCTGGCGCTCTTGTCGTTCTCGTTATTCGTCTTGTAGATGTCAACCAGCGCGGCCTGCCGCCATGCGGCGTTATACAGCGCTTCAGCGGCCTTGGGCGATTGCGGATGCTCATGCACATAGTGCTCGTAGAGGTCGCTTTCCCTGTCAGGACACTTGGCCAGGCCTTTCCATTCGCCACACAGCTTGTTGTCAATCATTGCGTAAGAAGCCATGATCAGACCATTTGCTTTGCGGAAATTTCTTCTCGAATCTCCTTCATGAAGCGGTCGTCCATTGGGTTACGCACATCGGGATCCAGTTCATGCGACGAAGGCCGCGACATCACATCGGTCTTTTCCAATTGCCAGCGAATGTCAGCCGCCCGCCACAGCGCTTCGCCCGCCAGAGGGGAATTCGGCAGAAAGTCATAAATACGGAAGTAGAGGCGCATTGCGTCCTGGGCCGAGCCTTTGCGGCCTGCGCGCTGCTCCGCCTGCTGCTCGGAATCCACAGCCTCGCCGAAGATAATCTGGTCTGCATTTGGAGTAGAAGCTCCGACCACTCCTTTGGCCGGAAGCCAGCCGGTCAACTCGCGTGGCTCACGTTCTTCCTGCGTGATGGTCGCGAACACTTTGACCCAGGGCTGGTTGTCAACATTGGTGTGTTCCAGTATCACCAGATCGCGCCCTCGGTCCAGCTTCACCATTCTTTCAGAGTTGGCGCCGGGCAGAACGTAGAGAGTGGCGTCGCGAACGGTGGTCGCGTGTTCTTTGTTGCTCTGGCCAAGCGCAGCCAGCGCACAGCCGAGCACAAACATAAATACTGTCAAGAAGCTTCATAGTCATTGCTTCACACCACCCCCATTACGATGTCTGAGAAAAGCTGCGGCTCCACGTTGCCTCCGCTCACCACCGCCACAGTCTTGCCCGCAGTTGGAAGCTCAGCAGCATGAAACAGCAGGGCCGCAGTCGTTACCGCTCCGCTCGGCTCGGCCAGGATGCGCGCGGAAAACAACAGGTGGCGCATGGCCTGGCGAATCTCATGTTCCTTCACTGTAACGATATCGTCTACATACTTCCGAACGTGCTCGAAATTAATGGGGCCAATGCTCTGGGAGCGCAATCCGTCGGCCAGCGTTTTAGCTGCGCTTTCAGAGGAAACCGACTGAATCTTGCCGCTGCGGAAACTGGCCTGGGCGTCCGCCGCAAATTCCGGTTCCACGCCGATCACTTTCACTCCCGGACGCGATTCTTTCAGCGCCGTAGCCACCCCGCTGACCAGTCCGCCGCCGCCAACCGGAACCAGCACCAGATCCACGTCTGGCAGGTCTTCGAAGATCTCCAGCCCAATGGTGCCCTGGCCGGCAATGATTTTTTCGTCGTTGTAGGGCGGAACCGGAACCAGCTTTTGTTCGCGCTCCAGTTCTTCCGCTTTCTTGATGCGGTCATCGCTGGCCGGCCCAACAAGCACGATCTCCGCCCCCATGGCGCGGGTGGCGTCCATTTTTACTTTGGGAGCTGTATTAGGCATCACGATGGTGGCTTTTACCTTGAGCGCCTGGGCCGCGAAGGCCACGCCCTGGGCATGATTGCCGCTGGAATGGGACACTACGCCCCTCTCCCGCTCTTCAGGCGTGAGTGAAGCGATTTTGTTGTATGCGCCGCGCAGCTTGAACGACCCCACCGGCTGAAGATTTTCCGGTTTCACAAAAATCTGGTTGCCGGCCGGCATCTTGCAAGCTACCAGCGGAGTCCGAACCGCAACCTTGCGCAGCAGTATTCTGGCCTGTTGGATGTCTTTGAGAGTAACCATTGCGGAAGTTTGATTTTACACAAGGCGCAGCGAAGCGGGGGTAACCGCCGCTAAAGGAAGAAAACATCAGATGAATCAGGCAGCTTGCAAGAGGTTGGAAATTGCAACACTTCACTGAAGATCAGGCCTGCTGCGGAACAGAAACGCTCTAAACCCGCAAAGCGGGTGACACAACGTAGCCCAGCGCGGGAGCGCTGGGAAAAGCTTAAAAAAATGAGACCGAGCCCGTCAGGGGCGGGACTTGCTAACAGGCGGCGTAGACCAGTCTGACATCGTTGGACTTCAACTGGTCCCAAGCAGAGAAACGATAAAAATCCGCGCCGCCGCCCATCGTGAACATTCGATGCACACCTCTTCCAAAGAGTTAGCTAATGCAGACTGTAGCGGCTCTTATCTTCTTGAGCCAGGACCCTGGCCAGAAAATGCACCAATTCCCACTTCTGCCACGCAGAGACACTTTGCTCCATGCTCACATGCACCAGCGCCGGGCTGATAAGCGCCGCTTGCAAACTTGTGTGCGGAACATCGTGTTCCAGCCACAAAGTTTCAGAAGCGGGAATTACGCTGTCGCCGCTGCCATGCAGCAGAAACACCGGGACCGTTAAGTTTCCAAGATGTCCGTGCGGGGAAACTGCCTCCATCTCCTCATGATGTTTGCTGATCTCTCCTACAAGCTGCTGCTGAAGATGCTCACGATGATGCACCAATTCATCGAACTCATGCTGCCCCGCAGGTGTCATTTGATGGGCACTCAGCAAGGCTGCATCCGGTTTCTCCCACAGCCATTCCCGCACAGCTTCGCGGGCCGCCGGAACATCGGCGGGCGAAAAGAAATCTTCGAGATGCGAATAGGCCAGCACCAGCACTCCGTATTCATGTGCTGGAAAGGGCGACGTGCTGCCGTCCGGACGCTCGATGGCATTCACGGCGAAAAAGCGCGAGACACGCGCCAGATCGTCATGCGCGCCCACCGCCAGAACAAAAGCGATATGGCCGGCGTATTCCGGACGTGCGGCGGCCAGCAGCGCCATGCCTCCGGCAAAGCTCAGCCCCATGATTCCGACTTTGGAGTTGGAAAGCTGCTGGCTCAGAATGCCGGACGATACCCCAATTTCATCAATCGAATGAGGCACCACGTGATAATCGGCAAGGTCTTGAAGTTCAGGCGTCATCACCTCAATGCCTGCCGACGCGAGGGCGCGCGAGAAGCTGACCAGCCGGGGCTCTTCAATGCCGAGATGATGGACGCCGTGCAGCAGCACCATGCCGGAAGGGAATCTCACGTCGTGCGGCGTATACAAGCGGTACCGCAACGGCCCCGCTGCTGTGGTTGCGGTCATGACTTGCTCAGAATAAGAATGGTGGGCAAAGTGCGCGCTGAAGCCCGGCGCTTGCGGGTTAGAGAAGCGCATGAGTACTGCCATGGCGCGCAGATGGGGTCCGCTGAAGCGAGCCGCCAGAAAGATCAGCAACACCAACGCAGGAACCGTCACAATTGCGACCAGCCTGCGGCTGTGGGGCCGGTCTGCACCGGCCGAAGCAGCGCTTTTCGAGCTGGCCACTAGATCTCCAGAATGACCGGCATAATCAGCGGACGCCGCGACGTTGTCTTGCCGATGAACCGCTTCAGGTCGGCGCGAATCTTCTCTTTGATAACCCCGTAATCCGCTTTTTCTTCTGCGGTAGATCCGTCCAGTGTATTGGCAATCACCCGGCGCGCCTCAGTCATGAATCCGTCTTCTGTCACGCCCGCAAAACCGCGCATGACGATTTCAGGAATAGATTCCACCGAACCGGTGCTCTTGTTAATGGCGATAATGGGCAGAACGAAACCATCTTCACTCAAATGGCGGCGGTCTTTGATCACCAAGTCTTCCACCACGTCGCCGCGTGAGCCTGAATCAATGCAGATGCGCCCCACCGGAACTTTCTCCAGCTTGCGCGCGCCGAGTTCATCGAATTCCAGCACATCACCGCTTTCGAGCAACAGCACCTGTCCAACGGCGCCGTGCATGGAACGGGCCATTTCGGCATGCAGCCTGAGCTGCCGGTATTCTCCGTGAATCGGAATCAGGTAACGCGGCTTCACCAGGTTCATGATCAGCTTCAACTCTTCCTGGCTGGCGTGTCCGCTCACGTGTACCGGAGGCGAAGATCCGTCGTCGTAAATCACATTGGCTTCACGGCGGAAGAGATGATCAATCATCCGGTAAATAGGCTTCTCGTTGCCGGGAATAATGCGGGAAGAGAGCACCACCGTATCGCCGCGCTCGATGCGCGCGTGTTTGTGGTTGTCCACCGCCGCGCGTGACAGCGCGGACATCGGTTCGCCCTGGGTCCCGCTGATCAGCACGCAAACCTGATCAGGAGCGAAATCCTTGATTTGCCCGGCATGGATCATCATGCCTTCCGGCATGTCCAGATAACCCAGATCAAGCGCAATTTCCGTGGACTCGGTGATGGACCGGCCGATCAGCGCTACCTTGCGTTTGTATTCATAGGCCATTTCCATGGCCAGCTTGATGCGGTGGATGGAAGAAGAAAAACACGAAATAAAAAGTCGTCTGTCTGCTCGCGCAAAAATCTCGTCAAATTTGCCGCGCACCGCGCGCTCACTCGGAGTGTAGCCCCGGCGCTCCACATTGGTGGAATCCTGGAGCAATGCGAGCACGCGCTCTTTGCCGTACTCGGCGAACGTGTGCAGGTCGAACAGCCGGTTGTCAGTGGGGGTTGGATCAACTTTGAAATCGCCGGTATGGATGATAACGCCCAGCGGCGTGTGGATAGCCAATGCAACGCAGTCCACCAGGCTGTGGGTGACCTGAATCGGATTAATGGTAAATGGTCCGATGGTGAACCGTGTGCCCGGGTTGATCTCACGCAGGTCGGCTTGGTCCAGAAGCTTATGTTCTTCCAGTTTGTTCTCGACCAGCGCCAGCGTGAACTCGGTGCCGAAGACCGGCACTTTTAATTCCGATAGAATCCACGGCAGGCCGCCAATATGGTCTTCATGGCCGTGCGTGAGTACGATCCCCCGGATCTTATCGCGGTGGTTGAGAAGGTAAGTAATGTCGGGAACAACGATATCCACGCCCAGAAGTTCCGATTCCGGAAACATCAGCCCCGCATCGATGACAAAAATATCGTCGCCCCAGCGGACGGCCATGCAGTTCATTCCGAACTCGCCCAGACCGCCCAGAGGCACTAAATGGAGTTTTCCCACAGGCATAATTGAACTTCAGAGATGCTAACAGAATTAAGAGGGAGAGAAGCTATTGTGCCATGGCATCAACCACAGCAGGAGAAGGATTTTCTTTGCCGAATTCCCCTTCCCAGCGGGCAATCACCGCCGTAGCCAGGCAATTGCCGGTCACGTTGATCATGGTGCGGGCCATGTCCATCAGTTGATCTACCCCGAGAATAATGAAGATGGGCCAGCTTGGCAGATGGAATGAATCCACGGTTCCCAGCAGAATCACCAGCGTTGCCCGTGGCACCCCGGCTACGCCTTTGCTGGTCAACATAAGGGTAAAGACCATCAATAACTGCTGGTCAAAGCTCATGTGAATGCCCGCCGCCTGGGCCACGAACACAGAAGCGAGGGCCAGATAAAGCGTGCTGCCATCGAGATTGAAGCTGTAGCCGGTAGGCATGACGAAGGCCACAATAGATCGAGGTACTCCAAAAGCCTCCATGGCTTCCATGGCGCGCGGCAGCGCCGCTTCAGAACTGGCCGTGGCAAAGGCAATGGAAGCAGGCTCGGTCACTGCCTGCAAAAATCGCTTGAGCGGCAATCGGGCCATGAGCGCAATTGGCAGAAACACGCATACCGCGAACACCACCAGAGCGGCATACAAAGTAGCCACCAGTTTCAATAGGTTCACCAGCACACCAAATCCCATGGTCCCCACTGTGTAGGCGATGGCCCCGGCCACGCCGATAGGGGCAAACAACATCACGATGTTGGTGAACTTGAACATGGTTTCCGAAAGGCTTTCGGTGATCTGCAATAGAGGACGTCTGCGGGTTTCACCCACCTGCGCCAGTGCAATGCCAAAAATGATGGCGAACACCACCACTTGCAGCACCTGGCCTTCGGCAACGGACTTGGCGATGTTTTCAGGAAAAATATGCTCGATCAGGTCTGCAACCGTCTGCTTCTGCACAGCAATGGGCGCTGGCGCAGTTGCCGGCGGAGTCACCCCCTCGCCTGCACGAGAAAGATTGATCGCGCCCAGCCCGATAAAAAGCGCAATAGTGGTTACCAATTCAAAGTAGATCAGCGCTTTTATACCCATGCGGCCAACCTGCTTCAGGTTGGAATGTCCGGCGATGCCGACCACCAGCGTAGAAAAAATCAGGGGGGCGATAATGGTTTTGACCAGCCGCAGAAAAACAACACTCAGCACTTGCAGCTTGGCCGCCTCGTGGGGCCAGTCATAACCGATTTCCGCGCCAATCAGAATTCCCGCGGCAATCCACACGGTCAGCGAACGCCGCGCAAAAGCGTATCCGCAAAAAGCCAATACGGCAGCCCAGCGGCATAACAGCAGCAACGCCGGAGCAATGTTGGTTCCGCCATAATGCCCCACCGCCCACAACACTGCCGATATGCCGGCCAGCAGCAGAAAGAGAAACAGGAATTTAAGTTGAGTGCGGTTCATGGTTGTTTAAGTATTCTGGCGATGGCTACTTTCAGGACGTGAACTTTACCTGGTCTGCGACTCTTTTGCCATTGTCTTCTGAAACCTCCGTGCCTCCGTGTCTCTCGTGGTGAAGCTCTTACCGCAGCAATTCTTCCAGCACGATCGAACTTTCCGTTTTGTCGTCGCGGTATTTCACAATCACCGGAGTATAAAGCGCAAGCGCCCATTCCGCAGCTTTGCCTTTGCTTACGGCCCGCGCTCCAGGCACGACCACTGCCTTCTCTGGAATCACCAGCGGCTCAGTGTCGCTGGCACGATAGATTTGATCGCGGACAATGTCAAAAACCGGAGTGGCCCGCGTGAGAATCACGCCCGCGCCCAGCACCGCGCCCTGCCGCACCTGCGCGCCTTCGTAGATGCCGCAATTGCCGCCCACCAGCACGTCGTCTTCAATGATGACCGGCGAGGCATTCACTGGTTCCAGTACTCCGCCCACCTGAGCAGCGGCGCTCAGGTGTACGCGCTTGCCAATCTGGGCGCAGGACCCCACCAATGCATGGGAATCAATCATGGCGCCTTCATCAATATAGGCGCCAACGTTTACATACATGGGAGGCATGCAGATCACGCCCGGAGCAACGTACGCTCCGCTGCGCACCGCCGACCCTCCGGGGACAACACGGACACGGTCCGCGCTTTGGAACTGTCGGGGCGGATAGGTGTCCTTGTCCACAAATGAGAGCGGGCCCTCGCTGCCCATTTCCGTCATTTGCCCCAGCCTGAACCCGAGCAAAATGCCCTGCTTGACCCAGGCGTTGACCTGCCATTGATCTCCTTTTTTTTCTGCGGCCCTGATTTCGCCCCGGGTCAGAGCGTCGCGCAATTGCTGAAATACCTGTCGGGCCTGCTGGGCTGCGTCGCCGGTCAGCTCTCCGGCTGCGTAAAACTGTTCTATCTGTGACTGCAATGGGTGCATGGATGCGGAGTATACCTTTCGGAATCTTTTGCGACAAACTCGATCTTTATATACTTTGTTACTTACGTCAGCGAGTGATAACAGAGTAGTCAAAAAATGTCTCAATCCTTTCAGCAGCTCCTCGGAACCACCGTAGTGCTGGTCGCCCATCCTGACGATGAAGTCATCGGATTTGGCGGCCTCATGCAGCAGATGAAACACGCCGTCGTGGTCTTCGCCACCGATGGCGCGCCTCGCGACCCTTATTTCTGGAAATCCTACGGCTCGCGCGAAGCCTATGCCGAGGTGCGCAGACAGGAGGCGCGCAAGGCCCTGAACGTCGTGGGCGCCAGTCCCGTTTTTCTCGCAGACCGGGTGGAAGGCGGCATCGCCGACCAGGAACTGTTTAAGCGCTTGGTCCCGGCGGTGAAGGCCTTTAAACAGGTGCTGGAGGAAGTGAAACCGGATTGCCTGCTGACTCTTGCCTATGAAGGCGGACATCCTGACCATGATTCGGCCTGCTTCATCGCTGCCCAGGCAGGCAAGCGCAGAAAGCTGCCGGTATGGGAGACCCCGCTTTACCATCGCCGCGCTGATGGCTCGGGCCAAGTCCAGCAGTTTCCCGTCCTGACTGGACAGGAAATCGAGCAAGAGATCGAAGGGTGAGCCGCTCAAGAAAAAGCTGGAGATGTTTCATTCCTACGAGTCACAAAAGCTCACGCTCGACCATTTCCGTCCCCAAAGGGAGGAATTTCGCCCCATCAAGGACTATGACTTCACCCGCCCGCCGCTCGACTGGAAGCTGAATTACGAACTCTGGCAGTGGAACATGACCGGCGCACAGGTCGCGGCCGCCTTCGCAGCTTTTCTGCAATCTCAGGAATGAGAAAATCTTTTGCCGCGAATTGCGCGAATAGCTGCGAATCAAGAACATTGCTGGGATACGGTACGAGCCGTCTGAATAATGCTGGATGTCAGCGCACACCGCGAAACCCCGATCACTGTCGCTCGACCGTCTGCCGACGAAGTAGGAAATCCCGACCACCGTCATCCCGACCGGAGACGGACCGACGAAGGAGGGAGGACGAAGCGGAGAGATCCACGTGCTGTGTCATTTTTCGAGATCATGTAAAGGCATTCTCACAATCAAGCAAACAGCATTTTCGATTCTTCGGTAGGTCTGTGTAGACTTCCAATTACCCAATTACCAAATTACGAACTTACCCAATGCGAGTTCTCTACATCTCCTATCCACTGCTCACCGTATCCGCTGAAAGCGCGGGCGGCGCGGAACAGATGCTCTGGACTTTGGAGCGGGAAATCGCGTTGCGCGGTGAACAAACCACAGTCGCGGCGTCCGAAGGGTCGCAGGTTGCCGGAGAACTGTTTCCCACCGGCAACCCTTGCAGTGAACCGGACGATTATGAACGCCGCAACCGCGAACACCAGGACAGAGTTCTTGCGTTCGTTCACCAGAGATCGCAGGAGGGAAGACCATTCGATCTGGTTCATGACAAGTCCGGCAGCTTCTGGCCGCGTGCTGCTGAAGTGCAGTGGCCGGTTTTAGCCACTCTCCATCTGCCGCGGCATTTTTATCCGAAGCATTATTTTGAACGCATACCGGCGAATGTAAGTTTCAACTGCGTCTCTCAATCGCAGGCCCAAAGCTTTTCTGATTTGCCGCGCATGTTAGGTGTAGTTCCCAATGGCATTCTGCTGGACCGCTTCACACCCAATTACGGAAAACGCCACGGGCTTCTGTGGCTGGGACGCATCTGTGAAGAGAAGGGAACACACGTAGCCTTGGATATTGCCGCGCAGGCCGGTATGCCCATCACCATTGCCGGACAGGTATATCCCTTCAGCTATCACCAGCAATATTTCGATCGCGAGATCGCGCCGCGATTGCAGCGCACCCCCGATGCACGATTTGTCGAGTCCCCTTCGTTCGACGAAAAACGCCAGTTGCTCTGGCAGGCCCAGGCTGTGCTCATCACCAGCGTAGTAGATGAAACCAGCTCTCTGGTAGCCATGGAAGCCGCGGCCAGCGGCACTCCGGTCATTGCCTTTCGCCGTGGCGCATTGCCCGAAGTGATTGAAGATCGCCTGACCGGCTTTCTGGTGCAGGACCCAGCCGAAGCAGTCGCAGCCCTGCAACAAATCCATCAGATCAGCCCACAAGCATGCGCCGGCCACGCACAAAAAAACTTCAGCAGCAAAACCATGGCCAATGGCTATGCAGCTCTTTACACAGCTTAGATAATCGTTTCCAGACAAGCCGAAGGACTGAACGAACCTTCACTGTAGAGACGGTGCTCGGCACCGTCTCTGAGACGCGCTCCTGCGCGGCTCACACGTTTCTGTGATGGGCTACACAATTGTGAAATGCGCGTCCCGAACTCAGGTTGGTTTCTTCACCAACCCAATCTTTCGAATCAGCGACTGAAACCGGGGATCTTGCTTCATATCGTCCATCATCGGGTCAACATTGATCCATGTGAGCCCGTCGGCGCGTTCTTCATAGGCTTTTTCCAGCCACTGGAGTGCTTCTTCGCGATTGCCCATGGCCGCGTAGAGCATTCCGAAGTAAGTCGCGGGAATATAGCGTTTCTTTGCCGTAGCCATGAAATGAGTCCATGATCTTCTTCGTCTGCTGCGGTTTGCCCGCAACCGAATAGGCGAGCCCCAGCGCGGCGTCCATGAGCGGCACCTCGCCGGGCGAGAAGCCTCTGGGTTTCAGTTGCGCGATGGCTTGGGTGTTCATGTCTTTGCGGGCAAAGCACCGGCCCAGGATGTAATGGAGCATGAAGTAATCAGGATTCAACTCCATGCCGGTCTTGCACTCCTGCATGGCGCGCTCGTACTGGCGGTTGAAGTAATACGCGGCAGCCCTGGTCGCCAGCACCGCCACCAGCCGGTCAGGATCGGTCTGCTGCACAATGTCGAGCGTCTCTTCGAGTTCGCGGAAGGCCTCATCGAAACGTCCGGTGGCCAGCAGCAGCCACGAGAACCACAGATGGGCGGCGGCATAGTTCGGGTTCAACTCGATCGCGCGGCGGTAGCTTTGCTCCGCCCCTTTCCAGTCCCAGTGATAATGATGCCGCACCAGGCCCAATGCCGTGTGCGCGTCTGGCAGCGACTCGTCCAATGCCATTGACTTGAGCGCGGCGGCCTCAGCTTTAGGCATGGCGTCATGCGGAGGCAGCAGGTCAAAGGGAGCGATGGCCAGCAATCCATAAGCATCGGCCAGCGCCGCATGGGAAGGCGCGTGGCTTCCATCTTCCTCAATCGCCTTTTCAAAGAAGCGAATGCTTTTCTGGATAGTAGTTGGCGTCATGCCGTGCAAGTGGTAGCGGCCCTTCAGGTAGTTCTCATAGGCGGAAGGATTCACGCGCTTGTCACTGCTGCGCTGCGCCGGACGCGTAATGCGCAGGTGAATTTCCCGCGCAATAGATTCGGCGATGTCGGTCTGTACCGATAATATGTCGCGCAGGTCGCGCTCGTAGGTTTCCGCCCATAGCTGCGTCTGGTCTTCTACTTCGACCAGTTGGGCGGTGATGCGCACGCGCTCAGCGGCACGTCGCACCCGGCCTTGCAGAATGTAGTCCACGCCCAGTTCATTCTTGATTTGTTCCAGCGGCTTGTTGCTGGCCTTGTAGTGCATGGCCGTGGACAGCGCAATCACCGCCAGATGCTCCGGTTGAAGGCGGGTGATCTGGGTAATCATCTCTTCGGTGAGGCCATCGCTGAAGTAGTCCTGCTCCGGATCGCTGTTCAGGTTGCCGAAAGGCAGCACCGCCATTTTCAGCTTGCCGTCAGTCGCCGCAGGTTCCAGCACTGCGCCGCTGGCGGTGGATTGCAGGCGCGAGCTGAACCAGGCGTCCAGTTCCGGACGAAAAGCATAAACGGAGCCCAGCTTATCGTGCTGGTGGCGGTAAACCGGCAATGCTTCTTTCTTTTCCCAGCGTTGCACTGTGCGCACATCACGGCGAAGGTAGGAAGCAATTTCTTTCCAGGAATCCAGACGGTCAGCGGCATTGGCGGGTGGCGGCGGGTTAGTGGGCATGAACGGCCCGATTCTATCTTTCTGCGAGGCTGCTTTCAATTGTGTCGTAGTGGTACTTGGTATTTGGTAGTTAGTAATTAGTCTAGAGCCATTTTATAGTTGCTGTGTTCCGGTCTTTGGTGGAAGAGCGGCCCTTTCAGGGCCGCGTAAAGTTGAAAAAATCTGGGCTTTAGCCCTGGTGTAAATCACGCGACGGGCCACACCTATTCTGGAAACGCTCTAAGCTGTTGGCCCATTCGCAGGCCGCACATCCAGCGCTTTGTCATCGAGTGGCAGGTTTCTTATAGCCTTCTCCGCGCCTCGGTGTCTCCGTGATTATTCTTCGGGCAGAAACATTTCCTGTTACCTCGAAATTGTTGAATAATCACTGAAGACCTTGTTCATGGACTGGAGTCGCAATGCTGCACACTGGCCGTCATTTTCTTCAGATACCTGGCCCCACCAATGTTCCTGATCGCGTGTTGCGCGCTATGGACCGCCCGGTTCTCGACCACCGCAGTCGGGAGTTTGCGGACCTCGGAAAAGAAGTGCTCGAAGGCATACGGACCATCTTCCAGACCAGCGGACCGGTCGTGATTTTCCCTTCGTCCGGCACTGGCGCATGGGAAGCCGCCGTCGTGAACACGCTCAGTCCGGGCGATCGTGTGCTGATGTTTGAGACTGGACACTTTTCCTCGCTCTGGAAACAGGTAGCTGAAAAGCACGGACTTAGAGTCGAGTATGTCCCAGGCAATTGGCGCAGAGGCGTCTCGCCCGCTGACGTGGAAGCCCAGTTATCGAATGACAAGCAGCACAGCTTCAAGGCCGTAATGGTGGTGCACAATGAGACCTCCACCGGGGTGACCAGCCGCATTCCTGAAATTCGCAAGGCCATAGATCGTACGAAGCATCCGGCGCTCTTCATGGTGGATACCATTTCTTCTCTCGGTTCCATGGACTACCGCCATGAAGAATGGGGCGTAGACGTCACCGTAGGCGGTTCGCAAAAAGGGCTGATGCTGCCGCCCGGCCTCAGCTTCAATGCGGTTTCCGAAAAGGCCCTTGCCGCCCATGACTGTTCCACCATGCCGCGTTATTACTGGGACTGGCGCGAAATGTTGAAGCCCAACGAGCGCGGCTTCTTCCCTTACACGCCAGCCACCAATCTTTTATACGGACTGAAAGAAGCTATCGCTATGCTGCACGAAGAAGGCCTCGATAACGTCTTTGCGCGTCACGCGCGCCACGGACAGGCGACCCGCGCCGCCGCTCAGGCCTGGGGACTGGATATTGTTTGCGAAGAGCCTTCGGAATATTCCAGTTCGCTCACGGCAATTTTCATGCCCGGCAACTATGACGCCGATCAACTGCGCGAAGTGATTCTGGAAAATTTCGATATGTCTCTCGGCGCCGGATTGTCTAAACTTGCGCGCAAGGTTTTTCGCATTGGACATCTTGGCCATTTCAATGACCTCATGCTCATGGGCACTCTCAGCGGTGTGGAGATGGGCCTGCGACTGGCCGGCGTTCCTCACCAGGATGGCGGTGTAGCGGCGGCCATGGAATCTCTGGTGGCAGCAGCCAGAAAGCCGGAGCCCGCGATGGCGAAGTGACAATGCTCGGACCCTTAACGGGTGAAATATGTTGGCCCAGCGCCTGAATGCTGGGAATGGAATGCAATTCGGACGGCAGCTTTCCTGAAGGCGGGATCCAGGTTTTCACGCACGTAATCCCGGAGGCATAATGCGGCGCAGAAGCATCTTGTCGGCAACCTCGTTTGTGCTGTTTCTGATGTGTGTGATGTACGGAATCACCTACATTGACCGCGTCAACGTGAGTACCGCGGCCAGTGTCTTTCAGAAAGAACTGCATCTTTCGAATACACAGGTCGGCCTGGTCTTTTCCGCTTTTGCCTACCCTTACCTGATCTTCCAGATTATCGGCGGATGGATCAGTGACAAGTACGGAGCACGCATGGCTCTTACTGTCTCTGCCGTGATCTGGGCAGGCGCGACTCTGGCTACGGGGTTTGCAGGCACGCTTACCACCATGTTGATTGCCCGCGTCATGCTTGGCTTCGGCGAAGGCGCCACTTTTCCTACGGCTACACGCGCCATGTCTGATTGGGCCCCAGCCTCGAAGCGCGGCTTTGTGCAAGGCATCACCCACTCGGCTGCGCGGCTTGGCAATGCCGTTACACCTCCGCTGGTTGCGTGGCTCATTGCGCTCACGAATTGGCGCGGATCATTCAAGATTCTCGGCATCGTGAGTTTGGCCTGGGCCCTGGTTTGGGGCTGGTATTTCCGTAACAATCCTGCGTCTCATAAATCCATCACCGAAGAAGAACTGGCGGAGCTTCCTGTTTACAATCCTGCGCGCCGAAGAGATCCGGTACCGTGGGCGGCGCTTACCAGGCGCATGCTTCCCGTCACCCTGGTTTACTTCTGCTATGGCTGGACGCTCTGGCTGTATCTTGCCTGGATACCTTCCTTCTTCCTGCACAGCTATAAGCTCGATCTCAAGAAGTCTGCGCTCTTTTCTGCCGGTGTCTTTTTTGCCGGCGTAATCGGTGACACTCTCGGCGGTGTGGTGAGCGACCGCATCTATGAGCGTACCGGCGACTCCGATAAAGCCCGCCGCAATCTGGTTGTCATTGGTTTTCTGGCTTCGCTGGTGTTCATGGTGCCCATTCTCTTTCTGCATAATCTGAACTGGGCCGCCGTCTGCCTGAGTGCCGCGTTCTTCTTCGCCGAATTCACCATCGGTCCGATGTGGGCGATTCCCATGGACATCGCTCCACGTTTCTCCGGTTCGGCCAGCGGGCTCATGAACACCGGATCGGCCGCTGCCGCGATCATATCTCCACTGGTGGGCGGCTACATCGTAGACAAAACGCACAACTGGGATCTGCCTTTTCTGGGAAGCATTGGCTTGCTGCTCTTTGGCGCCATTATGGCGTTTTGGATGAAGCCATCGAATCGGCTGCCTGATCCGACTCCGCCGGCAATACAGGTGGCGGCCTGAGCGAGCTTGTCCATCTCGCGCCGCTGCCGCCGAGTTCCCACGCGCAACGTGTGGACACCTTTACCGAAGCGGCAAACCTCGAAGCGGAGCTGAAACGCAGCATTAGAGGCGAGGTGCGCTTTGATCGTGGCAGCCGGGCCCTCTATGCTACTGACGGTTCCAACTACCGCCAGTTTCCCATCGGACTGGTAGTTCCCCGTGATGCTGAGGACGTGATTGCCGCCGTGACGGCTTGCCGGAAATTCGGTGCTCCTGTTCTTTCCCGTGGCGGCGGCACCAGCCTTGCCGGCCAGTGCTGCAATGCCGCCGTGGTTCTGGATTTCACCAAGTACATGAACCAGGTGCTCGAGATTGATCCAGAGCGCGGGTTCGCGCGTGTACAGCCCGGCATCGTTCTCGATTCTCTTCAGCGGCAGGTCAAGCCTTACGGTCTGATGTTTGCTCCCGATCCTTCTACGCACAGCCGCTGCACCATCGGCGGCATGATCGGCAACAATTCCTGCGGCACCCATTCACTGCTGGGAGGCAAGACGGTAGACAACGTGGAAGAACTCACCATCCTTCTGTATGACGGCATGCAGATGAAGGTGAGCGCGACCACTGAAGCCGAACTCAGCTCCATCATCGGCGAAGGCGGACGTCGTGCCGATATCTACAGCAAGCTGAAATCCATTCGCGACAGAAACGCCGAGCGCATCCGCAGCGGATATCCACAGATTCCACGCCGGGTGTCAGGCTACAACCTCGATGAGCTTCTGCCCGAGCGCGGCTTCAATGTCGCTCGGGCCCTGGTCGGCACGGAAGGTACGTGTGTTGTGGTTCTTGAGGCCAGGATCAAGCTCATCAAAAATCCTCCGCATCGTTCGCTGGTCGCCCTGGGCTTTGACGATGCTTTCATTGCTGCCGATCATGTCCCTCAAATTCTGGAGTTTCAGCCCATTGGTCTGGAAGGCATTGAGGGCAGCATCATCGAAGGCCTGCGCCGCAAGCAGGCGCCGCACATGGATCTGCTTCCTGAAGGCCACGGTTTTCTGCTGGTGGAGTTCGGCGCCGACGATCCCGATACGTGCCGTGAGCTTGCCCAGCAGCTTGTTACCCGTATGCGACAACTGCCCAGGCCGCCAGGCGCACGTATTTACACACCGGCTGAATCGAAACACATCTGGCAGATTCGTGAGGCGGGGCCGCGTGCTGCCGCGTTTGCTCCGGGCGCTCCCGCGGAATGGGAAGGTTGGGACGATGCTGCGGTCGCTCCCGAGAAACTCGGCGGCTACCTGCGCGACATTCGCAAGCTGATGGACGAATACCATTATCGTGGCGCTTTTTACGGCCACTTTGGCCACGGCTGCATTCACATGCGCGTGAGCTTTGATCTGGAAAGCGAATCGGGTGTGCGCAATTATGCTTCGTTCGTCAATCGCGCAGCCGATCTGGTGGTCAGCTATGGCGGATCGCTTTCCGGTGAGCACGGCGACGGTCAGTCGCGCGGCGCGTTGCTGCCGAAAATGTTTGGCCCCGAGTTGATGGACGCATTCCGCGAGTTCAAGGCCGCCTGGGATCCTGGCAACAAAATGAATCCCGGCAAGGTGGTGAATCCTTATTTGCCCACGGAAAATCTGCGTCTCGGCGCCGATTACAATCCACAGCAGCCGAAAACACATTTCCAGTTTCCTGACGACGATGGGTCGCTGGCCAAAGCCACGCTGCGCTGCCTGGGGCTCGGCGCATGCCGCAAGCTTGAGGGCGGTACCATGTGTCCCAGTTATCTGGGCACCTTGGAAGAAGAGCACAGCACCCGTGGCCGCGCGCACCTGCTGTTCGAAATGCTGCAAGGCGAAATCGTGGATGGTGGCTGGGAAGACGAGAACGTGAAGAAGTCGCTCGATCTTTGCCTTTCGTGCAAGGCCTGCAAAAGTGAGTGCCCCGCCAACGTTGATCTCGCCACCTATAAGGCGGAATTTCTCTCGCACTATTACGAGCGCAAGCGGCGTCCGCTGCATGCCTATGCCTTCGGAATGATTGACCGCTGGGCGCGGCTGGCTTCCATCGCTCCCGGACTTGCCAACTTGGCTCCCAAAGCACCGCTGTTCGGGCAGCTAATGCGTAAGACGCTGGGCCTCGCGCGCGAGCGCCAGCTTCCGCATTTCGCCCGCCAGACATTCAAACAATGGGCGCGTAAGCAGCAGATGCCTGCAGCTGAAGAAGTTGGGCTCCAGGCTGCTGGCAACTCACCGCGCCGCCAAGTGATTCTCTGGGCAGACACTTTCAACAACTTCTTTCACCCACACACCGCCCAGGCTGCCGCTCAGGTACTTTCTCGCGCCGGATTCAGCGTGCTCGTTCCCCAACAGCATCTCTGCTGTGGACGGCCTCTCTATGACTTTGGCATGCTCGATAGAGCTAAAGATTATCTCCGGCGCGTCATGCAGATGCTTGGAGCGGCCATTGATGCCGGTTTGCCCATCATTGTTCTCGAGCCGAGCTGCGCCTCAGTCTTTCGCGATGAACTGCGCAACCTCTTTCCCAACGATGCTCGGGCACAACGGCTACAGCGCCAGACATTTCTATTGAGCGAATTTCTTCAGAGATATGCTCCTGAGTGGCAGCCGCCGAAGTATCTCACGCAAAGTGCTGCTTCACGGCCATTGCCATCACAAGTCGCTCATGAAGATGAATGATGAAGAAGCGCTGCTCAAAAAGATGGGAGTCGAGTTGGAAATGCCTGACAGCGGCTGCTGCGGCATGGCCGGGCCATTTGGATTTGAACAGGAAAAATACGCGCTCTCGCAGAAGATCGGGGAACGCGTCCTGCTGCCCGCAGTCCGCGAAGCTGCCGATAAGACCCTTATCGTCTCAGATGGATTCAGTTGCCGCGAGCAGATCGAGCAATCCACGGGCAAGAAGACCCTGCATCTCGCAGAGCTGATTCTGCTGGCGCTCAACGAGTAACCCGCACCACTGATGACACAGATTCAACCGATTTTCACCGATGTAAGGCCACTCTTTTTTTGAGGGCTTTTAAATCTGCCGTTCATATAAAACGTAGATCAGGGCCAAGCTGACTCTCGAGGATTAAGAAAATCACCGGTAGAGACGTAGCATGCTACGTCTGCTGCATGCGCAACGACAGACTCAGGGCATTGTAATTTTCGGTAAAGGCGTGTCTCTGCCGGACTCCATTCGCTTGCAAGTCCTGACCACGCCTATTGAAAATTTTTCTTCTTAATAAAAATACACGCAAGAATCCAAAGGCAGGGCGTTCTGCCAATGAAGGACATAGGCTCTCATTGGTAGGTCGAATCGGCAGCAGCATGAGTCAGAGGTGAATTCATGCTGCTGCTGGGCAAACAAGGAGGTGACACTGAAACAAACTTCTTTGGTTGGTGATTTGTGATCCATTCCGTTTAATCCTCTATGCTGAAAGCAAAACGGCTGCGCTCCCAGCGCAGCCGTTTCTACATGATCCAGAGCGTGTGCGAGTACAACCGAAATCCAATCCATGCCATGTCGTGTGGAGCCCGCAGTCGAGTAACGCGAAGCACTGACTGGTTCCGAAATTCCCCAAAATTCCTTGCAAGAAATTTGGCCGTCCACGATCTACAGACAGGGAAGTTTAATCCTGGTTGAAGCCCCCCATGAGGCAAATTACCCGCAGACGGTCTCATGGGGGCAAAATTCTGGGACAGCGATGCACCCCACGCAAGTAAAACGGCAAGCCCCAGGGCTTGCCGTTTTGCTTTTTATATGTGTGGTTCCGTTACCAGTCTGAGACAGCGGCCACGGTCTGCAAGAGACCGGCATCGGCTGCAATCTTCTGAAGGCGCGAGCGGGTATCGGCTTTGACCGGAACCATAGGCAGCCGGTAGATCTCCTCGACCTTGCCCATCATGGCCAGTACGGCCTTCACCGGCATGGGACTCGATTCAATAAAGTTGGCCTGCATGAGCGGCAGATATTTGCGGTGGATGCGGCGGGCTTCTGTCCAGTCATTTCTCAGCGCCGCATTGGCCAGTTCAGACATCTCCCGTGGAATCTCGTTGGACGCGACCGAAACAATGCCTACGCCGCCCAGCGCGATCACCGGCAGGGTCACGGCATCATCGCCGGAGAAGACCAGAAACTTGTCAGGAACATGGTTGAAGACTTCCGCGATTTGGCCGATGTTGCCGCTGGCTTCTTTCACCGCAATGATATTGGGAATCTTCGATAGTCGCCCCAGCGTGGCCGGCTCGATATTGGCTGCCGTGCGCCCGGGCACGTTGTAAAGCATGATGGGCTTGTCCACAGCCTCGGCAATCATCTTGAAGTGCTGGTACTGGCCTTCCTGGGTCGGTTTGTTGTAGTACGGCGAAGCGCTCAGGATTACATCCACGCCTTTGCGGCGCGCCAGTTCGCGCGATTTTTCCACGGCGTCGGCTGTGTCATTGGAAGTGCCGCCTGCCACAATGGGAACGCGTCCGGCATTTACCTCGATGGTGATGTCTATCACCCGCAGCCATTCGTCTCGGTTTAAGGTGGGCGTTTCCCCGGTTGTTCCGCAGGGAACCAGAAAGCCTATGCCGGATTGAATCTGCCATTCGACCAGTTCCTGAAGACGCCGTTCGTCTATGCTCAGATCATGGGCAAAGGGAGTTACGAGCGCTGTGCCACAGCCTTGAAGTCGCATATTTGTATAAAGGATAACCGTTTCGTTATCTAAAAACAAACCTTTGAAACACAGAGGAACAGAGGAAGCAGAGAGATTGGGTAAATGGAGCAATCGAGTAAGTGAATAATCTGGAAGTGTGACTTCATTACCAAGTTACCAAATTACACAATTACCAAATCAATCTCCGCTAACTCCTTTCCTCTGTGTTCCAAGGTGTTTCTAGAGTTGGTCCACGATCTCCGGAAACTCGTAAAAACCCGTTTTCCCCTTGATCCACTCAGCGGCCCGCACTGCGCCTTCCGCAAAGCCCAGACGCGATTTGGCGTCATGGCTGAAGAGCAGCGTGTCATAGGCTGAGTCCAGCACCACTAGATGCATGCCTACTGTTTCGCCTTCACGCAACGAGGCAATTTCTACCTCCTGCTGCGAGCCGGATTCGAGGATCTTCTGAATGGTCGCGGCAGTCCCCGAAGGTTTGTCTTTCTTGTGGACATGATGTTTCTCTACGATGTTCGCGCGGTAGCCCTTCTTCATGGCAGGGGCAACCGCCTGAATGGCTTTAAAGAACAGGTTCACGCCTACAGAAAAATTCGATCCGTAGAGAAATGCGCCTTTGCGCTCCTGCACCAGTTCGCGCACTTTCTGCATGTGCTGGTACCAACCGGTTGTGCCCACCACTACCGGTACTCCCGCTTCGGCGCAGTGGATAATGTTGGGAATCACCGCTTGCGGCGTAGTGAAATCAATTACCACTTCCGTTTGTTTGAGCAACTGCGAAGTCAGGCCCCGTCCGT
Organism: Terriglobia bacterium; assembly: GCA_963823745.1. Classification (GTDB taxonomy): domain Bacteria; phylum Acidobacteriota; class Terriglobia; order Terriglobales; family Acidobacteriaceae; genus Angelobacter. Next base: position 539,065 of record CAWGMN010000005.1, read on the forward strand.
CCTGATTTTCCTGACTGGCCAGCGAACGCACCTCATGGCCGCGTTCTGTGGCGACTTCGGCAACCAGAGCGCCGGTCTTGCCGCGTCCCAGCACCAGAAATTTCATGCGAACACCTCCGGATCCACCTGGGAGAAAAAGGCGCGATGCAGGCAGGAGACGACTTCCGGCACATCCGCCTCATCAATTACAAAGCTGATGTTGATCTCCGATGCGCCCTGGGAAATCATGTGGATGTTGACGTCGGGAATGGCGCCGAAGACTTTTGCGGCGATGCCCGGCATGCTGCGGATATTTTCTCCTACCAGGCACACAATCGCTTTCCGGCCTTCGTACTTGACGTCCGCCAGTTTGGCCAGATCGGCAACAATCGCGGCGATGGACTCGTTGGAATCAACCGTAACCGAGACGCTGACCTCAGACGTTGAAACCATGTCCACAGGACATCGATGGTTCGCGAACACTTCGAAGATAGTTTTCAGAAAGCCGTGGGCCATCAACATACGCGTGGCGACTACGTCCACCACGGTAATGCGTTTCTTCGCGGCAATCGCTTTGAAGATGTTCTTGCTCTTGGGCGCCGTGGCAATAATGCGGGTGCCTTCATTGCGCGGATTGCGCGAATTCAGAATCAGCACCGGAATGTTCTTCTGAATGGCCGGCAAAAGGGTTGCCGGATGCAGCACCTTGGCCCCGAAATAAGCCAGTTCCGCTGCTTCTTCAAAACTGATGGACTTGATTCGTTTTGCTTCGGGGCAAAGATTCCGGATCGGTGGTCATCATGCCGTCCACGTCGGTCCATATCTCGATACGCTCGGCGTTCAGGCCCGCACCCACGATAGCCGCGGAAAAATCGGAGCCACCCCGGCCCAGCGTAGTAGAGATGCCCTCGCGGGTAGAGCCGATGAATCCGCCCATTACCGGCACGCGTTGCCGCTGAAGCAGTGGCTGCACAATTTCCGCCAGCCGGTCATCGGTCTCATCGAATTGGGGTACGGCTTTAGTAAACGTGGAGTCGGTGACAATGCAGCGCCGCGCGTCCACATGCGAAGCGTTGATGCCGCGCACCCAAAAAGCCGCGGTAGCAATTTTGCTCGAAATTCTTTCGCCGAAACCGGCAATGTTGTCGGTAGTCCGCGAGGTCAGCTCACCCACCGCCACTACGCCGCGCAGCAAATCGTCGAGGCTGTCAAAGTCGGCCTCAATTTCGGTATGGATTTCAGCGAAGCCTTGGCGCCCAGCAGCTCTGAGGCGGTGCTGAAGTGGCGTTCGCGCGCGGCATGTGAAAGCTCCAGCGCTCTGGCGCGGTTGCCCTCGCCTGCCGCGGACGCCATAGCCAGAAGCTGGTCTGTCATCTTGGCCAGCGCGCTTACGACCACTACAGGCTTGGCGTCCAGTCGCTCGCGCACGATTTCGGCGACGCGATCAATGGCTTGAGCATCCTGCACTGAGGTGCCGCCGAATTTCATCACGATCATCTGCGCACCGCCGCCCGTGCGATCAACTGATATATCCCTGCGCTTTGAGCAGTTCGCCGTTGAGCACGGCAGCGCCGGCGGCGCCCCGAACCGTATTGTGAGAAAGAACGGTAAATTTCCAGTCAAAGATATTGCAGGGCCGCAACCGCCCCACAACAGCCGCCATGCCTGAGCCGCGATTGATGTCGAGCCGGGGCTGAGGACGGTCCGGCGCCGGATCGTAGATCACCGGTTGTTCCGGTGCATTCGGCAGCTTGAGCTTTTGCGGGAGGCATTGAAACTCCTGCCATGCCGACAGAATTTCCTGCGCTTGCGCCGGGCGTTGCAGCTTGATAGAGACCGATTCTGTATGGCCGTCTTCTACAGCAACGCGGTTGCAATGTGCGCTCAAGGTGACTTGTGCGGGAACAACGCCCGCTCCGTTGAGCGATCCGAGCAGTTTGCGCGACTCGGCTTCCATTTTTTCTTCTTCGCTGGCGATGTAGGGAATCACGTTGCCCAGAATGTCGAGCGATGCCACTCCCGGATAGCCCGCGCCGCTAATGGCCTGCATGGTGGCGACAAAAACTTTCTCGATGCCGAATTTGCGATGCAGAGGCGCAAGCGCCATCACCAGTCCGATGGCAGAGCAGTTGGGATTGGTGACGATGAAGCCGCCTGAATCTTTGTACCACTGCTGCGTCTTGAGCAGAGGTATATGGTCGCCATTCACTTCTGGGATCACCAGCGGCACATCGGCCTGCATACGGAACGAACTGGAGTTGGAAACCACAGCGTGTCCGGCGGCGGCAAAACGAGGTTCGATTTCTTTGGCAGCAGTGGAATCAAGCGCGGCAAAGACCAGCTTAGGCGTGGAACCATCAGGCGTGGCGGCGTTCACCGTCATGCCGGCGATTCTCCGGGACAGGAGTGTTCAGGTGCCACTTGGCGGCCTCACAATATTTCTTGCCCGCCGAACGGTCAGATGCGGCCAGCCACGCAACTTCAAACCACGGATGCCGCTCCAGCAATTGAATGAAGCGCTGCCCTACAGTCCCGGTCGCGCCGAGAATTCCAACTGGAATTTTGCTGTTCATGAATTTTTCATTTTAGCATTCAGTGGTTATTAAACCTCACCACTGACGACACTGATGGGACTGATTTTCACTGATTTTCGGGGAGGAGCAGTAAGCCGTCAGCAATCTGCACTCAGTCCCTGGCACTTTGTGCTATGAGAATCGTAAGTGCCTGTAAGTATTGAAAGCGAAATCTGCATGGAAGAATATGGGCAGATCTAAGTGAAAAGCCGAGAGCTATGAGCCAGAGCTAAAAGCTAGCAGCTATCCGCATCATCAGTGAAAATCAGTTAGATCAGTGCAATCAGTGGTAAGGTTCTATGCCGCCGCGGAAGCACTCTTGCGCTTGACTAGATATTCATCCGCGAATACTGACACCAGTGCCGCGGTTGGTACGGCCACCAGCGCTCCCAGCACTCCGGCCAGCGCGCCACCCAGGCTAAAGCAATGATCACTGCCAGTGGAGAGAGGTCAACGGTTGACTTCATGATGCGGGGAGTGAGAAAGCCGCTTTCAATCTGTGCGTAGATCACATAGAAGATGAGCACGCCCACCACTTTGTTGGGCGAATCCAGCGCGGCCACGGTGCTGGCCAATATCACCGAGCTAAGCTGGCCGACAATCGGAATAATGTTCGCCAGGCAGGCATACATCGCGAGCAGGTAGTAATACTTCAGGCCTAAAGCGAAATACATGATAAAGCTGCTGACGCCCAAGGTGGCCATGAGCAGCATCTGTCCCAGCAGCCAGTTCCTCATGCGGCGCTCAGCCCGGGAAAGAGTCGCCGCCAGTTGTCCTGATGGCGCACCGGGAATAGAGAGACGGCCCAATGGAAGGCGCGCTGCCCATCAATGATGAAGTAGACCGTAAGAATGATTCCCGTAAACAGCCCGAAAATCCCACCGGCAACATTGCGGAACAGGCCGGTGGCCCCACCCACGATTTCGGCCCCATAGTTTTGCAGTGCGGTCGCATTAAGTTCCCGCGCCATCGGAAAGCTGCGTGTAGTGGGCCAGATGCCGGGGCCATTCCTCGGCGAAGTCTCCGGCATTCAGGTAAATGGCGGAAGCGCAAAACCACGAACACCGTCAGCGCCAGAACAATGGTAAGCATCAGCACGGCAATGGCGAATCCTCGCCCCGGACGCCATCCCCGAATGCGAATCTTGCGAATCAGCCGGATGGCCGGTGAAATAACTACCGCAAACAGCGCGCTCACATAGATCAGCAGCAACACGTCGCGGGCCGTGTAGGCGGCCCACAACACCAGCAGCACGAAGAACACAAACAGAATGTCAGAACGGTAGTTTTTCACCATAAACAGCTTGGGGGGAGGGAATGCAAGCCAGTGTAACCCAACTTTTCAGAATTGCAGTGATTTCGGAAGACACATTCCGGAAATGGAACCTTAGGAAGTCTGAAATAAAGTTTGCTTCCAACAAGCCCCGAGACCGCGGCATATTTGTCAGTCCAGCGGCGTAAGCCCTGGGAAAGCCAAGAAATGGATAGGCGACCTCACCGGGCGGCGTAAAATTCGGGGCAAAACAAAATGATCGTTGAAAAAATGGCACAGGGCCATGACATCAGCCCTGTGAACCGACGGTCCGAATAAAACCATAGTCTAAAGACGCCAACCATAAAACATTGACTGAATGAACGTTCATTCAGTAAAATCAGACCTGCTGGAACAAGTGTGTATTGCGCCCTATTTGCCCGGTTCCGCAACACGCTTTCCTCTGTCTCTGGGACGCCGCTTTTCATGCAATTGAGATTGCAACATCATGATCTTCGCTGCCGCCGGATTGCGTCTCAGGATGGTCTAAAACTGTTATCATTCCGCTCGTTCTTTCTTTTATTTCCAGCCAATTCCAAATCTCTGGGAGCCTCCTGATGAGTAACACCGCTGTTTCCGCCAACCATCTGCCCGGCCAGTCTGAACACAAAGGTCCGCGGCAAACTC
>CAWGMN010000006.1:0-189552 GCA_963823745.1 Terriglobia bacterium
ACGTTACTGCCAGGGGTATCGTCAATTCCTTTTGAGATAATCATGCGAGTACCACCTGGTGGTGGAAACGTTTCAGGCCAGTTGATTGTGACCGACAATTCTCCCGGATCCCCGCATGTTTTCAATCTCACAGGATTCGGGTTCCCTACCGGGCCTGATTTCGCCATGAGCACACCAAATGGAACGCCGGAATCCATCACGATAACGGCCGGCCAAACGGCAACTTATGACGTAATTGTGGCCACCTTGCCCACGTTTGAAAATCTGATTACGTTCAGCTGCACAGGAGCTCCGGCAGGCGCTAAGTGCAGCACCAGCCCGACTTCGCTGCAAACGACGCCAGAGTCTTTCGGCCAAGGCTTTCCCCCTCCACCACACCTGACAATCACAGTAAGTACCATCTCGGCCACGGCCTCCTTACAGAGGCAAGGGCTCTCAACATGGTGGGCTGTGGCGGGGCTTGCGGCCCTGGTATATATACGGCCGCGCAAGCGCCATTCCAACGGACTCCTGCGAATGACTTTTCTGGTTGGAATTTTTGGCGCATTCATAGCTTGCGGTGGCGGAGGAGCTACAGGAGGTGGGCCGCCGACGCCGGCCGGAACTTACACCCTGACTGTAACGGGAACTTCCGGGACCGTGACTCACAGCGTGCCACTAACGCTCATAGTGAAGTAAAAGCTCTCCACTCGCGCTAGACAGGAAATCTTGTCAAGCCGGCATTTGATCCGTACAGCACAACCCCTACGCGCTCGCCCGGACGGGTCTTATAAGCGCCGGAGAAGAGCGCTGCAAGGGCTGTAGCGCTCCGGGTTCGGCCATCAAGCGCAAAGATTCCGAACGCAAAGCGCGCAATTCGTTTCGTCTCGCTGGGCTTGATTTTGAACCTTACACCGACTTGCTCAATGCGCTTTCCATGTCTTCCAGATGCGCACTCGCATAATTGGCTGCGTTGGTCAGCAGGGCCGAGTAGAGCACTACGGAGACTGCCAGGCCCGCAATGCTGGCCAGCAGCGGCAACCAGTGAAGATGCCAGAATAATGATGCGCCTGTCACTGCCGCCACAATCATGCCTATAGGAGCAATGATCAGCAGCGAGGCGAATCCGGCGGCTGTGGATACCATGCGGGAATTCATCCGCGTCGGATCTATTTTTTTCGGCCAGTAGGCGGAGAAAAGATTGCCGGCGGAAAACTGTGTAATCATCACGGCCAGGGAAGCCACAGTGATCGTCAGAAAGGGAAGCAGGGGAATCCCCATGATCGCCATCAGCAATCCACTGCCGATCAGATAAAGGAATGCAAAGATCACACCATAGCTGAGGTTCTTGGCGAAAATAATCTTCCGCAGCGATTGCGGGCAGAGCATCCACCGTCCGAACCCTTCATGGTCCATGCCAAAAATGTTGTAGGCGACATTACCCATCCCCAGCAGGGAAAATGACGCGAACAGGGCCAGCGCGCCCACTGGGCTGGCGCCGCCGAACATCATAATGAACGGGTTCGTTCTGTGATGCTGGCTCTTGCTGAAAATAATAAAGAGAAAGATCAGCATGGGATAGGCAAGCTGCACGATCACGCGCAGGTTCTGGTGAAGATAACGAAGCTCTTTTTCAAAGATAGCGGTAATCGCAGGGTCAACGCCGGGAAATGTCCAACCAACAGACACTTTCAATTTTTCATGACGCCCGCCCCCACCTTCTGACTGGACATCTCCCTGATAAATGGATTTCGATTGCCACAGCATCAGAAAGAATACGAGCAGGCAGTAGGCAGCCAGCAACACCAGGGGAAGCAGTTTTTCGATCCCCGGCGATGACAGCAATTCGAACAGCGCGCCCGGCGGTGACATGCGGTTCACCGGATTGAATACCTTCATGAAAGGCGCATAATCGGTGGAACGGACCAGTTTCTCGAAGTTGATGAACTGGATCGCCTGGGGCAGAAACATGAGCAGCAGCAGGATCACCACCATGCGTTCGCGTCCTTTGCGGCTGCTCTGAAAACGGTCGAATAGATTCACAATGACGCGGCTGCACAGAATGTTGAACACTACAAAGACAAGAAAGAGAACTGCCGCCTGCAATGCCCATTCCGGACGTCCGATGACGATGCCCAGCCAGATCGAAAACAGCCACAGCAGCGACACAATGGCTGCGGGATCGAGAAATCCATAGGCTGAGTTGAGCAAGAAGTACAACCGGAACGAGATCGGATACCGGGCAATCTCGCGAAAATTCAGGCCCGGCGAAAAGCCTTCCAGCAACACCGGCGCAAGCTGCCACGCCAGAAAGACGCCCCAGAGCAGAACATTCAGCACGTACAAGTGGTCATACTTCAATGCGGCCCAGCACGCGGCATAAAATCCGATACTGGTTCCCACCGCAAAGACAGCGAGAAATATGACGCCCATCAACTGGCCCGCCAGTTCCAGTCCGCGATTGCGCCGTCGCAGTGAATTTACAAACAACTGCCAGCGCACCTGAAGCAGCAGAACGAGGTGGCTGTTCATCAGAGCCAGGAAAGCACCTCCGCATCCTGCTTGGCGCCGCCCACCACCTGGAGAAAAATCTCTTCCAGCGTGAGAGAAGATTGATCGTGCCCGGCGACCTTCACGCCCGAGCGCAACTCGTCGAGTGAACCGCTGGCCACCAGGCGTCCGTGCTGGATGATGGCAATGTGAGTACAGAGGCGCTCCACCACTTCCAGCACATGCGAGGTAAGAAACACTGTGCCGCCATGGTTGATAAAGCGCTGCAAAAGCCGTTTCAGGGTAGTGGCTGCAATGGCGTCTACGCCTTCGAATGGTTCGTCGAGAAACAGAATAGACGGGCCATGGATCACGGCGGCGGCCAGCGCCGTCTTCTTCTTCATTCCATGAGAGTAATCAACCACCAGTTGGTGCGCGGCGTCGCCCAGGTCCATGAATTCCAGCAATTCGGCCGTGCGCTGCGCTGCCACGTTGCGGTCGAGTCCGTACATGCGTCCGACGAAGTTGAGAAGCTGGGCGCCGGTGAGCCGCTCAAAGAGCGACAGCCCCTCAGGCACCACTCCAATAGATTTTTTTATGTTGACGCTGTCCTGTTGCAGGTCGCGGCCCAGAATGCGGATCTGGCCCGATGTGGGACGCAGCAAACCCGTCAGCATTTTGATAGTGGTTGATTTCCCTGCGCCGTTAGGGCCGAGGAAGCCGAAAAACTGCTGCTTTTCTACTTTGAGGTAAAGGTCATCAACAGCGACCAGGTTTCCAAAGGTGCGCTGCAAGGCATGGGTTTCGAGAACGATTTCCGCCATTTTGAAATGCCGGGCAGGAAGCAGGTTCCTGCCGGTTGGCTATCAGCTTATCGCAGCAGAACTATCACGAACAGGTAATATTCCTCTGCTCTGGATCTGGGACCTGCGGCAGCTTACGATTTTGGGCGACCCTTTGCCCTCTGCATACGTCAAATAGTATGCAACTATCCGTAACTCTATGATTTCCAAGTGCGCCAACCCAAACTGTTCCAAACTGCTGATGCGGCTGGATGGCGGAAGGTTCTTTGGCTTCCCGACTTCGAAACACAGAGTAGAGCATTTCTGGCTTTGCGTAGGGTGCTCGAAGAATTACACGCTCAAGCAGTTGGAAGGCAAAGTAGAACTGGTGACCCGTCCGCAGCGTCAGATTGCGTGAACCGTTGGCCGGCGCGGAATATGGTCGCTTTCTCTGGTGTTCTCACGGATTCGTATTATCAATAAAGCGGCGTTGCGCGTCCCTTCCTTATAGAATGCCCTTGTGACGACTCCCTTGGTGGAAACCGCGCGCAAGACAATGCTCTTCAGCGAAATTGTGAGCATTGCCATTGATTCGTTCCAGACCAGCAAAGTGCGCTTCGCCCTCACGGCCCTGGGCATGGTTATCGGCACAGCCTCTCTGATCGTTGTGGTCACCATCGGCCTAACCGGCAAGCAGTATGTAATGAACCAGATCCAGGCGATTGGGGCCAACCTTATCTATGCCTACTATGAAGGCGGCGGCAACGCTTCGGTGAGTACCGGAAGCGTCAGCGATTACCTGACTGTAGAAGACATGAAAGCTGTGCAGCAGCAGGTATCCGGCATCGAAGCAGCTTCTCCCATGGCCGAATTGCAGGACCGCATTGCAGTCGGCGGCGGCAAGGAACGCGACTTGCGGGTGTTGGGCGTGGCCCCGGAATATGCGACGGTCCGCAATCTCGAAAGCCTGAGCGGCCGGTTTTTCGATTCTGAAGATTCCATGTCGCGCGCCAAGGTTGCTGAAGTTACCCAGCAGTTCGCGCGCAAGGTTTATGGAAGCGAAGCGGCGGCCATTGGCAAAGACATAAAGATCAACGGGCTGCCCTTCATTATTATTGGCACCTTCCGCGAAAAGGTGGAAACTTTCGGCCAGTCGGAAATTGCCGCCGATACTATCTTGATTCCCTATACCGTAAGCCGCTATTTCACCGGCAGCGACGCGGTCAAACAGCTCTTCTTTTCGGTTTCGGACGCCGGTGACGTGGAACGCGCGACCCTGCTGATCCAGAAAGTGATTCAGGCACGGCACCGGCCCGAATCGGTGTACCACGTGGAAAACCTCACCCAACTGCTCACCGTGGCTGGAAAGACTGCCAACGCGCTGACCGTAGTGCTGCTGGCCATCTCACTGGTGACCCTGATAGTAAGCGGCGTAGGCATCATGAACATCATGCTGGCTAACGTACGCACCCGCATCCGCGAGATCGGCATTCGCAAAGCCATCGGCGCAACGAATCGTGAGATCAAACTCCAGTTTCTTACCGAAGCCGTGCTGATATCGCTGACTGGAGGAATCGTCGGCACCATTCTTGGATTGGCGTTGCCGTTTTCTGTGCGTTTCTTTACCGAGTACCGTATTCCCATCTCCGGAATTTCGGCGATCATCGCCATCTTTGTGGCGACATTGGTGGGCGTGATCTTCGGCACCCTGCCCGCCACCAGGGCCGCCCAACTCGATCCTGTAGAAGCGTTGCATTACGAGTAAAAGCACTTGGCCATCAGGGCTATCCATAGCTGATTCATAAAAGGTTCGCACAAAAACCCCTATGCCCGTGTGATCCTGAGCCGGCAGGCGAAGGAACTGCTCCGCGACTGCTTGCGCGTGAGCAGCAATGAAAGTCCTCAGCGTAATGCCGCTGGTTTAGAGAATGTGGTCACATCTTTACCGAAACAGCTCTATGATCCGCACTCAGTCCTTCGTCACCTAAACCTTGTTGCTGGAAATGGAGATAGATTCACGAAACTCCAGTCCGGCAGGACGACCGAAAATAGCCCGGTCACGGAGCTTCCCAGATGCGCGCCTTCTTGCGCATCTGGAAGCGGAGTGCCGGGTAAGGAAGGAAAAAGACTTTGTTCCGCTCTGCCCGAAGGCGTGTGCGGAGCTCCTTCTTTTGGAGCGGCGCGCACTAGAAAAATCTCTTCGGTGGCGTTACAACGGTTGTCGCATTCTGCGGACTGAATGAACACTGCTTAGCAACTCTTTGCAATCCGCACTCACTCTTGAGTCATTGTCTATGTCCGATTGAATGCTATCGGGCCAGCGCTTACGGAAGAGAGCAAGACCAGCCTAATCACATCAGGTGGAATCAGGGGTTTATTTGCGAACGTAGGGTTCCCTCGCTCGCGCTCGGGATAAAGCAAAAACAAAAACTCAGAACAAAACAAAACAGCCGGGCTGGTTGGCCCGGCTGTCTCATTGTGTTGTGTGATGCGGTTACATCACCAATGCTAAAGTTTCCAGTTCTTTGTGGAGGGTTTCAACATTGCAACCGTTACCCTCGATTCGTCCCGCCGCGTCTAGAGCAGTTTCTGGTGAAATGCCGTATCCACGACCGGTGAGGAACATCTTGAGCAGTTCCGCAGCCTGGAAGGAATCCAAACCGCCCTGCAGAAGTTCGTTCCGAAGCGCCGCCACTTCAGCCACCGAAAATTTTTCGCCCATAGGTCACCTCCGACCCATTCGCACTTCTTACTACATTAGACACACATTCACAGGACTTTGTTGCAGAAAATAATAAAGTCAATCGAACCTTAGTAACAGAACCTAAGTAATTGGGTTGCCTCCGCAGGTACTTTCTTTTCATGACGCTCATCGGAGACGTTTTTTCCGCAACAACACAAGGCACACCGCGGCAATCGGTTCGCCTCTAATAACTCAGGAACGTTTTTGATGTTCCTCTCTTGCACGACATCACTGCGATTTCTCGTTTTTTATTCTCATTGGCGGAAATTGACGCGATGTGCGACGAATCTTTGTTCGTGAGTCTAAAACGCCGATCGAAAATCAGGACGTATGTTTGTTGATCGTCAAGCAAAACTTTGCTGCACGCAGTACCGCTACTATGCGGCATGAATCAGATCACCGGATGACCCGATCTACCGATCACCCGATCTCCCCAGCCCCTGCAAAAACCTTGGTAGAATAAAGAGGTGATCCTGCCTTTCGTCCGCGAAGTCCTGGCGGACGTGGAAAAAAGCCCTGGCTTTCAGCAGGCGGCCTTATATCTCAAACAGCGTAGGGGGGCGTCTGGCCTTTCTGCGGGGCGCATCCGTCTGTCCGGACTCGTGCCTACGGCTAAATCTCTTCTTACTCCTTATCTACAGCGCACGGCAGCCGCGCCGCTGATCGTGGTCGTTGCTGATAACCGCGCTGCCGAAAATTTATTCCCTGCGGTACAGGCTTTTTGTGAGCTTACCGGCGCATGCAGCCCAGAAGCAGTGGTGAAGCTGCCCGCCTATGACGTGCTGCCGTTTGAAAATCTCTCGCCTCATCCTGAGATTCAGGAAGAACGCGCCACCGCATTGTGGAAGATCGTGACCGGCGCGGCCTCCATCGTGATCGCTCCACTCGAGGCAGCCACCATGCGCCTGCGTGCCGCCGAGCATTACATGGGTTTGGCGCGTGTGATTCGCCGCGGCGATCTGCTCGACGTAGAAGAACTGGTCCAGCACCTGAATACCGTTGGATATACCGCCGTAGACGTAGTGGAGATGCCCGGACAATATGCCATACGTGGCGCGCTGGTAGATGCCTATCCGCCGGAAGCGGACCGCCCGTTGCGCATCGAGCTGTTTGGCGATGAGGTTGAGTCCATCCGCAAGTTCGATCCTGGCACCCAGCGCTCGGCCGCTCCGGTCGACGAAGTCAGCCTGCTGCCACTCACGGAAACGCCCATCCGCGAAGAATTGCTCACTGAAATTCACGCGCGGCTTTCCGGCACGCGGGTGGAAGGTTCGGGCGATACGGTGCGTGAGGCGCTCGCATCCACTGGCGTGACTGTGTTTCCGGGATGGGAGTTTTACGCCAACGCCGGCGCGGCAAACACGCTTTTCGATCTGCTGCCCGATGCACTGGTCTTTGTAGATGAACCTGTGGACGTGAAAGCCGAGCAGGAGCGCTGGTGGGACAAAGTAATTCGCCGCCACGAAATCAGCTTGGTCGGGCGGCTGGCTACTCCGGAAGAAATTTATCTTCCGCCGGAAGAGTGGAATGAGCGTTTGTCGCGCTTGCCGGGCGGCGCGTTGGAACGGCTGGGTATGGGACAGGTGGCGGAAATTGATCTCTCCGAGTTCATGCCGGTTTCCGCCAACAGCCTCATGCTGTCCATTGAGTTCTTGTCGCAGCCCACCCCGCGCTTTCATGGTTCTGTTCCCGCCATGGTGGAAGAGGTGAAGAAGCTTACTGGCGAAGGCCGCAGGGTGATCTTCGCTGCGCCGAACACGGGCGAAATGGAACGGCTTGCCGACATCTTTACCGAATACCAGACGCCTTTCCGTATGGGCACGCGCAATCCTTTGCCCGGCAGTGAAACGTATCTTGATGAGACCGCGTATTTCACCGGCGATCTCACCACCACTACCATCGTGCGCGCTCCCATTCCCGACGGTGTGGTGCTTCCCGATGCACACCTGGTTCTGTTCGGCGCTCGCGATCTGTTCGACGATTCCGAAGTCGTAGTCAAGGCCCCGTTGCGGCAGCGCTCGAAGACCGCGGCTTTCATGTCCGACTTCCGCGATCTCGCGATTGGCGATTACGTGGTGCACGTGGAACACGGCATCGGCATGTATCAGGGGTTGAAAGAATTGCAGCAGGGCGAGACCACCGGCGAGTACATGCTGCTGGAATTTGCGGAGGCGGCCAAGCTCTACGTCCCGCTCACGCGGCTTGACCTGATTCAGAAATACCGGTCGAGTGAAGGTGTGCGTCCGCCGCTGGCGCGGCTGGGCGGAACTGCCTGGGCCAAGACCAAGGCGCGGGTGAAGAAGGCCATGCAAGACATGGCCGACGAACTGCTCAAGCTTTACGCCGAACGCAACGCCGCCAAAGGACACGCTTTTCCGTCAGACTCGCAATGGCAGCGCGAGTTTGAAGATGCTTTCGAATTCAACGAGACCGACGATCAGCTTCAGGCCACTGCCGATATCAAGAGAGACATGGAGTCGCAGCGGCCCATGGATCGCTTGCTGTGCGGCGATGTGGGCTATGGCAAGACCGAAGTGGCCATGCGCGCGGCCTTCAAGGCCGTGCAGGACAACAAGCAGGTGGTCGTGCTCGCCCCCACCACAGTGCTGGTCTTTCAGCACTACGAAAGTTTCAAGCGCCGCTTCGCCGCCTTTCCTATCACGGTTGAGATGATGAGCCGTTTCCGCAATGCCAAACAACAGAAAGAGACCGCGGAACGGATCGAGCAGGGCAAAGTGGATATTGTGGTCGGCACCCATCGCATTCTGTCGAAAGACATCAAGTTCCAGGACCTGGGGCTGGTGATCGTGGACGAAGAGCAGCGTTTTGGCGTCCGCCATAAGGAACGGCTCAAGCAGCTCAAAAGAGAAGTGGACGTGCTCACCATGTCGGCCACGCCCATTCCACGCACGCTGCACATGTCCATGGTGGGGCTGCGCGACATGAGTGTGATTGAGACCCCGCCCAAAGATCGCATGGCCATCCAGACAGTGGTCGCGCCCTTCGATGAAAAGCTGGTGCAGTCGGCCATCGAGCATGAAATGGAACGCGGCGGCCAGGTTTATTTTGTCCACAACCGCGTGGAGACCATTTACGAAATTGCGGCCAAGATCCAGGAACTTGTGCCCCGTGCGCGGGTGTTGGTCGGCCATGGGCAGTTGTCAGAAGGGGAACTCGAAAAGGTGATGTTCGCTTTTGTGCGCCATGAGGCCGACGTGCTGGTGGCCACCACCATTATCGAAAATGGACTCGATATTCCTCTGTGCAACACCATCCTGATCAATCGCGCCGACCGTCACGGCCTGTCAGAGCTTTACCAGTTGCGCGGACGCGTAGGACGCTCCAACCGCCGCGCCTATGCCTATCTTCTGGTTCCCGCCGAGCAGGAGCTGACTCCGATCGCCCGCCGCAGGCTGGCTGCGTTGAAAGAATTTTCTGACCTGGGGGCGGGCTTCAAGATCGCCGCGCTCGATCTCGAACTGCGCGGCGCCGGCAACCTGCTGGGCGGTGAGCAGAGCGGACACATTGATGCTGTTGGCTTTGAGATGTACACCTCGATGATGGAACGCACCATCCGCGAGATCAAGGGTGAGGAGACCGCCGATAAAGTCAGCACGCATCTGAATCTCGGCATTGACCTGCGCATTCCCACCCAGTACATCGCCGAAGAGAACCAGCGCCTTCGCATGTACAAGCGCGCCGCCGGAGTGCAGAACGACGCCGAGTTGGAAGATGTCCGCAAGGAACTCGAAGACCGCTATGGCCCTGTGCCGCCTCCAGTGCGTTTTCTGCTGGCCGCCGCGGCGCTCAAGCTGGTGTCAGAGCGCGTAGGCGTGTTGAGCGTAGACCGCAAGCGCGATGCGGTGACCATTAAGTTTACCGAGCAGGCCGCAATAGACCCCGAACGTCTCCTCCGCTTTGTGGGCCAGACCCGCGGAGCCCAATTCTCCCCGGGAGGCGTGCTCAGGTTCAGCCTGAAATCCACCCAAGCCGAAGCCATCATTGAACAGGTGACAGGGTTGTTGCGGGAATTAGGAGCGGAGACGGTGGTGGGTTAGTCCTCTGAGCAGATAAAATTGGAACGATGACACCGTTCACCCCAGTCCAGCAAGTCCACTTCGTCCACACAAACCCCTCCATAACCATGCGGTCATGACACTTCGCGGAACGATTCCGTGCACTCAAGGGATTGACATCTTTGTCATCGTTCAAAAAAGAGCCCGGCAGGGCGGAGGCAATCTAGCCCACGACTTGTGACACAGTTTAGGACAGCGAGAAAGTTATTCTCTTCCAAAATCCAGTCCTGCAAGGACGTATGAAACTAGCCCGCCGTTTCAACGGCGGGAAACGGTACATAACCGAATAGAGTCCCCGGCAGGGGACGACTGAATGTTTTACAATCCTGCTCTTATGTCCCACACCTATGCCAGCCGAATGATTTATCGCGTTTTCTCAACTAAGGATAGAGGGCCAATCATCGCGAAGGAAATCCAACAAAAACTCCGGGCATATATATAAGAAGCAGCGCACGCACGAATAAATTCCAAGCTCTCGCTGTAGTGGAACCGCAGACCACGTGACGGATTAGAACAACCAATTCAGTCGTCCCTGCCGGGACTTTGTTGCTTTAACTAACTCTCCCCGCTGTTGAAACAGCGGGCTAGTTTCATGCGTCCTGCCGGATTGGAGTTTCCTAACTCACAACACTTTGCCCACCCATACGCCGGACCATCGAACCTTCGATTCTACTTCAATATACGTTTGTCTCCTGCTTCCTGATTTTCGTGGTACTCTGAACCACCTTTTTGCCTAATTTCCACTTCAGGAGCTTGTCATGTCTTCACCCGGCTTGAATCTGGCTGCCCAGATGGCGGCTGATCCGCAGACTACTTACAGATACCAGATTGCGCTGGCGCAGGCCAAAATGAAGCAACGCGCCAGTTGGTTCAATGTGATTGCCGTTCTTTCGCTGGTGAATGCCGTGATCACACTCGCCAACGGGCAGTGGCATTTTGTCGTGGGACTCGGAGTCACTGACTTGGTCGCTGCATTAGGGCAGCGCAGCGGAACGCAGGGCGCGGTGGTCGCTCTGATTATCACGGCCATTGCGGCCGGGGCTTTCTGGGGACTGGGACGGGTCGTGGTCCAGGGACAGAAATGGGCCCTGATACTCGGCATGGCGCTGTATGCTCTGGATGCTGCCGTGATCCTTCTGTGGCACGACTGGCTCTCCATTGCTTTTCACGGCTATGGATTGTTCCGCATGTTCGGCGCCTTCGAGGCCATCGGCGACTTCCAGGCAGCCCGGCAGGACGCTGAAGCTCACGGCGTGGTTCTCGATCAGCAGCCAGTCCGGTAATGTGAAGCAAAGGGCCGCAGCTTTACGGCCCGAACTTCCTCTTTTAAAATTAGGAGCAAGGCCGACGTAGCTCAGTTGGTAGAGCAGTCGATTCGTAATCGACAGGTCATCGGTTCAAGTCCGATCGTCGGCTCCACGTCGTTTCGGGTCCTTCAGCCTGTGCCGATTCTGCCATCCGCATTATTCATGATTGAGGTTTAAAGTCCCCGAATTCGCAATCGTTATAACGTTATGCACCGATTCTTCTAGTGCGCTCCGCTCCAAAAGCAGGAGCTGCGCGCAAGCCGCGGGCGCAAGGAAGGCGTTTCTTTTTGTTCTTACCCGGCACTCCGCTTCTCAGATGCGCAAACAACGCGCATCTGAGAAACTCCGTGTCCGGGCTACTATCTGCCGTCCTGCCGGACTGGAGTCTTCTAGCCGAATCCATTCTCGTGGTTCATGATGCAGCCGCTGAGAGTTGGATTTACTGGCTGCATGGTTGACGTCACCCGTTCACCGCGCATCCAGCCATCTCCGTGATTGTTTGTAATAGGCTTTTACATTGACTGACAGATGGTTGATCCAACTGGGCTGAAGTTCGCTGCGTTCGCTTGCGAGTTTAGCCAGAGCGTAGCCATAAACGATTTCAGGCAGATAGCCCTGTCGCTGCATAGACCAGCCATACTTTTGATCATCCTGAAACTTTGTCAGACGGGCTGCTGCCGTGGAAGTGAATACCCCAAAGCCCAGGTAGACGGTGAGCAGGTCTGTAAGTGGTTCCATGTCAGGGGCATCGTGGTCAATCAATTGTCCGCCGAGAAGAATCACATGGCCGAGTTCGTGGGCCAGAGTGGCCACTGCTGCGAGCGGGTCTTTCAATTGGGAGTTTTGAAGCGCTACCACCGTGCGGGAAGTTTCCGGATTGCGGGTATACAGTCCGGCAGCACCTTGAGAATGGTGGCTCCCTGTCGGTAACAACTCATGCAATTCCTGCGAATGATCAGGAAAGATTTCCAGATCAATCTCATCGCGCTCCACCCCCATGTAGCCGCAAATGCGCCGGAACAGCCCCTCGACCGTTTCCGGAGTGCCATCATAAGGGTCAGGAAAATGTTCCGGCAGCGGAAGCACCACTTGTGCTTTCAGCATTCGGTCGCGCCCTAGCAGGGCAGAAAGATGCTCAAAAGAACCGTCAACCCATTTCCGTTCTTCGCCGGTAATCGGCAACTTTTTGTGAAAGCCAAGCACGCGCAGACATTAATACGCAGAATCAACCGGCGAAGCAAGTTACTTTTACACGCCCTGCAGAGCAGGTTCGGCGCTCCGGGTGCGGAAGCGGACGGCATGGTTGGCCAGGCGGTTGGCTTCGAGGTTGCGTTCTCGGGGAATATGGGCGATGCCGAATTTCAGAGAGCGCGCCAGCTTGCGGCACATCCAGTTCAACGAGTACAACCGGGGACTGCGACAGGCGTACACACCCGTCATCTGCTTGACCACCAGTTCGGAATCGGTGTAGACGTGCAGCGATGTGGCTTCCAGGTTCAATGCGTAGTGCAGCGCCTCCAGCAGGGCGGCATATTCGGCGACATTATTATCATGGTGGCCGATCCAGCGGGCGATCCTGATCAGTTCGCCATTGGGCTTTTCGATCACAACGCCAATGCCAGCCGGTCCCGGACTGCCATGACATCCGCCGTCAACGTACGCTACCAGTGCTGACATTTTTATTCCTTCCTACATCACAATGAAGCAAGAGCGCCGCGCCGTCAAGAAATTCATTGGATGCCGGAAGGTGAATCAAGTGTTTGTCTTTGTGGAAATTGTTGTGGATAAGCAGTACAGCCACCTTCCTAGTGTTTCAGCGCCGCATTTTTCGCGGCTGAAATGCACGCCAGAAATCCACAAACGAATTTCTGTTTGCACAAATCACGGGCGTTGACTTTCAGCGATCTTCGATTAGGATTGCTCACGTCGACGGTCGAAAGGGTTGTTGCAATAAACCGCAGCTAATCCGAAGTAGACTGGGTGATTCGTTCGGTGAAGCAATTCAAGGAACGCCCCGACCCGAAAAAACCGACGGCTTCTGCGAGGAGACCGTTGGGGTCAGGGACTGCGAAAGCAGTAATTACATCAAGGGCTGTGACGGTACATGGATCCACGCTGTAGACTCCCTCGCAGGAGTAAACGGCTAGACCATAACCAATGTCACAGCCTTTCCTATTTCTACCTGCCTCCTGCTGCTGCCCACGCCTTCATTCTTACCATTGCGGATATTTGGCCTTCACCTTCTCGTACAGTGGTGATGTAGTTCCATGCTTCCTGTGATATCCGAGCACCTGCCTTTCGCGGGCAGTAGGGCGTGGAGCATCAGAACGGTCTCTCTCCGGCAGCTTGACATCAACCTCGCGCAGGTTCTGAATGCGCTTGCGCGAAAGGGCAATTTCTTTGCCGTTGGGCGCTACCGTGGCGATGATGTGGTTGTTCTTTCTGCGTAGCGACGCGGCATCGGCTACGAAAGTTTTGTGCTCGCCCTGAAAATTCACATATTGAATGGAAATGGTACCCGACGCGGGGCGTGCTGACTCCGTCCGCGGCGGCTGAGATTTGGGAGCTACAGTCTGCGGGGATGGAGGTTGCGGCTCGGCCGGGGCTCCTCCGAAATAACGGCATACCGGATTCAGGCACTTGATCTCGTTGCCGGATTTCTTTGCGCCCGGGGTTCCGCACCCCGGACAATCCATGCCTCCCGAAAAGGTGTTCACCAGAGATTTGAAGAATCCCATCGTCGCTCCTTCCAATTAGATGGTCAAAGCATTCAGGGGGACGGTTGATAAAACGAACTTGCGCTTTAGCGCCCAAGTTATTCCATAACCCCCGTCTACAGGCAGCCGCCCTCTCTCACAGGCATGCATGGCTGCTGCTTCTGGGATCTGAAGAGAAGGCTGCGTTCACAGCCTGGCAACCGTCCCCCTGAATGCTCTGGTGGCTTTTTGCCGCTGCCACAGAAAAAACGGGCTTTCAATCGTACCTCTTGAAATCAGCCGGCGGCGATGCAGCAGCGAGGGCAAGCCCATTTTCCGTAGCTGCTGAAAACTGATGCGGCGAAAGTGCCCCTTCTTATGGCCTCCAAACACCAGGCTCAGGATTTCTTCCGCCAGCCAGCGGTCCAGCAGACGCAACTGCTGTTCATCATCTACATGTTTCAGGTAGTAATCGAGAATAGCCACATTGCGCAAGCCCCGTTCAATGGTCTCAATCGCGATCATGATCAGCGCCTGCGCGCGGCTGGTTGCGTCCGCACATTTCGCCCAGCGACGTCGCCCGCGGCGAAATCCGAAGTGAAAGAGGTTCTGAATCTTTCGCAACTTGTCCCGCGATAAGGCCACTTGGCCGCCGGCGCGAAAAAGAAGTCCAAGATGGCGGAAATGGATAGCCGGCGTGAAGTCTGTTACTTTCACCGGACTTGTTGTAATCACCAGATCGGCGCGATGGCTTTCTTTGATCTTGAGCTTCAACTCCGCCAGCCCGGTTTCCAGTATCCGTGAAGCCCGTTCCGAGCGCTCTCTCGCAGGTGACAACAAGAGGATGTCGTCGGCATACCGGAAATACTCGATCCCAGGCACGGCCTCGATCTTGCGGTCAAGGCCGGTGAGATAAAGGTTGGCGAACAGACAGGCAACGGCGTTGCCAAACGGCACTCCGGCCAATGCCTGCCTGCTCTCTCCATCTTCTTCATACAGAAACCGGACGCGTTGCTCCAGAACGCGAAACAGGTAATCGGCAGGATCTACCAACTGGGCCAGCATGGCTAAAAGCAGTTCATGGTTGATGCTGGCAAAATAGTCGGCTATATCGCGCTTCACCAGATACAGCGGAGTTTTCGCCTTCCGCATGACCTGGGCAATGCGGCTCTGGCACTGGTCGAGTCCGAAGCTGTGACTGCGGTAAGCGTAGGAATTCGCCGAGAACCAGGAATTCAGCCGCCGGTTCAGCAGGCGGTACAGCAGCAGGTCCACGATCCGCTCTTCCCATGGACCGATGTAGAGCGTGCGGTGCTTGCCGTTAAAGTTGTAATGCAGGGCAACCGATGGGCGGAATGCAAATGTCTCGCGCTGCAATGAGGAATGCAGCGCATCAAGGTTGCGGAGCCCATGAGAAGCAAAATCGTACAGCGTTTTTCCGTCAGTGGAAGTGGAAAGGGCCTTGCGCCATTGAAACAGCGGTTTGGTGTAAACGCGCACCGCGGCCCGCAGGAGTTCCGCTTCCCGGTAAACGTCTTTCCAGCGTAGAAGGCGCATTGAGCGGCTCTCGATTGGAAACAGGCATCGAGCTCAGAGTGTAAGTTGTATCACCGCATTTGCCGGTGCTGCAACCGCCGGCAGCACCATTGGCGCCACGTTTTGCCGGGCGTGATCTTCTGAAAATGTGGTTTCAAAACGGCAATGCAGGTTGGGGCATTCCGTCTTCTGGTATAACTTTGTCTGCACAGGCTTCGCATGATTGCAGCGACAAGGCGACATGCAGCGGCTTCAATCTCTTTTCATTAAGGCATGGTTTCGATGGCGGAACTCGAGAAGCTCAGCAGCAAAGATTTCTCTGAACATCTGCACTCCAAATTCAAAGTCCATCTTCACAACGGCGAATTTCTTCCCTTGGAACTCATAGAAGTCGCAGACCGCACAAGCGTGCCCCATGCCGAGCTTTTTTTCCTGACGTTTCAAGGACCGGGGTCGCCCCGGCTCATGCAGACCACGCACCGCCTTGAGCATGAGAAGCTGGGCGTTCTGGAAATTTTTCTCACCGCCATCGCAGCCGGCGAGGGAACTATCGACTATGAGGCGGTCTTTCATCGCGTGCGTAAAAAAGCATGATCCAGCCTGAGCAGATCATGCTTCGTCCGGTCACCGAGGCCGATTTGGGCTTTCTCTTTAGCGTCTACGCCAGCACCCGCGAACAGGAGATGGCTCTTGTTCCCTGGACAAGTGAACAAAAGGAAACTTTCGTCAGGATGCAGTTCGAAGCGCAGCAACGGCACTATGCCGCTGAGCATCCCCAGGCACAGCACGCGGTCATCTGTCTTGACCAGTCTCGGGTAGGAAGGATCTATTTCGATCCGACCACCGAAGCTTTTCACATACTGGATGTGACTGTGCTTCCCCAATACCGGAACCAGGGGATCGGATCAATCCTGCTGGGCCGGATACTGGAGCAGGCGCGCGCCACCGCTAAACCCGTGACTATCTATGTGGAAAGCTATAATCCTTCGCTCCGGCTGTTCGAGCGGTTGGGATTCTCCCGTGCCGCAGAGAACGGGCTTAACCTTCTGATGAAGTGGACCGGCGATGGAATTTCAGAAAGACCGAAATTGCCAGAATTGCCTGAACGCCAGGATTGAAGAGTGCTTCGTCCTCCAATCCTGGCAATCGGCAACACTCTCATTCGGGTCGAACGATCGCAGCCGAATATGACTGCTGGCCCGGGCCCGCGGGAACGATAAAAAGAGCGAAGCGTCCCAGCCGGTCATGCTCAAACACATAGGTGTCCTGTGGCAAGGGGTTGGGCGCTGTGCCATTGAAAGAAAGACTGAAGCCGGTGCTTGCCACCAGGGGCACGGTAGACTTTGGCGCCACCGCCATCAACCCTGGATTTTTTGGGGTCAGTTTGGGCAGGTCATTCACGGCCATCAAGCGCAGCCATTGCGCGTCGTTCTCATGCCCAGGCAGGCTTACCTTGAAGCCCGTGCCAATCGCATCAGTAAAATGTGCGCGAGTCAGCGCTTGCAGTGCATCGGCATCCTGTTGGGAAACCGAAGATTTGGAGGCATGCTTCGTTTTTGTACGTTTGCTGTTCACGCTTCTGGAGGATGGGTTCTGAACTGAACTCCATCCCTGCATCGGAAGAGCAGCACACGCGGCAGCCGCAACGGCACTATGCCGCAGGAATATCCGTCTGGAAACTTCCATTGGAACCTCTATAGAAAATTCAAATTTGGTGGAAAGACACCCGGATGTCTGGAGGGGACGCCAGTACTCTACGAGACTGTATTCTGGATTTCCACTACAAACGTTCGCATCAGTGAAACTTTGAATCTTTGCCCTGCGCCGCTGCTTGTTTTCACATGAGTATGTGCTGTGAACCGCCGTTGGCTTTAGAAGCTCAAGAGATCGCATTTCCCAGCGCGCAAGAACCGGCATCTATTTTGCTCAGCGGAAGGCAGTGGTTCTGCTTATATATCCCAAAATCAAAGGCTTAGAAGTCTTAAAAGAATGCGATAAGAGATTACTAAGAATGCGGCAATTGGGAGTTTCTGCTTGACAAACATACTCTGAAACAAGCAGAGTACATGCCGTAGGTTACCCCCACCCAAAGTTTCAAAGTGATTCGTTGCAGGTTTTTCCGGGCAGACGGAATAGTGTCTGCTGTCCCTGGCTGGGACTTGCCTGCGCGTGTCTACACAAATTTCAGAATGTTGCCGCTGTTCAAGGAGTTGTTGTGAAGAGATTGCAAGTGTCTTCCTGCATGCTAGCTCATGCGCGGGCTGTTTCCTTTTTCGTCCTGATCGTATTCATGTTGTCAGCTTCAGCGTTTTCTCAGCAGGCGCCCGGCCACGGGCCGCAGATCTGGCTGGGTGAACGCCAAAGCCCGCCCGTGACCCATGTGGTCGCGAACAGCACGGTAAATACCGTGGTTGCCGGTTCGCTGGGGCAGCCGGTATCCATGACTACGGGAGATGTGGACGAGGACGGCGTCAACGATCTGGTGGTGGGATATGCCAGTGGACAGGGCGATGGCTCGATCGTGATCCATCGCGGCAACGTGGACGCGTTCGCTCCGCAGAGCGAAGCTTCATTCCAGGCCATCGGGCGCGGAGAGTTTCCTTCGCCGTTTCTGGCGGAAGCGCAGACCATACCTGTGCCGTTGAGCCCCGACTTTATCGCACTCGGCAATTTTATCGGCAACGGCCATTCTGACCTGGTAGTCGCGGCGAAGGGCGGAACGGCGCTGTATGTTCTCAGCGGCGATGGACAAGGTCATTTCAGCGATCCTCAGATTCTTTCGTTACCAGGGGGAATCACCACCCTGGCCGCGGGAAGTTTTGGCAATCCCCGCCAATTCGGCACTCTGCTGGTGGGCATGCTCTCGCCCCAGAATGTTTCTTCACTCACAATCTTTCGCGGGACCCACAAGGGGCTTGCCTCGCGCGCGAGCTTCCCGCTGACTGCTCCGGCCACCAGCATCGCGTTTGGCGATCTGGATGGTGACGGAGTTTCCGACGCCGCGATTCTCGCCGGTGGTCAGGTTTCGGTGCTGCATTCTTCATCGCTGCTTGTGGAACCCGTGCAGGTTCCGGTTACAGCCACCGCCATGGCGCTCGGCTCTTTTCTGCCCGACCGCATTCCGGGACGGCAGATCGCTCTGTTGGCTTCCGACGGCAGCGTACAGATTGTTGCCCACAACGATTTCGATCCGCGCTCCTTCAGTCTGGATGAATTGAAGGCTGCGCGCCAGGCCACGATGCATGGCCAGCCCAGTCCCCTAATGCCTGTTCAGGTCGGCAATGCCAGCGGATGGAAGATTGTAGAAAGCATTCCATCGGCTGCGCCCTTCAGCGCCGGGCAAGTCCCGGTCTTTTTCAGCACGCGCATCTCCAGCAACGCCGGCGACGATCTAATGGCCCTCAATGCATTCACCGGAGAGATGTCGCTCATCTCCCACGCTGATCCGGCGCCCGGCGATGCGACTTTCCATCCGGCGCAGGTAGTCACGCGGCCTTATACAGGTTCGCCGCTGCTGGCTCTGCCCATGCGCATCAACATTGACGGACGCCCAGGCATCGTAGTGTTGCATAAAGGCGAAGAGCTGCCTTCGTTCATGATGCCGCTGCCCGACCCAACTTTTTTCGTCAACCGCAATGATGATCCGGTACCGGGAGCCACTGGGAGCACCTGTAACAACACCAGCAATGCCGACACGTCCACTTCCTGTAGCTTGCGCGAAGCGGTGCTCAAGGCCAATGCAACAGCCGGTACTGACACCATTCTGCTGGCGGCCGGAACCTATACGCTATCGCAGCCCAGAGTGGCCAGCAATTTCACGGGACAGCATGGAACGCTGGAGGTCACCGACTCAGTCAACATCGTCGGAGCAGGCCAGAACACCACCATCATTCAGGGTGGCACCAACGCCACCACCAGCGTTGATAAAGTATTTTCATTCAATCAGGACATCGCGGCATTCACTAATGCCACGGTAAGCGTATCGAACTTAACCATTCAGTTCGGCCACAATCGCGGCAACACCGGCATTCAGGATGGCTGGGGCGGCGCATTTGATTTCGATACCGGCGGCACCACTGCCGGAACCGGCAACGCTACCTTGAGCCTGAGCAACGTTACCCTTCAGAGCAACTCGCTCACCGATGGCGAGGGCGGCGGATTTGCCATCTTCAACACCAACAGCGGCACGGGTAATGCCACGGTCAGCAACAGCATCATCCAGAACAACTCCGCGACCCGCAGTTCGGCCAATGCTGCCGGTAATGGCGGCGGTATTTTTGTCGCCTTTCCTGCCGCGCTCACGCTGAACAACTCGCAGGTGCTCAACAACACAGCAACGCAGGTAAATGGCACAGGCACGGGCGTAGGCGGCGGTATCTTTATTATTGGCGGCAGCACGCATACCCAGACCACCATTCATGGTGGCACTATCTCCGGCAATGCTGCTTCAGGAGACGGCGGCGGCATCTGGAGCGACGCGGGCACCACCATAGACCAGCAGACGGTCATCAGCGGCAACACTGCGGGCAACAACGGCGGCGGCATCTGGTACAACGGCGCCGCAGCCAATACGGCGAGCTTTTCCAAGCTCACCATCACCGGCAACACGGCAGGGGTGAACGGTGGCGGAATCCATGCCGGCAACCCCAGCCTGGGGCCGACCCTGTCCATGAGCTTCAGCCGACTGGCGGGGAATACCGCTCCTTCGGGAAGCAATCTTGAAAATGCCGGATCAACGGCCACGGTCACCGACAACTGGTGGGGCACCAACTCAGCGGCCAACACCATTCATACGTCCGCGGGTACGACCGTATTTGATCCCTTCATTACGCTTACGAACACACCGAGCCCCGCAATCCTTAGTATTGGTCCGCCGAATCCCAGCGCTACCGTAACGGCCAGCTTCATTCAAGACAACCACGGCACAGCGATTCCAGTTGCAAATCTCAACGTGCTGATTGGACTGCCGGCGCCGGCTTCGATTTTCCCCGGCACGCCAACGCTTGGCACTCTGTCCAACGTACAGACCAGCATCCAGGCCAATGGACACGCGACAGAAACATTTACAGCGACAGCCGCCGGAGTTGAGACCATTAATGCAGTGGTTGACCAGGCCACAGTGCCGGCCAACATCACTGTTCTAGCGCCGCCAACAATTTCCAAGGCTTTCGGGGCCGCGACCATTCCGGTCAATGGCACCACCACGCTGACATTCACGGTCGATAACCCGCAGCCAAATACCCTTGCCATTCACGGCATAGCTTTTAGCGATACCTTCCCGACAGGATTGAGCGTAGCTGCTACGCCCGGAGTGGTGAATACCTGCGGCGGAACTTTCACCGCCGGGGCTGGAGCCACCACTGTGAGCCTGTCCGGCGGTACCGTAAATCCCGGTACCAGTCCAAATCCAGGCACCTGCACGGTTACGGTTAATATCACCGGTTCGCCTGACGGAGTAAGAAACAACCTGAGCGGAGCAGTCAGTTCCACTGATGCCGGAACCCAGAACAGCACTGCTTCGGCAAGCATCACTGTCATTAATCCTCCGGCCATCACCAAGGCTTTCGGCGCGGCCTCGATTCCTCTGAGCGGCACGACGACCCTTACCTTCAACCTGCAAAGCACAAACGCCAACTTAACGTTGAATGGAGTTGCATTTACTGACTCGTTGCCGGCGGGTCTCGTCGTGGCGCCCACGCCCAACCTGAGCAATACCTGCGGCGGCGCCGCTACCGCTGTGGCCGGCGCCTCTTCAGTAAGTTTGACCGGCGTTACCCTCATTCCGGGTGCTTCCTGCACAGTGTCAGTTGCGGTGCAGGGCACTGCCGCTGGAGTTTTGAACAACAGCGTGGCTGCCAGTTCCACCAACGGTGGTACCGGTAACACATCCAATGCCAGCATCACGGTAGTAGCGCCGCCGGTGATCAGCAAGACGTTCGGTGCACTCAGCATTCCGCTGAACGGCTCGACTTCTCTGAGCTTCAAGATCCAGAACAGCAACACTACAACCACGCTAACCGGTGTCGGATTCAGCGACACGCTGCCGGCGGGGTTGGTGATCTCGACACCTAACGGCCAGAGCGGAACCTGCGGAACCGGAACGATCACGGCCGCGGCGGGAACCAATGTGATCAGCTTGTCGGGCGGCACTATCGCGGCCAACACATCCTGCACCTTCTCAGTGAACGTGACCGGCATTACCGCGGGCTTGCAGAACAACACCACCAGCAGCGTGACCTCCACCGAGGGAGGCACAGGCGGAACAGCTTCAGCATCGCTCAAGGTGGAAGCGCCACCTTCCATTGCGAAGGCGTTCAATCCCACGACCATTGCTCATAACGCAACCACTTCACTGACCTTTACCATCACTAACCCGGCTGCCAATGTTGATCCGTTGGCTGGAGTGGCATTTACTGACACGCTGCCCACGGGACTGACAGTAGCGACTGCTTCGTCTACGGTCTGCGGCGGCACGCTCACCACTACGGCCCCCACCGGCATCGCGCTCACCGGAGCTACGATTGCGGTCAACAGCCAGTGCCAGTTCAGCGTGACCGTCACCGGAGCAACTTCCGGCCAGTACACCAACACCACGGGCAGCGTCACTTCAACCAACGGCGGCACCGGAAATACCGCGTCCGCGAACCTGACTGTGGCCTCGCCACCCAGCATCACCAAAGCCTTCGGCGCAGCTTCGATTCCGCTGAACGGCACAACCTCTCTGACCTTTACCATTCAGAATCCGAACGCCGGACTTGCGCTCAACGGCATCACCTTTACTGATACGTTGCCTGGCGGCCTGGTGGTTGCCACTCCGAACGCCCTCACCAATAGCTGCGGAGGCACGGCCACAGCAGTCGCGGGATCTTCATCGGTAAGCTTGTCCGCCGGTACGATCGCTTCAGGCGCTTCCTGCACCGTTACGGTCAATGTGACTGGAGTTGTCGCAGGAGTGCAGAACAACTCGGTGAGCGTAAGTTCAACGGAAGGGGGCGCAGGCAACACATCCAATGCCAGCGTCACTGTGGTTGGACCGCCTGTGATCAGCAAGACGTTCGGTGCGGCCAGCATTCCGCTGAACGGCTCGACCTCTCTGAGCTTCAAGATACAGAACAGCAATACCACGACGACGCTGACCGGTGTCGGATTCAGCGACACGCTGCCGGCGGGCCTGGTCATCTCCACACCCAATGGCCAGACCGGAACTTGCGGCGGCGGCACGATAACGGCTACGGCTGGAACCAACACCATCAGCCTGTCAGGTGCAAGCCTGGCGGCCAGCGCGTCCTGCACCTTCTCGGTGAACGTGACCGGCATTACTGCGGGACTCCAGAACAACACAACTGGCAATGTGACTTCTACAGAAGGCGGCACGGGTGGAACGGCCTCGGCTTCTATCAAAGTGGAAGCGCCTCCAGTGATTGCCAAGGCGTTCAACCCGACCAACATCTCAAAGAACGCCACAACCTCGCTGACCTTTACCATCACCAACCCGGCTGCCAATGTTGACCCGCTGGCCGGAGTGGCATTCACAGACACACTGCCTACCGGCCTGACGATAGCCAGTTCTTCCGCTACGGTTTGCGGCGGAACACTCACGACCACGGCCCCGACTGGAATTGCGCTCACGGGAGCCACGATTGCGGTGAACAGTCAGTGCCAGTTCAGCGTGACGGTAACGGGAGCGGCCTCCGGCCAGTTCACCAACACCACCGGCAACGTGACGTCAACGAATGGTGGCACGGGCAACACAGCTTCCGCGAATCTGACGGTCGCCTCGCCGCCAAGCATCACGAAGACGTTTGGCGCCGCGAGCATTGCTCTGAATGGCACGACTTCACTGACGTTTACCATTCAGAACCCCAACACCAACGTGACGCTGAACGGCGTCGCCTTCACTGACTCCTTACCTCCCGGCCTGGTGGTTGACACTCCAAGTGCCCTCACCAATAGCTGCGGAGGGACGGCAACAGCAACGGCGGGCTCTTCGTCAGTAAGCTTGTCGGCGGGCACACTGGCTGCGAGCGCTTCCTGCACTGTGTCTCTCAATGTGCAGGGCACAACGGCTGGGCCGAAGAACAACAGCGTGAGCGTGACTTCCACCGAGGGTGGAACAGGTAATACCTCCAATGCCACTGTCACGGTAGTTTCACCGGCTGTGATCAGCAAGACGTTCGGCGCCGCCAGCATTCCGCTGAACGGCTCAACTTCGCTGAGCTTCACCATCCAGAACAGCAACACCACGACGGCGCTGACCGGTGTCGGCTTCACTGACACGCTGCCGGCAGGCCTGGTCATCTCGACACCCAATGGTCAGACCAGTACTTGCGGCGGCACGATTACCGCTACGGCTGGAACTAACACCATCAGCCTCTCAGGCGGCACAATCGCGGCCAACGCATCCTGCACCTTGTCGGTGAATGTCACCGGCATTACCGCAGGACTCCAGAACAACACCACCAGCAACGTGACCTCCACAGAAGGCGGCACGGGTGGAACAGCTTCGGCTTCGATTAAAGTGGAAGCGCCTCCGACCATTGCGAAGGTCTTCAACCCGACCAGCATCGCGTTGAACGCGACCACTTCTCTGACCTTCACCATCACCAACCCGGCAGCCAACGTTGATCCGCTGGCGGGAGTGGCATTCACAGACACGTTGCCCACCGGCCTGACGGTAGCGAACGCTTCCGCCACGGTCTGCGGCGGCACGCTCACCACTACAGCCCCGGGAACCATTTCACTCACCGGAGCTACGATTGCGGTGAACAACCAGTGCCAATTCAGCGTGACCGTGACCGGAACAGCATCCGGCCAGTTCACCAACACCACCGGCAACGTGACATCCACCAATGGCGGCACGGGCAACACGGCTTCGGCGAACCTGACCGTAGCCACCCCGCCGACTATCACCAAAGTGTTTGGCGCGGCCAGCATCCCCTTGGATGGAACGACCTCGCTGACCTTTACCATTACCAATCCTGCGGCGAACGTGATTTCGCTGACCGGGATTGGCTTCACTGACAGCCTGCCGGCAGGCCTGGTCGTCGCTTCTCCGAACGGCCTTACCAATACCTGCGGCGGCACGGCAACAGCAGCAGCGGGTTCTTCTTCGGTAAGCCTCTCGGCAGTGACTCTGGCTCCGGGCGCTTCCTGCACCGTGTCGCTCAATGTGCAGGGTACGATCGCTGGAGTGAAGAACAACAGTGTCACTGTAACTTCGACCGAGGGCGGAAACGGAAATACGTCGAACGCCAGCGTCACGGTAGTTTCACCGGCTGTGATCAGCAAGACCTTCGGCGCGGCCAGCATTCCGCTGAACGGCTCAACTTCGCTGAGCTTCACCCTCCAGAACAGCAACACCACGACCACGCTGACCGGCGTCGGATTCACTGACACGCTGCCAGCGGGCCTGATCATCTCGATACCCAATGGTCAGACCGGAACTTGCGGCGGCGGCACGATTACCGCCACGGCTGGAACCAACACCATCAGCTTGTCAGGCGCGAACCTGGCGGCCAGCGCGTCCTGCACCTTCTCGGTGAATGTGACGGGCATTGGCGCGGGGCTCCAGAACAACACAACTGGTAATGTGACCTCCACAGAAGGCGGCACGGGTGGAACAGCTTCGGCTTCGATTAAAGTGGAAGCGCCTCCGACCATTGCGAAGGTCTTCAACCCGACCAGCATCGCGTTGAACGCGACCACTTCTCTGACCTTCACCATCACCAACCCGGCAGCCAATGTTGATCCGCTGTCCGGAGTGGCATTCACAGACACATTGCCCACCGGCCTGACGGTAGCGAACGCTTCCGCCACGGTCTGCGGCGGCACGCTCACCACTACGGCCCCGGGAACCATTTCACTCACCGGAGCTACGATTGCGGTGAACAACCAGTGCCAGTTCAGCGTGACCGTGACCGGAACAGCATCCGGCCAGTTCACCAACACCACCGGCAACGTGACATCCACCAATGGCGGCACGGGCAACACGGCTTCGGCGAACCTGACCGTAGCCACTCCGCCGACCATCACCAAAGCGTTCGGCGCAGCGGCGATTCCGCTGAACGGCACAACCTCGCTGACCTTTACCATTACCAATCCGGCGGCGAATGTAATTTCGCTGACGGGAATCAGCTTCACTGACAGCCTGCCGTCAGGCTTGGTCGTCGCTACTCCGAACGGCCTTACGAATACCTGCGGCGGCACCGCAACAGCAGCAGCGGGTTCTTCGTCAGTAAGCCTTTCGGCAGTGACTCTGGCCCCCGGTGCTTCCTGCACCGTTGCAGCGAACGTCCAGGGTGTAGCTCCGGGAGTACAGAACAACAGCGTCAGCGTGACTTCAACCGAGGGCGGCGCCGGCAACACCTCCAACGCCAGCATCACGGTGGTTTCACCGGCGCTCATCATCAAGTCCTTCGGCGCGACCAGCATTCCGCTGAATGGCTCGACTTCGCTGAGCTTCATTGTCCAGAACCCCAACACCACAACCACACTCACGGGCATCGGCTTCAGTGACACTCTGCCCGCGGGTCTGGTGATCTCGACGCCCAATGGCCAGACCGGTACTTGCGGCGGCGGCACGATCAGCGCCACGGCTGGAACCAACACCATCAGCCTGTCGGGCGCGAGCCTGGCGGCCAGCACCTCCTGCACCTTCTCGGTGAACGTGACCGGCATTGCTGCAGGCACTCAGAACAACACAACTGGCAATGTGACTTCTACCGAAGGTGGCACGGGTGGAACGGCTTCGGCGAGCATCGCCGTGATAGCGCCGCCAACCATCGCCAAAGTCTTCAGTCCGGCGAATATCCCGCTCAACGGCACTACGTCGTTGACCTTCACGATTACCAATCCGGCGGCGAACACAGTTGCGTTGACCGGAGTCGCATTCACTGACACTCTGCCTACCGGCCTGACAGTAGCGACTGCATCAGCTACGGTCTGCGGCGGCACGCTCACCACCACGGCCCCAACCGGGATTGCGCTCTCAGGAGCGACCATCGCGGTCAACAGCCAGTGTCAATTCAGCGTGACGGTTACCGGAGCGGTATCCGGCCAGTACACCAACACCACGGGCAACGTGACATCAGCCAACGGCGGTACCGGTAATACGGCATCAGCCAACCTGAGCGTGGCCACGGCCCCCACTATCACTAAAACGTTCGGCGCAGTGGCGATACCGTTGAACGGTACCACTTCGCTGAGCTTCAGCATCAACAACCCCAACACCTCGATCTCTCTTACCGGAATCGCGTTCTCTGATGTGCTTCCGGCCGGTCTGGTCGTCGGGACACCCAACGGGTTGACGGGAAGCTGCGGTGGCGGCACGATCACAGCCACGGCGGGTTCTTCTTCCGTAAGTCTGTCAGGCGCAACTCTGGCAGCCAGCGCATCCTGCACCTTTAGCGTAACGGTGACGGGCATTGCTGCCGGAGTGCAGTCCAATACCACGGGTCCGATCTCTTCCAATGAGAGCGGTCCCGGCCTGACCAGCAACACGGCTGTAATAACAGTGGTGGGGCCGCCTTCGATTACCAAGACGTTCGGCGCAGCCAGCATTTCGCTGAACCAGACGACCAGCCTGAGCTTCACCATCACCAATGCGAATAGCACGGTGGCTTTGACCGGTGTCGCATTCACTGATTCGTTGCCGCTGGGCATCGCCGTCACCACTCCCAACGGGCTTACCGGATCGTGCGGCGCTGGAACTATCTCGAACGGCACGGCTGGCGGGCATTCTGTGATTACCCTCACCGGTGGCACGATTGCCGCGAATAGCTCCTGCACTTTCTCCATGAACATCGTGGGCCTGGCGGGCGGCACACAGGTGAACACCACCAGCAATGTGACCTCTACCGAGGGTGGTACCGGCAACTCTGCAACTGCCACCATCACCGTACTGGCGCAGGACCTGGCGATCACCAAGACTCACGCCGGCAACTTCAGCCGCGGTCAGACCGGTGCGACCTACACCATTACGGTAAGCAACATCGGCAATGGGCCGACTATCGGGACGGTCAGCGTCACTGACACTCTGCCCAATGTAAACAACACACTCGTAGCTACAGCCATCAGCGGCACAGGCTGGACGTGCGATCTGCCATCGTTGACCTGCACTCGCAGTGATGCGCTGGCGCCGGGCGCAAGCTATCCGGCTATCACCTTGACCGTGAACGTTCCCCAGAACATTCGCGCTAACGTGACCAATACGGCTACGGTTTCCGGAGGCGGAGAAACCAACACCTCCAACAACACGGCCACTGATCCGACTCACATCGGTGCTCCGCTTCAGATTGAGCCGGAAAATGTCAGCAGCCTGACAGTTCTGAAAGGCGGCTCAGGCTCCATTAATTTCCAGGTGGATACGGTTGGCGCCGCTCCGCTGCCGTTCATCACTTTCGGCTGTACCGGGCTGCCGGTTGGGACCACCTGCACGTTTAATCCGCCTACGGAAAATCAGCTTTCTTCCGTGGTAACTATGACCGTCAAAACCACCGGCAAGAATTCCGCTTCCATGCCGCTTTCCGGCCCCGGCGAGAAGCCCCGGTCTTTTTATGCGGCATTGCTGCTGCCTCTGATGGGTCCTGCTGGGATTCAGCCTCAGCGGACGCCGTCGCAAGCAGGTTCGTGTGCGGCTGGCCTTGTGTGCGGTTGGATTGCTGGCCCTGCTGGCCTTTGCCGGCTGCGGCGGGCTGGCTGGCGGCCAGGCAACCACCACCGCTGGAACCTTCCAGGTGACAGTCACGGCTGCTACCGCCACCGACCAGGCGAGCACGACAATAAATCTCACAGTGCAGTAGAGTAGTAGTGAACTTAACGGTCCCCGAACTCGAAAGGGTTCGGGGATTACGCAGTTACGGATAAGGAGCTAGAAAATGTCAAGTCCCTTTGTAGGCGAAATCCGCATGTTTGGCGGCAACTTTGCCCCGGCAGGCTGGGCCTTCTGCGACGGCGCGACCCTGCCCATTGACCAGAACGACGTGCTGTTCCAATTGATTGGAACTACCTATGGCGGAGATGGACAAACCACATTCAACCTGCCTGATCTTCGCGGACGGGTTCCTTTGCACCAGGGATCTGGTTTTGTAATTGGTGAGCAAGCTGGGGTAGAAAGTGTGACCCTCACCACCAGCCAGATTCCCTCCCATAACCATATCCCTCAGGCCAGCAGCAGCTCAGGCACACAGTCGGGCCCGGCGAATGGTCTATGGGCGCAGTTCGATTCTCAACCTGTTTGCGGTCGACGCTCCCAGCAATCCCATGGATCCCGCTGCAATCGCCTCCTCTGGGGGATCACAGCCCCATGACAACATGATGCCGTTTCTAGCGATCAACTTTATTCTTTCGCTGTTCGGCATATTCCCGACCCAGTCATAAGCGCAAACGCATAGCTCACGCTAGCAAGGAGAAGATATGTCAGAGCCATTTTTAGCAGAGATTAAGATCATCAGTTGGAATTTCCCACCCAAAGGCTGGGCATTCTGCAACGGCCAGTTGCTCCCAATCAATCAGAACCAGGCGCTGTTTTCCATTCTGGGCACCACCTATGGCGGCGACGGCCGCGTAAACTTTGCCTTGCCCAACTTGCAGGGGAGCATTCCTGTGCACGTCGGCAACGGCATCAATCTAGGCCAGAAGGGAGGCGAGCAGGCCCATACCTTAAGCATCCAGGAGATGCCGGCCCACAGTCATTTCCCGGTTGGCACTTCTGCCGCCCCTACATCCACCGCAGCAGCAGGCAACTTGTGGGGCGGTGATCCTGCCAACCCGTTCACGACCTCGCCCAATAGCACCATGAATCCCGGATCGGTTACCGCCACTGGCGGCAGTCAGCCCCACCAGAACATGCCGCCCTATCTGGTGCTCAACTTCATCATCGCGCTCCAGGGGATTTTCCCCTCGCAAAACTAGCAAGGGAGAAAAAAGATTATGTCGAATCCATTTGTAGCCGAAATCAGGATCTTCGCTGGAAACTTCGCTCCCAAGGGATGGGCCTTGTGCAATGGTCAACTCATGCCCATCAGCCAGAACACTGCCCTGTTTTCCCTGCTGGGTACCTTCTATGGTGGCGACGGCAAAAGCAACTTTGCTTTGCCCAACCTCCAGGGTTCCGCCCCCTTGCAGCAAGGGCAGGGGCCTGGCCTCTCTTTGCGTGATCTGGGTGAGATTGGCGGCGAGCAGTTCGTAACCTTGTTGCAGTCGGAAATGCCTGCGCACGTCCACACAGCCATGGCCGCGGGCGCCGGTGGTCTGCCCAGCCCGGCAGGCAATTCCTGGGCCTCGGCCTTGAAAGGGCGCCCCCCTCAATATGGACCATCTGCCTCCGGAACCAACGTCCAGATGAGCCCGCAGGGCTTCTCGGTGACCGGCGGCAGTTTACCCCATAACAACATGCCGCCCTTCCTGGGCCTAACGTTCATCATTGCTTTACAAGGAGTCTTCCCGCCGCGCAGTTAACAGCTCCATGTTTCTTGCCCATGTTTCTTGCCAGAAGGGCCCGGAAATATTCCAGGCCCTTTTGCTTTCTACCAACGAGTCAGCTATTCATCGGAATGAGGCCTGAAAGCCGTCTTGGCACGCGCGTTGTTGGTGCGTGGAATGCTGTATGTCCGGAATACGAAATGCGGCGGAGCACATTGGCGGAAGCCCCGGACTTCAGTCCGGGGAGTGGGTTTTCAAGCCCACGTAAACGCGATAGTAATGAAGGGGCGCTTTAGCGCTGGTGGCGCCGCAGCTACCTACGTAAATTGTTAAACTGCCATAAGATAATCGCATCACTCCAATGTCAACGCGCCAGTCGACAAATGCCGCTCCTGACGAAGAACAACAGACGCTGGAATCCAGTGTTCCGCTCTCGCAATCGCTGATCTGGCGCTTGCAGCGGGATTTCTATACAGACCGGGGCCCCAAAGTATGGACCGAAGACATGGTCCCTCACTACGTCACCAACAATCCTTCGATTGCTGAGACTTACGCTGAAATCGTTTTTCATTTTCTCGAAGACTGCGGCATGCACGATGCTTCGTCGAATGATGCTGTCATGCGGATATTGGAACTGGGCGCCGGATCGGGAAAGTTCTCTTACCTGTTTCTGCGGCGGATTGCGTCTCTGCTCAGCAATAGTGGCATTCCGTTAACGCGGATCCACTACTGCATGACGGACTGCGCCGAAAACATTATCGAGGGTTGGAGAAATAATTCATGGTTAGCGGAGTTTTCCCAACAAGGCATTCTGGAATTTGCGCTGCTTCGGGCCGGCGATGAATCGGCCCTGCAACCTGCCAGTAACAGCCCTCTGGTTGTGATTGCGAATTATGTTTTCGATAGTCTTCCGCAGGACGCATTCGTTGTAAAAGATGGCGCGATCTTTGAAGCGGTGGTGACCACCACCGCGCCCGCAAAAACTCAAGCAAGTAAAGACACTCAGGAAACTGAAGATGAAGATAAAGAAGATAAAAAAGATGCAACCCGCGATTTGTCCCGGCTGAAATTTTCCTACAGCAATGTTGCGGTGGCCGAAGGCCGCTATCCTGATCAGCGCTGGAACGATATACTTGAGCATTATCGCCGCCATCTTCCCGCAGCCACTCTTGCGTTTCCACGCGCAGAGTTTGAAAACTTTGCAGGGCCTCAGCAAGCTCAGCTGATGGACGAATGCTGGTGCTGGCCGCCGATAAGGGCCATGCCCACGAAGATCAGCTCGTTCTCTCTCCTCCGCTGCCGTCTCTGGAATTGCACAACAACG
The DNA here is from genome assembly GCA_963823745.1 of Terriglobia bacterium. GTDB lineage: Bacteria > Acidobacteriota > Terriglobia > Terriglobales > Acidobacteriaceae > Angelobacter. Next base: position 31,355 of record CAWGMN010000006.1, read on the forward strand.
GCTGTTTTTCCCAGATGGTGAACTTCGATGCCATTGGTAAATATTTTCAGGCCGTGGGTGGCGACGCTTTGCTGCCCGACAAGCACTTCGCCGGCGTCAGCCTCTGCGCCTTCCTGCAACATGGGCCGGGTCAGCAGTTTCCGGCCACCATCAAGGCCTATCGTGAAACACAGGAAAGATTTGGCACAGATGACCTCTTCGCTGTGCTGGCCTGGCTCAACGCTCACATGGAAGAAACGTCAGTTCCCCAGATACTTTCGGTGCTGAGGCTCAGCCGGTGGGACCCGGTCGCTCTGGTGCGATTGTTCCCGGTGCTAGCCCGCCAGCTCGGTACTGTGATCGGCGAGCGTTATGATCTGCGCAGTGCGGTTTTAAGGACCTGGGCAAACTTTTACCCGGTTCATCCTAACGACAACGTGCTGCCTTTCTATTGCGGAGCGGTTCTTTTGCAACTGTGCTTCTACGAAGAAGCCCTTCCCATGTTCAAAGCCTCGCAGCAGCTTTTCGGCCCGTCAGCCGCCACCAGCTATAACCTGGGCCTGTGCCTGATGGGATTGAATCGCAACGCCGAAGCGCTGGCTGCGATGAACGAAGCCTCTGGCCTTGATCCCGCCTTTGAACCTGCCAGGCAGATGCGCGACAAGCTGGAAGAATCTCAATAACACGCCGGCGGCAATCGCAAAGAAATACATCCTACTGGATGCGGCACCTAACGACGTCAAAAACCCTGTTAAAACTATCTTATTCTTCGAATTGCGATGAGTTTAGAAGGGATCAACTGCTCCAGGTGATGGAAAAAGGTATCAAAACACCATTCTCTTTCAAGAGGTTTTTAACGGCAGTCCCTCTTATCATAGCGACAATAATGGGGCGCTCCACAGCTTTACAGATCGGTACAGCCACACCAGATCAGAAGCTCTCCTTGCCAAGCAAGTCAGTGTCGGCGCTTTCCCTCACGATTAGCGCCACAGAGGCGGTGGTGCCATCCGGATCTCCAGTCAAAGTGAATATCATAATGGCTAATACGTCTGACCATCAGATGCTGCTCTGGGTGATGGACGCTGCGGAGCGAGCGGGCAAAGTCTATCGGGCAGACGTTTGGGACGATAATGGCGACACTCTACCGGACACCAGAATGAATCGAATATTAAAATACAACCTAGCCGGTTGCTCTAACCCGTGTCCGAAAATCCTCGGCGGGCATGGAGATTACCTCGCATTAAAACCAGGAGAGACATCGTCCGACCAGATAGACCTTACGAAGTTGTACGATTTTAGCCAGCCCGGTCGTTACCATGTCCAAGTGGAGCGAGCCGGCGAAGACAATAAGACGTGGATCAAATCCAATACTATAACTGTCACTGTGGAACCATCGGGGCGTAACCAACCGATTCAACTCGACGCACCAGGTTCAGCTTTGCTGCCAACATTCTCCATTTCCATTAGAACAGCCACTGGAAACGCAGCAATAGTAAAGGTAGGCTCAGCTGTCGCGCTGAATGTCGTAACCACCAATACCACTGGTCACAATATTGTTCTCTGGGCGGAAAAGGCAGATCGGGAGCAGGCGGGCGTCACTTATCGGGTTGACGTCAGCGACATTAACGGAAAGCCTCTACCAGACACGCCGTTGGGGCGACAGGTAAAGAATCGGACGGATATTCCCAATGAGAACCACCCCACTGCGTTCGCCGGCCCGACCGGGGAAAAGCTCGTTCTGCAACCCGGAGAGTCATGGCCTGACACGATCATCCTCAATAGCTTGTACGACTTCAAACAACCTGGAATATACACCATCCAAGTAGAGCGATTCGATTCTGTGAGCGGAACTATGGTGACATCCAATGCGGTCGCGGTTACAATTGCGCCGTAGGTTCGCAAGTTTCGAAGAGGCCCTTCCGATGTTCAAAGCCTTGCAACAGCTTTTCGGCCCGACAGCCGCCACCAGCTTTAACCTGGGCCTGTGCATGATGGGCTTGAATCCCAATACCGAAGTGCTGGCTGCCATGATCGAAGCTGGTACCCTCGATCCCGCCTTCGAACCAGCAAGGCAGATGCGCGAGAAGCTGAAAAACAAATAAGGCGAAATATCAATGAACGGTGAATCCCCGGATTTCCAGTCCGGAGGAGTAGTCGTTCAAGCCCACGTAAAACGTGATAGTAATGGGCCGGCGCTTTAGCGCTGGTGGCGCCGCAGCTACCCTACACAGATTTGTCAAACTGCCATAGCCAGTGTTTTTCCATCTGAGTGGTTCCGCAGGAACCCAGGTGATCGTATGGGGTCTAACTTTGGTGCGGTCCAGGGAGCGGGAGTTGTGCATTTCGGCGGCCAGGCAGCAACAATCACGAGTTGGATCGATTCCGTCATTGTTGCAACCATACCCAGTGCCTCAGTGTCCGCAAATATGTTCGTTACTGCCGATGATGGATTGTCAAGCACTCCCAAATTCTTTGTGGTGAACTCGGGTGGGCCTCTGCTCCAATTCTCCTCTGCTGATACGCCCCTTGAGGTAAATCTGACTTCACCTCAGAATCTTGACTGGGTTTACTGGGGAAGAATTTCCGCATCACAGCCGGACCGCAAAGCAGGCCTGAATCCTCTGATCAGTGATTACACGACTATCGCCCAGTCTCAGCCATCACAAAATTCAAGCAACATCGCGTTTTCATGGTCAGATGGCGACCGTTCCCCTTTAGTCTCGGAGGCGACTGCTGACCTAGAGATTTTTGCGCCTGGCGGCGGCTTTCAGATCCTAGCAAGAAAATCAATGACGCTTATTCCGGATTAATAGCTTTATTGGCTACACCTAGTGGCTGTCACAATTGCGATAAAAAAATATTTGAACCACTCCAGATGAAAAGATCTGATTTTATCCAATATCTTAGACAAACGCCGCGACTCTGTGACGGTAATTTATCACAGGCACCTGCTAGTCTTGTGGATTCTAATGCAAAGGGAACAATTGCTGATCTCTTTAAGGGCAACCAGCCGCCGGATGCAGGAGCCGTCCGAGAGGGCCGCGACAAGCCTTTGTACATCTTCTTTAATCCAAAAATTATCATGATCAATAACATGCAACAAAACGAGGCAATGCTATTTCACGAGGGACTACACGGTTATACCAGGCTGGCTGACGGACTTCCTCCTTCGCTCGGTCACGCGGGACTTTGCCAAATGTTGAAAATCGATGTTGAATTTCCGAATTGCTGGTAAGAAACCATTGACGTTAGTAGCTGGCTTTTCGAACAGATGTTTCCGTAGTGGTGGAAATATGATTGGAACTCGCAAATCAATACAATGGCATGTTATTTTGCCAATTTTGTTTCTCCTCTTATCTATTTTTCTTGACCATCGTGGGGATATATATCGAAATAAAATAGTGGATTCGATCACTAAAAATCATGACCGGCTTTTTGAGCCCGTTCCAGAAAACGTGGCTTGGGCTCGTGTGGTGGATTATGCCATTAATGCACCTGCATGGCTGCTTTGGTCGAACATGCCGTCCATTTCTCCAATGGGCGGGGACGCGCGACACCGCCCAATCATTAGAACTCTTGGGGATATATGGTACTTATTTTTTGTTCTAATCCTGTGGAGTCTTATTGGATTTGCGACTAGCAGGCCGGAGACGATAAGGACATTGAAGCCTTCCTGGCTGAGAAGTTTATTGGGACTTGCCATCGCCGCGTACGGTGCCGCCCTTTGCTATGTTGCCATTCATGAATATTTTCCTCCAAAAGACAGCGCCCTGTGGTTTGTGTGCGCTCTCCTTGTGTGGGGGGCTTCTCTTATACTGAGCAGCGTCTTCTTTTTTCCTGATAAAGATATCCGTTGGAGACTGATCTTATACTTGCTTGGGGCATTTTATGGCATTTTAGTGTGCTATTTTACTTTGCAGACGGACATAGCTCCGCATTATCGCGGCAGATTGTTCACAGGGGTTGTATGTCTATGGGGAGGAATATTCGGGCTTGTTAACTTGTTGTTCCTATCGGGCGTAGGAGATTCACGAACGCGTGCCATTATTTTAGCCTTCCCATCCATATGGATAACCAGGACCATAGCTGTGTTGTGGATCTTGTATAGTGTGCTCCTCTCCTATACAGCTCTCCAGGCTTATCACCCTCTTTGTGCGCCGTGGGATGAGGCACCCGCATTTGGCAATTTGATATTTGCTTGGGGAGTCTGTGTGAATGTCATCTGGCTCTATGCAACCGTAAATGTTTCAGATCTGCGATGGTTCCGCGGGCTTCTATTGGGAGAAATTCTTTATGGAGCATCTATCTGCTATATAGCCATTTCGCTAAATCATCCGCCCTTTTATTATGGTCAGTCGCTAACAATTGCGGCAGTTGCGTGGGGAAGTGGTGTGGCGCTTGGAAGTATTTATTTTCTAACTGCCTCAACAGTTCCAAGTTCAGGATGAGCATAGTCTATAGCCGAATCACCGGTAGACTTTTTCTGCTATTGAGCTCACGCTGAAGCGGAGCTCTGGCGTGTGACAAGCAAAACTCTCCAATGACCGCCCAGGCATGCAGAAATTTTCTTTGGTGACTCTGAAGCCCTGTAATTTGCCAGAACTTCCAAACATCCAGCGCAAATAATCGGACTACCCGCTTCCGCTTGCGGCCCGCAATTGCGGCTCGGTGAGTCCATACAGCGGTGGAGTTTTCACGCCCAGCAATCCGAGATAAACATAAATCTGCCCGCGATGGTGGATCTCATGCTCTGCCAGCGCTCGTAGCAGCTTCCAGGCAGTAATCGGAGTGCCCGAAGGCGTAGCGCCTTTCTTCTGTAAATCTTCTGGAGTAAGCCGGGCGAAAATTTCCATGGACTCCCGATGCATGCGGTCAAAGAATTCGAGCACCGCCTCCGGTGTATCTGCGAGTTCTTTGCCGTATCCGGCGTAGATGCTCGGCTTGCCCTGCACGTTCTCAGCAAACGTGTAACGCTCTACGGCCGCGATGTGGCGAACGAAGTCGCCGAGAGTGAACCTGCCTTCCTGGGGCGTCCAATCGAACTTGTCGTGGGGAATACAGCGCACCACGTTCAGAGTGCGTTGGCGGACATTTTCGTAATAGTGCAGGAAGGAATCAATGCTGGTGATTTCCATGGTTGTCTCTACACAATATATTAATTCTTCGAATTTGAGATGAGCGTAGAAGCTCCACAAAATTTCATGTAAATAGCAGCAGCTCAGGACAGAACGCAACGCTGTGATTGCATCTTAATTTTCAAATCAGCATTGTCCCTGTTCCCCCAATGCCCAGGGAGCTATCATGTCTTGCGCCACTGGCCGGAAAAATCTCCGGCTGTTGCCTTCATCTGTCTTGTTCTTTCTTTTTGTTGTATCGCTACTGGCTGGTTGTGGCGGCGGATCGAACACCACCGCAACCACCACCCCGGCGCCTGGCCCTCCGTCTACGCCATCCACGCCGTCCCCCGCGCCAACCGCATCTCCGACTCCGACTCCTACACCAACTCCAACGCCGACACCCGCCAGTGATGCCACATTGAAAACTGAAGACGTAGCTACCGGCCTCGATACTCCGTGGTCGCTCGCATTTGCGCCCGATGGACGTTTCTTTGTGACTGAACCGGCAGGCCGCCTGCGGGTGATAACCTCAACCGGCCTTGTCGCCCAGCCGGTTCTGGATATTACTTCCCAGAGCGCCGGTTTCGAAGCAGGGCTTACGGGCATGGATCTCGATCCTGACTTCGCCAGCAATGGCCTTATCTATATTCATTTCTGCACTCAGTTATCTGACGGGCTGCATTGCCGCATCGCGCGCGTGCTGGTCACCGGGAACACAGGCACACTTAACGGAATCCTATTTGACTACGTATCGGCCAAGCCCGACCATACGGGAGGCCGGCTGAAAGTTGGTCCCGACCACCTGCTTTACCTGAGCACCGGAGATCACGATGTTCCTGCGGATGCCCAGAATCTCACTACCATGAGCGGCAAGGTGCTGCGCATGAACCTCGATGGGACACCGGCTGCCGGCAATCCCTTTCCCAGTGCCCCCTTTGTCTATGCCTTGGGCTTCCGTGATCCTCAGGGGCTGGCCTTTGACAGCACCGGCCAGCTTTATGGGACCGACCACGGCCCCACCGCGAACGATGAAGTCAACATCATCTCTGCGGGTAAGAATTATGGCTGGCCCACCTGTGTGGGCAAATGCAACAATCCGAGCTTTGTTGATCCCATCAAATTATTCAGCCCTGAGACTGCGCCGCCTTCCGGCGCCATGTTCTACCATGGCGCCACTATTCCCGGCTGGGACGGCAGCATGCTTTTTGCCGTCCTGGGGCTGGCCAACAACTCGTTTGCCCATCATGTTCACCAGCTAACGCTGAACGCGCCTGGCGGCGCAACTGTGGCAGGTGAACAGATTCTATGGCAGAACAAATTCGGGCGGATTCGCGATGTAGCCGAAGGGCCAGACGGGTTCCTGTATTTCAGCACCAGCAACCTGCATACGTCGGTCATAGGGAATCCGGGCGATGATCGGATCGTCCGCGCCCATCCATAAACCCGGTTCATTCAAGCAGCGAAATGCGGAGCGTCTTTCGCTCCGTATTTCTCATTGCAGCCGCTTGTGGTGTTGCCTTTGCAATCTGGACTAAACTGCTTTCATCCCGATGAAAGACGCAGGTAAAGCAATGCCTACGGCCAGCACCAGGAAAAGCTCAGCCTATGATGTTCATCCCGGCATGGCCATGATTCAGTCGGTTATGTCCACCATGAAGCAGAAAACCGGGCGCACGTTTGAGGAGTGGATTGCCTTCGTCAACAAAGAAGGTCCTGCGACGGAAAAAGAAAGACGCACATGGCTCAAAGAAAAACATGGACTCGGCACCAACTATGCTGCATGGATTGCGGAAGGCTCGGTTGGAAAAGGCGAGCACGATCCGGAAACGTACCTGAAAAATGCTGAGCAGTTCGTGGAAAAGATGTTCTCGGGTCCCAAAGAGAATTTACGGCCCATCTTCGAAGAGCTCATGAAGATCGGCAGAAAGATGGGCAAGGATGTAAAGGTATGTCCGTGCCAGACCATAGTGCCTCTCTATCGAAATCATGTTTTTGCCCAGATCAAGCCGACGACTCGCACGCGAGTGGATCTGGGCCTGGCATTGAAAGACACAAAAGTTCCCAGACGGCTCATTGATACCGGAGGCTTTGCCAAAAAAGATCGCATCACGCATCGCATCGAAATATCTTCGTTAAAGAATATTGATGATGAAGTAAGAAAGTGGATGAAGGTCGCTTATGACATAGATGCGAAGTAGCAGAACCATCTTGTGTTCTCTGATGATTCGCACAAGTGCAGAAACGAACAAGGCCGCCCGGCAACTGGGCGGCCTTGTTTTTCAAGGGAGAATAGTTCCAACGGAGGTTCGAATTCCTTCAGAACTTTCTGGCAAAATCTTATGGGCGTAGGAAAGGCAGTGTCAAGGAATTTCTAGAGAATAAATACCTTTGTTTTCAACAATTTAACTAATTCGTTAACAGCCTTAGATAAATGACAAAAATTGTCACTTTGCCCGATTCCAGCTCTGCTAACTGCTTCTGTCTCAGCCTCTTACCTTGCTATTTCAGGTTCAGCCGGATGATTTCCACATCCTCAGGACGGTCAAATACCCGGTTCGGGAAGAGCTTCTTAGCCATGACCCGCACACCCCCAAAAGCGAGCCCCAGAACCACCCCAACCAGCACCAGAAGACCGATCAGGGTAAAAACCCCGACGATCAGATTGCCGATATTGTCTTTGGGATTCTGCCGGGTCGCCTGGTTCCAAGTGACCTCAGCGTCGTAATTCATTGAAGCCAGCAGCGCGTCTGCATCTTCTTTCGCGAAATGTCCGTTGACGATCGCGAGCAGTGGTCCGCTTTTTTTGAACTCGAAAGGCCCGTTGGGAATGGAAGCGGCCTTCATGGCATTCATGCGCTCTGCCGCGATCTGCGGCGTGGGATAACTGATGACCGTAAGATTTTCGTCCACGCCATATTTGCGGTATTGCGCGAACTCTACTTCCGCGCCTTTGCTGAAATCAACCAATGCCGGTGGAATGGGCACGCCCAGCCGTTCCAGAGCAACCGGGCCAACGATGTAACGCGCACTGTTCGGAACATACGATCGCGGAAGACTGTTGGCCAGTGGAGGCAGCACCGAACTGCCGCCATGCGGATGCGGCAGCGCGTCAGAAAGAGCGCGCAGATCACCGGCGGACATGGCGGTGACCCGGTCAAGAGTTACGTCCACCAGAATGTTGCCGCGAAAGAAGAGCACGCGCGAGTTGTTCGAAGCCGCGCGATCGGGAATATCTTCTTTCTGCATCTGCGGCAGCACGTAATAGCTGTATGCCCCAAATGCGCCACTGGCGTCATTGAAGCTGGCGGCCTTCACCTGCATCTTGCGGTCACCCCGCGTGTAAGTGGCCTGCTCTACGGAAGAGAATCCGTATTCTTTCAAAACGTCAGCATCGGCTTTGTCTACCGCTGCCGGATCGCTGCTCGTGGTAGGCGCCTGTTTTTGCCAGCCGTTGAAAGATGTCGGCAGAAAAGCGGAAGCTTTGGCGGCAAAGGCCAGAGGCACAGAGCAAAAAGCGATAAGCAGGATGGAAAGAAATCTTTTCATTGAGGCCAGCAGGGCAGCCTAAGAAATTAGACACCGCTGCCCAATACAAAGATTCTAAATGCTTTCGACATCCGGGGAGGCGGATTCGCCCGCCTGTGAGGGGCGGCCGCTGGTCTCAATATTTGCGCAGGACGCCGATCACCCGTCCCTGCACCTGGACGGATTTTGCCGGAACTATAATGGGCGCCATCGTGGAGTTCGAAGGCTGAAGCCGAATTTTCGGCCCTTCGCGGAAGAGGCGCTTCAGGGTAGCATCCGTTCCTTCGACCAGCGCTACTACAATTTCGCCATCGCGCGCGGTATTGGCTTTCTCCACCAGCACGTAATCGCCATCCACGATGTGTTCATCGCGCATGCTCTCGCCTTTTACCTGCAACACAAACACATCTTTCGAGCGGGTAATGTCGCCCAGAGAAATGGTTTCAGGCGACTGCACCGCTTCTATCGGCTGGCCGGCAGCGATGCGGCCCAGCAGCGGCAGAGTCAAATCCATCGGTGGTTTAGGTGGCATCCGCCGCATCAAGCCGCGCGTGGGCAGCACATCAATCGAACGGCTGCGGTTATAGTCGCGCTTGAGCAGCCCTTTCTTCTCAAGGTTCGAGACATGCTTGTGCACGGTTGCGAGCGAACTCAGCCCCAGGCCCGAGCCGATTTCTTCGAAAGAAGGTGAGTATCCATGCTGCTGCACAAAGTCATGGATAAAGTCATAAACTTCGCGTTGACGCTTTGTAATGGCCATCATGCACATTTCAGCGAATAAAAGGCGAAATGTCAATGATCTTTTTGGTTCTGCCCCCGAAATTCAGTAAAAACTTCGATTTAACGGGCCACTACGGCATTGGAGAAGGCTGCGGCCATGGTGTCGCCCCAGCCTTCCTTCACGTTCAGGGCAATGGCATAAGGAAGGTAGCGGTCCATCAGTTCAGCCTTGGTCATGGGATGATTCAAGCGGTCGAGAGGGTCTTGTTCCACCCGTTCCAGGAACTCGCGGAATCCGGCAAGCTGCTCAAGTATTTTCAGCCCTTCCGGAGTGGGAGCGCGCATCACGACGAAAAAGATACTGTTGAGCGCCACCGACATCAGCAATGCCAGCACCAGAAAAGGCGCTGAAGTCAATCCCAGAAAGTAGATCAAAGATCCCGGCAAAACGAAGAACAACAAGGGCAGCAGGATATGTTGCAGCCGCTGCCCCATGGATGGATGGTTCGGCTTGGAAGTGGCAACTCCGCTGATCACCAGGCTCGAGAGGGTGGTAAACAGCAGGAGCCAGAAAGTAAGAAACATGGCGGGCGTGCCGTGGCTATCGAGTACGGCCGCCGTTCCCAGTCCCCACAGAAAAGTGGCGGCAATGCCCAGAGCAGCGAACCTGAAGTTCCAGCGAAAAAATCTGCCCTCAAAGTTCTTCCTGAATGCTTCCTGAATTGCCTCAATGGCAAACTTCACGCCAATTGAGTCCTGCGGATTAAGAACGATCTCGCCCGGCTTCTCCGTATCAAACATCAGGGCTGTCACTGCTGCCATCGCCTGATCGGTTCCCGCCGCAGATGCTACAGGAGACGAGCTCGTTATTGTGTTCGTCTTTATTGCGTTCGTCAGTGCGTCCGTCTGGGGCACTCCCATATCCACATTGAGCAATCGTTGAGCCAGCACTGACTCTTCGGGCGAGAGCATGATTTCATGATTCAACGCCTGGTGATTTAACGACCGAATCAGGAACGAGCCGTTCCGGGGATGAATCGAGATCACGCCTTTGGCTGCCAGAGCCGCCAGTACCGTCGCCAGAGTTGTGCCGTCACTTCCGCCCGTAAGAATGTACCGGGCCACTCCGGGCGAAATGCCTGCCGGCGGGTCATATTGCGGCGTGACATTTTTCACCCTGGGATCTCTGCCCACCCGCACCCAGCAGATCATGTAGTAAATGAACAAGGCTGCGGGAAACAGCAACATGCCTGCGCCCGACATGGAAGTTGGCAGTAGTGATGTCATGAAAGGAGTGGAAGGGATTGTACCTGTCTTTGGCGTGGATTCAGAGCAGATTTAGAAGCGGATTCCGCAAAGAAAAACCCGGCTTTAGGGCCGGGTTCTCTCGTCGTAAAGAAAATTTTATTGCCGCTGGCTTACTTGCGGCTCAGTTACGTACTTGTCCAGTGCTTTCTCAATGACATCGCGGCCCACATAGCCGACGATCTGCTCCTTGACCTGGCCATCTTTGAAGATCAGCAACGTAGGAATGCCGCGGACGCTGTAACGCTGGGGAGTCACCCGGCTTGCATCCACATCCATTTTGCCCACTTTCACTTTTCCGACATAGGCCGTCGCTACTTCGTCCACAATTGGCGCCAGCGCTTTGCAGGGGCCGCACCAGGCTGCCCAGAAATCTACAATCACAGGCTGGTCGCTCTTTAACACTGTCTGCTCAAAATTGGCATCTGTTATCTCGAGTATCGCTTCGCTTGCCATGAGTTTTTCGCCTTCCTCCCTGAAAAATGTCCCCGATTTCCGCTTGATTATCCTAACAAAAGATTAGATGTCATAGCCCTAGGGAAGATTCGAGTTGTAGGAGTTCTGTGCCAAAGGCGAGAATGAAAATGGGCGGGGTACCAGCCCCGCCCATTGAAAGATTGCGAAGCTACCTTGGAACGACCCGCCTAGTACGCACATGTAATCTGCTGCGTTTTAACTTCATTCGGGCAGGTACGCTCAGTCGAGCAGAAAACCAAAGTGTCCTTACCAGGCTTACGAGGCGTTGCAAGATTCCGCAGTGTCTCCTGATTAAGCTGAAGTTTTTTCATGGTATCTCCTGAATATAATTAGCCCCAACGTTCGGAGTAGCGAAGATTATACTGCGGTTTTCTTTCAGAGTGGGACAGGATCGGATATTGTTCTCTGCTGATTCCTGTGTCATTCACCCCCAATATCTCCCATAATTGCAGTCAGAAGGCGCTATTCCAAGGCTAAGTCATTGCCGCACAGCAATATACAGTGTGGCCATTAGGACATGTAAAATGTGACCAAAGTTACGTTTGCACACTGGACTAACGGCCAGTGTACCTGTACACTTACTCCCGGTGGTAAGGCAGTTCTGGGGGAGGGCTGCCGTGAACGTCCTGCGATGATTCGCAGGACGTTTGCTTTTGTGGTCGGAGCTTTCTTCACCTTACTTAAATGGCAGCAAGTGTGAATTCATCTAAATGTCTCGAATTTCAGACCCCAACTCTTCTCATTCCTTCGTGACAAACTCCGTGCTTCAGTGTCTCAGTAGTTCTGGGTTTTCGGAGTTTTTTGCAATTCTCCAAAACTGGTATCCTCAAGAGTTAACCAACTTCATCAGGGACGATCAGTAGAGCAGTCCTGTCATTCTGGAATCATCTAATGAGCACTCAAAGCGCGGAACTACAAACCAGTGGTGCAGAATCCCTGGAAAGGGAGCGGATTTTCAACGAATTTCGGCAGCGGGGATATCTCGATGCCAACCTCAATCCTTTTGGCGGTCCGCTGGCCGGAGGTTTTCCTGAACTGCGCATAAGCGGTCCGCTGGCCGAAGAAGCGCGCCGTCTTTATTGCGGCACCATTGGTTACGATTTCATGCACATTCCCCAGCGCGAACGCCGGGAATGGCTGCAGGAGCGCATTGAAAATCCGAAAGCGTTCCCGGTAGATCGCCGCTGGCTCACGCAACGTTTATTGCAGGCCGATCTCTTTGAGCAGATTCTCCAGACCCGCTATCTGGGAACAAAGCGCTATTCGGGCGAGGGCGATACCTCACTGATTCCGCTGCTCGATGTGCTGCTGGAAACCGGCGCCGATCTGGGCGCGACCACCAGCATCATGGCCATGAGCCATCGCGGAAGGCTTACCGTGATGACTCTGACGGTTGGCATTCCCGCTGAAAACATTCTGGCCGGCTTTGAAGATGTTGATCCGCGCAGTGTGCTGGGCGGCGGCGATGTGAAATATCACCAGGGCGCCACCGGACAATACCGCACCCGCAACGGCAAAAACATCCGTATGCATCTGGTGTCGAATCCCAGTCACCTTGAAGCCGTTGATCCGGTAGCGCTGGGCCGCGCCCGGGCCAAGCAGATTCACGTGGGCGCCAACGGCGCCGAAAGAAATCATGCCCATCATCATGCATGGCGATGCCGCCTTTGCCGGACAGGGCATCTGGGCCGAGACCCTGAATTTCGCAGGCTTGAAAGGCTTCAATGTGGGCGGCGCTATCCACATTATTGTGAATAACCTGATTGGCTTCACCACCAATCCCAGTGAGGCCCATACCTCGCGTTTCGCCGCCGATCTGGCCAGGCGCCAGCCGGTCCCCATCTTCCATGTGAATTCTGAAGATCCTGAGGCTGTGTTGCGGGTCGCTGCTCTGGCGGTCGAGTACCGTTACAAGTTCGGCACCGATGTGCTGATCGACCTGATTGGCTATCGCCGTCACGGCCACAGTGAGGTGGACGATCCCACCATCACCCAACCGTTGCTGTACCGGAAGATTAATGCGCATCCGCCGCTGTATGAGGTCTACGCCAAAAAGAACAAGATTGATACGACGGAAATGGCGCGCGACTTCCGCGCTGAGATTGACGCAGGTTATGACAAAGCGGCGAAGATGGAAAAATCTCCGGTGCTGCGCAAGCTGCCTGCCTACTGGGACAATTATTTTGGCGGACGCTATAAGCCCTCGTTTGAAGTGCCCACGGCGGTAGAGGAAGAGCGGTTGCACGAGATTGCCGCAGAGGATCACCAGCTTTCCTGAAGGATTTGCCATTCATCCCAAGGTGCAAAAGCTGCTGGAGCAACGGCAGAAAATGGGCAATGGCAAGCTTCCGGTGGATTACGGCATGGCCGAAGCTCTGGCGTTTGGTTCGCTGTTGCTCGAAGGCGTTCCCATACGGCTTTCAGGACAGGACAGCCGCCGCGGCACCTTCAACCATCGCCACTCCGTGCTCATTGATATTGAGAACGAGAAGGAGTACGTGCCGCTTTCCCATCTCTCGCCTAAGCAGGCCTGGTTTGAAGCTTATAACTCCATTCTGTCGGAAGCCGCGGTGCTGGGCTTCGAGTATGGATTCAGCCGTGATTATCCAGACGGACTGGTGCTGTGGGAAGCGCAGTTCGGCGACTTTGCCAACGGCGCGCAGGTGATCATTGATCAGTTCCTGGTGGCCGGTGAAGAGAAGTGGGGACTCCTGTCAGGCTTGGTGATGCTTTTGCCGCATGGCTATGAAGGCCAGGGGCCGGAGCATTCCAGCGGACGTATTGAGCGCTACCTCCAGCAGGCCGCCAAAGACAATATCCAGATTGCCCAGCCTTCCACTGCAGGGCAATATTTCCATCTGCTGCGCCGCCAGGCTCTGCGCCGCTGGCGCAAGCCCCTGATCGTGTTCACGCCTAAAGGCATGCTGCGCCATCCTGATGCGGCCAGCCCCCTGAGTTATCTGAGCAATGGCAGCTTCCAGAACGTGATACAGGACCCCGAGATCACCAGCGCCGAGCGGCTGATCTTCTGTAGCGGCAAAATCGGGCATGAACTACGCCGTGAGCGCAGGAAACGCGGCGACACCCGCACCGCCATCATTTTTGTGGAGCAGCTTTATCCCGTGCCACATGCGCAGATTGAGGCCGCCATCGAGCAGCACGGCAACGCGCGGGAGTTCCTGTGGGTGCAGGAAGAGCCGTCCAACATGGGCGCGCTCAGCTATATCGTGCCGCAACTGGAACTGCACACCCGCGGCGCGCCGGTCAGGACGGTGAAGCGCACAGCTTCCTCAAGCCCTTCGACCGGATCGCATACCGCGCACGAGATGGAGCAGAAGACTTTAATGGAGCTGGCATTTGCCGCATTCAATGCGGAGTGATGCCGGGTTCCCAAAAGATAGCAGCGAACCATTGATGAGAAAGGTGATTTGAAATGGCTTACGAAGTTCCTCCCTTGCCTTATGCCTACAACGCGCTCGAGCCTCATATTGATGAGCAAACCATGAAACTGCATCATGACAAGCACCATGCCGCCTATGTGACCAAACTGAATGGAGCGGTGGAAAAACACCCTGACCTGGCGAAGAAGAGCCCGGAAGAGCTGATTCGCAATCTGAACTCGCTGCCTGAAGATATCCGCGGTGCAGTGCGTAACAACGGCGGCGGGCACGTGAACCACACCATGTTCTGGCAGATCATGGGGCCGGGGAAGGGCGGCAATCCGTCTGGCGCTGTGGCTGAAGGCATCAGTAAAGCCTTCGGCAGCTTCGACGCATTCAAAGAAAAATTCGAAGCTGCCGGAGCCAACCAGTTCGGCAGCGGATGGGCATGGCTGGTGCGCACCAAGTCCGGCGAGTTCCAGGTCAAGTCCACCCCCAACCAGGACAATCCCATGATGAACGGCGAATTCCCGGTGATGGGCAACGACGTGTGGGAGCACGCCTACTATCTGAAGTATCAGAACCGGCGTCCGGATTATCTGAAAGCATGGTGGAACGTGGTGAACTGGGACGAAGTGAACAAGCGCATCGCCCAGGCCGATAGCTTCTTCAAATAAACTCTGCTTCTACTTCCATAAAAGCCGCTCTCACGAGCGGCTTTTTTCCTGATCCGCAATCTCTTGACAAAATAATTGTACGGCGTCACTATATCCGAAACGGATATATATGGCCCGCAAAGCCAAATCGCCGGAAGACTTGCTGCCGCTGACCGCGCCCGTATTCCATATTCTCGTAGCTTTGGCGGAGGAAGAGCGCCACGGGTACGGAATCATGCTCGATGTAAACAGGCAGACTGCGGGTGGGTTGCGGCTTGGTCCGGGGACCCTTTACGGATGTCTGAAGCGGATGCTTGCGGCGCGACTGGTGGAAGAATCGGGAGAACGTCCTGATCCTGCGCTCGATGATCAGCGACGGCGCTACTACCGCATGACCGGACTGGGCCAGAAAGTGCTTCGGCTTGAGGCGCAGCGTCTGGACTCGGCTGTGCAGGAAGCCCGCGCACGACGCCTGCTGCCGGGAAGAAGCGCCAAGAATTCCGGAGTGTCTGCCCGATGATCGCGCGATTTTCAGAGCGGGTTGTCCGCTGGTCATGCGAATGTTACCGGCTATTGCTTTATGCGTATCCTGCGGAATTCCGCACCACGTTCGGACCAGAGATGTTTCAGGTATTCGAATCACAGATGCGGCATTGCGCAGTTCAAGCCGGTAAGAGAAGCGTCTTGCGATTGTGGGGCGCAACGCTGTTCGACCTGGCCGTGAGCGCAGGCCGCGAAAGGATTTCTGCCATGCGTATGGATCGTTTTACCTTGCTGATGGCAGTTCTTGCCATTGCTCTCGGCTGGATCGCAGGACGCGCCGATCTGCGGAATAACGACGTACAGGGCCCGGTGTTGCTCATTCTCGTTTTCAGTTTCCTGCTGGGTGTTCTGCGTCCCAAGTCTGCGTGGCTCTCCGGCGCGCTGGTGGGATTGATGATCCCCACCATTCACTTTATTGCCCAAGCCCGAAAATGGCCGGTCAACTTTCCTACCGACAGCAGCACGCCCTTCTGGGCTTTTCTGGCGCTGATCCCCGCGCTGGCGGGAGCATTCGCCGGAAGCTTCACACGTCGTGCTCTTCAAAGCCTGATGCATCCGATGCGATAGGAGCTCTATTCACCGTGAATGTTTAGTGGCGTTTGCTGTGTCAGGTTCCCAATGTTCGTTCCCGATCTGGTCTTCAATTTGAACCGGCGTCTGGATTATCTGAAAGCGGGGTGGCACGTGGTGAACTGGGACGAGGTGAACAAGCGCATCGCCCAGGCCGACAGCCTCTTCAAATAATTCTGCTTCACTTGCTAAAAGCCGCACCGACGAGCGGTTTTTCATAGCTATCATAGATGGTCTGCCCCGGGTTCAGTGTAAGAACGACCCTGAATGGGCCGCTTTTCCACGGAACCGGAACACAGCAACTATGGAATTGCTCTAATTAGGGCGTGTTTTGATGCCAATGTTTTGCTCTCAGCGTTACGCGTTCGAAGAAGCTGCAATAAACTATAGCCATGCGAACCAACGCGGCAGTAAAGGTTTTTACTTTCCTGATTATCGTTCTCTGCGCGATCGGAATCGTGGTTTCCAGCCTGGCGCTTAGGGAACACTACAACACTGGATCTTCGCCATGCAGCATCAACGACGTCTGGGATTGCGGTGCAGTAAACCACAGCCAATATGCTGTGATGTTTGGAGTGCCGGTGGCAGTGGTCGGCATTGCAGGTTATTTATTGCTGGCCATTGTGGCAGTACCTTTCCCGCGGCTCACTGCGGTGCTCGCCCTGCTGGGCCTGATCTTCGCTTTGCGTCTGACCTGGATCGAATGGAAAGAACTCCAGGTGTGGTGCATCTATTGCGTCAGCTCGCAGGTGATCATCGCACTGATCTTCTTACTAAGCACCATTCAGGCGCTGCTCATCAGGAGCCGGCAGCCCGCCGTTGCGAGTCAGGCGCGCTGAGTTGCAACCTACTTGCGCGTTATACTCGATTCCATGACGGCGGGGGAGCAGGCATTAGAGCTGTTGCGGCGATACTGGGGCTATGAATCGTTCCGTCCGTTGCAGGAAAGAATCGTCGCCAGCCTGGCCGGAGGCCATGACACCTGTGTAGTCATGCCTACCGGTGGCGGAAAGTCCCTGTGCTATCAACTGCCGGCCGTCATGCGCCCCGGACAGACCGTAATCGTCATCTCCCCTCTTATCGCTCTCATGCAGGATCAGGTCGCCCAGCTTACGCAGATGGGCATTCCCGCGGGTATGATCAACAGCACACTCGATTCGACTGAACAATTCCGCACCATGCGACAGGCGATCGAAGGGCAGTATCGCCTGCTGTATCTCTCGCCCGAACGGCTGGCGCGCGCCGATACCATTGCATGGCTGAAGCAGGTGCCGGTTTCTTTTTTCGCCATTGATGAGGCCCATTGCATTTCGGAGTGGGGCCCTGAATTCCGGCCTGATTACCGGCAGCTCAGCTCGCTGCGCCAGAATTTTCCTGATCGCCCGATTGCCGCGTTTACGGCCAGCGCCACGCGCCAGGTGCGCCACGACATTCTCGACCAGCTTCGTTTGCGCAATCCGCATAAATACATTGCCAGCTTTCACCGCGCCAATCTCCGCTATTTCGTGAAGGAATGCGATGAGGAATTGCAGATGCAGCTTCTGGTTACAGCGCTCAGGAAATATGCAGGCAGCAACGTGATTGTGTATTCGCCTACTATCAAAAAAGTTGGGGAGACGGTTGCGTGCCTGCAAGGGCACGGAATTGCCGCCCTGCCGTATCACGGAAAAATGGACAGCGAAACACGCAAGCGCAACCAGGAGCGTTGGACGTCAGACGAAGTGCCTGTGCTGGTCGGTACTCTTGCTTTTGGCTTGGGGATTAACAAGGCTGCGGTGCGTGCGGTCATCCATCTGGCGCTGCCGAAATCCATCGAGCAGTACTATCAGGAGGCAGGCCGCGCCGGACGCGATGGCCTGCCTTCCGACTGCATTCTGCTGTGGCAGAAGCGTGATCTCGGCCTGCTGAACTATTTCATTGATCAGATCGAAGACGAGGCAGAGAAGCAGCGGTCGTGGCAGCGCTACCATGAGATTTTCCGCTTCGTTCAGTCATTCACCTGCCGCCACCGCCAGATTTGTCTCCACTTCGGCGAGACGCCGAAATGGAATTCCTGCGGCGCGTGTGATATCTGCATCGCCGCGCCTGATTGGTTGTCGGGGCCTGTGCTGCTTCCGCGTTCCCGGCGCAGGAAGACTGCTTCATCACCTGAAACCGGTAGTGTGAGAGGCCAAGCCAGGCCGGTCGCAGCATCGTTTGCTGCAAATGAAGATAGTGCGCTGCGAGAAAGGCTTCGGAGTTGGAGGCTCTCAGTGGCGAAGCAGCAGGGCGTGCCTGCTTTTGCCATCATGCATGACTCGATGCTTGAGGAAGTGTGCCACGTAAAGCCGGACTCGCTGGAAGGCATCCGCGCGATCCATGGCTTCGGAGAACGTAAAACCGAACGGTTCGGTCCCGAGATCCTGAATATTATTCGACAATCCCGTGATGAAGGAGACGTTCCCCAAACATCGGAAAAGAAGCTGCCCGAAAAGAAGAGTGCAGCGCGAATCGAAACCATGCGTCTGCTGAAAGAAGGGAAAACTCTTGAGGAGATTGCAGCCATCCGCGAGCGTCAACTCGGAACGGTCGTACAGATCGTCGCCGATCTGGTGCAAGGCGGAGAAATTGATTTTCAGTCCGATTGGGTGGAATCAGGAAAATATGGGCTGATCGAATGGGCTTGTGGTCAGCACGGCATGGAACTGTTGTCTCCGCTCAAGGAAGCTTTGCCGCCGGACATAACTTTTCATGATATCCGGCTTGTCGTGGCGCATCTGCGCCGTAAACAGGAATCGCAACAGCATGCTGCGGTTCCCGACAGAGCGAACGCCACTTAATACGACGCATGGATTTGCCCACGATCACTGCTTCACAATCATTCAATTGCATGCTGCATGTGAAATGTTCAATGTTTACGAGAATGACGGGTGGGAGGAGCATGCTGCGTCTGCCGCACGCGCAACGACAGAGCTTAAGGCCTCGACGACCGTGAGATTGTGCTGGCTCGCTGCATTGGAGTACATTTTCCTTAACGAGTCTTTTCCCGGAACTCTTCCCTGCGACTCTGGTTCGTCTGGAGGACCTATGAGACACGTACTCTCAGCCAGCCTGCTTGCTGTTCTCTTCGCGACGGCAGGATGCGTGCACTATCATCCCGGCGTCAGCACCAGCCCGTATTACACCAGTTACTTCAACACTTACGACAGTTCCCGCCACTGCTACTACCATTGTTGCGATTATTCACCGCACGGTTACCGGTACAGACATGGCGGTAATGGCCACGAACGTCTTAGCGGTGGTCGCGAGCATCACGCAAGCGGAAGCGGTGGTCATCAGTCGCATGGCAGCAATGGCGCCAGCAGCCACAGCAGTCACAGTGGCAGCAGCAGTCACAGCAGCAGCAGTCACAGTGGTGGCAGCAGCGGCAGCGGTCACGCAAAGTAAACAAACTATGCGCTGATGGCTGTGACGCGAAAACATCCGGCGTAATTCCGCGCGCAGAGTGCTGGGGCAGGTCAATGGAGAGTTCCAGAGTAGCGGAATAAGGCTGAATTTGTTCACACTTCTTTACAAATTTCTTACAGTTTCAATAACCTCTGAGTAGGGTAGTGATTTAATGTGTTTACGCCACTGTGCTATGTGTCTGGTTGTTTGTTAATCTGATCTGGCCTTGATTGCGGCCTTAAATGCTTGCCCATTCAGCAATAAACAGATTGGGAAAAGAGGGGTCCAATTCTTCGTCAGGCTAAACTCCAGGTGCTGTCTACAGACTCAGCCTCAGCCGTATCAGTAGCAGGTGAACTGCATTACGTCAGCGGCGGACCATTCGAGAGATCTTATTCTGATTGGGTTGTGCTGCTGGTTGCAGCCATTATCTTTTTGGGCTGCATCATCTCACCTCCGGCGTTGATGGATGATGTTGATGCCGTCCATGCGCAGATCGCGCGCAACATGCTCCATTCCGGTGATTGGACCATCGCTCACCTCGACGGCGTCCCCTACATCGAAAAAGCCCCGCTTATGTATTGGCTGGTGGCAATTTTCTATCGCATCTTCGGCGTGCACGACTGGGTAGCCAGAATTCCCATTGCCCTGGCCGCAGTTGCACTTTGCTGGATGGTCGCACGCTATGGACGCTGGGCTTTCGGCAGGCGCGCAGGGTTTTATGCCGGCCTTGCCCTCGCTACCTGCGTTGGCCTGTTTCTGTTTACGCGCATTCTGATTCCGGATGTCATGTTGACCTTGACCGGCTGCCTGGGATTCTGGTCGTTTCAACGTGCATTGGAAGAAGATGAACCGCGGCCGCGACTCTGGGCAGCGTTGCTGGCCGCCAGCCTGGGCGTGGGCATTCTGCTCAAAGGATTGATCGCGGTGGTATTCCCTGTGGGCGGGGTGCTGCTGTATCTGGCAGTCACGCGGCAAATCTTTTCATTGCATGTCTGGAAGCGGCTGCATGTTTTCAGCGGATTGCTAATCGCCCTGGCTGTCGCAGCACCCTGGCATATTCTGGCAACGCTGCGCATGCCGCCTTATTTTGATTTCACGATGCACAGCGGCCCTGGTCAGTATCACGGCTTCTTCTGGTTTTATTTCATGAATGAGCACGTGCTGCGCTTCCTGAACCTGCGCTATCCGCGAGATTACAACACTGTCCCGCGTGTTGCCTTCTGGCTGCTGCATCTGGTCTGGTTGTTTCCCTGGTGCGTTTACTTTCCCGCCGTGGCGCGCCTTGGATACAAGCCTGTAGATCGTGCCGGGCGCACGCGGCTGCTGGCCCTGTGCTGGGCGGGATTTCTGCTGCTGTTCTTCAGCTTCTCCACCACGCAGGAATATTATTCCATGCCGATCTATCCGGCGCTGGCTCTGCTGCTCGGGTCGGCCATGGCCAGTTCCAGCGAGTGGCTGCGCACCGGTACGCGAACTCTGGGATTCGTTGCAACGGCTGCGATGCTGGCCATTGGCGTTATCTTGTTCATGGTGCGCGGCGTCCCCACCCCCGGAGATATTTCCAGCGCACTGTCGCAGCATCCTGAAGCTTACACACTTTCTCTCGGACATCTTGGTGATCTGACTCCGCGCTCATTTGCCTACCTGCGCGCGCCGCTGGTGGTGGCCGGGCTCGGTTTTCTGCTGGGAGCCATAGGCGCATCGCGGCTCTCCTTTCACCGCGCAGTTTTGGCACTGGCCGTGATGATGGTTTGTTTTATGCATGCCAGCCGCATGGCCCTGGTGGTCTTCGATCCTTATCTTTCTTCGCGTCCACTGGCGGACGCCCTGGACCAGGCGCCGCAAGGCACGCTGATCGTAGATGGCGCTTATTATCCTTTTTCTTCTGTGCTTTTTTATGCCAATCGCGATGCGCTGCTGTGGAATGGACGCATCAATAATCTGGAATATGGCTCTTATGCGCCGGGAGCGCCGGCTGTCTTTATTGATAACGCGCAATTTTCACAGCTATGGTCGAGTGCTGACCGCTACTATCTATTGGCTGACGCGACCCAGTTGGCGCAACTCGGCGCTTTTGCGCACAGCGCCAGCGTTAAGCTGGTGGCTGCCAGCGGCGGTAAATTTCTTTTGACCAATAACCCTGCCGGCGCGCCTTTCACCGCACCAGCGCCCGGCGACAAGGACCACACTCTATGACCGCCATCATCCTCACCACCATACTTGCAGTTCTTCTCGCGGGCTCCCTTGTGTACTGCATTCTGGTCATGGTGGCCAGCCGGCGCTATCTTTCCGTCAAGCCGCTCCGGGCAGGGGCTACTCCGCCCATCAGTCTTTTGAAACCATTGTGCGGACAGGATGAAGGGCTGGAAGAAAATCTACTGAGCTTCATCCATCAGGACTATTCCGACTTTGAAGTGCTGTTCGCGGTCCATCGTGAAGATGATCCGGCGGTTGCAGTGGTTGACAAGATCAGGAACGAATATGCCGGAAAGGCCGAGATACGGATCATTGTGACCGGTGAATCGCAGGTCCCCAACGCCAAGGCGCACAGCCTGAAACAACTGGTCCGCGAGGCCCGCCATGATCTGCTGGTTATGGGTGACAGCGACGTGCGCGTCACACCCGTCTTTCTCGCTCACATGGCGCAGGAGTTTCAGGATTCATCAGTCGGCCTGATCACCTGCCCTTACCGGGCCGTAGGTGGAAACGGTTTGTGGTCGCGGCTGGAAGCGATCGGCATGAACACCGAATTTCTGGGCGGGGTGCTGGTGGCCCGCATGATTGAAGGCATGAACTTCGCGCTGGGATGCACGGTGGCAGTGCGCCGCAACGTGCTCGAGCACATGGGAGGCTTTGCCTATTTGCAGGATTATCTGGCCGAAGACTTTGTCATGGGCCAGCGCGCCGCGCAGCTTGGCTATACTGTTTTGTTTTCTTCTTACATCATCGAGCACCGCATCGGCAGCCAGTCTATGGGTAAAAGTTTAGGCCACCGGCTGCGCTGGGCGCGCAGCACCCGGCGTTCGCGTCCTGCCGGTTACTGGGGACAGATCTTTACCTATCCGCTGGCCTGGGCCTTGCTGTTGTGGCTGGTGCAACCGGCCGCGTGGCCGGTGGTGCTGGTTACGCTGGCCATTCGAGGCGGCGTAGCGTGGGCCACAGCCTGGCGCATCCTGCGCGATCCGGTAACGTGTAAACAATGGTGGCTGCTGCCGCTTCAGGACCTTCTGGGTTTCGGAGTATGGCTCGGTGGATTTGTAGGAAGCACCGTCACCTGGCGCGAACGCAAATGCACCCTGCTACCCGATGGGCGGCTTCAGGTTAACTCGTAAAATGAGCACAAGGACTACAAAGCGTAACGTTATCGACAGATTCTTCTAGTGCGCTCCGTTCCAAAAGAAGGAGCTGCGCGCGGGCCTTCGGCAGAGCGGAAGCAAGTCTTCTCTTTACTTTCCCGGCACTCCGCTTCCCAATGCGCATACAGACGCGCATCTGGAAAGCTCCGTGACCGATTGTATGAGGAAGTCGGCTCGATCATGCGAGTAAACTTTTGGTGCTTTGACGAAGACCAAAGAGCTCGGCATAAAGGAGCCGACTATGTGGATTATAGGGTCTGATTACCATGCTGGTTTTCAGCAAGTAGCTTTATTCAACACCGAAACGAAAGACACCGGATGTTTGCGGCTGGAACATAAAGACGGAACAGCAGAACGTTTCTATCGCAGTCTGGCCGGCGAGCAAGTGCTGGTCGGGATCGAATCAACCGGAGGCACTCGCTGGCTGGAGCGGTTGCTGGCCGAGTTGGGTTTCCAGTTGTTGATTGGAGACGCGGCCCGCATCCGGGCGGCGGCAGCCCACAAGCAGAAGACCGATAGAAAGGATGCTGAACTGTTGCTGCAGTTGCTGGTGGAGAAGCGCTTTCCCAAGATCTGGATGCCCAGTCCGGAACAGCGCGATCTGCGCCAGTTATTGATACACCGTCATCGCCTGGTGCAGATGCGCAGCCGGGTGAAGAACCAGTTGCAGGCCCTGGCCATGAACGAAGGACTGCATCGCAAGGGACAGCTGTGGAGCAAGCAGGGCCAGAGCGAGTTGTTGGGTTTGTCTCTGGCTACCTGGGCCACGCAGCGGCGCACCGATTTGCTGGAACTGCTCAAGGAGTTTGATCAACGGATTGCACCTCTGGATCTGAAGCTCAAAGACCAGGCGCAGACATCAGCCGATGTGCAGTTGTTAATGAGCCATCCCGGAGTAGGGCCGGTGGTGGGCACAGCCTTTATGCTGACCCTGGGCGACCCGCACCGGTTTAAGACCAGCAAGCAGGTGGCCGCCTATCTGGGATTAGTGCCGCTGGAACGCTCCAGCGGATCACGAAAACGCTTAGGACACATCACCAAGCAGGGCAGCAGCCTGATGCGTGGACTACTGGTGGAAGCAGCCCGCGTAGCGATTCGCTACCTGCCGGAATGGAAACGGAAATACCTGCGATTGTCAGTGAAGAAGAACCGTTCCATTGCGATCATAGCCATAGCCAGACGTTTGGCAGTGCAACTTTGGTGGATGTGGAAATTGGGACGCAAGTACGGGCAGAAGTAAAATGCGTCCCATTCGCATGCAGGGTATGCCCGGGTAGCCCGGTGGGGAGTTGTTGATCCTCGACGTACTGATTGGGCGCCCTGCCTCCCTTCAACGGCAAGGGAGTTCGAACAGAGAATCATGGTCCGGTAGCATGGATCGAATAGATGGCTGATGGAATTTTTTTCATCGCACGATTACTCGAAAACGCGAGCCTTGGTCGGCCGCCAGAGCAAGAGCAACACCAAAAGCAACGGCAAAAGCCTCCTGGGGAAGGGGAAAAGACTCTCTTCACTCCATCGCACTCGTGTGCCTAGAGAGCCTCGAAAAGGTGACGAAAAACCATCGGCAGTGCAAACTTTATCCTTGACACCGCCGACTTCCTCATAGACGGGCTACTTTCGGTCGTCCTGCCGGACTGGAGTTTCGTTCCTCCATCTCCCATCTTGACTACAAAGGTTAGTTTTCGAATTGATGAAGCTCTGTCGGATGATCCATCATTCGGGCACATTGAAGGGCGAATTTTCTCTCCGACCTTTCTATCAACTTCCCGAAGAGGCCTTTTCCCGAACCGCGCATCGGGACTTTGAAATCAAGAGGAGAGTCAGGAGTTATATTCACCGCTTAAACCATTTTCTCCGTTATGTATCTTCCCCTCACCCATATTTGAAGTCGCGAGAATGCCTTGTCACAGCTCAGTGGAGCCTGCATCCAGTGAATCCCTCCGCGCCGCCCTCACTCCTGCGTCGTTTCGGCCTTGGTCGGATGACAGGGCCATATAGTTTTTCTTGGGACGGAATACGCCAATGTGCGTGAAACGGTTTTTTAGGGCCGAATTATGGACAGCAGGCTTTGCAGCGGCTTTCGCCGGACCTCAAAGTAATTTGCATCCGCTACTACCCTCCTGATAATCTAACTAACTAGTTAATTAATTCGGGAGCTTACAAGGATCATGGCCCACAGCGGGAACATTGTTATTGCAGAAGAAAACAGGGCTATTGCAGCAGCAGAAGAAGATGCACCATTGGCGGCCGGCCAGACGAACCTGGAGTTGGGCGGCGCATCTAAAAGACGTAATTTGAAAGCTGAGAGATCATGATGAGGACGAAAGCGGTCCTGGCCTTTGTGTTGTCTTTTGCAGCAGTCCTTCCGGCTTACGCTCAGTTTGGCGCGACTCCGACGGCGAGCAGCTCTGGCGGCACTACCCCTGCCAATACCACGTCTGCCAGTAATAATGACCAACAGACAACCGTGCAGCCGCTGACTACGCCCACGGTAGATCTAGGCGCTTTTGGAGGCAGTGGCGCGGTAGACAAGCTGGTTCCGGGAGTTATCAAAATCTCATTGCTTGACGCCCTGGATCGTGGGTTGAAGCACAATCTGGGCCTGCTGCTCTCACAGCAGCAGACGGGAACAGCACGCGCGCAGCACTGGCGCAGCCTGAGTTCGCTGCTGCCCAATGTCAATTTCCGCAGCACCGAAACGATTCAGCGCATCAATCTCGCGGCCTTCGGTATCCCTTTCAGCGTGAACGGGCAGACGGTTGTCGGGCCTTTCAGCGTATTTGACGCGCGCCCTGCGGTGACCGACCGAGTGCTGGATTTCAGCGCTCTCAACCGGCTGCGCTCAGCGAACGAGAACGAAAAAGTCGCCAAATTCAATGTAGACGATGCCCGCGAACTGGTGGTGCTGGTAGTAGGCAATGAGTATCTGCTCACGATTGCAGCAGCCAGCCGGCTGGATACGGCGAAGGCGCAACTTACGACCGCGCAGACGATTTTCGACCGCACGCAGGACCTCAAGAAGTCGGGCATTGTGGCCGGCATTGATGTGATACGGGCGCAGGTGCAGTTACAACAGCAACAGCAGCGGGTACTCGCGGCAGATAACCAGTTGCAGCGCCAGCGCATGACTCTGGCGCGCACCATCGGCATTCCGGTGACGCAGCAATACGAACTCACGGACTCGGTCCCTTACGCGCCGCTGCCGGAGTTGAATGTTGAAGAATCGCTGGCCCGGGCATTTACCCGGCGTCCGGAATACCTGGCTGCCGAAGCCCGGGTGCGGGCCGCCGAGATGCAGGTCACCGCGGCAAAACAGGAGCGCCTGCCCACGCTGGAACTTGATGGAGACTATGGCGCATTGGGGCGTTCGGTGGGCGATTCAAAAGCAACGTATACCGTAGCCGCCGGCGTGAGAATCCCGATTTTTCAGGGCGGCAGAGTACGGGCCGACGTACTGGATGCGAGCACCGCGCTGAACCAACTTAAATTACAGCTTACCGATTTGCGCAGCCGGATTGAATTCGAGGTCCGCACAGCTCTGTTGGATGTGAAGACTTCCAACGATCAGGTGCAGGTGGCCAGGCAATCCATTGATTTGGCCGCCGACGAATTGAAACAGGCGCAGGACCGCTTTACCGCCGGAGTGGCCGGAAATCTTGAAGTCGTGCAGGCCCAGGAATCGGTAGCTACAGCAAATGAAACTTATATTCAGGCTTTGTATCAAAACAATGTTGCCAAGCTCACGCTGGGCCGGGCCCTGGGTGTGGCCGAGCAGCAGACGCGGGCCTTTTTGGGTGGGAGATAAAAATGGCTGATCCAGTGAAGATTGCACCATACGAAGAAGAGGAAAATGACGTAAGAGGGCCGCAAGCACGGCCAGTGCAGGCGTCCCCCAACGAGCGGCCCAGCGAGGAGCGGCGCACACAAGAGCGGCGCAAGACTCCTGCCGGATATTTCCGCACGCATCCCAATGCCAAGTGGGTGGTGCTGGTCGTGCTGCTGGTGCTGATCGCCGCAGGAATTTTCGTGTGGCACTACTACTCGCTGCGCGAATCTACTGACGATGCGCAGGTGGACGGCCACATCGATCCCATCAGCGCTCGAGTTTCAGGAACAGTGCTTAGAGTGCTGGCCGACGATAACCAGATGGTGAAGGCTGGTGACCTGCTGGTGGAACTCGATCCCAAGGACTACGAAATTGCCGTGCAAAGAGCGCGCGCCGATCTGGCGGATGCGCAGGCCAACGCAGCCGCAGCTACGGTGAATGTGCCCCTTACCAATACGACCAGTTCCAGCCAACTCACAGCTGCCAATGCCGGGGTGAACGCCGCCGAGAAAGAGGTGGACATGGCGGTGTCGAGGGTGCAGGAGGCGCAGGCCAACGACAACAAGGTACAGGCCGATCTCAAGCGTCTGCAGACTCTGGTGCAGAAAGACGAAGTCTCGCGGCAGCAATATGACGCGGCAGTAGCCGCGGCCGCAGCTTCGCGGGCCACACTGGATGCCGCAAAGTCCGCAGTGGCCAGTGCCCAGGGCCGCGCCGCGCAGGCGCGCGCGCAAGCAGCTTCGGCAGGCACGGTGGGCGAACAACTCAAGGTGACCCGTTCTCGCGCCGGTGCTGCCGCAGCCCAGGTGCAGAAAAACCAGGCGCTTCTCGACATGGCGCTGCTGAATCTGCAATACACGAAAATCGTGGCGCCGGTCGCCGGAATCCTAAGCAAAAGAAATGTGGAGCCGGGCCAGGTAATTCAGGCGGGCCAGCCGCTGTTTTCGATTGTGAACCTCGATGACATTTATGTGACTGCCAATTTCAAAGAAACTCAGTTGAAAGAAATGCATCCGGGGCAGCGGGTGCAAGTGCATGTGGACGCTTTCGGCCGTGACTATAACGGAACGGTGGAGTCCATGGGCGGCGCAACCGGGGCGCGCTTCAGCCTGCTGCCGCCGGAAAATGCGACCGGAAACTATGTGAAAGTGGTGCAGCGCATTCCAGTGCGCATCCGCATTGACAAGGGCCAAGATCCCGATCATCTGCTGCGTCCGGGCATGTCGGTGGTCCCAACAGTTTTCGTAAAGTAAATGCCAGAAAATCCCAACACGCCGGTCATTAATCCCTGGATCGTTGCCATTGCGGTGATGCTCGGCACCTTCATGGAGGTGCTCGACACCACCGTAGTGAACGTCTCGCTCCAGCATATCGCCGGCAGCCTTTCAGTGACGCCTGACGAAGCGACCTGGGTGCTTACTTCATACCTGGTGTCGAATGCGATCGTGCTGCCGCTTACAGGATGGCTGGCGGGCAGGTTTGGGCGTCGCCGCATTCTGCTGACCTCAGTAGCGGGTTTTACCTTCTTTTCTTTTTTGTGTGGTATCGCCCCCAACCTTCCTGCGCTGATCATCTTCAGGATTTTCCAGGGCGCCACCGGTGGTGGGCTGCAACCGCTTTCACAGGCCATCATGATGGAGGCGTTTCCGCCGGAGCAGCGCGGCAAAGCCATGGCTTTCTGGGCGCTGGGCATTGTGGTTGCGCCTATGCTCGGTCCGGTGCTGGGCGGATGGATCACTGACAGTTATAGCTGGCGCTGGCTCTTCTACATCAACATGCCGATTGGCGTTGCAGCCGTAATCATGGCCCTGCTGTTCATTCATGATCCGCCGTACATCAAGCAGTCGGGGAAACGGGTGGACTATTGGGGCATTGGCTTGCTTGCCCTCGGCATTGGCGCGCTTCAGATCATGCTCGATAAAGGACAGGAAGAAGATTGGTTCGGTTCCCACTTTATCGTAGTGCTCATGATCATTGCCGTGGTCGGCCTGCTGTTGTTTGTAGTGCGGGAGTTGATGACGCGCGATCCGGTGGTGCATCTCAGCGTGTTCAAGCGAGGCACCTACAGCACCGGTGTGTTTCTGATGACGGTGCTGGGCTTTGTGCTCTATGGCAGCACAGTGCTGCTGCCGCTGTGGCTACAGACGCTCATGGGATATTCGGCGCTTAAGGCGGGCATGGCGCTGCTGCCGCGAGGGTTGGGTTCATTTCTGTTCATGCCGATTGTAGGCATATTGATGTCCAAGATCGAGCCCCGCAAACTGCTGGCTACAGGGCTGGTGGTTTCCGCCTACAGTCTGTACCTGCTTTCCAAGCTGAACCTGAATGCGGGCTACTGGGACATTTTCTGGCCGCAGTTGCTGCAAGGCACTTCGCTCGGACTGCTATTCGTACCCCTCACCACCATAACCAACGGACCGATACCCAAAGAAGAGATGGGCAATGCCACCAGTCTCTTCAACCTGATGCGAAACATCGGGGCCAGCATTGGAATTGCCAGCGTAACCACGCTGGTATCGCGCCATACCCAGGAACACAGCAACGATCTTTCGCAGCACATCTCTAATTCCAGTCCGGCTGCGGTCCAGATGTTCCAGTCAGTACGGAATGCCATGATGGCCCAAGGTGCTGACTTGGCGACCGCTACCCGGCAAGCGTATGCGGCCCTGAGCGGTATGGTGCAGCGCCAGGCAGCCATGCTTTCTTATCTCGACGCATTTTTTCTGCTGGCGGTACTGTTCGTGCTGTGCCTGCCGCTGATTTTCCTCATGAAGAAGCCGAAACAGGTGGGCAGCGCAGCCGAGGCTATGGCGCATTAAGGCAGTATTTGGTACTTAGCTCTTGGTACTTGGCTTGTGATCTGGGTGTGGGCTGCCCGATCATTGAAAGATGGTTAGATCCGCAGTACAATAAGATCTTAGCCATGGCGGCCATGCTGTTTTCGAGCTCATGCTGGCGGAATTACCGGAGTGCCACCAAGTACCAAATACTAAGTACCAAGTACCTATTTATGCAATTCAAACTACTCCACGAACTTCACGGCGTGAAAACTTTCATGCTGGCATTCTCTACCGGAGATCATGTCACCGATGAAATTCTCGCCTTTGCCGCTCAGCAAAAAGTTACGCGCAGCTTATCTGAGCGGAGTGGGTGGGCTGCGCGAAGTCACGCTTGCCTATTTCGACTGGAACACCAAAGAATACAATCCCATTCCCATCCCCGAGCAGGTGGAACTCGTCTCCTTCATCGGCAATCTGAGCATGGCGGAAGGCAAGCCCAAGCTGCATGCTCATGTGGTCATCGGCCGCGCCGACGGCAGCGCCATGGGAGGGCATCTGCTGGATGCAATCGTGCGTCCGACACTGGAACTTGTTCTGGTCCAAAGCCCGGTGACTCTGGTTCGCGTAAAAGATGAAGAGAGCAGGCTGCCTTTGCTCGATCTCTCAAAATAAACCGTTCACCAAGCTCACACGGATGGCACAGATTTGGACTGTTTTACTGATAGATCTGAAGGCCGCATCCTGCTTGATAATCTGTCTACGTCGTGCCAGAAGAAGCTTCATGGCAGTTGACAATTTGGGTAGGGTAGCTGCGGTGTCGCCGGCGCTAAAGAGCCGCTCGTTACTGTCGCGTGACGTGGGCTGGAACGTCAGTCCTGGACTAACGGTCCGGGGCTGCCACCAATGTGCCCTGCAGCATTTCTTGATCCGTCATAGCCTTCCAAAATGCCTTGCTGGGACAGGTTCTTTCCCATTCAATCGCACAGCTTGAATTAGAAATTTCAAATCCGTTACCGTGTTCGCAATACTCCCAGTCACACAATTCATCGCGGTATAATCGCGCAGCGATTCTGTTTCAATTCCTTTTTGAAGAGAGAACTGATATGAAGTCCCGGCTTTTATGCGTGTTGCTGGTGATGATTTCCATGTGTGTTCAGGGTCAGACTTTCCGCGCTGTGATGCAGGGTTCTGTGAATGACAGCAGCGGCGCGGTCATCTCCCGGAGCCGATATCACCGTCAAGAACCATGACACCGATTTCCAGCGCACCGCAGTCTCCAATGATCTGGGGCAATGGGAAGTCAGTGAGCTGCCGCTGGGCACGTATGACGTGACCGTGAAGAAATCCGGTTTTCGCAGCCAGACCATCACAGGGGTGCGCGTAGATGTTTCTTCCACGGCCCGCGCCGACGCGCAACTTTCCGCCGGTGAAGTAGCCGAAACGGTGGAAGTCACCGGAACTGCGCCCCATTGTAGACAGCTCACGCAACAACATGGGCGGCACGATCCAGGCGGAACAGATACAGGAATTGCCGGTCAGCGGACGCGATTTCACCAAACTGCTGGTTATGGTGCCGGGGAGTGGCGGCGATCCTTCGGGCGTGGCCGACTCTCCCGGATCGTTTGGGCTGTTCAGCATCAACGGCAATCGCGGACGCTCGAACAATTACCTGATTGACGGCACCGACATGAATGACGGATATCGCAACCTTCCTGCGATCAATCAGGGCGGTGTGTTCGGCACCCCGGCAACAATTCTCCCCATGGACGCGCTACAGGAAGTCTCGGTGATGAACAGCACGGAAGCGGAATATGGCCGTGATTCGGGCGCCACGGTCAATATCGTCACCAAGTCGGGAACCAATGTCATCCACGGCTCTGTTTACGAGTACTTCCGCAACAGCGCGCTCGATGCCCGTAACTTTTTCAATCCCGTAGGAACACCGCAAGACGTCTTCCACAACAACCAATACGGTTTCTCGCTCGGTGGTCCGTTCATCAAAAGCAAGACTTTCTGGTTCCTCTCGTACGAAGGTCAGCGCGAAGGAGTCGGCATTCCCACAATCGCGCATGTGCCGACGCAGGCGGATATCAATACAGCCATTGCCGACAACGGCGGTGTAATCAATCCTGTGATTGCCAACCTGCTCTCGCGCAATCCCTGGCCGGCCACCAGCAATCCTGACGGTAGCCTGATTACCTCTGACAAGGCCAGCAACCGTGTGGACAGCGTGATTGCCAAGATTGACCACCGCTTTTCCGACGCCAACTTCCTGACCGGACGGTACTACTACGGCAACAGCGACCAGAGCTTTCCTCTGGCGCTGGTCGGGGGAGGCATTCTGCCCGGCTTCAATACTGTTACCCCAACTAACGTAAATATTCTGTCGCTGTCCTTTACGCACACTTTCAGCCCCAGAATGCTGATGGAAGTCCGCGCAGGCTATAACCGTTTCAACGAGCAGTTTTTTCCGCAGGACCAGACATTCAATCCTGCTTCGATAGGATTGAATACAGGCACCGGCCCGCAGGACTTCGGCCTGCCTTCGATTGTTGTGGGCAACTTTGCTCCACTGGGCGCAAATACTTCAGTGCCGCGCGGAAGGACTGACACCAACTGGCAGTTCTTCGATAACCTGAGCTATGACTCAGGCCATCATTCATGGAAGTTCGGATGGGAGTTTCGCCGCACTTCGGTAGACGGATTTTTCGATAGCGGATATCGGGGCAAGCTAACTTTTGACTCACTCGACGCCTTCATTGCCGGCACACCTTCCAGTGGACGCCAGGCGCAGGGAAATTCCAGCCGTCAGACTTTCCAGAACAATAATTCTCTTTACCTCCAAGACAGCTTCCGAGTCCTTCCCCGGCTCACGCTGAACTATGGCGTGCGCTGGGAATATTTCGGCGTGATCGGGGAGAAGAAAAACCGCTTCAGCCTGCTCGATTCGGCGGGAAATTTGCAGCTTGTGCACCAGCTTTATCCCCGCGACCTGAATAATTTTGCTCCCCGGGCCAGCGCCGCATGGGACGTTCGCGGCAATGCCAGCACCGTAATACGGGCCGGATGGGGCCTTTACTACGATGCCTTCTCCCAGGATTTCTTCGTTGGACAGCTTCCATTCAATACTTTCAATTCCGGTCCGGCTTACAACGGAATCGGTCCGGATGCGATTACCTTCAGCTTCACTCCCACGGCGACACTCGCGCCGGGAGCGCCGGTGTTCGATCCATCAACATTTTCCGCGACTGACGTTTTTACCGTAGATCCAAAGATCCGCACGCCTTACATTCAGGTCTATAACCTGAACATCGAACAGGAGCTGACGAAAAAGGTCGCGCTGCAAATCGGGTACGTGGGCTCGGCTGGACGCAAGCTCTTCCGCTATGTGGACATTAATCAGGTAAATCCGGCGACCGGCACCCGCCTTTTTCCGGCGCTGGGATTCGTGAACCAATTTCAGTCGTCTGCCAGCAGCAGTTACAACTCTTTGCAGGCAAGCCTGAAATTTCAGAACTGGCATCGGCTGACTTCCAGCCTCAATTACACCTGGTCGCACTCCATCGACAATGCCAGTGACGGGCAGGACTATGTACCCAATGCCACTCAGCCTGACAACAGCTTTCGCCCTGATCTGGAACGCGCCAGTTCGAACTTCGATATGCGCCAGCACCTTTCCTGGACTTTCAATTACCAGGTGCCGGACGTGGGACACATTCGCTGGTTGAGCTCCGGCTGGTCGCTCGATGGCGTAATGGCATTGGCTGCCGGACAGCCTTTTAACGTGAACTATCTGTTCGAGGGTGACTTCAACGGCAGCGGCGAGTTCTTCGGACGTCCTGATCTGGTCGGCAATCCATTCGCAGGCACCAGCACGCCCGGCAGCTTTCTCAACCTGGGCGCCTTCCAGGTGCCGTGCGCGCTGGACACCAGTGGAAACTGCGTTCCCGGCACGCAGCACTTCGGCAACCTGGGCCGCAACGCTTTTGTCGGACCTGATTTCAAAAACTTTGATTTCAGCTCGCCAAAGAAAATCAGCTCAATGAGCGACTGAAGATGCAGATTCGCCTGGACGTCTTCAATCTATTCAACCATCCGAACTTTCGCCAACCCTTTGTGGCCGAATTTTGGTGTGGACTTCGCTGCCGACGGACTCGATGCCGCTGGACGCGGCCAGGGGTTCCTTCCCATTACAGCGACTCCAGATGTGGGAACAGGGAATCCTTTCCTGGGCGGCGGCGGATCGCGGAATCTGCAGCTGGCCTTGCGCTTCAGCTTTTAGCGTAAGCTCACTACTGATTGCACAGGATTGGGCGGAGTTTCACTGATAGATCTGAGTGTGGCGAGTCAATTACAGAGCAGGCTGATTGGCGGGTAATTCGGCTTTGGTGGTCTTGCGCAAAAAAGCGGGCAAATAGCTCCGGGCTTTTTCGAGCAGACGGCTGGCCCAGGAATAACGCGTGGAAAGAATCAACAGAGCCGACAGCAGCAACAGGCTGGGGACAATCGGAAGAGGAACAAAAACTACGGCCAGGACTAAAAGAGCCCATCCTGCTACTTCAATTCCGAGGTCCCTGAGCCGAGTTACCATGCCGTCTCTATGATGCACGGTTTCTATCTCCAGTTACAGCAAAATCGAGAGAGCCTGTTGTTTTTTGAGAGCTGCTTCCTGAAATGAGGCAGCTTGCGACCCTGATTCGTATTAAGAGTTGCGCTTACAGCAGGAAATTTATTTCCGTTACGTTCCACCCTGCGCACGAAACATTTGCAGGGCCGCACTGTTTACTCACCTGAACGGAGCCGCTGGCAGCATAAAGGCGGCCCGAGCATGGAGGAGTCAAAACAATCATGAAACGTACATTCATCAGCATTTTGGCCATGTTGTCATTCGCCAGCCTGGCTTCGGTGGCGCAAACTGCGCCAGCTTCCACATCCACGCCAGTCACCGGCCAGACCATCCAGGAACGCAAAGAAAATCAGCAGAAGCGGATCGGCGAAGGCCTGGAAAATGGATCGCTCACATCGGGCGAGGCCGCAAAGCTGGAAAAGAAAGAAACCAAACTCAACGCTGAAGAGCGTGACATGCGCGAAGATAATGGCGGCAAGCTGACTGCGGCTGAAAAAGCCAAGCTCACGAAGCAGCAAAACAACCTGAGCAAGAGCATCTACCAGCAGAAGCACGATGCCCAGACCCAGCCCAAGCCAACCAACGAAGTGAATGCCCGGGACCGCGCACAGCAGAAGCGCATTGGCGAAGGCCTGGAAAACGGATCGCTGACTGCCGGCGAAGCGTCAAAGCTGGAAAAGAAAGAAACCAAGCTCAATGCCGAACAGCGCGACATGCGCGAAGACAATGGCGGAAAGCTGACTCCGGCGGAAAAAGCCAAGGTCAACGGCCAGCAGAACAAATTGTCGAAACAGATTTACCGCACCAAGCACAACGGCCGCCACCAGCGCGGATAGCCTGCGGCGAGCGGTAAGACAACGCCCTTCTGGTTGGGGACCAGGAGGGCTTGTTTTTTGTACGCTCTTAAAGGCAAATCTAACCGCTGATTCATGCTAATCGGTTTGGGATCAGGAATTGTTGGAGTGCGCTCCGCTCCAAAAGCAGGAGACCACCCCGAGCACGTGCAAGAAGCAGCACGCATCTGGGGACCCCGGTGAAGCTGCGCGCGGGCCTGCGGCGCAAGGAAGTGTTTCCTTTTCGTCTCTTTACCCGGCACTCCGCTTTCCGACTGCGCAAACAGATGCGCATCCGGAAAGCTCCGTGACCGGGCTACTTTCGGTCGTCCTGCCGGACTGGAGTTTCGTTGATCCATCTTCGTTCCCGAACTGCAAGTTCAGTTTTTTCGGAATTAGTGAATAAGCCAGAAGCTAAAACGCCAAGAGCCAAAAGCCAAAAGCTGCTTTATCGATGACTGGGTAAGAAAGAAGAGATTTAGAACAATGTTTGATTACTTTGGAGTGCGGCAATCGTAACGGAGCAAAGAATTGTTCTGGTGCGCTCCGCTCCAAAAGCAGGAGACCACCCCAGCACGTGCAAAAGCAGCACGCACCGGGGCACCCCGGTGAGCTGCGCGCGGCCTGCGGCGCAAGGAAGTGTTTTCTTTTCGTTCTTTACCCGGCACTTCACTTCTCAGATGCGCAACAGAGGCGCATCTGAGAAGCTCCGTGGCCGGGCTACTTTCGGTCGTCCTGCCGGACTGGAGTTTCGCTTGATCCATCTTCGTTCTCAACCGCAAGTTCAGTTTTCAAATCTTAAATAAGCCAAAACTAAAAGCCAAAACTTCTGCGCACTCC
The DNA here is from genome assembly GCA_963823745.1 of Terriglobia bacterium. Taxonomy (GTDB): domain Bacteria; phylum Acidobacteriota; class Terriglobia; order Terriglobales; family Acidobacteriaceae; genus Angelobacter. The sequence goes on from CAWGMN010000006.1 coordinate 67,321, forward strand.
GGCACGGCATAGCGTGGAAATAGTTCCCCGGCAAGAGCACATGAAAGCAGCATTAAACCATTTTCCCCCTTGTGTATCTCCCCCTCACGCATATCTGGAAAAGGAAGTCGTGAGAATGCCTTGTCACAGCTTTATGTGGAGGCCGCATCCCGTGGATCCCTCCGCGCGCCCTCACTCCTGCGTCGTTCGGCCTTGGTCGGGATGACAGGACTCTAGAGTTTTCTTCGAATGGGGATACGCCAATGTGTGAACGGGTTAGCACCGGAGCGAGGCCAATGTCTTCGAGTTTGCGTGATGCTTTAAAAAGCTAAAAGCCAAGAGCCCAAGGCCGCCGTTCTGTAACGTAACTGCTCACATTTCCCACTACTTACAGAGCGCCTGCTTTTCGGGTGCAACCATCTTGATTTTTCTTGACATCTATTACAAATTGAAATACATTGATTGCGGATTGCAATAATGACTTTGGGCGAGAAATTACGGTACCTGAGGCTGATGGAAGGGAACCTGCGGGGGTTGAACCGCGATTTGACCCAGCAGGAGGTGGTGCGGGCCATTCGCAAGGAGATTGGCGAGAACATAAGCCAGTCGTATCTATCGCAGATCGAGAACGGCTCCCGGCCCCACCTCACCAATAAGACGCGCTCGTTGCTGTCGCGGTTCTTCAAGGTGCATCCCGGCTACCTGGTGGATGATCCCGAAGGTTTTCAGACCGAATTGATTTCCGATGTAAGCATTCTTGAAGACAAGCTCGATCTATGGCTGATTCAGGGCGCGGAGCGGTTCCGCAACGATCCGGCGGTAAGCCGGTCATTGCTGAATCTGGCCAAACATCACGATTCGAGGAGTTGCCTGGTGCTGCTGGACGCGATCCTGGAAACACCGCAGCTCATGGAACGGTTGTTGCATGTGTTACGTCCGCAGGCTGAGACCAACGGACAGGGAATGAGTGAGGCCTGAGATGACTCTGGAAACTTTTTATCTGAGCTGTTTCATCGCCGGGTTTACCTTCAGCGTGCTTTCGTTTTTCAGTGGATTCCTTCACCTGAACCTGCACATGCCGAAATCTTTCCACGCAGGCGGCGGAGCGGCGCACGCCGGTCATGGAGCAGGCGCACACGCAGGACATGGCCATGGGGCTTCCCGCGGGGCTTCGAATAACAAGCAGGCTGGCAGCAGCAATTTCTTTTCATTCTTCAACCCCATGACCATCGCGGCTTTTCTTACGTGGTTTGGCGGGGCTGGCTATCTGGCGGTGCGGCGTCATTGGCTGCTGTTGACTGGGCTGTCTGTGGCGAGTGTGGCGGGCCTGGTGGGGGCCGGCATTGTGTTCTGGTTCGTGGCCAAGTTTTTGATGAAACATGATTACACCATGGATCCGGCAGATTACGAGATGGTGGGGGTGCTGGGACGGGTAGGCAGCAGCATCCGTGAAAACGGCACCGGAGAGATGATTTTCGAGCAGATGGGCACGCGGCGCGTGTGCGCGGCCCGCAGTGAGATTGGGGAACCGTTGACGAGAGGGACTGAAATTGTTGTGACGCGGTATGAACGAGGTGTTGCGTACGTCCGGCGCTGGGACGATCTGGCAAACGAGTATGGCGCCGGGAACCAGGACCGTGAATTGAAGAGCTAAGGAATTCCAGGAGAGATTTTTATGGCGAATGATTTTTCGTTGTGGGTGATTATCGGGTTAGGGGTTTTGGCTTTTATGTTGCTCCTTGCCATGGCCGCGCGGCTGTACCGCAAAGTCGGTCCGCATGAGGCGCTGATTATTTATGGCATGGGCGGCAAGCACGTTGTAACGGCGGGCGGCAAAGTGATACTGCCGATGGTGCAGAACTGCAAAGTGCTGTCGCTGGAATTGATGTCGTTCGACGTGGCCCCGCAGCAGGACCTTTACACCAACCAGGGCGTGGCGGTGACCGTGGAAGCGGTTGCCCAGATCAAGGTCAAGTCCGACGATACCTCGATCTTAACCGCGGCCGAGCAGTTTCTGACCAAGAGTCCCGACGAGCGCGAAGGGCTGATACGGCTGGTCATGGAAGGCCATTTGCGCGGCATCATCGGCCAGCTTACGGTCGAGCAGATCGTGAAAGAGCCGGAGATGGTGGCCGACCGCATGCGGTCCACCTGCGCGGACGACATGAGCAAGATGGGGCTGGAAGTGATTTCCTTCACCATCAAAGAGGTCCGCGACAAGAACGAATACATCAGCAACATGGGCCGTCCTGACGTGGCCCGCATCAAGCGCGACGCCGACGTGGCCTCAGCGGAAGCGGAACGCGATATCGCCATCAAGCGCGCTGAAGCGCAACGCGCCGCAGCCATTGCGCGGGCGCAGGCGGACCAGGAGCGAGTGCTGGCCGAGACGCTGTCTCTGGCCAAACAGTCGGAAGCCCAACGCGATCTGGAGATCAAGAAAGCTACCTATGCCGAACTGGTGAAGAAGCAGCAGGCACAGGCAGACAAGGCTTACGAGATCCAGGTCAACATCCAGCAACAGCAGGTGATTGCCGAGCAGGTGCGGGTGCAGCAGATCGAGAAAGAGCAGCAGATCAAGGTGCAGGACGCTGAAATTCTGCGCCACGAGAAAGAGCTGATCGCCACCGTGCTGAAGCAGGCGGAAATCGAGAAGCAGCGCGTCTTGAACATGGCGGAAGCCGAGAAGCAGCGGCTGATCGCGCAGGCCGAAGGCCAGTCGCAAGCGATCCGCATGCAGGGTGAAGCCGAGGCCGAGATCATTTTCAAGAAGGGCGAAGCCGAAGCCAAAGCCATGAACGTGAAAGCCGAGGCTTACCAGGAGTGGAACCAGGCGGCCGTGGTGGACAAGCTCATTACCAACATGCCTGAGGTAGTCAGGGCCATGGCCCAGCCGCTCGCGAACGTGGACAAGATCACCATTGTCTCTACCGGCAACGGCACTACCGCGGGCGCCAGCAAGATCACCGGCGACATGGCGGCGATGGCGGCGCAGGTCCCGGCGCTCTTTGAAGCGCTCTCGGGCATGCAGATGTCTGAGCTGCTCTCCAAGGTGAGGTTGATCGGCGACAAAAAGCCTGAAGAGACTGACGGCGTGGCCAAAGCCAAGAAGGCTGCCCAGTAATTGAGGTGCTTCGGCGGGACGCTCGACAGGGCGTCCGCCGAAGCGACTCGGGAGAGACTGAAAAATGACGCGCAAGATTTCTTTTCCCGGACTGCTGTTGGGCCTGTTGACCGGCCTGGTAGTGGGTTTGATAACGAGCCGGCTGATCGGCTGGTTCCTGCTGATGATGGTGCTGGGAATCGTGGTGCTCGGGTGGCGCATGCGCCGGCCAAAAGCACAGAAGCGAAAGTTTTTTGCTCGCGTCGCTTGAGGTGGACTTGATTGAAGACGCGGCTGCGGGTTCGTCCCGCGATAAAAAGAATCTAGAACGTTGCAGTGAATGGGAGGACTTATGGCATTGATGGAGCGAGTATCAACTTTAATTCGGGCCAATTTAAATGACCTTATTGATAAAGCCGAGAACCCTGAGAAGCTGATCAAGCAGGTAATTCTCGACATGGAGAACCAGTTGTTGCAGGTAAAAACCCAGGTGGCTATCGCCATCGCCGACCAGCATTTGCTGGAAAAGAAACAGAAAGAGAACGAAGAGAAGATTGTGGAATGGAACCGCAAGGCGGAGATGGCCGTGGGCAAAGCCCAGGACGATCTGGCGCGCGCTGCCATCGAGCGATCGTTGAACTACAAGCAGTTGACGGCCAGCTTTGGGCAGCAGGTGGCCGACCAGAAGCTACAGGTGGAAACGCTGAAGAACGCCCTCAACAAGCTACAGCAGAAGCTGGAAGAAGCGCGCGCCAAGAGTGATGTACTGCTGGCCCAGCACCGCCGCGCCCGCACGCTGGTAAAGGCGGCGGATGCCCACGAGCAGCTTGGCGACAGCACCAAGGCGGCCACTTTTGATCGCATGAAGCACAAGGTCATGCGCAGTGAAGCCATCGGCCAGGCCAAGACCGCGCTCATTACCGAGAGTGAAAGCCTTGACGACCGCTTTGCCAAGCTGGAGAAGGAAGACGAGATCAACCGCATTCTGGGTGAGCTGAAGGCGAGAAAGGGCGCTTAGATAAAATCAACCACGGAGACACTGAGGCACGGAGAACCGCAGCCGAACATCTCACCACTGATACCACTGATGTAACTGATCAACACTGATCTTTTGGTCGAAGCCACGAACGGTGGAATGAGATGGTCGGCAAAGAAACGATGTTATAGGCTAATGCCAATCTGCTGGCGAGTAGGGAATCACGTGCCGAAAAGTTATTCACTATCGTTTTAACTTTCTGGGAGGGGAATGCTTCTGAAACTCGGCTGGTTGTTTCTTATGGCAGTTGTGCTTTCGGCTTCTGTTTTGTGGGCGCAGGCCCCCTCCGGAGATCAGCTCACGATGCTGACACTGCTGAATGGTGAGCGGCAAAAGGCCGGCCTTCCGGCGCTTACGTGGGACGAACATCTGATGCAATCGGCAACCGCTCATGCGAAACGGCTTGCCGACCATCACGAGCTATCGCACCAGTTTCCGGGGGAACCGGAACTGGGTGACCGGGTAGGCGCCACCGGGTTGCGGTTCAACGCAGCGGCCGAGAATGTCGCCTATGCGGGCACACTCGAAAAGGCGCACGAAGGGCTGATGCATTCTCCTCCGCATCGCGCCAACATTCTCGATCCGAAATACAATGCCGTCGGTTTCGGCATAGTCTCTACGCGATGGATTGGTCTATGTTGCCCAGAACTTTGCCCGCGTAGTGCCTACCTATACGGAAGACCAGTTCCGCGAAGCGGTAACTACGGCTTTCAATAACCTGCGCCGCAGCAAGGGATTGGCAGCAATTGACGCAGTCGCCGATGCGCATCTGCGTAAATCAGCATGTTCGGGCGAGTCTGACCCGGATGCACTGATCAAGACCTTGCCCGGAGTGACCAACCTGGTGGTGTTTACTTCGTCCGTGCCGGAAAAGCTTCCCGCCAATATGAATGCCATGGCCGGCAACGCGGCGGTGCATCGTATGAATATGGGCGTATGTTTCACGCCGGGAAGCGCGCATGGCTATGGGAGTTTCTGGGTGGTGGCGGCGTTTTATCCGAAGGCAGCTTCTGGCTCCTAGCTGCTGGCTGCTAGTCAAAACCTTACCGCAGAGGACGCGGAGAGCGCAGAGGGGATGAATTTTTAGGGTGCTTTTTCAAATTCAAATATTGTTGTTTGCTTCAACACAGAGCTTTCGTCGATTCTCACTTTCTGCCACAGTACAATTCCCCTTCAATCAAAAACTCGTAAACTCAAGCATCGAAAAATCAGTGAAAATCAGTTCGATCAGTGCAATCAGTGGTGAGGGTTACTGCTCTGCTTCGTCCTGCAATGCTGTTAGCACTTCGTCTTCGACTTCCCAATTTTTTAGAATCTTGATTGATGTGCGCGCGGTAAACCCGGCGCGCATGAGGGCGCGAAAGATTCTGGCTGCCTGGCGGTTGTCCTCGGGTTTTTTCAACCGCTTGCGCTGGAGGAATGCCCGCGCCAGTTCTTCTTCATTTACATCTGCATAGGCTTCTTTGATGGTCTTCTCGATGATTTCTGAATGGACGCCTTTGCCTTTCAGATCGGTAATTACCCGCCGCTGTCCCAGCTTTTGATTTTCGCGGCGGAAGCTGGCATAAGCGGCGGAGTAACTGGAGTCGTTCAGATATTTCTGCTCTTTCAGCCGCAAAATGACCATTTCGACCAGCACTTTGCCAATCTCGTCCTGAGATACCCGGCCACGCAACAACCGTTTGAGTTCAGCAACGCTGCGCATTCTGCGGCCCAGGGCACCGACAGCGTAGTCATAGAGCCCTTGCTCGTCAGTGATTTGTCTTTTGGGAAACGGCATAGGTGTTCGCGCAGCAATAGTGTAGACGAGATTGAAACGAAGTTATATGTCGCCCCGGTGCGGGGCTCTTGCTTAATCAATGTTTCGGAACCCAGGGCTTACGCCGCTGGGCTAACATATGGCGCCCCGTCTCGGGGCGCTTTTGGTTGTGGTGCTTAAGTCCAGAAGCCCCGTCGTTTGAAGCGCACATGCATAGATGAAGGAGTGAGGGCTCGATTTTCATGGCGACATGATCGTGAGGTTAAAGGTGTGCAGGGGCTGAAGCCCAACGTTCATGCGCTTTACGGCACGAGTAAACTCGTGCCCTGATACTTGTATCGTCAACCCACGGAAATTTCTAAGTTCTCACACAACGCTCTTAGCCATTCTTTTCAACCAGAGAATTCATGCTGCGGAAGAAAAAGAGACGGTGTTGAGCACCGTCTCTTTTGTCATGGCAAAGTGTTTCCTAAACGCGGCCGGCGCTGAAGCCTGTCTGCTCCATCTGTTCGCGGGCGGCATCGGCGGTTGAGGCAATGCCCTGGACTTTGAGTTTGAAGTCGTCAGGATTGCTGGCGTTCTCAAGCGCTGTCTCGTAGGTGATCAGTCCCTGCTGGTACAGATCGTAGAGTGACTGGTCGAAAGTCTGCATGCCGTACTGCGAAGTGCCGGCGGCAATAGCCTCATGAATGTGCCGGGTCTTTTCCGGGGTCATGATGCATTCGCGCACGAATGCCGTGGTGATAAGCACTTCCACGGCGGGCACGCGGCCTGCTCCATCGGCGCGTTTGACCAGGCGCTGGCTGATGACGGCCCGCAAGGTGGCCGCAAGCTGCATGCGGATCTGCTTCTGCTCCGGCGGCGGAAAGACGGAGATGATACGGTTCACCGTTTCCACGGCGTCCAGAGTATGCAACGTGGAGAAAACCAGGTGGCCGGTTTCGGCCGCGTGCAGCGCGGTAGAGATGGTTTCCAGGTCGCGCATTTCGCCAACCAGGATCACGTCAGGGTCCTGGCGCAAGCTGGCGCGCAACGCAGACGCGAACGACGGCGTATCTACTTCCACTTCGCGCTGGTTGACGAACCCTTTCTTGTCGCGGTGCAGGAATTCGATTGGGTCTTCAATGGTAATAATGTGTTCCGGACGGCTGGAGTTGATGCGGTCGAGCATGGCAGCCAGGGTGGTTGACTTACCGGAACCGGTCACGCCGGTGACCAGCACCATGCCACGGGCCTCTTCGCAGATATGCTCGATGACCTTGGGCAGATAAAGCTCTTCGAGCGCGCGGATCTTGGTGGGGATCACGCGCAATACCAGTCCTACGTTGCCGCGCTGCTGAAACACGTTCACACGGAAGCGGCCCAGTCCGGCCACGCCGTAGGCCATATCAAGCTCGGCGGTCTCTTTGAACTTTTGTTTTTGCCGGTTCGACATCATGCTGAAAGCCATATTCAGCATGTCTTCGGCGGAGATGCGGGGCTGGTCGGTAAGCGGCACCAGTTCGCCATCCACGCGCACGTGAGGATAGTTTCCGACTTTCAGGTGGAGATCGGAAGATTTGCGCTCCATCGCAATTCGCAGCAGGTCGTCAATATGCATTTTGAACTCGTTGGCCGAACCCTATCATGGAGTTTTCGGGAACACAATCAGGTGTCACGCTGAATACACTCCGGCTGTCGGCAGCTTCGGTTGGTCTTAGTGTAAGGTGGCCGGGCGAGGGGCTCAAAGTTACTGAGGATACAGCACGATAAGGGCTTTGGCGGGCATCTCGTTCTGCGAGATATCCACCCGGCTGGCCGGGTGGATACAATGTTCCTAGATGGCCCAGCAAGACCATTTGCCTCATGTGGTGATCATTGGCGGCGGCTTTGCCGGCATCAATGCGGCCAAGGCGCTGGCGGGCGCGCCGGTAAGAGTCACGGTGGTGGACCGCAAGAACCATCACACCTTTCAGCCTCTGCTCTACCAGGTGGCGCTGGCGGTGCTCTCGCCTGCGGAGATTGCTTCGCCCATACGTTCGGTGCTGCGCCGCGCCCGAAACACCGAGGTGGTTTTAGGGGAAGTCACAGGCTTTGATCTGGCGCAAAAGAAGGTCATGATCGGCAGCCTGCAACTGGACTATGACTACCTGATCGTCGCGGCGGGCGCTACTCATGCGTATTTCGGCCATCCCGAATGGGAACAGATTGCGCCCGGCCTTAAGACTCTCGAAGACGCGACCGAAATTCGCGGACGCATCCTGCTGGCCTTTGAACTGGCGGAGCGGGAGGCCATCATCAAGGGCCAACATCCTCCCGTTACGTTTGTGGTGATTGGCGCAGGGCCCACCGGCGTGGAACTCGCGGGCGCCATTGCCGATATATCGCGGCAGTACCTGGAGCATGACTTCCGGAAAATTGATCCGCGGAATGCGCGCATTCTTCTGCTGGAAGGCGGGCCGCGGGTGCTGCCGGGATTTCCCGAAGACCTTTCGGCCAGCGCGGAAAAACAACTGAAAGAACTCGGCGTAGACGTAAGAACTCACGCCATGGTGACCAATGTTGAGCCCGGCGTTGTCACAGTGGGCACGGAAAAAATTCCGGCTTCAGTCACCATCTGGGGCGCGGGTGTATCGGCGTCGCCGCTGGGAAAGATGCTTACCAGCGATGTTGATCGCGCCGGACGAGTCATGGTGGAAGCTGACCTGACCGTGCCCGGCCACAGCGAAGTTTTTGTCGTAGGTGATCTGGCCGCAGTGAAGATGGGCGACGGAAAATTTGTGCCGGGTCTGGCCCCTGCCGCGATTCAGATGGGCAAATTTGCCGCGCGGCAGATAAAGCGCTTCCTCCAGCGGCAGCCGCGCGAAGAATTTCATTACGTGGATAAAGGCACACTGGCCACTATTGGCCGGTCAAAAGCGGTGGGTGACCTGGGCGGGAAACTCCATTTTTCCGGCTTTGTGGCCTGGCTGGCGTGGCTGTTTGTCCACCTGCTGTTTCTGGTCGGCTTCCGCAACCGTTTAATGGTGATGATGGAATGGGCGTGGGATTACATCACCTATAACCACAACGCAAGGTTGATTACCGGGAACCCGGAAGGCGAACCAGCAAAAACAAAATAGGGGCCGGATGGCCCCTATAAGAATTTCAGTCTCAACCGTGCTTACACAGCGACGGGGTGCTTTTCCTTCACCGGTACTTTGGTGAACCATTCATGGCGGTCGGAGATTGTGCCATTCACGATTCCGAAGAATTCACGCTGCAAGGCCAGGGTGACTGGGCCGGTGACTCCTTTGTTCACATCAATCTTGTCAATGGAGCGGATCGGGGTAATTTCTGAGGCGGTGCCGCAGAAGAAAACTTCGTCGGCAATATAGAGCATTTCGCGGGGAATCATCTGTTCGCGGACGGTAAGGCCAATGTCCTCGGCCAGCGAAAGCACGGCATCACGGGTGATGCCCGGCAGTATGGAGTTGCCCAGCGGCGGGGTCAACAGCTTGCCCTTGCGCACCAGGAAAATATTGGCGCCTGAGGCTTCGCTGACAAAACCATTTACATCGAGGGCAATACCCTCGACATAGCCGTTCACAATGGCTTCCATCTTGATGAGCTGGGAGTTCATGTAGTTGGCGCCAGCCTTCGACATGGCGGGCATGGTGTTGGGGGCGATACGCGACCATGACGACACGCAGACGTCTACACCTTCACTCACGTTGCCCTTACCCAGATATTTGCCCCACGGGTAATTGCACATGTAGACCTCGGTGGGCGAGTTGAAGGGATTCACCCCAGCTTCGCCGTACCCGCGCATCACAATCGGCCGCAGGTAACAGGGCCACACTCCGTTCGCAGCCACCAACGCGCAGCCCGCTTCACAAAGCTGCTCCAGGCTGTAATCAATGTCTATGCGGTAGATCTTGGCGGAATCAATGAGCCGCTGCATGTGTTCGCGAAGGCGGAAGATGGCAGGACCATCAGGTTGTGAGTAGCAGCGTATCCCCTCGAATACCGATGACCCGTAATTCACTACATGAGACATAATGTGAATCTGGGCGTCGTCCCAGGGAACCAGTTTCCCATTGTGCCAAATCTTCTCAGTTGCCTGAATCGCCATGCAGAGACTCCTTGAGTTCGAATTTCGAATCCGAGTAGCTGGTTGCGTACATCTGCCCGGCCCGAACATCGTCGGGCGAAACACTTAATATTAGATTAGGACTCTCGGGTGAACGGCCCATTATATCCGAAAAATTTTTGTTTGATTCCGAAAGCAACTCTCAGGCGGCAGGGCGAGTCATTTTGTGCCGTGCAGGGGACGGCAGATTATGTTTTCCGCAGATTTTTAAATGCCAGAAGCCATTCACCGGCAATGAAAGGGCGGTTCGCCAGCCAAAAAACAAGCGCTCCGTGGTGGAGCGCTTGTTCAGACCATTATTTCAATCAGATGTGGTGCAAACCCGCTCGCTATTCCTACGGATGGGCAGCGGTAGCGGCGCTGGCTTCGTTCTGGGGTTTGCTGGGGATCACAGGAGCAGTCTGTTCAGCGGTAACAGCCCCGGGAATCTGAAGGTACATTTTGCGGTTGCTAAGCATGGTAGGCATGGCCGCAAAGGGCTTGGCATAATCGTTGCGAGCATTCCAGAAGAGGAAGCCGATACCGCCGTGCTCTTTGGAAGTGCTTACCTGCTTCAAGATGTACTCCGGAGAGTAGGTCTTGGTTCGCCAGGCAAAGGCCTGAAGCCAGGGACGCAGCACCACTCCCGAGCCAGCAGTGATCTTCTGGAACCGCTGCATCGAGGCGCCGATAAAGTGCTCTGGCGCGTCGCCGGGCGCGGCGTAGCCGTCCATGCCGAAGAAGTGTGAAGGATAGATCATGGGCGAAAGCACGTCACAGTACTTCGCCATTTTCACGATGTCCTGGCCGGTGTGGCTCAGGTCTACCGAGCGTTGCCAGGCCATGATGCCAAACACATCGAGCGAAACCAGCACTCCCATCGGATGCAGTTCGCCATAGGCTTTCTGGAGAAAGCCGGCAATCACGTCGTCACGGTGCAGCTTCGGGTCTGACTGGAACACGAACTGGGCGTCTTTCTGGTTGCCCTCGGCAGGGAAGCGCACATAGTCGAATTCGATCTCATCGGCCCCGGCATTGGCTATGTGTTTGGCCAGGCTCAGGTCGTAGTTCTGGACATCGGGCTGAGAAGGATCGGTCCATACCAGCTTGCCGTTTTCCCGCCATGGCTGATGCAGGCTGCGAGACTGGACTGCCAGGGCGCTATGGTTCTGGGCGATATTCTCGTCACGGAACAAGGCTATGCGGGCAATGGCGTGCATGTCCTGCTGGTGCAGGAAGCGGAGGTATTTGGGCAGGTTGCTGATGGCGAAATTCTTGCGCTTCGGGGCCAGCGGGTGCTCGAAAGGCACGTTGATGCTGCCGTCGCTGTCTTTAATGTCAAAAACTACGGCGTTTCCGCCTGCCTGCCGCCAGCGGCGCACCAGTTCGATGCCCCGGGCGCTGCCCGCCATGGTTCCGGTCAGGTAGATGGCGCGGACTTCGCCGTCCCTGGCAAACGGGCGGCTTTTTTCCACGATAGGCTGCGGTTCGATGCCGGGTACCAGAATCTTCTGGTCTTTCTTGAAGCTGGCCTTGTCGCCATTGGCTTTACGAATGGCAGCCTCGAATTCCGGCACGGTCATGTATGAGGATTCGCTTAGGTATTTGCGGGCCACACTGATTGCCGTGGTCGCGGCCTTAGGCTCGTAGGCGATTGTGCCGGCAGGCAGTTCCTGCGCAGGCGCGCCATTGGCTGAGGCTTGTACAACCGGCGCCGGGGTGGCCGGATGGGCAGCCGGCGAAGCCATGACCTGAGAAACCAGTTGTGTATGCCGGTTAAACAGGAAAAAGGCAAAAGCGAAAAACAGAACGAGAACCACAATGGTGGAGGCGGTGCGGAACTTACTGGCTAGCATTCTTTTACTCTTTTCCCGAAGTGTTCAGGCATCTTAGCACGTGCAGCAGACACTCTCATGTTACTGACGTTCAATGGGCCCCGCAATTTGCTATTTGTATACAGTCGTTGCGTCTAGACGAGAACCAGCATCTAAACTTGCGTGTGGAGAGAATAAATAGAAGACGGCTGGGGCGTTACAACTCAGCAGCTTACTCTTTCCATCTCAGCATTCATCCTCTCCTATAAAGGGGAGTCCTTGGTCGGGAAAAGGGGCCAGGAATTATGAGGACCGGTCTTAATACCGCACTTGATCCCAGTCGTCGCAGTTCTGATGCGCTCGACTTTGAATCCGCATTGCGGCGGAAAATCGTAGGCCAGGACCCGGCCGTAGAAAAAGTAGTGGAAATTTACCAGATGTTTCTCGCGGGGCTCAATGCCCCTGGACGTCCGGTAGGCAACCTGCTCTTTCTCGGGCCGACAGGTTCGGGCAAAACCCGCGTTGTTGAAGCCATGGCCGAATCGTTATTCGGCGACCCTCGCGCGGTAATCAAAATTGATTGTGCCGAGTTCCAGCACAGCCATGAGATTGCCAAACTCATCGGTTCGCCTCCAGGCTACCTTGGACACCGTGAAACTCATCCGCTGCTGACTCAGGAAGCCCTGAACCAGTGGCATACGGAAAAACTCAAGCTCACGCTGTTGCTGTTTGACGAAATCGAAAAAGCCAGTGACGCGCTGTGGCAGTTATTGCTGGGCATTCTCGACAAGGCGACGCTCACTCTGGGCGACAACCGCCGCGTTGATCTTTCCCAGTGCCTGATCGTCATGACCTCAAACCTGGGCGCCGGTGAAATGAACGACCTGATGAACGGCGGCCTCGGGTTCGCAACGTCACAGAAGCCGGAACAGCTTGATCCGAAACTCGACGAAAAGATCACGCGCACCGCTCAGGATGCCGCGCGGCGCAAGTTTTCGCCGGAGTTCATGAACCGCATTGACAAGATCGTGGTCTTCAAGTGCCTGAAGTCAGACCATCTTGAACAGATCCTCGAAATTGAACTGGGCATGGTCCAACAGCGCATCTTACAGGCTACGGGCAATAATCAGTTCGTCTTCAGTTGCACGCAGAAGGTCAAACGGTTCCTGCTGGAAGAAGGCACTGACGTGAAGTATGGGGCCCGCCACCTGAAACGCGCCATCGAGAAGAATATCGTCTTTCCGCTGGCGAACCTGGTGGCTACCGGACAGATCCGACTGGGCGACTTCATCCGGATTGACCGGAAGGAAGACCAGCTTACCTTTACCAAAGAAGCCGAAGGAGCGCTGGTGCCCGTCCTGCTGGAAAAATATGGCGATCTCACGGGGAACGCTGCACCTGCGGCCGCCAAAGCCGGACGCGGAGGCATCGGCAAGCAACGTGATTTCGGCGGAATCGCCCCGCTGCTTGATCACAAATAGTATTTCGAAAAATATAGAGAAAAAGGCCGCCCCACGGGCGGCCTTTTTGCTGTGCGCGGCGCGAGGCATTGGTTCTTCCGCAGCTCTGCTTCATCTAAATCCGATAGGAACATTTCTTTTCTAAAGAAGCTATGAAGCAGAGAGCCCGGTTAGCGATTCTGGTTGCTGTGGTGACGGTAACCACTGCCGTGTTGCCGCCTGCGGCCATCGCCCGCTACCAGCCGAGTTCCGGAATGGATTTCTTTTCGCGCCAGCAGGAAATCCAGGCCGGGCAGCAGGCTGCGGCGCAGATTCCGCGGCAGATGCCCGTGCTTCCGGATTCTGATCCCATCAGCCGCTACATTCAGCGACTGGGCAGCGAATTAGCTTCCCATGCTCCGGGGGAGCGGTGGCCATACAGCTTTCACGTGGCCAACGTAAAAGCCATCAACGCGTTTGCGCTTCCGGGCGGCCCCATCTTTGTGAACATGGGTACCATACAGGCCGCTGACAACGAGGCCCAGCTTGCAGGCGTACTTTCTCATGAGATATCCCACGTAGTGCAGCGCCATGCCACGCGCGCGGCGACAAAAAAGCTGATGGCCCAGGCTCCGTTGACCGTCTTGAGCGGCCTGCTGGGTGGAAGCCTGGGCGGGCAGCTTGTGCGCTACGGGATTTCGTTCGGCGCAGGCTCTTATTTTTTTGCGCAATTCCCGCAAGTCTGAGTCCGAGGCCGATCTGGTCGGAACCGACATCATGTATGACACGGGTTACGATCCGCGCCAGATGGCCGTCTTTTTCGAGAAGCTTCAGTCGCAGGGCGGTTCGCGCGCTCCGCAGTTTTTGAGCGACCATCCCAATCCCGGCAACCGCGCAGTAGCAGTCATGGATGAAGTGGCCACCCTGCCGCGCAAATCCGCTTACCGGCAAGACAGCGCGGAGTTTCGCGAGATCAAGCAGATGGCTTCGGGACGAGTCTCCGAGTCACCAAAATCGGTCCAGCAGCAGCTTGAACCCGCAGGCAGCGGATCGGCAGATGCGCCTGAAGGAAACTTTCGCAGCCTGGAGCAGCCAGGCTTTCGCATCGGTTATCCCGATAACTGGCAGGTGAGCGGAGGCGGAGAAATGCCGTTCGTCATTGCTCCGAACGGTGCTTCGGCCCGTTCAGGCAAAGCGTCGGCATACAGCGCCATGGTCGGCGGTTTTCAATCGCGCGGTGAAACTGATGTTGGCGGACAGACCCGTGCGCTGTTTGCGGCCATGGAACAAAGAAATCCCGAACTCAAGATGGTCGGAAGCGAGCAGGACATCCGGGTGAACGGAGTTCCCGGCAAATCGGTTGACCTGATCGGGGCAGCTACGGCGGGCGGCGGCCGCGAACGGCACTGGCTGGTCACGGTTCCTCAGCATGGTAATGGAATCATCTACCTGCTTTTCACAGCTCCCGAAGCCGAGTTCGACCAGATGAGGCCGACGTTTGAGGAGATGGTGAAGAGCCTGCATCTGCATTGAGTAATTGGGTGAATTGGTAATTTGGTAAATTTTAGAAAGCTTCCAGCCTCATTTCGAAAGCCAGGTTGTTTTTTACCGCTTTCCGTAGCTGGTATCCCAGTGCTGTTCGAATGATCAAAAATCTTTAGGCTTGTCGTTCGAACCCGCTCGAGCCGTTTCAACGGCTGGCAAATCAAGACAGGAGTCCCCACTGGGGCTCTTGCAGTCAAGCCATGAGATCTTCAAATGACGGTGTGTGGTGAGAATTCCCTATAACAGCTTCGGGAGGAGACATTACGTGGATTCCTCCACTGCGCCCTCCCTCCTTCGTCGGTCGGGCTACGGTCGGAATGACAGCACAAAGACTTCGATGAATAGGAATGCAGCAGATTGTAATTCCTAATGGATCGGGTCAAGCTGCGGCCAAATGACAGGTATACAGATTCTGATTGACTCAAGGAGTGCAGCAGATGGTGATGTTGCCGGACAGTCGGGCTCCGGTCGGAATGACACGCGCAAAAGGGGTGGAAACAAATTGTGATTCTCGGCTGAGCAGTCGGAATGACAAGCGGGAGATTTGATGAATCAGAGGTGCAAACCAGATTCTTGGAGATTACCCCTTCTTCAATTCCACCAATACCTGCCGCGCCACTTCTTTCAGCGTCTCGAATACGCCTTTGCCCTGGAAGGCGACGGCTTCGAATACCGGTTCGCCGCGTTTGGTGAGCTCGGTTTTTAGCTGCTCGACGGCCAATGCGTTGGGCAGGTCGCGTTTATTCAACTGGAGCACATAGGGAATCTTGCCGAAGTCGTAGCCGTGCTCTTTTAGGTTTTCCTGAAGATTTTCGAGGGCTTCTACGTTGGCGTCCATGCGCTCTTCCTGGGAATCGGCAACGAACACCACTCCATCCACTCCGCGCAGAATCAATTTACGGCTGGCGTCGTAGAACACCTGTCCGGGAACGGTGTAGAGGTGAAAGCGGGTCTTGAAGCCGCGCACCGTGCCCAAATCCAGAGGAAGGAAGTCGAAGAACAGGGTACGGTCTGTCTCTGTGGCCAGAGAGATCATCTTCCCTTTTTGTTTGTCGGCCGTTTTATCGAAGATAAATTGCAGGTTCGTGGTCTTGCCGCCGAGACCGGCGCCGTAATACACGATCTTGCAATTTATTTCACGGGCCGCAAAGTTGATGAAGCTCAAAACTTGTCCTCACATTTCAGGGGTGCGGCGCGGAGATGCTGTACAAATTCCGGGAACACCTGTGCTTCTGAAGATTTTTTATATCATATTGAGGGTTCAAGGATTGTAAACGCTCCGGCAACACCCCGGCGCAGGTGTTTTTGGGACGAAAAATTACGAAAGTGCTGCCCTGAATCAATCACCTACGTGGAGGCAGAGGATAGTAGCCGCTCTTGGCAGTAACCTGTAAATCTGCCCGGTGCACATGAACTTCAAGCGCACGGTAGGTGCTGGATGCGGTGGCCCGGGTGTTGTACCCGAGGGTGTACTGGTTGTGGGCAATCTCAGTGATCTTGCCGTACGCCTGTTCAATCGAGTCTTTGCTGAACTCAGCGAACATCTCCCCGGCGGTATCAGAGACGTACTTGGGAAGGATGTCGCCGTAACCGAAGCCCGGCAGACGCACCCGGTTCAGCTTGTCGTAAACGGGAAAAGAAGCGGTATCTACGCCCAGTGCGTAGACGGAAATGTTTTGTGAGAGCAGCACCTTGCGCACTTCTTCATAGCCGTTGATGCTGCCATTCTCGCGGCCGTCGCTGATCACGAAGATAACGCGCCTGCGCACCGGGTCCCGGCGGCTAAGGTCCTGGGCGGCCCGCAGAATAGCGTCATTCAGAACATAGGATTCTTTGGGCTGAGTGTAGACCTGCGGTGCGCCGGGATCCACCGGATGTCCGTTGTAGGTGGGCTGTGGCCCCAGAGGACCGCTTAGAACCGGTGGCCCTTCATTTCTACCCGTGCGCTTCACCTTGGCCAGAGTGGAGGACGAGAGAGTGGCGGCACCCTCGAAACCGGCCACCTGCTGTACGGTGTTGCCATAGCGATAAAGCGCTACCTCATCGAACTGGCTGAAGGCGCCGACCAGAGCGGGCAAGGTATCATTGACCTTCTTCAGAGTGGAGGCCGGAAGGCTGGTGTCGAGCACGATGGCCGCAGACAGAGGAAATGGATCGCTGGTGAAGAAGTTGAGCTTTTGCGGTACGCCATCTTCATAGACGGTAAAGTCCTGCGGAGTAAGCCCCTCGACGAGACGTCCGCTCCGGTCCTTTACCGTAACCGGAATCTGCACAAAGCTTACATTCCGGGTAAGAGTAAATAACTTGTCGCGCCCCGAAGTAGTGTCTGCGGGCTGGGCTGGCGGGACACTGCCGGGTGGCGCTTCCGCCGGAGTGGGAGCCGGGTCTGCGGGCGGCGTGCCCGGATCATGATTATTCTTAGGGGCAGGGGCTGTTCCGGCAGGGAATGAATTGCCTGAGGAAGGCTGCGTCTTGGGTGTAGGAGCGTCAGGAATATTCTGGGCCAGAGCGGCCGCACATCCGACAACTATCACGCAGATGAGCTTTCGAACTTTCAAGCCGAACATCAAACCCTCCTCACAATAAGAGCCATTCCAGCAGGTGCAGCCATTATGGGCTATACCATTTCAACATAATAGTCCTCAAACTAAACGTCCGCAGGTGCAAGCCGCTTCGTTCTAAAGTCCGGAGTTGCACGCCTGCCCGTGCGCGTCTGGTGCGCTCATCAATTTTCACGCAAGCCCTGGAGCCCGCTGCGTTCCTTAGCTAAATGCCATCCTGAAAGGCCGATCTCCGATCTCTGCGCGGCGTAGGACTCAGCAGTTCAGGAACTCCTTCGAGGTCAAAACACAAACCCAAGCTCGGCAAAATCACTCGGTCAAGGGCAATCCTCAAAGGCTATTGGTGCACAGCTTCTACTACAATAGTAATGAAACAAAGGCAGCAAAGAAAGGCAGTCATGCGTATCCCGGCGATCTGGCTCGCATTTTTTACACTCTCTTTATGTCTGGCGCCCTCGGCGCAGGAGACCAGCCAGGACTCCAATCAGCAGCAGGAGAACGTTCCCACGTTTCGCAAGAACGTGAACGTGGTGAACGTTTTTTTCAACGTCAAAGACAAACACGGCGCGCTCATTCCCAATTTGCCGCAGGACACTTTTGAGCTCAGCGAAAACGGCAAGCCGCAGACCATCAAGTACTTTTCTTCCGAATCGAACCAGCCGCTGACGCTCGGCATTCTGATTGACAGCAGCGGCAGCATGCAGCGCATGTTGCCGGAAGAAAAGGTGGTGGCCGGAGACTTTCTGCGCCAGGTCATTACCGAAAAAGATCTGGCCTTCGTCATCAGCTTTGATATCAGCGTTGATCTGTTGCAGGACCTCACGACAGACGTTCACCTGCTGCGTGCGGGCCTTGAGAAAGCGAAAATCAACGTGGGCGGGGGCAGCAGCGGCATTCCCGGCGTAGGACAAGGGCCTGTGCCTATTTCCCATCCCAAAGGCACTTTGCTTTACGACGCGGTGTACCTGGCGGCTGACGACGTCCTGAGCAAGCAGGTAGGCCGCAAGGCCATGGTGGTGCTGACTGACGGCGTGGACCAGGGAAGCAGGCTTAAATTGAAAGACGCCATTGAGGCAGCGCAAAAGGCCGATACCATTTGCTACGTGCTGCTGCTGAGCGATCCGCAGTATGGCTCTGACATGGGCGTGATGAAAGATCTGGCTGAACAAACCGGCGGAAGAGTGATCTCAGTGAACCGTCCGGACAAAATTGGCAGCGCCTTCACCGAAATTTCCAACGAACTGCGCAGCCAGTACAACATTGGCTATACGCCTACGGACACAAAGCACGACGGCAGCTTCCGCAAAATCGAGCTGAAAGCCAAGACCGGCGGATACAAGATACAAGCGCGCAAAGGGTATTACGCGCCGACCAGTTGAAGCGCGAGATTTTTTTCCGTAGTGAGCAGAATTATGCCGCCCCGTTGCGGGGCTTCTTATCAATCTGTGTAAAGTAGCTGCGGTTCCACCAGCGCTAAAGCGCCGCTCATTACTATCACGTTTACGTGGGCTTGAGCCCACTTCCCCGGACTGAAAGTCCGGGGCTTGCCACCAGCCCCCGTTTCGGGGCGCTTCTCCAATACACAGAAGGAAATAGCTCACACGTCCTGATACTCACGGCCCTGAATGTCTTTACCGTTTTGCCGCGTAGTAGCCGCGCGCGGCGCGCACGTGGAAATTCTTGTTGTCGGTGGTGATCTGGATGGGGCGGAACCCGCCGTTGGCTACGAACTCCTCAGGCTTGTAGCTGATGGAATACTGGCTGCGCAGTTCGCCTTGAATATCATTGAATGCGTCTGCCAGCTTCTGCAATTTGAAAGGGAAGAAAGCGCGTCCGCCGGTGGCCTCGGCCAGCACTTGCAGGTTATGGTCGCCGGTATCGAGAATATTGCTGAGATTGGTGCTGATGGCATAGACGATGACCTCAGCCTTCTGCGCCATCTCAATTGCCTGTTGCCGCAGTACGCGGCTCTGGTTGTCATCTCCATCGGAAACCACAATGATGGCCCGCCGCACCGGTTCTTTGTTCTGGTCTTTCATCAGCTTATCGCGGCAGGCGGCATAGACCGCGTCCCACATAGCTGTTCCCCCACCCGGATGAATCTTTTGAATACCTGCTGACAGCAGGTCGTGATTGCTGGTGAAATCCTGCGTTACGGTTGCCGTTTCATCGAATGACATCACGAAGGCCTGGTCTGATTGTCCGCGGATGATCTGGCGCAGAAACACCTCCGCAGCCTGCTGCTCAAACAGAAAGCGTTCGCGGATGGAATTGCTGGCGTCAATGAGAAGCCCTACACGCAGAGGCAAATTTGTCTGAGCCTCGAAATTGGTGATCTCGCGTGGAGGTTTGCGATCGTCCAGCAGGGTGAAATGGGCAGGCTTCAGGTCTTTTACAAAGCGCCCATGCTTGTCGGTGACAGTGAAAATCAGCGTCTTGATGTCAACAAAGTGAACAATCTTTGTAACCGGATCGGTACCGTCAGTGGCTTCGGTCGCCGCTGCATCGGGCGGCGCAGCCGCCGGATTCGATGATAAAGCAGCAGGAGTAGAAGGCGCTTGCGCCAGAGCGGAAACGCTGAAAACAATCAGGAGAAAAGCCACCAGGGCGGTCTTGTAGGAATGCATTTGATTGAGACAATACGTCACTTTCACAGATTTTGCGAGAGATCGTCCGATTACTCTTGGAGGTTCACCTTCGCGCTCTAGGTGAAGAACCTTACCGTTTAGGCGCGTAATAGCCTTTGCTGGCCCTGATCTTCAGCTTCCTGTTTTCTGAAACGATCTGGATAGGACGGTAGGCGCCGTTGGGAGTGAAATCCTCGGGCTTATAGGTGATCGAGTACTGGCTGCGGAGTTCGCCCTGAATATCAGTGAATGCGTCGGCAAGGTCCTGGAGCCTGAAAGGGAAGAAGGCCCGCCCGCCTGTGGCTTCAGCTAACAACTGAAGGTTACGGTCACCGGTATCGTGGATGTTGCTGAGATTGGTGCTGATGGCATACACGATCACTTCAGCGCGCTGGGCCATTTCAATGGCTTCCTGCCGCAGCACGCGGCTCTGGTTATCATCACCGTCTGAGACCAGAATAATGGCGCGGCGCACCGGCGCGCTGTTCTTGTCTTTCATCAGGCGGTCGCGGCATGCGTAAAAAACGGCGTCCCACATGGCGGTACCGCCACCAGGCTTGATCATATTGATGCCCGTGGTGAGCTTGTCCAGATCGTTGGTAAATTCCTGCGTTATATCCGCCACTTCATCGAATTCCATGACAAAGGCCTGGTCGGTTTGCGGACGGATGATCTGGTGCAGAAACTCGGTTGCCGCGTTTTGCTCGAAGGTGAAACGCTCGCGGATGGAGTTGCTGGCGTCAATGAGAAGGCCCACGCGTAAAGGCAGGTCGGTCTGCGCCTCGAAATTCAGCACTTCTTTGGGAGGCCGGTTATTGTCGAGAATTTTGATCTGGTCCTGCTTCAAGTCTTTCACGAACCTGCCATGCTTGTCAGTGGCCGTAAAGATCAGGTTCTTGATGTTCACGATGCTGACATACTTGCTGATTGGCGCACCGTCGTCCGGCGTTTGTTTGGGCTCAGGGTTGGCGTTGGTCGTTGGCAGTTGCGTTGAGGCTGGCGGAGTGGTGGCCTGCGTCCCTGTACCGGGCTGGGTTTGTGCCGTACAGAGGCCACAGAGTAGTACTGCGGCCATGATCAGACAGGCGGTTCTCATTGGGTTCATTATAGTCTCTATGTACACGTTACCTCGCGCCGATTTGCTCCAGAAATCGGACTAGTTCAGCCGGTAACGGCTGTGAAAATGAGAGTGGCGTCTGCTTTATTGGATGCACAAACTCGAGGCTGGCGGCATGTAGAAAATTTCGCCCCAGCGACACCGCTTGCGATGCTCGTGCCGAGCCTTTGATTTCACGCGGAGCCCCGTAGAGGGTATCACCCACCACCGGATGCCCAAGGGACGACAGGTGAACGCGTATCTGGTGAGTGCGTCCGGTTTCGATGCGCACTTCCAGCAGCGAAAACTTGCCATACTCATTATCAATCTGCTTTAGCGTCTTCCAATGCGTAACTGAAGGCCGGCCATCACTGCGGCGCGTCGTCATGCGCTGCCTTCGTACCAGATCGCGGCTGATTGGGGCATTGATCGTGCCTTGCGCCTGAGGCATGAAGCCATGCACCAGGGCAATATAGATTTTGCGGGTCTCGCGCTCGGCGAACTGTTGCGCCAGCTTGCGATGCGCTTTATCGCTTTTGGCCACCACGATGAGGCCGCTGGTTTCCTTGTCAAGGCGGTGGACGATTCCAGGCCGCATCTCGCCGCCGATCTGAGACAGCGACTGGAACCGGTGAAGCAGGGCGTTCACCAGAGTTCCACGGGAGCCCGCTTCTTCCTTGCCCGATCCGGCATGCACCGTCATGCCCGCCGCCTTGTTGATTACGGCGATGCTTTCGTCTTCATAGACCACTTCCAGAGGGATATCTTCAGCCATGGCCCGCAAGGGAGGCAGTTCCACGGTTCCTGTAATGGCGATCTGTTCACCGCCGCGCAGACGGGCAGAAGCTTTTGCCAGGCTGCCGTTCACAGTGATTTTTTGCTGTTCGATAAGTTGTTGAATGCGCACCCGGCTCACGTCTGGCAGTTGAGAAACAAGCCATTGATCGAGACGCCGGCCAGCGTCATCTGCGGGGACGCGGTAGGTCTGGATGGCGGAGTTTTCGGGCACTTGGTGGGATTGTAAGCAAGCGCTCTCTTCTGCCGCAAATTACCGACTGGCGTAACTCGGCGCAACTCAAAAGTGAGGAACATCCGCAGCTATGGCAGCATTCTTGCTAGAACATTTGTGTTGATATTTTTCTACGAAATAAGCCCGGATTATCCGAAGATTCATGCCATGAGCACTTGCTATTGAATCGCCTTTTCTTTAGCATCATCAAGACGACCGGCCTGCAAAGCAGGTGCGGAAGGTAACCGTTATTTGAACCGATATTCAAATGAACAGGGGGCCTGACTCGTATATACGGCTTGGTGTGCAAGGTTCCGCCAGTACGGAAATGCCTAAAGAGCCGCGGCGGGTTCCCACCGTCTACGACGGGTTCATTAGCGGCCCTTTTTCACGGCCTCGCGGGTCGGTGCGTTGTTTCTTCAACTGCTGCGCCAACTCCTCGCCGGTTATTCACAAGCTAAGCCAATTTTCCCTCAGGTATTCCCGTAGATCGCCCACTGCTCTGTTCCGGCTAGCTTCTTCAGCCAGCCGCTTTCCTCCAGCAGTTTTTCACATTCCAGATAGCGGTAGGCCACAAACACCGGACGCGGGTCCTGCAGAACAGACTTGCGCAGGTTTTCAAGCACGGTGAAAAATGCGGGCTCAAAAAACGCGTTGAAGCAATAAACCACCAGAGGCCCGGGGGGAAATGGGAAATCCCGCGCGTCCATACACACCGGTTCTATGTTTCGGCAGAGTTGTTGCTCGCCGGTGTAGGCTGCAATGTTTTTCTGTGCAATAACGTTCAGCTCAGGAATCAGTTCGACGCCCACGATCCGCCGGAAGGGATAGTGAGAAGCCATCAGCAGGATGCGCCCTTTCCCGGAGCCCAGGTCAACAAAGGTAAAGCCGGAGAGATCAACCATGAGCGCATGCATGATCTCGGTAAACAGCCAGGGTTCTGAAGCAAAGTATTCGTGGCCGGCGAGGGAAGTTGTAAGCTGTGTGCGGAAACTGAGGTTGGCGCGGGTGGTGTCCACCGCGTGGTCCAGATCATAATCAAGATCGCCGTATTTGCTTTGCCTGCGGCTGGGGCGCAGGTCGGCAAGCACGCGGTAAACGGCCCTGCACAGTTCGATCGCGCTGCGCTTGATTCCGTAATGGCGCAGGCTCTCGCGCAAGTGGCGAATCAAGGACCCCAGCAGGCTGAATTGCGGCTGGCTGGGCAAACCCTTGCTGGTTGTGCTTAGATTGGAGTCAGCAACCATGAAAAAGGCCCTGAGTCATCTCAAGAATTCAGACGAGGTACTGGCGTCTATCATTACCCGTGTAGGCCCGTGCCGCATCTCGTATCGGGAACCTACGTTCGAAGCGCTGGCCCGCTCCATTGTATTTCAGCAACTCAGCACCAAGGCCGCGCGCACCATCTACGAGCGTCTCGAGCAAGCAGCAGGAGGCAAGATCACTCCCGAGGCGGTCCGCAATCTGTCTCTTGATGAGATGCGCCGCGCCGGTCTTTCCAAGCAGAAGGTAGGCTATATACGGGACCTGGCGGAACATGCCATATCCGGAGCGCTGGATTTCGAACGTTTGCGGAAGATGTCGGATGAAGAAATCATCGAGACGCTTACCGACATCAAGGGCATCGGTGTGTGGACCGCCCACATGTTCCTGATCTTCGCCCTGCGCCGCACCAATGTGCTGCCTGTGGGCGACCTCGGGGTGCGCATGGCCATCCAGCGCGCATACAAGAAGCGCAAGCTGCCGCTGGCCAAAGACATCCAGAAGATCGCGCGAAGCTGGCATCCGTATTGCAGCATTGCCGCCTGGTATCTGTGGCGCAGTCTGGAATTGAAGCCCGAGGCGCCTGCGACGCCCAAGCGGAAGAAGTGAGCAAGTCTTACCACTGATCACACGGATTCAACTGATTTTCACTGATCTTTTTGGGATTTTTACCGCTGGTGTACGGACGATGACGCTGATTATTTCCACAAAAATCAGCGTTTATCAGCGTATGGTTTTTCGGTGTTATTTTTCGGTGTATTTAATAAAGCGGTCGAGGTTCTTCTTGAGAATTTCCCACGCAAACAGTTGCAGCGGGCTGCCGGCAAAAGCGTGAGCGATAGCGAAGACGTTCACCGGATGAAAATGCCCTTCGTTGACGACCGCATAGGCCGGTTCAGAGTAGTGAGGACGGAATTTGTATTTGTAATGCTCCAGCCCTTTGAAGTTGTAGAGAGGATTGGCCGTCAGGCGCATGAAGCGGAAAAGCGCCTGTAGCCACAGCGGGCCGGGTTCGCCGGGCATCACAACTCTCGCTGACAGCGGCACCAGCCCCATGGTGACTTCGCGGCTGCCCTCATTGGCAAAGGTTGACATGGCAGCATGGACCAGCAATTCGCTGGTGCCAAGGGGCGCACCATTGGCCCTCGCCCATTGTTCGAAAAGCCATCCTTTGCGGTTGGGCATGGGTGAGCACAGCAGGTATCCGATCACTTGCTGCTTGCGTTGCGCAACAAAAAGCCGGCGGTCCGCCAGTTCAGTGAAGATGTCCGGCTCAATCAGGAAGTGCAGAGGCGGCAGGTGTTTCCGGCTGAGCCACTGCTGGCGGATGTCACGCAAGTCGCGGGACTCGGCAGCCATGGTCGCCGGCATCTCCACGACTTCTATGCCTTTGTTGCGGACGCGAGAAACCTGGTAGCGCAACGAAGCATGCGATTTCAGAATCGAATGCCATTCCGTAGGATTCCAGAAGGGCAGCGCGCCGATGGCTGCAATCGAGTGGTTCGCGGATTTGGCGACGATATCCACGAAGCGCGGCCCTACGTGGAAGTAGCAGACGCGGTTGCGGGAGCGGTCCGAGTCCGCTTCGAATTCTTCGATGACTTCGCCGATTCTGGCCGGGCTGCACACCGGAGCGCCGGCCACTACGCGAATGTGATTGCAGGTGACATAGCCGACCAAAGCGTCGCGCCGCGCGCTGAACCAGTGCTGGATGCCGGGATTCAGAATCTGGTAGGCGATAGGATTCCAACTATGGGAGAGAACCAGATCGCGGGCCAGATCGGAGGAGGGCACTGCATTGATTATGGCAGAAGAAGCAATCAGCATTCAGCACTCAGCATTCAGCCAACCGTAGCAGGGCGCCTCGTTTCATTGTGTTTACTTTCTGATTATCCGCCCCTTAGCGGTGCGGAATCGCGGCACAGGCGGCTTCGAAGTCTGATTCTTTGCCTTCGCGCAAGATGATCGAGAGGGGCTCGTTGTGGGATTGACGGTCTTTCGATTTACCGTCCCAGAGCGTGCCGTCAGGTTGGAAATCGTTTGCGAGTGTTCCGTGGTCGTCCATGACCAGATCAGGATTGTGCCACATCCCATAAAGGTCCAGACGCGGACGGTGGTCACCGCTGATAATGTGGCGGGTGTACATAGATAGGTGTGTGGTTTTGCCATTGGTGTCGGTGCCCATCTGCTTTTCGAAACCTCCGCTCAAGGTGAGAGGAAACTTCTCGCCGCGTGGAGTACATAAGATGGCCCGACCTTTGAGCTGGGATGAGTGCTGGCGTCCACGGGAATCCGGTTGCATCCACACATAGAGCAGATAGTCTCCTGCGGTGGTCGAATGCATGCGTCCCCAGCCCTGCCAGCCAGGAAGGAGATGGAAGCTGCCGCCCATGAAAAATGACCATGGATAAAACACGGCGGGAATGCCGAAATACACCACAGTTCCAACGAGCAGGAGGATCAGCAGGCCGGTCAGGCAGCCGAAGCGGGGTTTACGGGGCGGTTGCATGCGCAGAGTAGTGTACTGCAAGACCAGCTTTGAGCTACTAGCTACTAGCTGCTAGCGAACTCAGCAAATAGCAATTAGCAATTAGCACTCAGCGGGACACCCCTCGGCCCCCGATCCACTTGTTTGAACACCGTCTCTGCGAAGGCTAGGGTGATCCCGAACTATGTTGGGAGATGAAGACAGCAAAGAAAAAAGCCGCCGAGTGTATCGGCGGCTTTTGAATGGCTAGAAGCTAGCAGCTAATAGCTGGGTTTACGCACTATACAGCAGCACCCCTTCGGTCTTTTCGGAGTTCTCGCCAATCTGGCGATAGAACAGCCGATCGCCTTCCAGGTAGACATCAATGAATGCCGGCCTGGTGGTGATTGTGCCCTGAATGAGCGCCTCTGACAGCGGGTCTTCGATGTAACGCTGCAAGGCCCTGCGCAACGGACGCGCTCCGTAGCTGCGGTCGGTCAAGGTCTTGTCGAGCACCCACTTCTTGGCTTCTTCATTCACCGTAATAGTGATGTGACGCTGAGCCAGGTTGGTATTGAGCTGCTGCACCAGCAGTTCAAGAATCTGGATCAGGTCGGCATCTACCAGCGCGTTGAAGATAATGACTTCGTCGAGGCGGTTGAGGAATTCCGGATTGAAGGTGCGTTTTACTTCACCTTTCACCAGCTCTTCCACCTTGTCAGAAACCAGATCATCCTTGTCACTCTGGAAGCCGAGTCCTTTGCGCTTCATCAGGTGACGCGCGCCGATGTTTGACGTCATGATGATGATGGCGTTCTTGAAGTCAACCGTATTGCCAAGACCATCACTCAACTGTCCGTCTTCAAGCACCTGTAACAGGATGTTGAAGACATCAGGATGCGCCTTCTCGATTTCATCGAGCAGCACCACGGAGTAAGGCGATCTCTTGACCCGTTCGGTAAGCTGTCCGCCTTCTTCGTAGCCAACGTATCCCGGAGGCGAGCCGATCAGCTTGCTGACCGAATGCTTCTCCATGAACTCCGACATATCGAAGCGAATCAGAGACTTCTCGCTGCCGAACAGGAAGTGGGCCAGAGTACGGGCCACTTCGGTCTTGCCTACGCCGGTCGGTCCCAGGAACAGGAACGAGCCGATGGGGCGGTGCGGCGATTTGAGTCCCGCACGCGAGCGGCGGATGGAGCGGGCCAGGGCGCTGATGGCCTTGTCCTGCGAGATCACGCGCTTGTGCAGCTCTTCTTCCACACGCAGCAGCTTCTGGGTCTCTTCTTCTTTGATCGAAGTGACAGGCACGCCCGTCCAGCGGCTGACCACTTCTTCAATATCTTCACGGTTCACGACGCCCGTAGAAGATTCATCGAGGTGATATTTTTCACGCAGGGCGCGCAGGTTCTCGCGCTCTTTGCGCTCCTCATCGGAGTAGAAGCGGGCTTTCTCGAATTCATGGTTGGCAATCGCATTTTCCATGCGATGGACAATGAACTTGATGCGCTTCTGCACCTCGGTGATCTCTTCGGGCAGCGAAGTCTGGCGCAGCTTTACGCGGGCACCGGCCTCGTCAAGCAAATCAATGGCCTTGTCCGGCAGGAACCGGTCAGGAATGTAGCGGTTGGAGTGATACACGGCGAAGTTGATGGCATCGTCGGTATAGCTGACCGCATGAAACTTCTCATAACGCTCTTTAATGCCGTAGATGATCTTG
Organism: Terriglobia bacterium; assembly: GCA_963823745.1. Taxonomy (GTDB): domain Bacteria; phylum Acidobacteriota; class Terriglobia; order Terriglobales; family Acidobacteriaceae; genus Angelobacter. Next base: position 94,829 of record CAWGMN010000006.1, read on the forward strand.
ACCGCCTCTTCTTCATTCGGAGGCGGGACCTTTACAGCCTGGAAGCGGCGCTCGAGCGAACGATCTTTCTCAATGGACTTGCGATATTCGCCGGGCGTGGTTGCGCCGATGCACTGGATCTCGCCACGGGAGAGCGCCGGCTTCAAAATGTTGGCGGCGTCGAGCGAACCTTCCGCGGAGCCGGCCCCAACCAGCGTGTGCAACTCATCAATGAAGATGATGCAATTCTGGTTTTCCATCAGTTCTTTCATGATGGTCTTGAGGCGCTCTTCGAATTGTCCGCGATACTTGGTACCGGCCACGATCAAGGAAAGATCGAGGGCCAAAATGCGTTTGTCAGCCAGGAATGATGGCACATCGCCATCGGCAATGCGCTGGGCCAATCCTTCGACAATGGCGGTCTTGCCCACGCCAGGCTCGCCGATCAGCACCGGATTGTTCTTGGTGCGGCGGCAGAGAATCTGGACGACGCGCTCGACTTCCCCTTCACGGCCGACCAGCGGATCAAGCTGGGTGTCCATGGCGGCCTGGGTCAGGTCGCGGGAGAACTCCGCCAGCAGTGAAGACTCGCGGGAAGCGCCGCGCTGCGGCTGGGCTTTTTCCTGGGTGCTGCGGGCCAGTTCTTCGCGAATGGCGCTCAGGCGCAGTCCGCGTTCATGCAGAATTTCGGCGGCGAAGCACTTTTCTTCGCGCAGCAGGCCGAGCAGCAGATGTTCCGTGCCAATGTGTTTGTGGCTCAGGCGCTCCGCCTCTTCGGCGGCGTAGGCCAGCACTCGCTTGCATTCGTTACTCAAGGGGAGGTCAACCGAAGTTGAAACCTTCTCGCGAATGGTAGTGTGCCCTTCAATCTGTTTGCGAATGGATTCTACCGACGCATGAGACCGCAGGAACCTGTTCGTCAAGGCCTTATCTTCACGCAACAAGCCCAGCAACAGATGCTCGGTCTCAATGTACGGAGAGCCGAACTGGCTGGCCTCATAGCGTGCAAAAAAGATCACCCGCCTGGCTTTTTCTGTATAACGTTCAAACATATGTCCCTCACCCGGGTGCTTCCCAGTCACCTCTGCCGGAAAGCGCCTTCTCTCTTCCTGAGTCCGAACGACCGGCATGCACAGGAAGAAGCTTTTGCCCGGCTGCCATCTTGTACAAACCCGCTTTGGACAGCCGAACTAAATTCAACATGCCTGCTCAAAAACGCAGGCTAAAAAGAAACAATGTCCCTCGCCCGTGCGCTTCACATAGGAAGCGATGCGGGCGCCACCTCTTCGACTTCACCTTTCTTCAGGCGAAGCACGCGATTACAACGGCGTGCGAAGTCGAGATTATGGGTAACGATGAGGGAGGTAAGCCGGTGTTCATGATGCAGTCTTTGAACCAAGTCAAAGACCATCTCTGCTGTTCGGTTATCCAGGTCGCCGGTTGGCTCATCTGCCATCAGGATCTTGGGTCCTGTTATCAGCGCCCTGGCCAAAGCCACTCGTTGTTGCTCGCCACCGGAGAGTTCTCCTGCGCGGTGATGCTTTCGGGCCTGCAACCCGACTTCATCCAGCCACCCGGAAGCTTTTTGCATAGCTTCACGGTAAGCCGTGCCTCGCATTAGGAGCGGCATAGCAACATTCTCCTGTGCCGTAAATTCCGGCAACAGGTAGTGAAACTGCCAGACAAAACCGATCTCGCGATTTCGAAAATCGGCAGCGGCATCATCTGATAGTTTCGCCACTTGGATATGGGCGCAGTATACGTCACCTGCAGAAGCCCAATCAAGAGTTCCGAGGATGTGCAACAAGCTACTCTTGCCTGCGCCGGACTCGCCGACGATAGCAAGCATTTCTCCCTTCCTCACTCGGAAGGACAAGTTTTCAAAGAGCACCAAATCAGACTGGCCCGACTTATAAACTTTCTTCAGCCCGGCCACTCTCAGGATGTCTGCTTCCTGCTCTATTGGATGCACTAAGGCCCCTTATCGCTTCAACCCCAGCGGCCTGAGCCGCTTAGGGATTGTTTTATCGTATGGCAACCTTCTTCTACTTACTTAAACACGGTATCGGGAAAGTTGGTTCTGTTTCCTGATTACGAAAGTTAGCTTTCTAACCACCGGGGGCCGCCAAGGCCCTTCTTCTATTATCGTCTATCGTCGATCAAGACAAATCGCATTGCCAACTTCGATCAAAACCTGCTTCGGCGAAAGCCAGTACATCACGCATCAGCACTCGCTTCCTATCAGCCCAATGCCTGAGATAGCGAGCAACTTTCAGCTATCCCAACCGAGCCAAACCGTACAACACTTAATACCGGGGAAACATTAAAACCACGGCCTCCTCGCTAAAATTTTTCTGCACCCCTAATGAGTCAGACACCAAATTGAAGTACACAGTTCTGCGAAGAACTTGCCTTTGACCTTTCTTTATGAATTTCTACCATTATTCATAGCGTAAGGCCTCTGCCGGTACGACCCGTGTAGCTGACCATGACGGATAAATGGTAGCCACAAACGAGATGATCAGGGCCACTGCTGCTACGAGCAATCCATCCACCAATCGGGGTGCAAAGGGCACGTAATCAATTGAATACACCTCAGCCGAAAGGGAAATCAGGTGGTATTTTGCGCCAGCGAAGGAGATGCCGTACCCGAGCAGCAGTCCTACGACTGTGCCGATCAGGCCAATGAGCATGCCCTGAAAAATGAAGATCCGCCGTATCTGACGGCGACGGGCGCCCATGGAGATGAGCACGGCGATGTCCCTGGTCTTTTCCATCACCATCATGATGAGGGAGATCAGTATGTTCAGGGCGGCCACCAGAACGATCAACCCGATGGTAATGAAGGTCACGACCCGCTCCAGTTTCAGGGCGTGGAACAGGGCTTTGTTCTGGTCCATCCAGTTCTGCGTCATGAAACCCTTACCCGCAGCCTTTTGCAGTTCCTCGCCCACCTGCGGAGCTTTGTAGATGTCATCAATTTTGAACTGGATCACTGAGACAACGTCGTGCAAGCTGAACAGACGCTGCGAGTCGCCCAGGCGGATAAATGCCCAGGTGCTGTCATAGTCATAGAATCCGGAGTCGAAAATGCCTGCCACTTTGAAATTGGTATAGGTAGGAACAGGTCCAAAAGGCGTAAGTTCTCCCTGCGGACTGATGACCCGCACGATCGAGCCTACGGTGGCCCCGAGGGTTGTGGCGACATCTTTGCCCAGGACGATAGGCGGAACTTCAATGTGGCAATTTTCGTCAGCTTCTGAGCAATTGCTGGGAGCGTTCGAGGGATTGAGCTTGTTCACATCGCCCAATTTTATGGTTTTCAGTAGATCGCTTACTTTATTTTCATATTCTGGAATTACGCCCTTCAGGATGACGCCACTGGCGCGTGCCCCATGGTTGACTAAGACTTGTTCGTAGATGTCCGGTGAGGCCGCGACAACATGCGGCACCTTCTCGAGGCGGGACATCAGACTGCTCCAGTCGGTAATGCCGTCATTTTCCACGCGCATCAGGTTGATGTGCGATGCGGAGCCGAGCAGACGGCTTTGCAGGTCCTGAGTGAAACCGTTGTTGATGGCCAGAGCAATCACCAGAGAGGCGACACCGGCGGTGACTCCGATGATTGAGATAACAGTGATTACGCCGACAACGGCCTGCCTCCTCTTGGCCCGGAGATAGCGCATGGCCACAAACAGTTCGAATCTCAATCGGACTCCTTGGCGTGTCTAATCAGAAGGGAAAACAAAGGCACAGATTGCCGGTACTGCCGGTACGAATTGCCGAAGCGCTGCTCCAGTTCATTTTCTTCCATCCATATCATCAAGGGGAAAGTCAGGAGCGCACTGACGGCCAGCAGAGCAAAATTGATGGCCAGGCGGCTGGCAAAGGCCCATCCGGCCATCATGCAGAGGTGGGCGAGATAAATGGGATGGCGCATGCGTGAGTGCAGTCCGGTAACTACCAATGCCTGTTCTTTTTCATGAGGACGCAATTCACTCTCGCCAGATAAATTAGCAAGGCCGAATTCAGAACGAATGCGTATGTAGGTAGAGGCCCCAATTGCGAAGAAGGGCAGCGCAACCAGCAGGCTAAGAACATTCGAATACAACTGGATGGAATGCCACGGCCAAGTCGCGAATGCCAGCCCGGCAATGAGTATGGCCCAAAAGGGCAGAAGGACACGATAAGGCGAGCGCTGCATCTTCTGCCAGCGATGCGCAAACGGATGAATAGCAAACCAGAACAGAGGAATGCTGCTGTAAATCACGCAGATGATCCAAGAAAGCAGCAGCAGCTTATCCATGACGGGATTGTAACAGTGAGCTCTTTCTCCCGAGAGCTCTTTGTCTCTGAGAGCTCTTTGTCCGAGCAAGGCGAGGGAAGTCTATAGACAACATGGTGTTCCTGAGCGAAGCGAGCAATGATCTTTGTCTCGAGCAGAGAGCATCGGGAGCGCGAACGAATCCATAGGTCTTCAGTCGCACAGAACCAGAGTCGCACAGAACCAGCCGCATAGAACGCGGCTCAAACATGACACCAAGAGAGAACAGCTACGTGGACTCAAAAGAGACAATTTGTCAGGGGATTTGGGCTCGCGATTGATTTGGGCTTCGGATTAAAGACGCGGCGATTACAATGTTACGTTTCCCATGGCATCTCCAAAGAAAAAACAGGCGCCTAAGCCGCTGATACGCTGCGTGATCTTCGATCTGGATGACACGCTCTATGACTGCTTGCGGCAGAGAGTGGGGCCGTCGCATAGATGGGCGGCGGCTGCCATGGTGAAGGCCGGTCTTCAGGCGGATGTCGAGACGGTGTTTCGGGCGCGCATGGAGGCCTTTCGTGACGATCCTATGCTGCGGCACATTGATGCCCGGGTGCTCCAGCTTTTCCGCGCTGATGACGTGCAGCGGATCAGCAAGATCGCGCATGATGCATACTTTAACTGTCCGGTGGGAGAACTGAAATTATTTGCGGGAACGCTGCCGCTCTTGCGTCACCTGCATGCGCAGGGCATAAGGATTTTTATCGTGAGCTTTGGCGAACCGCACATCCAGCATGCCAAGGTGAAAGCGCTGGGCCTCGACCGCGAGCGGTCGGTGGAAGAGATTTTTTATGCCGATCGTGGTAAGTCCCTGACGAAAGAAGGGGCGTTCCGCAAGATACTGGAGAAGTCCGGAGTTCGCGCCGGGGAAATTCTGGTGGTGGGCGATCGTCCATCGAGCGAAATACTTGCCGGAAAAAACCTGGGCATGCATACGGTGCGGCTCAAACGAGGAGAGTTCGCCGCTCAGGAACCCGCAGGGCCGGAAGAAACCCCGGATTACATAGTGAAAAACATTGCCCAAGTAAGGCGGCTGCCGTTTGCTTTCGGCACACTTACACCTTGAGAGACAAAGATTTTGAGAGACAAAGACAAAGAGCAAATCAGCTAACTGGCGGCCCTTCTGTGTTTCTTCGAGTGCGAGCGCACCTCGGTCTTATTGGAAGACTTCTTTTCCGATCTTCTGCATTCGTGTTCCGGCAGACCGTCCGATTCGTCAATTTCGTCAATATCAACAGGAAACGATTCCCATCCGCAATCCCAGCACTGCCATACCAGGGAGTCGTGATGCGAATCAATGATTTTGTGAAGACTTGCCATATAGGCTCCTTAGCAGGAACTCTGTGTAGTAGGAAGTCCGGGCGGGAGCTTTGGTTGTACCTTGAAAGTCTTGTGTTTTGAGTGGCTTAGGACATCAAAAGCCGAAGATTTGCCGCGAATTCGCGAGTTGGCGCGAATGAAGGGGCGAATGGGAAATGAAAAGAGAGACATAGAAATGCTATGTCTCTCTCTTTTTATGGTGAGTTTACCGTCCAGGAACAATGCTGGTGTTTGTAAGAACCCGGCCCTCTGCAATCCTAGCGCGCTACAAACCTCGCGGTGGCCACATTGTCGTGCTGGTCGTAGACGCGCACTACCACAACGTGTTCGCCCGCCGAAGCCGGGATGGCGTTTTTGGGTGCGGACTTCCCCCGCTTTTGGTCGGCCTGCTCTTCGAGCGATTGCGGCGGAGGCACCAGCAGGGAATTGAAGTCATAGTTTTCGTTTTTGGCATCGGAGAGCTGTCCTACCGGTTCCACGAACTGCCAATCACCTGCATCTACGGAATATTCCGCCCGCTTGATGGTGGAGAGATCGTCGGTGGTCGAGAACGTCACGTGCAGTTGCTGGCCTTCCACGCGCGCCGAGAAATTCTGGATGCGAGGCGCGGTATTGTCTATTTCAAAGCGGTCGCTCTGGCGCTCGTCGCTGAGTGCTTCTTCGGCGGTGTGGGAAGGCGCGTCGGTGGCGACAACTTTGAGGGTGTATCCGCCATCCGGCAGCAAGCCGGAATCGAACGAATAAAATTTGTCGGTCAGCCCGGACTTCAGCAGCTTCCAGTCGCGCTCGTTGTCCGCCCGATAGTAGATGGAATAGGCCAGGTCGTCGTCGTTGTCGTCATGCGCAGCCCAGCGCACGGCGATGCTGGAGCGGTCGCGATAGGCCGTGGGAACCGGGTCAGAGTGCGACGATTCATTATGGGAAGAATTGGAGTTGGATGATGACGAGCCGAAGCTTACGGAAACTGTTTCCGATCCGGACGAGCTATGACTCTGCTGCTGGAAACGCGCGCCGGGCTGAACGGCAATATCGTCCACCACGGGCGCCACGTTCTTGGAAAGATAGTTGATGCCGACCGAATCAATCTGGGTAGGAGGATTCGCAGGTTTCAGAATGGCGCGCCATTGCACGAAACGGGCGGCCGGAATTTCAAGGCGCGCATCTTTGCTGAGATCCACGCGCGACCAGGAACTCCAGTTGCGATCGGGATTATCTACATTGCCGCTGCGGGCATACAGTTCGAAGTTCCCGCGGCCGCGCACCTCGGCGCGTCCCCAGCGGGAAAAAATGTGGGCATCTTGCACATCACTCTCGAAAGTGCCTTCGGCATCAGGCGCATTGGCCATGAGAAACACTTTGCCCAGATTGCTGCTGGAGCAGTAAATGCCGCCGGGCGCTTTGCTGAAAGCAGTGACTTGATTCGCGCTGGCCTTGAGCAGGTCGGTATAGGTACCATTCTTCTCGATAGAAAAGATGCGGCCTTTGTTTCCGGTGCCGGCAATCAGATGCCCCCCGGAATCAAACGTCAGGGCGTAGACAATGTCGTCGTGCGAAGTCCAGAGCCGGCGCGGTGATCCGTCCGGGGCAATCATGTAGATGTCTGATCCGGCGAGGTTCACGTTCAGAGGCTGGGGCCCCGGACCGCCCTGTGGCGGATTCGGTGGAGGCGGGTTGCCATTGCCGGAATTGTTGTTGCCATGCTTGTCTCCGGTACCGGCTGCGAAGATGTTGCCGGCATTGTCCACAGCCAGCGCGGTGATTTCTTTTTTGGGAGCGCTGTAAAGCACAAAGCCCTCACCGTTGGGGGTAATGCGATAGATGAGGCCGCTGCCGTCAGACCCGGCAATGAGATTGCCCTGCGGATCGAAGGTGAGCGCGCGGATGTGGCCTTCATCGGACTTGAAGAAAACGCCGCCCTGTCCGGTTTTTTCGACACGATAGATTTCGCCCCTATCTCCAGTGGCGATGTAGAGACGGCCTTGGGAGTCAAAAGCCATGTCCCAGATGTATTTGGTTTTAGGGTCGAAGAAAACTGTGGCGTTAAATTCGGATTGTGTAGGCACTCCTTTGGCGGGAGTGCGGACGATCTTGTAGACCTTGCCATCGGGCGAGGTCGCCACATAGATCGCGCCATCAGCACCGACAACTACGGATTGCACCTGCAATTCTTTCGGTTCGAAGATCACGGTGCCGCGTCCGTCGGTAGTGATGCGATAAAGGCGGGCAGGCGCGCCGGTGGCGGCGTAGACAGTGCCGTCTCTATCTGCGGCGATGGACCATATAAATGTCGAGGGGCTGGTGTAGAGCACTTTGAACGCGGGCGCCAACTGGAGAATGCCGGTGCTGTTGATGGCTACACCGCGGGCAGTGCCGCGCTCGAAATCTTCGTATCCGGTTTCTTTCCACAGGCGGGTGCCCTGTGCAAGCGCCAGGGAGGAAAAAATAAGTACAAAAAGAACTTTCTTCATTATTTTGATTTTACCGCTGATTGAGTTGATGACACTGATAAGAACCTATTGGAAGAATGCCTTGCCGCAGTGACGCAGACCGTGTCCCATGTGGATTCTTCAACTGCGCGCCTCTGCCGCTCCACTCGGAATAACAGAGACGATGTTCTATGGCTTCATGATCTGAACGACGGGACGGAAAATGGGATTCGTCCCGCCGCTGAATCCAGTTATTTAATCGTCAAGCTGATGATCTGCGAGCCGTTCACTACATATCCCACAGGCGTAGACGACTCATTCACTGCCGATTCTCCAAGCACCACCATCTCATTGGTGGCGCGCATGCCTTCCATTACATTCATGACGGAAAGCGGCACGGCGGGCATAACTTTGTCTTCCACCGTGGCCTGCGGATTGGGCTCGAGCAGCGACACATAAAGATGATCATTGAGGTGCTCTTTGTTCAGCAGTTCAATGGTTGAATTCAGATCAAGCTTCTGGCTCACCGTTTGGTTCGGGCGGCTCTTGCGGTCGAGCGTCTCCGCGTCACTGACCAGAATGCGCAGCGTTCCTTTGGGCGCGGAGGTCGGCACGCGCACCGGAATCTGGCGCACGATGCGCTCGCCACGATACGGGCGCAGCACGGTCTCGATGGTGATCTCGTCGCCGGGGCGGGCTTCCGTGACATCAGTACGGGCGCTTTCCAGAGCAGCCGAGCGGCGGTCTTTTTCTAAATTGAATTCCAGTGATACGCCGCTGATCTTGGGGGCCTCAAAAGGATTGTCAAAGATGCGGTTGAAGTGATCGCCCAGCGCAGTAGCAACGGCAAAAGCTGTGGGCATGTTTTCTACGGGAGAGAACATGTTGGTCATTCTCACCGCAGGATAGCCATTGACCTCGATGTGTCCATTCATGCGATAGGTGGTTTCTTCACCGTACTGATTCATGCCTTGCAGGGCATTGAACACGGTGGCCATCATCATGAGCGGGGTCATTTTGGCGTTGTTGAGCACTTCGTAATGAAACTGTTTGGGGCCGGCGGCGCTATGGATGGTGAGCGTTACCGGAATCATGTCCGGCTGCTTGTTGAAGCGGCCAAGAATGCCGGTGTGCCGGTCCTGCACGAACGAGCCAATGGGTTCAGTGGTGTTGATGATCTTGAAAGCGTTCAGCGGCGAAGCCAGGGTAGCGACCACGTTGGCCTTGGTCATCGGCATATCCACCATGCCGTATTGCATGAGCGGGTGTCCGCAGGCCAGAAGATGGTCTTTATCCATGTAGGTCACGGTGCAAGTAGCGGCGGCATCCATGTCGCCGCGCACCAGCACAGCGCTGACCGCGGAGCCCGGTTCGATGGGTTCCGGTTGCTTGTCCATGCTGGCCGAACCCACACCCATCACGGGAACAATTCCGGCGGCAGCGAACTTGTCGGCGAACATCTTGATGCTGTTTTCGCTGAAGCCGTTGAAAACGAAAGGAGCGTCAATGGGCTGAAGAATCTGCGAATAATTTTGCGGGACCGCCTCAGACGGGCCGGGGCTGCTGGTCTTGGCGGAAGAGGGCGACGGCTTCACGGAAGAGATCGGCAGCGGCGCGGGAACGCTGTGATCGAGCTCGCTGATTTCCATCATCTCGGCAATGGGCGTGACTCCGGCGATCGGATCTTTCGAAAACTGACCGATGCGGTAAGCGATGGCGCCTACCAGTTTGCCATCAATGTACACGGGGCTGCCGCTCATGCCGGCAACCACTCCGGTATACTGCGGCTTTTCGCCAACCAGGCGCACCAGTATCATGTCGCTCTTGGGCCCATTCATATTGCGCAACACGCCCAGCACTTCAATGCCCATGCTTTCTGGCTTGGTGCCTTCAAACACGGTGTAAGCCACACCTTTCATGCCGGTATGGATTTCATCCACAGACATGAATTGCAGGGGCTTGGCTTGTGATTGAGGCGCGGGGTTATTGCTGGCGGGAGTCTGGGCCGTACCCAGGCTCAGTAAGATGAGAGCGAAGCTAACTAACGAAACCGCTTTTTTCATACTTCTGACCTGTACGAAAGATGACCTGTACGAACTCCTACCGCGAGTGAATTACAATGAATGTGAGTTCGTGCCCTAATACTACTGGAGAAACTCTGGAAAAGGCACGATTTTAATGTGCTTAGTTCGTCTATGAACCTCTCTAGGCTCTTTGCACTAGCCGCGCGTTTCCCCTTGAAAACACTGGTGTTGAGTGTGCTTCTCTGGTTTGGAATGGGAGCAGCCACCGCCGACGGAAATCACAAATCTTCACATTCGGAACCCCAGGCGCAATCCACACCGGGAACTAAGGCGCAGGATGCGGGCAAGCCGCCGGACTATTCCATCCGCGTGAACGTGCCGGTAGTTGCACTCGACGTAAGCGTAACCACCTCTGACGGCCTGTTTGTGCCGGGGCTTACGCGTGAAAATTTCAAGGTTTTTGAAGATGGCGTTCCGCAGACGATTGACAGCTTCGAATTGACGCAACAGCCGGCGCGGGTGGTGCTGCTCGTGGAATTTTCCACAGAGATCTCAGAGCTGCAATATAAGGCCCTGCGTGCCTCCAGTATTTTTGTGGACAGCCTGAGAAAAGATGACTGGGTTGCCCTGATGCTGTACGACCGGAATACGCATATTCAGCAGGACTTTACCCAGAACAAGGCCGAGTTCTATGCAAGTTTGAATTCCATAGGCATTCCTCTATCAAGTGAAGTATGCACGGTAGACGCCCTCTATGACACCGTTGACCGGTTGCAGGGGCTGCAAGGGCGCAAATACATCGTGTTGATCGGCACGGGCCGAGACACATTCAGCAAGAAGACCTTTGACCAGGTGCTCAACAAACTGCAATTCGCGCAAGACACCATCATTTACTCGCTGGATTCAGCCCACGGCTTACCCGGACATCTCGCCAGGGACAATATGATGCAGGCGTTCGCCAAGCTGAGCGGCGGCAAATTGTATTTTGTCTTCTCCCCGCAGGACTATGCAGATGCTTTCTCTGACCTGGACCGCACGCTCCGCAACCGCTACCTGCTTTCGTATCATTCCACGCACAACAAACAGGATGGATCGTGGCACAAGATCAAGCTGGAAATTGTGCCTTCAGAGGCAGTGAAGAAAGACCGGTACCAGATCACTGTGAGGGAGGGCTACCGGTCGAAGAAGGACATGAAGTGACGCGATCGCTCAGACCCACTCTTTACCAAATCTTTACACAAGCCGTAAGTGGGCGGGCGGTGGTGAAACAGGTCTGAAATGAATGATGGTGCATCTATACTTAATTAAGAGAATCACTCAAAGGGCAGCCCCTATGTTCCTGAATTATTCATTGAAACGTTCTCATTTCTCGCTCATTGTGGCGCTGGCCGCTGCGCTTATGTTCCCTCTGGGAGGCATGGCGCTTGGCCAGTCATCTGCCTCGCAACCGCCGTCCGGCAGCCAAACCAGCGGATCCCAGAACCAGCAGACGCCGCAGAACCAGTCAGGCCAGCAGGCCCAGCAAGGACAACAAGGCCAGGGCCAGCAGGATTCCACTCCGGAAGCAGGTGGGCCGGAAGGCGATATCGGCCCCATTGCGGTGCCGAGGAAGACGGAGCAGCCGGCGCCCCCCAAAAAAGAAGAAGAGCCCAAGCCGAAAAAAATTGAGGGCATGCCGGATTTTTCGCTGCACGTCAACGTTCCTCTGGTGACCGTAGATGTGGGCGTGGTGACCAAAGAAGGCCAGTTCGTTCCCGGCCTCAAAAAAGAACAGTTCAAGATACTGGAAGACGGAGTGCCGCAAACGATTACAGACTTCAACCAGACCCAGGCCCCGATTACCGCTGTGATGCTGGTGGAATTCGCCAACAACTTTCAGGACTTTGAATACGATTCTCTGATAGCCTCCTATACCTTTGCGCAGACCCTCAAAAAAGACGACTGGATTGCGCTTATCTCTTATGACATTCGGCCGCACCTGCTACAGGACTTCACCCAGGATAAAAGCGCAATCTACGGTGGACTGAACAGCTTGCGCATTGCCATGTCAGCAGAGACTGACCTGTTCGACGCTCTTTATGACACCCTTGACCGTCTGGAAACCGTAGAAGGGCGCAAGTACCTGGTGCTGGTTTCGAGCGGACGCGATACTTTCAGCAAGAGAACGCTGGACCAGGTATTGAAGAAAGTTCAGGCTTCCAAAGATATCGTGATTTATTCCATCAGCACCGGCCAGGCGCTGCGCAACTACGCGGAAACTCATGGGCTGATGCGTTATCTGTGTCCGATTACCGATTTCAATTGCGGCATGACCTATAACCAGGCCGACAACCAGATGAAGACTTTCGCCAAGATGACCGGCGGCAAGTATTACGCTCCGCTGTTTCAGGGCAGCTTCAAAGACGCTTTTGCCGACATCGCCAATACCGTAAGAAATCAGTACGCGATCTCCTACCATCCCACCAACAGGGCGCAGGACGGCTCTTTCCGAAAGATCAAAGTCGAACTGGTGGACGAAAATGGAAAGCCGGCTCGCATGAAGGACGAAAAAGGCCACGATGTGAAATATCAGATCGTGGCCAGGGAAGGATATCGGGCGAAACAGCAAGTGGAGTAAGAATCGGTATATCGGGTCATCAGTAAATCGGTGCATCGGAAAAGATTTACCACTGATCGCACAGATTGAACTGATTTGCACTGATGGGAGGCCAGGTAAAGCCTGGTCTCTTTTTTTGTGGGTGTCACTGATCGGGAGATTTGTGGGGCCTAACATCTCACAGCCAAGAGCCAAGAGCCAAGAGCCAAGAGCCAAGAGCCAAGAGCCAAGAGCCAAGGCAGCCAAGAGAGCTGCTTCTACCCAAATAAATAATGCAGCACGAAGAGAATTCCCAATCCTACAAACACCATTACAGCCATGCCTATGCCGGGCTCTTTGTTAACTTCAGGAATCAGGTCTGAGGCGGCTACGTAAAGCGTTACTCCTGCTGAAAGTGGCAGGCCTGCGGCAACCGAACGCGAAAATATTGACATGGTAAGCACTCCTGCGAGAGTGGCTGCGCCCAGCAGCGCTGATGCGGCCCAGGCGATGCGGCGGCTGCGTCCGCTGGCAAGCATGATGGAGGCAGCGGTAAAGCCTTCAGGAATTTTGTGCAGGAAGACGGCCAAGAAAATTACCCATCCCAGCCAGCTTGAGACCAGAAAGCCTGACGCGATGGCGATGCCGTCGAAGAAGGTGTGAATCGCAAGCCCAAAAAGAACGGAATAGCCTTTGTGCGCGGCAATGAATTCTTCAGCGTGCGTCTCTTCGCCGAAATGAAAATGAGGGCTGACGGTGTGCTCGAAAAGATGCACAAGGAAATATCCGCCCACGATCAGCGCCGGGGCTTTCGTCGGGGCCAGTTGCATGCTTTCCGGCATCATCTCCAGCAGTGCGGTGGCCAGCATGAAGCCGGAGCCCAGCGCAACAAAGTAGCGGAGATAGCTGCGATCCCAGTTTTTCTGCACGATGACCGCGCCGCCAAAGCCATTGGCTGCCGCGGCGGTGAGCCCGAGCAGAATACTGATCAGAATGGGATGCATGGAGAGAGCAGGCGAGAATATCAGGAAATCATCCGCTATGGCGAATGTGCATGACGTCTCCATCCTGCACGATGTATTCCTTGCCTTCGAGCCGCAGCGTGCCTTTGGCGCGCGCGTTTGCTTCTGATCCGGCTTCCAGCAACTTGTCCCAGTGAATGGTTTCGGCGCGGATGAAATGTTTCTCCAGATCGGAGTGGATGGCCCCGGCAGCATTCTGCGCCCGCGAGGCGCGGGGCACAGTCCAGGCGCGGCATTCGTCTTCGCCTACCGTGAAGAACGAGATCACGCCCAGCAATTCATAAGTCTTGCGGATCAGCCGGGTGAGGCCGCTCTCTTTCAGGCCATAGCTCGAGAGAAATTCCTGTGCTTCTTCGTCGCTCATGTCCGCCAGTTCGGCTTCTACGCGTCCGCAGATGGCGGTGGCGCCCGCATTTTTGCGAGAGGCAACTTCAGTGATGTTGTACTTGGCGACAGCGTTCTCCAGATCTTCACCCAGCGTGGTGGACTCGTTGACGTTGAGCACATAGAGGATTGGCTTCTGGCTCAGGAACATGAAGCCCCGAATGCGCTTTTCGTCGTCAGCGGAAATTTCCATTTCGCGCAGGGGAAGTTCGTTTTCGAGATGGGCCTTGGCGCGCTTGATGAGGTCCATCTCCCGCTCCAGTTCGGCATTCTTCATCTTCTTAATGTCTTTTTCGAGACGCTCCATGCGCTTTTCCACCTGGCCAAGATCGCTCACGATCAGGTCGAAATCCACAGTCTTGATGTCCCGCAACGGATTGATGTCGCCAACGTGAGGGATGGACGGATTATCAAAGGCGCGAACCACATGGGCCAGCGCGTCCACGCCCCGGAGGCTGGCGGCGAAGGCGGTCTCTTTCAGAGCTTCCTGGCTCATGGCCGCCACATCGGCGTATTCGACGGTGGCGTGGACCAGTTTCTTAGGGTTATAAAGCTCGGCCATGCGGTCGAGACGGTCGTCAGGCACTTTGGCTACGCCCAGATGGGCCTCGCGCGGGTTGGCAAAGCCGCGATTGGAGATGTCGGCTTTGGTAAGAATCTTGAACAGCGATGTTTTGCCTACCTGGGGCAGGCCGATGATGCCGGTTTTCATAGTTTGTCAGTAAATAGCAATTGGCAATTAGCTTTGTGTTTTGGCTATTTGCGTTTTCGCGGAATGATGTACAGCGTAGCGCGATGCACGTAAGACTACCCTTCAGTTTTTCATGAGAAGCGGCGCGCGGTCAAAACCACCACCACCAAGCCGAGCAGCAGGACTGCGCCTTCATCGCGAGTTGACCAGGCATGCAGGCGATCGAATTCCAGTCGGCGTTCATCGGTTCGCGCGAGAGCGTCTATGGCCCCAACCTGCGCCCGCAGCACGCGCATGCGCGGGGTGATGGCAAACTGCGAGATCAGGGTGAGAAGCAGCATGATCCCCAGGAGCACATTGGTCAACGTGAAAACCCGCAGGCGGGCGTAGCGGATGCGGCTATAAAGCAGGGAACAGATTAGAAAGATGATGGCAGAGACTATTCCCATCCAGTGAAGCGCGGTCAGGCTGCGGCTGACTACATTGCCGGCCAGTTCGACTGAGGGCAGCACGGTGAAAACCGTGGGGGCGAGAACAAAGGCAAAGAAGATGATGCCGCCGATCCAGACGATCAAGGCCAACATCATGAGGGTGCGCAGAGCGCTCATACAGGAACAGTAACAGTTTGCAGAATGTCGCGAATAATTGTTTCGGCCTGTTCTGATTTTTTCAGCGTCGAAGAGTGGCGGGCATTGACCACCACGCGGTGCGAGAAGACCGGCACAGCCAGCGACTTGAAATCAGCGGGCGTGGTGAACATGCGTCCGTCAATGTAAGCCATGGCCTGGGCAGCGCGGTAGAGCATGAGCGAGCCTCGTGGCGAAACGCCCAGCGCCAGTGCATCCGACTCGCGGGTGCGGCGGACGATTTCCAGAGCATAGTCAATGAGTGAATCTTCGACTTTGACGCGCGTCACTTCTTCCTGCATCGCCAGCACATCGGCGCCGCTGGCCACCGGATCAATGCTGTTGAGCCGCGCCGCTCCGGCTTCCGAGCGCAAAATTTCCCGCTCGCTGGCGGCTTCAGGGTAGCTCATGCGCACTCGCAGCAGAAAGCGGTCTAACTGCGATTCGGGCAGCGGATAGGTGCCATGGTGCTCAATGGGATTCTGCGTGGCGATAACCAGAAACGGCTGAGGCAGAGGATGCGACTGGCCTTCCACGGTGACCTGGCCTTCGTTCATGGCCTCGAGCAGCGCGGATTGGGTCTTGGGAGTGGTGCGGTTGATCTCGTCGGCCAGCAGCACGTTGGTGAAGATCGGTCCGGGCTTGAAGTCAAATTGCTGGTCGAGCGAAGAGTAGACGGTGATGCCCAGAACGTCCGTCGGGAGCATGTCACTGGTGAACTGGATGCGCTGGAAGTTGCACTCGATGGAACGTGACAGAGCGTGGGCGAGAGTAGTTTTGCCAACGCCCGGGACGCCCTCGATGAGCAGGTGTCCGCGGGCGAGCACGGCCACCAGGGCCAGGCGCACGACCTCATCATTGCCCCGGATAATGGAGCGCAGAGAATTTTCAAGCGCTGTAGCGCGTGTGCCGATGGATGATTGAAGGGAAGTCGTGGCCATGGAAACTCGAATTTTATCTTTATTCTGCAAGACCTGCCTAGGTAACCGCCGTACCTGGAACGGTTGGGGGAGGGAAACTTGCTTGAGATTAGCATGAAAACGCGTTTCCGGCGCTGAATGTGAAGTCATCGGAGCCATGGAACAGCGTTTTGCCGCGAATTCCGCCTTCGCCAATGAGAGAGGACGGAGTGAATGCAAAGCGGTTTTCGCGCGAGTACATCGCAGACCCATCAAGCACGCGCGTGCAATTGCCGCTCAGCACTTAGAGCTTTTGATACTCCTCCGCCTGCCCGGTCAGTCGCTCGATTCGAGCAGGAATGGGCGGATGGGTGGAGAACAGGCTTCCTACGTTCACCCCGAGCAGCGGCTGCACGATGAATAGGTGGCCGGTGGAAGCCGGGGCGGCCATGGGGATACGGCGCGAATAGGCGTCGAGCTTTTGCAGGGCGCGGGCCAGGGCATACGGATTCCCGGTAACGTGCGCTCCGGTGGCATCAGCCTCGTACTCGCGAGAGCGTGACACCGCCAACTGAATCAACATGGCGGCAAGAGGGGCGAGGATCAGGGTAAGGATGCCTCCGCCACGGTTGCGGTCATCGCGTCCGCCAAACCAGAATTCAAAGCGGGCCAGCATGGTGATGGCGCCGGCTAAAGTTGCGGCCACGGAGCTGATCAGTATGTCGCGGTTGCGTACATGTCCGAGTTCATGCGCCAGCACGCCTTCCAGTTCTTCATCATCCAGAATATTCAAAATTCCCTCAGTCACGGCTACCGCAGAGTGGCTGGGATTGCGTCCGGTGGCAAAAGCGTTCGGCGAGTCAGTGGGGATCACGTAGATCCGGGGCATGGGCAGCCCTGTCTTCTGGGTAAGCTGCTCGACAATCCGGTAAACACGCGGAAGCTGCTCACGCGTGACCGGTTGCGCCCGGTTGGCCGCCAAGGCGATCTTGTCTGACCAGAAGTAAGAAGCGAAGTTCATGACTGCGGCCAGAATGAAGCCGTAAATCATGCCGTTCTCGCCGAAGCGGGACCCGATCGCAATGATGATCAGCGTCAATAAGGTGAGTAAAAAGGCCGTCTTGAGCGTGTTCATGTCTAAGTAGATGCTATGGATGCACTAAAGATTCTAGAAGAATCGAGTGATCTGGTGATCGCGTGATCTGCTGATCGAAAACCTTGCCACTGATGAACACGGATTAGGACTGATTTGCACTGATAAGACGAAGACGGGAACTTACCGCTGATTTTCGCTGATGACGCTGATGAACCCTGGAAAATTCTTTCGTAGAAAAACGAGTCCCAATCTGGTTAGCCGATTAGAGCACCTACGATGGGCTCAGGGCGCTTCGAATGGCTAGCAGCTCTGACAGGACTTCGTGCAACTTGTCGAGGCGCAGAGCGTTGGCGCCGTCGGACTTGGCTTCGGCGGGGTTGTCGTGGACTTCCATGAAGATTCCGTCTACGCCCGCCGCGACGGCGGCGCGGGAGAGCAGCGGAATGAACTCCGGCTGGCCGCCGGAGACGGCCTTGCCGTTGGCTCCGGAAGAAGGTAGCTGGACGGAGTGAGTGGCGTCGAAGACTACCGGCGCGAACTGGCGCATGATGGCCAGCGAGCGCATGTCCACTACCAGATTATTGTAGCCAAAGGAGCTGCCGCGTTCCGTCAGAAAGATATTGTTGTTGCCGGACTCCCGTACTTTCTGGACGGCATGTTGCATGTCCCAGGGCGAGACGAACTGTCCTTTTTTTATGTTGATGGCTGCGGCGTGCTTGCCTGCCGCGACCAGCAGGTCAGTCTGGCGGCAGAGAAATGCTGGAATCTGCACGACATCTACGGCGTCGGCGACCTGGGATACGTCTTTGGCTTCATGCACGTCAGTCAGCACGGGCACGCCGGTCGTCTCTTTTACCTTTTGCAAAATGCGCAAACCTTCGTCTAAGCCGGGGCCGCGGAAGCTCTGAAGAGAGGTACGGTTGGCTTTGTCATAAGAAGCTTTAAAGATGTAAGGGACATTCAGCCGGGCCGCTTCCTGGCTGATGGCTTCGGCCATCTTCAGCGCGTGCGATTCGCTTTCAATGACGCAGGGACCAGCAATGAGGAAGATACCGGAAGAGCCAATCTCGATGTTGCCGATGCTGAATGATTGCATTGGCTACATTTTACCGAAGTTCCAGGGAACAAAGTAGAACACGGAGAACCCCGAAAACTTGGCCGCGAATTTCGCGAATTGCCGCGAATGGTGCTTCAATCCCGAGCAGAGCGAGGGAGCCCTACAGCCAATTCAGAGTCCTCGGGTCAATACACACCGATCATGTTTTAGAACGTGCTCGTCAGACTGATGTAATCCTTGAGAGCAAGCTTGATGGACACTTGTGGTTCCGAAGCTGTGTCGTGAGAGTAGGGTTCCCTCGCTTCGCTCGGGACCAACACCAAAAGCTAAAGGCTAGTAGCTAGCAGCTAGGAGCTAGAAGCCGCTACCTTCTCACTATCCGCTCCGGCCGGTGAAACATTTCCATCTCTTCGCTCATTCTTCCTTCGCGGCGCTTCAATCCGTTTTCGTACGAGGCTTTTACGAAGGCGCTAAACAGCGGATGCGGCTCCAGCGGTTTCGATTTGAATTCGGGGTGGAACTGGCATCCGAGGAAGTAGGGATGGTTGGGAATCTCGACGATCTCCACATAAGTCCCATCAGGAGTGCTGCCGGTCAGTTGCAGTCCCGCACCTGTGAGCACAGCCTCATATTCGCGGTTGAATTCGTAGCGATGGCGATGGCGCTCGCTTACCTCGGTTGATCCGTAAGCTGTGGCTGCTATGCTGCCGGGTTGAAGCTTGCAGGCCCACGCGCCCAGGCGCATGGTGCCGCCTAGTTCGTCTATGCCGCGCAATTCACGCAGCTTGTAGATAATGCGATGGGGCGTGGCCGGGTCGAACTCGCCGGAATTGGCGTCTTCGAGCCCGCAAACATTGCGCGCATATTCAATGCAGGCGGTCTGCATGCCCAGGCAGATTCCGAAGTACGGCACCTTTCTTTCCCGCGCATAGCGAATAGCGTTCAACATGCCTTCGATACCGCGTTTACCAAAGCCGCCGGGCACCAGAATGCCGTCGAACCCTTCGAGTTGTACTTCGTAATCGCGCGAGCTGTGGTCTTTGCTCTCGAGTCCCTCGGCTTCAACCCAGGTGACAGTGAGTTTCAGATTGTGCGCTACAGCGCCGTGCACCAGCGCTTCTTTCAGTGACTTATAAGAGTCTTCGTACTCGACGTATTTCCCGACAATGCCGATATGCACTTCATCTTTGGGATTGTAGATGCGGTACAACAGATCTTCCCAGCGCGACATGTCGCGATCTTTGCAATCCACCCGCAGGTAGCGAAGCAACAGGGTGTCAACGCCTTCACGGGCGAACACCAGTGGCACTTCATAGATCGAAGCAACGTCTTTGGCGGTAATAACTGCCTGGTCTTCCACGTTGCAGAAAAGGGCGATCTTGCTCTTGAGGTCTTTTGAGAGGAAGCGGTCGGTACGGCAGAGCAGAATGTCGGGCTGGATTCCGATGCTGAGCAGTTCCTTTACCGAGTGCTGCGTCGGCTTGGTCTTCAGTTCACCGGCAGCGCCGATCCAGGGAACCAGAGTCACATGAATAAAGATGGTGTTGTCGCGGCCCAGTTCCTGGCGCATCTGGCGGATGGCTTCAAGAAAAGGCAGCGATTCGATGTCGCCGACCGTGCCTCCGATTTCGACAATGGCAATGTCCACGTCCTGCGCCACCTTCTTCATGGCCGCTTTGATTTCGTTGGTTACGTGGGGAATGACCTGGACGGTCTTGCCCAGATAGTCGCCGCGTCGTTCCTTGGTGATGATCTGCTCGTAGATGCGGCCGGTAGTCCAGTTATTGTCGCGGGAAAGGCGGGCGTGGGTGAAGCGTTCGTAGTGGCCAAGGTCGAGGTCGGTCTCCGCGCCGTCATCGGTCACAAAGACTTCGCCATGCTGGAAGGGCGACATGGTGCCGGGATCAACGTTGAGATAGGGATCGAACTTCATCAGGTTGACCTTGAGTCCGCGGCTTTCCAGAAGACAGCCAATGGAAGCCGCCGCCAGTCCCTTGCCCAGAGAAGACACAACACCGCCAGTCACGAAAATATATTTCGCTGCCATGGATCCCTCACGTTGAATAATTGTTTATCGGAAAAGCTGAAAGGTTGGTTTTTGAGAGAGTCGCCTCCCCGGCTCGCGTATGCAGTGTGCGCTGGGCCGTAGAAGCAATAGGGGTGCACAATCAATTATGGCAAATATTGAGAAGGAAAGAAACAGTTGAATTGACCAAAACTTGTGGATAACAGGGCAGTTTTTGAAGAGGGATAGTTCCCCAATGCAATCGCATGATAGTCCTCAGACGGTGCGCCGCAGCTGGTTTAAGAAGATACCGTGCACTCAACTAATTCGACATACTTATAGCCCGCCCAGAACAGAGCCTGGCAGGGCGGACGCAGTCTAGCCCATCACGAAAGTGGTGGGAACAGTTTCAATAAAATTGGAGTCCCGTTAGCCTGCATTATTCATCACGCTGACCATCATCATTTCAGATCGACATTTCAGGTCGACGAAACAACCTTGGATAACCCGCCGTCCAGTCCGGCAGGACGACCGAAAGTAGCCCGGTCACGGAGCTTCTCAGATGCGCCTCTGTTGCGTATCTGAGAAGCGGAGTGCCGGGTAAGGAACGAAAAGAAATACTTCCTTGCGTCGCGGCTTGCGCGCAGCTCCTGCTTTTGGAGCGGAGCGCACTAGAACAATCTGTCGATGCCCCTTACAACGATTGCTGCATTCCGAGAGTATGAGCACAATCTTTTTTTGGTCGGCTTTTGGTTTGAACTTCTTCCACTTCAGCATGTGACAATCTGCTCGCAATCCAGAGAGCCAAGGCACTCCGATGAATAGGGCTCACATCACTGATGAAACCGTGTTTTCTGGCTTTCTTTTGCTTCAATTAGGTCGGCATTTTCGAAAAAGAGCAGCACTGGGAATGGTAAAATTGCCTCACCTCAGACAAATTGAATGGATACAGGCCTGATCTCTTTTCGGGTCGCTGTCCGTCCCAGGCGGCAGCAACTCTACAGAGCAGTTCGAACAGATTCACTATGAGCACACTTTCTACTCCTCCGAACCACGATCTTGGCTCGCTCAAGATAGACGACCGGCTGCGTCGTCCTAAGAAATCGGGCAAGTTTTTGGGCATGTTTGCCGCGGTGCTGGGCGTGCTGGTACTGATTGCCGGCGGTGTGTTTGCCCTGCGCAGCAAGACTCCAGTGGTGGAGGTAGCAACGGCGCGCCCGGCCAACGATGCTCGGGCTGAAGCTCTGTTGAACGCCAGCGGCTATGTCACTCCTCGCCGTCGGGCCACAGTAGCGGCCAAGGTGACCGGACGAGTGGAGCAGATCTACGCCGAAGAAGGTCTGCATGTAAAAGCCGGACAGGTTCTGGCCCTGCTGGATTGTTCCCAGCCCAACGCCAGTTTGGTTTCCGCGCGCACTGACCGCGACGCCACCTCAGCGGCCCTTCAAGACCTACAGGTACAGCTTGGCAATGCGGAACGCGAATTGACGCGCGCTGAAGGGTTGCGCAAGGCCGGTGTCAACACGCAGCAGGCGCTGGACACCGCCAGCACCACGGTGGACAGCCTGCGTTCCAAGATCGCGCTGACCAAAGAGCAGGTCAGGGCCGCCGATGCGCGGACCGGAGTGGCCCAGCAGGACGTGGACAACTGCACTGTACGCGCGCCTTTCGACGGCGTAGTGGTATCCAAAGACGCGCAGCGGGGCGAGATGGTGTCGCCGATTTCCGCCGGCGGAGGCTTCACCCGCACCGGAATCGCCACCGTTGTAGACATGAAGTCTCTGGAAGTCGAAGTTGACGTGAACGAATCGTTCATCGCCCGCGTCAGGCAAGGGCAGAAGGTGATTTCCGTTCTCGACGCCTATCCAGACTGGCAGATACCTTCTACTGTGCGCACGGTGATTCCTACCGCTGATCGCCAGAAGGCGACCGTAAAAGTCAGAGTTTCGTTTGACCAGTTGGACCCGCGCATTCTGCCGGACATGGGCGTGAAAGTATCGTTCCTGGGCGATGTTCCAGTCCAGAAAGGCAAGACCACCGAAGCCAAGGCGATCATCCCGAATACCGCAGTGCGGAATGATGCGGGCAGGCAGGTGGTGCTGGTAGTGCAGGATGGCAAGCTGGAACGCCGGGCCGTGAACCTCGGCGCCGCACGCGGAAACGATGTAGAAGTAATGGCCGGCGTTGTGCCCGGGGACACGCTGGTAGTGAAAGGCGCAGATTCTCTGCGCGAAGGCCAGGCAGTCGATATCAAGCAGTAGGAGAAGCGGATATGGTGCGAGTAGACGGCAGAAGTGGTTCGTCGAGCCTGATTCAGGTGCGTGGGCTCGATAAGAAATACCGGCGCGGCGGCGAAGAGATTCATGTGCTACAGGGATTGAATCTCGATGTAGATCAGGGCGACTTTGTGGCGTTCATGGGGCCGAGTGGTTCGGGCAAGACTACTTTGCTGAACCTGATGGGAGGGCTCGATGTGCCGTCGGCAGGCTCGATCAACGTGGCCGGAGACCCGGTGACCAGCATGTCGCGCAGCAAACTCACGCAATGGCGCGCGCGGCATGTGGGTTTCATCTTCCAGATGTACAACCTGATTCCGGTGCTCACGGCTTTTCAGAATGTGGAACTGCCGCTGCTGCTGACCAATCTTTCCAAATCGCAACGGCGTCAGCACGTGGAAACTGCATTGTCGGTTGTGGGACTGGCGGACAGGATGAACCACTATCCACGCCAGCTTTCCGGTGGACAGGAGCAGCGCGTGACCATTGCCCGCGCCATCGTTTCCGATCCTACATTCCTGCTCTGCGATGAGCCTACCGGCGACCTCGATCGCAAAAGCGCCGACGAGATCATGGTGCTGATCAAACGGCTGGTGAAAGAACACGGAAAGACGGTGCTGATGGTTACGCACGATCCGGTAGTGGCCCAGCAGGCGGATACGACCTTGCACCTCGATAAAGGCGTGCTGGTCGAAGGCCAGCATGCGGAGCGGTACGGGGTGAGCGTATGAAGTTTCGCGGGCTGATCTTCGCCAATCTCTTTCGCAAGAAGACCCGGCTGGTGCTCACGCTTGGCTCCTTCGCTGTTGCCCTCTTCCTGTTTGGATTGCTGGCGGTGATTAATCAGGCGTTCAGCGGTGGTGTGGATCTGGCGGGCGCTGACCGGCTGGTGGTAATCAATAAGACATCAATTATTCAGCCGCTGCCCCTCGCCTATCGCGATCGCATTCTGGCCATGAAGGGTGTGAAAGACATCACCTTTTCCAACTGGTTCGGCGGCATTTATCAGGATGAGCGTAATTTCTTTCCTCAGTTTGCGGTGGACGTGCAGCACCAGCGCAAGGTCTTTTCTGAAATATCGGTGGCCGACGCCGATTGGCAAAGGTTTACGCAAGACCGCCAGGGAGCTGTGGTGGGCGCGGCCACGGCAAAGAAGTACGGCTGGAAAGTTGGCGACCATGTCCCGCTCAAGGGAACCATCTTTGCAGGAACATGGGACTTCAATATTGATGGTATCTATCACGGCACCGATGAGACCCAGTTCTGGTTCCAATGGGACTACCTGGAAGAACGGATGCCCGACCGCCTGAAGGGCCAGGTCGGTTGGTATACGGTAAAAATTGATAACCCTCAGGATACGGCCAGACTCTCGAAAGCTATTGATGCCGAGTTTTCGAATTCTCCGTATGAGACCCATACCGATAGTGAAAAGACATTTGCCGCGAACTGGCTCAAGCAATTTGGCAACATAAAACTGCTGATCATGAGCATCGGCAGCGTGGTGTTCTTTACCTTGTTGCTGGTCACCGGCAACACCATGGCTATCGCAGTGCGCGAGCGCACCGGAGAACTGGCCGTATTGAAAGCCGTGGGCTACTCAGACCGCTTTGTGCTGATGCTGGTGCTGGCTGAATCGCTGGTCATCGCAGCCGTGGGAGGCGCGTTGGGCTTGCTGCTGGCCAGGGCGCTGATTCTGCTGGGGGATCCAACCCACGGGCTGCTGCCGATTTATCAGATGCCCACATCGGTTATTCCGGTAGGGCTGGGAGTAGCCCTGCTTGTTGGCATTGTCAGCGGGATCATTCCTGCCATCGGCGCCATGCAACTGCGCGTGGTGGATGCTTTACGGAGGGTATGAAGAATGGCGATTCCGGTCATCTATAACTTACGCAGTGTGAAGGCCCGCTGGGCTTCTTCGGTGGTGGCGGTGTTGGGCATTGCCGGCACGGTAGGCGTCTTTGTCGCCATGATGTCGCTCGCCAAGGGCTTCAAGGCCACCGTCATGTCTTCCGGCGCGACTGACAACGCCCTGGTAATGCGCGCGGGCGCCACATCCGAAATCAATGGCGCGGTCACTCTCGATCAGGTCAAGGTGTTGGAAGATGCCCCGGGAGTAGCTCGGGGAAAGGATGGTCCGCTCATTACTCCGGAAGTCGTCGTGATTTCTCCCTTTCCTATGCGCAGCACGGGAACCGATGCCAACGTGCAGGTGCGTGGTGTTTCCCCCAAAGTATTGGAAGTACGCAAGCAGGTGAAGATTGTGGAAGGCAGGTTCTTTAACCCGGGTCTTGCGGAATTAGTCGTAGGGAAAAATGCCTCTCGTTCCTATTCCGGGCTCACGCTGGGCAGCACCGTGAAGCTGGGAGGCAGAACCTGGGAGGTCGTCGGCATTTTCGATTCCGGAGGATCGGCTTTTGACTCGGAAGTCTGGTGCGATTCTCGGGTCCTGAACCAGACCTACAAGCGTCCGGACAACATCTTTCAATCTGTGACCGTACACCTCACTTCACCGAACGCGCTCCAGCAGTTTAAAGATTCAGTGACTTCCGATCCTCGCCTTACCGTGGACGTGAGCCGCGAGATTGACTACTACGACAAGCAGTCGCGAACCCTGACTACGTTGATTGTCGTGCTGGGTTCCATGGTGGCTGCAATTATGGGCATCGGCGCGGTATTCGGGGCGCTCAACACCATGTATTCAGCGGTAGCTGAGAGGGCGCGCGAAATCGGCACCATGCGCGCTCTGGGTTTCGGAAGCGTGAGCGTGGTGTTTTCGTTTGTGGTGGAAGCGCTGCTGATTTCGTTTATGGGCGGCGTGCTGGGCTGCATTGCCGTGCTGCCGCTCAATGGCATCACCACCGGCGCCATGAACATGCAGACTTTTTCTCACCTGGCGTTTGCGTTTCGTATCACTCCGCTTCTGCTTGGCTTAGGTGTGGCTTTCGCGCTGGTCATGGGAGTGGTAGGCGGCCTGCCGCCTGCAATTCGTGCTTCGCGCCGCCCAGTGGCGGAAGCATTGCGGTCTATGTAATTACATCCACCACCGAGAACTGAGACACGGAAAACAACGGAAAATCTCGCCGCGAATCTTCGCCAGTGATCGCGAAATAAATGAGGATTGCGAAACAAATCAGTAGTGCAGTGCAGGACAGAGGAACTCAACGACATGCCAAAGTTTGAAAAGCACATCTTCATCTGTACCAACCAACGGCCTCCGGACAATCCGAAAGGCTCCTGCGATCCTACGGGCAAAGGTGAGTTGCACAAGCAGTTCAAGACTGCTCTCGCCCTGCGGGGCATCAAAGGAAAAGTCCGGGCCAACAAGTCGGGGTGTCTCGATCAGTGCGAACATGGGCCGACCGTGGTGGTTTACCCCGAAGCAGTGTGGTATGGCGGAGTAACAGCCGCCGACGTGGACGAAATTATTGATGCACACATCGTGGGAAACCAACCGGTCGAAAGGCTGCTGATTGCCGATTCCTGCCTGAATGTGGCGGCCTGTCCTCATAAGCCGCGTTAACACCCCCCTGTTTGAAATGCAGGTTAAAAACGGCAACAAACGACAGATGCCTGCTCCGGTTTGAGTCCATGTTCAATTCTTTCCTGTAAATCACATATACTTTAACTTCCATGACGCGGTTGGAAGAAATATTGTCAGTAACGCGCGAGCGGGTCGCCGCCTCCAGAAGGCAGGCCAATATGGTGGCGCTGGAGCAGATGGCGGCCGCCCATACGCCGCGCGGTTTCCGGCGCCGGTTGATGGCCATGGCCCAGACCAGCCCGGCGGTGATCGCCGAATTGAAGAAGGCATCGCCGTCGAAAGGAGTGATACGCAAGAACTTCATTCCCGGCGCTCTGGCCACCCAACTTGCCAATGCCGGCGCTTCGGCGCTTTCGGTGCTCACTGACGATCAATTCTTTCTGGGATCGCTGAAAAATCTGGTGGAAGCATCGGCGTCAACCGACGTCCCTTGTCTGCGCAAGGATTTCATCGTAGATGAGTTCCAGGTGCTGGAAGCCAAGGCCAACCGGGCTGACGCCATCCTGCTGATTCTTGCCGCTCTGGACGATGCCGAGTTTCGCC
The DNA here is from genome assembly GCA_963823745.1 of Terriglobia bacterium. Classification (GTDB taxonomy): domain Bacteria; phylum Acidobacteriota; class Terriglobia; order Terriglobales; family Acidobacteriaceae; genus Angelobacter. The sequence continues at coordinate 121,620 of CAWGMN010000006.1, forward strand.
AGTTGCTGGCCCGGGGGCGGGCGCTGGGCCTCGACGTGCTTTGCGAGGTCCACAATGAAGATGAATTGAAGCGCGCAATGGATGGCGGGGCCGACATCATCGGGGTCAACAGCCGCGACCTGCGTACTTTTGACGTGAAGCTGGAAACTATTTACGAGCTGGCGGCCAGGATTCCATCGAGCGCGCTGCGCATCGCCGAAAGCGGCATCGCCAAAGGTTCAGAGATCAGGGAGCTATACGATTTTGGCTACCAGGCGTTTTTGATTGGCGAGACGCTGATGCGGGCCGAAGAGCCCGGCAAAAAGCTGCGCCAGCTTCTTGAGGAAGCAGGTTTTTATCCTCCATTGACGACGGCTTCCGCCGATTGGCGTGGCACCATCCACTAATCGCAAGCCCTATTCGGACATTATGCATACCTGGATTAAATTCTGCGCTACTACTTCCATTGATGACGCCGCCGCTTCCATCGAAGCCGGGGCAGATGCGCTGGGCTTTGTGTTCGCGCCCAGCAAGCGAAGGGTGACTCCTGAGCAGGCCCAGGCCATTACCGCCAAAGTGCCCGCAAATATTGAACGCATTGGAGTGTTTCAAAATGAATCGGCGGCCCGCATCCGGGCGATCGTGAGTGAGGTAGGACTGACGGCGGTCCAGCTACATGGGGAAGAGACACCGGAGTATATGTCCGGACTGTTTACACGATTTCCGCGCACGCCGCGCATCGGCATTGTGAAGACCGTGCTGGTGGACAAAGATTTCCAGGAACGGCTGGCGGCAGTTTGCAATTCTCGCGAGTGCGCGGACTGTATTTTGTTCGATTCGGGGGCCGGCAGTGGCACGACCTTTGATTGGGAGAAGGTAAAGGCCGCGCTCCAGGGATTCAGCGGGCGTTTCATTATTGCCGGCGGCCTGACTCCTGAAAATGTCGGCGATGCGATAAAGAAGTTTTCTCCCTGGGGAGTGGACGTGGTGACAGGCGTAGAAAGCGAGCCCGGACGCAAAGATCCGGAAAAACTGAAAGCTTTTGTAGCGGCGGTGCGCAAGGCGGAACAATCATGAGCAGCAAGCCTGCAACTCAACTCAAGGCCATTGCCGGGCGCTTCGGCGCTTATGGCGGAAGATACGTTCCCGAAACGCTCATGGCGGCGCTCGAGCAACTGGAGCGTGAATATGAAAAGGCGCGTAAAGATAGGAAATTCCAGAAGGAGTTTCAGCGGCTGCTTAAGGAATATGCGGGCCGTCCGACGCCGCTCTTTTTCGCCCAGCGCTTAACCAAACAATTGGGTGGAGCAAAGATTTATCTCAAGCGCGAAGACCTGCTGCACACCGGAGCGCACAAGATCAACAACTGCCTGGGCCAGGCGTTGCTGGCGCAGCGCATGGGCAAACAGCGCATTATTGCCGAAACCGGCGCCGGGCAGCACGGAGTGGCTTCAGCCACAGTATGCGCTCTGTTTGGCTTCGATTGCGTGGTTTACATGGGCGTGGAAGACATGCGGCGGCAGGAGTTGAATGTTTTCCGCATGAGGCTTCTGGGCGCCGAAGTGCGCGGCGTGGAGTCGGGATCAAAGACTTTGAAAGACGCTATCAATGAAGCCATGCGCGATTGGGTGACCAACGTGCGCACCACCCATTATTTGCTGGGAAGCGTGCTGGGCGCGCACCCGTATCCAACCATGGTGCGCGATTTCCATTCCTGCATCGGACGCGAAGCGCGGGCGCAGATTCTGAAAGCTGAAGACAAATTACCGGCTGCGGTAATCGCCTGCGTCGGCGGAGGCTCCAATGCCATTGGTATTTTCCACGAGTTTATCGGTGATAAGCGCGTGAAACTCATCGGCGTAGAGGCCGGTGGACGCGGCAGCGCGCTGGGCCAACATGCGGCGCGTTTTCGAGGCGGATCTCCGGGGGTGCTGCAAGGGACATATTCGTATGTGCTTCAGGACCCGCATGGACAGATTGCTCTCACGCATTCAATTTCCGCGGGGCTGGATTATCCGTCCATTGGCCCGGAACACGCGGCGCTGGCCGATGCCAAGCGCGCGGAGTATGTCGCTGCGTCTGACCAGGAAGCGCTGGATGCGTGCACGCGGCTGGCCCAGACCGAGGGCATTATTCCAGCACTGGAGTCCTCGCACGCAGTGGCAGAGTGCATCAAGCGCGCGCCCAAGATGAAAAAATCCGAGGTGATTATCGTGAACATTTCAGGGCGTGGGGATAAGGATATGGGGATTTTGAGGGAAAGTTTGAGTGGGATGTAAGGACGTTTTGACTGCGAACAGTATGGTGGTCGTATGCTTTGTATCTGGGCGCGACTTCTCGCACCAATAGATTCGAATGAATCGGGCTTTAGAATGTGAGAACTCAGTTTTACGAAAGGTTTGTATAACGCCACGACTTCAGTCGCACCGATAAATTTCATTAATTGGCTTTAGAGGATGTGAGAACCTAGGACAAAGAGGATGTGACCAGGACAAAAGGTTTGTATCAGGGCACGACTTTAGTCGTGCCGAAAAGCCCAATAAAATATTGGGCTTTAGCCCCTGCATATCCTTAACTCCACGGTGCTGTGGCCACGGAAACCGAGTTCTCACACCCTCTTAGTCGCTGAGTATGGCAATACCTATTCGAAATTCCGACGCCGCAGCCGTACTGGCGAATGAGCGAACTTTCTTCGTCACCTCGCAAGCCGCGCAAGGACGGGCGCTATTGCAATCTGATCGAATGGCTACTTTATTCATTGAAGTGTTGCGCTCTTATGTCGCGCAGCGCCGTTTCAAAATTCATGAGTTTGTAGTTATGCCCAACCACGTTCATTTCTTAATCACAATTGATAAAGACATCACCATCGAAAAAGCAGTACAGTTGATCAAAGGCAATTTCTCCCATCGCGCGAAGAAGGAATTTGGGATTCAATATCAAGTCTGGCAACGCGGTTTTTCTGAAGTCAGAATTGCGGACCGTGCAAGTTTTTTGACTCACAAAACCTACATACAAAACAATCCTGTAAAGGCAGGGTTGGCCAATTCCCCGGAGGAGTTTCCATATTCGTCGGCATACCTGCGCAAAGAAAAGACTGCTAAAGCCGCTGCAGGGGGCAAAGATGGTATGTGACGCCGGATTTGATGGGCGCATCGTAGTCGGAGCCGAGGCCATGCAGGGGCTGAAGCCCAGTATTGATAAGAATTCTTCGGCACGACTAAAGTCGTGCCCTGATACAAAGCGCAACCGACCAATCATTGCGCGGACAGCAAATTTATGAAAAGACAAGTAGCCGATGCCCCGATACCCCGATCCGGCGAAAGCCGTCTTATTTTTCGCCAGCGTCCCGGTCTCGTGGCTTACGTGACCTGCGGCGATCCTGACTTGAAAACCACGCGTGAGATTATTTTGTGGGCCATTGCGGCTGGGGCTGACGTCATCGAGATGGGGGTGCCGTTCAGCGATCCGGTGGCCGACGGTCCTGTGATTCAGCGGGCCAGTGAACGCGCCCTGAAAAATGGCACTTCGCTGCAAGATGTATTGGCGCTGGCTCAGGACATCCGTAAAGAATCGGATGCGGGGCTGATTGTATTTTCCTATTTGAACCCGGTACTGCGCATGGGACTGGGATCTTTTTGCAAGACAGCGGCAGATAGCGGCGTTGATGGCGTGTTGCTCATTGACATGACTGTGGAAGAAGGTCAGGAGTACAGGCGGTGCTCGGAATCTTCAGGGCTGGCGAATATATTTCTGGCTGCGCCCACCAGCACCGACCAGCGTTTGAAAAAGATTGCCGAGTCCAGCAAAGGCTTTGTCTACGCGGTGTCGCGCACCGGGATTACGGGTACGCAACAGCAACTGGCGAGCGACGCCCGCGATCTGGTGCGGCGCATACGCAAGTTCACCAAACTGCCGGTGGCGGTAGGCTTCGGTATTTCCAACGCGCAGCAGTTTGCTGAAGTAGGCAGTTTTGCGGATGCTGCTGTGGTTGGCAGCGCCATTGTGCAGGCGGTGGAGCAGAATCCGGGCCGCGCCCCTCAGGCTGTGGCAGAATTGATTGGTTCCCTCAGGGGCGGCGGCAAATCTGCGGGGTCTGCCGGTTGAAACACGGCTCAACGCTGAAACTCTGTAACCTTATGTGGGATTCGATGTTCTGTAAAGGAATAGGACATTTATGGATATAGCGGAGTGGCGAAAAAAGATTGATGAACTGGATATTCATCTGGTGAAGCTGCTGAACGCGCGCGCCCTGGCGGCGAAGGAAATTGGCAAGCTGAAGCGCAATACCAGTATGCCCATCTACGAACCCGACCGTGAGAAAAGGATTTTCGAAAATGTGCGCAAGGCGAACGAGGGGCCGCTGCCGGACAGCGAGCTGCAACATATCTACGAACGCATTATTGACGTGATGCGCAACATTCAAAAAGTCGAAATTCAACCGCGTAAACAGCAGGATGGCGGCAACACCGAATTCGATCTAGAGATCAACGACTAGCAAGAGAAGGCGAAGGCAGGCACATGATCGTCGCAATGCAGGAAATCGCATCGGAAGAACAGATACAGCACGTCATCGAACGGCTGATCAACCTGGGTTTTGACGTGCACCGCTCGACTGGAGCACGGCAGACCGTATTGGGAGCAGTGGGAGCGCGGCATGAATTCGATATCCGCGATATCGAGGTGCTGCCCGGCGTGGGCGAGGTGCACCGAATCAGTTCGCCCTATAAACTCGTGGCCCGAAGCTGGCGGCCTGAAGGTACGATCGTGAAGTTTCCCAATGGGGTAAGCGTCGGCAGCGATGAGGTAGTGATAATGGCAGGGCCATGTTCAGTGGAATCGCGCGAACAAACCTTTGCTATTGCGGAATCCGTATCGAAGCAGGGCGCCAAGTTTCTGCGCGGTGGAGCATTCAAGCCGCGCAGCTCGCCTTATTCTTTTCAAGGCTTGGGCGAAGAAGGGCTGAAGATCATGCGTGAAGCAGCCGACAAATTCGGGCTGCTGGTAGTAAGTGAGGTTATGGAAATCTCGCAGATCCCAGTGATGCTGCCTTATGTGGACATGCTTCAGGTAGGCGCGCGCAACATGCAGAATTTCAACCTGCTGCGCGAACTCGGAAAGGTGCGCAAGCCGGTATTGCTCAAGCGCGGCATTGCCGCCACCATTGAAGAGTTGCTGTTGTCGGCCGAGTATCTGATGGCCGGCGGCAACTATGAGGTGATCGTATGCGAGCGCGGAATCCGCACCTTTGAAACTTACACGCGCAACACTCTGGATATTTCGGCAATTCCCATTGTGAAAAAGCTTTCGCACCTGCCGATTCTTGCCGATCCTTCGCATGGAACCGGAAGGAGAGACAAAGTTCCTCCCATGGGCCGCGCTGCTATTGCCGCAGGCGCAGACGGGTTGCTGATTGAGGTGCATAACTGTCCCGACCAGGCGCTTTCTGACGGCGCTCAATCTCTTTTCCCGGCCCAGTTTGAGAAGCTGATGAGCGAGCTTCGCATTATTGCTCCCGCGGTCGGAAGGACGCTCCACTGAGTTTCCGGCAGATCACTATCATCGGCACCGGCCTGATAGGCGGATCGTTTGGGCTGGCGGTGCGCGCCGTCATGGACGGCGTTCGCATTGTTGGCTGTGACCGTGGTCCTGTTTTGCAGGCGGCGCAGCAGATGGGCGCCATTGATCACGGCATAGAAGATGCGGAAAGAGCGGTGCAGGGCAGTGATCTTATCTTTTTGTCCACGCCCGTGGGCGCGATCATTGATCTGGTGGAGCGCATAGGCCCGGTGAGTTCCCCTGACGCCCTGATTACTGATACCGGAAGCACCAAGAAAGAAATTCTGGAGCGCGTGCGGTCGGTGTTCGGAGATCAGGCGGGTACCCGTTTTCTAGGCGGACATCCCATGGCCGGCAAGGAGCACAGCAGTATTTCGTCCGCGGAGGCTGGCCTGTTTCGTAATGCGGCATGGCTTCTGGTGCCGGTGAGTGCGAAGCAGGATTTCGAAACCGAAAAGATCAGGGCCTATCGCGAACTGCTGGAAAAAATCGGGGCCCACGTAATGAAAATGGAGACCGAGCGCCACGACCGGCTTTGTGCCTGGATCAGCCACCTGCCGCAAATGATTTCGACGGCGCTGGCCGGCACGCTGGTGGATGAATTTGGTGATGATCCTGAATTGCATGCCATCGGTGGACGCGCTTTGCGGGAGATGACCCGCATCGCTTCCAGCCCCTATTCGATGTGGCGTGATATTGCGCATACCAACAGCTCGAATATCGAACGGGCCATCGTCCGCCTCGAGCAGCGGCTTGCCCATATCCGCGAGAACCTGCGCACACAGGCATTGCGCGAAGAGTTCGACCAGGCCAACCGTTTTGCCCGTAAGACTTGAGCGATAGATTGGGCTTGATTCGCGTCTTCTGCGTTATTTATCTTGCTTTGCTGAATTTAAGGCTTTGTCCATGGACAATCATTCCGTTTTGATCCTGCCTGGCTGGCAAAACTCGGGTCCGCTGCACTGGCAGACGCTGTGGGAGCAGCAGCATCCCCAATTTAAGCGTGTGCAGCAGCAGGATTGGGAGATGCCCAAACGCGAGGACTGGCTGGAGCGGATCGGCGAAGAAGTCAGCCAGGCCACCGGTCCGGTCGTCTTCGTAGGACACAGTCTCGGATGTATTGGCATGGCGCACTGGTGCCACCAATCTGCGCCCAATGGAAAAGTAAAAGGCGCATTGCTGGTGGCTCCTGCGGATGTAGATCGTCCTGACGCTCCCGGCCAACTCACAGATTTTGCTCCCATTCCCCGGCAGCGATTCCCTTTCCCGTCCATTGTGGTGGCCAGCAGCAACGATCCTTATCTTGCTCTAGGCCGGGCACGCGAACTGGCTGAGGCATGGGGCAGCACATTCGTCGAGATCGGTTCAGCCGGACACATCAACAGCGAATCTGGCCTGGGCGACTGGCCCGAAGGCAAAAGGATGTTGCGGCGGCTGCTGGAAAGCTGATGCAACATTGCATCTTGCATTTGAGCAGATATTCTGCTTCGGATCAGATGGAATCCGGTCCTAGTTTGCGTGCCCTCGCCTTCGGTATTTAAAATCTTTGTCTTATGAACAAGGTCGTTGCCAGCGCTGATGAAGCCATTCGTGACATAACCGACGGCTCTACCATTCTGGTAGGTGGATTTGGCCTCTGCGGTATCCCGGAAAACCTGATTGAAGCGCTAGTGCGCAAGGGTGTAAAGAACCTCACCACAGTCTCTAACAATGCAGGCGTTGACGATTTTGGACTGGGCAAGCTGCTGGGCACCGGGCAGATCAAAAAACATATCGGCTCTTATGTGGGCGAGAACAAATTATTCGAGCGGCTGGTGTTGAGCGGCGAGCTGCAACTGGAACTCAATCCCCAAGGCACGCTTTCCGAGCGGATTCGTGCTGCCGGAGCCGGCATCCCGGCATTTTTTACCCCTACCGGCGTGGGGACCGTGGTGGCGGAAGGCAAAGAGGTGCGCGAGTTCGATGGCCGTAAATATCTGATGGAACGGGCCCTGAAAGCTGATTTTGCATTAATCAAAGCATGGAAGGCCGATCGCTGGGGCAATCTGGTTTTTCGCAAGACTGCGCGCAACTTCAATCCCATGATGGCGACTGCTGCCCGCGTCACCATTGTTGAGGTAGAGCAACTGCTGGAGCCGGGTGAAATTGAGCCCGACCAGGTGCACTTGCCCAGCATTTTCGTGAAAAGAATCGTCTTGATAAAAAACCAGCAGAAGCGCATCGAGAAACGCACCCTGCGCAAGCGAGCGTAAGAACGAGGTTTCGAATGGCAACTACACCTGCAAGTGACCGCCCCGTCAAACAGAAAGACACTGAGAAGCGCGAACGCATCGTGAAGCGCATTGCCAAAGAACTGCGCGATGGCTATTACGTGAACCTCGGCATCGGAATGCCAACGCTGGTTGCGAACTACGTGCCTGAGGGCATGGAGGTGATTCTGCAAAGCGAAAATGGCATGCTGGGCGTCGGGCCGTTTCCTTTTGAAGGGGAAGAAGACCCCGATCTGATCAATGCCAGCAAAGAAACCGTAACGGAAATTCCTGGCACAGCATACTTTTCAAGCGCCGATTCTTTTGCCATGATTCGCGGCGGACACGTTGATCTGAGTGTGCTGGGCGCCATGGAGGTAGACGAAGAAGGCAACCTGGCCAACTGGATGATTCCGGGCAAGATGGTGAAAGGAATGGGCGGCGCTATGGATCTGGTGGCTGGAGCGCGGCGCGTCATCATTGGCATGGAGCACACTACCAAAGATGGTGTCTCGAAGATTTTGAAAAAATGCACGCTGCCGCTTACGGGAATGAAAGTGGTAGACACGATTGTGACGGAGATGGCTTTCATCAAAGTCACCCCTGAAGGGCTGGTACTGGAAGAAGTTGCGCCGGGACTGACTGCCGAAGCTGTGCAGAAGGCCACCGATGCCCGGTTGATCGTAAGCAGCAATTTAAAGACTATGGAAGTCTGATGAATTAAAGACCATGGAAATCTGACTGGTTCTGGTGGTGGTTTTCGCAGCGAATGCTTGCGCCTTTCTGTAGGGCGCTGAAATTCTCGACCCGCTTTGGCCAGAGCGATTGAAACGACTGCTTTCCTGACGCGTCTAATAAGAACAGTTAAGCAAAAGCGTCCCTCGGCACAAACTTGCGGGATGCTTTATCGTTAAAGACAGGAGCCGAAATCCGTTTTTTACCATCCATGAGAAATATCCACTTTTTAGCTTTTTTTTTGTGCTTATGCACGCTGCCTGGGCTTGCGCAGAAGACTGCCCAGGAACCGCCCCAGCAGCCGCCTGCCGGTGCTGAGCAGCAGGACACTGAGAAAGAACACATCGTCACCAAAGAAGAGGCCAAAGAGCTTTTCCGGTCGGTTGACGAGATATTGCAGTTTGCCAGCAAAGACACGCTGCTGCCGATGAAGCATGGCGTGAAGAAAGCCATGGTGAGCCGCAGCGAAGTCGAAAAGTATATTGGCTCAAAGTTCAAAGATGACGCTGACCGCAAGCGTTTCGAGCGTTCGGAACTGGTGCTCAAAAAATTTGGGCTGATTCCGCGCACTTTTGACCTGCACACATTTCTTATCAAGCTGTATGGCGAGCAGGTCGCAGGCTATTACGACGAGAAGACCAAGAAGATCAACCTGCTCGACTGGGTTTCGCTCGACATGCAGAAACCCGTCATGGCGCACGAATTGACCCACGCTTTGCAGGACCAGAGTTTCGATCTCGAAAAGATGGTCAAACAGGATGAAGAGGTGGAGAAGCGCGGCCTTCAGGATCCTAATGCGCTGGTCAAAATTGACGAGGAATCCACCTGCCGCAGCGCGGTCATGGAAGGGCAAGCTATGATCGTGCTTCTCGACTACATCATGGCGCCTACAGGGAAGACGGTGCGCACCGATCCTAAATTCGTGGATGTGATGCAGGCGCAGATGGAAAAAGAAGGTGAGAGCCCCATCTTCAATAGCGCTCCGCTGCTGCTGAAAGAAGAGCTTACATTTCCTTATGGGCCGGGCATGAAGTTTATCCGCGACCTGCTGGTGGCGGGCGGGCCTAAACTGGCTTTTACTGAAGTACTGCAACGCATGCCGCGTACCACGCGGGAAATCCTGGAGCCCAAGGAATATCTGGCCGGCCACGTAGTGCCGCCGCTGCTGCTGCCCGATTTCAGTTTTCTCAAAAATGACTACGAGCCTTTCGACGCCGGAGCCATCGGCGAATTCGACGTGCAGATTCTGCTGAAGCAATACGCTGAAGAAGAGGTCGCCACCCGGCTAAGTCCGGCATGGCGCGGCGGCGCCTATTATGCCGCTGGACGAAAAGGCGTAAAGCCCAGCGATCCAAACTCTACAGCGCACGTTGGCCTGCTTTATGTTTCCAAATGGGCGGATGAAGCTTCTGCGAAAGAATTCGCCAAAATCTATGCTTCCGCATTGCCACAGCGCTACAAAGGGCTCAAGCGCGGAGAGGTAGAAGGCGACATATCCGGACGGCAAAAATATCTGAGCGCCGATGGTCCCATTTTCCTCCAGCAGAATGGGAATGTATTGGTGATTGTCGAAAGCTTTGACGACAACACAGCCGGCAAGTTGATTCAGGCTGCGCAGCAGCAGGCGCAGGGAGAAACGCGAACCACGGCGAAACAATAGCGGAGTCAATAGATCATTACAAATACTGGGCTTTAGAGCATGTGTGAGAGCTTGGAGTTGCCGGCGGGTTGACGACACAAGTATCAGGGCACGAGTTTACTCGTGCCGTAAAAGAAGCATAAATACTGGGCTTCAGCCCCTGCGCACTCTTAACTGCATCGTGCTGTGACCACGGAATTGAATCGCTCTCGAATAACTACCCTAACTGACATGCCCGCCTTTGGAGATCACGATGCCACCTACATGCCCGAGAACTGAATGCTCATCTGTGGGGACTAACTGCATGGTGCCCTTCTGTTCGTCGATTGGCCAGCCGGCATGATGCCAGGTGTAGCCTTCCTTCTCGCATTTGCGATTGCAGTCGTTAATGTCCGTCTGCCGGTCACCGTTGTAAACAAAATCATCGATTTGATATAGAGGATATTCCCACCACAGCAGCGTGCCGCTCTTACCATCGGCCAGCGTAACGGTCTTCTGGTAGATCTTGGCATCTGTATCTACACCTTGTGCCATAAGAGTGTATTTACCAACCAGCGCGAACCCTTTTGGCGGCGGAGAGTGGACGCCCCCCAGAACGGGCGCTACTGCTGGCTTCGCCTTGGAACGAGTCAGCATGGCTTGTACGGTTGCTTTGGGTCCGGGCACATAGGGCGCGGGGCGATGGACTGTACCAGGAGCGATAATTTTTTGCGCGGCAGGTTTCGCCTGTGCCGGCGTCTGCGGACGATAAACAGGCGGGGCTGCCTGCGAAACTGCCGGTGAAAACGGTTGAGGCGAAAGCGTATTTGATTTGGCTTGTACTGGAGCCTGGGTTAGTGGCAGCGGCGGACGATAAGCTGGTGGAGCTGATTTCGGCTTGGCCGCCCTATGAGCAGGCGCAGGCGATGGCTGCACCGGTGTTGCACGATGCTGTCCGGAAAATGTCTGGCCGGCAGTGATGCGCGGCGGCAACGCTGACGCTGAAGGCGGACGGGTAGCCGGTTGCGCTGCTGTGCGCTTTTGCGGCGAAGAAGAAAAATTGCTGGGTTTCATGGGCAAACTCGGGCTCACAATATAGCACCGTTCTGCACGAATCCGAAGCTTTTGCTTAAACGGAAGTCACCTTGTGATTGTCAAAAGTTGATCACAGCTAGAGCGACTATTTTTTTATTATGTAATAAATTAAAATGTGGGCCGCGAGGTTCTGATGTCCGCTGATCCGAATATACGGCTTAAACTGCTCTCTTCCGCTCCGCTGAACAGTTGGATTGCGTTATCGGAAGATGAGTCAAGAATAGTGGCCGTGGGTGCAACTTATGCTGAAGTGGTGGAGCGTAGCGAGCAGGCAGGAGTCTCGGATCCGCTGATTTTGAAGACTCCTGAACAATGGGCGCCACTTTCTATTTAACCTCTATTGAATACTTATCTTGAAAGTCCCTTATAGAGTTTTTCCTGACCCCAATAGTGCGCCAGGCGCTTATCTCTACAGCGCTGTTGCCCAGGTGCAAATAGGTCTTCCATCACTGAATGCGCCACGTACAAAAAGGTTCGAAGCGATTATTGATTCAGGCGCAACTCGCACTTTATTCCACGCTGATCTCGCGTCTGATATTGGTCTGGACTTGAAATCTGGCGCAGTGGAGATTACGCAGGGTATCGGTGGAAGAGAAGTCACTTATCTGCACGAGATAACTCTGTATATTCCAGGAGGTCCGGTGGAGATCAAGCTGGATTCAAAGAAAAACTACCGATTGCAGGGCTGCTTGGAATGAATGGGTTTTTCGAGTTTTTCAAAATTACTTTTGATGCTGATGCCAAAAATTGTGATCTTCAACGGATATATCGCGTTTGAGAATGTCAGTTATCTGGTCACGCTGAAATGCGCTTCCTTTTCGATATAATCACTGGTTAAGCCATCCCTTTCAGGAGACTCCTTCTTGCAACAAGCTGAAATAGGAATTATCGGAGGCAGTGGTTTGTATAACATGCCCGGCCTTACCGATATCCAGGAAGTCAACTTACAGACGCCTTTTGGCGAGCCTTCCGACGCATACGTTCTCGGTACCCTCGAAGGCCGCAAAGTCGCTTTTCTGGCCCGCCATGGCCGCGGACACCGCCTGCTTCCCTCGGAGTTGAATTTTCGCGCCAATATTCATGGCATGAAGCAGCTTGGGGTCGAGCGCATCCTGTCGATCTCGGCAGTTGGGTCGCTGAAAGAAGAGCACAAGCCTACTGAGTTTGTGATTCCCGACCAGTTTATTGATCGCACCTACCAGCGGGTCTCGACTTTCTTTGGACACGGAATTGCCGCTCACGTGGCCTTTGCCGATCCGGTTTGTCACGAGATTGCGCAGGCCATGAACTCATCATGCCAGCAGGCGCAGGTGGTGGGTAAGCTGGGCGGGACATATGTGTGCATGGAGGGTCCGCAGTTCTCCACCAAAGCGGAATCGAACCTGTATCGCAGCTGGGGGGCCGACGTAATCGGCATGACCAACTTGCAGGAAGCCAAACTCGCACGTGAAGCCGAGATTTGCTACGCAACGCTGGCCATGGTGACTGACTATGACTGCTGGCATCCTGATCACGAGTCGGTTACAGTCGAGCAGGTCGTGAAGGTGCTCACCACCAATGCCGAAAATGCCGTGCGCGTGATGAAGCAGTCGGTGGCGCTCCTGCCCAAAGAACGGAAGTGCAAGTGCGGTTCAGCGCTTCAGTTTGCCATAATGACTGATCCGGCAAAGATTCCGGCAGGCACCCGGCAGAAGCTCAGTTTGCTGCTCGAAAAGTATCTGAATAAAGGCCAGGAGGCGAAAGCTTAGTGTCACTTCTGGTGGTTGGATCCGTCGCTTTTGATGCCATTGAAACCCCCTACGGTAAGGTTGAAAAGATTCTCGGTGGGGCCGCTACCTACTTTTCTCTCGCTGCCAGCTTCTTTACTGAAGTGCAGATTGTGGCAGTGGTAGGCGAAGACTTTACTGATAAGGAAGAACAGGTCTTCCGCAACCGCAAGGTGGATACCAGCGGCATCGTAAAAGAAAAAGGCAAGAGCTTCTTCTGGGCCGGAGAGTACGGCGAAAATGTGAACGAAGCCAGGACCCTGGATACGCGGCTTGGTGTATTCGCGGCCTTCAATCCGCAGGTGCCGCAGCAGTACAAGAAGACCCAATATTTATTTCTGGCCAACATTGATCCGGTGCTTCAGGTGAACGTGCGCAAGCAGATGAACGGCGCCAAGTTTGTGGGTGGCGACACCATGAATTTCTGGATCACAGGCAAGCGCCAGGAACTGGGCGAGATGCTGAAGAACGTTGATACTCTGCTGATCAACGACACTGAGGCCAAGATGCTGGCCAGCGATGCGAGCCTGCCGCGCGCAGCGCAGAAGATACTGAAGATGGGGCCTAAGGCGCTGGTCATCAAGCATGGAGAATACGGAGCAACTGTCTTCTTTCAGGAAGGCGCATTCGGCATCGGGCGGCATCCGTTCCGCGCGCCCACGCTGCCAATTGAGACCGTGACCGATCCTACCGGAGCGGGCGACAGCTTTGCCGGAGGGTTCATGGGCTACATTGCCTCCCAGGGCGAAGTGACGCGCGACGTATTCAAGCGCGCCATGTTCTACGGCGGCGTAATGGGATCGTTTGCCGTGGAGGCCTTCGGCACCGAGCGGCTACAGAAGCTCACGCGAGACGAGATCGAGGAGCGCTACAAGATATTCCGCGAACTCACGCATATCGAATAAAGCAGGCGGGTCCTGTTACGGACGCGGAGATCGCCTGGTCCGACAGATGGTTCCTCGGCGTGCTCAGTGCGCTGCTTTCTATTGCGTCCCTGCTGTTCTTCTATTACCACCGCTCGATTCTGCTCTACGGCGACGCGGTGGCCCACATCAATATCGCCCGGCGCGTCATTGATTCACAGACGCCGGGCCTGTTTCAGTTAGGCACGGTGTGGCTGCCCCTGCCGCATCTGCTCGATATTGCTTTCATTGCCAACGACCAGTTTTGGCGCACGGGTCTGGGCGGTTCGATTCCTTCCATGGCAGCGTATGTAGCCGGTGTAATAGGCATTTTTCGCCTGCTGCGCAGCATGACCTCGCGCCCGGCGGCCTGGATTGCCGCAGGCGTGTACGGGCTGAATCCCAACCTGCTCTACATGCAAGCCACCGCCATGACCGAATCGCTCTATCTGGCGTTTTTTGTCTGGACAGTAGTTCATTTTTCAGAATTTTGCGCACAGGCAAAGATTGACGAAGCACAGGCGCGCAAATCGCTGCAACGCTGTGGAGTGGTCGTAGCCGGCGCCATGCTGGTTCGTTATGACGGCTGGGCGCTAGCCTTTGCCGTTGCCGCAGGAGCATTGTTTTTGCTGCTGCCGCTGAATAATAAGTCCCACCCGCTGTGGCGGGCCTGGGGCAGCCTGGTGGTGTTGGCTGCTCTTTCCGCCGCTTTATGGATGGCATATAACTACGCGAACTTCCATAATGCTCTGGCTTTCGTGAATGGCCCATATTCGGCGAGTGCCATTGCGAAGCAGTCGGTATCCGCATCCATGCCGACCTACCCCGGGCAGGGATCACCTCGCACTGCCGCGCTCTATTTTCTGAAAGTGGCGCGGCTTAATCTGGGCGAAGGCGCGGCGCAATATCTGCTGTTCACTATCGCCGTCATCACCTTGCTGGCTGTTCTGTATTTTGCGCGCCGCCACTCGCCGTGGGTTCTGCTCTGGATACCGGTCGTCTTTTACACGCTGAATGTAGCGTGGGGCAGCATACCGATTTACTTCCCCGATTGGTGGCCGCACAGCTACTACAACGTGCGCTACGGACTGCAAATGCTTCCGGCGGCCGCGGTGTTCGTGGGGCTTACCTATGAGTTCCTGTCGCGATTCATCGCGGCCCGGTGGAGCGCAGCGCTGATCATTGTGCTTGTGGCGGTGAGCTATGCTTCCGTGTGGCACAAACGTCCGATCTGCCTGCGTGAGGCGGAAGCGAACGGTCAGTCCAGAATGTTTTTCGATGAGGCGGTCGCCCGGGAGTTGGTAAAGCTGCCCCCTGGAGCGAGTTTGATGATGTACTGCGGTGGGCATCCGGGGGCGATTCAGGATGCCGGCATCCCATTCCGCCGCGTGCTGAATGAAGGCAATCATCCCCAATGGACTCTAGGACTGGGCGATCCGGCGGACGCAGCCGACTTCATCATTGCTTTTGAAGGCGACGATGTTTCACGCGCAGTCCGGCTGTTTCCGAAACGGCTGAAGACTGTTGTTATCGTGGGTACACCGGGGCAGCCGAGGGTCGCTATCTACCAGACATTCCATTATGTGCGTTGATGCTGATGCTACAATCGGGCAGATTTTTATCCTGATTTTTTGTTCTGAAATTTGACCGATGAGATACGTTCTATTGGTTTGCTGGTCGCATGTGCCGCTGGCGACATTATTTTCCAACACGCTGGTGCGGCTGGTGCTCGCGGCTGTGCTGGGCGGCGCCATTGGACTGGAGCGCGAGATTAAGCACCGTCCGGCAGGACTGCGTACCAATATGTTCATCTGCTTTGGCGCAGCGCTGTTTACCGTGCTTTCAGCAGAGTTGGCGGGCGAATTCACCGGCGACCACACCCGCATCGCGGCCCAGATCATTCCCGGTATTGGCTTTATCGGAGCAGGCTCTATTCTTCATGCCAAGAATGGAGTGAGTGGTCTGACTACTGCTGCCACCATTTTCGTGGTGGCTTCCATCGGCATGGCGAGCGGCGCAGGGCTGTATTCTCTCTCGATCTTCGCTACACTGCTCATTCTGCTGGCCCTGCTCATACTCGGATGGCTCGAAGGCCGGCTCAACCTCAAGCCTCTGACCCTTAATTACACCGTGATTGCCGACGCTCCCTCAGAAAGTCTTATGACGCAGGTCAATGACTGCCTGGAGCAGTTCGCGCTGCAAATGCAATCTGTGCATTTGAGCAAGAACAATGGAGGCAGCCGGATCATCTTTGGGGTGACCGGCACGCGCCGCATTCATGAGCAACTTACGCAGTGCCTGCATCGCTGCGACAAACTGCACAGCGTTACTAGCTCTCGCAGCTACGAGTCGGAGTAATGGTCCCATTCACCAAGGGCAGCGCCTGCGGCAATGATTTTCTGATCATTGATGGCAGTCATGCGCCTGATGTGTCCAATGATCTGAATGAATTCAGCCGCAGAATCTGTGACCGGCACAACGGCATCGGCGCCGATGGAGTGGAATGGCTGTTTCCGGCCCACGATGCCGATGTACACGCGCGCCTGATCAACGCCGACGGAAGCGAAGCGGAAATTTCAGGCAACGGTACCCGCTGCGTGGCGGCCTATCTGGCTAGCCAGGGACGCGGAGAGAAGTTGAGGGTGCAGACCGGAGCCGGAATCAAAACCTGCGAACTGGTGTCCCGCAATGGTCACCAGTTTGAATTTGAAATGGACATGGGCGACACCGAAGGTCGGAGAAGAATTTTCTATTCAGCTCACCCAGGCGGAAGTACGCGGCACGCCTGTTTCCCTGGGTAATCCGCATTACGTGGTATTCGGGAATGAATTTCCACCAGAGTGGCAGAACGTTGCCGTCCAGATTCAACGCAATCCACAATTCACGCATGGGATCAACGTGGAGTTTGTGCGGGTAATAGGTGCAGGCGAAATTGAAGTGCGATTTTATGAGAGAGGCGTAGGCGAGACGCAATCTTCGGGCACAGGATCATGCGCCTCGGCGGTGGCTTCCATTGCTGCTGGAAGGGCCGGTTCGCCGTTGCAAGTGCATGCCCCCGGAGGAACTCAGGTGGTGCGCTGGGATAAGGGCAATATTTATCTGCGTGGCCCGGCCCAGTTAATCGGCGAAGGAACGTTTTACGAATGAAGCATCAGCCAAATTTGCGCACAGAGCGCACAAAAACTGGAGTTGATGTTGCTGGCGCCATGGCGGAACGAAGAGTCAGCAGGCGCATAGCATCATAGACATGACTAAGCCTGCACATTGCTCGGTACAACATGACTGCTGATCGCTATAAGCCCAAAACGCCGGTAGTGAAGCCACGCGCCCTTCGGGCAGGCGACAAGATCGGCATTGTGGCGCCAGCCAGCAATATCCAGCGGGAACTGCTGGAGTCCGGTGCAGCGCGCCTGCGCGAAATGGGCTATGAGGTGGTTTACTCGCCGGGCATTCTGGAACGGGACATGTATTTTGCCGGTACGCTCGAACGGCGTGTGGCCGAGATAGAAGGGATGCTGCAGCGCGACGATATCGCAGCCATCTTCTGCGCGCGCGGCGGTTACGGAGCGAATTACCTGCTCAACCAGCTTGATTTCGAACAATTTGCAGAGCATCCGAAAATCTTCATGGGCTACAGCGACAATACCAGCCTGCTCACGGCGATCTGCGACGCATGCCAGCTTGTCACCTTTCATGGCCCCATGGTCACTAAAGATTTCACCGTTGCAGGCTGCATAGAACTCACCAGCTTTCAAAATGCGGTGAGCGGCGCTTTCAGTTGGAACATCCCAGCGCATGGCACTGAAGTATTGAAGGAAGGCAGGGCTCAGGGGCGTCTTTATGGCGGCTGTCTTTCCATGCTGGCCGCTTCGCTGGGTACTCCGTACGAGATTGATGTGGAAGGCACGCTGCTCTTTATTGAAGACATTGCGGCCAAGCCTTTTCAGATTGACCGCATGCTGATGCAACTGGAGCTTTCCGGCAAATTACAGCATGTGCAGGGAATCATCTTCGGCGAGATGGTGGA
The DNA here is from genome assembly GCA_963823745.1 of Terriglobia bacterium. GTDB lineage: Bacteria > Acidobacteriota > Terriglobia > Terriglobales > Acidobacteriaceae > Angelobacter. The sequence continues at coordinate 139,547 of CAWGMN010000006.1, forward strand.
CTGCGTGCAGCCCGGAGGGCAGGATTACACCTTGCAGCAGGTAATCATGCGCGTGCTGGGCAAATACGAAGTTCCAATTATTTATGGGTTGAAGTCGGGCCATGTTTCCACCGGCAACATCACCTTGCCCTTCGGAGTGCAGGCCGAATTGCGAGCTGCGCAAAGCGGAGTTGAATTCAAGATTCTCGAGCCGGCAACCATTGGGTGAGAGAAGACGTTCGGCAGCCAATTTCCATTCATGCTCAAATCCGTTAATCTTGATTGGTGACTGAGCAACAGCACATCCACTTGATCGGTATATGCGGCACGGCCATGGCTTCGCTGGCGGGCCTGCTGAAGCAGCGCGGCTTTAAAGTTACTGGCTCCGATGCAGCCGCCTACCCGCCCATGTCAGACTTTCTGGCCTCCATCAACATTCCAATATCTCAGCCTTATGCGGAAACCAATCTGAAGCCCCGGCCTGATGTCGTGGTAGTGGGGAATGCCATTTCGCGCGGCAACATCGAGCTTGAGTATGTTCTCGATGAGCGGATACCGTTTCGCTCGCTGCCGGATGTTCTTTACGAGCATTTTCTTCGCACGCGGGAACCGGTAGTCGTGGCGGGTACCCATGGCAAGACCACCACCACATCGATGCTGGCCTGGATCTTTCAGTCAGCGGGAAAAGATCCTTCGTTTTTGATTGGCGGCATCGCTGAAAACTTCGGCAGCAGCTTTGCTCTGAAGCAGGGAAAGCACTTCATCATTGAGGGCGACGAGTACGATACCGCGTTCTTCGACAAAGGGCCGAAGTTCCTGCACTACTTTCCGCAGTCCATCATTCTTACCTCCGTTGAATTTGACCATGCCGACATTTACAAGGACCTGGATGCGGTAAAAACCGCATTTAAGCGCCTGGTCAACCTGGTGCCTCGCCGCGGAAAGATCATTGCCTATGATGCCAACAGCAACGTGGACGAGTGCGTCAGCAAGGCTTTCAGCCCTGTCGAACGTTATGGAATGAAGAGCGGTTCCTACTGGCAGGTCGCCAAGATCCAATACAGCCCGCAGGCCACTTTATGGTCGGTGTTGCGCGAAGGCCAGCCGTGGGCCGATTTTCAATTCGAGCTTGCGGGTGAGTACAACGTGCTCAATGCCACGGCCGCCGCAGCCCTGGCCGCCCACTATGGAATCGAACCTCAGGCCATTGCCAATGCGCTCAATACATTCAAGAGCGTGAAGCGGCGGTTGGAAGTGAAGGCCCAGGTGGATGGAGTCACCATTATTGATGATTTCGCGCATCATCCCACAGCGATTGGTGAGACATTGAAGGCGTTGCGGACCAGGTATCCTGAGGCGCGTCTGTGGGCGGTGTTCGAACCGCGATCGAACACGCTGCGGCGAAAAGTTTTCCAAAAAGAATTGGTGGAAAGTCTGGCCATCGCCGACCAGATCGTAGTGGCCAGCATCTTTCAGCCGGAAAAGGTTCCGGAGAATGAACGGCTCACTACCAGTTCCATCATCTCCGGACTCAAGAAGAGCGGCAAGCCGGCGCGTGAGTTGCAGGATGCGGACGCCATTGTGGAAGCTGTAGCTCCGGAGTTGCGCAGCGGAGACGTAGTTGCCATCCTTTCCAACGGCGGCTTCGGCGGCATTTATGAGAAGCTGCCGCGCAAGTTGGAACAATTGCGGGGCGCACGTCCGGCATGATCGGACTGATCCGAACCGTTGCAGCAGTGCTGTTCATGGCGGTGACGATTCCGCTCGCGGCAATCATTGTTTTTCCCTGGACCCTCATCACCGGCAAGATTGATTTTCTCTACTGGATCGCCATGAAGATCACCCGGGGAACCGTGTGGCTGACAGGCACCAGGATTCGTACGCAAGGATTGGAAAATCTGGATCCGGCGGGCACTTACATCTTCATGTCCAACCATGTATCCAACCTCGATCCACCGATTCTGATACCGCTGATTCCTCGCAGAACCTCGGCATTGGCGAAGAAAGAAATCTGGCGGATTCCTGTGCTGGCCAAAGCCCTGGATCTGGGTGAGATTGTTCCGGTCGAGCGGCACAATCGCGACGCGGCCATCCAGAGCATCAGAAGGGCCAGCGAGGTGCTGCAACACGGGACCAATATGACCGTCTATCCTGAAGGGACGCGTTCCAGTGATGGCAGGTTGTTGCCATTTAAGAAAGGTCCATTCCATCTGGCTCTGGAAACAGGGTTCCCGATCGTCCCCGTGACTATGCTCGGAACTGCTGAACTCATGCCCAAGGGCAGCCTGGTTGCCAGAGGCGGGACGGCAACCGTGGTGTTTCATCCGCCGATTGATCCGCACCAATTTCCCACGCGTGAAGCTCTGACTGAGGCAGTGGCCGAGTCCATCAAGAGCGCGTTGCCGCTACATCAGCAGTAACGCCCGCAGTGAAGGCATCGTTCAGAGTTGCGGAAAAGACGGATGTTCCTGACTCGGCAAGCCATCCTTTACTGAGTTGTCATCGCATCTAATTCAGGGTGAAACGATTTGTAGATTCCACCGCCGTACGCTATTACGAGTATGATCCGCAAATGAGCAGTCTCGATATAGAGTACAAGAATGGGAATCTGTACCGCTATCTGGAAGTGCCTCAGGAAGAATACGACCAACTGGAGGCTGCTGATTCCAAAGGAACGTATATCAACCAGATCATCAAGAAACACCGCTACATCGTAGTCCGCCGCCAGATTGCCTGATTGCTGAATCACTGCTCTTGCGTGGCTGCTGCACGTAGATCCTCGCGCCCTGAGGAACAAAAGTTTTACAATGACCCTTCCGATGGGAAGAATCCACGTACTTTCAGAGCACGTTGCCAACAAGATCGCTGCGGGCGAGGTCGTTGAGCGCCCTGCTTCTGTTCTGAAAGAGCTGCTGGAAAATTCGCTCGACGCCGGCGCCACACGCATCAAGGTGCAGATTGAAGGCGGGGGTAAGAAGCTCATTCAAGTAGTGGACAATGGCTGCGGCATGGTGCGCGACGACGCGCTGCTGGCTTTTGAACGGCATGCGACTTCCAAAATCAAAGATGCCGAAGACCTGCTGAACATTGATACATTGGGGTTTCGCGGGGAGGCGCTCCCATCAATCGCTGCTGTGGGCCGGGTGTCGCTGGAAACCCGCGCCGCCAATGAAGACAGCGGAACAGTCGTGGAAATCGCCGGAGGCAAGATCCTGCGCGTGGAAGAATCTGGGCTGCCCGCCGGAACGGCAATTGCGGTCCGCGATCTTTTCTTCAATACACCAGCACGTAAGAAGTTCCTGCGCGCCGAATCTACCGAACTGTCTCATATCGCTTCGCTGGTTACGCACTATGCGCTGGCCCACCCCGAAATGCACTTTGAATTGCATTCTGCCACCAATGCCATGCTGGTCGCGGCTCCGGTGCAATCGCATTCGGAGCGCATCTACCAGGTTTTCGGCAAAGAAACGCTCGAGCAATTGCTGCCTGTGGCAGCCACGATGATGCTGGAGCGTGTGGGCATTCCTGAGCCGCCGCCGTGGCGGCGTGACGAAGATTATGAGAAGCCAACGCCCGGCGAGATTCGCGTGCATGGCTTTGTGTCGCGCCCAGAGATACAGAAACTCAACCGCAACTCCATCTTCATATTCGTGAATGGAAGGCTGGTGCGCGACAAACTGATCCAGCACGCGCTCACCGAGGCATACCGCAATATCCTGCCGCCCACCGTCTTTCCGGTGGTCTTATTGTTCATTCATCTGCCCAATGAAGAAGTGGACGCCAATGTGCATCCTTCAAAAACCGAGGTGCGCTTTCGCCAGCAGGCATTCATCCATGACTTCGTTCGCGACACAGTGCGCGGTGCCCTGGTAAAGGCGCGTCCTGTGCCGCAGTTCACGCGCGAAATCACGGCTGGGCCAGGCGCGGCGCCGGGGCTTTCTCCGGGCGCACTGATGCAACCGGGAGTGCGGGATGAATTCCAGCTACAGGCCGATACGCAGCTTCCCGCAAATGAACGCCTGCAATTTATGGGGGCAGCCATTCCAGTTGAAGGCAACGCCGCGTTCAGCGGCTTCGGGCCCGCGCCCGCCATGGAGCAGCCCCTGAAGGTCAACGATCCATGCGGCAACCTGCTGCTGGAAGACGGAGAGACGCAAATACCGGAACACCTCGCGCTGGCTACGTTGAAGCCTCTCGGCCAGATACGTGAGTCGTTCATTCTGGCTGTGAATCCTGACGGGTTGTGGATCATTGACCAGCATGTGGCCCATGAGCGCGTGCTATTCGAGAAAGTGTTGGCCGAGCGCAGCAAGGCAGCAGTAGACGGACAAAGGTTGCTGATGCCGCTGCTGGTGGAATTGACTCCGGGACAGCAGGCGGTCTTCGCTGAAATAGCAGAAGAGCTGCGCCGCAATGGTTTTGATGCAGAGCTGTTCGGCGCACGGACCATTGCCATCAAGACCGCTCCGGCGGGTGTGCAGCCGCAGCAGATCGAGAAGATGCTGCTGGAACTTCTCGACCAGTTCGAAAAAGAAGAGCAGGAGTTGAATCTGGAAAAAGCGCGGACGCGCATAGCCGCCAGCATTGCCTGCCACGCTGCCATTAAGATCAACATGCCGCTGGAGCAAAATAAGATGGAATGGCTGCTGGCCGAACTGGCCAAAACCGAGTGTCCCATGACCTGTCCGCACGGCAGGCCGGTAGTGCTGCGGTATTCCGTGAAAGAGATTCAGCGGGCTTTTAAGCGGATTTAGCCTGGCTCGAAAGGTTTCTCCTTGAGAATTTGGGATTGTTGCAGCAAACAAGAAAAGAACTCAGCAGGGCGAACGCCGTTAAGCCCACCGAAGCAGTGGTAATACAACTTAAAAATCATCTGAGCCTCGACAGTCTGTATATTCACCGATGCGAAAAACTAATGGTGGTGGTTGGCAACAAAGAAGGACTAACGAAACTCCAGTCCGGCAGGACGACCGAAAGTAGCCCGGCATGGAGTTTTTCCGGATGCGCGTCTGTCGCGGATTCGGAAAGCGGAGTGCCGGGGAAAAGAAGAAAAGACTTGCTTCCGCTCGCCGAAGGCCTGCGCGCAGCTCCTGCTTTTGGAGCGGAGCGCACTAGAACAATCTGTCATACCGTTACAACGATTGCCGCATTCCGGAACTAATGAACACTCTTGAATCTCTTTTTAGTCGAATAATGCAGACGGGCAGGGGCCACATAGTTTAGGTTCCTGAATTCGACCATGATATAAGGTTGATACTCGCTGAAAGCGCATGTGCCGCCCCGTTGCGGGGCTCTCTTCATTCTTGTCTTCAGAACCCAGGGCTTACGCCACTGGGCTAACATATGACGCCCTGCCTCAAGGCTTCTTCTGCGCTACTTTTTGTAGGTTCTTGAACACTCTCGCTTGCCGCTTTCTCCGCTCTCGCCAAGCCCCACCATGCTGCGCGTGTTTCCCACATCATGTAAAGTGTTATGAAGTCGAAAGGCCTCTCAGGACACCTCATCAATGACCGAACAGGAACTTCAGCAGGAGCGGGCCCGCCGGTGGCGGGTGGATGGCAAGCCCATCCAGACCATCGAAGATGCGCGAAGCTTTCTTGATTCGGTGGGGTTTTGCCTGCTGTATCCGATACGCTCGCTGCCGATGGTTCCGACTTTTCTGGGGGCCTATGCCGGTACCTCCGAGGGCTTGCCGGATGCCAAACATGCGTACGCCGACTCACGCACCCAGCCGGCAGTCGAGTTGATGGTGCGCCTGCTGCGCGAGCGCCATGCCTACGAAATTAATTTTTTGCCGGGAAGCAGCCTGCTGGTTTCGGCAGAACTTTTCCCATTTTTCTATGCCCTCGTAGGCGACCGCAATCCTAAGGCTCCGCCTAAAATGAAAGCCCAGGGAGCCAGGGTTTCGCCGCTGGCAATAAAGATTTTCGAAGTGCTTCACAAGCGGGGCGCATTGAGTAAGGGTGAGTTGCACGACTTAATTGGCGGAGACCCCAGCACCGCGGCCCTTGATCGCGCCTTGAATGAGCTGTGGTCAATTCTTAAGATCACTCGTGTGAATTATCGTGAGAAAGAGGGCGTCTACTGGGACCTGTTATATCACTGGTCACCTGGGGCGGTAAAAGACGGAGTGTCGTTGTCGTTGCCGGAAGCAATTTCCGCACTGCTGGGGAAATATCTTGAAGCCGTCGTAGCTGCCGACCAGGATGAGATCGAGAGTGTGTTTTCCGTTCTGGTCTCCCGCTCGAAAATCCGCGACGCAATTCACGCCCTGCTTGCCGCCCGTCAACTAAAGATGACTACCACAGGCGGGAAAACGCTGATCCAGGTGACACCCGTGCAGACGCAGCCCCGGAGTCGTGTTCATGGATAATGCGGCTTCCGCGCCGAAAAAAATTATTATCGCCATTGATGGCCCCGCCGGTTCGGGCAAGAGCACACTGGCTTCGCTGCTGGCCCGGAAATATAACTACATCAATATTGAAACCGGCGCCATGTACCGTGCGCTGGCCCTGAAAGCAATGGAGTCCGGCGTTTCGCTCGATGATGCGAACGCTCTTGAGCAACTTGCCGGACAATCCAGAATTGATCTTGTTCCGCGACCGGAAGGGAATCGCGTGCTGCTCGACGGCAAAGATGTAACCGAGCGCCTGCGCCAGCAGGACGTTACCGACGCCGCATCAAAAGTTTCGGTGCATCCTGCGGTGCGCGCATGGATGGTGAACAGCCAGCGGCAGATGGGGCGTGGTGGCGGCGTGGTGATGGAAGGCCGCGACATCGGGACCAAAGTCTTTCCCCACGCCGAAGTGAAAATTTTTCTGGACGCTGCTCCGGAAGTGCGCGGCAATCGCCGTTTCCTTCAGAATCCGGGGGTTGAGGCGAAAGAGAAATCAGTGATCGAAGAACTGCGCGCCCGGGACCTGCGTGACCGCACCCGGGCCACCTCTCCGCTGGTGCCCGCGCCGGACGCGGTACTGATTGATTCCACCAGCCTCACGCTTGACCAGGTGGTGCAGAAAGCCATCGAGATTGTGGAATCGAAGCTGGCGCATACGGCTACGTAGCGCCAGCACTCATCCTTTTTTGATCTGAATGGTTCCGCGGTTGGTGGTCTTGAGCCGCACCTGCGGACCGCCTTTGCCCACTGTGCCGCTGGCAACGGCATTGTGCTGCTCGTTGTTCACGTTGATGGGGAAATCACTGTGAATCTCTCCGCCATTGCTCTCCGCCTCGACCTGAAAGTTGGCGGACTCGGGCAAGCTGATGCTGATCTCGCCACTGGTATTGGAAATATCTACGGTTCCCAGAGGATCTTTTGTGCTGACGTTAATGTCGCCACGCGTGTCCTGTATGTGAACGTCGCCAGTGACATCTTCCAGATGAATGTCTTTCACTTCGGTATTGAGCCGGAAAGGGCCGACAATATTATTGGCTTTGAAATCGCCACGATCCATGGTCAGGTCGCCATCCAGTTTGGCAAACTGAAGATCGGTGCGTATCGAGCTGAAGTGGAGCGGGTGAGAGATATGCGAAAGCTGAATGTCGCCGGTATAGCTGCCGGTGAAAGTCAGCGTGCCGCCCACGTCAGAGACTGAGCTGTCGCTTACAGTTCCATCCACATTTACGTTTCCAGTGACATTCTTAACAGTGAGATCGCCATGGCGCAAACGGACTGAAGCATCGCCCTTTATGTCTTCAGCGTCAATATCGCCGCGAGTTGAATCCAGATCAACGTTGCCTTCTCTTCCGTTAACCCGTATGTCACCATGCCGGGTGGATACGGACAGCGGACTTTTCGCGGGCAGTTGCACATCAACATCACAGCGGACGCTCTCATAGTTTCCGCCCACCATGTCGAGCACTAGAATGTTGCCCTGCTGCTCAAACTTCGGTTGAGTGGAGCTGTCTTTCTTATTGGCTTCGTCGTCGGAGCCGCTGCGCAGGTATTTGTGTACCAGCACATGGGCCTGGTCGTCGGGACTAACGCTTACGGTTACACTTCCACGGGCGGAAACGATTTTCACCTGAGCAGCATTGAGTACGGGCTGGGAAAAATTCTGCGTGAAATCGTACCGCTTGCCCAGGAACCCGACGCCAAAGTCATCGCCGGTATCGATCTCCATGGCATCGCCGATGCCCGTCCAGTCCACTCCTCTGGCTTTGGAGGCAATTGTGCCGCCGGCGATGAGGAATATCAGCAATACCACGCCGCCTGCGCCAATGCCAGGCGTGGGACGATCATGCTGCCGGGCCCATAGATACTCCAGAAATTTGATCACGCCCCAGAGAATCAGCAGCACCGGCCAGTACTGGCTGAACCACCTGCCAATTTGCGCTCCTGAGAGCACGCCGAGATTTCTCAGCAGGAATAGCGTTCCGATTCCTGCGATCAGAAGCGGCCCAAAGACTGACCGCGGATAGTAGTAAGGACGAGGCTCGGTCATGGTTTCACCTGTGGGTCCTGCTGCGGCGGAACTGCAACAGGGGTTGCGCCGCCAACCGCCCAGTAAGGTTGTATGTGCCCTTCAATTGGGGCGTTGTGGCTGGCAAAGGTAAAGAGGCCGACCACGATGATCAATATCGGCCAGCTCCGGTCGAAGTAAACTATGTCGAAATTGTTCAGCAGGAACAGCATGCCAACGGTAATCACCATGGCTGCTCCAAATAAGTTTCGCATTCTGCATCTGGGGCAGTGGCACGCTTTGTTCGGTTGGTAAGTATTCATATGCCCTCCTACACCCGCCCGGAAGTTCGCTTATAGGCGATCCATAAGCCAATGCCGATCAGGAACAACGGCCAAAGCCGCCCGACGCGGAAAAAACCAAAGTTGGACAGAAGAAAAATCGCTCCCAAAGCTATGAGTACAACGGCCCCAGTGGGTGAATTATCCGCCGGAGGAGCCACCACTGGGGGCGGGACTGCGGGCGGCACCACTCCACTCTGCGGGGTTACAGTCGTTTCGGCCGGACGCACGATCACCGGCTGGGCAGGTGGCTGTTCCTGGATACCAAACATACGATTCAAGCCAAATGGGTCGGGTGGAGTGAGGCCCATTTGTCTGGCCTTGGCGGTCTGGTACGCCTCAAAAGCCATGTAGAACACAAAGAACGGAATCAGAATTCCGAATTCTCCCGCGACCTTATCAGCAGCCATAATCAACGCCACAAAAATGCCGACATGCACCAGCGCCTTGGAAAATTCTCCGTTGTACATGGCCCCTACGCCCGGTATGAGGCCAAGCGCAGCCGCAATTCCAGGATTCGGGCACGTGGGGAGCAACGACCACCGGCACGGCCGCGACTGGCTGGGGCTGCGGTGTTCCGTGTACGCGTGCCGACAGGCAGGGTTCACAATAAATCGCACCCATTACGTCGCGCTTGCATTGTTCACACAGCGCTTTTCCGCAGGTGCGGCAATACGCCACAGCCGGTACTTCGGTATGTAGGGCGCAGTTCATGTTTAGGCTCCTTCATTGCTCGTTTTCAAATAAGCGATCATCCCGTTGTCCAACTCCTGGCTGTACTGTTCGCGCCGGTTCTGTGGACTTCCACTGGTGTCGCTGTTGTCATCTTTGCGTTTTTTATCTTTGGGCTGAGTTTGCTGCTTGCCTTCGTCTTCTGACGGGCCGGCTGCTTTTCTCAATTCACGCACACGCGATTCAATCTCGTAGACAAACCGCATGTTGGCGTAATACTTCACCACCCGGTTTTCCACCTGGGTGTATTGCAGCACCACCGATTTCTTCAAGGCCTGCGGATGCCAGTCCACTTTGTCGAGCCTCACTCCGGTCAGGGTGAAAGTCAGGCTGAGCGAAAAGAAGGCCATTGCGAATGAAGTTACAAAGCGCGGCTGCATCACGCCGGTGCCGGAGCGCATCTTTTTCCAGAACCGGGCTACCCAGCCGGATTGATCTCCAACCGCTGCGACCTGCTCCGGAATCTGGGCCATGGTGGTGGCTGCCAGAATGTTGTGGACCAGATTCTTCGGTGGTTCTACTTCCTCGAGTGTTTGCAGCCACAGCATCCCTTGTTTCGCCTCGGTGAACATGGGACCGCACACCAGGCAGGCCAACCTGTGCTCTTCGAAGGCCTGGCTTGCTTCAGGGGCCAGCACTCCGTCCAGAGCGTCAGAGAGCAGCGCTTCGAACTGGCTGCAGGGAATCGGGTTGTGGAGATTACTATCCATTGCCCACCTGTTTCTTATTACGAGAAAGTAATCGCGCAAGTTCCATTCTTCCCCGGTTTATACGGGATTTCACCGTACCCTCGGGGACCCGCAGAGTTTCGGCGATTTCCTTGTAGTCCATATCCTGGATGTCACGCAGGATCACGGCCTCGCGAAGATCGGGTGAAAGCCTGGAAAGCGCCTGTTGCACTGTTTTCTGGGCTTCCTTGCTGGCCAGCCGGTCGTCCGGAGAGGGGCCGTGGTCTTGCAGACGGTCGCTCAAAGACAACGAATCATCTTCTTCTCTGGCCGTGGCGTCAATCGAATCGGTAATGCGGTCTTGCCGGGTACGGCGAAAATGGTCAACCAGCAGGTTGCGCGCCAGGGTGGTCAGCCAGGTCGTAAATGCCCCCTTTTCAACGTTATAGCTGTTCAGGGTGCGATAGACCTTAATGAACACGTCCTGGGTCAGGTCCTGCGCGTCATCGGGAGAATTGGTGAAGCGGTAGCACAGCGTGTAAATCCGCCGGTTGTGCAAACGAACAATGTCCTCCCACGCCGTGGCATCACCTGCCAGGCATCGGCGGACAAGTGTTCCTGTCTGCTGTTCTTCCAACAGTCCCCCGAAGTCAAATACGCTGCCAGTGGGTTTTCAGTTCAAGCTTATTGTATAGACCGGAAAAGAGGCGAGAAATTACCCGAGCCGGTAACCGCCAATGACAAGGATTGGCAAAGATTGTCGGATTGTCGAAGTTGGCGAATTCCGTTGCCAGTCTTGAACATGGGAACAGGAAGAGAGATTGCGATGAGAGTGCGCACCTGTTGATCATTCCATCTTGGCGCTGGAGTTGGGTTGGGCCAATTGCGCTTACCGCAGCCAAGTCCATCACATGACTTAACTTAACAAGTTTTTGCTTCCTTTTTACCTCGAAGGCCTGTCATTGTTGAATCATTCTCTGAAACAATCTTTTTTAGCTAGAATACGGCGAAGCAAAAACAACCAGTCAGAGAAGTTTTCGCAGACCAGATTTCTGGTCCCAGGGAAAATTTGTCCTTTGGAAATGAAGAATGTTCCAAGCATTGCGTGAATCTGGACTGCCAGGAGAAAGCACCCATTGGCGAACGGCAATAAGATGTTGGCACCGTACTACACAGCGCGCATTTTGGCCTGTGTGCTGGCTTGCGCGTTGTGCGCAACGGGTTCAGCGCAAGACAAGGCGGGCACACCGAATTCTTCAACACCACAGAGCAACACAGGGGCGGCAGCCCGGAACGTCGGCACGGTACAGTCCATCAGCGATAAAACGCTGGTACTGAAAACCGATGCCGGTTCCGAGATAACAGTTTCCATTCCTGAGGGCACGCGCATCCTGCGCCTGGCGCCGGGACAAACTGACCTGAAGAGCGCTACTCCTATTACGCTACCGGATTTGCAAGTCGGCGACCGCATGCTGGTGCGCGGGCAGGTCGGCGACGGCGGCGCTATTGGCGCGTCCACGATTGTGGTGATGAAGCAGGCCGACGTGGCGCAGAAGCAGCAGCATGATCAGCAAGACTGGCAGAAGCGCGGCGCCGGCGGAATCGTAAACGCCATTGATCCCGAGGCTGGAACGATCAGGGTATCGGTCACGCCGACTTTCAGCGTATTGGTGAAAGTGTCAAAAGACACCGTCTTTCTTCGCTACGCTCCGAATTCGGTGAAATTCGCTGACGCGCAAAAAGGCACGTTGGACCAGATCAAGGTCGGTGACCAGTTGCGCGCGCGCGGCGCCCGAAGCGCCGATGGGAAAGAACTAACAGCCGAGGAAGTGATTTCCGGCACGTTTCGTAATATCGCCGGCACCATCACTTCGATTGACACGGCCAACAACACAATCACAGTCAAGGATGTGCTGGCCAGAAAGTCAGTGGTGATCAAGTTCAATTCTGAGTCGCAGTTGCGCAAGCTTGCCCCGGCTATGGCTCAGAGACTGGCGTTCTTTCTGAAAAACAGTTCGCCGGCAGATGGCGGGGCGGGTGCTCCAGGCCAGACCGCAACCAGCGGCGGTGCCCATGCAACAGTCGCCGGTGGTCCAGGTGGCACTGGCGCCGGGCCGCGAGCAGGAGGCGGAGCCGATTTCCAGCAGATTCTCAGCCGCATTCCCAGCGTGACTCTGGCTGACCTTCAGAAGGAAGATGCGGTCATGGTCGTCGCTTCCCAGGGAAATGGAAGCGGAGAAGTGACCGCCATCACGCTGCTGGCTGGTGTGGAACCGATCCTTACGGCTTCTCCGAATGGTTCAAGCGCAGCCGCGCTTTTCTCTGGCTGGAGCATGGCGGCGCCGGGCGGCGATGCCGGCCCGCAATAAGACGCCGAATAAAACAATGAGTGTTGGAGAGAAATTGATGAACTTCTGGCCATGGGGAAGGCGCGTGCGTGCCTCTGCTCTTATATTTTCCATTCTGCTGATCGGTTCTGGCGCATTGTTTGGGCAAGCCTCAACCGGGCGGCTTCACGGGCAGATCACAGACCCTAGTGGAGCCGTAATTCCCGCGGCCAGCATCAAGCTGCAAGGTTCCACTGGCCAAACCGTATCCGCTACTTCTGATGCGGTAGGCGCTTATGACATCAAAAACCTGGTTCCGGGGAAGTACTCGATTTCCGTAACCGCGAAAGGTTTCGCGCCGATCAAACAAGATGTAGAGATTGCTGCCGGTCAGAACCGGAATGCCGATATCGCGTTAGAAATCCTGGTGAAGTCAGAAGATGTGGAGGTGCAAAGTAATACGGCCAAAGTCAGCGTGAGTCCTGATAGTAATTCCAGCACCGTGGTCATCAGTGGCAAGGATTTAGACGCTCTTTCCGATGATCCTGATGAGTTACAGCAGGAATTGCAGGCACTGGCTGGGCCCTCGGCAGGCCCGAACGGCGGACAGATCTATATTGACGGGTTCACCGGCGGCCAGCTTCCGCCGAAGTCTTCGATTCTCGAAATTCGCGTGAACCAGAACCCGTTTTCCGCGGAATATGACCGCATGGGCTATGGCCGTATCGAAATCCGGACGAAGCCCGGTACCGATAAGGTGCATGGCCAGTTTTTTTTCAATGACAACCATTCCTTTCTGGATGCGCTGAATCCCTTCGCAGCCGACGAACCCGCCTTCAGCACGCAGATGTTCAGTGGAAACGTGGGTGGCCCGTTAGGCAAGAAGGCGTCTTATCAGGTCAATGCAGAGCGCCGCGACATCAATGAAGCGACAGTCGTGCTGCCGCAGGCATTTACCGCAGCCAATGTTCCGGTAACCGGCGTGCTCAATCCTCGCGTGCGCACTAACTTTACTTCCCGGCTCGATTATCAGCTTTCGTCTTCCAACACGCTGATGGTGCGCTACCAGTTCACCCACGACCGCCAGGAAAATACTGGCATTGGTCAGTTGGCGCTGCCCTCACAGGGCTTTAACCAGACTGGCGACGAGAATACGATTCAGATAAGTGATACGCAGATTCTTGGCCCGCATGTCATCAATGAGACCCGCTTTGAGTGGCAGCGCGGCAACACCGACCAGAATGCGCTTTTTTCCACTCCCGAGATTAATGTGCTTGGGCAGTTCTCCGAAGGCGGCAATCCGATTGGCGACAACTCGGTGATTACAAACCATTACGAGCTGCAGAACTATACCTCCATTAACAAAGGCAATCACTTCATGCGGCTGGGGGGAAGGTTGCGGGCTACCGCAAATTCCAGCACCTCTACACAGAACTTCAACGGGACATTTATCTTCGGGGCTACCAAAGATCCCGCAACGCAACAATCCATCAGCCCATTGACTAATTTCGCGAACCGGACGCCGACGCAATTCACGCTCTTCACTGGCAATCCGCTGCTGCAGGATACTTTTGTGGATGTCGGAGTATACGGGGAAGATGACTGGAAGCTCCGCCCGAACATGACGCTGAGTTACGGCTTGCGTTTTGAGACGCAGAACGGCATTCATGATCACGGCGACTGGGCGCCGCGCCTGGGATTTGCCTGGGGTCTGGGCAAGAAAAATTCCACTCCCAAAACGGTAATCCGCACGGGCTTTGGCATTTTCTACGATCGTTTCAGCCAGGACCTGATCATGCAATCGGAGCGGCTCAACGGCATTAACCAGCGCCAGATTCAAATCACGGCCGGGGACACGAACAACCCCGCGGATGCCGCGAATCGTGCTCTTCTGGCGTCGTTATTTTCAACGTTCCCCAATTCAGCGGCGTTGGCCAGCCTGGCGGCAACCCCCACGACTACTTACAGTGTCAATCCTGGGTTGCAGGCGCCCTATACCGTTCAGTTCGCCGGTTCTGTGGAACGCCAGATCACCAAAACTGCCACTCTCACCGGAACATATCTCCATTCTCATGGAGTGCATCAACTGTTCTCCAGCGTTTTGAGCACCACTCCGGTGCCGCAATACCAGTTCGAGTCGGGCGGGGTATTCAATCAAGACCAGTTCATCGCCAACTTCAATATGCGCCTTAGTTCCAAGCTGACCATCTTCAGCTTCTACACCTATGGTCATGCGAACAGCGATACTTTTGGGGCTACCAGCTTCCCCTCAGATCCCGTCAGGGGTGTTGCCGCAGATTACGGCAGGTCTAATTTTGATATCCGTCATCGCCTGTTTCTCGGCGGAACCGTCTCCTTGCCGCATGGTTTCCGCGTAAGCCCGTTCATGGTGGCGAACTCGGGCGCACCCTTCAACATAACCACCGGACTCGATGAGAACGGCGATTCCATCTTCAATGATCGTCCCGGCTTTGCCACTGGCCTTTCCCAGCCAGGCGTGGTCCAGACCAGCCTGGGCGCTTTCGATACATCGCCTGTTCCAGGGCAGGCGATTGTGCCGGTCAATTTCGGAAACAGTCCCGCACAGTTCACATTGAACATGCGCCTGAGTAAGGTGATTGGCATCGGCCCAAAGGTCGAGGCAACAAACCCCCGGGATGCGGAACGGCGTGGTGGCAGGGGCGGCATGCCAGTCGGTGGACGCCCGGGAGGCGGTGGCCCGCGCGGCCCGGGTGGCCCATTTGGAGGGGAAAGATCAGGTCAGCGGTATAGCCTGACCTTCAGCGTGAACGCGCGCAACATCTTCAACAATGTGAATCCCGCGCCGCCCATCGGTAACCTGAGTTCGGCGCTGTTCGGCCAGTCCACCGCGTTAGCTGGAGGCGTATTCAACACGCAATCCGCGAACCGCCGCGTGGACCTGCAGGTGATGTTCTCTTTTTAAGCTGGAGTGGTCCGGCTACGGCGGCCTATGGCGTTGCATAGGCCGCTGTCATTTGCCGGGATGTTATTCCGAAGTGAAGTAGTCCACGGCCACCGGGCTCTCAAACAATGAATAGTCCCGCGTGACTACGGAGATTCCGGTCTCGGTTACCAGATGATTTCGGGCATCGGCTTCAGGGTCGTAGCCGATGATCGTGCCTTCCGGTATGTGAACATCGCGGTCAATAATTGCATTGCGAATGCGGCAATGCCGGCCGATATTCACGTGGGCAAAGATGATGCTCGATTCCACCTCGGAATATGAGTTCACCCGCACGTCCGGCGAAAGCACGCTGCTTCGTACCGTGCCGCCCGAGAGAATGCATCCTGAGGAAACAATCGAATCAATGGCCATGCCGGTACGTCCGGGCTCGCCAAAAACAAACTTGGCAGGCGGATACTGCCGCTGATGCGTGCGAATCGGCCACTGATTGTCATACAGGTTGAAGACCGGCGAGACTGAGACCAGGTCCATATTGGCTTCGTAATAGGCTTCGAGCGTTCCCACGTCGCGCCAGTACAAAGCTTCTTTTTTGTTCTCGTCAATAAAATTGAACGAGTAGATTTTGTACTGGTCAAGAATCTTGGGCAGTATGTCTTTGCCGAAATCATGAGACGAATTCGGGTCTTCCGCATCTTTCAGCAGCACCGGCAGCAGCACATCGGTGTTGAACAGGTACACTCCCATGGAGCCCGAAACCATCTCCGGGTTATAAGGGGAGCGCAGCTTGGTGACCTTCGGCTTCTCTTCAAACCCGACGATCCGGCCATCGCGATCAATATCCATCACGCCGAAATGGTAGGTTTCGCTCGGGTGAATCAAAATGGTCGCAAGAGTCACGTCAGCCCCGGCAGCGATATGCTGGTCTGCCATGAGCTGGTAGTTCATCTTGTAGATGTGGTCGCCGGAAAGAATCAGAACGTGCTTGGGCTGCTCGCTGCCAATCGAATAAATATTCTGGTAAACGGCATCGGCTGTGCCCAGGTACCAGTTCTCGCTCACCCGCTTCATAGGCGGCAGAATCTCGATGAATTCCCCTAGTTCGCGAGCTACCACTGAGCCCCAGCCTTCGCGGATATGGCGGTTCAACGAAAGAGCTTTGTACTGGGTCAGGATGTAGACCTTGCGCAGGTCGGAGTTAATGCAGTTGGAAAGCGTGATGTCAATAATGCGGTAGTTGCCGCCGAAGGTGACTGCCGGTTTCGCCCGGTCGCGGGTCAGCGGGTACAGGCGCTCACCAGCGCCCCCCGCCAACAGTACTCCCAAAGTATCTTTCATGAAGTGGGCATCTGTATGCATTGAAGGGGTACGCTCGGCCAGGAATTTACCTCGTGCAGGAAACTTTTCATGCTATCAGAAAAATTAAACCGGGGTGGCAGGAAGCACCGGGTAAAAACGTCTGAAAAGACTATGCGGCTTCATCTACGCTGATTCTGAGTGATTTCAGGAAACGTATATCGTTCGCATTCACCGAAAACTCAGGTTCAGCATTTTTCCTGCGGGTGCTCACCAGTTCAGGAGCCGAGGGAGAGGCATCCTCTTCGTGGCGGTTAAAGCCTATAGTCGCTTCCAGCACCAGGAAAATATCGAAACCTTCTTCTTTGATTTTGGCGATGACTTGGGCGATCTGGTCTGATTCCGACAGTGTGCCATTGATGGCTTCGCCGAGGTCTTTCATTAACTTTTTAAGTCGCGTGTTCACTTGGAACTTCCTTTCGCTCAAGTCGAGGGGCAAAACGTCCTCCCTAACTTGGATGCGCCCCGGGGCCGCCCCGTTACACCACTTTTTGGGCTGAAACTTGCGATTTCCAAGTTAGAATAAAGCTCAAATGTCTCCAGCAACTGCAGCCAGGGCGGTCCAGGGCCGTCTCACCCATGCCATTTTCAGCGGTTTTAAGGCCGTGGCCACCTCTTTCGGACGCACACTTTATGTGTTGTGGCTGGAGATGACCGGCTTTGTCTTTGCCATTTTCACTGTAATCAGCGGTTCGGCCCTGGTTCGCCAGTACCGGGCACATGCCTGGCTTACGGACAACCACCGTTTCTATGCCACAATTGCATTTACCTCGGTCGCGGCATGGTTTACCTTCACCTCGTTCTTCAGGGCGCGGCGCACCCGGAAAAAATAGAACTTAGTTCTCTCGGCCTGTTGTGCTCTCATCAAAGTGCCCAATCTTTGAGGCTGTTCGTCTTCCTTGGTATGCTTATGGCAGATGAGAGGGTTGTGACTGTGGAATTTGCGGATGATTCCTTCAGCGTAACCATGCGGGGAAACATGAAAGACGGCCGCACCATCACTGTACCCTTGGCGTGGTATCCACGGTTGCTTCACGCATCGCCTGATCAGAGAAAGAATTGGAAAGTCGCTGGCGGCGGATACGGCCTCCATTGGCCTGAGATTGATGAAGATCTAAGCACTGAAGGTCTGCTGCGGGGAGCGCCTTCTCCCGAGCGATCCTCTTCACGATAGTATTGTTACTCACGCATGGCTCACGACCTCAAAAACCCACCTGATAGCCAACTGAAATCGATTGAGCCCCAGCCGCTCTATACCCCGTCTGATCTGGAAAGCTGGGACTACGATGCCGACGTAAGCTATCCCGGCGAGTTCCCCTATACCCGGGGCGTACAGCCCACCATGTACCGCGGACGCCTCTGGACCATGCGCCAGTACGCCGGCATGGGAGATGCGGAAGAGTCCAACAAGCGTTACAAATACCTGCTGGCGCACGGCACCACAGGGCTTTCGGTGGCGTTTGATTTGCCCACACAGATCGGCATGGATTCCGACCATCCTATGGCCCTCGGTGAGGTCGGCAAAGTGGGCGTAGCCATTGATTCCATTGAAGACATGCAGCGCCTGTTTCAGGGCATCAATCTGGAAAAGATCTCGACTTCCATGACCATCAATGCCACGGCCAGTATTTTGCTGGCGCTTTATGTGGCGGTGGCGCGGCGCACGCGGCGCCGATGTGAAGAAGATCAGCGGAACGGTCCAGAACGACATTCTGAAGGAATATATCGCCCGCGGCACCTACATCTATCCTCCCAAGCAGGCCATGCGGATCGTGACCGACATGTTCGCCTACGCGCACAAGGAAATTCCGGAGTGGAACATCATCTCAATCTCCGGTTATCACATGCGCGAGGCCGGATGCACAGCCGTGCAGGAAGTTGCTTTCACCCTGGCCAACGCTATCGCCTACGTCGAGGCCGCCATGCAGGCCGGACTCGATGTAGATGACTTTGCGCCCCGCCTGTCTTTCTTCTTCAATGCGCATAACAACTTCCTCGAAGAAGTCGCCAAGTTTCGTGCGGCGCGACGATTGTGGGCGCGCATGATGAAAGACCGTTTTCACGCCCGCAATCCGCGGTCTATGATGCTGCGCTTTCATACCCAGACCGCCGGTTCGACGCTGACTGCGCAGCAGCCTGAAAATAACATTGTGCGCACCGCGGTGCAGGCGATGGCCGCTGTTCTGGGCGGCACGCAGTCACTGCACACCAATTCTTTTGATGAAGCTCTGGGACTTCCGACAGAAAACTCGGCGCGCATCGCCCTGCGCACCCAGCAGATCATCGGATACGAAACGGGAGTGCCGAACACCATTGATCCGCTGGCCGGCTCTTACTATATCGAGTCTCTGACCAGCGACATCGAGAACCGCGCCCGCCTGTATCTGGAAAAGATTGAAGGCATGGGCGGCACGCTGCGCGCCATTGAACTCGGTTTCATCCAGCAGGAAATACAAAATGCCGCATACGAATTCCAGCAGGCAGTGGACGCCGAGCAGGCCGTAGTTGTCGGTGTGAACCGCTTTCAGACAGAGCAGGAAAGGCCCATTCCCATTCAGCGTATTGATGAGGCGCTGGAGCGCCGGCAGATCGAGCGCTTGCGGGAAATTCGTACGCGTCGCCATGCGGGAGTGTGGGAAGCAGCCATGACGCGCGTAGAAGATGCGGCCCGCTCCGGCGACAATCTAATGCCTCATCTCGTCCATGCCGTGGAGAGCCACTGCACGGTAGGAGAAATCTCAGACGAGCTGCGGCAAGTCTTTGGAGAGTACCAGGAGACAGTAGTTGTGTAGACAGCGGCTAGTTGGCCTGTCCTCTGTCTTTTTCGAACAACACGTGAATGTCTCCGACAAACGCCAGTATTGCAACCACCAGCGATCCCACCATTCCTACGCAAAACACGCCTTCGAGAGCGCGCACCAGAACATGCATGATGCTTTATCCTTTCTCTCAACAGGCTAGAGGCCTGTGCATAAGAAAGGCGTAAGAGGTTCATAAAGAAAATATAAAGACGTGCTGATAGCAATGGGGATGAGGTTGAACTTGAATCCCAAGTTTTTCCTTTCGGATTCGAAACTCCCAAGTGTCCTGACCTGAAACGCTGCTAGTTCACCTCTCTCCGTGTCAGGAAATACGTTAATGCTTCTGTCCGGCAAGCGTTCTTGAAACGGTAGTAGACTGCCTTCATGCTAAGGGAGCTGACGATGAGATTAGCGCATAGAGTCTCTTTAGAAAGACTGGTGGTAATTGCCGTATTCGCTATGTGCCTGCAAGCTATGGCAGCAACCCCTATCCCGATTCAAATTCGTGTCTTGAATGCGAAGAATGGGGAACGTGTCACAAATGAGAAAGTATCTGTTGCGATCAAAGGCGCGAAAAACGCCACCGAGTACACGACTGATGCTGAGGGAAATATCAATCTTGATCTCCCGCTTGAAGCGCAAGTGTTCGTAGCAACTGAATGGTGGACTACGTGCCGAAAGATCAAGAGCGGTGTCGATCCCTACGTTCCGGCCAG
Source organism: Terriglobia bacterium (assembly GCA_963823745.1). Classification (GTDB taxonomy): domain Bacteria; phylum Acidobacteriota; class Terriglobia; order Terriglobales; family Acidobacteriaceae; genus Angelobacter. The sequence goes on from CAWGMN010000006.1 coordinate 159,792, forward strand.
CAGAGTGTTTCAGGAGGGCGTCACAGTCCCCAATAGTTGCGGGCATGCCAATAGCGAGACAATCAAAGGCAGGCTCGTCATTTTCGCCAAGAAGTCCTCGCGCTGGAAGCTGTTCCAGAAATGAAAGTCAGCGGATGCCGCGTATCCGCCAATGCGTACCATACTAGTGACAACCCATCCTCTCCACCATACGTGTCTCTTTCCCGTCTCTCACTAAGCAGTGGGTGCGCTTCTCAGAAAAGCCGCGCGCTTTGCGGGCACTTCCGTCACCAAAGATTCCTTTTCTTGAAGCGCGAAGACATTCTTGCTGCGATCGAATACGCTGCTTACCAGGACCGATCATGCGGTGCTTCAGTCGTAATCCACCTACCCACCTCTAAGGTTGCGCGCGGCGTCCCAGTAAGGCCCGACTCTCCGCGAAAACCTGCAACCCCGTTCCAATTTAGCGACATAGAGACGGCCTTTCACACCGGTAGTACATGCCCTAACAGATAGAAAATGTTACTGGTTAAGCAATAATTCCGAATTGACAATTTCTGTCACCCATCATACATTCGCGATACTCACGATTTTGCGGAATGCGGCTTCCCCCAAGCCAGTCGAAAAATCACTTGAGTAAATCCACGCCAGGAAACAGCGGGACATGTCGCAAAGGCTAGGCGATCTTCTGGTCAAAGAGAAGATCATCACGCAGGAGCAACTCGAGAAGGCGGTCAGGGCACAGCGCGAAGCGGGGCCCAATGCCCGTCTCGGTTCGGTCCTGGTCAAGATGGGCGCCGTCAACGATGAGGAAGTAACAAACTTCCTTTCCCGCCAGTATGGCGTACCCGCCATCAATCTCCAGTATTTCGAAATTGATGCGGCAGTGGTCAAGCTGATTCCCGAAGAAACCGCCAAGCGTTACCAGATTCTTCCTCTCAGCCGCGTGGGCGCATCGCTCACCATCGCCATGGTTGATCCGACCAACGTGTTCGCCATGGACGATATCAAGTTCATGACCGGCTTCAACATCGAGCCGGTAGTGGCGTCTGAATCGGCGATCATGGACGCCATCGAGAAAGCCTACGGCGTGCCACAGGAGCAGGAGAACGTAGACGAACTGCTGGCCTCGATGGGAGACGAAGCCGACGTTGAATTGCAGGCAGAAGCCGAAGAGCTCAATCTCAACGAACTGGAAAAGTCGGCGGACGAAGCTCCCATCGTCAAGCTCGTCAATATCATTCTTACCGATGCGGTGAAGCGCGGGGCCAGCGACATCCACATCGAGCCTTACGAAAAAGAGTACCGCGTGCGCTTCCGCATTGACGGCGTGCTCCAGCACATCATGTCGCCGCCTATGAAGTTGAAAGACGCCATTACTTCGCGCGTGAAGATCATGGCCAAACTCGACATCAGCGAAAAGCGCCTGCCGCAGGACGGACGCATCATGCTGCGCATGCACGTAGGCGGAAAGAAAAAGCAGCTCGATTACCGCGTGAACTGCCTGCCCACACTGTGGGGCGAAAAGATCGTACTGCGATTGCTGGACAAGGAAAACCTGCGGCTCGACATGACCAAGCTGGGCTTCGAGCCCGAGTCGCTGGAAAAATTTCAGACGGCGGTGCTCAAGCCTTACGGCATGGTGCTGGTGACAGGCCCTACGGGTTCCGGCAAAACCAACACGCTGTATTCATCTATCTCGCTGCTTAACAAGCCCGACACCAACATCATGACCGCCGAAGATCCGGTTGAATTCCAGTTGCACGGAGTCAACCAGGTGCAGATGAAGGAATCCATCGGCCTGAACTTTGCGGCCGCCTTGCGCGCCTTTCTGCGCCAGGACCCGAACATCATTCTGGTGGGCGAGATTCGCGACTTTGAGACTGCTGAAATTGCCATCAAGGCCGCCCTTACCGGACACCTTGTGCTTTCCACCCTGCACACCAACGGCGCGCCCGAAACCATTAGCCGTCTGATGAACATGGGTATCGAGCCTTTCCTGGTAGCTACCGCCGTGCACCTGATCTGCGCGCAGCGGCTTATCCGGCGCATCTGCTCCGAATGCAAAGAAGAAGTTCCCATGCCGCCGCCCGCATTGATCGAGGCCGGCTTCACTCCGGAAGAATCGCGCACCGTAAAAATCTATAAGGGCAAAGGTTGCAGCACCTGCAACGGCAGCGGCTATAAAGGCCGCGCTGGATTGTACGAAGTTATGGAAGTGGACGACGAAATCCGCGAGCTGATTCTTGTGGGCGCGTCGGCCGTTGAACTCAAGAAGAAAGCCATGGAGCGCGGCATGATCACGCTGCGCCGCAGCGGACTCAGAAAAGTAATGGACGGTGTGACCACGCTCGAAGAAGTCGCGAGAGAGACGGTTCACTAAACCGAATTTGCAGTTGCAGCACACCCGGCAATAAGAAACGGGAAAGATCAGCGGCAAAAAGCTGAGTGACGGGAAGGAAAAAGTACAAGGTACCCAATGAATCTTACGTTGAGTGATCTGCTGAAACGGATGCTGGAGATGGGCGGTAGCGATCTCCATATCACCACCAATTCGCCGCCCCAGGTGCGCGTGCACGGACATCTGCACCCGCTCGACATGCCGCCGCTCACGCCGTCGGAAACCAAGCAGCTTTCCTACAGCGTGCTTACTGATGCGCAGAAGCACCGCTTTGAAGAGAACCTGGAACTGGATTTCTCTTTCGGCCTCAAGGGACTGGCCCGCTTCCGCGGCAACTGCTTCAACCAGCGTGGGGCCGTGGGCGCCGTCTACCGCGTGATTCCTTTCGAAATCAAATCGTTCCAGCAACTGGCGCTGCCGCCTGTGGTTTCCAAACTGTGCGACAAGCCCCGCGGTCTGATCCTGGTGACGGGCCCCACCGGTTCCGGCAAGTCCACCACGCTGGCCGCCATGCTCGACAAGGTGAACACCGAGCGCCACGAGCACATCATCACCATTGAAGATCCGATTGAGTTCGTGCACCAGAACAAAAGCTGCCTGGTCAACCAGCGCGAAGTCCATGCCGACACCAAGTCTTTCTCCGCTGCGTTGCGCGCTGCCCTGCGTGAAGATCCTGACGTGGTGCTGATCGGCGAAATGCGCGATCTCGAAACCATTGAAGCGGCCCTGCGCATTGCGGAAACCGGACACTTGACCTTTGGCACCTTGCACACCAATTCCGCCGCGTCCACTATTAACCGTGTGATTGACGTGTTTCCTTCCTACCAGCAATCGCAGATTCGCGCCCAGCTTTCGCTGGTGCTGGAAGGCATTATGTGCCAATCGCTGCTGCCCAAGGTGGGCGGCAGCGGCCGCGCTATGGCCATGGAAATTCTGGTGCCCAACGCCGCCGTGCGCAACCTGATTCGTGAAGACAAGATCCACCAGATTTATTCCGCAATGCAGTCTGGCCAGGACAAATACGGGATGCAGACCTTCAACCAGTCGCTGGCGACGCTTTATTTCCAGAAGCAGATTACGCTGGAAGTTGCGCTCGCGCGCTCTTCGCATCCCGATGAATTGCAGGACATCATCAACCGCGGCGTGGCCGCAAGCAAAGCGGCAGCCACCGCCGGACGCAAGTAGTAGAGGTACAGGTATCTGCTGTAGGCAACACATTGCAGGCAAGACATTGCAGGCAAACAAGGGACGAGAGGAGTCTTCAGTATGCCGGTATTTACATTTAAAGGAACTGATGTGCAGGGCAAAAGGGTCTCCGGTGAACGCGCCGGAGAGAGCAAGGCGCAGGTCCAGAACCAGCTGCGCCGCGAACGCATTGTGCCCCGCGCAATCAAAGAGAAGGGCAAGGAATTTACCCTGCCCAAGCTGGGGTCCGGCAAGGTCGCTGTTAAAGACATTGCCATCTTCTTTCGCCAGTTTTCGGTGATGATTGATGCTGGTTTGCCGCTGGTGCAGTGCCTCGAGATTCTGGCCGGCAACCAGGAAAACCCCGCATTTCAAAAATGCCTCAACGGCGTTCGGGGCAGCGTGGAAGGCGGTTCTACGCTCTCCAATGCCATGCGCCTGTATCCCAAGATCTTCGATGATCTCACCACCAACATGATCGAAGCTGGAGAGGCTGGCGGTATTCTCGACACCATCCTGCAGCGCCTGTCCACTTACCTTGAGAAGATCGTAAAACTGAAATCGGCCATCAAGTCGGCCCTGATCTATCCGGTATCGGTCATCAGCATTGCCTGTCTTATCGTGGGCTGCCTGCTCAAATTCGTTGTGCCGATTTTCGCCAATATGTTCAGCAGCATGGGCGCCGCGCTGCCGTTGCCGACTGAAATCGTCATTCGCCTCAGCAACTTTATCGGGCGGTTCTGGTGGGTATTCTTTGCGCTGGCCATCGCTGCGTTCTTTGGCATCCGGCAAATCCGCAAAGATGCAAAGGGACGCTACATGACCGACAAGCTCCTGCTGAATACCCCGGTATTAGGGCCGGTGCTGCGCAAAATTGCTGTAGCCCGCTTTACCCGCACCTTGGGAACTCTGATCAGCTCGGGCGTGCCGATTCTCGAAGGCTTAGCTATTACCGCTCGTACCTCCGGCAACGCTGTTCTTGAAGAAGCGCTCATGAAAGTGCGCAAGTCGGTGGAAGAAGGCCGTACTATAGTTGACCCCTTGCGCGAAAGCGGAGTCTTTCCCAACATGGTCACTCAGATGATCGGAGTCGGTGAAGCCACTGGCGCCATGGATGCCATGCTCCAGAAAATCGCCGACTTCTACGAGGACGAAGTAGATGCTGCCACCAAGAACCTGCTTACCTTGATGGAACCACTCCTGATCGGTTTCCTCGGCCTCGTAGTGGGCGGCATCGTGATCTCGCTCTACTTGCCGATGTTCTCGATGATCGCCAAGCTCTCAGGCTAACGATTCAAGGGCTGAGAAGGGTACAAGCTGAAATCAACGAATAGAAGTGATAATGCATGGCTGACACGAACTTTAACGACCGCTCCTGGCTCGCATGGCTGGTTAAGGTTCGTGTCATCATCATTTCTTTCCTGCTGGCAGTCGAACTGCTGATCGTTAACCTCACTCCCAGCAACGTACGCACCAGCGTATTCATCAATGTTGTCCTGGTCTGGTACACCGTATCGGTTTTCTTCGTTGTCCTGCTTCCGCTCTGGAATGAATACAAGCTCCAGGCCACCACGCAGATTTTTACCGATCTGGCTTTTACCACGGCGGTTGTTTACGTAACCGGCGGCATTGATACCTTCTTCAACTTCCTTTATCCACTGGTCATCATCGTTGCGGCCATTCTTCTGCCACGCTACTGGGCCTACCTGACCGCTGCGGTATCGTTCATCCTGTTTGGCGCGACCCTGGAGCTTACCTACTTCGGCAAGATTCCGTCGTTTCAGACCTCCGGGCACGGCGATCTGAAATCGCTGCAAGCCATCATTCTTATCAACTTCTTTGCTTATCTGGCCGTGGCGCATCTGGCCAGCGCGCTCACCGCCAAGCTACGCCAGGCAGGGCTGGCGCTCGAAGATAAAAGCGGCGAACTGGTAAGTTTGCAGGCGCTGCATGAAAACGTAATTCATTCGATTCGCAGCGGCCTGATCACCACCGATCTTCACGGACGCATCACCCTGCTCAACGCTCCCGGGCAAAAGCTGTTGCAGCGTCCTGCTTCTGCGGTTTACGGCAGGCATATTGCGGAATTGTTTCTCGATCGCCTGCCCAGGCTGGAAGCCTCGTCGGCTCAGGGCGAAGTGCGCGTGATGACCCCTTCAGGCGAAGAGAAGATCTTCGGCATTACGGTGACTCCGCTGAGCATTGCGGACCGCGGCGACATCGGCCACGTGTATACCTTTGAAGATCACACCGAGATTCGCAGGCTGGAAAAAGAAGTACGGATGCGTGATCGTCTGGCTGCCGTCGGACGTCTTTCTGCCGGAATCGCCCACGAAATTCGCAACCCGCTGGCCTCCATTTCCGGCTCCATCCAGGTGCTTTCACGGGTTACGCCCTTCAACGATGAGCAGAAAACGCTGGTGGATATCATCATCCGCGAATCCAAACGGCTGAACAACATCATCACCGACTTTCTCGCCTACTCACGCGAGAAAAGCTGCAAGCTCGAGAGGCGCGATCTGATTCCTCTGCTTGAAGACACATTGGTGCTGCTGGAAAACCGGTCGCAATCTGCCGAATTGAAAGTCGTGAGAAAGTTCGACACCGCCGAAGCCTTCGCCATGGTAGACGGCGACCGCATGAAGCAGGTGTTCTGGAACCTGCTGGAAAATGCAGTGCGGGCCATGTCCCAGGCCGGCACCATCACCGTTTCTCTACGCGCCCGAGGCAACAAATGGCGCATCGGCTTCCGCGATACCGGGCCGGGCATTGCTCCCGAGCTGTCGGAAAAAATCTTCGAGCCGTTTCAATCTCACTTTGAAGGAGGCACAGGTCTCGGCTTGGCTCTCGTTTATCAAATCGTTCAGGCGCATAACGCCAAAATCTCGGTTCAGTCGGAGCCCGGCAAAGGCGCTGAATTTCTGCTGGAACTTCAACAAGCCAGGGCTGTGCAGGAAAGCAGGCCGGCCATAGCGGCAGGAGTCTCTCATGGCTAGTGTTCTTGTCTGTGACGATCAGCGTTCCATCTGCGAGATGCTCGATATCTCCCTGCGCAAAGAAGGCCACAAGGTCGAAACCGTGAACGCCGGCGAGGCCGCCAAGAAGAAGCTGAGTTCGGCCAACTACGAGATCCTGATCTCCGACATTAAAATGCCGCAGACCGATGGCATTGAGGTGCTGCGTTTCGCGCGCCAGGTATCACCGGAAACTTCCGTGATCCTGATTACCGCCGTCGAAGACTATGAAGCCGCCGTGCAGGCGGTCAAGGGTGGCGCCTTCGATTACATTCACAAAGGCCCCGGCATGCTCGATGAGTTGAAGATCGCGGTCACCCGCTCGGTCGAAGCCATTCTGCTGCGCCGCCAGAATTTTGCCTTTAAGCGTGATGCTGCCACCCGTAATTCTCTCGACAACATCATCGGCAGCAGCGCGCCCATCGAAAAGCTGAAGCAGACCATTCGCACTATCGCCGCAACCGGCAGCACGGTGCTGATTTATGGCGAGAGCGGTACCGGAAAAGAATTAGTGGCCCGCGCTGTCCATGCCTGCTCTCCACGCGCCGCAGAGCCTTTTGTTTCGATCAACTGCGGCGCTTTTCCTGAGACCTTGCTGGAAAGCGAATTGTTTGGCTACGTGAAGGGCGCGTTTACAGGCGCGAACCAGAACAAGCGCGGCCTGTTTGAAGTGGCTGATGGCGGCACCATTTTTCTCGACGAAATCGGCGAGATGACGCTGCCCATGCAGGTGAAGTTGCTGCGCGTGCTTCAGGAGCGCTGCGTTCGTCCTGTAGGCAGCACACAGGAAACCGCCATTGATGTCCGCGTGATTGCGGCTACCAATCGCGACCTGAAAGAGATGGTGGCCAACAACACCTTCCGCGAAGATCTTTTCTATCGTGTGAGCGTAATTCCCATCAACGTGCCGCCTTTGCGCGAACGCCGCGACGATGTGGAACTGCTGGCCAGCCACTTTTTGAAGAAGTATGCTGCCGCGGCCCAGAAAAATATTGTCAAGATCCAGCCTGATTCGCTGAACGCTTTGCGCCATGCCGAGTGGCCGGGAAATGTGCGCCAGCTTGAAAATACCATTGAGCGTGCGGTGGCCATGGAATCAGGCCAGGAACTGAGAGTGGAACTCGATGTCGAGCGGCCCAGGACCCGTGCAGCAGCCGCATCATTCAATAGCAATGGCAACGGCAACGGGCACATCTCGGACTCGCCCGCAGTGCCCGCCGAAGGTCTGGATTTCGATCGTTATGTCGCCAGCATCGAGCGCTCGTTAATCGAGTCCGCACTTCAGCAGGCGGGCGGCGTGCAGACCCGCGCTGCTGAACTGCTCAAGGTTTCCTACCGCTCGTTCCGCCATCTTTTGAAAAAGTACGATATCTGAATCCGCTGCCCAGACTCAGGCCGCTTCGTCGTCCCTGTTTCTGGGCGGAACATCGTCAGGGCGTCCATACTCCTCGTGAGTATGCACCGGGCGCTCGGGATGGTCGGCGGCATCTTCTACGCCTTCCACAACCGCGGCTTCAAAGTTCTGGTCGGTTTCTTCCAGTTCTTCCACCGACTCTTCATTGGCGTCTTCCACAGCGGAAAGCCGTTGCGTGTCGCCAGACTGTCCAGCACTGTCGAGCCCTACCTGCCCCGGGTCTGTTCCAAGTTCGTCCAACTGGGCCTGATCGTCAGTCCTTCTTTCGGGTGATCGTTCGTCCCGCATGTCGATATTTTGGTTTTTGTTCTTGTCTTTTTCTTTGCTTTTTCTGGCCATGAAAGCTCCAATCCCGCCCGCGCACATTGCCGCGAGCCAACGTTCAAACTTCCTGCTACCTCTTTGGATGCGCGGGAATCAGAAGACAGAGCTGCTGCCGGAATGAGCCTCTATACCTGAGCAAACAGTATGCCGAAATAAACATCTTTGAATCAGTGGATTTGAGAGCACGCGGACGGCACAGGGTTTCAAAACCGCTATAAACACATCCTCGAAGGAATCGAGAATGACTTTTGCTGAACAAACGAGCCCGGCAGGGCGGACGCAATCTAGCCCAGACCGAAGGTCGGGGTAAGTTAAAAAACGAGAGTCTCGGCGCATGCATTATTCATCACGCTGACTCATCATCATTTCAGGTTGACAAGACACTTGGATAATCCACGCTCCAGTCCGGCAGGACGACCGAAAGTAGCCCGGTCACGGAGCTTTCCAGATGCGCCAGTTGCGCATTTGGAAAGCGGAGTGCCGGGTAATGAAGGAAAAGACTTACTTCCGCTCTGCCGAAGGCGTGCGCGCAGCTCCTGCTTTTGGAGCGGAGCGCACTAGAACAATCTGTCGATGCCCTTACAACGATTGCTGCATTCTGAGACGTAATGAACACTGCTTTATATCTCTTTTTGCTCATTAGCTGTGAATAATGCAGGCAAACGGGACGACTGAACTTACGTAGCTGCAAAAATTCCTAATGATCTTGAATTCGCGCCTTTGTAACTGGCAGAGTCTCTGGGAGATGACGACTTTGCTGCCACTTTGGGCGCACCGCCCGAGCTATCTAGGGATTTTTAGGCTTGGGCCTCGCATAGTTTTCCATCTCTGCCGTCCACTGCAGAAAGCGCAACAACTGTTTTCTTTCGCGGAACATGAATCCCCAGAACTCCACAAACCCAATCTGGTCCATTTTCAGGCCGCTGTAAGTTTCCATGCGCCATAGAAGATAAGGGCTGCGCCAGGGCGTAAGCCGGTGGCCGCGGGTCGAATTCCAGAGAAAGCGCAGGATTTGACGCATGAGAGCAGTATAAGCATTCAGCCGCGCTCAAAAGATTCTAAAATAGATAGACAGAGCGAGAATCAATACTCATGTGCAGAAACATCAAGACTCTGTTCAACTTCGATCCGCCGGTGACAGACGACGAGGTACGGGCGGCTTCGCTTCAGTTCGTGCGCAAGATCAGCGGATTCAACAAGCCTTCCAAAGCCAATGAAGCAGCTTTCAACACGGCGATTGATGAAATCGCAGCCGTCTCCGCGCGCCTGCTTCGCTCACTGGAAACCACGGCAGAGCCGAAGAACCGCGAAGAAGAAGCTGCCAAAGCAAAGGCCCGCGCTGCCGAGAGATTCAGCGCTTAGCTCCGCGGAATCTACTCGTACCGCAGGGCCACCATGGGATCCACTTTGGTCGCGCGTCGCGCCGGTATATAACAGGCCAGCAGGGCCACTGCGGTCAGCAACGCCACGACCGCTGTAAACGTGAACGGATCCGTAGGGCTCACCGCAAACAGCACCTTCGACAACAGGCGTGTCAGGGCGAGGGCCAGTACCAGCCCGATTGCCAGTCCGATGGCTGCCATCCGCAATCCATGGCCCAGAACCATTCGAAGCACGCTGCTGCGGTCAGCGCCTAAAGCCATGCGGATGCCAATTTCACTGGTGCGCTGGCTTACCGCGTATGAGATCACTCCGTAAATGCCGATAGCGGCAAGCACCATGGCCAGTCCACCAAAGATTCCGAGCAAAAGCGTTTCCAATCGCGGCTGGGCCACCGAGATAGAGACAATTTCTTCCATGGTGGCAATGTTCGCCATGGGCAGGTTCTTATCAAGCTGCGCCATCTCAGCGCGAATGGAAGGAACGAGCGCCGTCGGTTCACCGTCAGTCTGCACGGTGATCGAAGGATTCATGGAGTAGTCGTGCTGCAACACTGACCCGTAAACCACCGGTTCCGGATTCTTGTTCAGGCTGCCATAGCGGACATCTGCCACCACGCCCACAATGGTGAATTGTTGCGGGTGAAAACCTGGCGGGGCCAGACCTGCGGGAATCAGGCTTTCCGGCGGGCTCAGGAGAACTGTCTTGCCGATTGCGTCCTGATTCGGCCAGTAGTGGCGCACCAGGGTTTCATTGACCACCACCGAATAAGCGCTGTTTGCCTGATCACGTTCATCCAATAGGCGGCCTTTCAGCAGGCGTATTCCGATGGAAGTGAAATAGTGGCCCGCCACCGACCGGTATTGCACATTGGGAACACTTTCAATGCTGGTGGGAAGAGCGCGGTCCAGGGGCACAAAGAATTTGCTCCAGTTCTCGCCTTGCAGCGGCAGGCTGGAGATGGCGCCTGCGGCCTTCACTCCTGGCAGATGTTCGATGCGATTCATCAAGTCTCTGTAAAAAGCGGCGACCCGCGGAGGAGCGCCGATACGCAGCGGATCAGGCGACGGATCATACGACGCAGGAAGGCTTACAGAGAAAGTCAGGACATGCGTTGGAATGAATCCCGCATCCACTTGCAGCAGGCGTGCAAAGCTCTTCAGCGCCAATCCTGAACCGATGAGCAGCACCAGCGCCAGGGCGACTTCACTGATCACCAGTCCGGTGCGGATGCGGCTGCTTCCACCAGCCGTTTCTGAAGTGCGCCCGCCTTCTTTCAAAGCGTTGTTCAATTTCTTTACGCGCGAGTTCTGAAGCGCAGGCAGAAGACCGAAAACAACGCCGGTGACTACCGAGATCACCAGGGTAAACAGCAATACCCAGCGATCCAGGCGAATCTGCTGCATGCGCGGCAATACGTCGCTGGCCATGGGTAACAGAGTCAGCGAAAAGTAAGCTAAGCCCAGCCCGGCGGCCCCACCCAGCAGCGCCAGCAACACGCTTTCGGTAAGAAACTGCCGCAGCAGGCGCGACCGTCCCGCACCCAGGGCAGAGCGGACGGCAATTTCTTTTTGGCGTCCGGCCGAACGGGCGAGCATAAGGTTAGCCAGATTCACGCAGGCAATCAACAGCACGAACCCCACTGCGCCTAGCAAAACCAGCAGGGCCGGACGCACATCGCCTACCCACGCCTCATGCAGCGGCTGCAAACCTGCGCCTATTCCCTTGTTCTCAGGAAACTGCTGAGCGATGCTCAGCATAATTGAATTCAGATCAGCTTCTGCCTGCTGTTGCGTAACGCCGGGCTTCAATCTCCCTATCATGGTCAGGAAGTAGTTGTTATGGGAATCGAAATTGTCTTTTGGTTTCCATGCCATCGGCGTCCACAACTGCGCAGTGTTGTTTACGGTATAAAAGCTCGATGGCATCACTCCGATCACGTTGTAGGGCTCGGCATCGAGATTAAGTACCTTGCCCGCAATGTTCTGATCGGCATTGAGATGGCTGCGCCAGAACCCTTCACTCACGATGACGACATGGTGCGAGCCCCACTGTTCGTCGCCGGACAGGAAAGTTCTGCCCAGCATGGGCCTGACTCCCACTGTCCTAAAGTATTCAGCAGAGACGACCAGCCCTTTCACCCGTTCGGCTTGCGGCGTTCCAGTCAGGTTAAAAGAGGTTTCGTAGGAGGCAGAGATGCCGTCGAAAGTATGGTTACGCTCCCGCAAGGCACGGAAGTCCGGCGGCGATGCGCCGAAATTCTGCAAGCCCCGCGCAGGAGCGCTGTTGAACACCGACATCAGCCGCGCCGGATCTTCAAACGGCAATGGACGCAACAGCACTCCATTCACAATGCTGAAGATCGCTGAATTGGCGCCAATTCCCAGCGCCAGGGTGATCACGGCCACGGCCGCAAAGGCCGGCGACCGGCGCAGCATGCGCCCTGCATAGCGTAAGTCCTGGGCCAGCACCTCGAGAAAGGGAAGACCCGCCTGGTCGCGATAATTCTCCTGGATGTGCGAAGTATTGCCCAGCGCAATCATGGCCTGGCGGCGGGCCTCCGCGGGGGAGAAGCCGCGACCTATGTTCTCATCCACCAGCAGTTCAAGATGCGCCTGAATTTCCTGGTCGAGTTCCGCGGCAATAGCTTTTTTACCTGCCGCGCCTCTCAGTCGTGATATCGCGACGCGAATCCAAGTCATGAGGAACTCCAAATCTATTTCGCCCAGCGGAGATTCAGGAATGCTGTTGAATCAGGCCTCATGTGGACCGTTGAGCACTCGCGTCATCACCCCGGCGATGCGCTCCCAGTTTTTGGCTTCAACGGCAAGCTGTTTTCTTCCCGTATTGGTGATGCTATAGAACTTCGCTTTGCGGTTGTTTTCTGAGATGCCCCACGCCGATTTGATCCAGCCGCGCTGCTGCAAGCGCAGCAATGCAGGATAGAGCGTGCCCTGGTTTACTTGAAGCAAGTCTTCTGAAACCTGTTCGATGCGCCGTGCAATGCCGTATCCGTGCATCGCGCCCAAGGCGTCGAGGGTCTTCAGCACGATCAGGTCCAGCGTGCCTTGCAGTACATCGGCCTTGGAATCTGCCATTCCTGAGGTCCTCTCCTGTTGTCTGTCAACAGAAGACTATGCCAGCTTATGTTGATTGTCAACAGGAGGGAGATGTGTTTCGCTGTTTCGGAAGACGGCCGGGCTGCATTGCACTCTTGAGTAAACCGTTTGCACTAAGCCAGGCTGTGCGTCAGCGTGCCGCGGCCTGCTTTAAGGCGATAGAGCCTGATGCCGTCGGCAAGCATAATGATGAGCACGCAGGCCAGGACTGCGAAAGGGAATGCCCTCGCCAAATAGATGTTCATGGCATTCGTAATCTCTGCCGCCCTTGCCGGCGAAAGATTGGGAGCAGTGATTTCAGCCAGCGGGTGCACCCTGCACAACCAGCAGACAGCGATTGCTGAGGTGCAATTCATGGCAAACCGAATGCCGGCGCGGGCCGCTGTCCAATACGGACGTGTCAGGTTTACAGCCGCCAGAACGATGTTGCCGATGGCGATCAGCACAAAAGCCCAGAAATAAATGCGCCATGCCGGTTCCACCACAATCCGCACACCCGAGTGCTCGAAGAGAGTGAGTGACCCCATGCTGCTCAACCACCACACCAGAAAGACAACGTTGGCTACCACTTCAACCACAGAGTTGGAGCGCGGTATCTGTCTCAGATTGCGGAGAGGCGGCAGTTTCGCAGGTTCCCAGTTGTCCCAAAATCCTGGCCGTGATTGCATCCTCTCCACCACAGCGAAGACGATGGTAATCATCGCGAAGGAGGTCAAAGCGGCTGACCAAAAAGGACCCCAGACGTGCGCCACGGAATGCGTCAACCGGTAGTCTGGGTCAAAAATCATAAAAGCCACCCACACCAGACACCACGGCACTACATAAAAAATGGCCACCATTTTCAATACGAACTTATAAATAGGGAACAACATGGGGCCGATGAAATGCTGCTGCGGCAAATAGCGGTTCGCCACAACCATGGGCCGGCCGCGTTTCTTGAGAATGGATTCAATCTCGGCTTGTTGCAGCGGACGCCCCAGAGCCGATTCCTGCTCTTCGATTTCCGAGCGGATGTCCTCTGACAATTCCGCGATGATATCGTCCTGCTGCGATCGGGGCAGCCAGAACCTAACTGCCTGCAAGTAGCGATCGAGAATTTCCACGGTCCGCCTCCTTAAAAATCTCATTGAGAGATGAATGAATGCCCTGCCACTCCGCCAGAAGTTGTTTCAATATCTGCTTGCCTTCCGGAGAAAGCCGGTAAAAGCGCTTGTTCCGCTTGTCTTCTTCGCGCCACTGGCTCTTGAGCAAACCCTGGGTCTCAAGCCGCCGCAGCAGGGGGTAGAGCGTGCTCTCGTCAATGGCCATGCCATGCTCTGCCAGTACCTTGCGCAGCGTGTAACCGTATTGCTCGGTCCGCAGCGTCGCCAGCACCGCCAGAATCAGGCATCCGCGCCTCAGCTCAAGGCGCAGGTTTTCAAGCACCTCTGGATTCACAGCTTGAGTACTGGATGTCATATACTGTATGGCACATAGTGTATTACATACAGCTATTGTGTCAAGCGGTCTTGGCGAAAATTTCTGCCGCGAATAGCTTTGCCCATATCGCCCCGCGCCATGTCATCTTGAGGTGCGCAGCACCGAAAGACCTATGGACTCAGCCCGCAGCCTCGGCATCGGTACGACTGAACTTGCCTTCGCTGCAAGAAAGCGGATTCGCGCTTTTATGACCAATTGAGGGAGTTTCAGAGAGGCACGACTTTCAATCGTGCCGAAACCGGCTATAAATATCGGCTTCAGCCTCTGTGTGGGATGAGGTACGGTTGTGAGCGCCAGAGGCGCGTCACAACGTAGCCCAAAGGCGGAAGCCTTGGGAACTGTCGTGCAAAAAATAGACCGCATTATTCATCACATCGTTATCCCACAGCTGTCTTGCTGAGCGCAGCGCCCGCCTTTGGCGCGGAGTCGAAGCATCCACGTGATGTGTCCCACACTAATCTGATACGAGGTATTCTCACGAGAACGAAAATCCAGTCCGGCAGGACGGCAGATAGTAGTCCGGTCACGGAGCTTCTCAGATGCGCAGCTGTTGCGCATCTGGGAGCGGAGCGCCGGGCAAGAAGGGAAAGACTTGCTTCCGCTCTGCCGAAGGCTGGAGCCTGGCCTGAGCGGAGTCGAACAGCCGCAGCTCCTGCTTTGGAGCGGAGCGCACTAGAACAATTTCTCGATACCGTTACAACGATGGCGCATTGCGGCAGCGCGCCACTCATTTCTCGACATGTGTAAGAACTCGACTGCATGGCGAACATCACCATGAAATCGAAGGGTGCAGGGCTGAACCCTAATGTTTATGCACCTTTTCGGCACGAGTAAACTTGTGCCCTGTTACATGGCTCGTCATGTTCTTACTCTATTCATGCCGCAAAGCAATCAAAGGATCCACACGCGTTGCCCGACGCGCGGGCACGTAACAGGCCAGCATGGCGATGAGCACCAGGCAGAGTGGCGCAGCTATGTAAATCACAGGATCATTAGGCTTGATCGTGTGCAGGGAACTGGCCAGCAGGCGCTGGGCCGCAAATGCTCCTGCAACGCCAAGCAGAAAACCAAACAACACCAATCGCGAGCCCTGGCCGAGCACCAGGCGGACCACATGCGTGCGGGTTGCGCCCAGCGACATGCGGATACCGATTTCTTTGGTCCGTTGCGTGACTGCGTATGACAGCACACCATAAATCCCTACCGCCGCCAGCAACAGGGCCAGCGCCGCAAAGGTCCCGATCAGCAAGGTTACGAACTGCTCTCCGGCAGCGCTCTGCGCAATCACCTCATTCATGGTACGGATCAAGTACAGTGGAAGACTGGAATCGAGCCGTGCTAACTCATGTCGCACAGCATCGGCAAGGCCAGATACAGACGATGACGTATGCAGCACCAGAAACAGGCTGGAGTTGCCATCGAAAGGCATGTACGCTTCGGGTTGCACTTCATTGGTTACGCCCCATTGTTTCACGTCACCTGCCACGCCGATGACCTGCCGCCACGGGCCGTGGTCGCCGAATGAGAACATCTGTCCCAGTGGGCTCTGATTGGGCCAGAAGATGCCTGCCATTTTCTGGTTGATCACCGCCGGGTAAACCATCTTGTCCGTTTCTTCAGGATGATCTTTGCCATCTTTGGAAATCTCTTCTCTGCGCTGCGCTAAGTCCAGTGAAGTCCGCAGGTCCTGCTCGTCGTAGTCGCGTCCCTGCAGAATCGGAATACCCAGAGAACGGAAATAACCGGGAGTAACCGCATGGATTTCGACCAGCAGGTTTTCCCATTGTGTAGAAGGATTGCCGCGCACCTTCACTGAGCCGTTGCTGCCGCCTTCGAGCGGAAGACGATTGCTGAGTCCGGCGGAGTCTACTCCCGGTATGTTCCTGGCGGCCTGCAACAACGCCTGTGAAAATTCGTATTGCTTTTGAACGCCCGGATATTTGGCCTCGGGCAGGCTGATGGCGGCCGTCCATACGTGGTCGGTACGCACGCCGATGCCATTGCTGCGCAGGCGCAGGAAATCTTTCAGCAGCAGTCCCGATGCGATCAGCAACAGCACCGAAAGGCTGACTTCGGTCACGACCAAAGCATTGCTGGTGAAACGCCGCCTGCGGCTTACGCTGGAAGATCCGGCGCCGCCGCGCAACTCGTCATGCAGGTCAGGCCGGGACACTTGCAAAGCGGGAAAGATCCCAAACACAATTCCCGCCACTATGGCTGCAGCCAGGGTAAAACCAAGCACCGGCAGGTTGATCTGGATGGAGTTGATATGAGGAATGCTGAAGCTCTTGAGCGCTGTGAGTCTTATGGCCGCAGCAGCTACCAGCAGACCGGTCAGAGCGCCTGCGGACGCCAGCAGAACGCTTTCCGTCAGCAGTTGGCGCACAAGCCTGGTTCGCGATGCGCCCAGCGCAACGCGCACCGCCATCTCCTTGAGACGCGCGGATGCCCGCGAGAGCAGCAGGTTGGCCACGTTGGCGCATGCAATCAGCAGCACCAGTCCCACTGCCCATAACATCATGATCAGCGAGTTTCGCGATTCGGCTACCATGGCTTCCTGCATGGGAAGCACAAAGGCGCCGACATTGTGATTGGAATCAGGGTACTGTTGTTCCAGCCGCTTGGCGATCAGCGTAAGCTCGGCTTGCGCCTGTTGCACGGTAGCGCCCGGCTTCAAACGGCCCAATGCGCTGGCCCAGTGCGTGCCGCGTGGTGAGAGCCCCTTGGCATCCATATCTTGCGGCACCCACAACTGTGCTTCCAGCGGATAGTGAAAGCCCGCAGGCATCACACCCACAATGCTGTACTTTTCGTTGTTTACTTCCAACTGCCGCCCAATCACGTTAGGATCGCCGCCGAAATGGCTCTGCCACAATCCAAAGCTCAGAATGGCAACATGATCGCGGCCGGGTTCATCTTCGCCCGACGCCCACGTGCGCCCCAGCAGAGGCCGCGCTCCCAGCACGGAAAAGAAATTGGCCTCGGTAGGCGTGCCAATCACATGCTCGGCATGCCCTTCGCCGCTCAGGTTGAAGGCATGAGACCAGCTATAGAGAGTCATGTCTTCGAAGCTGTGGGATTGCGTCTTCCAGTCAACAAAGTCAGGCCCGGCAAAAGGATAGTGTCCCGGAGCAGATTCGGTTTCGTACAGCCGCACCAGTTGACCGGAATCATGGAAGGGCAGCGGGCGCAGCAGGACGGCGTCCACCACGCTGAAAATCGCTGTATTCGCGCCAATGCCCAGGGCCAGCGTGATGATTGCGACCGCAGTCAATCCACGCGTGCGCAAAAGATTGCGAAAGCCATAACGCAAGTCTTGCAAGATCGATTCCATGTCAGACTCCTCGGGAAAATAGCGCGTTGCCCTGACCGGGTTAGACGACAGGATGGCGATTTGGTCAGCCTGCAAAGGAATGTTGAAGCCAGAAATGTGGAGTTGAGCTGATTGATAAAAGATGAAAGCTGAAAGCTGAAAGATCAAAGATCAAAAATCAAAGATGAATTACGGAGGCTGCCCACACCTCTGCCGAAGCTTTTCAGACGATGATCTATTTGCTGTAGGTGGATGTTAGATTTTATCACGCGCATTTACCAGATTGTTTGTTGGCCCGTCCGCCCTCACAATGCAACATCATGAAGACTGCAAGCGTTCCTCTCAACGGCATGGAAATGCATTACCAGATCTCCGGTGCAGGCGAGCCGCTGCTGCTGCTGCATGGTGGAGGCGGCTGTCATGAAGACTGGGTCTATGCGGGCCGCGATGAATTTTTGCGCGAGTACACCCTGATTGCGCCGGATGCTCGTGGACATGGCCGCTCCACCAATCCCGAAAGAAAGATTACCCATCGGCAATGCGCCCTGGATACGCTCGCCCTGCTTGACCATCTCGGTATTGAAAGATGCAGGGCTATCGGCGTGAGCATGGGAGCCAACACGCTGCTGCACATGGCGACCCTGCAACCGGAGCGAATTCAGGCCATGGTGCTGGTGAGCGCGGCCATGTATTTTCCGGAGCAGGCGCGCGCGATCATGCGTCAGGTGCAGGTGGAAAGCCAGCCGCAAAAAGAATGGGAAGCTATGCGCAAACGCCACAAGCTCGGTGATGAGCAGATCACAGCTTTGTGGGAATGGCAGCGCGGCATGAAAGACAGCTATGACGACATGAATTTCACGCCGCCATTGTTGGCCACGATTACGGCATCAACGTTGATTGTCTATGGCGATCGCGATTTCCTGTATCCCGTGGAGATGGCAGTCGAGATGTATCGCGCCATTCCTCATTCGGCCCTGAGGGTGGTCCCCAATGGAGGACATGGGCGCCGATCTTCCTCGATGCGGCTGCACAATTTGTTCAAACAACGCTCGCCTTCTTTCGGACAGTCGAAAATAGCGGAGTGGCCGGAAGAACCGTGCCTGGATTGGCAGTGGAGTAGTAAGGTGAAATTGGGGAATAAAACTGCGACCGCAAGGCTTCGCCGCTCGTCCAATAAGCAAATCACAAACACCGGCTACTCAGTGAACGCTACACAATGAACGTTCGGGATTAAGCAACAGATTGCTGTATCCTTATAAAAACGAGGCTGCCTATGTTGTCCTTCGATTTTCTGAAAACCTTCAAGTCCCCTGAGCACCGGCTTGCCTGGCTGGTGGCGATTGTTGCCGATGCAGTTCAGATCGTGGCCATGCCCCTGTTTGCCGAGGGTGGTTTTTCCCCTCTGGATACAGCGCTGGATGCCGTAACAGCCTTCATCCTGTTCCGGCTGCTGGGATTCCATTGGGCGTTATTGCCATCGTTATTCGCGGAACTCACGCCGGGACTGGACCTGTTTCCCACTTGGACGGCGGCGGTATTTTACATAACCAGCCACAGAACCATTCCTGCGCAACAGGGCGATGTGGAAATTTTGCCGCCGGGCGCCGCCCCTGCTCCAAGGGATTAATTTACAAAGGGTGGTTCGTCCAGCAAAAGCGCCCCGAGCGGGGCGCTATATGTTAGCCCAGCGGCGTAAGCCCTGGGTTCCGGCGAATGAAACAGATGGGCCCCGCAAGCGGATGCCGTCCAAAAAGCTATATATTGGGCTAAAGCCCCTGCACAGTTTTCCACACCATGGTTTGAGGTCTACACTCCCTGCGCTTGCGCTATCACCTATCGCGCTCACTTCGTCCTCTGCGGTAAAGCGCTCTCGTACGCCAGATAAATATCTTCCCCCACCATCTTCCGCAACTCTGCCGGAGGACGCGCCGGCGTATCTTGTGGCGAGGTCAGCAGCGCATCGAGTGACGGCAACCAGAGCGTCTGGGCTTCGAAAACCCTTCCGAAGTTGCGGGAAACCATCTCCGCTGTTTCCTCAAGAGATGGTACTTTGCGGGAACTTTCCGCCGCCATTTCATTGGCGAGAGAAGTGACTGGTTTATCCGGGATGCCGCACGGAACAATCAGCTTGAAGTAATCAAGATCGGTGCTCACATTGAGAGCGAAACCGTGAGATGTAACTGCCCTCGAAATATGGACGCCAATCGCGGCGATATTCGCCGGCTGGTCTGTCCACACGCCGGTCAGCCCGGCGATACGATGCGTCACCACTCCCAGGTCGCCGCAGGTCCTGATGAGTACCTCTTCTGTTTTTCTGACGAACTCGACTGCTCCCAATCGCGGTGTGAATCCGCGCAGGTCGCAGATTGGATAGCCCACCAGTTGCCCGGGACCGTGAAAAGTGACATCGCCGCCCCGGTCGGTTTCGAACAACTCGACTCCCTGGCTGGCCAGGAATTCAGGCGAAGCAACAATGTTGCGGGTTTCGGCGTTGCGTCCGAGGGTAATGACCGGCGGGTGCTCCAGCAAAAGCAGCGTGTGGCCGATGCGCCCTTCTTTTACCAAGTGAACGATAGTCTGCTGCAACTGTAGCGCGGTGGAGTAATCCACACGGCCAAGATAGACAACATTGATGACCCGAAGCATGAGTCGATTTTACCGCCGAAAGCAAACCTCACCACTGATGACACTGATTCAACTGATTTTCACAACATTCCAATCCGATTCAAATCAGCGCAAATCAGCGTCATCAGCCATTAAGCGTTTGCCGTTGGCTTTATCAGTAAAAATCAGCCCGATCAGTGTCAATCAGTGGTAAGGGTCTCAACTGGCGATACGCTCTTCGTCGCTCATGCCGCGCATGTACTTCTCAGGATCGGCTTCGAATTCGTTCTTGCAGTCCAGCGAACAGAAGTAGAGGGTCTCGGTGTGATAGTCGTGGCTGGCGGCCGCGTCGGTAATCTCAACATGCATCTTGCAAACTGGATCAATTGGCATGGTTCCTCCTCTTACAAGTAAGAGTAGTGAACCGGACAATGAGGTTTCCTCGAAAACCGTACCACTGATGACACGGATTGAACTGATTTACACTGATAAACCAAATTTGGTTTCGGTAGCTGTTTATGACATTCTCATTCTCCCTTGGCAATACGCCTAATTCAGAGATGTGAGATCAATTTCCAATCCGATTGATCAGCGAAATCAGTAAAATCAGCGTCATCAGCGTTAAGCTTTTCGCCCTTCTACCAGCGAAAATCAGTCCAATCAGTGTCATCAGTGGTAAGGGTTAGAAGTTGATAGCTTCGCCCTCGACTGCGCTGAAGCCATCCAGCAATCCCTCTGCCACCGTGGGATGCGCGTGGATGGTGAACATCATGTCTTCTACCGTAGCTTCCAGTTCCATGGCGGTGACGGCCTCGGCGATGATCTCTGTCGCCAGCGGGCCGATGATGTGCACGCCCAGAATCTCGCCGTACTTGGCGTCGGAGACAACTTTGATGAAGCCTTCATGCTGGTTCATGATGCTGGCCTTGGAGTTGGCGGTGAAGGGGAACTTTCCGATCTTCACCTGGTAGCCCGCTTCTTTGGCTTTGGCTTCGGTCAGGCCTACGCTGCCGATCTGCGGCTCGCAATAGGTGCAGCCGGGAATATGGTTCTTGTTCACAGGCTTGGCTGGTTTGCCGGCGATGCGGGTCACGGCAACAATGCCGCACATGCTGGCCACATGGGCAAGTTGCGGCAGTCCGGCCACGATGTCTCCGATGGCATAGATGCCTTTTTCGCCGGTCTCCATCCATTCGTTTACATGGATGAAGCCGCGCTCGGACTTGATGTTGGTGTCTTTTCCAGGCCGATTTTTTCGGTGTTGGGGCCGCGGCCAATGGCGACCAGAACTTTTTCCGCTTCCACGCGCTGCTGCTTGTCTCCCTGCGGGTGAAGCTCACGGCCACGCCGTCTTTGGTTTTCTCGACCTTGTCCACTTTGGTGTTGACGAAGCAGTTGATGCCTCTCTTCTTGAACGACGCGCAGCAGTTCTTTGGAGACTTCTTCGTCTTCCACCGGCACGATGCGCGGCAGCATCTCGATCACGGTCACTTCCACGCCGAACGACTTGTAGATAGAGGCGAATTCCACGCCCACGGCGCCCGAGCCGATAATCGACCATGGATTTGGGGATGTTGCGAAATGCTGAGCACCTCGATGTTGGTCAGAACCTGCGTCGTCGGCCTGCATGCCCGGCAGCATGCGGGCAAATGAGCCGGTGGCCAGAATGATGTTTTTGGCCTGGATGGCCGCGCCACCTTCGATGTTGATGGTGTGTACGCCATTTTTGGCCGGGCCGGTAAGGCGCGCCAAAGCCTTTGATTACTGTGACCTTGTTCTTGCGCATCAGGAACTCGAGTCCCTTGGTGTGCTTGGTCACGATCTTGTTCTTGCGGTCCTGGATGGTCTTCCAGTTCAGCTTGGGCGCGGTCACGCCCTCAATGCCATACTCCTTCGCCGCCTTTAAGATGGTCGTAGACTTCGGCATTGAAGAGCAGGGCCTTGGTGGGAATGCAGCCCACCTGAAGGCAGGTGCCTCCCAGGCGTTCGTCTTTCTCGATAAGGCAAGCCTTCAGGCCAAGCTGGCCGGCGCGGATGGCAGCCGTGTACCCGCCCGGTCCGGCGCCCATGATGGCAACGTCATAGATAGTCTCTGGCAAAGGGGCACTCCCTGTATGGAAAGTCGTACTAGGCAAAACAGATGATTGTAAATGAAACCACAATCCGTCTAATCAGCAACTCGCTTCAGCGTCAGCAGCTCACTTCTCATAAGCAGCGTCAGCAACTCACTTCCATAAGATGATTGCCATGTGCCCGCCGATTCAGGGCTGCCGCTGCAACGGGTGCTCTGAATGGCGGTTTTCAGATTCTTCTTGGGAGCAGGCAATCGTGTTTGTCGAGCAGATTGTCGCTATCCGCATTACAGGGATTTGGGTGTTCAATTTTGGCATTTTTGGCAATCATGGCAATTTTGGCAATTCCTTCAGCTCTCGATTATCACAACTTCAAACAAACCCCAGCTTGTCCAAACACCGTCATATAGAGCGAGAACTTCCTGTTCCTGAAGTTAGGAGATATATGTATATATTGTGGTGGGTAATCGTAGGTTTGATTGCCGGCTGGGCAACCGGAAAGATCATGCGTGGCCGGGGCTTTGGTCCTGTCATGGACATCGTAATCGGCATCATCGGCGCCATTGTGGGCGGATGGATCATGCGCGCACTTGGTGGAACCGGTCAAGGTGGAATGGTTTATACCATTCTCATCGCCATTCTCGGCGCAGTCATTTTGACTTGGCTGGTCCGGCTGATTGCCGGCAACCGTGCGTCAGGACCGGGCGGCATGCGCCGGGCAGCCTGAAGCGGTTCGAAGCAGCCTGAGCGGTTGAACGAATCCTGAGCGGTTGAACGAATAAAGAGAAGCTGGAGAAGGCCGGGGAGAATCCCGGCCTTTTTCATGTATCGTATGGACGGGTTAACTGAGCAGCCGTGCCGCTTCTTTGGCGAAGTAGGTAAGAATCATCTCGGCCCCGGCGCGGCGGATGGAAACCAGCGATTCCAGAATTACCCGGTTCTTTTCCAGCCAGCCATTCTGAATAGCGGCCTGTAGCATCGCGTACTCGCCAGACACCTGGTATGCGGCAATCGGCAGATCGAAGCGGCGGCGGGCTTCGGCGATTACATCCAGATAAGGCATTGCGGGCTTGATCATGATCATGTCCGCGCCTTCGTCTACGTCCTGCTCGATCTCGCGCATGGCTTCGCGCACGTTGCCGCCGTCCATCTGGTAAGAGCGGCGGTCGCCGAACTGGGGCGCTGAATCGGCAGCCTCGCGGAACGGCCCGTAGAAACCTGAGGCGAATTTGGCCGCGTAAGAAAGAATCGGTGTGTTGGCGAAACCGGAGCCGTCAAGGCCTTTGCGGATGGCGCCCACGCGGCCGTCCATCATGTCGGAAGGCGCGATGATGTCCATGCCCGCCTTGGCCTGCGCCACTGCGGTCTTCGACAGGATTTCCAGGGTAGGATCGTTGGCAATCTCGTATTCCGGTTCGGGAGCCTGCTGGGCGGCTGCCCCGCTTTTTTGTGCGGCAGTGTTCCCGGCCTGCTTCTTCTTTTCAATCAGGCCACAGTGGCCGTGTGACATGTATTCGCACAGGCACACATCGCCAATCACGATCAGGTCGCGCACCTCTTGCTTAATGGCCCGCGTGGCCCGCTGCACAATGCCATCTTCGGCCCACGCGCCGGTGGCCACTTCGTCCTTCTTTTCCGGCAGGCCAAACAGGATGATTCCGCCCAGCCCCAGAGACTTGGCTTCCCGCGCCTCCGCGACCGCCTGGTCAATGGACAGATTGAACACCCCCGGCATAGACGACACTTCACGGCGAACTCCCTCGCCGGGGCAGATAAACAAGGGATAGATGAAGTTGGAAGGAGAAAGCCGGGTTTCGCGCACTAGGGAGCGCAAAGGCTCAGTACGGCGCATTCTTCTAAGGCGGGTCGCTGGAAAGGCCATTTGCCCTAAAGTTTAGCAGCATTCCCGGTGAGCCAAACCAAAGAAAATGCTCGCCCACTGCTCACCACGGAACACGGAGAAACCCACGGCAACACCTTTTCACCGCAGAGTACGCAGAGGGCGCAGAGTTTCTGAGGGATTTTGGTGGCCGTTGCCATCCGTCTCAGGTTGACGAGACCCTTTGGACAATCCAGACACCAGTCCGGCAGGACGACCGACAGTAGCCCGGCCACGGAGCTTCTCAGATGCGCGTCTTCGCGCGTCTGGGAAGCGGAGTGCCGGGAAAGCAAAGAAACGATTTCCTTCCGCTCTGCCGAAGGCGTGCGCGCAGCTCCGTCTGTTGGAGCGGAGCGCATTAGAACATTACTCGATACTTTGAAGGCGACCATGGGCTCCGGATTTAAGAGCCAAGACTCCTCCCACCTCTGCGCTACTCTGCGGTGAAAAGGTGTTGCCTTGGAAGCCAAAACCCGTTTTGCGCTACCATCAATACAATGCCCGAGCCTCTCCAACATACCTCCGCGCGCGTGCTGGAGTTCGATACCTTTCGCGACGTGTTGGCGGCCTACGTGTCTTCGCCGCTAGGGAAGGCGCGTGTGGGCCAGCTTGCGCCTACTGCCGACCGCGACTGGATCAACCACCAGCAACAGCTTGCCGAAGAAGCGCGCAAGTACCTGGTGGCCGGGGGGCGGTTCGATTTTTCCGGGCTCTTCGATGCCCATACGATGCTGGCGAAAACCCGCATCGCCGGAGCGGCGCTCGAAATCAACGAATTGCGCGACCTGCTGCTGCTGGCCGACAAGGCTTCGGAATGGCGCGAGATTGTCCTGAATCCGCCTGAGGCAGTAAAGGACCACTGGACGGGAATGCGAGCGCTGTCGCTGGGCATCGAAGATTTCACTCCGCTGCTGCGCTTCTTCCGCAACAAGATCCTGCCCGATGGCACGCTCGATGATCGGGCCTCGCCCGAACTGGCGCGCATCCGGCGTGACGTGGAAAAGCAGAAGCGGCTGATCCAGCAATCGCTGCATGGCTACCTGCGTCATCTGGCCGAAGGCGGCGCCATTCAGGAAGAGCTGATCACCATTCGCGGCGAACGCTTTGTCATTCCGGTCAAGACCGACCAGCGCCGCAAGGTCACAGGCGTGATTCACGGGGCTAGTTCCAGCGGACAGACGGTCTACATCGAGCCGCTCGAAACCATTGAGCAGAACAACGATCTGGTGCGCCTCCTGGAAGAGGAGCAGGCCGAAGTCCATCGCATTCTGCTGGAGATGACTGCGCGCATCGGCGAGCAGGCTGGCGCGATCGCGCAGGCCGTGGACATTATGGCCGAGGTGGAACTCCAGTTTGGCAAAGGCCGCTTTGCCATGGACTACGAATGCGCGCGTCCAACGCTGACCGACGGGCTGTTGCAACTGGAAGAGGCCCGCCATCCACTGCTCGAAAGAAATCTGCGCCACCGTCGCGGCAAGATCGTTCCGGTGTCTATGGAACTCGACGCCGCGCACCGGCAACTCATCATCAGCGGCCCTAATACCGGCGGCAAGACCGTGGGACTGAAAACCGTAGGGCTGCTGGCGTTGATGGCGCAGGCGGGGGTTCCGGTTCCGGCCGCCATGGCCAGTTTGCCGGTGTTCGATGCGGTGCTGGCCGACATCGGCGATTACCAGTCCATCGAGCAGAACCTTTCTACCTTTTCCGCCCACGTAACCAACATTGATTTCATCTCCCGCACGGCTACCGCGCAATCGCTGGTGCTGCTCGATGAGCTTGGCTCGGCCACCGATCCCGAAGAAGGCGCGGCGCTGGCCGTGGCTATTGCCAGCCACTTCCTTCGCATTGGGCGCTCTCACACTCATCTCCACTCACCACACTTCGCTGAAAGTCTACGCCGCCAACAATGAAGGCGTTGTGAATGCCGCCGTGGGATTCGAAGAAAGCACATTGCAGCCGACTTACGAGTTGCGCGTGGGAGTGCCGGGGGCATCGGCGGGAATCAATATCGCCCAGCGGCTGGGACTGAATCCGCAGATCATCGAGAGCGCGCGCGGAAGGCTGCACTCCCAGACGCAGGACATCGCGAAATTTCTCGATCGCCTGCACGCCGAATTGAAAGACCTGGAGCGGGAACGGGCCGCCACGCGCCAGCGCCAGCAGGAACTGGAGCGCGAAATGAAGCGGCTGGAAGCGCAGGGCCTTCAGGAGCAGCGGCAGAAGACGCGTGAGTTCGAGAATAAGATGGCGTCGTTATTACGCGATTTTGAATATCAGAGCCGCGAAGCCATCAATGCGGTGCAGGAGCGGGCGGCGGCGCAAAAGCTATCGAAAGAAGCCGAACGCCGCATGGCCAAACTGCGGCGCGAATTCAAAGAGCAGTTCGATGCTTCAGTAGTAGCGCACAAGACCGGGGCCGACGCGGGCGATCCTCATGCGCGTCCGCATGAAGTGAAGCGCATCTCGGAAGGCGACCGCGTCAAGCTCAAATCGCTGGGCCGCACAGCGGTGATCAAGCGCAAGATTGATGAAAACACTTTTGAAGTGGAAATGGGCGCCATGAAGATGAAGATTCCGCGCGATGACGTGGCTGAAGTCGTCGCCAGCGCCGCATCTTCCCCTGTCACCGCGGCCAGGTCCAAAGGAATTTCCGTCTCGCTGACCTCTGAGGATGCGAACACGCCCACCGAGATCAATGTGATCGGCCAGAATGTTGACAGCGCTACGCGTGAAGTAGAGAAGTTCGTAGACCGGGCGTTTTTGGCGGGCATGCCCCGAGTCCGCATCGTCCACGGCAGCGGCATGGGCATTCTGCGCAAAGCCATTCGCCAGTTCCTGCAAAAGCACCCGCATGTGGAGAACCTGATAGAACCCGGCCAGAACGAAGGCGGCGCCGGGGCGACGGTAGTGGAGTTGCGGGTGTAACCTGTCGTTACTGCCCGCGTGCTATCACCCGCCGCCCCATGTCATCCTGGAGGTGCGCAGCACCGAAGGACCTATGCACTCAGCCCGCAGTGTCCGGGCGGTAAGCCTTTAGCCCGCAGCGTCGGCGCTCATGTCTTCTCCGATCAGCGTCATCAGCGAAATCAGCGGTAAAGGTTTTGATCTGAAAATCAGTCCAATCCGTGTCATCAGTGGTAAGCGGAGCTGCTGTGCTATATTGCTGGCGCTGGTCCTTTAAGCAGATGAGAACATTGCTTCTGGTTTTGTGTTTTTCTGCAGCCATCTATGCGCAACAGCAGTCACCTGCTGACCCACTGAAGAACCACGATCCTGATGCGGCAATTATCACCGCAAATGACGTGACGCGCTTTTGGCAGGCCTATGATTACTGGGCAAATGACCTGAAAGCTGATCCGGTAAAGCTGGCGGAGGTCCTCCAGCAGCGATATCTCAATCCAGGTTCGCAGGGCGTAAAAGACTTTATTCCTCACAGGATTGAGAGTGCGAAGCATTTAAGCCAGGTGATACTGGCCAAACGCTCGTATTATGAGAGCGTCCGGCACAACAACGAGCTCTTACAGAGCGCTCTTCCGGAGATACGCCAGGACTTTCACGAACTCAAGCGGCTGTATCCCGACGCGATTTTTCCTCCCGTTTATTTCGTTGTAGGGGCTTTGAACTCCGGCGGCACCAGCAGCAGCCAAGGATTAATCATCGGCGCAGAAATGTTTTCTGAGAACAATCCGATTGTCCCGGTGACGGACCCGGTCGCGGTCGTGATGCATGAACTCATACATTTTCAACAGAAGCATCCCGACAACGATTTGCTGGCTTCCTGCATGCGCGAAGGGGCTGCCGATTTTGTGGCTGAATTGGCCAGTGGCCACAATTTGAATGCCGCGCGTAAGGCGTATGGAGATTCGCATGAAGAGGAGCTGTGGCTAAAATTCCAGCAAGACATCAAAAGAGACGATCGGCAGGGAAACTGGCTCTACAACTACGGCGAGAAAGACCGCACTGGACCGCCGGACCTGGGCTACTACATGGGTTACAAGATTTCGCAAGCTCTCTACGAGTCGGCCAGGGACAAGTCTGCGGCGCTCCGGATCATTATCGAGATGCGAGAGCCGGAAAAAATATTTGCGCTGAGTGGATACGGCAGGCGGTTTAGCTATCAGGACGTGAAATAGTCTTCTCCGATCAGCGTCATCAGCGAAATCAGCGGTAAAGGTTCGATCCGTGAAAATCAGTCCAATCCGTGTCATCAGTGGTAAGACTTGGCATCTCAATCCCCTTCCCGGCCATCTTCTCTCGTAAGGTATGCTTCGCCATGATGAAAAACTTTGTTCTCGCGCTGCTTGTTGTCTCAGTTCTGCCGCTGGCCTCCCTGGCCCAGGATTCTGATTCCGGCAAAACCAGAATCTCCATTCCCGGTGTGAAAGGCGTACTCGAGCTCAATGCCGGGCCGACCAGAGTAAAGACCTCGGTCGAGAACGATCGCAAGCTGGCCCGTCTCGACGCTATGCCCCGGCCCGATCGCCTGCAGGTTACGGCTTTTCTCTGGCAGGTCGGCTTCCCGGCCACCGCCGATAGCTGCAAAGACGAACTATGGCGCAGCACCATGAACCAGGTGCAGGTCACGCGCGAGAACCTGCAACAGAACAGCAACGGCCAGATTGCCCGCGTCGAGTACATGATTCCCGAGTACAACGGCGCTCCGGTGCAGCAGAAGAATGTTCATGAATACCTGGGCAGCCGTGACCTGTGCGCCGAGGTGCGGGTGTCGAAAATTCTGTACCGGCCTCAGGACCAGAAGCTATTTGACGACGTGCTGAACAGCGTCCGTCTGCTGCCGGACGAAGGCGGCGACGCGCAACAGCCCGATAACAAGCTGTTCCAGGGCAGCAAATCGTATCTGTTCGACGGCACCATGGCCTATCTCGACAAGGATTTCCCCACGGCAACGCAGCAGTTGCAGCAAGCGCTGGACATGGAAAAGCAGAAGCGCACGCTGGGCCGCGACGACTTCCGCATCCTGGTGGATAATCTCGCCAATTCCTACCGCTTCACCCAGAATCCCGCGAAGTCGAAAGAAGTGCTGGATTACGGGCTGACGCAGGACACCAGCTATCCCTTGTTCCATTACGATATGGCCTGCTACTGGGGTGGGCAGGGCAATATGGACAATGCGCTTTCAGAGCTGCGCCTGGCTTTCAAGAACCAGGGCCACCTGAGCACATCAGACCAGCTTTCTGATCCGTTGCAGGATAACTGCTTTGGCAAGTTCCTGAAGAACAAGAAATTCACCTCAGCGGTCCAGCAGATGCAGGGGCAGTAAGAATTGCCAAAATTGCCATAAGTGCCAAAATTGCCATAAATGCAAGGCAAAGTGCTCATGGATCAGGCAGCGGGGGAAGTGCCAAAAGCTGAGTCAGGAATCGCGATATATTGGCTGTCCAGGTTACCACTCTCTTGGAGTTCCTTTCTTGGGCTCCTGCCGCGATTCACTTAAGGAACTCTTTGTTCTTCACAGCACATAAGACGAGCCCGGCCAGGGCGGCGACAACTAGCCCACACCGGAACGTGTGGGAACAGGGAAAAAAACACGAGCCCCGGAGGGGCGGCACAAGCCAGCCTACGCCGAATCAGGCCCGA
>CAWGMN010000007.1:0-228793 GCA_963823745.1 Terriglobia bacterium
AATGTGGTTGAGCAGCTTCAGAAGCGGCACACTTAGTAATGTCCTCAAGCCGTCAACAGATTTCGTCGCTTGACCATCGTGAGCTTGCGCCAGACTTTTCTTCAGCACCTCGCCGCCTTTGACAAAGGGTAGCTTTACTTTTATGGCGGCGGCGGTTGGCCGCTCAGCATGTCTCGGAAATTCTGCACCGTAATTCCCCCAGCAGAGCGCGCTGCTGTTGCGCAGTCCTCGAATACCTGTCGTCGCGCTTTCTTCGGCATATCGCACAGCCTCGCCGCAAAAAATACGACGAGCGATTCCAAGATCGTGAGCTCATTCAACACCACCAAGAAGCCCGCCACTTGCACGTGAAGGCCGCCTATCATTGACCGGTCGTGGGGATTAAATCGTTGAGGCGTGAGATCAGGAACCGGGTGAGTGCTCAGTTCGCATAATGTCCTGTACCGATCTGCGTCCATCGGTATTAGTTCATTCAGATCCTTCAGCTTCATGCGGACCTCCATCGGTCCGAAATATTTCCGGCGATATTTGCGATCACCCTCCTTCCACTCTTCGAGGGCGGACTTATGCGTCGTAAAGAGCGCAAGCAAATTTGCGATCTCTCCCACGCTCCGTACGAGTGAAAGGGCTTCATCATAAAAAGCAAATTTCGCGAGACGCATTGCGGCACGCCCGAAGCTCACGGAACGAGCGCAAAGGTAATACACCACATGAGCATCCTGAGTATCGCCCGGACAACCCCACATGCACGAACTCAACAGATCTCCATCGATCAGAATCCGACCGAGGGCTTCCACGCACACCGGTGCTTTCTTCCCCATTCCCTGAATCGCCGCAACGGTAAACTTCTCACATGCGTTCTCCAGTCGACGAGTAGAGTTCCAAAACCGCGAACCCTTGATTGAGTGTGTGCCGTCAGCTTTTATTACCGCCCTTTTCTTTGGCATATTGAAATAACCATTTCTGACCAGAATACCTTGATTTAGCTATCCCACTCGACTTTGTACTTTCCACACCGAGGCGGTATTTTCCGACAACGCAGTCTTGAGTCTGAGGTCAATGTCCCAAGCGCTTGAATTAATATTCAAGTTTCTTTTTTGCAAGCCACTTGACTTCGATCTTAGGAGACTCCAATAGTGCGCAGTTCTTATGGGAGTAAACTACAGGCGAATGGGTTATGGGCTATAAGCTCAGCCGACTCTGAGCCCATTTAGATGAAGCCCGACGTAATCTCGCCATAACAACTCCTGCGTGGGCGCGATACTATCACATGCGCAAAGGTTATCCACATCTCCAGCTTGCGCAATCTGAAACGTCTTTTTTAATGAGAGCGTAGGAATTGAAAAACAGAATCCCCGAAGGATGAGCGCTGGAGTTCACCATAGACTGCTTAGCGATGAACTACGGAGGCCTTCAGAGGCAATCTGATCAAAACAACATTCTTGAATTGTGAAGAGATGTTGTATTTCCCGAGCCAGCGATTAGGTGTGGTCGAAAAAAGAATGACACTTATTTTGAACGCGAGTTCCTAATCACGGTACTTGACACAAATAAGAAAATCTGGCGGAGAGGGGGGGATTCGAACCCCCGATAGAAGTGTTAGCCCCTATAACGGTTTAGCAAACCGCCGCCTTCAGCCACTCGGCCACCTCTCCGGAGTTGCGGCTTCATTATTGTACCAGTTGTCCGGACATTTGCCTTTTGCTTTCACCCATCAATTTGCATACGGCCATAAGCTGAGTCTTAAGCAGGCGCAGGGCTGCGACGAGTTTGGACTCGGACCAGCGTGCGAACGCTCTTGGACTCTTCCTTCCTGGAAAGCTCTCCGGGAAAGACGTTGAACTTTCTCCGGCGTGGCTTTCGCGGGCAATTTGAGCCGTCATGCGAGGATGAACTCGCCCACCGCGCAGCCGGTCTGCTGGAGGGAATCTCTGAAAATGTTAGTATTTTGTGACCAGCTTTCATCGAATGCAGACGCAAATAACTGATCGAACGCGAACGCCTGGCAATGTTCCGGACTCGTGGCTGTATCGCTTTCTCCATAAGCGCAGGCTTCGGTTGGCTCGCGTATGTGGAGTGCAGGGTGGCACCGCCTCGGGCTTTTTCTTCGCAGTGATCGTTCTGATCGTCTTCTTCTGCCCTGCTGCACGCGCACAGCAGAGTGGTCCGGCCCCTGTAGTGGTTCAGCCGGGCGCCCCGGGTAAGCCGAGCAGGAGACTGCCAAATTCCACACCGGCAAAGTTGCCGCCACGGTCGCAAGCGGAAGTGGAGTTCATGCAAGGCATGATCATGCATCATTCGCAAGCGGTGGAGATGACGGCCTTGATTCCGTCGCATACGCAGAATAATGATCTGCGATCGCTGGGCGCGCGCATCAGCAGCTCGCAGTCGGACGAGATCAAGTTTATGAAACGCTGGCTGGCGGCCCGTGGCGAACCACTTTCCATGCCCATGCCGGGAATGAAAGGCATGAATCCGGAAATGAAAGGCATGAATGAAGATATGTCGAGCCAGCCGGTGCCCCTTATGCCCGGTATGCTTACACAGCAACAAATGGAAGCGCTGCGGAAGGCCAAGGGCGCTGAGTTCGATCGTTTATTTTTAACCGGAATGATTCAGCACCACAATGGCGCATTGACCATGGTGAAGAACCTGTTTGACACCGCAGGCGCCGGACAGGACGCCGAGCTATTTGACTTCGCCACTGACGCGGACAATACTCAGCGAGCCGAGATCAGGATTATGCAAGCCATGTTGGAGAAGAAAACTTCAGAGGAGAAACAATGAAACAAGTGCCCAGTACTGCTTTTCGCGTAGCGATAGCCGCAATCATTTTATTTTTCTGCGTAAGCTTTCAGCAGGCAGAGGCACAGGCGCAAACGCCTACACCTACTCCGCCGCCCCAGGCGCAGACGCCTTCGCCCACGCCTGCACCATCGCCAGATGCCAAGGAAGAGGAAGAGCGGAATCCATTCGCTCCCGAGCCCGCAACTCCGTTGCCGCCGGGCATGACCGGATCAGACGTAAACGATCCCCGCGCAAAACTGAAGCCCGGCCTCTATGATGCGGGTGAAGCGTCCATGGGTATGAAGCACCTTTTGCTTCTCAAAAAACCTGCCGCATTTCAACTCGGCACCTCTGATCCCGATGATCCCAAGGTGCTCAAGATGTTGGGGCAGATGAACTCGGCGAATCTCGCCAAGATGCCAAAACCTTTGCATTTGGTAATCGCGCAGCTTGCATTCGCGAACTCTGATCTTGCGTTCCAGGGCAATCATCTGTTTCAGGGAAATTTTTATGGCATGAATATCTACGACATTGCCAACCCAGCCAAGGCCAAGTTGCTGACTTCGATCATCTGCCCTGGCGGACAAGGTGATGTATCGGTATACAAGAACCTGCTCTTCATGTCAGTCGAGCAGCCGAACGGACGCTTGGATTGCGGCACGCAGGGATTTCCGGCGGACCCTCCGCCAACCCCGGAGCAACAAGCTGAACAACAAAAAGAGAAGAAGCGCCGCATTCCGTCAGCCCAAAAAGACCGTTTTCGCGGCGTGAGAATCTTCGATATTTCCGACATCAAAAATCCGAAGCAGGTTGCAGCAGTGCAGACATGCCGCGGATCGCACACGCATACTCTGGTTCTGGATCCGAACGACAAAGACAACGTTTATATATATGTCTCTGGCACGTCGTTCGTGCGTCAGCCGGAAGAACTGGCCGGATGCTCGGGTGAAAAGCCGGACAAAGATCCAAACACAGCACTGTTTCGTATTGACGTAATCAAGGTTCCAGTGGCGGCACCGCAGGATGCGAAAGTGGTATCGAGTCCCCGGGTATTTATTGACCCTCGCACGGGCGCGGTAAACGGCCTGAATAACGGCGGCACGCATGGCAAGAAAGACGCGGAGAAGCCGAAGGAAACGGATCAGTGCCACGACATCACGGTGTATTCCGCGATAGGCTTAGCGGCGGGCGCCTGCTCCGGGAATGGAATTTTGCTCGACATCAAGGACCCGGTGAATCCTAAGCGTGTGGATGCGGTGAACGATCCAAACTACTCGTACTGGCATTCGGCTTCATTCTCGAACGATGGGACCAAAGTCGTGTTTACTGACGAGTGGGGCGGCGGCCTGGGAGCGCGTTGCCGTCCGACCGATCCGAACAAGTGGGGCGCGGATGCAATCTTCGATCTCAACAATGACAAACTGAGTTTCCAGAACTATTACAAGCTGCCTGCCGCACAGAGTGACACGGAAAACTGCGTGGCCCACAACGGCTCGCTGGTTCCAGTGCCCGGCCGCGATATCGAAGTGCAGGCCTGGTACCAGGGCGGCGTCTCGGTTATGGACTTTACCGACACGGCGCATCCATTTGAAATTGCCTACTTTGACCGTGGACCGATTGATCCGAAGGTGCTGGTGCTGGGCGGCGAGTGGTCGGCCTATTGGTACAACGGCTACATTTATGGTTCTGAGATTGCACGCGGCCTCGATGTTTTTGAACTGACGCCAAGCAAGTTCCTGACACAGAACGAAATTGACGCAGCGAAAACAGTTCAGGTCACAGAGCTGAATGTGCAGAACCAGCAGAAGATCGAGTGGCCGTCAAAATTGGTCGTGGCCAAGGCGTATCTTGACCAGTTGTCCCGATCGCAGGCGCTGCCGGCAGACAGAATCGCAGCTCTGCAGAAGGCAATCAAAAGCGCGGAAAGCTCACACCTGAACACCGATGCTCTGTCCAAGCTGAAGGAACTGGCACAGCCTTTGACTCAGGACGCCGGCTCGGCAAAGAACCCCACAGATGCGAACCGCATGCGGGCTCTGGCTGAGATTCTGGAGCATCCATCAGCGTAAGCAAATAAACAAACCCGCGGGTCTTATTCAAATTCAAAGACCCGCGGGAATTCCCACCGTCAAGTCTGTGGCAGGCCGCTTTCACTTACAGCATCATTTACGCGGCTTTGCGGTCCCGCAGATCGCGGACGTGATCGTGCGCAGCCCGCACACGGTCTGCCTGCTTTTGTATAACTTGGCGCACATCGGCGGAAAACCCTGCGGCCAGGGCGGTTTCGTAAGCTTTCTTGGCGGCATCTTCTCCGCTTTCCACGCTGTTGATCACTGCCTGATCGCCTAAACCCATATCGGCCTTGGCTGCGAACCAGGTGCGGTGCAGGGTTCCGGCCACGCTGCCGCTGGTGTCCGGCTCACGCTCACCCAGGCGTGCGGCGATTTCCTTCAGTTCCAGCACAAAGCCTTTGCGCTCCAGACTCATCTCTTTGAAATATTCCTGGACACTCGGATCTGTCACATGTGACGCCGCGTGCAGGTAGCCATCTTCACCGTCCCGGCTGGTTTGAATCAAGTTGCGGACTACATCGAGCAGCTCTGTTGTCTCGGCCATAACACCCTCCCAATGTTATGAGAACCAGAAGCCCCAACCAGGGATGTCCAGAGCGACATTGCAAATCAAAGCAGTGCTGCCCGTATGCGTGCCATACTAGGGCATGGCGAAACGGGCAGTCACCAGGACTTCGGTCTTAGCATCCGTCATGCTTGCAGGACTGGTGTGGCTGCGTAACTGGCTCAATCCGAATACACCTGCTTCCAAATCGTCCGCTGACATCGAGTTTCTGAACCAACGGCGCAAAGAACTGGCAGCTCTCTCCGACGATGAATTGAAAAGCCATGCGCGATCCACGACCGATCGCCTGGAAACCATCGCATCCGCCGCCGTGGTTGCCGGGCGCGTTCTAGGCCTGGAAATGTTTGACGTACAACTTCAGGGCGCTCTGGCGCTGACCGAAGGACGCATTGCAGAAATGCAGACCGGCGAAGGCAAGACTCTGGCAGCGGTGCCGGCCGCCGTCTGGTATGCAAAGAGCGCGGGCGGAGTCCACGTGCTCACGGTGAACGACTACCTCGCCCGCCGCGATGCGCAGTGGATGCAGCAAATCTACGAGTGGTTCGGCCTGAGCGTCGGCTACATTCAGCGCGAAATGCCAGCCGACCGGCGGCGGCAGGCGTATGCCTGCGACGTAACCTACGCCACGGCCAACGAAATAGGATTCGACTACCTGCGCGATCAGTTAGCGCTTGATCCGGGTGAGCAGGTACACCGCGAGTTCAAGGCCGCAGTGATTGATGAAGCCGACTCGATTCTGATTGACGAGGCACGCATTCCGCTGGTGATTGCCGGCGGAGCCACCGTAGCCGAGTCACTGCCGTATCGCGTGGACTCCGTCACCCGCAACTTCCAGCGCGGCATCCATTACACGCTCGACGAATACGGACGCAACATTGCCCTGACCGACGCAGGCAGCCATAAAGTAGAGGCTGCGTTTCGCTGTGGCAACATTTTCACCGATGAAAACCTCGCTTTGTTCTCCGCCGTGCAGGACTCCATTCATGCTCATGCGCTGCTGCGCCGCGACGTTGATTACCTGGTAAAAGACGGCAGGATCGAACCGGTAGATGAATTCAAAGGCCGCATCATCCAAGACCGGCGCTGGCCCGCCGGACTGCACACCGCCCTGGAAGCCAAAGAAGGTGTGGCGTTGCAACAGCAGGGCCAGATTCTCGGCTCCATTACTCTGCAAAATCTGATAGCGCTTTATCCGCAGGTATGCGGCATGACCGGCACGGCCGCAACTCAGGCCGACGAATTCAAGAGCATGTATGGACTCGATGTAGAAGTCATTCCCACAAACCGGCGGGTGGTGCGCGAAGATCACCCAGACAAGCTATTCCGCACCAAGTCAGAAAAAGAAAACGCGGTTCTCGCCGAAATACAGCGCGCCCATGCCGCAGGACAACCAGTGCTGGTAGGCACCACCAGCGTGGAGGAATCGGAGAGGTTCAGCGCCCGGCTGCAAACGATCGGCATCGCGCACCAGGTGCTCAATGCACGCAACGAAGAACGCGAAGCGGCCATCATTGCTCAGGCTGGCCAGCGCGGGGCCGTCACTATCTCCACCAACATGGCGGGCCGCGGCACTGACATTCAACTTGGCGAAGGCGTAGCGGAGCTGGGCGGCCTCTATGTGATCGGCACCAACAAGCATGAGAGCCGTCGCATTGATCATCAGTTGCGCGGACGCGCCGGGCGCCAGGGCGATCCCGGCAGGTCACAATTCTTCATCTCTCTGGAAGACGATCTGCTTGTCCGCTACGGGATGAACGATCCATCTCTTCCAGCACGATCCCGACCAGATCCAGCGCGTGGTGGAATCCCAGAACCTTGAGATACGAACGTTCCTGAATAAATATGAATCGGCCATCGAAGGGCAGCGACTGGTGTTGCAGGAACAGCGGCAGAAGATTCTCACCGGCGAAACAGCCTGCGAATCAGAGCTGGAAAGGCTAGTGCTGCTCGCCACCATTGACGATCTCTGGACCGAATATCTGAATACGATCACCGAATTGCGTGCTGGAATCCATTGGGTTTCATTCGGTGGGCGCGACCCGCTCCATTCGTATCTTTCTGAATGCCACCGACTCTTTCAGGAACTGGAAGGCAGAATCGAAGAAGAAGCCGTGAGACGCCTTGAACAAGCAGCCGCCAATCGGTTTGATCCTCGCCAGCGCGGCGCCACCTGGACCTACCTGACTACTGACCAGCCTTTGGGAACAATGACGGAAAGATTCATGCGCGGAGTCATGCAAAAGCTCAGCGCACGCAAATAAACGTCCACCACAGAGACACGGAGGCACGGAGAACACCTTTCACCGCAGAGGGCGCGCAAAGAGCGCAGAGGTTTTTTGATTGTTGTAAGTGGAGTTTTGTAACAGGCACCGACTTTTTTGGAGCCCCAAAAACGTTATAAATACTGGGTTCTGAGGGTGCGTGAGAACTGAAATTTTGCATGGGCCGACGAGACATGTAACAGGGCACCGACTTTAGTCGTGCCGAAAAGGCCTATAAATATTGGGCTTCAGCCCCTGCATACTCCTAACTGCATCGTGCTGTGATCACAGAATTGAAGTTCACAGACACGTCTTCAACCCTGCGACCAACCTGCTAAATCACTTGATCTGCACCAAGATTAAGAAACTCGTCAGAAACAAACAGACTTTCAAGAACACCCTTAATCCTCTGCGCTCTCAAAGTTTTTGATTTTCTTCGTACGCAGGAACCCCTCAGCGGCCCACGGTGTCAGTCTAAGCAGAAATATTCATGCTGGCCTACTCTCGATCCAGCGTAGAATTCTACATAGGGTAAAACATTCGATGAGCGAAGCGACCAGCATTTCTCACACCTCAGCATTGATTCTCAAGACCATCAACGCCGGTTATATGTTCGGGTTCGACATTATGGAAAAGACCGGACTGCCCAGCGGCACGATCTATCCTGCGTTGCGGCGGCTTGAGGAAAACACATTCATTCGCGGCACCTGGGAAGACACAAAAGCAGCGGCCAGCGATAACCGTCCCCGGCGCCGTTACTACCGGCTTACGCGAAATGGCAAAGATGCCCTGTCGCAAGCCACCCGGCGATATCCTCTTCTGGCACAGCTTATGCCCGGAGAGCCAGTCAACTGGGACTGAGAAGAGTTTTCGATGGCGACTCCACGACCAATACGATTTCTGCTCTGGCAATGTACATTCCTGCTGCGCATCGCCAGCCTGCTGGTTCCCAAAGCACAGCGCCATGAATGGTACGAGGAATGGCATGCCGAGGTATGGCACTGGGTCCATTTCCTGCACGAGTCCGGGCGGCTCACCTCCGCAAGCAAGCTGGAACTGGCCAAACGAGTATGGGGCGCGTTTCCTGATGCAGCGTGGCAACGCTGGAACCGTGAGCGCACGTTGCAGATGGCGCATGAGCTTCCGCGCACTCCGCGCTTCTGTCTGTACGCAATTTCTGTTCTTCTGCTGGTCGTCATTCTTGGTACCGGCTTTGCTCCGACCATCCGCTCGGAATTTTCTCCGCTGCCTTTCCGCGATGCCGGCCGGCTGGCCGAGCTTTCCTTCCATGGCAGCTTCATTCATTTTCACTCTGACAATCTTTTTCGGACTGTCAGGCAATGGAACACCACCAGCAAGACCGCCGAGGCCGTTGCAGGCTATTCCTGGGACAACACCAGCATCTCGTCATATCGCGGCGCGCTTCCCGTGATAACAGCACGTGTGTCGCCCGACTTTTTTGGAATACTGGGAAATAATGCTGCTGCCGGGCGTCTGTTCCATCCCGGCGATGAAGGCGATTGCGCCAGATGCATTGTGATCTCCCATGATCTCTGGGTATCGGGATTCCACCGCGATCCGTCAGTGGTAGGCAAGCAGGTGGAATTTTATGACGGCCTGAGCAAGGTGATCGGCGTGCTCCCTTCTAACTTCCACTTTATTTCGCCCGAGATTTCCGTCTGGACAGTGACCCAGCCCAATTCGACGAAATTCAATTTTGCTTCACGCACCGGCATGATCATGCGCCTGCGTCCGGGAGTTTCACTCGAAGACGATGCCAGGGAATTTGAAAAGCTGGTCAAAGACGCAGGATCAACCTTCGGGTTTGCCGGCGCGGAGATCAACTCGCTGACATCCAGCGTGCATCAGGGAATGAAAATCTACATGGTATTCACGGTGCTTGCGCTGCTGGGCAGCACCATATTGCTGGCCAGCCGTTTTTCGCGGGTGCGCTCCGGCAAATTACGCCTCGGATTGCGCGAGTACTCCCACTGGTGGAAGTTCTTCGCTGTAAAAACCGCGCTGGTGCTGGCAGCATGCTTCATTGCTTCCCTGGAAATCACCCACGCCATCTCCATCATGGCGACCGGCGTGGTGCTCCCGATTGTTGGCCCGGCTTCCACCTGGCTGTTCCTGGTGGCCACATTGATTGCAGTCTCGTGGTCGTTGCGCGACCAGTGCCGCCGCTGCCGCGCCTGCCTCAAACGTCTCGGACACGAAGCCAATGTTGGCATGCCCAGCTATCTGCTGCTGGAGTGGTGGGGGACAGAATTGGTCTGTCCTGACGGCCACGGCATTCTGCACGTATCCGAAGGCAAAACCAGTTGGCTCGAAGGCGATGAATGGATCGCGCTCGATGATTCCTGGAAGACGCTTTTCGCAGAGCGAAGAGGCTGAAGAATCGGGTGATTCGGTACATCGGGTGACCGGGTGATCTATTGATAAATGCTGTTGAAATGCTTCCGTTTTTTGCCAGTGCGAATGGAAAGACGAAGCATCACCTGTAATTGGACATATAATATCTTCCGACATCAGCCAGCGAGATTAGATTTTCGCGGTGTTGATATCGTTTGAAAGGAGCATTGTATGGCGGATAACAACAGAGTTCTGGCCCGCAATGGCGCCCGCAACCTTACACCCGCTGAAACTGCACAGGTGAGCGGCTATGGAACTCC
This sequence comes from Terriglobia bacterium, assembly GCA_963823745.1. Classification (GTDB taxonomy): domain Bacteria; phylum Acidobacteriota; class Terriglobia; order Terriglobales; family Acidobacteriaceae; genus Angelobacter. The sequence continues at coordinate 10,361 of CAWGMN010000007.1, forward strand.
TATTATGTTCACCGAGACAACGTCATTCATTCCACCCAACCACGTAGACCATTCTCCTGACGAGAAGGCAGCATAGAAATCAAGAATTCAGGCTTCAAATAACATAACGCTTATCACATAACTGGGTTCAGCCAATATCTCTTTAAACTACCTTTGCAGCCAAGCTCACCGGCAAAGATGTAGCTGCTACGTCTTTGCCGGCCCCAATCATGGTTCACAGCCCTGCAATACTCTTCAGCCTTTCACGGTTGCTCGATCGGCAACTTCATCTGTTTTACCAATCCTCAAGTAAATCAAGCTGCCCATCTGCACGGGCAGCGCTGCGCCAGCGGCTACAGCGAAAGACCATGCGATAGAAAGACGCGGCAGCGCCAGTGAGAGCGCCAGAAAAAATGCCGCCGCCGTGTACAGCCCGGCAGTCACTCCTTTCAGTACATGAATCGCTGCCTGGGGATGCTGGCGATGACTGAATACCGCCAGAATAGTCGAGTAAGCCGGAAATGCGGTGAGAATACCGGTAGCGGTTGCGCCTAGCATTCGCGCAATGGCCGTAATCAGCAGCACCATCCCACTGGCTGATGCCATACGAAACCACAAATCGTACTTTCCGCGTGCGGTTTCGGGCACCTCGGTTATCCGGGGAAAAAACCAGAGCATCAGGAACAACATCGCAACCACAATAAGACAGATCCAGCCAATTTTAAGTGTCACCGGCAACATCAATGCCGCGACAATGAAGTAGGCGATCCAGCCGACCAGGGTGCTCTGCCACCAATTCAGCCTTCAGGCAGATAGCGGCGAAAACAAAGTTGAACGAAGCCCAGGCCAGCAAGCCGAGCATGCTGCCGCGCGCAGATCGCGAGGCGAACTGCGGCCCCTGCTCAAGTGATAGAAACAGCAGCACAGGCGCCGACGTGAGTGGCAGCCCCAGCAGCCATCCGGCGACCGAAGGGCCCCATTTGCGGCCGGCAAGACTGACTGCGGCAATTAAGATGGGCGCAAGAACAATTTTGAACACTAACAAGGCACAGCTATTGTAGCCAAGTCATGCCACGGGTTCGCATAACCGAACCCAGTTTGCCCAATGCCAGAAATCCCGTGAAGCGTTCAGATGAACTACGCGCTAGGCTTTATTTCTGATCACGATCTTGTCCACCACTTTGCGCCCGGCAGCATAGGACTGGGTAATCTGCAACGCCATCTGGTGTTGCTTCTCGTCGTTCACCGTACCGCTCAGAACTACGGAATCGTCGTCCACAACGGCTTTAAGCTGGTTCGCGCCCAGCACAGGGTTGTTATCGAAATCGGACTGAAGCTGTTTCTGCACATCAGGGCTCGACATCTGAGCCGCTGCGGCGCTGTCGTTGTGCTGCGTGGGAGCAGGAGCCTTGGTATCAGGCGGCATCTGGTCCGGCTTAGTCTGCTGGTCAGGTGGAAGCTGTCCGGGCGTCTGCCCAGGAGGTATCTGGTTTCCTGATTTCTGCTGATTCGGCGTAAATGGCGGCGTGCTGGGCGCCTGGCAGAAAGCAGCGCTGGCCGCGAATAACAACAGAGTGCAAAGAATCCCTTTCATACACAACCCCCTGCGTTGGCAGTTTCACGACTCAAGTGGCTCTTGTATTTAGATGCTGGCTGGTGAATGCGGGCAGAGGCAAATCCAAAACTGCCGAAAAACAAGTCAAAGGCATTCGCCACGGAATACTCGAATTTCCGCGAATCAATTCATGAGTTTTGATGAATCTTTGGGTCTGACCAAAGTAGTGCTCGATATTGTCACAATGAACAACTCTCCCGGAAATTCGTGCTGATTCATGCGATTCGCGCAGATGATTTCGATAACCCGATGCACCGATATACCGATTCTTTACCCCACTTCTACCAGTCCATATCTTCTCTGCCAGTGGTTTTTTAGGTGTTCCATGATCAGGCTGTGGTCTTGTTCACTGATCCCCGGATCCGTTTTGTTCACAACCTTCACCGCTTCGGCCTTGGCCAGTTCCAGCAGCTTGCGGTCGCGCACCAGATTGGCCAGCCGCAAACTTGGCAGCCCGGCCTGTTTCGTTCCAAAGAATTCTCCCGGGCCGCGCAGTTGCAGGTCGAGTTCGGCAATCTGAAATCCATCCTGAGTGCGCACCATCTCGCTCAGGCGGCGGTCCGCTTCGTCTGAAACTTTGCCGGCCGTCATCAAAATGCAATACGATTTGGCCGAGCCCCGGCCGATGCGTCCGCGAAGCTGGTGTAACTGCGCCAGCCCAAACCGCTCCGCATGTTCAATGACCATCACCGTCGCATTGGGCACGTCAACACCAACTTCAATGACCGTGGTCGCGACCAGCACGTCAATCTCGCCTTTCTGGAAGCGGCGCATTGTCTCTTCTTTTTCTTCAGGATCAAGCCGCCCGTGCAGCAGCCCGATGCGCAACTCGGGCAGATATTTGGTGCGAAGCTCTTCATACATGTGCATGGCTGCCTTGAGTCCGCTCTTCGATGTTGGGGCCGAGGCAGCCGTAAACTCCAATTCCGGCTGGTCGCTGGGCGCGCCTTCAATCACCGGATACACCACGTAAGCCTGTCTTCCCGCGGCTACCTGCTTGCGCAGAAACTTCCATACTTCTTCCGCTTTCTGGTCGGAAAGCTTGCGGGTAGTAATGGCAGTGCGCCCGGGCGGCAACTCGTCGAGAACGCTGGTGTCCAGATCGCCGTAAAGGGTCAGCGCCAGGGTGCGTGGAATGGGTGTCGCCGTCATTATTAAGGTGTCCGGCTCAGCTGCGCCTTTCTTCATCAGCTTGAAACGTTGCATCACGCCAAAGCGGTGCTGCTCGTCTACTACCACCAGTCCGAGTTTGTTAAATTCAACTTTTTCCTGGATCAGAGCGTGTGTGCCAATCACCAGGTGCGCGCCGCCCTGGGCGATATGGCGGCGGGCGTTGCGCTTGCGTTCTTCATCGAGGGAGCCGGTCAACAGCACCACACGATAGCCTGCCTGCTCCAATGTATGCCGGGCCGAAAGATAATGCTGCGTGGCCAATATTTCCGTAGGGGCCATGAAGGCCACCTGATATCCGTTCTCAATGGCGATAACAGCCGCTTGCAGCGCGACAATCGTCTTGCCCGAGCCTACGTCCCCTTGCAGCAGGCGGCGCATGGGCTCAGGACGCTGCATGTCATGAGCAATCTCTTTGAGCACCCGTTTCTGCGCTGCCGTGGGATGGAATGGCAGTATCTTCTTGATCGCCTCGCGCACTTTCGCATTCAGTTCAAACTCAATGCCGGTTCGCTGGCGCAAGCGCCGCCGCCGCAGCTCCAGTCCAACTTGCATGAAGAAAAGCTCTTCAAAGATCAGCCGCTGGTGGGCCGGAGTTTTCGAATCCTGAAGGTCGGTAAAGCTTTCGCCGGTTGGCGGAAAGTGCGCGCGCTCGAACGCGGTGCGCCGGTCCAGCAATTTGAGGCGGCGGCAGATCGATGGTGGCAATCCATCGGAAATCTTTGGCGCCAGATTGGTCAGCGCTCCATGGACGACGCGGCGGAACCAGCGCGAGGTCAGCTTGCCGTTGGCCGCCGATTCGTAGATGGGCACAATGCGTCCGACTTCCAGGGATTCAACCTCCGCCGGCTCTTCCCCTTCCGCATCTTCCGGGTCGCCGATAATTTCAAATTGCGGCTGCGCGATCTGAAGTCCGCGGCCTTTCCATTCGCGGTCTACTTTGCCGTAAAGAGCGACGAGTTGGCCGGGCTTGAAGCGGTCGCGCAGGTATTCGCCGCGAAACCAGATACACCGCAGTGACGAGCGTCCCTGCCCGGCCACCATCTGGAAGATAGTCATGCCCGATTTCGTGTAGAACACGGCTGAGTTCCGCACCTCGGCGATGATAGTCGCCATCTCCCCGGCTTTTAATTCGCCGATGCCACGCGGGTTGAGCCGGTTTTCATAGCGGAATGGCAGGTAGTAGAGCAGGTCTTCCACCACGTGGATGTTCTTCTGCTCCAGCCATTCGCCAATCCGCGGCCCGACGCCTTTGACGAACTTGATCTCTGTATCGAGTTGCAGCACTGGGGTTCTCGAAAGCTAATGTAAACCATAGTGCGCGACAAGATAAATCTCACCGTGATTTCCCTGATGACGCTGATGAGCAGGATGCCGGCTGGATTGTTGAGGAACTAAGTGCGTGGAGGAGAACTCGATTCTGTCACCCACAGCGCCACACGTTAAGAGTGTGCAAGGGCTGAAGAGGGTGGGTGAGAACTTAGAATTTGCGGTGGGTTGACGGCACAAGTATCAGGGCACGAGTTTACTCGTGCCGTAAAAGCGCATAAACATTGGGCTTTAGCCTAATGTCACTTACTTAAGATCTCCGTTTTGCAGCTTTCTTTTCGGATAACTTTTACCGGATCCCCATATTTCGCGCGGGTATTCTCGCCGCTTAGAACGCTGGGGCAGCTTGGCTTGGCTCATGTATTGCAAGATGCGGTCATAGCTCTGCTCTCGTGCCTGGGCATCCGGGACGCAAAGCTTGTCAATCATTGCATTCAGCAGTCCGTACGCCCGTGTAAAACTCAATCGTCGCGGCGGCACACCTGCGCGCTGCGCTGCCAATGCCATGAAGGCTCTCACTAACCCGTAGACCACCACTGCAATCAGCAGCTCCTTTTCTATGGCCTCTGTACTTTTCCCATTCAAGTGACGTATCCGCAGCGGCCCCTTCAAGCTCCGCAAGTCCAGTTCCATGTTCCAGCGCTTTGCGTACCAGGCAATGATCTTTTCCTTGTCTGCCGAAAGCGTGGTGAACAGATATAAAGGCTCACGAAAGCCATTCTGCGTAACCACCACCAGTCGGCCTTCCAACTGCGCCTCCGCTGGCCATTGCCGATGGTTTCGCCGATCCTCCTTACTCGGACGCCATACCAGCTTGCATTCTCCATTGGGCAGCAAGGCCGCCCCTCCCAGAGCCTTGGCCCGTGTCTTACTCAGGCGAAACAGTACCTGATGGCCACTCTGCACCGCTTCATACGCAAAGGAGAAAATCCCAAAGTTGCCATCCCCCACAATCACACTTCCCACCGGTACCCGCTCCAGAACCTCCCGCGCCAGTTGCTGCTCACTCACCGCTTGCGGGCCGTACATCGGCCCCCAGGCAGGACGCAACGCGATGCCGCTCTGCATATCGTGCAAGCCCACCCACTTCAGAATTCCCCAGTGTCCCTCCCCGTGCTGATTGCTCCCCGCCGGAAACTGCTCCAGTAAATCCTCAGTGTGCTCCAGTTGAAGGCTGCTTCCGTCCAGCAATAGCAGTGGAAATGACAACTCCGGATCTGGTTCAATCCGCTTGCCCAACTCGGCCAGCAGTTGGTCGCATATCGTCTCCACCACACTCACTGTGGTTCGCCCACAGGCTCGCGCATAGCCACCGGTGTTGTGTGATATCTTCCCTCTACGCACCCGTTTACAGTCTGCCAACAACCCATCCAGCCGCCCGACTGCCACTTGATGAACTGCTTCTTGCTGGGTGCCACGCTCGTTAAGCCGTTGCAACAACATCATGGCAACCACCACCGGGAGCGTATAAATCTGCGTTCGCTGGCCGGTTTCCAACTCTTGCCACTGTCCCTCGGGAACCATTGAGGCAAATAATTCCAGCAATCCCTGTTCGTTAGGAGACATCGAAGATAAGTGCGAAAAATTCCAAAGCATCTCCAGAATGCCTCAAAACTGCTCTGGTTAAGTCCTCATATTTCTGCTCCAGCGTTGTTAAGTAAGTGACATTAGGCTTTAGCCCCTGCACACCTTCGACCTCACAGTGATGTCGCCACGAAATTGAGTTCTCACACCGGTTTGAAGCCCAATAATCTCATAAAGGTTTTCGGCACGACTAAAGATTCCCTCGGGGGCTGAAGCCCGATTTTTTTGAAGCTTCAATACGGCACGGCTGGAAGCCGTGCCCTTTCAAACAAAAGAATTTTCTGCGCAAATAGTAAAGTCATGCCCTGATACAAACCTTCCGTCAGACTGAGTTCTGGATACATTGAATATGGGATTTGGCTAAATTTCAACCGATTCCAATTCATAATTCTTTAATCTACTGCTTGGTTTCTTTGCTTGCATCCCAGACCGGGTCAGGTAATCTACATAGCCGTGAGATCCAGGATTGGCCAACTCGGGCTGATAGTCGTTTTCGCGGCTCTTTCGTGTGCGGCTCAGCAGCAGCCGCAAAATCCTGCGCCTGCGGCAAGTTCAGAAACAACGCCGGACGTGAAGGAAATTGTCCGCCGTGGCGTAGAGGCCGATCAACACAATGATGAGCTGGCCCGTAATTACACCTACCATCAGCGCTCGGCACAGAAAGAAGTTGGGAAAGACGGCAAAATCAAAAAAGAAGAAACCAAGACTTACGACATCACCATCCTGTATGGCCAGGAATATTCCCGGCTGATTCAAAAAGACGACAAGCCATTGAGCCCGGGCGACGAGAAAAAAGAGCAGGAGAAACTCGACAAATTCATTTCCAAACATAAAAACGAAAGCGATGAAGACCGCCGCAAACGGGCTGAAGAGGAAGAGAAACAGCGCAAGAAAGACCGCGCCCTATTTCAGGACCTCGCCAACGCCTACGATTTCAAACGGCTTGACGACGAACAGATAGACGGCCACAGCGTTTACGTAATCGAAGCCATTCCTCATCCGGGATTCCACCCTACGCAGCCCCATGCCGACATATTTTCCAAGCTCAAGGGCAAGCTCTGGATTGATAAGCAGACCTATGAATGGGTGAAGGCTGAGGCCGAAGCCATTGACACAATTTCATTTGGGTTCTTTCTGGCCCGGCTGCACAAAGGCTCCCACATTATTTTCGAGCAGACCCGGATCAATAATGAAGTGTGGCTGCCGCGCCACTGGTTCATTGATGCCGACGCGCGCATCCTGGTATTCAAAAACAGCGATTTTCAGATTGACACCACTTATTCCGACTACAAGCAGTTCAAAACGGCGGTCAAAATTCTTCCCGGCGTAAGGGAAGCTCCCGCCGACCCATGCTCAAATGGTGCACCCGGCCTCCACTTCAGCAAGTCCAGCCAGCCCATTGTGCCATTGAGCATTCCAAACCATACAGGCAGACACATTCGCCTGGGCTACAATAGAATTTTTCGATGCGGAAGCTGGCGGAAGCAGCAACAATCGTTGGTGTCCGCTGCCACGCAATGCAAAATACTGCGAGTTTGAGGAGGAGAGCAAGATTCACACGCCATGGTTCTTGTAGTGAGCAAGTTTAAAGTCGCCAATGGAATGACTCCGCAAGTCAAGGAAGCATTTGTCAGCAGGCCTCATCAGGTCGAGAGTGCAGCCGGCTTTATGCGCCTGGATATAGTCAGTCCATGCGATGAACCGGATGAAATCTGGCTGTTGACCTACTGGTCTGATCTTGCGAGTTATCATGCGTGGCACAAGAGCCCTGCACATCACCAATCACATGTCGGCATTCCAAAGGGACTGAAGTTGGATCCGGCAGCAACGCAAGTACGCGTTTTCGAACATATCTGCTCATAAGTTCATGCCCCATCGTAGCCCTTTACCAGACACGCTCAATTACCTCGCGGCAAACAGCGAGGCGATCATCACTCAGGTTGTCGAGCGCCAATTTGCTGCATCGCCACAAAATACCTGGAGCACCGATTCCCACGCGCACCTGCGATGCATCGAAGACAATCGCTTCCACTTGCATTATCTGGTGGCCTCAATTTCGGCTGGGAATCCGGCAATCTTCTCCGACTATTGCGGCTGGGTAAAAGTAGTTCTTCAAAAACGTGGCATTGCTGCTTCGCATCTCGAAGCTAACCTGAAGCATTTGAGAGATCTGGTTCTCGCGTCAGCGCCTGAGCGCGTCGCAGACGTCATCGTAGGCTACCTGGAGATTGCGCTTCGGCATCTGCCCGAGTATCCAGATGAACCGGCCCCGGTGGTAATCGGTAATTCCAGCAATCCCCTGATCTCACAGTATGTAGAAAAAATCATCGCTTTAGATTCAGAAGGAGCGTCACGGTTAATTGAATCAAGAGTGACCGACGGAGATTCGGTCCTCGACATGTATGTAAATGTTTTGCAGCCTGCACAGCGCGAGATTGGAAGACTCTGGCAAATCAATTCTATCAGCGTAGCCGTAGAGCATTATGCGACATCCACGACCCAGCGTATTCTGAACCGGATCTCGCATTCTCTTCCCCGCCGCCGTACGCGCGGCGCACGTTTGGTCGGCCTGTGTCCTCAAGGCGAACACCATTGTCTCGGCCTGCAAATGATTTGCGATCTATGCCGGCTAGACGGATGGGAGACCTATTTTGTCGGGGCCGATACACCTACGGCTTCCGTCCTCGCCATGGTCACGAAGTTGCAACCCGACATCATCGGCATTTCCATGACAACGCTCATGGCTTTCGGCAATACCAGCGAGCTTATTGCCCGGTTGAAGCAGGCGTTGCCGAATGCAATCATCCTGGCCGGAGGATACGCAGCCAGCTTAGGATCAGATTTGTGGAAGTCTCTCGGCGCGCACGCTTATGCCGCTGACGCCGCAGAAGCCATTGTGACCGTGAATCGAATTCTCCGGGACCGAAAAGCTGGTGCAGGCCAACGCAAAGCGACAGAGCGCCTGAATTCCCGGACCGCGCGTCCCGAATCTGATTGATGCTCCAGAGCTTCGGGTGATGGCCGTTTGCGTTTCCGCAAAGATTTGCCCCCAGCGGATCAAGCCAAATATGCCATCAGCACGGCCTGAAGCTGTGCCCTTCAACAGCCAAATCGGACTCGCAGTTATCAAAACGACATAAATGTCGTCTTTTCTTCAGTTTCTGCACTATGGCAATTCAGAGATTCACGCGTCCAACGCGAACTGCTGCTGCTTCATCCAATGAAGTGAGTACATTCATCATGAAACGGCTTTTTATTCTTTTCGGGATATTCTTGTTCTTAGTGCCAGTAGTCGGCTGTGCGCGGCCCAACATAAAGGAGTCGCTGAACAGCATTCAGGCCCCTGACGGCGGCCCTATGCTGCTGGCCATCTACCAACCGTGGTTCGGGCAAAAAGACCACATCAACGTAGGCTACTCCTGCCATGATCCCAATGTGCTGCGGCAGCAGATCAGCAAAGCGCGGGAACTCAATATCGGCGGCTTTGTGGTGAATTGGTACGGCCCGCGCAAAGAGTTTGAAGACGAGAGCTATGGCCTGTTGCAGCAGGCGGCCAGCCAGAACAGCTTCAAAGTAGCGGTGCAGTACGACGAGGCGGTTGACCATCCTGGCTATGCAACCGACGCCGTGATCGTTGACCTGCAATATCTTTACGACAAGTACATCAGCGCCAATGCCGGTCCTTCCCGCGAGGCTTATCTTCGTTATAACGGCAAGCCGGTCATTTTCATCTTTCCGAAAGACGCCAGCACCGACTGGAACAAGATTCGCCAGGTAACGCAGGGATGGCCTGATCCGCCGCTGCTCATTTACAAGGATATGAATGATAAATATCCCAACGCTTTCGATGGCTCCTATCCCTGGGTGCAGCCGGGAAAGGCAGGATGGGCGCGCGACGGCAGCAACTGGGGCGAAGACTATCTCAGCTATTTCTATACCAACATGAGCTCCCACCATCGCGACAAGATCATCGTCGGCGGCGTGTGGCCGGGTTTTGACGACAGTAAGGCGTCATGGAGCCGCAACCGGCACATGGCCAACCGCTGTGGCAAGACATTTGAAGATGGACTCAAGATGTTCCGCCGTTATTCCGCCGATCAGAATCTATCGCCCTATCTGCTGATCGAGACCTGGAACGATTACGAAGAAGGCACCGCCATCGAGCGCGGTATTAACCAGTGCAATCCGCATTCGGATGAATTTATCAAGACAGCCAGCGCGGGCCAGTAAGGCGCCAGTAATACGAGCCGCGAACTGGCATACACACAACTGTCGGGCGATGCGGCGTCATAAAATGACGCTTGAAAAACTTGCCTGCATCTGCCCTTAACCTATTAAGATAAACAGTTCGATCTTTGATCTGTGGCTCTGCTAAATCATTGCTCTACAAATCAATGGCACAAAAATCCATGCGGGTAGTGGTAACGGGCGGCGCGGGCTTCATCGGCTCGCACCTTTGCGATGCTCTGCTGGCGGAAGGCCACCAGGTGGTGTGCGTAGATAACCTGCTGACCGGCAGCCTGCGCAATATCGCCCACCTGAAGACGGAACCGCGCTTCGAATTCATGCGGCAAGATGTGAACGAGCCTTACGACACCGGGAAGGTGGATTTCATTTTCAATCTTGCTTCTCCGGCCAGCCCCGTGGACTACATGGAGCACGGCATCGAGACCTTGAAAGTCGGCTCTCTCGGTTCCTTCCACTCTCTGGAGCTGGCGCGCAAATACGGCGCGAAATATCTGCTGGCTTCCACTTCAGAATGCTACGGCGACCCGCTCGAGCATCCGCAGATAGAAACCTATTGGGGAAACGTAAATCCCATCGGGCCGCGCTCGGTATATGACGAGTCCAAGCGATTTGCCGAAGCGGCAACCATGGCGTACCACCGCTACCATGGGGTGGACACGCGCATCATGCGCATTTTCAATACCTACGGGCCGCGCCTGCAACTGAATGACGGCCGGGTAATTTCCAACTTCATGAAACAAGCCCTGCGCGGCGTGCCTCTAACGGTCTATGGCGACGGCACCCAGACGCGCAGCTTCTGCTATGTGAGTGACGAAGTAGAAGGCATCCTGCGTCTTAGCCGTTCTGACATTCATGAACCGGTGAACATCGGCAATCCCGGGGAATTCACCATCATGGAATGCGCGCGGCTGGTGCTCAAGGTGACTGGATCGCCCAGCAAGATCGCCTTTGAACCTCTTCCCCAGGACGACCCTAAGCAGCGCCGGCCTGATATTTCCAAAGCTCGCCAGCTTCTCGGCTGGGAACCGCACATTGATCTGGAAGCAGGGCTGAAACTCTGTATTGATTATTTCCAGCAGGCCATCAAGATCGAAGAATCAGAGAAGGCGCCGTCGTTCGTTCCAGCCTGAGTTGCTGAAAGTAAGTGATTTGGCAGCTTTTCCCCGGTTTAGCCTCCCTCGCCAACCGATGCCATGTTTATGATTTTAAGGTGTTTACCTGCTGACGAAAAAAGTAGTAACTATTTAGTTCACATCGCGGGCCTTACGGGGTAAAATACCTATAAATTAAGGTGTTTTGGGGTTAGCCTGCGGAAAAACCCCATTAAACCATTCCGAATCAAGATTTTAGCAAATCAGGAAGTGCCTGTGACTGCCGTTCCCCCGTTCAAGGAGTCCTCTCGAGAGTTAATCATTGAAGTTGCGCGTGCTCTTGAGCCCTATTTCCCCGACATTACCCATAGCTGGCGCGAGAAGCTGGTGGGCGAATTTGGTTTTGATGGCCGCATTCTGGCCGCGCTGGAACGGCTAACCCTGGCCGCCGGCTGCTCCTATTTCCTCCACAACAACTTTCCCGGGTTCCAGGAAAACCTCAACTACTTCGGCATACGCCTATCCAAGCTTCAGGTGGACACAAGGGCCGTTGCCCGTTCCCTCGAACTGTATCAACTGTTCTGCGATCCCTACCTGAGCGGACTCTTCCCCGAACGCGAGTCCGAGGCCAAAGCGGCTCTCGAGATGCTTTCGTCGGTCTCGTTCATCATCATTTCCGGCGCTTATTTCGATACTCAGACCCTGGAATCGAATGCCCTGCTGGCGATCCTGGATGCGGAACTGGCTGCCGGTGATCTTTCCGCGTTGCAGCAAAAGGTGCTGGAAATTACCACCGATACTTTTCAGGCTTCTATGGGCGCGGTCCTGCTGCGCGATTTTGAGACCGACGTATTGCGGGTCGCCTCATCGGTGCGAATGAATTTCGAGCTGCCGGAAGATTTCAGAATTCCGCTGGGTTCCGGCTTTGCCGGCAAAATTGCCTCTTCCGGCGAACCCGGAATGATTCTCGACACCAGCGTAGATCCGGGCACATTCACTCCCCGCATACGCGAGCGTGCCCGCTCCTTGTGGGGCGTTCCCCTGAAAACCAATGGCCAGACCATTGGAGTGCTGATTATCGGCTTCAACAAGCCTTATGAGTGGATGCCCACCGAGCGCGAACTCATGCGCGCCATCGGCGACCGCACTGCCTCCGCGATCGAGCGCGCCCGCATGACCGACGCTTTGCGTGAGCGCGAACAGCGCATTGCCGAGCTTTCCGGGCACCTGCTGAAGGTGCAGGAAGAAGAACGCAAGCGCATCAGCCGCGAACTGCACGACGAAACCGGCCAGGCGCTCATGGTGATTCGCCTGTACCTGGGCATGATGGAACCCAGCATTTCCGCCCGTAACGTCAAGGCCAAGATACGCGAAACGGTTGATGTTGTGGACCGCACGATCGAAGGCATCCGCCGCATTATCGGCAAGCTCTCTCCGCTGGTATTGCAGGAACTCGGTCTGGTGGCCGCCATCCGCAAAGAAGCCAAAGATCTGGCCAAGAATACGGGCGTAAAGGCGCGGGTGCTCATTTCCCAGGAAGTCGGCAGGCTGGCGCCGGTAACCGAGCAGGCCATTTACCGCATTGTGCAGGAAGCGCTGCATAACGTGGCCAAACATGCTCAGGCCAGGAACGTGACTGTACAGGTCTCCCGTGAAGACAAGATGGTGAATGTTGTCGTGGAAGATGACGGGGTGGGCCTCCAGTCAAAAAGCAGCAACTCACGTGGCCACTCGTTCGGCCTTGCAGGAATCAAAGAACGTGTAGCGATGTTGGGCGGGGTCTCGCGCGTGACTTCCGCGAAAGGCAAGGGTACGCGCATTGAAATTACCGTTCCAGCGGGAGAACCGGAACCCTCGGTTGAGCGCCCGCCGGTGCATATGGCAGCTCAAGCCGCTGCCAGGTTGAATTAATTTTTTATATGTAAGAGGGGACCCATGCCAAAAATAAAATGTTTACTCGTTGATGACCACACGCTGTTTCGCCAGGGCGTCCGCCGTTTGCTGGAAAGTGAAAGCGATTTCGAAGTAACTGGCGAAGCTGCTGATGGCGGCGAAGCTGTTGAAAAAGCCCGTGAACTGCGCCCGGACGTAGTTCTGATCGACATCGGCATGCCGGGACTCTCATCGTTTGAAGCCGCGCGCCAGATCAAAAAGACGCGCCCCGAAACCAAGATCCTGTTTCTTACCATGTATGAAGACGAAGATTATCTGGTGCAGTGTCTTGAAGTAGGCGCTTCCGGTTATGTGCTCAAAGACACTCCGGCGCCGCAACTGCTGAGCGCCGTGCGCGACGTCTACAAAGGCGGCAAGTATCTCAGCTCTCAGGTACTGGGCAAGCTGGTTGAAGATTTCCGCTCCCGCGTGCGCGATACCCGCATGCGTCCCCGCATCTCGACGCTCACCCCGCGCGAGCGCGAGATTCTCAAGCTGCTGGCCGAAGGTAATTCAGTCAAAGAGATTGCCGTGATTCTCGGCCTGAGCGTAAAGACCGTAGAAGCACACAAGTTCAACCTGATGCGCAAGCTCGACATTCACAACAAAGCCCAGCTCGTGACTTACGCGATCCAGAAAAAGATCATCAAGATTCCAGTGAATCAGTAGATCACACCCCTCCCCAACTACCAGGGCGCTTCTCCGCGAAGCGCCCTTTTTTCGCGGATTTTATTCGAACGGCACCGTTTAACAACTTACGGAAAATCCTTCATTCGCCCGGATTGAGCCGAGTTTCGAATACGATCAGGAAAATTATTGGTAAAATAGGAGCCCCCTTACAATTTCAACGCCGGTTCTCGAACCGTAAGAAAGTTTCATGTCCGGAAAGCCCATGTCTAAAGCAGAGAAGTCCATCGCAAGAAAAATTCCATCAAAAAAGAAAGGTCAACCCGCTGCTCAGCCGATAAGAAGCATCGACGTAGAAGAATTTGTCCGACGGCTGCGCGCAGAAACAAGTGCGGAGAAGCGTTTCGCGCTTTTTCTTGGAGCGGGCTGCTCCGTTACCTCTGGCATTCCAGCTGCAGGAACACTCGTAAAAGATCGCTGGATTCCGCGTCTTAGAGATTACAGAGCGCCGCATCGCAAGGATCTGGATGCCTGGGCAGTGGAGGCTATTGAAGGCTATGATTGCGCAAGTCCCGCAAGTTCTTACGGGAGCCTCATTGACAAGCTTTTCCTTACACCAGAAGACCGCCAGCGAGAAATAGCCGATTTGTGCGAAGGACGTACGCCATCTTTCGGTTATGCCGTTCTCGCGCAACTTGTGGCGCTCTCTGCCGGAGGTTTCAACGTCGTACTCACAACGAACTTTGATGATCTCCTTGCGGATGCTCTCTATCTCTATACAGATGTCAGACCACTCATCATCCACCACGAGTCTCTTGCTGCTTATATTCGGCCCACACGCACGCGCCCTCTTCTGATCAAACTACATGGCGATCACCGCTTGTCACCTCGAAATACCGTCCTGGAAACACAGAGCTTGGCGGAAGACTTTCAACGTCACGCAGCGATGGTGCTCCATGACCGCGGGATCATTTTTATGGGATATGGTGGCGCTGACGTCGGCATTTTAAAAATGCTGAATAATCTTCCCAGCGAAGCCCTTCCTTTCGGCGCGTATTGGGTCCATCCGGAAGAACCGCAGGGTCAAGTACGGGAGTGGCTGGCCCACCGCCAAGGCGTTTGGGTTCGTAGCGGCTGGTTTGACGAGGTCATGCTGCTAATACGTAACGCATTCGACCTGCCGCATCCCAGCCCAGATCGATTTACACGCATCTTTGACGAGTACCAGCAGAAGTTCAAGGCACTGTCCACGGCCATTAAGGAAAAACCAAGCAATGAAGCCGGTGTCCAAGCATTGAAGGAGGCGGTCACATCGGCCGAAGCAGTTCTGCCGGATTATTGGAAGGTCATTTTTGAGGGACGCCGACTGGAAAGTCAGGAACCTGATCGGGCTGAGGATGTCTATCGCGAGGGAGTCGCGAAGTTCCCCATGGCAGCTCCCCTTCTTGAGAGCTACGCGATTTTCCTTGCTTTTGTTCGAAGGAACTATGACGCTGGCGAGGCGATGTTTAAGCGGGCGTTGGAGACTGACCCTAAGCGACCCGAAACTTTTAGCAACTACGGAATCTTCCTTTGCAGTGTTCGAAAGGACTACGATGCTGCTGAAGTACTGTACAGACGTGCGTTGGAGATCGATTCCAAGTACGCCAATGTGCTTGGCAATTATGCGCTTTTTGTTTCTGATGTTCGAAAGGACTACGATGCTGCTGAAGTGTTGTACAGACGTGCGTTGGAGATCAATCCCAAGTACGCCAATGCGCTTGGTAATTATGCGGTTTTCCTTGAGAACATCAGAAAGGACTACGATGCCGCGGCGGCAATGTTTAAGCGTGCGCTAGAAGCTGACCCCAAGCATGCTAACAACCATGCGAACATGGCTCGATTTTTGCTTGCTGAAGGTAAAGGCGGTGGAATGGCTGTTCTTCAGAAAGCGATTGAATTGCTCCAAATAAATTCTAATCCGGCGGCGGAAATTGAATGCGCATTTTATCTACTCGCGCATGGCACTAAGGCCGAGTATTCTAATGCGTTACATACCGCCAGAAAGTTGCTGGAGTCGGGCAGTCGCTCCCCGGGCTGGGACTTCTCGCGAAATATTGAACGAGCCCGATTGGACGGTCATCCAGAAGTGGACTGGTTGAGAAAGCTGGCTTCCGTTATCAACGACGACGCAAAATCTGAAGTGCTCAATGGTTGGTCAGCATGGGAGAACGCTGCGGCATGATCTAGCTAGTGCGCTCCGCTCATAAAGAAGAGCTGCGGCCATTCGAGTTCGCAGGCTAGGCTCCGGGCCTTAGGCAGAGCGGAAGAATCATTCCATTTCTTTCCCGGCACTCCGCTTTCCATATGCGCTCCGGATGCATATACGAAAAGCTCTATGACCGGGCTACTGTCGGTCATCCTGCCGGACTGCGTGCTGCTGGTCCAAGTAGAACACCAGCACAACAATAGAAAGCCAAGGGCATATGTTGGCATACTATTCCTCACTTTGTGGGCCTGCTGCTAAATAACGTTAGCTGGTTTTAACCAGCAGGCTCTCTCTGATTTGGGCTTCTACATGGGGCAGATTCTCGTCTGGAAGCGGAATTGCTTTAATTCTGAACGAAGTTCCTACCTCGCAGAAATTCTCTCCCCTGTGTTGCGCGGATTGATCTTCAGAAAAATAGGAGACCCAGCATGTCACTTGTTCGTCACGATGGCAATAGCCATCGCTCCGCCTCAACTCGCCTGTTCACGGCATTCTTGCTCGCCACTGCATTCATAGCGGTTTTCACCATTCCCGCAACTGCCCAGGTTCCAACCTCGCAACACATTGTGCTGGTGATTGAAGAAAACACCAGTCTCACAACCGCGCGCGCCAACTTTCCATGGCTGGTGCAAGAAGCCACGGCCAATGCATGGTCCAACAACTATGTCTCCAATACCAGCGGCTCGCTTATGGATTATCTATGGTTGGCGTCGGGTAGCTGCCATTCGTCAGCGAACTGCACTCTTATCTCGGGGCGCACACATGATTTCGGGTGCAATGGAAACGACTGTACCTCACCCATTACTGACGACAATATCTTCCGCCAGATGAATTCTCACACCATCCCTTGGAAGGTTTATGCGCAATCCTATGACGCTGCTGCCGGCTGCACCGGATGCGGCGTGCCCACGACTCCCGACAATGGACACAGCACTTCCTACTATCGCCGCCATAACGGTGCGACCTGGTACAGCGATATTCTCAACGACAAAACCCAATGGTCTAAGATCGTGGATTTCTCTAAGTTCTCCACCGACCTTGCCAACAATGCGCTTCCTCGCTATACCATCATTGTTCCTGACGGTGCTCATGATGCTCATGATGGCACTGCTCCCTCTAAATATACTTCGGCCGACAACTTTCTCAATTCAACTCTTACCCCTCTGCTGGCGAAGTCCTGGTTTCAGCCAGGCGGCGACGGACTCTTGATCATTACATTTGATAATGGCGACGGCGACATCGCCGGCAAAGTTTTCACCGTTATGATTGGCCCCAAGGTAAAGTCCGGGCTACAGTCGAGTGTTGCCTACCAGCACCAGAACTTGCTGCGCACCATGATGGACGCGCTGGGCGTCGCCGATTATCCCGGTGCCTCGCAGTCTGCGGTAGATATGAACGATTTCTTTAATGCTGGCGGAGGCACTTCAGGCGTAGTCATCAGCAATCCCACCACCGTTCCGCAGATCAGCTCACCGGTGCCCTTTAACGCTACCGCTACATCCAATGGGCTTCCGATTACAGCCATGAAGGTCTACCTTGACGGAAACCCCACCGAGATTGCCACGTTCAATGGTGATGGCAGCTCCAAAACACTCATCGCTCATTCCGCCTTCACGATGGCTGCGGGCACCCACACGTTCAACGTAAACGCCTGGGACACCGGCAACACCATCTATCAGTCGCAGATAACATTCACCGTCTCTTCCACCGGAATGGCTGTTGGAGCGCCCGGCAACAATAACCAGATCACAGGTGGCACTCCTTTCCAGGCCACTGCAACCGGCACCGCGAACATTACGGCCATGAAGGTCTATCTCGATTTCGATACCAACCCGTTTGCTTCCTACAACGGCAATAACACCACCCAGCTTTCCGAGTCGGATGTTTATTCGCTCGGCATCGGGCCGCATACGCTGATTGTCAATGCCTGGGACACCACCGGCAAAGTCTATCAATCGTCGGAGGAGGTGAATGTCTCTGCGACCGGCACGGTCATCAATGCGCCCGGCAGCGGAGCGCAGATTAGCGGCATGGTGCCATTCCAGGCGACTGCCACGTCCAATGGCGCCAACATCACGGCCATGAACGTTTATGAGGACTTCAACTCGACTCCCATCGCCACTTATACCGGGAACAGCACGTCGTCGCTCTCGGAAACCGCTAACTTCTCCATGGCCAATGGTTCGCATATCGTGATTGTGAATGCCTGGGACGCCAATGGGCAGATCTACCAGTCGGCGGTCCAGTTCACCGTTTCTTCCACGGGAGTGGTAGTTACCAGCCCGGCGGTGAATGCGACAGTCACTTCACCCGTGAACTTCTCGGCCACGGCAACATCGAGCGGCGGAGCGGTGATTACCGCCATGAATGTATATCTCGATTACAACTCAACTCCAATCGGCAGTTACAACGGCAATGGAACGTCATCATTTAACGAAACGACGACCTACACCATCGCCTCCGGATCGCACACCTTGATCGTGAATGCCTGGGACGCCAGCGGCAACCTGTACCAGTCCGCAGTCCCATTTACGGTCCAATAACTCGCGTCACCAACCCTGCTGCAAGCCGGGCACTCTCGCAAGAGAGTGCCCGCAGTTTTTGCGCATCACGATCTCAGAGATTTACCGAATTCACAAAGATAACTGGTGGGCTTATCCGATGGTTTTACGGAATGACTGGTGAGCGATTCCCCAATGGCTCACGATAATGCGTGGTAGAGACGTAGCAATGCTACGTCTTCTTTCCGGTCACAACAACTGCAATCCGAACCATGCACGAATCCGGCAATATCATGCCGCACGCGGCGACGCGTCCCGCGCGGCTCACAGGTTATCCACTGAATTTTAGAACTCCAATTCGGCGATTAACTTCAGCAGCCGAACAAGGGTTGCACGTTCGTCAGAAGTTAGTTGTTCCCGGACCTTTTCATCGGCGCTCACCCGGGCCTTGATCAACCGTTCCCTGTACTGGTTTCCCTTCGCAGTTAACTGGACGTGAATTGCCCTGCCTGATTTCGCCTTCCGCTCCGAAACAAGTCCTTCCTGAGCCATGGATTTGATGGCCCGGTGTACAACAGTCCGGTCTAAACCTAAAAGCGTGGCGATCTGATTCTGATTAAGCGTAGCGCCGCCTCGAAGCGTTGAGAGGATGAAGCCTCGAGTGGCAGAACACCGGGTTTTTCGTTCCAGCCTCTTGCCTACCGCAAAATAAGCGGCGGCGATATGGGCCAGGATGGAATCTTCGAGGATGTTTTCAGGAACCGTTTTCCTGGGAATGATGTTCATAGGATCGTGACCGTCGCATGCAGAGGTCTGCGCCACTGGGGCGGTTCAACGTAGGTCTGCGATTTCTTTCCCATGGCTATCACCATCACAATCTCATGATAACGGCCGGACAAGCCGAGATATTTCGAGAGCCTGCGGCCATCAAAGCCTTCCATAGGGCAGGTGTTGATCCCCAATGCTTCGGCAGCGATCATTAGATTCTCGCAGGCCAGAGATGTACTCTTGGTTGCCCATTTGAACAAGTCTTTGCGCGACACCGGCGGCATTCCCATCACCTTGCACAAATTCAGCAGCCAGAACACCCCCCATTTCACTGCGCCGAAGATACCGAATGGGCCAGGCATGAACAGAATCCGGCCGATCTGGGCTGTCCGCTGGTAGTCGCGAATTTTAGCTTCGCTGAACTCACTCCTGCTGCGCATCCACTCCAATTGGCTTTGCCAGGTTGCGGCCAGCGATCCAATGTCTGCAACCGCCACGACCAGCGCCGACGCGGTTTCCGCAGGCATCTGTCCCATGCAAAGCTTCGCCACCGCTGTCTTCTTGCTCGCACTTCCTATCCAATACAACCGATAAGGTTGCATGTTAAAGCTGGAGGGAGCATGGCAGGCTGCATTGAGGATTTGCTCGCGTATCTGTTCGGACATTTCGAGCGGCTCAAACACTTTAACCGCTCTCCTTTTGAATATCGCTTCCAGGGTTCCGTTCATAATAACTTCTATGTTGCAATTACAACACATTAATGTTGCATATGCAACATTTAGGCTAACATCCTTGGCATTCATCTTGAACAGAGTCGATATTTCGCGCAGATTCGCGTGATTCGCGGCGAGCTTTTTTGCAGAAAAAACCTCCTGTCTTTTGGACAGGAGGTCGAGAGAACTGAGAGGATTGTGAGAATGAAACTTATTGGCGCGGAGGATTGCTGGTTGCCGGTGACGGCTTTTCCGTGGTAACGCCAGTGTTGCCCTGAGAAGCGGGAGCAGCGTTGCTGGCCGGAACTGACGGCTGCTGCGCGGTGTTGCTATTGCTCGCAGGGACCGCAGTGGTGGCGCCGCTTACTCCGCCGTTTCCGTTGGCTGCGCTGGCCGGGGCGTTGGAAGCGAGATCGTCGAGTCCGTTCTTCAACAGGCTGATCTCAACTTTGCCGCCGCGAGTGCGGACTTTCTTGCCTTCCGCTGCCTGGATGGGAGCATTGCCCATGCCTACGGTGTAGATGCGATAGACCGGCACTTCATGGTTGAGCACCAGGTAACGCACTACGCTCTGCGCCATCTGCCGCGAGTTCTCAATGGCTGTGTTGCCGCGCCCGGAAGAGAAGCCCTGGACCTCGATGATGTAGCCCTTCTGGTCTTTTACGGAAGTTGCCATTTCATCAAGAGCGTCCTTGGCTTTCTTGCTTAGGACTGCCTGGCCGGGACGGAAGCGAATTTCAGCCTGAGTAACTGGGGCATACTGGTCAATCTTGGTGACTGTCTGTTCTACGCTGGTCAGGCGGGTGGTGGCCTGCTGGGCCGTCTGCTGGGCCTGGTCGGCGCGGGTGCCAGCATCAAGAGCGTGGGCATCAGCGTCATTGGCTTTGCTCATCGCCTGGCGGATTCCTTCGGTCGCGCGCGAATCCACGTCGGCAATCATCTTGGCGTTCTTGGCGGTGAGCTCGTCCAGCTCGTTGACGCGTCCACGGATCGGGTCAAGCTGGCGCGTTACATATTTTTTGCGGGCAAAGGGATTCAAGTGTCCCCAGAAGCCCTCGTGACGCTCATACTTCAAAGGATCTTTGCCAGTAGCGGCCTGATCAGCACCAGTGGCAGTCTGATCAGAGGTCTGCGCCGATTGCTGCGTCTGCGTCTGGTTGGGCTGAAGCTGCTGGTCCGATGAGCTGTTCGAATTCTGTTGGGCAGCCGCGGGAATCATCAGAGCGGCGGCCAGGGGTAACGACAAAAGATATGACTTCTTCATTGCTGAAAATTCCTCCGAACCGGGGTCGTTGCGTCCGGAGCTGCTTAGTCAGGGGAAAGCCCGCTTCCGGTTGCGCTTTAACTGCTGCACCTATTGCTAGTACACGCCTGTTGCCAAACTCGTTAATAAATCACAAATTCTTTTGCTTTGTTTTCAATAGGATAGGGAAAGACAAAAAGGGCCATCCAGAGTGGGAAGTAAAATTTTCTCGGTTCTCCAATGAAATTTGGTGATTGAATTGCCAGGTTCTCCTGAGAATACCTCGTATCGGCATGGTGAGGGATGCATCCCGTGGATTCTTCGACTGCGCCCTTCCCTCCTGCGTCGGTCGGGGCTTGCTCAGAATGACAGGTGAGGTATTTGGTAATTGAGTGATTTGGTAATTGAGTGATTTGGTAAGTGGGTGATTGAATTGCCAGAATTGCCACAAGTGGATAGGGCGGAACCGGCAAGACCAATAGGTTCTCGTGAGAATACCTCGTATCAGTGTGGTAAAGGATACATCACGTGGATTCCTTCGGCAGGCTCAGGACAGGTCCTTTGACTGCGCCCTCCTCCTGCGTCGGTCGGGCTTGCTCAGAATGACAGCTTAAAAAGGTATGTCTATAAAGTTGCCCCATTTACCTCATGCTGAAGACCTTGCGGCGTTCGGGACAGAAGAGGCGGTGCTGTTCCTGAATGTAGTTGTCGGTCATTCCGGCAATGTAGTCACACACTACCCGGTGCAGAGGCTCATGCATCATCTTTTCCTGGTAGCTGGAGGGCAGCTTTTCAGGATTGCGAATAAAGAAGTCGAAGATCTCGGCAATGATCCGCTCCCCTTTTTTCTTATCGGTTTTCAGCGCCGGGCTGAAGTAGACGCTCTCATATAAAAATTCTTTGATCTGCCGGCGTTCGGCTTCGACTTCGGGGCTTAGACACAGCAGCCGAGAAGGATGCCTTCTTACGTCTTTCACCGATTTCAATTCGGCTTCCGCAATGGTCTTTCTGGAATTATTAATCAGGTCTGTGACCAGCCGGTCCACCATGCGCTTGAGCGTCTCATTAAATTTCAGCTTGCCTGATGCTTTGGGGTAACGATGCTCCACGTCGGAAAACATCAGCGCAAATGCCGGTATGCCGGAGCGGATCTGCTCCAGCGTAAGAATCCGCGCTTCGAGGCCGTCATCGAGGTCGGCGGTGTTGTAGGCGATCTCGTCGGTGAGGTCGATCAGTTGCGCTTCCAGAGGGGGCCGCTGATCGAGCAGGTATTCGGCCAGTTCGGGGAAGGCGCTGGCGGCATAGTCGCACGAATGTTTGATGATGCCTTCGCGGACTTCAAAGGTCAGGTTCAGACCTGGAAATTCGGCATAGCGCTGCTCGAATTGTTCCACGATGCGCAGGGCATGCAAATTGTGGTCAAAGCTGTCGCCGTACACCTGCATGGCGACATTCAGGGCGTGCTCGCCCGAATGTCCGAAAGGTGGATGCCCAATGTCATGCACCAAGGCCAGCGTCTCCACCAGATCTTCATTTAATTCCAGCGCTGAAGCGATGGTGCGCGAGATCTGGGCGACCTCAATGGTATGAGTCAGCCGGTTACGAAAATGATCGGAATAGCGGCGGGTAAAAACCTGGGTCTTGTTTTCCAGCCTGCGAAACGCGCGCGAGTGGATGACCCGGTCGCGGTCGCGTTGAAAATCATTCCGGTAAAGATGCCGAGCTTCAGGATAGCGACGTCCACGGGTTTGCTCAGGACGAAGCGCGTAAGCAGCGAGCATGATTTAAGTCTACTAGAGATGCTAGCTGCTAACAAAGCTTCTAGCTGCTAGCCACTAGCTTCTAGCTAATGCGAAATCTTGAAATCACAATCGGAAACCTTTGAAACGCAGAGGAACAGAGTCAGCGGAGGAGAATCAGGATAATAAAAATCAGAATAATAAGTGTTGCCCCGCTGGATCTCTATCTTTTTGAACGACAGTCCCCAAGGCTTCTGCTTTTGGACTATGTTGTAACGCCGCTAGGCGCTCAAAGTCATGCATTGTGCTGAATACAACCATTGATATCTCTGCTTACTCAATCCCTCTGTGTTTCAAAGGTTTTGCAGTGAGCTAGAAGCTAGTAGCTAGCGGCTAGAAGCTTGTTTATTGCTTTTGCTGCGCCAGGCGCACCTTGGTTGATTCGAGCTTTTTCTGCACTCGGCTTACGTCCTGCTGGTCTACATCCGCCGGCACTGACTTATTCCACTCGTCCAAAGCCCGTTCCCAATGGGTGGCTGCGAGTTTCAGGCGTCCGGTTTTGGCGTAGACCTCGGCAAGATGGTCCTGCACCGTGGCGTCGTTCGGAGTCTTATCGGCGGCCTTGCGCAGGTTCTCTTCCGCTAGATCATTATTGCCCAGCTTGAAATAAGCCCAGCCCAGCGAATCGAGATAGGCGCCATTCTGGGGTTCGAGCACCAGGGCTTTCTTGATGAGCGCGACAGCTTCTTCGAGATGAACGTTGTGGTCGGCCAGCATGTAGCCGAGATAGTTCAAGGTCATAGGGTTATTGGGGTCCTGCTGCAAGACCTTGCGGAACATCTGTTCAGCGGGCTCGTATTTCTTTTGCCGTTCGTAGAGCGAGCCCAACAGGAACTCAGCCTGCTGTTTTTCTTCAGGACGCCTGGCCTGCTTCTCAACTTCGAGGAGCGAATCTTCCGCTTCTTTCCAGCGCCGCAACCTGGAATAAATCTGGCTCAAGCCAATATAGACATCGCGGTCGTCGCTGTTGCCCTTGAGCAGCGATTTGGCCATCTGTACGCCTTCATCGCCTTTGCCGTTATCGGCAAGCTGGGTGGCCAGGACTAACTTAAGCTGCTTGTCTTCGGGCAGTTTGGCCACGGCTTCCTGCGCGGTGCGCGTAGCATCGGCCCATTGTTTCTGTTCGCGGTAAGAATCAATCAGTTCCTGGTAGCCGCGCGAAGCTTCTTCGCCGCCCAGATCAACGATCTTGCGGAAGGTCTCGACAGCCAGCAGCGGACGTTGTTCTTCGCGATAAATATTTCCCAGCCGCTCCAGGAAGATGGAGCGATTGCTGCGCTCGCCTTTGGAATAATTATTGTCGGTGTGGGCAGTGCGGGCCAGCAGCTTTTGCAGTGTATCCGCGGCATCATCGTACTTTCCCTGGGCTTCTAGAATCATGGCCTCGTTGTAGGGAATCTCAAGGGAGTCGGGTACAAGCGCCTCAGCTTTTTTCAGGTTCTCCATCGCCAAGTCAAACTTGCCGCTGCGGCGATAGATCTGGGAGATATGCAGGACGGCCTGGGCATCCTGCGGATCGGCTTCTTCCACCGCCTTGTATTGCGTGAGCGCTGCATCCGGCTGGTTATCGTTTTCCAGATTCTGGGCCAGTCCGCGCATGGCGTCGAGATTGTCGTGGTCTTGTTCCACAGCCTGCTTGTAAGCGGCAATGGCCTTTTTGTAGTCTTTTTGCTGCTCGTAGGTGTATCCCAGCGCGGTATAAATCTTGGCGCTGCGCGTAGCTTCAGGCACTGAGTTCAGCGTATCTGTGGCCTTTTTCGCGTCGCCTTCTTCGTTATAGAGGTAAGCGAGATTAGTGATGGCTTCCTCTGAACTGGGATCAATCTTGATGGCCGACTTAAATTCCGATTCCGCCTTGATCAGGTCTTTATTCAGGATATAAAGGCGGCCCAGCAGCAGGTGATTATCGGCATTGTTGGGTTCGATCTTGATGATGGACTCATACTGCTCGATGGCCAGCTTCAGAACTTCCTGCGACTGCGTACCCGATTGCATGTCGCCCAGCGAACGCAGATAGATGCGGCCCAAAAGCTTGCGGGCCTCCAGATTGCCGGGATCGCGCTTGATGATGTCCTGGGCTTCGAGCACGGCATCGCGAATGCGGCCGGTCTTGGCATACAGTTCGGCCAGCCCTGCATTCAGGAACTCTGAAGACGGATCGTTCTCAATCGCCAGGTGGTACTCTTCGATGGCCTTGGTGGCGTACTCCGAACGGCCATACAGGGCGACAAGTTCTTCATACATGTGCGCCAGGCCGTAGTGATAATAGGAGGCCGCACGGTCGACTTTTTTCGGGGTGGCCGCAGGCGCGGTATCGGCCGATGGAGCGGGAGCCGGCTTTTCAGCCGCCGGAGCATTCTGCTGAGCCGGTGAACTTTGTTGAGCCGCTGCTGGAATTGACGCCAGTAATAAGGCCAGAATAAGGGGTCGAACTTGAACTTGAATAAGTTTCATATACCTACAGAACAGCCCTTTGTTGGATGCGGGAAGGCAGTCCAAGAGCTTGGAATTCTTCCCCCTTAATTGTAGCTGCTGGGCAAGCCGCCGTCCGGCAGAAATATAAAGAATGGTTAGTGACGGAAGTGGCGGACGCCGGTGAAGATCATGGCCAGTCCAAGCCGGTCAACTGTATCAATCACTTCCTGGTCGCGCACCGATCCACCGGGCTGGATGATAGCGGTAGACCCGGCTTTGGCAATCTCCTCGACGCCGTCTGGAAATGGGAAGAATGCGTCGGAAGCGGCTACCGTGCCTTTCAGGGGCAGCACTGCTTTCATGGCCCCGATCTTGCAGGAATCTACTCTCGACATCTGGCCGGCGCCCACGCCGACGGATTGCCCATCCCGCGCATACAGAATGGCATTGGACTTTACGTGCTTGCAGACCTTCCAGGCAAACAGCAGTGCGCGCATTTCTTCTTCAGTTGGCTGGCGCTTGCTTACAACTTTCAGGTCGGCAGGGGTCAACGGACGCACATCGGCATCCTGCACCAGCATGCCGCCGGATACATATTTCATGGTCCGCTTGTCATTGCTCGGTTTGATCTCCACCAACCGCAAGTTCTTCTTGGCCGCGAACTTCTCGCGGGCGGCGGCATCGAATCCGGGGGCGGCAATGGCTTCTACAAACAGCTTGGCAATCTGTTCCGCAGCTTCCCCGTCAATCACCCGATTCACCCCGATAACGCCTCCGAATGCCGAAACCGGATCGGCTTCCAGCGCCCGCAGGTAAGCCTCCGCCAGGCTGGTTCCCGTGGCCGTACCGCAGGGGTTGGTGTGCTTAACGATTACGCACACGGTCTCTTCGAATTCCTGGGCCAGGTCCCATGCGGCCTGCAAGTCCACGATGTTGTTGTAAGAGAGTTCCTTGCCTTGAATCTGCTGCCCGTTGGCCACGCCGGTTTTTGAACCGTCAGAGTACATGGCGGCCCGCTGGTGGGGGTTTTCGCCATAACGCAAGTCCATGATTTTGTTCAATGATAGGCGTAGCGTGGCGGGAAAATCGCCGACGGGTTCGTGAGCAGGTATTTTAAATTGCTGGCCGTCCATGCTGATGCCGGCCAGCGTGCAGGCGATAGCGCCGTCATAGGCGGCCGTGGTGGCAAAGGCCTTTTGCGCCAGCCGCCAGCGTGTCTCCAGCCCCAGTTGGCCGCCGGAGCGAGCCATCTCATCGGCGATGCCCGCGTAATCATCGGGCGAAGTCACAATGGCGACGTCGCGGAAGTTTTTGGCCGCAGAGCGCACCATGGACGGCCCGCCAATATCAATGTTTTCAATCACTTCATCGAAGTGGACACCGGGTTTGGAGGCGGTTTTCTCAAAGGCATAGAGGTTGACTACGACCATATCAATGGGCTGAATCCCGTGCTGCTGAGCGGCAGCCACATGCGCCGGGTTCTCGCGCACATGCAGAATGCCTCCATGTACTTTGGGATGGAGTGTCTTGACGCGGCCATCCATCATCTCCGGAAAGCCGGTAAGCTCGGAAATGTCTTTGACCGGTACGCCCGATTCGCGCAACAGCTTGGCCGTGCCTCCGGTGGAGTACAGTTCCACGTTCATTCCTGCCAGTTTCCCGGCAAAGTCAACCAGACCGGTCTTATCGGTCACACTCAAAATGGCACGCTGAATTTTGGGCACGATCTTCCTCAGGAGAATGGAGTGGGCTACAGATTAAGCTAACAGAAATTGCCAAAATTGCCATGAATGGGCAATGAGGGATTTAGCAAGTGGGAAGTGAGTGGAGCGATTTGGTAACTGGGTAAGTTGGTAATTGGGTGATTTAGGTTGAGACAAATGAAAATTACTCAATTACCAAATTACGCAATTACCAAATCAGATTCATGCGTTGGCCTTTGGCTTGGCCTTGAGGCGCACCTGCCCGTCTTTTTGCTCCACGGTGTATTCAACGGCCTGGCAGCCGTATTCCTTGCGGAGCTGGGCGGTTTTCTGGTTTACGAAGTTTTTGAAGGAATTGAGATTGCCTGAGGTGTTCTCGCCAGACTTCTTGCGGGCTTTCGACAAAGCTTGGAACAGCGCTTCTACCTTGCTGGCGTCGGAATCGGCACTGGAGTAGTCCACGGTGAAAGGCCTGTCGGCTTCTTCCACCTGCACCTGGCTGTGCCCATGTTTCAGTGCGGCCTCTGCGGCGTGTTGCTCGTCTACCCGCATGCCTTGGATTCCCAGGACGGCATCCTGCGGGCGACGATAGCCTTCCTCCTTGATTCTGAGCTTCTGCTGCCACAGGCCGGAAAAAAGCGCATAGCGCTGCTGCATGGTGTTGAAACGAAAGCGCTGGGCGAAGTTCAGCTTGTGCCCGTCAGAGAATTTGCGGAGCAGGTTCTGCACCCGCCATTCAATATCGGCAGGCGGTTTCTTGGATCCACCCCCGAAAAAAATGTCGTATTCGACTTTCAGGCGGCGCAGATTGTCGTCCAGCGATGTCAATTCTTCATCAATATTCAAGACGCGCTCCGATCCAGAAAAAGCGCTACGTGGGGAAGAATGAGCCGGACTATACCATAGGCCTTTGCCGGCCTTGGCATTACCACCGTAAGGGGACTTTCGTTTGCCTGGATCGGGGGTCTTTCCCAGTCCCCACCAATTTTTACCGCGATTTTGCAACTAACCTACCCCCGGACACTCTGCCCGCATCAGACTCTTTGGGCTCTTTCTACCACAAATAAGTTTAAGACAGTTGATTGAGCTCTGGATTGCATCTAAAAATACCTGTATGCCAGATAAAGACTCCACCACGCCCAAGATTCGAATTGTCATTGCCGACGATCACGCAGTACTGCGCGAGTCACTCGCGGCGCTGCTTTCCACCCAGCCCGACTTTCAGGTTGAAGGAAGCGCCACCAACGGGCAGGAAGCCCTGGTGCTGGCGCAGCAACATCATCCTGATGTTCTGGTGCTCGATCTCTTCATGCCCGGTAGTGACGGCTTTGAAGTATTGCGCACGCTCGATCGGGGCGGCAGCCGCATTGCGGCGGTGGTGCTGACCGGGTCTGACAGCGAACTCGATTATGCCCAGGTGGTAAAACTCGGAGGCCGGGGCCTGGTGCTCAAAAGCGATGGGCCGGACAAATTGTTCAGCGCGATCCGCACCGTTGCCAATGGCGAACTTGCGTTTTCTGATGAACTGGCGCAACAGGTGCTGACCACCATGACTGCGGAAACCAAGAGCACGGCCAATGCCTTGTCCCGCCTTTCTGACCGCGAACGGCAGATTGCCTACTACGTGGCCCGTGGCATGAAGAATAAAGATATCGGGACGTCATTGAACATCAGTGAAAACACTGTGAAACGCCATTTGCAAAGCATCTTCACTAAAACCGGGGCGCGCGACCGCTTGGAGCTTGCTGTGTTGGCCTTGAGCGAAGTGACTAAAGCAGCCTGATCGGTTTCAATTCCAACAAAAGCCGCACATTGGTGCGGCTTTTGTCGTTTTAGGACAAAGGTCGGGCGGATCAATCATTCCAGCATTGTTGTAGAGAGCCAAAAAATCTGTGAGCCGGGCGGGGCGCGACTCAGAGAGGGTGCCGAGCACCGTCTCTACCGGAAACGATGTGGCAACCCGAAGCGTGTCGCTGTGCATGCAGTCAGACGTAGCATGCTACGTCTCTACCGCAAATTTTGGCGTTGGATCTAGTGTGGTACCGCAAGCACTTACTGCTCGAAGTTACTTCGCAGCGGCGGTGGCCATTTTTTTCACCATGGCTAGAACCAGCTTGCGATCGCTGTCATTCAGGTTCGAAGAGTAGCGGCGAATCTGGCTGAGAAAGCGGACCTCTTCTTCGGTGAGCGGAGGCAGGTTGCGAGAAGTTCCATTCGAATGGCTCTCCGCGAAGAACGAACCGAGCGGCAAATCCATGGCGGTTGCTATTTTGGAGAGGGTGTCCAGAGAAGGAATGGTGTGCCCGTTTTCGACCCTTGACAGGTAACAACGTAGTAAACCTGTCTTCTTCTCGATATCGCCTTGCGACAGGCCTTTTTGCAGCCGGTAATTTCTAATTGTCTCGCCAATATTCATCGGGATTGCTCTTTGGAATTGTTACCAGGGAGTGCGTGAATAGTAATCAGAGTAGAACTTTTGCGCAAGCACAAATTTTGTCAGTTACTGTAGTAAGGCTTTTTCCCGCTGCTTTACCGCAGAACTGCTTACTCAATCTGCTGCCGTTCCACTGCCGCTCGAGCCTCTCGGCATGTTTAACAAAAAGTAACCAATGGGATTCAACGATTCTACCCTGAAAAACGCGCCGTGGAATAGTCTTTCAAACTTAATTCGAGGTACACAGCTTGCGTTAACGGATTCAAATAATAAGGCGCGATCTCGTGGAATCCGAATGCCCGGTAAAGGGCAATGGCCTGGTCCATGTATCCCGGCACGGTATCGAGCACCATGCGAGCGTAGCCGCACTGCTGCGCCTGCTCAATCAAAAATTTTACCAACGAACGGCCGATGGCTTTGCCACGAAACTGCGGACGCACATACAGACGTTTCATTTCACACGCGAGCGCATCGTTCTTCAGCGGACGCAGGGCAATCACGCCGGCAAGCCCGGTGTTCCATGTGGCGAGCAGCAGGCGCCCAGCGGGTGGCGCGTAGTAGCCGGGAAGCTGCGACAGTTCCTCATCGAAGCTCTGGAAGCACAGATCGAAGCCCAGCGTCTTTGCATACTCAACCATCAGCGTGCGCGCATCGGCGATCTGCTCGGGAGTCTCGGCCTGGAAGATGCGAAGCATGGGCTCGGTGCTAGAGATAATTCTAAAGTCATACGGCACGGCCGGAAGCAGTGCCCTTTCAGCAAAAGAAGTTTGAGTAATAGCTCGACTCCAATGGAGACATTGCTATGATGTCGAAGGTGTGCAGGGACTGAAGCCAATGTTGATGCGCCTTTACGGCACGAGTAAACTCGTGCCCTGATACTGTATCGTCAACCCAGCTCTACACACCCTCTGAAACCCATTGTTTATAGACCTTTTTCGGCGCGACTGGAAGTCATGCCCTGTTACAAATCAAAAATTCCCTCGGGGGCTGAAGCCCAATTTATTTCAAGATCAAGACGGCACGGCTTGAAGCCGTGCCCTTTCAAAACAAAGAGTTTCCGCAGGTTGTAAAAGTTCATGCCCTGTTACATTGTTTCGTCGCAGCAAACCTTAGCTCTTACACGTCCCGGTTTCAGAACTGTGCAAAGCTTAGAAAGAGAGCTAAGAGCTAGCAGCTAGAAGCTGCTTTCACCCCATCAACATTCCGCCGTTCACTTTCAGCACATGCCCGGTGATATATCCGGCTTCTTCTGAGGCCAGAAAACGAACGGCGTGGGCGATGTCCATGTCGGAGCCGGGCCGGCCCAGCGGGATCATTTCATTGACTTTGGTTTTCAATTCGGGCGACAGCGTTTCGGTCATGGCGGTCTCTATATATCCGGGGGCAACCGCATTCACGGTAATGCTGCGGGATGCGACTTCGCGCGCCATAGCCATGGTAAAGCCGATCAGGCCGGCCTTGGACGCGGAGTAGTTGGCCTGCCCAATCTGTCCGGTCTGGCCGAAGATGCTGGTGATATTGATGATTCTTCCCCAACGCTGTTTGAGCATGGAACTGATGACTGCCTGGGTACAGAAAAAAGGGCCATTCAGGTTGGTCTGAATCACTGAGTCCCAGTCGGCGCGTTTCATGCGCAGCAGAAGGGTGTCGCGAGTCACCCCGGCATTGTTGACGAGCACGTCAATGCGGCCAAACCGGGCAATGGCTGCTTTGGCGACAGCTTTGACTTCGTCTTCATTGCTTACGTCCAGACGAAAGACTGCGGCCTGGCCGCCCTTGGATTCAATTTCAGCCGCGACCTGCTTCAATTTGTCTTCGTTGCGCGCGGCCAATGCAACCGAAGCCCCGCCTTCCGCCAGCGCCAGCGCACAAGCGCGCCCAATTCCCTGTGAAGCGCCGGTGACTAACGCGACCCGGCCTGTGACTCCTGCCATGAATAGATCTCCCAAGAAAGGTAACCGCGAATTATACCTACATGGCGCTGCGGCGACGCTCCACAAATATCGGGCCTTCCGGAGCATCGTGGCGGAACATGAACTTCAAAAGCGGAGGAGCGATCAGCGTAGTCGCGCCGGTCATGAAGACCACCAGGGCATAGGCGGACTGAGAGACCGCGTTCATTTGCAGGCCGACCAGGGCTACGATCAGCCCGACTTCACCACGCGGCGCCATGCCGACGCCTACTTTCAGCGCCGTCTTCCAGCCAGAGCGCAGCACCGGCAGACTACAGCCCACCAGTTTGGAAACAAAGGCCAGCACTGAGATAACAATTGCTGAAATGATCAGCTTGCGGTCAAACAGCCCTATGTTGAGCCGCGCGCCCATGCTGAAGAAGAAAAAAGGCGCGAGGAATTCGTTGATCGCGAAAGCGCGCGGCCGCAGGTTCCAGCGCGGGGAATATTCTGCGAATGCCATTCCGGCAAAGAATGCGCCGATAATGGCGGCCATGCCAATCTTGACGGCGGCATATGAAAGGCCCAGGCAGATGGCCAGCGCGATCACCAGCGGGGCATCCTGGGTGGACATTCTTTCCAGCCCCGGCTCCATTCTGCGCACTACGCGCGGCGCATAAAACATCATGAGCAGGGCGAAGCCGATCGCTTCCAGGGCGGTGACGGAAAGCTGGACCCATTCGGTTCCTGTGGCTGAAACCAGACCGACCACCACACCCAGCAGGATCATGCCCAGAATGTCGTCGAAGACCGCCGCGCCGATAATGATGCGCGCCGGCAAGGTCTGAAGCACGTTCATATCGCCCAATACCCGGGCCGTGATACCTACGCTGGTGGCAACCATGGCGGCGGCCACGAACACCGCCTCGTGGGTTGAATCGTGGCGAAAGTTCATGTAGGCGAATCCAAACACAAACGGGACGGCAATTCCCGCCAGCGCTACCCATAATGCCGTAGGGCCAACGCTCAGCAATTCCTTGGGATGGGTATCGAGACCGATGGTGAACAGCAGAAAAATCGCGCCGATCTGGGCGATCGAATAGATGGCCTCGTCAGGTGTGACCAATCGGGCCCCGTAAGGCCCTACCAGAATGCCGGCCAGAATCTCGCCCAGGACCGCAGGCAGGTGGATACGCTCGAAGATTTCTCCGAAAAGCTTGGCCCAAACGAAAATGAAGAAGAGTTGAAAGAGAAATGGGTCGCCAGCGTGCATAAGGGTTCGTGCTTCTTGCGAAGTGGCCCGTGAACAACCTTACACTTTTAAGATGCAGACCAGCGAGAGAAATCCAGAGTAGATGCTTTTGTTTCATGCATCTATGCACTTGTGCGCGCAAACTCTCGCCACAGCGACGACAACCCGGCCCGTTGTCTCGCGCCAATACTCCAGTTTTCATCTGCGCAGGAATACTCAGGAGTTGGCGAACAAGGTGCGAAGCAGACAGCTCTCGATTTTTCCCACAGCAACCCTGTCTTTTGGCATTCTAGGTAATGAACGGTATGAAAATGGAACTTAAAGAACGAATGAAACGAGTGCGCCGTTTACGCTTTGTGGATTCCCTGATCGGCGCTCTGCTATGTGCACTGGCTGCGGTGGGTGCCAGCGCGGTGGCCATTGGCCATTCGTGGGTGGTGTCAGTACCGCTGGCTTTTACCGCAATCCTGTTGTTAATTTCATCCATATTTGGAACCCGGGCCGGAATACTGGGAACGGTTTTGGCCGCGATTGTTTTTGCCGTTGTGCTGTATAGCCCGTTCGGGAGTTTTCGTGTGGATGACCAAACCGCCAAAGGCAATCTTGCCTGGATGCTGCTGGTTGGGGTCTCTTTTTCGTTTCTGTTTGCCCCGCCAAAGGGCTGGTTTCGCCGGCACTAACGACCCGCCACCTCGTCTTTTTTCAACTTAATACTGGCTAGCGCAGATAGCTGCGTTGCGCAGCGTGTACTTTGTCGGTGTGTCGCTATGGCGGCAACTTGATACGCCAACCTTTGTACTGTACGCAACAAGGCCAGACAGGCTGGCATCTTACAAAGTTCAGAGTCTTCAGGGTAACAGCGCATCGGGAGATACCCGACGCCGCACTAGGAGTTTGAATGGCGACCGCCCCCGTATTGCCTTCCACCCGCTCGCGATGGGCGCGTTCAGCTTTCTATTTCAATTCGGCCTCGCACCTGTTGAGGATTGGAAGAGAAAAGGCCACCAATCTGCAAGAGTTGCTGGAAACGTTGCGCACATGCTCCGATGCTTCCATCTTTCAGCATACTTTTCAGACTCTGGAAGAGCACCACTTCATCCGCGAAGGCTTTTCCAATGATTTTTCGCACTGGGTTTTTGCCGCCTGCAACGAAGTTGAGCTGGCGGAGCGGCTGGCTTCCATTGATGTTCGGGAATTCACTTCTATTTCCGCTTTGCGTGAGCGCCTTCTGCACCTGATCGAGAGCTACATCCAGAAAAATCCCCGGGCGGCTACTCGAGCGGCCATGGAGCCTTTCTATCTGATGGCGGCGGACGTAATCGTTGTGCCTACTCCGTATGTGGCGCGTAATCTCGAAGAATTTTCCGATGCCCTGCGCAAGGTAAGCATTCACACCATTTATTACCACTTCATTGACGCGCGGCTCCGGCTCAAACTCAACAACAATGATTTTTCCGTGTGGCTGGAGCATGACCTGGACCTGGGCGCTGCCGCCGATAAGCTGAATCGGATAGACATCTATACGTCCACACTGGAAGGTGTGCGGAGCAGCATCTTGAAAATAGTTGACGCTGAACTGGGCCGGACTGGCGAGAGGGCTGAATGAAGCAAAAAGATGTGGAGCAGAAGAAACCAACGCCGGAACAGCAGGGAACCAACTACTGCCACGGTCAGCGACTCGCCGGTAAGAGATCAGGAGAACAGGCCAAAGAAAGCAAATGACGTTGCGGCTGCTCCTTCAGGCACTGTCATTGAGCGTCGGCTTCGCCAGACCGATCTTCCGCCCCATTTCATTGAACGACGGAAGCGTCCGCGCATCAGCACCGAGCCGCCTCCGCCAGCGACGCCGCCGCGGCTGGAAGATTATGCGCCCATCATCGGACGTCCCGAACTCGATGAGATCCGTTTCCTGGCCCGGCATCTGCGCGGCAAGACCGTAAAAATGGTGAACTCCACCGCGGTGGGCGGCGGCGTGGCCGAAATTCTGAACCGGCTTGTGCCTCTGATGAATGAACTCGAAGTGGCCACCAAATGGGAAGTGATTACCGGCGGCAACGATTTCTTCGAAGTCACCAAGGGCTTTCACAACGCGCTGCATGGAGGCGACTACAACCTGACCAAGACTATTCAGGACATTTTCACGGCCTACAGCGAGCAGAACCGCCAGCGCATGGAGTTTCCTGAGGACTTGTTTGTGATTCACGATCCGCAGCCGGTGGGGCTGATCCGCTCGAAATCAGAGAAGCGCGGCCGCTGGATCTGGCGCTGCCATATTGATCTTTCCAACCCGAATTCCGAGGTCTGGAATTTCCTGAAGCCGATGGTGGAACAGTATGACGCGGCGATATTCTCGTCGCCGTCATTTACGCGGCAGCTTTCGATTCCGCAGTATCTGTTCTATCCCTCGATTGATCCGCTCTCGGAAAAGAACAAGACCGCTGGAGGAAGGCTACGTCAATAAAGTGTGCGACGATTTTGGCATAGACCGCTCGCGCCCCATCATTACGCAGATTTCCCGCTTCGACCGTCTGAAAGATCCGGTGGGCGTGATCGAGTCTTACAAGCTGGTCAAGAAATATGTGGACTGCCAATTGGTGCTGGCAGGCGGCGGCGCTACGGACGATCCTGAAGGCGCGGTGGTCTTGCAGGAAGTGATGGATGCCGCAGGCGATGATCCTGACGTGATCATTCTGAACCTGCCGCCATGGTCGGCCCTGGAGATTAATGCGTTGCAGCGCGCATCCACGATTATTGTGCAGAAGTCGCTGATGGAAGGCTTCGGCCTTACCGTGACCGAGGGCTTATGGAAAGAGAAGCCGGTGGTGGCGGGTGCGGTGGGCGGAATTCCCACGCAGATCATTCACAAACTCACAGGCGTTCTGGTGCACTCGGTGGAAGGCTGCGCGTATCAGATTCGCTATCTGCTCACGCATCCTGAATTTGCAACCCAGTTAGGCAAGAATGGCCGCGAGCACGCTAAGGAAAATTTCCTGATTACGGTGAACCTGAAACGTTGGCTGCTGCTGTTCCAGATCATGCTGGGCATGGCGCGGCCTGCGAAGACGATTTGATTCTCAGCAATTAGCAATTAGCATTCAGCATTCAGTCCGCTGGCATTCTGGTGGGAGAGAAGATTACCTTGGGCGCTTCCAAATAAAGGGTGGAACTCGGCTCTTGTTGTTAAGAGTGTGCAAGGGCTGAAGCCCAATATTTATGCGCCTTTACGGCACGAGTAAACTCGTGCCCTCTCCAGAAACTCCGTCAATTCTTTGTTATAAAGGTGCGGCATTCAAGACTATTAAGTTTTTTTTGTGCCACCGCAAGTTCAGTCGTCCCCTTTCCGGGGACTCTGTTTGTCGCTTCACCTTCCCGCCGTTGAAACGGCGGGCTAGCTTCACACGTCCCCGCGAGGCGGGACTGGAATAATTTTGGATCATCCAGCTAGGGTCAGCTCAGAGACATCATGTCGCCTGAGTTTCTGGTTCATGCACCCCCCCCGGCATTTCAGGGGTGGTTCGGGCTGATACTTGTCTCGTTAAGCCCACGCAAAATTCAGTTCTCACGGAAACATCAATTCAACTTCAGAGGATGCCACTCGTTTCCCTTCTTCAACGCCAACTGAATAGGACGCGGAGGGCCCTTGCGAGGAATCGTAACTTCTGCCCAAAGTTCTTCCCCTTTCTTTCTATTTACCGGGATGTCGGCGTGCTCTGGAATGAAGTACGCCGTTGGACTAGAAAGAAGGGCAAAGCCGGCAGGAACAGATGCATTCGTCGGCGCGCTACAGGAATAGATGGTGTTTCCGGTATCCAGTTCAGAACGTTCTGCAACCAGTTCTCCGTCCACTGCCTTAAGCGCAACAAATGAGTAATATTGTTTTATTCCAGAAGCCCATGGAGCTTTGACTTGCAATTGCATCGTGAGATAGCGGCCACGGACCGGGAGATCGGGATCGTAGGGTACGGTCTTTACCCATACTCGAGGCCGTGTAGCACGGTCATAAAGCAATTTGCCGCCCAGGCTCGAAAGAATGCAAATATGTAGAAGAGCGATGATCAAACTTTTGCCAAAGTTCTTAGTGAAAATATGCATTTAGTGTCCTCCAGCAGCGGCCCGTGCAATCAGGTCGCTGCGCAGGCGGTTTAAAACCCATCCGCTGAGCAGAAACAACAGCCCCAGAGTGATCAACCCGGTTGCCCTGCCGAACTTATCCAGGACGTTGGAAAAATAAAAGGCAAACACCGTCAATGCGAAGCAGGCGCTGCCCAGATTGATGAACAGCTTGCGGTTGTCGCGCACACCCCACCAGCAAAGCAACACTGCTCCCGCGGCCCGCCATAGATAGATGAAAGCGTAATCTATGGGAAAATACCCTCGGCTCAACAGGCCCAGAATGCCGATCCAACAGGCAAACACAACGATCCAGATGGCTTCTGATTTTCGAGCAATCCACGCTATAACAAGAGACGGGACATAGGCGCACGTGTAGCCGATCACAGCGAAAGGAACAGGCAGATGATTCTGAGGGTGCCAATAAGAATCCGCGTAGCTCGATTCAGCCATGAGGAACGTGAGCGGGACCACTGCCAGACATCCACACCAGATCAGAGCGGTACGGAAATGACGGTTCGAATCTTCGGCGCGTCTTATAGAGATAAACAGAACAGCGAGCAACAACAGGCCTTGTGCGGCGACATTCCCCCCGTCCGGGAAGCGCTCTGTTGCGACCAGCCACTCGCCGGTAATCCAGGCCGGCACAAGTAGAGCGGCAAGAAGCGCCTGCGGCCATTCCCGCAGAAAGAACCAACCTAACACCGCGCCCAGAGCCCAGAGCATCAAGCCTCCGGGCCAATGCTCCTGAAGGTTGAATATCTGGCCTGCCAGAAATATGCCTGCGCCAAGACTCACAGTTCCGGCAGTATGCAACGCAACTCCCAGCATGGGAATCTTGTGTTGCAGCAGTCCGGCGGCAAGATGGAAAACCGCGACCATGGCCAGCACCGAAACAAAGCGGCGGGCGGGCGACATCTGGTCCCAGTGGGCCGCTACAAACAGTAAAACGCCGGCGGCCAGCATTAAAGTGCCAAAAGCAACTGCCAGAATAGCGGGCCAGCGCAGCTTGCCTGCTGACTGCTTCTCAAATTCGATAATTCTGTTTCCAGTGGCGGAATCAATCAATCCACTCCCCACCCAGTGGTGAATCTTTTTTTCCAATGTCTGCATGGGGCGAACAATATCTTTCTTTGCTTCCTGAAGCAACAGGTGAAGTGCGACAAACTGCGGCACGCTGGTGAATGAACAACTGGAGCGATTTTTCGGCAGGCGCAAGCGCGGTGTACCTTCCGCCGGTTGCTCGCTGGCCTCTGTGCCAGTTACATTCGAGTTACGGCCATGAGACCTGCAATCGGCATAGATTTCGGCACTACCAACAGTTCGATTGCTGTGGCTGCGCCATCTGGCGAAATTCGGCTGGCTGAATTTCCTTATATAGGCGGCATCACCGATGCCTACCGCTCGTTGCTTTATCTGGAACAGCAAAAAGAGCAGGGCCGCCGGACGGTGCATTCATGGACCGGCCCCGAAGCCATTGAGCGTTATCTGGCAGCCGAAACCAAAGGACGGCTCATTCAATCGCTCAAATCATTTCTCAGCAGCCGCAGCCTCACCGGGACTGACGTCTTCGGCCGGCGGCGGACTCTGGAAGAACTTATCGCCATTATTCTGCGCGACCTTCGCCACAAGGCCGAAAGCCAGTTTGGCGTGAGCATCTCGGCGGCGGTGGTCGGCAGGCCGGTGGAATTTGTGGGCGCCAGTCAGGAAGATGACAACGTTTACGCGCAGGGCCGACTTCAGGAAGCGTTTCGTCTGGCGGGTTTCGAATCAGTCCAGTTCGAGTTGGAACCGGTGGCTGCCGCGCATTATTACGAATCAACGCTGGACCACGATGAACTGATCCTGATCGGCGACTTCGGCGGTGGCACCAGCGATTTCTCTCTGGTGCATGTAGGCCCTGAGAGCAAGACCAGGAGCAGCGGCGCAGCCGCGAACCGCCTGCTGGGCAACGGCGGCATCGGACTGGCCGGTGACGCGTTCGATACCAAAATCATCCGACACATGGTTTCGCCGGCGCTGGGCGCGGGTACGCAGATCAAATCTATGGACAAGCTGTTGCCGGTGCCGGCGTGGGTGTATTCCAAGCTGGAGCGCTGGCACCACCTGTCTTTCCTGAAAGCCAAAGACACGCTGGACATGCTGAACAGCGTGGAGAAGCAGGCCCTGGAACCGGAAAAAATCAGCGCCCTGATTCACCTGATCAGGGAAGATCTTGGCTACCACCTGCACCGGGCCGTGCAGAAAGTGAAGTCGGAATTGTCAGGGCAGGAACGCGCCCGTTTCCGCTTTTCCGATGGTTACATTGATCTGGATGCAGACGTGGAAAGGCGTGACTTCGAGAGCTGGATTGCGGAAGAGTTGCAGGCCATTGAAGGTTGCGTGGATGCCCTGCTCAAGGCCAGCGGAGTCGCCGCCAAAGACGTGGATATGGTGTTTCTGACCGGCGGCACGTCTTTTGTTCCCGCCGTGCGCCGCATCTTCGTCTCCCGCTTCGGGCAGGAACGCATCCGCGCGGGCAACGAATTTACTTCTGTGGCCCGCGGACTGGCGCTGGTTGCCGCCCACGCTGCCTCGGTCGTCGCCTGAAATACCGCGCAGGTCTGTTAACCGGCACTGCGTGAGCAACAGCACGGGTTCCAGACTCATCCATGCTTCCAGCACTTACAAGATCACTCGCAAAGGTCTTACTCGGTAACGTCTGGGGAGAAGCCCTCTTGCGCCCTCTGGCAGAGAACGTAAAAAGGCAGGCTTTTTGCAGGTAGAATTGATACTATCCCGCTAGGTCATGAGCTTAGGATCAAAACCGGCCGAGGCAACGCACACGACTGTGCGTGAGCTGTTTGAAAAAAGCGGCGGGGCCCGGTACGGTCTGACCCTGGCTGCCTTTGAAACTGTGCTCGAGCAGGTCGCGGCGAAATACGCCCCTTCCGCCGCCCAGCCGCAGAAGCTGCAACTGTGGCGGGAACTGCGCCTCGAAGAGCTGGCGCTGGCCCGCGGATGCGCCGCCGGCCACGACAACGCCTGGCAGCAATTTCTTACCCGTTACCGGGAAAAACTCTACGACATTGCCCGGGGCATCACCAAGGAAGATTCCAGCGCCCACGACTTGGCGGATTCCATTTATGCCGATCTTTACGGCATGGCCGAACGGGATGGGAAGCGGATTTCGCGGCTGAATTTCTATATGGGGCGCGGCTCCCTGGAAGGCTGGCTGCGCACGGTGGTGGCCCAGGAGTTTGTAAACCGCTATCGCAAAACCAAACGCCTGGTAAGCCTTGAAGAAGAGAACGAAGAGGGAGTACAGTTTGCTTCGCAGCAGACGTTTTCGGCCGTTCCGGCCGCCGATGTCCGGCTGGGGCAGGCGACCGATGAGGCCCTGGAGCAGTTGTCCGCCGAGGACCGGCTGGTTCTGGCCGCCTATTACCTCGATAACCGCACTTTGACCGAGATTGGGCGGCTGGTTGGGGTGCATGAGTCCACCATCAGCCGGCGGCTGGATAAGCTGCTGAAAGGGCTGCGAAAACAGGTAATGGCCGGGCTCCAGACCCGGGGCATGAACCGTGGACAGGCTGAGGAAGCACTGGATTCCGATGTACGATATCTGACCGTGGACGTGAGAAGAAAGCTGCAAGAAAACCGTCCGGCAGCGTTCCAAGAAGATAAGGGTTCTGATTAGAAATGCAGGATTTTTCCAATTTGTTGCGTCACCGGCTCGGGGCAAATCCGGAACCCCAGACCCATCCCGATGCCGACTTGCTTTCGGCGTATGTCGAACAGGCCTTGCCTGCGTCGGAACAGCGCCAGATTGTGGAACACCTGGCAGCCTGCAGCGCTTGCCGGGAAGTAGTCGCGCTCAGCCTGCCGGCATTGCCGGAGAAAGCCGCCGCTGCCTGGAAACCGACCAGCAAGCCCCGGTTTTGGGCATTGGGATTCCGCTGGGCCGCAGTTGCCGCCACCTTCGCCATTGCCGCCACCCTGGTGGTGGAAAAACCCTGGCAACACCTGTCCCGGCCTGAAGTGCGTAGCGCCCAGGTACAGCAGTCCGCCGCGCCTTCCATTCCCGACAACGTAACACCACAACAGAATGCTGCGGCACAGCCTGCTGCTGATAGTACAGCTTTCACAGCTCCATCGGCGGTGTCTGCATCG
Source organism: Terriglobia bacterium (assembly GCA_963823745.1). Taxonomy (GTDB): domain Bacteria; phylum Acidobacteriota; class Terriglobia; order Terriglobales; family Acidobacteriaceae; genus Angelobacter. The sequence goes on from CAWGMN010000007.1 coordinate 51,166, forward strand.
GCCGGGGATATGACGCGCGCTGACGTGGCTTCCAAGACTGAGGTTTCGAGAGTCCGTGCGGCGAAAAGTACTTTCGCCTCTGCTGTAACCACAAGAGAGCCTGTCGTGGCTGCCGGGCTCCTCAGCCGGAATACGATTGGCGCGGTTCCCAACAACCTGCCCGACGCCAATTCGGCAATGAAAGCGCAGGTGAGTCCAGCGCCCCCGGCGATTGTGGCAGGGATGGTGCCGTCCTCGAAGCCGGCCAGCAATCGGGCGGCCCAGAGGGACTATATCAACGTGAGCCGCTTCGGCGCCGCTGTGGACGATGCCGCGAATACCGCTCAAATTACTGGGCAACCTCCCATGATTGCCGCGCCCGAACCCAGGCAGGCTGAAGCAACTGCCGCCAGTGCGAATATGCGCAGATCTTTCTCTCCGGCGTTGAATGCTGAGAAAATCGGGTCCACGGCTTACAGCATCACGACCGATCCGGTGAAGACGGCCAGTGCGCCTCCGCCACCCAGCCCTTCCAGCGGAAAGCAATCGAGCTTGATAGGCCGGGTGTTCACCTATCCAATGAGGGCCATTGAAGGCGCAGGAAAATCCGCCAGCTCTAATGGCGCCAGCAGCTCAAACGGCAGCGGATTCATGAGCGATCACGTCACTTTCCGTCCCAGTGCGATTGCGCATCCGGGAGCGGGCAGCGATGCCGAATCGCTCCATTGGAGAGTTTCTTCTGACGGACGGCTGATGAACTCGTCTGACTTTACCCAATGGCATGAAGCTTATCCTCAGAACCAGGACCTGCGTTTTAAAGTAGTCGTAAGCGAAGGCCACGAGATTTGGGCGGGCGGCAGCCACCTGACGCTGGTCCACTCCTGGAACGGCGGCCAGAACTGGAAAAAGCTGGACGTGGCCAATGCCGCAGCGGGAAGCACCGGCGATATCACCGATATCTCGATTGACGATGGCAATGTGCAGGTGAAGACCTCAAACGGACAAACGCTGGTGAGCCATGATCACGGCGTAACCTGGGTTCCGCTCCAACAGAACGCGCCGAAATAAAGATTATCGGAAACGGAAGCAGGTGCTGAAGCCCAATTTTGTGCACCTTTACGGCACGAGTGAGTTCCCGTCCCCTGATACTTGTATGGCTGATCTGGTTTGCATCAGATGTGAAGCGCACATTAAATTGAGTAGGTGGCAGCTTGTAACCGGTTTTCAGATCACCGGATCACCCGATGCACCGATCACCAGATTCTTCTACGCGCTGACGAGTGAGCCGACTTTTTCGCCCTGCACCACGCGCTTGATGTTGCCGCGCACATTCAAATTGAATACCACAATAGGCAGGTTGTTCTCACGGCACAGTGAGATGGCGGTTGCGTCCATGACTTTGAGGCCGCGCTTCAGCATGTCGAGATAGCTGATGGTTTCAAACATGGTGGCATCGGCTACCAGACGGGGATCGGCGTCATAGATGCCATTGACGCGCGTGGCCTTCATGATTACGTCGGCCTTGATTTCCATGGCCCGCAGCGATGCAGCGGTGTCGGTAGAAAAATACGGATTTCCGGTGCCTGCGGCAAAGATCACGATCAACCCTTTTTCCAGGTGGCGCAAGGCGCGACGGCGGATGAACGGCTCGGCCACCTGGTTCATCTCAATGGCGGACATCACGCGGGTGTGCAGGCCTTGTTTTTCGAGCGCATCCTGCAAGGCCAAGGAATTCATGACGGTGGCCAGCATGCCCATGTGATCGGCGGAAACGCGGTCCATGTCGCGGGCCTGCTCGGCAACGCCGCGAAAGAAGTTTCCACCGCCTACCACCAGCGCCAGTTCGACGCCTAGTTCGTGAACTTCGCGTATTTCCGCGGCAATGGCATGAATCCGGGCGGTTTCAATGCCAAAGCCCTTGTCTCCGGCAAGGGCCTCGCCGGAAAGTTTGAGCAGTATCCGTTTGAAGGCAAGCTGCATTTGCTTATCAGTATACAGTGTGCCTGCTTCGGCGGAATCTACTCGTAGCGCAACACCGTGACCGGATCCACGCGCAGCGCCCGGCGCGCCGGGACCACTGCTGCGAGAGAGGCAACGGCAGCCAGAAGCGTAGCCGCCGCAAAATAGCTGAGCGGGTCGAAATTGCTGATGCCATAGAGTTCGCTGCGCAGTACCACGGAGAGAGCGGCAGCCAACCCCAGGCCGCCACAAAGAGCCACGGCCAGGGGCAAGAGGAACTTCGACAGCATGGTTTGCACAATCCTGCGCGGAGTGGCGCCCAGCGCGATTCTTATTCCGATCTCTTTATTCCGCTGAGAAACGTTATAGGTGACTACGCCATACAGGCCGATGATCGCCAGCACCAGCGCCAGCATACCCATTGCGCTTACCGCCACGGTCATTCTGGCGGAGTCGCCGACTTTTTCGTTAAAAGCAGTCTTCAGCAGCTGAACGTTCGGACTCAAGACCGGATCAACGGAACGCGAAATTTGTGAAACCCTGGCCAGCATATCTTCAGGAGCCTGTGAAGTCTTGAGCAGTAGAACCGCCGTACTAGTGTTCTCCTCGGTGAGCGGCTGGTACAGCTCTCCGCGAATTCCGTCGCGGGGCGCAATCATGCGCGCATCACCGACTACACCCACAATCGGCATTTTTTTGTGACCTAAAGTGAAGGTCTGCTGCAAAGGATCTTTGCCCGGCCAGAGGCGATGCGCGCCGGTTTCACTTACGATCGCTACATCATGATCGTCTTTCAGGAAATCCCTTCCTCGTAACAGGCGTATCCCCATCGTCTGGAACAGATGCGGCGATATGCCATTGAAATAAAGGGTAAAACTATCTGGCTCTCCCACCTGCATCCGCGAAACCCGGTTGCCCAAGGGTGGAATGGTAGCCAGCGCAGACGATGTGATTCCCGCATCCTGAAGCCGTGTCTGAAGTTCCTGCATGTACTGCGCCGCGTGCGCGGGGCTGTAGCTGTGCGAGTAAAGCTGAGGATCAATCGTGATAACCGAGCGATAGTCGAACCCAGGATCTGCATTGAAGGCGTTATGAAGCGCCCGCACCAGCAGGCCTGAGATGACCAGCAGAACACAGCTTGCGGCCACCTGTACCGCCATGAAAACAGTCCGCAAGCGTGAGGCATGCAGCGCCTGTCGAGCAGCCTGGCGAGCGGAAGGCAGTCCGAAAGCTAAAGAAGCAATCATCCCGATGGCGAAGGTAAACAAAGCGGTCCGCCAGTCGGGTGACATGTCGAGATTACCGGGACCACCGAACATCCGTATCACCATCTTGCCGGACAGCCAGCTCAGAAGGAGCGCAAGCAGCGATCCGGCAAAAGCCAGCAGAATGCTTTCTGTCATCAGTTGCCGGAGTATCCTTGCGCGGGTCGCGCCGAGCGCAAGCCGGATGGAGATTTCGCGGCTGCGGCTTAGAGCCTGGCCCAGCAGCAAGCTTCCCAGATTGCCGCAGGCGGCCAGCAGGATCATAAGCACCAAAGCTCCGATTAATCCGAGTTTCGGCACGTCATTGGAACTGATCGCGCCGCCATAGCTCGCCGGAGTTGCAACCAGATGTTCGCCTTTCGGCAATACGTCAGGATGCTGCCGCACCAGTTCTTCGGCCAATGGAAGCAGCGCCTGTTCCGCAGTTTTGGCGCTGATACCCGGCTTCAAACGTCCGAACATGTTGACGCCGCGATCTACCGGATCAAAGCTGGTCAGAATCTTGCTCTCCGGAACAAAATACTGTTCCTGCTCTATAAGCAGCCACACAGCGTTCTTTTCGGCAGCTTCAGGATCGAGTCCGGCAAAATCAAAAGGCATGATGCCGATGATGGTGGCGGGATGCTGGTTAAGCCGGATAGTGGCGCCTACTACAGAAGGATCGGCTCCGAAGTGTGCCCGCCAGAAACCGTAGCCTAGAACCACAACCGCAGGGGCATCCGATGCGCCGTCTGTTGCGGGGGCGAAAAGACGTCCGTAAGCGGCGCTCACGCCCAGATCGCTGAAGTAGTTTCCGCTGGTCAACCCGGCCTGAATACTTTGCGGGCTGGCTTCGCTGAGCGTGATCTGGGTATGGGTTTCGGCAATTACGGTGGAGAGCACGTTGGCGTGGTCGCGATAAAAGACAGCGGCTGGGTAAGCCACCGAAGACATAGAACTGGTGGGAGACTTCGAAGTAAACCGCACCAGGGAATGCGCGTCGCGCACCGGCAGCGGTCGAAAGAACATGACGTTTAGAATGTTGAACGACGTTACATTGATGCCGATGCCCACCGCCAGCACGGTGATCGCGGTAAACGTCAATCCTGGAGATTTGCGCAGCAGGCGTCCCGCAAAGCGGACGTCCTGTAACAAGCGCTCCAGCCAGCCCCAGCCCCACAGCTCATTCGCCTGTTCGCGCAGCAATGCTGGATTTCCAAAATCTTTGCGGGCCTCGACAGTCAGCATTTCGCGATGAAAGTCCAACTCCTGCTGAAGTTCGCGTTGCAGTCTGCGGCGATTGAGCAAATAGTAAATGCGGCGGAAGAGCTCCGTCATTGTGTCCTCCTCAGGCTTTCGACAGCACTGCCTGTATCCCCTGGGTCACACGGTCGTAGTCCTGGAGTTCGGCCTGGAGTTGCTTGCGCCCGGCGGCCGTGAGCCGGTAAATGCGCACCTTGCGATTCGTTTCCGAGATGCCCCATTCCGCCTGCACCCAGCCTTTTAACAGCATGCGCTGCAATGCAGGATAGAGGGACCCTTCTTCAACCTGAAGCAGCTCGTTGGAAAGCTGATGAATGCGCTGGGCAATTGCATATCCGTGCAGGGCGCCGGGTTGCAGCACCCGCAAAACCAGCAGGCCCAGAGTGCCGGGAAGGATTTCATTCTTAGACATAGGAAATCAATGCATAGATTATCTATGCCTAGACTCGTATTGTCAATGGTGATCCGAGCCTGTTCCATTTGTCGCGGTTTCCACTGCGACAGTGAGGCCTCACGCAGAAATTGAAACGCAAAGGGTTGGAAAAGCGATGAACTCTTTCATACAGTCGCTCCAAAGAAAAAGGCAGCAACCATAAGTTGCTGCCTTTCAAGCTAAAAGCTAGCGGCTAGAAGCTAGCAGCTATTAGCTTTTATTCCGCTTTTTCTGTTCCCTGCGCCTTGCTCAGAGCGATGGTTTCGCCTACGTCGCCGACTTTGAAACGGGCGAAGCGCTTCACTGAGATGTTCTCGCCCAGCTTGCCGATCTTGCTGGCGATCAACTGGGTGATGCTGATGCCCGGTTCTTTCACGAAGGGCTGGTCGAGCAGGCAAACTTCTTCGTAAAACTTCGACATCTTGCCTTCCACAATCTTTTCGACGACCGGGGCAGGCTTACCGGTGGAGGCCGCCTGGGCGCGATAGATTTCCTTTTCCTTTTCGTAGGCTTCAGGCGTGACATCTTCTCTGCGGATGAATTTCGGGTCGGCCGCAGCGATGTGCATGGCAATGTCTTTGATCAGGTCTTTGAAATCATCGGTGCGGGCCACAAAGTCGCTTTCGCAATTGATCTCAACCAGAACGCCGATCTTGCCCCCGGCGTGGATGTAGCTGGCTACCGAGCCTTCACTGGTCACGCGTGCAGCCTTCTTGGCCGCGGTGGCAATGCCCTTCTTGCGCAGCAGAACGAGGGCCTGCTCCATGTCGCCCTTGGCTTCAGTGAGGGCGTTCTTGCAATCCATCATGGGCGCGCCGCTGGTCTCGCGCAGTTCTTTTACCTGGGCCGCTGAAATATTCGTAGTAGTTGTGCTCATGTCTTTTGACTTCCTTAAAAAAATCGAATGCTTACAAGATGCGACCCGCGCGGCTGTTAGCAGCGCGGGCCAGATAGTTTGTGTGGCTGAAACCGCTCAGGGAATTCCCACAAGCGGTCTGGAACGAAGAAACGGAGACTAGAGGGTCTTGGCAGCTACGTCCGCTTCAGGCACTTCGCTGGGAGCTTCTGCGGCAGCCGGACCCTTACGGATCTTTCCGCCCAGCACTTCTTCCATGTTGAGCTGCTCTTCCTCGGCCAGATCAGCAGAAGTAGGAGACGCGGTGCGGCCATCGGTGCTGGCAGCAGCGGCAGCAGCCTCGCCCTGAGATGCAACAATGTCGGCAATCTCGGCGGTTTGCTTGTCGGTGCCGGCCTGCACGCCTTCGGCGACGGAATCGGCAATCTTGGAAGCAAACAGCCGGATGGCGCGCAGGGCATCGTCATTGCCCGGGATCACCCAATCCACTTCGGTGGGATCGCAATTGGTATCAACCACGGCGACCACCGGAATACCCAGCTTGCGGGCTTCTTTCACCGCAATCGCTTCTTTGTTCGAGTCAATCACGAAAAGAATGTCAGGCAGCCGGCTCATGTCTTTGATGCCGGCCAGGTTGGCCTGAAGGTGCTTGCGCTCGCGCTCCAGCTTGATGACTTCTTTCTTGGGCAGCAACTCGTAGCGGCCGTCGGTGGCCATCTCGTCGAGTTCTTTGAGGCGCTTCACAGATTTCTGTACGGTGACCCAGTTGGTCAGCAGTCCGCCCAGCCAGCGGTTGTTCACGTAGTACATGCCGCAGCGTTTTGCCTCTTCGGCAATGGCGTCCTGGGCCTGGCGCTTGGTGCCTACAAAAAGCACGGTACGTCCGGTCGCCGAACCGTCCTGCACGAACTTGCTCGCGTCCTTGAACATCTTGAGCGTCTTTTGCAGGTCAATGATGTAAATGCCGTTACGTTCCCCGAAGATGTATTCCTTCATCCTGGGGTTCCAGCGCTTGGTCTGGTGCCCGAAGTGGACGCCCGCTTCGAGCAGCTCTTTCATGGTGATATTAGCCAAACTACCTCCTTAGTGAATTGCATCCTCCGCGGCTTGACCGCCCGCTCGGGATTGATTCCCTGCTCCGCTCCCGGCATTGCGGGAGGGAAGATTCTGGCCCCGGTTTTTGAACCCGCCGTGTGCGCCTGCGGGGCCGCAGACGAACGGCAAAATTGAATCAATCAGAAAAAGAAAAGACGGCACAAACTCATGCCGTCTTCCTGAATTAGCGTTTGCTGAACTGGAAACGTTTGCGCGCCCCTTTTTGGCCGTACTTTTTGCGTTCCTTGCCGCGGGCATCGCGGGAAAGAAAGCCTTCGACCTTCAGCTTCTTGCGCAATTCAACGTTGAATTCCAGCAATGCGCGGGCGATTCCCATGCGCAATGCCCCGGCCTGGCCGTTCACGCCGCCACCGGAAACATTGGCGACCACATCGAAAGTGGAGGTGGTCTCGCTGGTGACCAGCGGCTGCTTGATCTCGACCCGCTGCGCGTCAGTGACAAAGTAGTTGTCGAACTCGCGTCCATTCACCGAAAATTTGCCGCTTCCCGGACGCAGGAAAACACGAGCGACGCTCGACTTGCGGCGCCCCGTACCGTAATACTGAACCAATTCAGCCATCTCTTAGTTATTAGCTCCCAGCTCTGATCTTTTGTTGCCCGGCTTAAGCGCCCTTGCGGGACGCCAAGGCCAACGCTTCAGGCTTTTGTGCCTCGTGGGTGTGTTTATCACCCTTATAGACTTTCAGTTTCTTGGCCATGGCCTTACCCAGCTTGGTTCTTGGGCAGCATGCCCAGAATCGCTTCCTGCACAATCAATTCAGGCTTGCGGTCAAAGCGTTTGCGGAACTCTTCTTCCCGCAGTCCGCCCGGGAAACCGGTGTAATGGCGGTAGACCTTCTGTTCAGACTTCATGCCTGTGACCCTGATTTTGCCGGCATTGATCACGATTACGTGGTCGCCTGTATCAAGGAAAGGCGTATAGCTGGGATTCTCTTTGCCGGCCAGAATTCCGGCAACACGGGAGGCCAGCCGCCCCAGGGTTTGCCCTGTGGCGTCTACCACATACCATTTGCGCGCAATTTCCTGCCCGCCTGGAAAACGGGTTGACATGCTCAAAACTCCTGAGAATAAAAACGCTAAGAAAGACCGCTCGATGACGCCACGTACCTACTTCCGAACGGGAAGACACAAGGGCGGGCACAACTGCAGAGCAGTAAAGGAATGATTGTATAACGAGACCTGTTCAGGAGGCAACCTGCGGCACAATGTCAAGGCAGGTCCTCCCTGGACACTGGCATTGACAAGGTTCTTTCGCCATTTCCTTGCAGCGAGTGGGCTCCCGTCCAAAGAGAACCAGATTGAATCGAAAGATTATAACCGGCCACCTATTCTGTAGATAGCTCATCTGAGTACCGGACCCGTACTTACAAACGAGATTGTTGCAAAGTCTGGCTTCCTTCTCTGGAGGCAATCTTCTCTCTCATTCGCCATGTGCCCAGGGCGACTGCAATGATCTGAAAGAAGGAGGACCGTATGGCCAAACCGCTTGGAAATCAAATCGAGCACATCGTGGTTCTGATGCTCGAGAACCGTTCTTTCGATAATGTGCTGGGGGGCCTTTATCCGTCCAAAACCAAGGCTGGTCTTTATTACGGATTGAGCGGTACGGAAAGCAATCCCATCAATCCGGCCAGTCCTTCCCTGGGCTCGTACAGCGTGTTTCCGGGGCCTGCGGCGCTTTCGAACCTGGATCATGCCTTATCCCGATCCCGGCGAACTCTACTCTGATATGGTGGAGCAGATCTTCGGTTCCGACTCCACGGTGCTTCCCAGCGGTGTTTTGCCTCCCATGTCAGGCTTCGTCTGGAATTATGGAAAGCAGCCTGCGGCGCCTGCCGGTGACGGATGGCCATCAGTGCCGCCGGTTCCTGGCGACATTATGCAGTACTATTCTCAAACCACGCTGCCCATCAGCTCATTTCTTGCCACGCAGTTTGCGGTTTGTGACATGTGGTTTGCGTCCGGTCCCGTCCAGACGCTCGCCAACCGGATATTTACCCATTGCGGAACACCCAGCAAAATTTCGGGAACCAACACTTCAAGAGTGAACAATCCGGATTTTGCCGAGAGCTTTGCCGCTCCGGTCCATCGCGCCAGCATTGACCGGCGGGCCCAAAGCGTGGAAGTGTTCGCAGAAACCATCATCAACCCGCCAGTGCATGACAAAACGATTTTCCACCTTCTCGATGAAAAATATCCCCACAATCGCAAGCACCAGCCTTTGAATTGGAAAGTCTACTACCACGACGCTCCGCTTTCCGCCTTATGCAGCTATGTATACGAGCACTGGGACTATGACAGGTTCAGCGGCGGCAACGTATTCCACTTCCACGAAGACCTGCATCCTGGCCAGACCAACTTTGAATATGACATCCGGCACGGCCACCTGCCGAAGTATTCATTCATCGAGCCGAGATACAGCGACGAATTCGGCGGAACTCCCAATTCGAACCACCCCGGTGGTGCAGGCATTGACTTCTTCGATCCCAATGGCGAATCACTGCCTCCGCCGATCAGCGTTACTGACGGTGAACAACTGCTCAGCGATATCTACAACATTCTTTGCAAATATCCTGAAACGTTTGCAAAGACTCTGCTGGTAGTGATCTATGACGAGCATGGCGGAGTCTTCGACCATATTCCTCCACCCTCGCCAGCTGTGTCTCCGTTCAAGACTCTGGTGGACAACTTCAACTATGACCGGTACGGGGTGCGTGTGCCTGCGATCTTTATCAACCCGTTCATCGCCGAACAGACGGTTTATCCCAGGCGAACAGCTAAGATTCCGATTCCCAACCCTCCTTTTGATCACACAAGCCTGTTGAGCACGCTGATTGCTCAATTCGAGTTGACTGGAACATTGACTCCCCGCGTAGCCGTTGCCCCTGCTCTTGAAGGGCTGATTCCTGCGAACAGCCAGCCGCGTCCGTGTCCTGCACCTCCGGATTTGCCCGCGGACGCACAAGTGAGACGAGTGTCACCGCAGCGGCCTCCGGTGACCAATATTCCACGGCAGGCGAAAAATCTTGCAGGGGTTCTGGCGCCTCTCTACATGATCGAAGAAGCCGGGCGCAGAAAGCGGCAACTGTGATTGGTTTGAATTCCGCGCATGCACCAGAAACAGTAACGGTCATTGAAAAGGCCGTGGCGCTGCACGCGGCAGAACAATTCGAAGAAGCTGAAACTCTCTATTCAACGGTGCCGGAAAAACATCCCCGGGCCGCGAGCATACTTTATTTCCGCGCCAGCGCTGCTCTGCGCACGGCTGGTTTGGAGACAGCACTTCAGTTGATGCGACGCGCTGCTGAACTGGATGGAATGCCGCCAGGAGCAGCCATACCCGATTCCAGGAGCTGCCTTGCGTGGGCGGACTTGCTGGCTCGAACAGGACGGTTCGGGGAGGCCGCTCCGTGTTATGAAATCGCGATTCTTCTTGATCCATCGCTGATCGAGGCACACGTCGGTCTGGGACTGGTCTATGCAGCGTGTAGACAGCCCCACTACGCAGCCGCATGTTTCCAGCGCGCATTGCGTCTTGATCCATGCAATGGCGCGGCTCTTCTCAATCTGGCGACTTCATGGCGGTTTATGGGCTACCACGACGCGGCTGCCGGATGTTACCGGGAAGCACTGCGGCTGCTGCCGAACAGAATGGAAGTGCTTTATTCATTAGGGACCTTGTTGTGCGAACAAAGGGAGCTGGAGGAAGCAATCGAAGTGCATCGCCGTGCGCTGAGTCTTGCACCCAACCACGCAGGCGTTCTCACCGATCTGGGAAGCGCCCTGGTTTTGACCGGAAAGATGGACGAAGGACTGGCGTTGCTGTACCGCGCGATTGCGGCTGCTCCGGGGTGGGCGGTCGCTCATGTGAATCTCGGGATTGCACTGGTGCGGCTGCGCAGAGTTGAGGAAGCGCGCGCGGCTTTTCACAAGGCACAGGCCCTGAATCCGGAATTCGCCTACGCAAAATTCTGCGAGAGCAACCTCGACTTGCTGCTGGGCGATTTTGCCCGTGGATATGCGCTGTATGATGCCCATCGCAAGGTTTACCCACATCGCCATCAGGAACGAAGGTGGGACGGAAGTCCACTCAATGGAAAGACCATTCTTCTTTATGCGCAGCACGGGCTGGGCGATACGTTGCAATTCGTGCGCTATGTGCCTGTTGTCGCTCAAATGGGTGGCCGCGTGCTCTTGCAGGTACAGCCTGCGCTGCTGAAGCTGCTTAAAAATTATCCGGGAGCAGCGGAAGTGCTTCCCAGCGGCGATCAGCCGATTGAATTCGATGCGCAGGCGACTTTGCTGGAGTTGCCGGCCATCCTGGGCCATATTCAGGAAACGATTCCCCGCGCGGTCCCCTATCTGCATGCCGATTCCGTTCTTTCCGCCGCATGGGCATCGCGCCTACAGAATGACGTTGGGTTCAGGATTGGAATTGCATGGCATGGGAATCCGCACCAGAAAGACGGGCTCATTCGAAGCTGCACATTGCAGGACATGGAGCGGATCTGCCGGGTGCCTGGTCTCATTGTCTACAGTCTGCAATGCGGCAAGGGGAGCGAAGAACTGGAAGCCAGCGGCTTACCTCTAAAAAAGATTAATGATCTGGACCAGCATGATGGGCCATTCATGGACACGGCGGCAATCGCATCTTTACTCGATCTGGTAATTACCATTGACACCTCGATTGCACATCTTGCCGGCGGACTAGGATGCCCTGTATGGCTGGCAGTACCGCACTGGCCTGACTGGCGCTGGATGTTGGACCGGAGCGACAGTCCCTGGTACCCCACCATGCGAATATTCCGGCAGGTAAAACCGTTCGAGTGGAAGCCAGTCTTCGAACAGATGGCCCGGGAGTTAGTTCGAATGCTTTCCTCAGAGCACCCAACGAACAGCGTGATCGAAGCGCAATCGTTGATAACACTTCAGTAACTGCTCTCTTGAAAACCATTAGAGTACGCCAAAGCATGTGGTAAAGTATCGGCGCTCATGCACTTCTACCCTGCTATTCAGCACCTTACACGACCACCGCGTCAGCCCCGCTCAGAATGCCACAGTACAACAACTCGGTTCCGGGTACGTCTGCACCGCTACTTACCGATATTATTCCTCCTCTGCCTCTATGCGTTGCTTCCGGCATTTTCGAATGCGCAGGAAGATGCGCAGGAGCACCTTCGCAAGGAATATCTGAATACCACGCAGGTGCTCCGGGGCTTTCCAGATTCATCGAGGCTCAAGTATGGGAGCGATGGACGGCCGGTCCATACCTATACTATGGGACCGTGGACAGCTTACGGCCGTGTTCATCTGACTGCCCTGAAGCTCAAACACAAGAAGCTCAAGATTACAGCGCAGCGACAGATCCTTCTTTTTGACACCGACAAGCGGAAACTGGTGGCCGATGAATGGAAAAAGCAACAAGTGCTACTGGAGATTGCAACCGGTGCAGGCCCTGGACAATTACAACAACTCGAGCAAGCCTTGCATGCCATATTTATCGGTTCCGCTGAAACGGCCACCGCCTACCCCGATTACTGGGTGCCATACCTGAGTAGAACCCCGACCAGGGCCAGGGCTGCCAAACAAGGCTTTTGGCCGCGAGGCTGACACAGAAAACCGGCGCAACTGTGCCTGACGCCGGCGCAGGCCAGCAAAGCGATCCCTCTTCCAGCGCAGCCCCCGCAGGTGGAGAAGACAAACCTGTAAACCCCGGTATCCCGACCGCTTCAGATGGGGCTTTATCTCGGAAAATCCGCGTGTCGCAAGGAATAATGGAAAGCAGCAAGATCAAAGATGTGGCCCCCCGATATCCAATGTTCGACAAGCTTTCGCATATTCAAGGCACCGTAATTCTGGATGCCACAATTGGCGAAACAGGCGATGTGATTTGTCTGGCAATAAAACAGCCGGCCGGCGGCGGGCTGGACGAGGCGGCTGTGGAAGCTGTCCGGCAATGGAAATACCGTTCTTATAGATTGAATGGCAATCCCGCAATTGTGGAAACGGTTATCGCGGTCACATTTCGTTTCTAGTCCCAGGTGGAACTTGCGAACAAAAACTTTTCTCTCATTCCTGCCGATGCTGCTGCTGTTTGTTTCACATGCCTCTGCAACAGACAACCAGTTGCAGAAAACGCTCACCGACCTTTACAAATCACACGCCTATACACTTCGCGTAGCATTGAAGGAGAAGAGCCAGCAGTTCGACGAGTCGGGCCAGCCAGCGCAGAGCGCGACAGCGCCAGCCCCGTGGACAGTTTATTCTCGCCTGGAGATCCACAAAGTGAAGCTTCAGAACGGTAAGCTGCTGATGAAAGGCCAGAGAATCGGATGGGTCTATAAGAATGACCGGTTTGTCGCTGAGAAGCTACACGACGATGTCACATTCACGGTAGCGCTTCCCGATTCGGCCACAACTCCCGAGCAGATTCACGAAATTCTGAGTCGAATCTTCGCCTTCAGCAAAGAAGATTTCATCAGCTCTATGTCGCCATTTTGGCGAGATTATGTTGAAAGTCATTTGCAGGCCTACTCCGATGACGGAAACACAATGGAGTTCAAGCCTATAAAAGAACTACTTCCCAAGCCGGACATTAACGCCCCCGAAGCAGATGAAAACGGCATCTACCGCGTCGGTGGGAAAGTGAAACCTCCGGTCCCAAGGTACACTCCAGATCCACCTTACGACCTTGCCAGAGAAATGAATATTACCGGTCCTCTCCTGCTTACGGCGCTCCTTGATGAACATGGAAAAATCAGTTCCCTGAAAGTCGTAAGGCCGTTAGGCATGGGATTGGACGAAACTGCTTCCAACACCGTTTCCAAGTGGTCGTTTGATCCTGCCTCTCGCGAAGGACAACCGGTGAGGGTCAGGATCAATGTCGAGATCGAGTTTCATGAGTTCAATCTGAGATAGCTCTTCGTCCCCATTCCGTTCTTTACGCAGCGCGGCCGCGCGAACCAGATTTGCTGCCTGAGTTCGAACGTTTTTTACCACCGGCGTTCGTTCTCTTTGTGCCAGTCGTTTTCTTTCTGCTGCTGCCTCCGGATGCACTCGAGGAAGATGCGCTGCTGCTTCCCGACGATGCGGTCTTGCCGCGGGAAGCAGCAGTTCGGGTGGAGGTGCTCTTGCGGGTAGAAGCTGTATGGGTAGAAGCTGTATGGGAAGAAGCAGCACGTGAAGAGCCGGAGCGTGAAGAACCAGAGCGCGTGTTCTTCGACTGCCCTGCGGTCTCGCGGCTGATCAGCTTGTTGAAATTGCTGCGCTCGCCATTGGCGGTCGTGTCCTGCACCAGCAGCGCCAACCCGCTCTCGTCGAATTTTTCAAAGAAGACGTCCCATGAAATCTCTTCCAGCGAATCTGCTCCGCTGTAGCCCGGAAAATCGAGCCGCAGTATTCCTGTGTCCTGCCGGCTTCCAGTACGCTTTACGTGAGCTGGATTCGCGCTGCGCTCTTCAGCCCATTCCCTGATTTCATCATGATCGGTCAGAACCCTGGTCTCTGTTTTCGTTGCCATTTTATTCTCCCTTGAAGTAAGTAGTATGTTCATTTGCCCGGCAGGGTGTGTAGGGCCAGGGACACCTCCGAACAAGCGCCCCTGGCCGTGCAGCAGGCAGGAAGTTATGCGATGCGCCGGATGTCCCGATCGCGCTGATCACGTTCCATCATTTCAGCATCTCTCAATTCAGTGTCTCTGTGGACCGTGCGTCCGCGCCGTCCACCAAGACCGAGCAGTCCAAGCAGGCCGAGCAGGCCCCACATGCCATAGCCGCTGCCGTTGCTGGAAGCCCTGCGCGCGCCGGGGTCACCGTTGTTATTATCCGATCTGTCCTGCGCCTTGGCGCTGCGATCCATGGCGCGCTGGCTGGAAGGGGTATTCACAGCATTACGATCGTTGCTGTCATTCTGCGTTGCCGCTGAGTTTGCGTGGTCTGTGTCCTGCTGGTTGGCGGCAGCGCTGCTGTTGTTGTTTCCGTTCTCTGGCGACCCCTGAGTTGAAGCTGCGCTATTTTGCGAGCTTGCGCTGGTGTTCTGCGATTTCATCGGAATTGCGGTAATGGCCAAAGCCAATATGGCAAGAGTGATCCAGCGAAGATGTTGCCTCATTTTTCACCTCAAATTTTTTGAGACGCGTCTGACGCATCGGACTGGCCTTGCATCGAGGAAACCGGCGCCACGCTGCGCGACTGCGTCCTTTTCATGTTCTTGCTGATAGGTTTGTTATTCATTCCGATGAGCGAGTGTGCGGCGGAGGATGCCACAAATAGCCACCAGTACTCGCGTTTCATTTCAATCATGCAAGATGTGCAGCTTCGCGAGAGCGACAACACAGTGAACGTGCGCTCCATGAGGCTGTGCGGGTGATCTTGGAGAGACTTTCCGGACGCCTTGACTGTCTACAATCAGGAGTGTAGATAATCATGGTATGGGCAAGCCAAACGATCTGGTGCAGGGTACGCTCGACCTGCTCATTCTGAAAACGATCTCACTGGAACCGAAACACGGCTGGGCCATTGCCAAGCGCATTCAGCAGATTTCCAAGGAAGTGCTGCACGTGCAGCAGGGCTCGCTTTATCCAGCGCTGCACCGGCTTGAGCAGCAGGGCTGGATACGCGCGAAGTGGAACGAGAGCGAGACTGGACGCCAGGCCAAGTTTTATTCCCTGACGGTCGCAGGCCGCGCCCAACTGGAAAAAGAAAAGGAAAGCTGGAATCGGCTCTCGACGGCCATCAACACGGTGGTGGAGAGCGCGCGATGAACGGGACCGGAATGCGCTGGGCGGAACGGCTGCGCATGATGATGGTAATGCTGTTTCAGCGGCGGCGTGAAGCAGAGCGGCTGGACAGCGAGCTACAGTTTCATCTGGAGCAGCAGGTTGCGGAGAACGTGGCCGGGGGTATGGCGCCGGGAGAAGCGCGCAGTAAAGCCCTGAGCATGTTCGGCAATCCGGCTGTCTTGCGTGAAGAAGCCCGCTCAAGCTGGAGTTGGAACTGGGTGGGCAAGAGCTGGCGCGATCTTCGCTACGGCGCCCGGACTCTGCGCCGCTCACCGGGCTTTGCGCTGGTGGCCGTGATGGTGATGGCCCTGGGCATTGGCGCCACCACGTCACTGTTTACGATTGTGCGTTCCGTGCTGCTGAAGCCGCTGCCCTTTCCTGAATCTGACAAGCTGGTCATGGTATATGAACATTTCCGGCAGGTCCTTAATGATGGGAGCTTCAACTACAATCCGGTAGCCCCGGGCGATTTCCGTGACTGGCGGGAAAAGACACACGGTTTTCAAGACATGGCCGCATGGCGCTTCTGGGGGGCCAATCTGACTGGCGACCATGCGGAATTGCCGGAAGTGGCGGTTGGCGCCGCCGGGTCATGGAACGTGTTTTCGGTCCTTGGCGTCCACCCCGCGCTGGGACGAACCTTTACTTCCGACGAAGACCGGGAAGGCGCGAACAACGTGGTGATGCTCACGTGGGCTTTGTTCCAGCGGCGATTCAATGGGGACCCGGCGATTGTAGGAAAGCAGATCCGGCTCGATACAAAGCCTTACACCATTATCGGTGTGCTGCCTAAATGGTTCACTTATCCTGATCCTCAGGTTCAACTCTGGGTACCGTATGCGAGCGTATATACGCCCGGAGGGGTAGAGAAGCATGACTCGCATGACAGTTTGGTTATCGCACGGTTGAAAGATGGCGTTAGCGCGGCGGCGGCAACCCAGGAAGTGAGCGCGCTTCAATTCCAGATCCATATGCAGAACCTGTCCCGTCCGGTTGCGGAGGATGCTGTATCACGGCCCATGATTGATGACGTAGTCGAAGACGTGAAGACTCCGCTGCTGGTGCTGCTGGGCGCAGTCGGATGCATGCTGCTGATCGCCTGCCTCAACGTTTCCAATCTGCTGGTGGCGCGCGGCGCCGCCCGCCGCAAAGAAGTAGCTGTGCGCGGCGCATTGGGCGGCAACCGCTTCACTCTGATTCGCGAGCAACTGACGGAAACCCTGCTGATCTGCCTGGCTGGAGGAACGTTAGGACTGCTGCTTTCCTACTCGGCAACCAACTGGCTGGCGGCTCATTGGCATGACCTGCCGCGTGCTGACGCCATCCATTTAGACGGCGCGGTCATGGCATTTGCTGTCGCGCTGGTTTTTCTTTCAGCCTTGCTGGCCGGTTTGCTGCCGGCCATTTCTTCCACTGGAAAGGTTCTTTTCGCAACCTTGCAGGATTCCTCCAGGTCTATCGGCGGAAGCACATCGAAGGCGTCGCTGCGCAAGATACTGCTCACTGCGGAAATTGCTCTTACGGTGGTCCTTCTGCTGGCAGCCGGGCTGCTGTTCAAGAGCTTCCTTCACTTGCGGACAGCCGATATTGGTTGTCCCACGGACAACGTGCTTACCGTGAAGTACGGGCTGCCTGATAAACAATATGCCAAACCGGAACAGGTCCTGGCCTTCCACGAGGGGGCTGCTAGAGCGGGTCCAGCATCTGCCCGGCGTTCGGGCGGCAGCGCTGGTCTCGACACCGCCGGGCGGTGGCTATGAAGGCGACCGCGTATTCACCATTCCTGAACACCCGTCCAATGGCCCGTTGTTACAGAATGACGCTCTGGTCCGCAGCGCCGACCCTGGATACTTCACCGCACTACAGATTCCCGCTGCTGAGCGGGCGCGTCTTTATAGACCAGGAAAGACTCGACCGCTATCACTATGTGATCATCAGCAAGAAATTTGCTGACCAGTTTTTCCCCGGCGAAAGCCCTTTGGGCAAGCACCTCAATACTGCCTGGACCGGAAAAGACGAACTATACGAAATCATTGGAGTGGTGGGGAACACGCTCTATGACGTGAGCCGTCCGGTAAAGGCCACCATGTATTTCCCTATTTTCGCCGGTATTCCCCAGGCCAGCGCGGCGACGATCGTGGTTCGGACGTCGGGCGAGCCACTCGCGCTGGCGACACCAGTGCAAAAGCAGGTTGAGGCGCTGGACCCGGCATTACCTGTCTATGACGTTTACACCATGCAACAAATCATCGGAAGGTCCACTGCAAGCCAGAGCTTCAGCGCGACCCTGGTGCTGGCTTTCGCGGCGCTCTCTCTGTTGTTGGCGGCCGTTGGTCTGTACGGAGTGCTGTCATACCTGGTGATGCAGCGCGTTACCGAGATTGGTATTCGCATGGCGCTGGGCGCGCAGCGAACCGAGGTGCTGCGTCTGGTGTTGCTGGATGGATTTAAGCCGGTTATTATCGGCCTGCTCATCGGCTTGGCCGGGGGCGCGGGAGCAGGCGTACTGATCCGGTCTATTTTGTATGGAACGCGTCCGCTGGATCCTATTGTGTATGTCGCCATGATCTGCGCTCTTCTGCTCACTGCCATGATCGCCTGCATAGTGCCGGCCCTTCGCGCATCCAGAATCGAACCGATAGAGGCGTTGAGGTCGCAATAACTTCAAATTTCACAGGTGATTCGATAATTCGAATGAACAACTCGCCATTGAAAACTCTCGCAATTTTCATGATGGTGCTGCTGCCGGTTTCGCTGGCGGCTGCCAATGATAATCCGCTGCAACAGACCCTCAATGACCATTACAAATCCCGCAGTTACACGCTGCGCGTGCCTTCATACGATAACGTGCAGCAATTCGATGAAGCCGGCACTCCATCTTCCATGGCATCCCGGTCCGACGCCTGGACCATTGATTCTCGCGTGCAAATTAAGAAAGTTGAAATAAACACCGGCAAGCTGCAGATTCAATGCGACAGGATCGGATGGAGATATAAGCACGACAAACTTGTTACCGAAAAGCTATTCGGGCAGGTAAAACTCGAAATCATTCTGTCCAATCCGCTCGTGTCACAGGAGCAGTTCCACGAGATTCTTGGCCGCATTTTCATCTTCGACAAAGAATCGTTCATAGGTTCCATGCCGCCTCTGTGGCGCGCGTATGTGGAAAAGCATCTCCAGACGTACTCCGATGACGGCAACACCATGGAATTCATGGCTATCAAGGAACCGCCCAGCAAACCCGCCGCAGACGCCCCCGAGACAGACGGTGATGGCATTTATTTAGTAGGGAAAAATACAAAAGCTCCTGTCCCCCAATACACACCAGACCCGTTGTACCCAGCCGTCGCAAAAAATAAACGCTTCAGCGGGACTGCGCTATTGACGATGGTAATCAATGAGCAAGGAAAAGCCACGGATATAAGAGTGCAAAGACCGCTGGGTCTGGGGTTGGAGGAAGCTTCGCAGGCAGCAATCAATACATGGACCTTTGCTCCTGGCACCCGCTTTGGAGAGCCAGTGAAGGTGAAACTGGATGTGGAGATGCAGTTCCGGCTTGACTAGAGCGCTTTACCAGGGAAGCTCAGTAATGAGTGTCGCCCCTGCTGGGGCTCGATATTTTATTCGTGTACATCTTTTCCCAAGGCTTCCGCCATTGGGCTACGTTGTAGCGCGCCTCTGGCTCTCAGACTCATGCTTCAGTTGCATGGTTACGAGCCACACGGCATTGCCTCAAGTTTACGCGGCCCTGAATAGGGCCGCTCTTCACCAAAACCTCGGATACAGCAACTATGGAATGCATCAGTGAACTGTGATCGTTTCCGATGAGGTCAGCGCGTGGCCGTTGGCCTCGAACGCAACTACGGTTAAATGACGCGTTCCAGCGGTCATTGCAACCGAGGTTGAGAGCCTCGATCCGTTGGTCGTAAATTTGGCGACATTATCCACGTAGAGGCGCACAGCGGTGATGGAGGTCCCAGCCGGTGGGCTCGATGCGGCAACCACCGAAACCGGGGAACTCGCGGTCGAACCTGCCACGGGCGTGCAGATTCTCACGCCCGCAGTCGCGGGGGCGCTACAGGAGATCGCCGATAAAGAGAGGTTTTTCTTCGAGATGTTGTTCAACACGTCCACAGTCACGATGGTGAGCGTGTGCGCCCCAGCACTGGTGTTGACGTTGTTGCGAAGCTGGTTCGAAAGGCTCTGAAAAATCTTCTTTCCATCGAGCCACTCTTCCATGCGGACAATATCAACAGGGCCGTTGGCTGCCGCGCGGACGGGAAAAGTCGAGTTCACCTTTTGTCCTGAAACAGGCGAGCAGACTGTGCTGCCAACAGAACTCGAATTGGGCGGGAGACAGTCGGGCTTGGCCGAAGTGTTCAACTCCACAAGTATGGAATTCGTACCCGAAGAAGTTGAAATGATGTCCATGAGCCCGTCATTGTTTAGATCGTAGTTCAAAAGGGGGGTGGCGTCGCCGATGAACTGCACGTTCAGAGCACCGGCCTCGTGCACGGGGCCGAATGTCCCGTTTCCATTACCCAGCGCGTATTCCAGCCCCGGATCGGCTTCGAACACCATGTCGAGCTTGCCGTCGTAATTGAGATCGGCAAGTACACCGAAATTGTCGCTGGACGAATCGGCCGGCTGCAATGACTGTTTCAAAGTGAAATGGCCTGTGCCATCATTGACCCAGGAGTCAAGTGATTTGATGAAGCCGCAGCCCTCGCCGCAAAACTGGTTATTGGTGAGGAAGAGGTCTGGCGCCGCGTCTCCATTCACATCACCTACCGAACCCGCGGTGTAAGTGCCACCATTAGGGGCGTTCAGGGTCTGCGCATTTGTGAAGGTACCGTCGCCGTTGTTCAGGAAGATCGTGGCAGGCGCGCCCACGTCTATAAGGTCAATCTTGCCATCTTTGTTCAGGTCGCGCGCGATCACGTTGAATGTCAGGGAGAACGGGAGCGGCAGCATCTGGCCTGCGGTAAACCCACCCGCGCCGTTGTTGAAGTAAATCTGAATGTAAGAGGTTCCTGTATCGGGCTTGAATGACGACACCGCGAAATCGAGCTTGCCGTCGTTGTTGAAATCCGCAGCCGCGACCCAGGAAGGCCAGTCGGGCAAAGGAATGGATTTCACCGAGAACACACGATTCCCTTGGTTGATTAAGAGATCAATGGACTGTCTCTGGCCTGTAGGAGCGAGAATATCGAGTTTGCCATCGTTGTTGAAATCTCCAACGGCGATGTTTCCCGTTGGCCCATCAAGATGACCGATGATCTCGGCCGACCCAAACTTGCCGCTGCCCGTTCCATACCAGACGAGAAGCTGAGGATTGGAACCGTCGGTGGAGATGATATCGGGTTTTCCGTCCCGGTCGAGATCGGCTGCAATCGAGAAGCTGGGCGATGTATTCGCCGGCGACAGATAGGTTGTGGAGTTAAAGCTGACTTGGGCGGTAACGGGGAGAGCAAGCCCGAGCACAATAAAGGCTGACAGAAAACGGCGAGACAGCATGGTTTTACTCCAGAGACATCATGCCTAGACCGGATGTCAGTTCGGAGCTGCTGGTTGGCCTCGAAAGCGCGCTTCTGCCCCAGGCTTTGATTCTGAAGGAGTTCGCGAGACAGCTACTATGGTCCGAAGGTCCCGCTTCAGGCATTCGCAGCAATAATTTACTTGTGCCTTTGGCATAATGAAGTGTGTGGTTCTATCGAGCTTCCAAGCGCGGGATACCAGGGCCAACAGCTAAGAGCTAAAAAGACTACGAGCCGAATTTCATGCTGCAACTTTCCAATGCCGGTAAACGTTTCGGACCTAAGGTCCTGTTTCAGGATCTTGACTGGCTGATTACCGCGCGCGACCGCGTTGGCCTGGTGGGCGCCAACGGCACAGGGAAAACCACCTTATTAAAGGTGCTGGCGGGCATCGAAGGGCTGGATTACGGCGCCATCAATCGCCAGAAGGGCGCGGCGTGGGGGTATCTGCCGCAAGATGGACTTACGCTTTCCGGCCGCACTGTATTCGCCGAATGTCTTTCAGTCTTTGACCAGATTCATGCCATGCAGCGGGAGAGTGAAGAACTGGCCCAGCGCATGGCCGAAGTGGACCATGGCGGCCCGGAGTACAGCCAGATCGCCGAAAGGTTCCAGCATATTCAGGCAGAGATGCACGCGCGCGACGGCTACAGCATTGAAGCGGAAGTCGGCGCGGTTCTGAATGGCCTGGGCTTCAGTAAAGACGACTGGGGCCGCCGCACCGAAGAGTTCTCAGGCGGATGGCAAATGCGCATTGCCCTGGCCAAACTGCTGCTGCAAAAACCCAACCTGCTGCTACTCGACGAGCCTACCAACCACCTTGATCTTGAGTCGCGCAACTGGCTGGAACAGTACCTCACGCAATATCCCAATGCCTATGTGCTGATCTCTCACGACCGTTACTTTCTCGACGTGACCGTAGGCAAGATCGCCGAGATATGGAACAAGCAGGTCCATTTCTATCCCGGCAACTACGAGAAATATCTTTCGCAGAAGGCAGAACGGCGCTCGCAACTTGAGTCCGCGCATCGCAACCAGCAGGAAAAAATTGAGCAGCTTCAAGCGTTCATCAACCGCTTTCGCTACCAGGCCACCAAGGCCAAGCAGGTACAGAGCCGGATCAAAGAGCTGGAGCGGATGGAAAAGATCGAGATCCCTCCGGAGGAGAAGACGATCCATTTTTCCTTTCCGCAGCCGGCGGCCAGCGGACGCACGGTGGTGGAAGCCAAAGACCTGGCGAAGAACTATGGCCCCAAGCATGTCTTTTCCGCGGCAAACTTCGTGATCGAACGCGGCGACCGCATTGCGCTCGTGGGCGTGAACGGCGCGGGAAAATCTACGCTCATCAGGCTGCTGGCTGCTCTGGAGCCGCCGACAGCGGGTGAAATCCGCCTGGGCCACAACGTGGAAGTGGATTACTTTGCGCAAGACCAGTACAAGGCGCTCGATCCGCAGGTGCGCATGCTCGATGATCTTTTCAATGTAGCGCCGCGCTCCAGCCAGACCGAGCTGCGCAATTTGCTGGGCTGCTTCCTGTTTTCCGAGGACGATGTATTCAAGCCCATCGGCGTACTTTCCGGGGGAGAGCGAAATCGCTACGCGCTGGCGCGCATGCTTCTGCATCCTTCCAACTTTCTGCTGCTCGACGAACCTACGAACCACCTTGATCTGCGCGCCAAAGACGTCCTGCTCAGTTCATTGCAGAACTTCACCGGCACAGTCGTCTTTGTGTCGCACGACCGCTACTTCATAGACAAGCTGGCGACCCGCGTGTTCGAGGTGGGCAGCGGCCAGATCGAGGTCTTCCCCGGCAATTATGAAGATTACCTGTGGCGAAAACAGGGCCAGGCCGTTGTATCGAATGGCGCGGGGACGCAATCCGGTGCTGCCATCAATGGCGTCAGGCCCAACACGACGGCTGCGGAGCCTGCGCCGGAACAACGCGCGGTTGAGCCGCCGCAGAAGCGGCTGAACCCGATTAAGCTGCGGCAGATGAAAGAGCGCTGCCATGAACTGGAAGAAGATATCGCTCGCCTCGAAACCGCGATCAGCATAAGCGAAAATGCGCTTCAGAACTTCGTCAGCGTAGAGGAAACCAGACGCCAGTCAGAAGCCTTGGAGCAGCAGCGTGCCGACCTTGCCGCACGCATGCAGGAATGGGAAGAGCTGGCTTCGGTGCTGGAAGGCGCAGAGTAGCTGCCCCTGGTCAACGCACTAAGGCACACTGATGTTCTGACTGGCGCTGCCGATCAGTGTGGTTGTTCGGTCCAGTACACCCATGCGCAGGATGTAGTTGCCGTGTTTGAGCGGTAGTGTGCGTTCACACGGTAGATACCCATGCATTATCTGGCTGGTAAACATCATCGTTCACATTTGCATTGATGGTGCCGCCTTCTACCCGTATCGGATCACCTTTGCCATTTGGATAAGCCCACACCACGCAGTTCAGCGCAGCCGTGTGCGTGCCACTGCCTTTATTCAGGAAGGCGATGGTATGCGGATCAATGGCAAACTTCACAACTACCTTGCCGGACTTGTCTGCGGGCACGGCGACCGCCGCCTGGAAGAGCACGCCTGTAGAGGACGGCGCATCCACATCGAGAGCACGGCTAAATTCTCCTGAGATTGCATTGTTCCCTTCGCGTTCGGGGCCAAGAGCGTAATACCCGCGGCGATATTGCAACGTCACTCCAGGACGGTTTAGCTTTACTTCAATCTTGCGGAACTTGCCGTCCCAGTCTCTGTTCTCGGGATAGTACTGCATGCTGTAGTACGTAGAACCATCATCAATGCTGGTGCGCACGCCTAGATCGATATCGTTGCGGTTATAAAAGGTCTTCCCGCCGGTACGCTCAGACATGCTCTTCATGGCGGTCTGCGCAGGGAATCGGTCTGACATGGAAACCCCCGCCGCATCAATCGGATATACGGCCACCTGGGCGTTCATCAATTCATCCGCGATCTCTTCCACGATGGCCGAGTAGTCTTCAGTGGCAACGACACCTTCACCCATGAGCGCGTCAGGAAACAGGTTCAAGGGAAACCCTTCGGAGAGCCAGATCAGGTTCTTGCGTCCGGGATAGCCAGCCAGAGAGCGCGCCAAAAAGCGCATGCCGTTAAAGGCCGCCCAGCGTCCCTGTGTGCTGGTCTGGAAAGAGCCGCGCTGGCTGAAGACAGCCGATGCCGCTGCTTCCACCGTTGGCAGATGGCTTGGGCCGGGAGCTTTGTAGTGGGCCAGCACGTCCCGCAGCGCGCGGGTGTCGGTGGTGAAATCGTGCAACAGGGTGAGCTTGGCTTGCAGAGCGAAGACTGCCGTGGGCTGGATTTTGGGATTGGTATCCAGATACTTGATAAGCATGTCCTGGGCGTAAGCATGGCTGGAGAAATCTGTGTTGATGGCGTCCAGCAGGATTACATTCAGGGAACTTGCCGAACTGTACTCCGGGCGGTTGCTGACGATTCCAGAAGGCAGATGCTGCGCCGGCAGTTCAGTTGTTTTTGGCTGCTGGAAGGAAAAACCAATCAGCTTTTGCGGCTTTCCATTTTCCAGCACCGTGAGGTCTTCTGGTTTCAGGTCAGTCACAGGGCGCCCGGAGGCATCGGTAGCAACGACATCCAGAACTACCAGGCGGGTAGTTGCCCGCAACACTGCGTCAGATTGATAGACATCACCCGATTGCTGGGTGGCAGAGGATGGGCTAGCCTGGGCCATACCAGCAACTGATATGCCCAGAGATAAAAGACAAGCTATAAAAATGCGCATAAGCAGAGCTCCTGATTCCGGTAGATGATAAAGCAGGAACTCACGTTCGAAGCAAAAATATTATATGTGAAACTAGCTTCAGGATCTGGTCTGCCGCTCGTTGATGCTGTCTTTTCTGGTAGATAGCTGTGGGCCTGCCACATGGCTTAGTTTCTGAACAGAGTAGCTGGCATGCAATTCTCGATTCTCCAGTATGGCGGCCAACCTGCTGCACACGTATTCCTCTCTTACAGAGCGGGAATTGGCAAAGAGGATGACGGAAATGGAAGTCCTGTGTCGCCGTGTGCGAACGGCCTCGGTATCGTAGTTCCTTCGGGTAATTGCCGTCGCTTCCTGAATGGGAATATAACCCTCTTAACGCTATTCCTACCTTTGTGCCCAGGGGCTGTGCTGTGATTTCTTCGCGTATCTCTTCTGTTCTCCTTTTGTTTGCATTCTTCGGACTATTTGCCGGCAACGGTTTCGCCCAAACCTGTACCAACACTGTAGACAAGACGGTCAAGATCTGTGCGCCGGCCAGCGGCGCAACTGTGAGTTCTCCGGTGAGTTTTCTGGCTGCCGCCCGCGACAACGAACACCCCGTCACTGCCATGATTGTTTATGTTGACAGTGTGCAGAAAGCGAAAAGCACCAGCGCCACGCTCTCTGCTTCTGTTGCTTTGGGTACTGGGAAACACGCCATCGTGATTCGCGCGTGGGACTCTACAGGCTTCTTCTTTTCAACCAGCGAGAGCATTACTGTATCTACAACGACGCCGCCGCCACCTCCTCCAGGTCCTACCGTGACCATCAGTGCGAATCCGGCGCAGATTACTTCAGGCCAGAGTTCGACTCTTACGGTCACCGCGCAAAATGCGAGCCAGGTGGTAATCACTAATAATGTAGACAGCACCAGCACACCGATGGCAAATACCGGCGGAACGCTCACCGTTTCCCCGACCCAGACCACCACCTATAAGGCCACGGCCACTTCCTCCACCGGGACCTCTGCTGTCGCCAGCGCAACGGTGACGGTGGGTACAACCGGAAGCATCACTGCGGTAAACCACGTCCTGTTTATGTTGCAGGAAAACCGCAGCTTCGACAGCTACTTTGGCATGCTGAATCCTTACCGCCAGGCCCACGCTTTCAATATTGGCGACGATGGCAAGGAATATGACGTGGATGGAATTGACGACAAGCTCACCACCATCAGCAATGTGGATGACGAAGGCCAGGCATTCCAGCTCTTCCACACTACCAGCAGTTGCCTGGATGACATGAGTTCTGCATGGCTTGAGAGCTATGGCGATGTAAGCCGCTTCGATTTCACCACCACTCGAAAAATCCTGATGGATGGCTTCGTCCACACCGCAGAAGGCTTTGCCAAGAGCGGTTCCGGCAGCGGCTCGTTCACTGACCTGACCGGCCAGCGCGCCATGGCTTACTACACTGACACCGCGACCAATGGCACTGCCGAGCTGAATTATTACTACTACATGGCTTCGCAGTTCGCGGTGTCTGACCGCTGGTTTTCGCCCGTATCAAGCAAGACGATACCCAACCGGCTGGCTACGCTTTCCGGCGGCACCACGCAGGGCTACGCGTTCGATCCTGGTGTGGATGATCACGCCCCGCAGTTGAACGCCAAGACCATTTTTGAATTGCTCGACGGCAACAGCGTTTCCTGGAAAATCTACTACTCGCATACCGATCCGGACGGCAGCCCGTCAACGGCATTCAAGTACTTCACTTATAGCGGCAAGTTCATTTCTAAAAACGCCAGTGGCGTTTTAGTGGTGGACTCCACCCACATCGCACCGATCAGCCAGTACTTTACTGACGCAGCCAACAACACGCTGCCGCAGTTCTCGTTTCTTGAGACTAACTTCGGGTCAAGCGATGAGCATCCGGGCTCCGGCCAATCTATTCTCAGCGGCCAGCAGACCGTGGCCAAGATCATCAACGCGCTGATGTTCAGCCCTTCATGGGCAGACTCGGTTTTCTTCTTCGGATTCGATGAAGGCGGCGGAGCTTACGACCACGTTCCTCCGGTGCCGGGCGCAACCAACCAGAACACCTAGCGCAGCGCTGGCCCCCTGGAAGGCGACATAAGGCCCATTGCCGTAAATCCTGACACCTTCCTGCCTTGCCAGCCAACGACGGCCGGTGTCTATACCAATCATTGTGATTTGCGGCCCAGCAGTCCCGGAGCGCATCCTGCGGATGCGGCCGCCGCCGGCAATCAAGGCTTTGGCGCGCAACTCGGCTTCCGCATACCCAATATGGTCATTTCTCCTTTTGTACGGAAACATTATGTTGGCCATACAGCCATGGACCACACCGCAGTTCTGCATTTCCTGGAAGAACGCTTTAACCTGCCTGCGCTGACCAAACGCGATGCAGCGCAGCCGAACCTGCTCGATTTCTTTGATTTCACCAATAAACCATGGGCCACGCCGCCACCCCAGGCCGAGGTTCCGGCGCCCCCGGCGGTTGGCACAACTTGTCACGCCAGCACGTTTACGCCGTAGAATGAATACGGGCAAGAGGCTTCTGCCAGCTTGTTGACTGAGCAGTAACCCCTTGCCCTGTTCTTTACATCTGAGAAAGCAAGCGAGTATTGTTGTGTGGTTTCATCGCGAGTGTACGAATCTTTTACGAGCCGCCACGAATGATAAAAACGTCACGCAGTGAAGAGACCCTGCTGTTTGCCAAGAACTTTATCCAGCATCCCCGGATGCTGGGCTCACTTATACCCAGCTCCCGATTTCTTATAGACCGGCTGCTCAGCAAAGTGGACTGGCGCCGCGCTCGCACTATTGTTGAGTATGGCCCCGGCGTAGGGACCATTACCGCCCACATTCTTACCAGAATGGCTCCGGAAGCGCGCCTTATCGTTTTTGAGATGAATGAGGATTTTGTCCGTTACCTGCGCCGCGCTTTTCCCGATTCCAGGCTGCACGTGGTGCATGGCTCGGCGGAAAATGTAGGGCGGGAACTCGCCCGCCTGGGCCTGATAGGGGCCGACTACATTATTTCCGGCATTCCGTACACCACCATGCCGGAAAGGCTGCGGGGCATGATCATGCAGGAATCGCGTGAGGCGCTGAATCCTGGAGGTGCTGTGCTCGTCTACCAGTTCACCCGCGCTGTGCTGCCGTATTTGCGGGCATATTTCAACCAGGTGTATCAGGACTTTGAGCCGCTCAATATTCTGCCGGCGCGGCTGTTTTACTGTACCCAGGAAGCGGCTTAAGAATCTGGTGATCTATTGGAAGGCTAGAATACCCTTGGCATCCTAGCGATGGGAGTATCACGCTTTTGATGAGATCGCATTTTTTATCTCCGCGCTTGGATGCAATTTCACATAACTCGTTTACGAGGTTCGCATCACGAGTTGGGGAATACCCTCGAAAGCCATTAAAGCTACTATGAAGCATTTTGCCGCACCAGAGCGGGATAGTGAAAGTGATTGAACCGTGCCCATCTTCTGCATAGCCACTGTTTTGTAAAACTGTATCAACTGTGGCAGCCAGTTCATTGGCGTGGTATTTCCGCTCCCTTATGTGCGCGATGAAAATTAAGACACTGAGGGTCATCAATGATCGTGCAATCTCATTCTGCTGCCAAAAATCCGAATTTATGAGGGCAATTCTGGCAGTTTCGGCAACAGGAACTAAAAACCAAGCAGGAATTCCCCATCCAGCAACAAAGATAAGTTTGCGGAGATAGAAACGAAGCGTATATTTCCCGAGTTGCATAAGCTGCAAATTATCCCGCGGCCCGCAAAACAACAAATATTTTCTTAAAAAGTTTCGAAGTAGGGAGAACAGGGTTCGAGTTCCGATTTCCAATTGTGGCAGTTTTGGCAATTACGGCGATTTGGCAATTCTGAGTTCATTCCCACTCCACGACCACCTTGCCGAAAGTTTCGTTGGATTCCAGTCGCTGGTGGGCCTTGGCGATATCTGTCATTTTGAAAACGTGATCAATGTTAGGACGCACTACGCCGCTCGCTAAGAGAGGCACGACTTCGGCGGCAAAGGAGCGGATCACGTTGATTCTTTCTTCCAGGCTGCGGGCCCGCAGAACGGTGCCGCGTATTTGCAAACGCCGCGACAGCATGAAGCGGGCATCCAGTTCGTAGCTCCCGCCGGCCACGGTGCCAACCAGCATCATGCGGCCTTTGGGGGCGAGCAGCTTCTGGCTGGCCTTTACATACGGCCCTCCAGCCAGATCGAGCACTACGTTCATGCCTTTGCCGCCGGTCCATTTCTCGGCGGCCGCTATCAGGTCGTCAAAATTTTCTCGTACCGCCATTCCATCTTCCAGGCCATGCTGCCGGGCCTGCTCGACCTTGTCGGCGGTACGCGACGTGCCGAACGGGATGGCATGAAGAGCGCGAACCAGTTGCACGGCGGCCAGTCCTACGCCGCTGCCCACAGCATGAATCAGCACAGTCTCGCCGGGACGCAGTTCGGCCTGTTTCCAGAGTGCGTCATGGGCGGTGATGAATACCTCGGGCACGGCTCCGGCCTCCGCCCAGTTGAGGTTGGCTGGAATTTCCGCGAGCAGCCGCTCCTGAGTGACCAGGTACTCGGCCTGCGCTCCGCCTCCGGCCAGGCCGAATACCCGCTGGCCGGGCTTCCACATCTGCACCAGCGGGCCGGCCTCCACGACCTCGCCGGCAAATTCGATGCCGGGAATTTCCTGCGGAAAGCCCGGGGGCGCAGGATATTTGCCTTGGCGCTGCAACAGGTCGGCGCGGTTCAGGGCCGAGGCCCGCACGCGCACCAGCACCTGGTCCGGCGCGATTTGCGGCCGGGGCACATTGCGGATTTCCAACACTTCCGGGCCGCCAAACCGGGAGATCCAAATAGCTCTCATGGTGGTTGGTGAACTTACGTTATTCATCGGGATTCCCCTTGCTTGCCGCTTTTGGGCACGCTCCGCTATAGTTTTAGTCAGGATGTACGAGGACTTTCACGTCACCGACCGCTGGAGTGGGCAGAAACTCCATTGCCTGTACCAGGCGCTCATTGTTGCGATTGCCACCCGCCATGCAGACGCCGTGGACATAAAATTTCTCGTGGACGGCCAGCCAGTTTGGATTGCGATTCCGCATCCAACATGGGTGGCGTACAACGAGCGCACCGGGCGGGTCATTACTGATCCGCTTGCCATCCAGATTGCCGGCCATTATCTGAAGTATCTCATTGACTCCGGCAGCTACGAGCACGGACGCGAAATGTATACCCTCACGGTTGATGAAGCGCTGAACAACGCGAATGCTGTTCTGAAAGAAGTCGGCGCGCCGCAAGACGCATTAGTCAGCTAATCACGCCATCGCCTTACCCTGCGCTCCTTATTTTTTTGTCGTGGCGCTTTTAAGGCTTTGGGAAACAGGAGATCCGAATTTAATGGCAACTACCCTTCTCGATACCACAGCCGTACTGGATACACTTCTCAAGAGCAACAAAACTTACCGTAATCTGCGCTCCGGTGTACTGGTGGAACATGCAATTCGCCGCGGCGAAGGCATGCTGGCCGACAATGGCGCACTGGTCGCCTATACCGGCAAATTTACCGGACGCACCCCCAAAGACAAATTCACGGTGAAAGACTCGGTCACGGCCGACAAAGTGAACTGGGGCGACGTAAACCAGCCTTTCGATCCTGAAAAGTTTGATGCCCTGTTCGAGCGCGTGGTCGCGTATCTGCGCGGACGCGACCTCTACGTGCAGGACCTTTTTGCCGGGGCCGACCCGCAATATCGGCTGCCCATTCGGGTGATCAACCAGTACGTTTGGCACAATATGTTTGCCCGTGCTCTGTTCGTGCGGCCCTCCCCGGAAGAGTTAGCCAGCCATCAGCCGGAATTCACGATCGTTTCCGCCCCTGAATTTCTGGCCGACCCGCAGCGTGACGGCACCCGCAGCGAAGCCTTTGTGATTGTTAACTTCACCCGCAAGCTGATTTTGATCGGCGGCACTAAGTATGCCGGTGAAATGAAGAAGTCTATTTTCGGCATCATGAATTTTCTGCTCCCGGCGCGCGACGTATGCACTATGCACTGCTCGGCCAATGTGGGCAAGAATGGCGATACCGCGCTTTTCTTCGGGCTCTCCGGCACCGGCAAGACCACGTTATCGGCTGATCCGGAACGCCTGCTGATCGGAGACGATGAGCATGGCTGGGGATCGACCGGCATCTTCAATTTCGAAGGCGGATGTTATGCCAAATGCATCCGGCTCTCAAAGGAACACGAGCCGCAAATCTGGAATGCCATCCGTTTCGGGTCGGTGCTCGAGAACGTAACTCTCGATCCTGACACCCACGTTCCCAATTACGACGACGATAGCAAGACCGAAAACACACGCGCTGCCTACCCGGTGGACTTTATTGAAGGCGCGGTCATTCCCGGTATGGGGACACATCCGAAGACCGTCATTTTCCTTACGGCCGACGCTTTCGGCGTACTGCCTCCGATTTCCAGGCTGAATCCTGAACAGGCCATGTATCACTTCCTCTCCGGCTATACAGCCAAAGTCGCGGGCACGGAAGCGGGTGTAAAAGAGCCACAGCCGAATTTCTCAACCTGCTTCGGCTCTCCGTTCCTGCCGCTGCGTCCGAAAGTTTATGCCGAGCTGTTAGGGCGCCGAATGAAGGAGCATGGCGCGCAATGCTGGCTGGTCAATACCGGATGGTTTGGCGGACCCTATGGTGTGGGCTCGCGCATGAAGTTGTCCTATACACGGGCGATGGTAGCGGCCGTAATTGATGGAAAACTAAATAACGTTCCCTTCGAAGTGGAGCCGAACTTTGGATTGACGATACCGAAGTCGTGTCCCGGTGTGCCCGCTGAATTTCTGGATGCGCGGGGCGCATGGCAGGACAAAGCCGCCTATGACAAGAGTGCGGCTGATCTGTCTGCCCGCTTCGCAAAGAATTTCGAGAAATTTGACGTTCCGGACAATATACGGAACGCCGGGCCAAAGGCGAGCAAATAGCTGCTGGCTGCTAGCTTTTGGCTTCTTGGGTATTTGCAATTGATTCGCTTGTTGAATCGCGAAAGATATAGCGCCCCTTTTCGGGGCGCTTTTTTGTTTGGCAGCGATATCGCTCGAATTGGATAGAAATGCGTACGTTCATTGAAGAGCATTTCGGGAAACCACGTGGATTCTCCCTGCCGCCCCCTCATGCGTTGACCTGGCTGCTGCTTACAACAAATAATCTCCCCGATACACCAGCTTGCCGTCTACGACTCTTGCCTCTTTCGTCAGGTGGTGTTCTTTCGGCGGCTTCTCGTCGAGTATGTGCAACACTTTATGTCCCTGGCTCACCAAGTAATCGGAAACCAGCATGCGATGGCAGCGGAAGTAGACCTGTTCGGCGCACATGATGACTGTCTTTCTTTTCTGCGCGTCTTCGACCAGCCGCTCCGCTGCTTTTTGAAAGGGCGGCGATAGCATGTAGTCGGCATAGTTGCGGAAGGAAGGATTTCTCAGCGCAATGTTGGGTGATTTATCCGCGGGCATCTGCTTGTTGCGGCGTCCGCCCATGTCTTTTTCCCAGAGATAATCGCAGCCAATCTCCGGCAGCCAAAGTTCCAGATGGTCGCGATTGAAATGCGGGTAGCGTCGCGACATGGGAAAGGCGCGGATATCTTCGAGCAGCGCGATCTCATGGGCTTGCAGCACGCGGGAGAAATCGGCCAGATCGCGGGTGGAATGGCCAATGGTATAGATGGTCGCCACCGGTCAATCTTAATCAGGCAGTTCCGATGCTTGCCAGCGCCTTCACAATTTCCTGTTCTTCGGCCTCGAATACGGTGCGCAGGTCGAGCAGCACGCGTCCTTCCTCGACACGCGCCACAATGGGCGGATCGTGCCGGCGCAACCTGGCGGCCAACTCTTCGGCACTCAGCTTTTCCGAAGTAACAGCCAGCTAGAAAAGTAGGCAGAGAAGAAGTGGGGGCCGAGCCTCCGCCGATCAGCGACTCACCGGGAACAACTTCGATGTGCAGGCCGGGTATTCTCACGTTTTCTCGTAGATGATGGGCGCGTTGCTGTAGTTCTTCGGAAGGCAGGCGCAACATGCGAGCGAAAGGTATGGCTTCGTAATTCTGCTTTAGGTATTCCATCAGCGTGGCTTCCAGTGCAGCATAGCTGAGCTTGTCAACACGCAAGGCGCGGAACATGGGGTTGGAACGGATGCCGGCAACCAGTTCCTGGCGTCCGCTGAGCATACCAGCCTGCGGGCCGCCCAGCATTTTGTCGCCGCTATAGGTGACCAGATCAATGCCGGCGCGCAGGCTTTCCAGCACGCCACTCTCGTTCACGCCCAAGCTGCGGAGCGGCAGGAAAGCGCCGCCTCCCAGATCTTCCATGACCGGAATGTTGTGCTTGCGCCCCAGCGCCGCCAGTTCTTCGAGCGACGGCTGCTCTGTGAAGCCGACAATCGCGAAATTTGACCGGTGGACGCGCAGGATCAGCCGCGTCTTTTCATTGATTGCCTGTGCGTAGTCGCCCAGCCGGGTACGGTTGGTTGTGCCTACCTCGCGCAGGACCGCCCCTGATTTCACCATGACATCGGGCACGCGGAACGAGCCGCCAATTTCCACCAGTTCGCCCCGCGAAACAATGACCTCCCCGCCCTGGGCCAAGCTGTTCAGGGCCAGCATTACGGCTGCGGCGCAGTTGTTCACCACCACTGTCCGGATTCCGCTTACCCCTTCGAGGTTCAACAGACGCGCAAACAGGCGCTCCACATGGGCGTCACGCTTGCCGCGCTCTCCTGAAGCAATGTCCAACTCAAGATTGGAATAGCGGCTGGCCACCTCACTGATGCGCTGCACCGCCGATTGCGGTAAAGGTGCCCGGCCCATATTGGTATGAAGAATCACACCCGTAGCGTTGATGACCGGCTTAAGCGAGAACTCCAGCGCGGCCCGCAGTTGCCGGGCCACCGCCTCAGATAAATGTGCTAAGGCCAGTTGCAGGGACTGTTCGCTGGCCAGGTTCCCAGCCGTAATCTGCTCGCGCAATTGCGTGAGCACAGCGCGTATGGCCTCAGTGACCGCAGGCTGCCCGTCGCGTTCCAGCAGCGGAACGATCTCCCGGTGCCGCAACACATCATCTACCGAAGGCAGCAGGCGGTAGAGTTGCGCCGAAGTCTTTAGCTTTTCATGAGCCATAAATCGTTGTCGGCAAAAGCCGTCGTGCTTATCTGCTGACCAGATAGGTGTTATCGGTTCTCATTATTAAAGACGCATGGGCAAATAGCAATTGCTCTTCAGGTTCCCTGTTTTCGGAAGTTTTCGCCACAAAAACAATGGGAAGCAGAGCCAAAGATCGCCAGGAATACAAGACTGAACGTCACGAAATCGAGTTCTTACACGCTCTTCAACCTCCTGCCTCGCGACATTTTCATGGAAATGCCTTGCGGCGGTACGGTGCAGGACGCATCTCGTGGATCCTTCGCTGCCGCTCAGGATGACAAGCCATGAGAGTGTCGTGCTTAGTTCGCTCGTTCCCTGAGATAAGCCTTTAACGATGTACTTTACCTTCAAAGTGAAGCCGCTATGACTCTGCGCTCACAGCGGTTCTCTGCGGTGAAAAAGTTTTCTTCTTCTCATGACACAATAATGAGATGGAAATTCCCGATTTCCTCTACGGCACCGCCTGGAAAGAAGACCGCACCGCCACGCTGACCGAACTCGCGTTGCAGGCAGGTTTTCGCGGCATTGATACCGCCAACCAGCGGCGGCATTACTTGGAAGCTGGCGTGGGTGAGGCATTAGCGGCCGCTTGCCGCGCCGGAGTAGTAAAGCGCGAAGATGTTTTTCTACAGACCAAATTCACCTACCAGCCCGGCCAGGACCACCGGCTTCCCTACGATCCCAGGGCTAGGCTTGCCGTTCAGGTGGCGCAATCCATGGCCAGTTCGCTTGAACATCTCGGAACGGATTACGTGGACAGCTATGTGCTGCACGGACCTTCATCCGGCTACGATTGGACTGACGCTGACGCGGAAGTATGGGAGGCCATGAAGAAAGAGCGCGACGCCAGCCGCGCGCGCCTGCTGGGCGTAAGCAATGTCTCGCTGCGCCATCTTATGCAGATGGAGGCCGCTCACTCCGAACTCCAGTATTCGTGCAGAACCGATGCTATGCCCGCTTGGGATGGGACCGGCCGGTACGGCAATTCTGCGCCCAGAGAAACATCATCTATCAGGGCTTTTCACTGCTTACCGCCAACGTTGAGGTAGTGCGTCATCCTGTAGTGACCAATCTTGCCGCCAGTCTGAATGCAACTCCGGCGCAGGTCATTTTCGCCTTCTCCCGTCAGATAGGAATGCTGCCGTTGACGGGCACCACCAATCCCGAGCACATGAAACAAGACCTCGCCAGCTTGAATCTTGTGCTGCCGCAAGATGCGCTACGGCAGATTGAGGCTTTGGCGGGCTGAACGCAATGCAGTTCCACTTTGTCGTGCCTTGCCAGAGGCACTATCTGCGGATCTCAAGGTCACAGATAACTCAGCCAGGGATCGCTACGGCGCTGCTTCAAGGCCGCAAACCAGCGGCAGAGCGGATAGATCGCCAGCACGATGCCTGCCCAGATCAGATAGATGATCGGCAGAGTGAATCCCCATCCGGGTGGCGGCGTAACCGGATATTGCGCCGGGCCTGGTGATTCAAACATCCAATGCACCTGGCGGTAGCGCACATAGCAGACAATGACCGCGAGTATATGAATGAACACTACGTGCATTCCGTAGTAAAACAACGGCACTTTGCCGACGATCAGCGCAGGACGCAGAAACCCCGGTGTACCGCTATCCACAGCGCGCAGCAAGAGCAGCGCTGGCCCCAGGGTCATGAGGAGAAAGAGCAGCGATGGCGGGTACTTGGTAGTGTCCAGAAACGATACAAATGTCAAGACCGGCGAGCGTTGCGCTGTCCAGCGAAACGGATCGCCATAGATATTCACCGCGCGGAGCACGATGAAAGCCAGGGTAAGTCCCGCGCCCAGTTGCAGCAGCAGTTTGCGGCGGCGCTCCGGCGGCCATGAAAAGATTTTGCCCAGTCCGTACCCCACCGCGGTTACACCTACCCATGGAATAAGCGGATAGGCCACAAAGATTACGTGCCTGGGACTCGCGTAGACGACATTCGGTGAATGCAGAATGCTCCATAGCGGAGCCCATGCACCGAGCGACTGGAGCCGCACAGCATCAAAAAGATTGTGCCCGGCGATCATGATCACGCCAAAGGCAATCACAGCCCAATCAGGCAGCCAGCACAGGGCAGAGAGAACGATCATCGCCCAGCCCAGCGCCCAGATCACCACCAGAATGGTCAGCCGGTAATCAAAGTTGAATTGCCAGGCCAGGCAGCGTAGCACCACCAATTCCAGGAAGATCAGCCACAGGCCGCGCGTCAGGAGGAACCAGGAGAGCTGCTTTTTTGATTTCCTCCGCAGTGAAAGATAGGAGCCGGTGCCGGTAAGCAGAAAGAAGACCGGCGCACAGAAATGGGTGATCCACCGCGAAAAGAATAATGGGACGGTGGTCGTGGCAAGGTCGGTGGGGTTCACGCCGGGGTAGGCGAAATAATCGCGGACATGGTCTAAGGCCATGATGATCATGATGATTCCGCGTAAAACGTCAACGGATTCGATGCGCGGGCGTTTGGTGACCACTGTGTTCATGAGAAAGTCAGTTTAACAATTGACGGATTGGGAGCCGACTTGTGAGGTGATAGACGATGCGAAGCAAGAATTGTTACCGCTGATGGTCGCTGATAAACGCTGAAAAGTTCGCATCACACCGTTGGCCTGATTCGGTCCGAAATTCGTTCAATGTGACAGGATATAAATTTTCGGGAAGAGCAAGGAATCACTTCACGAAACGACGCGCAGCACCACCAGCGTCATATCATCATGCTGCTGGGCGCCCGCTACGAAGGCATCGGCGGCTTTGAAGACGCACTGCATGGTTGCGGATGCCGATAAGCCGTCGCATCGCTGAATCACTTCCATCATGCGCTCTTCGCCCCACTCTTCATCGTCAGTAATTCATCGCTTCGCTGATTCCGTCAGTGTAGGCGATCAGAATATCGCCGCCAGCCAGAAGCACAGAGCCTTGCTGATAAGGGTAGCTTTCGAGCAGGCCGACCACGGCGCCTCCGACATCGAGCCGGTTCACAGTCCATTTTCCATGGTCAGGATGAAACACCATCGGAGGATTGTGTCCGGCATTCACGTAATCGAATTTGTGCGTTGCCGGATCATACTGGCCGTAGAAGAAAGTCGCGTAACGATTGTCGGAAGAAGCCTCATAGACGAGGCGGTTCACGTTGCCGACTGCGAATGCCAGGTTCTCCGGGGCGCGCGTGGCTTCTCCGCGCAAAGAAGCCTGAAGGCTCGCCATCATGAGCGCGGCTGCAATGCCCTTGCCGGAAACGTCGCCAATGGCCAGGCCGAGATGTCCCTGCGGCAGCGCCAGAAAGTCGTAGTAGTCGCCGCCTACACCGAGCGCCGGACGGCAATGGCCCGCATAATCCAGACCGGCAATGGCCGGCATTTTCTGCGGAAACAGCCGCTCCTGCACTTCGCGCGCGATTTCGACTTCTCGGTTCATGCGTTCACGTTGCGCAACCTCCATTGCAATCTCACGCATGAGTTCGGCATTCTCGAGGGCCAGCCCGGTCTGTGCGGCAACCGACTTCAACAGGCGAACGTCAGAGCCGGTGTAGGGCTCCTCAGATCTTTTCGGGCCAAGAGAGATGAATCCCAGAAGCTTGTCACGCACCGCCAGAGGAAGCAGCAGTTCGGAGCGGAGCGCCGCCAGCCTGGCGCGCTCCTCTTCTGATATGCCTTCTTCCCGGTACAGCCATGAATCCCGGTCATTGAGAAAAACGCGGGCCGGCTCTTTCTGCCGTTGCAGGACCAGAACCATTCCAGAGTTGCGCGGGAAGACGAAGCTGGAAGCATTGCCATATCCCATGGCTACTGCGGGCTGGTAGAAATCCGATGCACCCAGCAAAACCGCGATCTGCGACACGTGCAGGGTTTCCGCGATGCGTAGCGCTACCGTCTCCAGCAGCGATCTGGGCTCCACCATAGAGCGCACCTGTTCGCTCAAGTCGGTCAATACCTGCTCGGCGTTATAAGCTTCGCGAAAGAAACGCCGGTCAATCCAGATGCGCAGACGCTCTCCCGCCCGGCGCATGGTCAGCACAGCAGTCACGCCCAGCGCAATCGCTGTGATCTTCTGCGGACGGTTGCGTGCGGGATCATTGGCCATGCTGAGAGCGGCAATGATGATTGCCGCCCCGCCCAGCACCTGCAACATTCGAACGCCGTTTTTGGCCAGCGCGTACTGCAATCCCTGGCGCAGAGCAACTCCTACTGCCATGGCTTTCTGCACCACGATCACATAGGCCATGGTGAGCGGAAAGATCAACAGCATGCTTAGCACGGCGATGATTACCCATTGTGGCAGTATGTCGGCTATCGGCTTCGAAACAATGCGGCCGAAAATGGTTATCAGCAGGCTCGGAGTAAAGGCCACGGTCGCGCCCCAGTAGACGAGACGCAGCCTGCGCCGGGCGTCGGGTGATTGGCTCAGCCCCATCTTGATGCCCATGGCCCCGAAGAAACTGCCTATTAATACGTAAACCAGAACGTCACCGAGACGATCAAAGCGCGTGAAGAAGCTGTTCAGAGCAGCAACCGACCGATAGCTACTGAGCTGTCCCATCAAAATGACGCCGCTTGCAATCGCTAGAACAGCATAGATAGGAATTGCAACCCATTGCAGGATTCGCCATATCAAGTCAAATCTGCTGCCCTTGGGGAAGGGTTCAGGAAAATAGCGGCCGAACAGGAACATGACAATAGGAAATGTGAACTCCAGGGAGGTGTGGTAGAGCATTCCCGCTTCGCGCCAGCCACGGCCCCATCCCCACTCTTTATAAGTCTCAAGGATATGAGGAAATGACATCATCACCAGCAGCAGCAGCCACGCCAAATGGTCCCGGGGACGAACCAGCGCCACCCAAAATCCGAGAACCAGGCTGACTGCCGGCAGCACAAAATGCAACAGCAGGTCGCTGGCAACCTCCCAGAAAACAACCCGGCTGCGGGTGATCGGCAGCGACACTGTTCGCTCGCCTGGCCGAAGCGGATCGCTTGAAATAATAGTCACAGGAATAGGCACACCCGGTGTGGCATGGGCAAGTGCATCGCCAAGCTGTTCCGTCCCGGTGTAGGGTACGCCATTGACCGCAACCAGCAAATCACCAGGATGAATCCCGGCGCGGGCTGCGGCAGGAGTTGTAAAGACGATCTTATTGTTTGCAGAGCCGGGCAGAAGAAGCGGAATCTCTATCGCCTCATCGCGCAGAATGTCATGGATATAGCGCACCTGGTAAACGACGGTGATGACAAACAGAAAGGCGAGAAGAGCGTAACGGAATGTTGGACGGGTGGTGGGCACAGGCTGAGGAGAATTTTACATGCTGCCCTGCTGGATGGCATCTGCGACGATATCCGAGCTCACGTTTTCTATGGCGAAAACGTAAGCTCAGAGCCGGGGATCAACCGGCTCGCTCTCTAGCGCCAGAATCGCAAACACGCATTCGTGCACGCGGCGCAACGGCTCCAGTCTGGTGAAACGCTGCAAAGACTCAATGCCCAATGCAAACTCGCGCAAAGCAAGGGAACGCTTGCCACCCAGAGCGCGAGCCCGCAGGCGCTCGAGATTCTCTTTTGCTGTGTACTCAGGCCCGTAGATAATGCGCAGGTATTCACGGCCACGACACTTAACGGCGGGCTGCACCAGTCCACGCTTGCTTTTGACCATGAAATTCAAGGGCTTGATAACCATTCCTTCGCCGCCTGATTCCGTTAAGTGTTCCCACCAGGTCACACCTTTTTGCTGAGATTCCGAATTTGCGAGGTCCACGACGATATACGGCGTCGCCACCAGCAATTCGGGGTTTCCTGCGCACAGCCGCGCCAATGTTTCCATATGCCAAACGTGATCTTTGTTGATGTGGACTTTACCTTCAGTGGCCAGAATATGAAATGGCGCGAGCTTTAGATCGTTGATGGAATGAACCGGCCAGCAATACCGCCGGTAAGCTTCCACATATTGTTCCGCCATGTTCAGGCGCTGCTGGTAGCGTTCCAGTAATGGGGAAGCTTCGGTATTGACGGTTGCAGCGGCCGCTAAGGCTTTAATCG
The DNA here is from genome assembly GCA_963823745.1 of Terriglobia bacterium. Lineage (GTDB taxonomy): Bacteria > Acidobacteriota > Terriglobia > Terriglobales > Acidobacteriaceae > Angelobacter. Next base: position 91,330 of record CAWGMN010000007.1, read on the forward strand.
TTTCCGCAAGGCTCACTTGAGCAGCAGCACCGGTGCTGGCATACTGCCATTTCAGCAGCTCTTGCGCTTTGACCGACCATGGCATGAGTTCGCAGTCGAGACACACCCAGTCGGTGTCTAGTTCCTCCCAGAAGCGGGTTGTGGAAAGAGCTGCATGAACGCGGGCAAGAAATTCAGTTTCAAGCGCGGCATCATTGAAGAAGCGCCTTCCTGTGCGGGTATAACAAACCCCAATGCCCTCGTGCTCCACCCCGAACCGCTTTCTGGATACCTGCTCGTTGCGGCACACGATCACTACGGCGCGCGAGCCCATGTGTTTCTGCTGGCAAACTACGCTGGGTATGCCTTCATGCCGGAAATAAGCAAATGCTTCTCCTGGATGCTCCAGCAGTCCCTCTTGCCCGCTGGTTTCAGATGGAGACATGGTTGGCGGCAGGTAAACAAGCCATTTCGGATTTGCAGCGAAACGACTCATCACTTCCAAAGCAGCCGAAGCATTTTCTTCCCGAATCGTGATATTGCCGTGAAGAGCCGTCTGGATGATTCTCTTTCCCTGCACATCCTCCAAATCCAGCAATTCGTCATGCTGTTGCTGGGCGGAAAGCGCGGGAGCCGCCACTGGCGGCTTAAAAGGTTTTGCCGATTCGTAATAGGTATGCAAAGCAGCCACAGAAACCAGCTCTTTTTCCGGATAACGTAATGCGGTCAACTGGCCGCCAAAGACACAGCCAGTATCTATATTGATAGTTCGGTTCAGCCATTCTGGTTCAACTATGGGCGTGTGGCCGTAGACCACCATGGCACGTCCTCTGTAGTCAGCGGCCCAGTTATACCGGACCGGCAGGCCAAATTCGTCGGTTTCGCCGGTGGTTTCACCGTACATGGCAAAATCCCGCACGCGGCCTGAACCACGCCCTTGCAGTTCTTCTTTCATGCCCGCATGGGCCACCACCAGCTTGCCGTCATCGAGAACGTAGTGACTTACTAGATCATCAAGAAATTTACTTACCTTGTGGCTGAACTCGGCAGGCGCTTTTTCCAGTTGCTGCAAAGTCTCACCCAGCCCATGGGTAATTTGAACATTACGGCCTTTCAATTTGCGCAACAGTTTCGCATCATGGTTTCCAGGCACGCACAAGGCTGTTCCTGACTCCACCATTCCCATTACCACCTTCAGAACAGCGGCCACTTTAGGACCACGATCTACGAGGTCCCCCACAAAGACCGCCTTGCGTCCCACAGGCGGCACAACGGAAAAGGTTTCGTTCTCAGGGGTAATCTGGTAACCGAGCTTTTCGAATAACATCAGCAATTCGTCGAAGCAGCCATGAATGTCGCCAATGATGTCAAAAGGGCCATGTTCATGCTTCAGGTTGTTCCAAAGGGGCTGACGCTCAACCTGCACTTGCGAAATATCGTCTGGGGAAAGCACGTGGACGTACCGGAAGCCTTCGCGTTCCAGCCCCCGAAGCGACTGGCGCATATCCCGAGACTGGTTGCGCACAACATGAGGACCGAAATCGCGGTTTGGCCTCTGCTGGTTGCGGTCCTGACAAATGCGTTCAGGAACATTCAAAACGATCGCGACAGGAATCACATGGTACTCACGCGCCAGTTCTACCAGCGGCTTGCGCGCTCCAGACTGTACATTCGTGGCGTCCACTACGGTGAGCCTTCCGGCAGCCAGCCGCTTGCGAACAATAAAATGCAGGACTTCGAAAGCGTCTTTGGTTGCCGCCTGCTCATTCTCATCATCTGACACCAACCCGCGGCAGAAATCAGAAGACAGTACTTCTGTGGCCTTGAAATGCTTATGCGCGAAAGTAGACTTGCCGCATCCGGAAGGGCCAATCAGCGCAACCAGCGACAGTTCAGGAATGGTGATCTTCACAGGGTGAAAACTCCCATCTGCGTCGGAGGCCCAAGCTGGGGATCTTCTTCGCCCACAGGCAGAAACTCAGCTGAATATCCAAACCGCTCTTTCACATTCAGCGCCCATCCGTGAAACTGTTCCCGGGTCCATTCAAAGCGATGGTCTTTATGACGGAACTTTCCGGCTGCAAGAGTGGGAAATTTCTGGTTGTATTCAGAATTCGGCGTAGTAATCACAACGGACTGAGGGCGCATACTCTCAAACAGAACCCGTTCAAAAGCAGCCAGCCTCGGTGCATCGAGATGTTCGATTACCTCAACCACGCAAGCGGCATCGTAACCTTTCAACCGGCTGTCTCTGTACATAAGCGATCCGTGCAAAAGACGGATTCTTTGCCTTTGACGGGGAGGTAATTTTTCGAGGTGCAACCTGTCGCTTGCGACCTCAAGTGTTCGGTGAGAAACATCCATTCCCAGAATTTCTTGGAACTGGTTCTCATCTAACAGCGCACGAAGCAAGCGGCCTTCGCCGCATCCCAGATCAGCAACTTTCTTTGCGCCTTTGCTTTTCAATACCGACAACACTGTTCCAATCCGTTGCTGCCAAAGCTTGAGCGGTTCTTCGATTGCTTTTTCTTCATTCGCGTGCCGCTCTTCAGAAAGGTCCGGATCGCCTCCTTCTTCTTCCGTTAACCGCGCCAGCGCGTCGCGCGTGAGGCGGTGCTGGTGCTTCAGGTAACGCTTGACGATGTTTTCCTTTTCCGGATGTTGCGCCAACCATCCTTCGCCATGGCGAAGAAGCTTTTCAATTTCATCTTCGCCCACCCAGTAATGCTTATCTGAATCCATCACAGGAATCAGGACGTACAGGTGCGTGAGCAAGTCCTGTAGTCGCATCTGGGCCTTCAATTCCACGGTGAAATAAGGACTGCTTCCCCATTCGGGAAACTTAGGGTCCAGATCGTGTCCCCTGGCAGATACTTCGTACCCCAAAGGTTCAAACAAGCGCCGCAGGAAAGTTTCTCCGCCGCGGCAGGGCAGCGCTGTGATGCCGACCGTCAGCGGAATCTTTTCCTCCGCAAGCAAAGGACGCTCTTTACTCTTTCCCGCCATGGCATCTCTGAAGACCCGCGACATGGCCACGCTCATGAACGACGAAGCGACATAAGGCCTGTCATTTACATACTGCTCGAGCGCGCCGCGTTCTCCTGACGGGCCACGGCGGTTGCGAACCAGACCCACGGGATCCACATCGAGCAGTAGCGCCGCCGTGCAACGGTCTTCGGAAGCTTCAGGATAAAAGACATGTGCCTTTCCAAAAGACATCTCGAAAGATGCCAGCCGCGCAGGATTCTTATGCAAAAGGAATCCGAGATCAGTGGCTGGATATTGAAGATTAGTAATTGTTAAAAGCATAAAAAAGGCAGTCTTCTACTCACAATAAAGAACAACTCCCAGATTCGCAAATCGCCGTGGTTGCGAGACGCAGATGTGAATTTCCTGTGCAAATCTGAGCACTTGATTCCATGAATCTATAGCTTAAAAAGCAGAGAAGATGCGGGAATAAGGACTAGCCCTTCCAGTTAACTACAGGTCAGTAGAACCCATGCTATTCTGGCCTAGCCACTTGTCTTCTAGTTCTGGAATAGCAGAAGCAGGAGACAGAATGTATTCTTCCCCGACCACACGGTTGCGCACCACCGCGTGGATTTTTACCGTGCTTTTGCCGCTGGCGGCCTGGTATCTCACCAGTTCCATGTGGCCGGTGATGCATGCCCGCGCCGGAGTATTTTTCACCATTGCAGCGCTGCTTTCCGCCGCTCTTGGCGGCATTGCTCCAGCACTGGTCGCCTCGTTGTTGAATTGCGCGGCGTTGGCGGCTTTTGTTTACCTGCATCCTGCGCCTGCGCCCCATTTAAACAATGTGCTGTGGTCGGTGCTGCTGGTTGCGGTGTCTTTGGTAGTGGGCTATGCGCGCGAAAAGTGGTCGGCTGCGGAAATGCTGGCCGGGCACCTGAGCCGCGATCTCGCCCGCCTGCGCGACGAGTTGGACTCGCAACGCTCAGACCTGAAGCGCTTTCATGAACTCAGCGTAAATCTTTCGAGCAGCCTGGAACGGCAGCGCCTGTTGAACGACGTGCTCAATGCCATTGCCGGACTGCAAAAGACTGATCTCGCCATGCTTCTGCTGCTGCCGAAAAGCAGCAGCAACAACCTGCGGGTGGAGGCCTATGCCGGCTTCAGCGCCGACCAGATCAAACTATTCGGTGACTTACCGGTATCGTTCTTTTCCACGCAACGCCGCGTGTTGATCGAAGATATTGAAGCCCCCGGCGCCTATTTCCCGTTTGTGGATGCAGCCTCGCAGGTGGGGATCCGCGCAGTGTTCAGCGTGCCCATCATCAACAGCAGCGGAGCGCCGCTGGGCGTGGTGGTGACTTTCTTCCGCAATCCGCACTCGCCCACTGAGCGGCAGTCGCGGCTGGTGCAGTTCTATATCCGGCAGGCCGCCAACGCGCTCGACAATGCGCGCCTCTATCACACATCGCTGGAAACACTGGCCGCCGAACAGCACCGCAGCGCCGTACTGCGATCGCTGGCCGATGCCTCATTACAGATCAACTCTGTGTTGTCGCTGGATTCGCTCTTGCAGGTCGTTACCGATCAGGCTCGCAAGCTTACCGGGGCGCGGCACGCCTTTACGACCCTGCTGCCCAAGAGCGATTGGAGCCAGAGCATTACCTGCACTTCCAGCGCGGAAGGGCAGACTCCGGCACAGTTTCCTCCGGAAAAGTCAGAGATGTTCATGCTGGCCTGCGGGCTCAACAAGCCGGTGCGCATGGGGGCCGGAGCGGAAGCAGGACACCCATGGAAAACCATGATGCGCAGCGGCGACGCTGTGCCCGGCGGATGGCTGGCTGCGCCGCTGCTCACGCGTGATGGCAGAAATCTCGGCCTGATCCAGCTTTCCGGCAAGGGCGCGGGCGATTTCAGCGAAGACGATGAAGCGATTCTTGTCCACCTGACGCACATGGCCTCAGTCGCCATTGATAATGTGCGCCTGTATCGCGAGGCCCAGGAGCAACTTGCGGAAAACAAGAGAACGCAGGACGCTCTGCAGCGCAGCAAAGAGAGCATGCAACTGGCCCAGCGCAGCGTAGGCATTGGTATGTGGGAGTGGGACCTGCAAAGCGGAGCGCTGGCCTGGTCAGATGAGATTTGCCGTCTGCATGGAATTGAACCGCAGCAGTTTGACCGCCGTTACGAAACATGGATGGAAAGCGTGCATCCTGAAGACCGGCAGCAGCTACACAGCTCGATTGCCGAGGCCGTCGCCAGCGGCGGTGAGTATGAACTGCAATACCGAGTGGTGTTCGCCGACAAGAGCCTGCACTGGCTCGAGGCCCGGGGCCAGGCCGTGGTCATCGGCAACATGGCAGTGCGGATGCTCGGCGTGGCCATGGATATTACCTCGCGCAAGCTGGGCGAAGAAGCTCTGCGCCGGTCAGAGAAACTGGCAGCTACCGGCAGGCTGGCCGCCAGCATTGCGCATGAGATCAACAATCCCCTGGAATCGGTAACCAATGTTCTCTACCTGCTGCGGGTTACGCCGGGTCTCTCCGAGCGCGTGCGTGGCCACATCCATACGGCCCAAATGGAGCTGGATCGCGTCGTGCATATCACCAAACAAACCCTCGCTTTCTACCGCGAAGTGGCAGCGCCGGTCAGGACTTCGATTCCCGGCCTGATGGAAGATGTGCTCATGGCCTACAGCGGACGCATTACCGGAGAACACATTGAGATTCAGAAGCGCTATGACGATGTGGAAACGATCTATGCGTATCCGGGGGAGTTGCGCCAGGTGTTCTCGAATCTTGCTCTGAATGCCATGGAAGCCCTGCTGCCCGGCTCAGGCAAAATCGGGGTGCGTGTGCGGCGTGCGGTGAATGCGCATGGCCAGGCAGGTATTCGCATCGTTGTGGCCGACAATGGAGTAGGCATCGCGCAGGAAAACCTGTCTCGCATCTTTGAACCATTCTTTTCCACAAAGGAAAGCAAAGGCACCGGACTTGGCCTGTGGGTGAGCCAGGGCATCATTCATAAGCATGAAGGAAGCATCATGGTGCGCAGCACTGTGAATGCACGCCGTCATGGCACCTGCTTCAGTATCTTTCTGCCCATCGCCAGCCATCTGGCGGGAAGCGATCACGAGTCGCAGAAGATTCCGCATGGATGAAAAACCTGAACTCGTAACGGCAGGCAGCGCGCCAGACCAGGATCACGTAGCCTGAACATGCAATATTTCGCAGAAGCATCGCTGCTTCAGGTTGACGAAACACCTTAGATAATCAACACTCCAGTCCGGCAGGACGACTGAAAATAGCCCGGTCACGGAGCTTTCCGGATGCGCGTCCGTCGCTCATTCGGGAAGCGGGGTGCCGGGAAAGAATGAAAAGACTTACTTCCGCTCTGCCGAAGGCTGGAGCCTGGCCTGAGCGAAGTCGAATGGCCGTAGCTCCTGTTTTTGGAGCGGAGCGCACTAGAAAAACCTGTCGATGCCCCGCCCACTTCGCCCATGCCAAGTACACCAACGATAGTAAGCACGCCTCTGCAAAGAAGTGTTAAGATACTCAGAATCGCTCTGAAAACAAAGCGGTTACTGCGCTCCGATTAGGCCGTATCTCGTTACTAGCATAAAATAGGAGAGCTCGTCCTTATACCTTCATGTTGATGTCACTACCCGGTATTATCGCGTCTATCCTGGCTCTTTGCGGCATGGGTTTCTATATTCTGTGCTTGTGGAGCGTCCGTTCTTTCATGCGCGACAGCCGCAGGCCCCTCAGCAAGTCCACTCCTGCGGTCTCAATTCTTAAACCCTTACGCGGTGTTGATCCGCAGATGTACGAGAGTTTTCGCAGCCACTGCATGCAGGACTATCCGGAATACGAGATCATCTTCGGCGTGAACGAAGCCGACGATCCGGCAGTGGAAGCCGTACACCAGCTCATGCGCGAGTTTCCGAAGTGCCAAATCAAGCTGGTGATCTGTCCGCTGGTGCTGGGCAACAATCGCAAGACCAGCAACGTGGTGCAGATGCTGCCGCACGCGCGTTACGGGCACCTGCTGATCAATGACAGTGATATTTACGTGACGCCCGATTATCTGAAGCGGGTGATGTCGCCCTTTGCGGACCCGAAAGTCGGCATGGTCACCTGCCCTTATCGCGGCATCGCCGCCGATACATTGGGTTCGAAGCTGGAATCGGTGGGCATCAGCACAGATTTTTTTGCAGGCGTATTGGCTGCGCGTCAGGTTGAAAACGGAATTCATTTCGGGCTGGGTTCGACCTTGGCCATGAGCCGCGAAGCGCTGGGAGTGATTGGCGGCCTGGAACCGCTGGTAGATTACTTGGCTGACGATTTCGAACTCGGCAGCCGTATTGCCAAAGCCAGCTTTGAAGTGGTGCTGGCGGATGTTGTGGTCGAAACGCATCTGCCTGCTTACAGCTTCCGCGAATTCTTTGAGCACCAGATGCGCTGGGCGCGCAGCACCCGTGATTCGCGCCGCGCCGGATACATCGGCATCCTGCTTACCTTCGGGCTGCCCTGGGCATTGATCGCGGTAGCAGTTTCAGCCGGCGCGTGGTGGTCATGGCTGGTGCTGGCTGTGGCAGCAGCGCTGCGGGCCGCCGTATCCATTCAGGTCGGCGTAAGAGTGCTGCATGATTCTTCCATCATGCGCCGCCTTCTGCTCGTCCCTTTGCGGGACCTTATCGCCTTCTGGGTATGGTTTGCCAGCTTTGCCGGACACGAAGTTCACTGGCGCGGCGAAGTGTTCCTGTTGCAGGACGGCAAGATCCGTCCCGCGCATGACGAAGTCGCTGAGACCGTCAGCGCCGGGGAGCCTGACTCTGACAAAGTGTCGGCTCATTGGTAAGAATCAGCTTGCCTCCCCATTTCGCCAGCTCACAGTACTGCGAATTCCTGATGTAAGAAGGCACCGTGTCTTCTTCGGTCCAGAAGAAAATGCGCTTGCCGCTGTGCCATAGCTGCTCGAAAGAGTGATCATCGTCGAAGATCGCCGGAGCATCCGGGAAAAACGAGCCGTACCAGATGTTGGAATCGCGGCCATTCAACATCCTTATCTGCTCATGCAGATAATAAGGCAGGGTGGAAGCCGACTCGTAGTCGCCATTCGATTCCAGCAGATCGCCCGGTTTCCAGTACTGCTGTACCTTGTCGGCCAGAGCTTTGGAAGTAGAGTACCGGAGAGAAAATCACCAGCCCGGTATGGGCCTCATGCAGCACCACCACCATCATCAATCCCAGGGCTATGTTAGCGGCGAAGGTGCGGTTCGTTCGTCGTAAAACAAAGTTGATAACCGTACCAATTCCCAGCGCCAGGCCGGTCAGCAGCAATGGAACCTTGAATGCGCCCAGCGCTCGCGGCGTGAGGTCGAGAAAATGCCCGAATGACAGACGGTAGGCATCGGGATTTTTCTTGAGCAGTTCGGCAATATCGTAATTCGGTGGCGGCGCCTGCGATTGAAGCGCAAGAAACACGGCCACAGCACAGCCGATAAGGCCTACGGCCATAAGCACCATGGAAGAAATGCGTCCGCTGCGGCGCTCTGCACTTGCCATCGGAGAGGTGGTTTCGCGAGCCAGCCATCCGCCCAGCAGCAGCGCGACACCGGGCACTCCGGGAATCACGTAGTATTCCTGCCGGCTGGAGAAACTGAAGAACAGCAGCACGATCAAGGCCCACAAGGCAAACAGCAGTGTGCCTCGTTGTTGCCGCGAAAGGCCTTTGCGCCACTCATCCATCTTGTGCGGCACCTGCGCTATAGCTTGAACGATGAACGCTGTCCATGGCATGAGCCATAAAAACATCAGCCCCCAGAAGAGCCACAGCGGCACTGTGTCGTAATCCATGGGATAGCGTTTCTTCAGATAACGCAGAAAATGTTCATTGACAAAATAGAACCAGAAAAATCCTCTTACCTGCCCTTGCGCGGGATTGCGGAAGCCGGCCAGCAGATGCCACGGCGCGCCGATAAGCAGGAATACAAGAAAGCTCGACACCAGATGCAGCTTGAGTAGATGGCGCAGGTTTCCGGTCAGAAAGAGAAATACCAGAATCGTGCCAATGGGAAACACAAGCCCGATCAGCCCTTTGGTGAGTACGTTAAGCGCCATGGTCGCGGCGATGCCCCAGCACAGCCAGCGCGATGGTTTTTCCTGCTCCAGCGTACTCAGAAAAAAATCAAAGCCCAGCGCCAGCCACAAGCCCACTGCCATGTCAGGAATCAAAATGCGGGTAAAGATAAACGGACCAAAACCGGTCGCCAGTGCCAGCGCCGAGTAGAAGCCGCCTTCCTCGCCATAGAACCGGCGTCCCAGGCGATAAACGATAAGCAGCAGCGCAAGCACGCCCAAGGCAATAGGAAGGCGCGCCGCCCAGTCGCGCACACCAAACAGTTTGAAGCTGGCCGCGATTGTCCAATACATCAACGGCGCTTTTTCGAGGTAGCGGATGCCCTGATCTATATGAAGGGTGACCCAGTCGTTGCGAGTGAGCATCTCGCGAGCGGCTTCCGCGTGAACTGTATCAGCATCGTCAAGCAGTGGCGGCTGAAAAATGCTGCCAATATAAATAATTGCCCAAATCAGTACGATGGCCGCGAGAAAAAACTTCCGTCTTCCGGCAGCGGCATTCCCTTCATCAACACCCGGTACCGGGCCTGAAACAATCTGAGTAGACATGAACGAACTCATTATATTGTGCTGCTGCGCCCGGCATCTCACTGCGGTCTCTGCTTGCATCAGAAACAGATACTCGGATCAGAATGCTGGCGAGGCAACGCCATAATGGAGGCGAATCGGGAATGAACCCCTTAACACTGGTCTTATTCCGGAGGAGTTTGCAACGCGGATGCAGCCTGTATACCGGCTGCGACTTCGGGAACGATGCCTAATTCGACATAAATTGGCCGAACCAGGCGGCGGATTTCCGGAAGCTGTTGCGAAAACCAGATGGCCACAACAATGCACAGGCAGCCGCCAATGATCACAGTCACGGGGGCGCCCAGCTTGCTCGCTACCGCGCCGGCCATGAGGCTGCCGAACGGCGCTACTCCCAGAAATGACAGAGTGTAGAAGCTCATCACGCGGCCGCGTTTGTCTTCCTCGACAATGGTTTGCATGATGGTGTTGCTGGCTGCCATTTGCTGCATCATGGAAAATCCGGTCACCAGCATCAGCGGCAGTGACAGCCATAACCAGTGCGAACATCCGAAGAGGATCAGCCCTCCACCAAAAGAAAAAGCGCTGACGGCAATGCGTTTTCCGAGCCCTACAATGGTCCGCCGCATGGCCAGAGAGATTGCGCTGGCGAGGGCGCCGACGCCGGAAACGCCTGTGAGAAAGCCAAGCGTATGCGCGCCGCCGTGAAGCACAGTGCTGGCAAACACCGGCATGAGCACCATGTAAGGAATGCCGACCAGGCTTACGGCTGCGAGCAGAGTCAGGATCGAGCGCATCGGAACAGAATTGGCCACATAGCTCCAACCTTCCTTCAGCTCAGAAAGCACATTCTGCCTGGCTCTTTGCGTAGACGGAGCTGTAATGTGCATCAGCAGCAGCGATCCGATCACGGCCAGATAGCTGAAGCCGTCAATCAGGAAACAATAACCTTCTCCGGCCACGGCAATGATCACTCCCGCAACGGACGGGCCGATAAGCCGCGCGCCATTGACCATGGAAGAATTCAAGGCGATGGCGTTGGCGAGATCGGCGCGGTCTTCGATCATCTGCACCAGAAAAGCCTGGCGGGCGGGCATATCAAACGCGTTCACCGCCCCCTGAAACATGGTGAGCACTACGATGTGCCAGATTCTGATGTGGCCGCTCAGGGCCAGGGCGGCCAAAGCAAACGATTCCAGCATGGAAAGAAGCTGCGTGATCTTGAGCACGCGATGGCGATTCAGCCGGTCTACCCACACGCCCGCAAACGGGGTGAGGAGCAGCGCGGGCATCTGTCCTGAAAACCCGACCAGCCCCAGCAGCCATGCAGAGTTGGTGACGCGATACACGAGCCAACTAGTCGCCACCTGGGTCATCCATGTGCCGATCAGGGAGAGCGTCTGGCCGCCGAAGAAGAGCCGGTAATTCCGGTGGCGCAGGGCGCGCAATGCAAATTTGAGCTTCGAGGTGCTGGGCGGCGCTTCTGGTTTTGCCGTGGGGATATCAGCCATGGAGTTCAAATTCGGTGCCGACGACCATCATAAATGCTTCTGTGCCGGGAGTGCATAGATGGGCTGCTGGCTGAAACCAAAAACCTCGCCGCTGATCACACTGATGGGAATAATTCACACGGATCTTCCGGGACTAGCTTTAAATGCAATTGGCTGCTCGCACTACGGCGCTTAGCTGGAAATTGCATGAATCCTGAAATGCTCGTCAGTTACTCCGCCGAGGATTCTTTTTTGAGGGTGATAGATTGGCGAACAACCGCTAAATCTAAAAACATTTTTGTGGTATCTGGAGCCGCGCTTCCATGAACTCTGGTAAATCCGAAGCGTTCGTACCAAGTAACTGCGGTTTCCACTGCGTCAGTGAGCAAATACCGCGCTCCCCACAGCTTAGCGAGATGCAGACAGGTTCGAAAACAATGAGAAATCAGCAGTTCTCCAAGTTTCTTGCCATGATATCGCTGATGTACCGCCAACCGGCCGAGAAGAATTGCCGGCATGTCCTGATACTTGGGCAAGCCTTTTAAGATGTCTTGTGGGATCGCGGCTCGTGGAATATTGGTGTTTGCAATGGTGTAGTACGCGATGATTTCAGCGGGAGGTAAGACAGCGACATATGTGGTACCCACCATGTGTCCCTGATTCTTTTTCGCGAATCTGCGCAGGTAGTCGTTCAGCGCTGCATTTCCGCAATCGAAGTCATCGGTCCGATCAAATGCTTCGAGTTTGCGGATTGTGATGTCCAAACTATTATCGCTTGTGACTCATTGCTCTTATCATGTGCGACGTTGGGCCCGGCTGGCTCTCTGATGTCTGTTGCCGAAAGCTTTTTATTTCATCTTCCGTCCACGTCATTGCAACTGAGGGTAAATCGAAATCGGGAGCAACTCTTTCCAGTTCAGGTGTGACGAGCTCCCGAATGACTCCTTCTTGTTGATTAATGGATACGATCTTATTGCCGCGCTTACGTTCTTTTACCGCCCAACTCATCAGCGCAAGGGCCTTGGCCAGAAAATCGGCCTTACTTCTTACCTGAAGTTCCTCCATCAACGCGTTCAAAGTGAGTTCGTCGGTTGAAGCAAGATCGGCCTGAAATTTAGTCGTCTTCATACTGAACCCTCTCCCTACCACAGCGCCGATTGCAGGCTGCTATTCCGCTTGGCGTGCCTTAACGTTATTGAAATACTCACATGTCCAAAGGATTACAACAAAAACATCAATTTATAATCGATTTTAACTCAGTATTTCTCCGCAGTCGGCCCAATGCAATTCCAAAAGAACGAACAAATGATTGAAGGATCTTAACCGGGTTTAATGTCAACGTTGGCCAGCAACACTGCCCTGCTGAGCTGCGGCCATAATCCGACTTACGTTTTCGGGCGCAAAGAAATCCTGTACCGGCACCGTATGCGCCAGTACCCCAAAGAAACGGCTGCGCTGCTCTGGATTATGCTGAAGGGCGGACAGAAGCTGTTGCGTCTCGGCTGGCGGCGGCTGAAGAGTTGCCAGTTGCGACGTCAGTTCGAAGTAGGGCAGTTCGGCCTGATTGCGTTTCTGTTCATATTCGGCGAGCGCCTGCTGAAGAGGCTGGCGTCCGGAGAAGCCTGCATCAATTGCCTCGGCCAACAACTCGGCCCCGCCAAATGCGTCGGTAATTCCTGAAGCTGTGCATGGATCTTTCTGATAGCCCGCATCGCCCACAAGTGCCCATCCATCCCCATAAGGCCGCCGCATGTAGCTGGGAATTGCGCCGCCCACGAACCGCGACTCGCGAGTGCCCTGGCTGAGCCGTTCGGCGAGATCAGGGGTGTGCTCGGCGATGGCCCGCATGTAGTTTCCCTCCACGTCGGCGCGCACCTGGGGCAGATCGGCGGCGGCAAATGCCACGCCTACCAGCGTGAGGTTGTCATTCGTGTTGTAGGCAAACATCACCCGATGAGGGCGCAGCCACAGGTGCCATCCCTGCATAGGCACGCCGCTCCAATAGGAATACCAGGAACCCTCGAGTGGAGGCTTATTGTTGTATTCCGGGGCCTGCACAGCCCGGGCAACCATGGAATGCATTCCATCGGCGCCAATCGTAATGCGGGCCTGTTCTCTCACATTCGCCCCGTTCTTGTCGCGGCCGCGAACGCCGGTAACCCGGTCCCCTTCCCACAGCAGTTCCTGAACGGAAAAATGGTCGCGCAACTCTACTCCGGCTTCGATGGCGGCCTGAGACAGAACGGGATCAAGCGCTTTGCGGCGGGGTGCGAAGGCGGTGGTTACATCGCCCGCTGGCGGCGGCGAACCGGCAAGGGTGAAGGCTCCATAATTCCAGTGGTTGGTTTCAATGGGAGGGCAGTTGGTTGCGGCCAGCTTCTCCAGCAGTCCCCAGCGTTTCAGCCGGGCAGAACCCGTCTGGTGGACATAATGATTGGAAAAAGGCATATCGCTGGGAATTTCCGTGCGATCTACCATCAGGACCTTATAACCCTTGCGCGCCAGCAGCAATGCTGTAGGCGCACCCGCACAGCGAGCGCCAACCACAATCGCATCGTACATTTATTTGAGCCCCCCGGTGCAACCTGGACATTCGAATTGAGGCCAGTGTAAGGGAGCGTTCCTCAATTAGCAATCCACAGTTTATGTGACTTGACAGGCAGGATGGGCCGGCGCATTTGCCCGCGCCTCGGTCTAAGTGAAACCGGCTGAAGGTGGTGACGGGCTCGGACAACAACCGCGGTCGAGGCAACTACGTGTGCAGAGGTCAACCGATATCTTTGAACAGGGTGGAAACAGAAACTTCCAAAGTCTGAACAATAGAAATCAAAGTAGACATGGTCACATTGGACTGCCCGCGTTCAATTTCACCCATGTGGCTGCGGTGCAGTCCGCAACGCGCTGCAAGTTCTTCCTGAGACCAACCCTTTTTGGTGCGAAGACTTCTTATTCGTGCTCCCAATTGTTCCTGGAGCTGCCTTGTGGACCTTTCCAAAACGTTCATCCGCACTTACCCACCGTTCCTGACAGCACCATGTCATTGTTGGCTCGCATAATCTCGAGGAAAGCCGCCAAGCCCCGCGCCCTGCGTCTGCGTGGCTTTTCTAAGCTACGTCGTGCAACAGCACCGAGATTGCAATATCCAGGCCTTTGCTGATCTTCTGCAAAGTACTGATGGATACATCTTTTTCTCCACGCTCAATTTCACCCATGTGAGAGCGGTGAATACCGCAGATGTCGGCAAATTCCTCTTGTGACCATCCACGCGCCGATCGCAAGGTTCGAATCCGGTTTCCGATCGCCGCTTGAAGATTCATTCCATTTCGATTGTGTGAGGAAGGAAGGTAAAGCGTCTACCACATTTAGCAAGTCCGGCGAACACCAGCGAAATCATGCCCAAAACTATGCGAATCGGATAACTTTGCGGCTGAATTGACGTTTATAGCCGACAAATTTGAAAATTTGAGATAAGTGTGAGGTTCGAACCCACATATCGAGAGATGAAGTGCGCGAGATGCTGAGACTTAATTTTGAGGAATTAAGAAGGAGAGTGAATACGCCTTTGGCGCTCCATTACGGTAGAGCACTAGAACTGTTGTGTACCAGATTGCCGTAGGACGGCAGCTTAACCAGCAACGAAAGCTGTGCCGCCCCGCTGATTGACTCATTTATGCGTCGATTACTATTGCTTTGCCGCTGCGCCCTTGTAAACTTCCCCGCCCTTCATCACGAAATCAATTTTTTGCAGCAGGCTGATGTCGTGGAGTGGGTCTCCCTTTACAGCCACCAGATCGGCAAATTTTCCCGGAGCGATGCCGCCTATGTCATTCTGCATTCCCAGCATCTCCGCCGCGCTGGCGGTGGCCGCCCGGATCGCCTGGATAGGAGACATGCCGTATTTCACCATCAGTGGAAACTCAATGGCCGGGTCAATACCCCAATCGAAGCCGCCCACATCGGTGCCAAAGACAATCTTCACTCCTGCATTCACCGCCTTGTGAAACGTATCGCCGTGGATCTTGATCATGTCAAGCCAGACCTTGGCGCCGGCATTCGCGCGTCCCTGAGCGACGTATTCCCCTACATAGATGGTAGGCACATAGTAGATGCCTTTCTGCACCATGGTTTTCATGTCGGCGTCTGAGATGTAGTCGCCATGTTCAATGGAGTCCACTCCGGCCTCCACAGCATTGTGGACGCCATTCAGCGCCATGGCATGGGCCGCTACTTTGTGGTGTTCGCGATGGGCTTCATCCACAATGGCCCGCAGTTCGTCGAGCGTGAAGGTTGGTATATCGTCCAGCACTCCGTCAGGACGCACGAAGTAACTGCGGTCCACATAGACCTTGATCCAATCAGCGCCGAAGCTGATCTGTTCCCGCACTGCCTTGCGGCCTTCATCAGGTCCGTCTACAAGTTGCACGCCGTGAGGCACGGGAACATCGGGAGCATAGCCTTGCAGCGGATAAGCGCCGGTCACATCGAGGGCACGGGTGGCTACCTGCATTCTGGGTCCGGGAATAATACCGCGACTGATGGCGCGCTTCAGATCCACGTCGGCATAGCCCGCGCCTTCGGTTTCCACATCGCGAATTGTGGTGAAGCCATAATCCAGCGCGCGCCGGGCGGAGCGGGTAGCGACGAATCGCGCGGTACGCCACCGACTGCTTGAGCAACTGCTGGTCGTAGTCTTCGGCAGTTATGTCGCCCTGCAACAGCACGTGCGTATGAGAGTCAACCAGGCCGGGAAGGCAGGTATGGTCAGAGAGATCAATGGTGTCCGGGGCGGACGAACTTCCACCCTCGCGCACCTCTTTAATACGCTCCCCTTCCACGGTTATCAAGACGTTGTGCTGCACCTGGCCGCTGGCAGGCTGAATCAGAGTGCCGCACTTGACGACATGTGTGGTGACCGGAGCAGGTTTTGCGGCCTGTTCCTGCGCAGGAGCAAACCCGATCAAAGCGAGTACAACGAAAATGGCTCTCATGAATGACCCCTCGTCAGAAGCTGGTTATGGTAACAGAAAACTGCGGCTATGAATGGACGGCCAGGTTCCCCGAATTCCAAAGCGAACAATGGCAACAGACCGAGATGGAAGGGCAAAGACCAGGTGGCTGCGGTCTTCCAATATTCCAGAAACGAGGTCTGGAATTCAGGTTTGGTGGCTCTTCCCAAAAAGTTGCTTTCGGCGGGATAATAGCTGTTTAATCGGTTCTATCCTACGTCTCATGGAGCCCGGGTCCCTCTTGACCAACAGCTAGCAATCAATACAAAATCTCGACCGTTTTGCGTGCTTGCAAGGCTCGGCTCTCTCATTGAAGGAGGCTCGCTTGAAGGTTTACGAAGGCAAGGACATCCGCAATCTCGTGGTTATCGGGCATTCCCACTCCGGGAAGACATCTCTGGTCTCTGCCATGCTCTATACGGGCGGCTCAACACCCAAACTGGGCCGCGTAGACGACGGTTCAACGGTCACCGACTACGACGAAGAAGCGATTGCCCGGCAAATGACCATCAACACCGGCATCGCATCGCTGGAATGGCATAACTGCAAGATCAACCTGCTCGATACCCCCGGCTTTACCCTGTTTGCCCATGAAGGCCGCATCGCCATGTCGGCCGCCGAAGCCGCTGCGGTAGTGGTGGATGGAGTTTCAGGCGTGGAAGTGGTGACCGAAAAGGTCTGGCAATATGCGGAAGAAATTGACCTGCCCCGCGTGATCGTGGTCAACCGCATGGACCGTGAACGGGCCAACTACGAAATGGCACTGGAAAGCCTGGTGTCGGCCTTTGGCCGCAAAGTTGTTCCCGTACAGATTCCCATCGGCAGCGAAAAGAGCCTGAAGGGCGTGGTCGATCTGGTGACCATGAAAGCCTACACCTACGACATGGGTGGTAACGGCAAAGGCAAAGAAGGCCCGATTCCCGCCGAACTGGAGGCAGTCTGCAAAGAAGCCCATGAAAAACTCGTAGAGATCATCGCCGAAGGCAAAGACGAGTTGATGGAAGAGTTTTTCAATACCGGCACCATTCCCGAAGAGCATCTGATTCCCGCCTTGCATGAGGCCATTCGCGAAGACAGAATTTTCCCGGTGATCTTTACTTCCGGGCTGGGCAATATCGGCACCGACCATCTGCTCGACTTCATCATTGACTACTGCCCCACGGCCGCCGAGCATCGCGCCGTTCACGCCGATGGTGATGCTTCGGGCAACGGACATATGGCGGAACGCCACGTGAGCGACGCTGAGCCCGTTTCGGCCTACGTGTTCCGGACCGCCAACGATCCCTTTGCCGGACGGATTACCTACTTCAAAGTTTTCTCAGGCGTTGTCAAAAACGATGCCGTGTTACAAAACTTTATTCGCGGCACACAGGAAAAACTGGCGCACCTTTCCATTCCGCAGGGAAAGAACCTTGTACCTGTGTCTGAGCTTCATGCCGGGGACATTGGAGCAGTGGCCAAGCTGAGAGACACATTGACCGGTGATACGCTGGGCGACAAGACCAATCCCATACAGTATCCGGCGGTAAAGTTGCCGGAGCCAGCCATCACCTTTGCCATCGAACCGAAGTCGCGCAACGATGAAGATAAACTTTCCAACGGCCTGCACAAACTGATGGAAGAAGACCCCATGGTGCGCTTCTTCCGTGACGAGCAGACCAAAGAGTTCCTGATTGCCGGAACCGGACAGCAGCATATCGAAGTAATCGTCTCCAAGCTCAAGCGTCGTTATCACACTGAGGTTGTTCTCAAAGCGCCGAAAGTACCCTATCGCGAGACGATTCGCGGCAAAGCCGATGTGCAGGGCCGTCATAAAAAGCAGAGCGGCGGCCACGGCCAATATGGCGATTGCAAGATCAAAATGGAGCCGCTGGAGCGCGGCAAGCAGTTCGAATTCGTAAACGATATTTTTGGCGGCGCTATTCCTAAGAACTATATTCCGGCGGTCGAGAAAGGCATTGTTGAAGCAGCAGCCCGTGGATATCTGGCCGGCTATCCAGTCGTGGATTTCAGGGTGATCCTCTACGACGGCAGCTATCACGACGTGGACTCCAACGAACTCTCATTCAAAACCGCCGGGCGCATCGCTTTCAAAAAGGCCATGGAACAGGCCAAGCCCACGCTGCTGGAACCCATCATGAAAGTAGAGATCACCATTCCCGACGAGTTTGCAGGCAGCATTATGGGCGACCTGAATTCACGCCGCGGACGCATCCAGGGCATGGACAACAAGGCCGGCAAGACCATTGTGAAGGCCGAAGTGCCGATGTCGGAAATGCTGACCTACGGCGCCGATCTGACTTCCATGACTCAGGGCCGGGGCAGCTTCTCCATGGAGATGGGGCACTATGATTTCGTTCCTGCGGTACAGCAGGAAAAGATCATCGCCCAGGCCAAGGCCGAGCGCGGAGAACTGGTAGAGGTAGAAGATTAACCAGGCGTTCTCATCATTCAGCAAGACAAACGGCACGGGATCACCGTGCCGTTTGCTGTTCAATGTTCCGCCTTCAACTTTCAATCACAAAATTCCTGAATCGCTCCCCAGCAGCAGGCGGCGGACATACTTAATTGGCGGAAAGCCCTGCTTCAGAAATTCGTCGTGAAAGTTTTCGAGACTGAACTTGTCACCCATCTTGGTTTTGTAGTCTTCGCGCAGCTTCAGAATTTCCAGCTTGCCCAGGGTGTAGTACAGATATGTGGGGTCCGAGGTGCCTCTGCGGGTCTCGCGCACCGAGTTGGCATGGGACTGGTAGCCTTCCTTCTCAAAGAACGCTATGCCTTCATCCATAGTCATCTTGCCGGTATGCATCTGTATGCCCACGATGTACCGCGCATTGCGCAGCAGCGCGTCTTGTAGCTGGCCGAGGCGCAGCTTCAGGAAAGCCGTGTCATGGTCTTGATCTGTGCCTGCCGTGCGGCCATAACCTTCATCGAGCATCATCTGTTCGCTGTAATGGGCCCAGCCCTCAGCGTTGGAACTGCATCCCAGCAGCTTGCGGACTTTTGAGGGCGCTGACGGCACCCACAGGAACTGGGTGTAGTGGCCGGGGTAGACCTCGTGGACAGCAGTTGAGATGACTGTGCCGCGATTGAAGCCGGCCATGTGCTCTTCGACCTGCTGCTGGCTCCATGTGGGTTCCGGCAGCGTGACATTGAAGAACGCCTCTTTCGCTACTTTCTCGTAAGGGCCGGGCGTGTCCATGGACGCGAACGTGAGGGCGCGGGCAAAGGGCGGCGTCTCCTGCACGATGGGCAGAACCTGCGAGGGCACGCGGACAATGTGTTTCTCTTCCAGATAATCGCGCAACCCGCCAAGCGTGTCGCGGAAAGTCTGCAACAGCTTGTCGGGCGCAGGATGGTCTTTCTCCAGCTCTTCCAGAATCTGCTGCGGGGTCTTGTTGGGATCAATCTTTTTGGCCGTGTCTTTAAACGCCTGCTGGTTCTGGCGCAGGTTGGCCATGCCGGTCTGCAATAACTGGTCGAGCGTCAGGTCTACGGCTTCGTCATAGAGTAGCTTTTTGCGGAAGTTGTCCGCGCCGATGCGGAAGTCGCCATTTGCTTTGGGCTTGATCTCTTTGGAAAGAAAATCACCGTACTGCTTCAGCGCATCCATGACCTGCTGGTTGGTCGTTTGGAATTCTTTGAGCAGCGCCGGATCGGTTACAGCCTTGAAGGCCTCAGGAACGTCTTTCTGGAAGAAAGAGATAAGGCCGGGGATCTGCTCCAGGGCCACATCTACGTAAACCGGCGGCACGTCTTTTAGATTCTGCCGCGCTGCCGCGAACACCGCTGGCGCCTGCTTTTCACGGGCAATCACCGACTTGAGGCGCTGCTCCGGCGGAGCGAAGGTGCGCGCCATGATAGTGAAGATAGATCCGGTGATGACCCGACGAATAGACATCAGGGTTCTTTTGCCACGCGCGGATATTTTCGATGTTCAGCAGATGCGCATTGATGTCGTTGAGCACCAACTCGCGGTCCACTGCGGTTTCCGGCGACAGCCTGGAGGCATCAATTTTTTCGAACTGCTGTTTAAAACTTTTCAGCGTGGCAGTCTGCCGCTGGAGAGACGCTTTGGAGTAGTCCTCAAGCTGGTTGTCATACTGGTGGAATCCCGCGCTGGTGCCGGCAGTGGGATTGAACTTGAAGTAATAGTCAGTGAAGTAACGGTCGGCAAGCTGAACAAGTTGCGCGTCAGCCGCCGAAGACTTTGCCGCAGGCGCTGCGGTCGGTGCGGGGCTCGTCTGTGCGTAGCTTGTTTGTGTGTGACTCGTTTGGGTGTAACTCGTCTGTGCGTAAGCGGGGGATAAGGCTAGAAAAAGACAGAATGCCAGTAAGGATTTCACGGTGCGCTCCTGAAAACTCTCTATTAAACGTATGTTGCGTGGAATTGGCAACAGCTAGGCGAACCACGGAGACACTGGGGCACGGAGAACGGCAAACCTAACCGCAAAGGCCGCTAAGAGCGCAGAGGGTTGGAACAAGTGCGGTGAGATGCATCCGATTGTTGGCGCTTAATAAATTCTGGGTTTAGGAGCTGGTGTGAGAACTGAATTTTGTATGGGCTAACGAGACATGTATCAGGGCACGACTTTCAGTCGTGCCGAGAAAGCCTTATAAATACTGGGCTTCAGCCCTGCGCACTCTTAACTACATGGTGCTGTGTCCACGGAAATCGAGTTCTCACACCTCGTTAGCCCTAACGTAAATAAGGTGAACAGCGAGCGGCTAACGAAAAACAACCAAAGCCCCGATTCGCGGAAATTCGCGCAATTCGCGGCGAGGCTTTTGATTGTTTACTTGCTGGTGTTCCTTGCGTCTACCTTCTTATATCCCTGCGGAATATCGAACAGGCTGGCATCCACCGGATCGGTCGAGACGGAAGTAACTTCCACGGTCATGTCCATCAGCGAATTGCTGGGAGCGGGATTGCCGGAATCTGAGCTATTGCTATTGGTCTGCTGCGCGGCGTCATCGTCTTTCTTTTTCTTTTTGCCGAACAGACCGCCAATGCCTTTGGCAATCGCGCCGCTGGCGCTCGATGGCGTGGAAGATTTCGCTTCCGGCTGCGCCTGCTGTGGCTGGCCGTTGCCTTCAATGCCGAAGTTTACGTATTGAAGCAGGGGCATGCCATTGAGCTTAAGCGCGTCTTTTTGAAGTTCCACCATCGCGGGCGCGATCTGGACGTTGCCGCCTGCCGCCGCATTTGCCATGCTGCCCGGTACCCAGTTCAGCTCTTTAGCCAGACGGGTGTTGAAATTCTTCAACTCGTCCGAGCCTTTTACGGGAGCTACGTACGCATCCATGGTGTACCAGAAGCTGCCGGTTTCGCCTGCATGCTTGGGATCTTGCGATTGCATTTCCATCTCGGCCCGCATCTTCGTCTCTTTGGCGGTCAGGCCAAGCAGTTGTTTGGTATTGGGTCCGGCGCTCATCTGGATCTTGGGCGTTATCTTGACCTGCGCGTTGGGATCTTTTGACTTGCTCTGCTGGGCTTCGGCTTTTCTCTGCTGTTCTTCGAGTTGGGCCCTCATCTCGTCAAAGGTGACAATTGAATAGGTTTTGTGGCGGGAATCAATCTGGATGACGCGACGGCCGTCGAGATCATAAATTTCGGCGGTCCCCATATCGCTTTCTCGCCTCATGCGGTTGCCTTTGATGCTGGTGGTTGAATTTATGCCATTGGTCATTTGCCGGGCATCTTTGTTGAAAACTCCCATCATCTTGACAGCGCCGGTCATAGCTCCGCCGGTAATTTTCGTTTTCTCGGTGTACTTGAAATCAGCAAAGGCCGGCAAGGTCAGCGACAGGGTCAGGCTGGTGATCAGGGTACGGGCCAGAACTTTTCTCATAGGCGGTTCCTCTTCTCTTTAGGGCTTCAGGTCCTGGGACTTCAGGCAGGGTGCCCCAAATTATACCCGTCAGGGCGCAGGCACGACGCGAGATCGGGTCTTAAGACCCTAAACCGGAGTAAATCCGGGGCCTTAACCCTTCCAACCTCCGGCTGCTCTGGATGCGTCATACCACTATGGATTTGAAGGGCTGGATCGCCATTGTGGCGAACTTCATCGTGATTGCCGGGCTGATTACCTACGGCTTCACCCTGTTTGCGGAATACCATGCCAAAGGCCGCTGGGCCAAGAACGTGACCGGGCTGTTGGCGGGTATTGGAATGCTTGCGCTGGCCCTCTCCATGCTGCTTACCCCACGCAATGTGCTGGTGATTCTACAAGTAGCGCAGACCGGAGCTTCAAGGGTATTTCTTGTCATCAGCAGCACGCTGCTGCTGGCGTCCATTGCGGCCTTCGGTATTATCAATTACTCCAAACCACTGCGCCTCTGGCATGAACGCCGGATTGAAAGAGATTTGCGACGTGAGCTTCCAAAGATCCCCTAGAACAACGACTCCAGGCCGCGGCAATCTGGTCAGAATGGTGGTGCGCGAGCAGGTCTCCGACGAGGGTGACCGCCGCGGACGCTTTCGCCGCGTGCTGCCCCGCATCGTTACCGGCGCTCTGGACGTTGACCCCGCTCTGATCATCACCGCCGCCGTGGCCGGCGCGGTATTTCATTATTCACTGCTATGGTCGGTGCTGTTGTGCATCCCGTTTCTTTTGTCGGTATTTTCGGTTTCCGCGCGAATCGGCTTTGAGACCCGGCAGGGGCTGGTGGATCTGCTGCGCAGCCAATACGGACGCACCGCCGCCCTGGCCTGCGCCGCCGTGGTGGTAGCCATCAACATGGCGATGATTGTGGCTGACCTGATGGCGGTGACCGACGCCTTCTCGATTCTTACCTTTATGCCCCGCATGTATTTCATTACGGCGGTGGCGTTTTCGGTCTGGTACATCCTGATCATTCGCGATTACCGCAAGATCACGCAGATGATGGTGCTGCTCTCGCTGCCGCTGTTCATTTATATCGCCGCGGCAGTGCTCTCCCATGCCGACTGGAAACAGGTAATCAGCCACTCGCTGTTTCCGCGCATCGCTTACGGCCCCAGCTACCCCACGGCGGTCATTGCTATTCTGGGGTCATTGCTCACTCCCTACGTACTGGTGTGGCAGACCAGTTCCCGCCGTGAAGAAGCGCAGGCGGGGGAACGCATTCAAGCCGTGCCCAGCCATCGCGCCGGAACTTTTGTCACCACGGTGCTCTGCTACTCAGTGATGGTAGCGGCGAGCACCGTATTGCATGTGGCTTCGCCTTCGGAACTGACCACGCGCATGGTGGGCGAAGCGCTCAGTCCGGCAGTGGGGTCCCTCGGGACTGTGCTGTTTGCCTTCGGCATTATCGGCGCGGGCATGGTGGCCTTGCCGGTGCTGGTCTCTTCCATGTGTTACAGCGTCGCGGAAGCCATGGGGTGGCGAAGCGGGCTGAATGAAAATCCGTGGGAAGCCGTGCGGTTCTACGTGCTGATATCGGCGGCCATGTTTGTGGCTACCTCGTTGAACTTCATCAAGATGAATGCGGTCAGCGCCATGTATTGGTCGCAGATTCTTGCCGGTACGCTGACTGTGCCTATTCTGGTTTTTGTGCTGCTGGTTTCCAATAACCGTGAGGTCATGCGCACCACCAATACCTGGTGGCAGAACTTCTGGATCGGGGCCGCCGGAGGGGCAGTACTGGCTGCCGTAATGATCGTGCTCTGGTGGAAGATCGTCGCTTGAGCTTTGGTGCTCTTGCGGTACATTCCTGCCGGTTTTAAACTACTTGGCAATATGAAAACCCCTTCAGGTTTCTGGAAAGCTGCTCTGCTGCTGGTAACCTTTTCTGCTGTCGCCCAGCAACCCGCAATCGTGGAGATTACCCACGAGCCCAGCCATCATCAGGTGTTTGAAAACCAATATCTTCGGGCATTCGATGTCACAGTCGCGCCAAAGGCGACCACTCTTGTCCATCGGCATGATTACGATTACCTGTTTGTGACCCTGGGCGATTCGGACATCACCAGTGCCAAGGTCGGCGCACAGCCTGTGCAGGCCAAACTCAAAGATGGAGACGTGCGCTTTACTCCTGGAAAATTCGCGCATGCGGCAATCAACAATCTTCCTGACCGGCCTTTTCGCAACATCACCATCGAATTGCTGAATCCAACTACAGGCGAGGCAAGCTGCAAGGAAGCATGCACAATCAGTGTTCCCTGCCAGTCCTCGGACAAAGCCAACTGCCCAACCGTGCAGCGCTTGCTCTCCTCTGATCAGTGGGATGTTGTCTCGCTTACCCTGCCTCCCGGAGCCACTTACGAAGCCCACGCTTATGCGAACAGCCACTTTACGGTGGCCGTTTCCGCGCTTGACTTGAAAGTCAAGACCCAGGACGGGCATGAGGCAGCAGTCCATCAGAAAGTAGGCGAGGTGGCATGGCGCGGTCCCGCAACCGTTTCGCACACGCTTACCAATGTCGGAAGCCAGCCGGCAGTCTTTGTCGTGATTGAGATGAAAGATACGGCAGCGCCCAAAAGCGCTGCTGCGAAGACCGCTGCTGCAACGACCGCCGCTGCGAAGACCTTCATGATGCAACCAGCGCAACGCCACGAGTCACAATGAGTCTACCCACTCCCAAAACGCAGGTCGATACGGCGGAAGCTCGCCAGTATAACCGTATACGCCATTGGATTGAGCTTGCCGATCTGGTGCTGGGCATCGGCTTTCTGGTTGTGCTGCTGGTAACGGGGCTCACCAGTAAATTGCGGGACATCTCTGTACGCACCGGGCATGACCATTATTGGCTGCAGCTCTTTATTTATGTGCTGTTGCTCAGCGTCATCAGCAAAGTGCTGGGAGTGGCGCTCGACATCTACGGCTTCCGTCTGGAACACCGCTTCAATCTTTCCACGCAGAAGACCGGCTCTTGGATACTGGACGAAATCAAAGGGTGGGTGCTTGGGCTTTTCATCGGCACATTACTGGCGGAGATCGTCTACGGGTTGATGCGGGTTTCTCCAGACCACTGGTGGGTTTATGGCTGGTTCGTCTTTCTGGGCTTGTACATTGCGCTGGTCCAGATCGCTCCGGTAATTCTCTTTCCGCTGTTCTACAAGTTTTCTCCGCTTCAGGATGAAGAGTTGAAGGCGCGGCTTACGCGTCTCGGTGAACGCGCCGGAACGCGCATCCGCGGCGTGTATGAGTGGAAGCTCTCAGAAAAAACCAAGAAAGCCAATGCCGCGCTTACCGGAATGGGACACACGCGCCGCATCATTCTGGCCGACACCCTGCTTCAGAATTACAGTGAAGATGAGATCGAAGCGGTGCTGGCCCATGAACTCGGGCACCACGTGCATGGCCATCTGCTGAAAGGGATCCTGGTGGAAGCCGTTGTCACCCTCGCGGGCTTCTGGACGGCCAATCAGGTGCTTGAATACGTTGTCCACCAGAAGCACATGTTCCTGCTGCTGACCGACTTCGCCAATATGCCGCTGCTGGTGCTGGTGACCAGCCTGCTTTCCATGCTGCTCATGCCGGCATTGAACGCTTATTCGCGATTCAGCGAACGCCAGGCCGATCTCTATTGCTGGAAGTCGGTGCCTAGCATTACTCCGTTCATTACCGCCATGAAAAAGCTCAGCGCGCAGAACATGAGCGAAAATGCTCCTCCGCGGCTGATCGAGGTGCTGTTCCACTCCCACCCGCCCGTCGCCAAACGCATTGCCGCCGCCAATTCGTGGGCTGAGAAAAACCAGTCTAGCCTTGCGATCTGATCATTGCCTCTACCCGTTGCAGGTCTTCTTCGGTGTCCACACCTACGGTGTTGAAAGGCGTTTCCTCCACATAGATGTCTATGCCGTTTTCGAGAAAGCGTAGCTGCTCCAGACGCTCGGCGGCTTCGAGGCGCGATTCCGGAAGATGACAGAAACGGTCGAGCGCCGCGCGCCGATATGCGTAAAACCCCAGATGCTTGAAGTATTCGACTCCCGCCTCGCGATCGCGATTGAAGGGAATGGTGGAGCGGGAAAAGTAGAGCGCCCGGCCATTTTTGTCGGTGACTACTTTCACTGCGTTGGGATTGTCCACGTCATGCGCCGGGACAGGGTGTCTTGATGGTTGAGACCATGACTTCAGCGCGGGACATGGGCTTGAGCAGCGCGTCCAGGTGCTCAGGCCGCGCCAGAGGCTCGTCACCCTGGATGTTCACATACACGTCGGCAGCGACAGTCTGAGCTACTTCATACACCCGATCTGTACCGCTGCGATGCTCGGGCGAGGTCATCTGCGCCTTCCATCCGTTGCTGGCGGCAATTTCCATGACTTCATCGGAATCTGTGGCGATGATCACATCTTTCAAAAGATGTGAATTCTTCGACGCCTCATAGACGCGCGCCAGCATGGTCTTGCCCGCAATCTCGCGCAGAATCTTGCGCGGCAGCCGCGTAGAGGCGATGCGGGCGGGGATAATGGCTATTGCTTTCATTTATGTGTCTACGTTTGCTCGAGCGAAACTTGTCTTACGTCCCGAGCGAAGCGAGGGATCCCTATTGACTAAAAAACTTGTAAAACTGTTGTAACAGGGCATGACTTCAGTGGTGCCGAAATGATCCATAAACATCGGCTTTAGAGCGTGTGTGAGAACTGAAATTTTGCATGCGCAGACGAGACATGTAGCAGGGCACGACTTCCAGTCGTGCCGCAAAAGCCTTATAAAAACTGGGCTTTAGCCCCTACACACCTTTATCTCGCGATAATGTTGCCATCAAAATCCAGTTCTCACCCACTCTCTATCACTCCGCACCGGCTTTACTCCCAAAAATCAGTGTTGATTCATTAAATCACTGTGATCAGTGGTGAGGTTTTTGACATCTCACTTCCGCGATGCAGAAGACCGCGACTCCTGCAGCTTCCGCGATTTCTCCTCCACGCCCTTGCGCCAGACTTTCTTTATGCTGTTTGAGCTTCGCGGCCACTCCGCTGTCGCTCAGTCCGATGATCTGCGCGGCCAGGATTCCTGCATTGGTTGCGCCCGCTTTGCCAATGGCTACGGTCGCCACTGGTATGCCGGCGGGCATCTGCACGATGGACAGCAATGAGTCGAGGCCATTGAGGACCGAGATAATGGGGACCCCGATTACAGGTATGGTGGTTTCGGCGGCGATAACGCCGGCCAGATGGGCCGCGCCTCCGGCGCCGGCAATAATGGCTTTGATGCCCCGGGCCGCGGCTTTGCGGGCAAACTCTCCGGTGCGCGCCGGCGAGCGGTGCGCCGAAGTTACGTCTATTTCGTAGGCAATGCCAAACTGTTCCAGGGCTTTGGCGGCTTCATTCATGATCTCGAGGTCTGAGTCAGACCCCATTACGATTGCAACCTGCGGACTATCAGCCATGCTCTTGTTATCACCTTCAAGGATTTATTTTGCGTTCGATTTGAGCGCTCGCGCTCCAATGTCTCTGCGGTAATGCATGTCTTCGAAGTTAATCATCTCTGTTGCGCGGTAGGCGCGCGCAATGGCCTCTTGCAGCCTCGGAGCCCGTGCCGTCACTCCCAGGACCCGGCCGCCGCTGGTATAGAACTCTCCATCGCGCTGCGTAGTTCCGGCATGAAAAACTTTTACGTTAGCGAGTTCAGCAACGCGATCCAGTCCGGAGATTTTCTTTCCCGTAACGAAGCTGCCCGGATATCCACCCGACGCAACCACCACGCAGCAGGATGCGTCCGACGACCAGCGAAAAACTCCATCGCTGACCCGGCCTTCGATAGATGCTTCCACGGCTTCCACCAGATCGCTTTCCAGTCGCATGAGCACGGCCTGCGTCTCAGGGTCGCCAAAGCGGCAGTTGAATTCCAGCACCATGGGGCCGCGCGCAGTCATCATGAGCCCGCAATAGAGAAGACCCCGGTACTCCGCGCCTTCTGATTTCATACCTGCAATGGTGGGCCGGGCAATGTGGTTGAGCAGCCATTCCACCATGTTGGCGTCCACCAGCGAATCAGTGGAGTATGCGCCCATTCCTCCGGTATTAGGGCCGGTGTCACCGTCGCCGATGCGTTTGTGGTCTTGTGACGCCACCAGCGGAGCAACCCGTTCGCCATCGCTGAGCGCCAGGAATGAGAGTTCTTCGCCTACCAGAAATTCTTCCAGCACCACTCGGTGAGCGGGAGCGCCCAGCAGCTTGCCATTGAACATCTCTGTGGCGGCAGCAGCGGCTTCGTCTTTGGATTGCGCGATCACCACGCCCTTGCCCGCGGCGAGGCCGTCAGCCTTGACCACGATGGGAGTCGAGAACAGCCCCAGTGACTTGCGCATCTCTTCTTCGGAATCGCAAACTGCATAATGAGCGGTGGGAATCTGGTGCCGCTGCATGAATTCCTTGGCAAAGCTCTTGCTGGATTCAAGCTGGGCCGCAGCCTGTGTAGGACCGAAGATGCGCAGGCCGCGCCGCGTGAATTCGTCCACCAGTCCCAGCGAAAGCGGCAGTTCCGGGCCGACCACGGTAATGTCCGGCTGATAATGATGCGCGGTGGTCAGCAGGCCCTCGATATTTTTGGCTTCACCGGGCAGGCAGGTGGCTTCGGCGCAGATGCCGCCATTACCGGGCACGCAGAGCACCTGGGAAACCCGCGGCGACTGCCGCAGCTTCCATACCAGGGCGTGCTCCCTTCCGCCGTTGCCGATGACCAGTATCTTCATGCGCCAGAGACCATTGAGGATAAATCAAACAGGCAGGAACGCGCGAGGGCTGCCGGTCTGAATGACCGATAACATCATCCAGGCTTGTTCCGTGCAGGACCGAATAACGTCACCGTGAGTTGTGATTATCCCCGGAATCACCGTAGCATTGACGCCGACACTGCATCTAAAAAAGGCAGCGTAAAGGACGAATTGGAATGTCTTTCAGGGAAAAGAATCTGGGCTTGGCAGAAAAGCTGGTGAATGAGTTAAAGAGCAGGAAAGCTTTCATCACTATGGTGGAATCGTGCACCGGAGGCGCGCTTGCTAATTCCATCACCAATATTGAGGGAGCGGGCGACGTGATGAAAGATGGCTTTGTCACCTATTCCAACGAGGCCAAAATTGCCCTTGGCGTTCCTAAACAGATCATTGACACGCATTCGGTCTATTCAAGGGAAACCGCCGTGGCCATGGCCGAAGCAGGCATGATGCGCTCCGTCGGCGCGGATGTGTCCGTGGCCATTACAGGGACAATCGCCAAAGCGGATCCCAGCAATCCTAATTCGAAGCCAGGAGAAATCTTTGTGGCCGTCAAATCCAGAGATCATCTTTCCGCCAGGCTGTTAAAGATCAATGCCAAAGAGCGCATTGACGCTAAAGACGAAATCATTCACCACGCGCTGAACTTAATCCTTGAGTCTCTGGACCGCTGAAGGCGTTTATTTTCATGCTGCTTTTATCGCCGGTAGTAATGCGCAAATACGGAAGATTTCTCTGGTCAAAAGTTCTCTCCAGTAAATATCCTGTTACATACTATGGCTGAGATGAACTGCCTGAACTGCAGCGCGCCGATGGAGATGGTGGAAAAAAGCACCGTCACCGGCCGGGACATGCGCGAGTATCGCTGCCCGAAATGCGGCAAGACCGAAATCGTGGACAAAGGCATTGCCCTTTGGCAGGCCATCTCAGACGCCGATCGGGACAAAAGTAAATAGCAGAATCCCTCCACCAAGGTGATGCGAGACAGCGGCCATGTCATCTGAGGTGCGCAGCACCGAAAGACCTATGCACTCAGCCCGCAACGTCCCCAGGGTCAGCCTTTAACCCGCAGCCGGTGCTCGAATCCAAGTTTAACGTGAAATCGCTATAAGCGATGTGCCGTTCTCTCCTTGACAATCTAGGAAAGCCACTCTACAGTTCTCCTAGACGATCAAGGAGAGGCGCATGGCCAAACCGCTCGATCTGGTGCAAGGCACTCTGGATATGCTGATCCTCAAAGCTGTTTCACTGGGGCCGTTGCATGGCTATGGAGTTCTGCTGCGCATCCAGCAGATTTCAGGCCGGCAATTGGAAATACAGCAGGGGTCGCTGTATCCGGCACTGTATCGCCTGGAGCATCAAGGGTGGATTGCTGGCGAGTGGGGCGAGTCGGAGAACAAGCGCAAAGCCAAATATTACCAGCTCACCCCGGCCGGTAAACGGCAATTGCAGGCGGAAACCCAGAAGTGGAACCGCATGACAGGCGTGATCGCCAGCATTCTGTCAGCTACGCCGGAGGAAATATGAAATGGATTGCGCGATTTCGCTCATGGCTGCGAGCTGCATTCCACCGCTCGCGTCTGGCCGATGAGATGGATACCGAACTCCGTTTTCACATCGAAAGCTATGCGCAGGACCTGATGCTTAAAGGCATTGCGGAAACTGAGGCCAGTCGCCGGGCGCGCATGGAATTTGGCTCTGTTGTAGTACACAAACAAGAGATGCAGGCCTCTCTCGGCCTCAGGCTCGGTGACGAACTTCGATCAGATATTGTTTTCGGGTTGCGTATGCTGCGCAAGAGCATGGGCTTCAGCGCGATCGCCGTCCTGTCGTTGGCCCTTGGCATTGGGGCCAACAGCATCATTTTCCTGTTTGCAAAACAGGTTTTGCTGCAAACCCTGGCTGTGCCGCACCCCGAACAACTGCGCTTGCTGTCGTGGGTAGAGCAGAAAAATGGAGTGGTTCGCACGCTGTGGGGCGACACAGGTTCTTCTTCCACAGGCTTTACCAGCACATCATTTTCCTATCCTGTGTATCAGGAATTGCGTCGCCAGAATACTGCGCTGCAAGACCTGTTCGCCTTCAAAAATCTGACCCATGTTTCAGCAACCATTGATGGCCATGCGCAGGTCATCAGCGGTGAGCTTGTCTCTGGCAACTATTACCAGGAACTTGGCATAGGAACTGTTGCAGGCCGGCCGTTAGTGCCTGCTGACGACAGAGTCGCAGCCGAGGAAAACGTAGCCGTGATCAGCGATGCATTCTGGGCCCGGGCTTTCGGACGCTCGCCGGAAGCCATCGGAAAAAAGATTGGATTGAACCTCACGCCATTCACCATCATCGGCGTCAATTCGCCCAGTTTCACTGGGGCAATCACGGCCCAGGTGTCTCCCGACGTATTTGTTCCGATCAGTGCCGAGCCGCGGCTGATATCGAACAATCGCACCGGCGGCCAGGGATCATATTTGACCGACAAAGATATGTGGTGGGTCTTGGTTATGGCAAGACTGAAACCGGGGGTGGCCGAGCAGACGGCTCGCGCCTCATTGAACGTGGCTCTTGACCGCGCGGTGAAAGCCACTATGTCGGTAACGAAAGATATGAGCGTGCCCCAGCTTGAACTTCAACCCGGCAATCGCGGCCTGAACTTTGCCAGCCGGCAATTTGCGAAACCCACCTATGTGTTGCTCTGCCTGGTTGGACTGGTGCTGCTGCTCGCGTGCGCCAATCTTGCGAATTTACTATTGGCGCGTTCCGCGGTTCGGCAGAAGGAAATGAGTGTGCGCCTGGCTTTGGGCGCGACCCGCAACCGCATATTTCGCCAGGTATTCACAGAAAGCCTGCTGCTCTCCTTGCTTGGTGGTGCTGCCGGTCTCTTTCTCGGGTTTCTGGGCAGAAATGCTATTCCCAGGCTCCTCTCCAACGGCTGGGAGCCAGCTTCCATATCCAGCCACTTCGATTGGAAGGTGTGCGCTTTTACAGCGGCGCTTGCCTTGCTCACTGGAATTCTGTTTGGACTTGCTCCTGCAATGCAGGCCACGCGCGCCGATCTGAACTTGGGCCTGAAAGACAACAGCCAGACCGCTACCGGATCCAGAAAAAAAAGCCTTGGAGGCAAGGCGCTGGTGGTTTTTCAGGTCTCTCTTTCCATGCTGTTAGTGACTGGCGCCGGACTATTTGTTCGAACTTTGCTCAACCTGAATGCGATTGATCTGGGGTTTCAGCCGCACCACCTGTTGCTTTTCTCGATTGAGCCGCCTTCGTCACGCTATCCGGCGCCCAGGGACATTCTGCTTCACGAGCAGATTGAAGAAAGACTTGCCACGTTCAGCGGCATTGATTCAGTTGCCCTTTCGAGTGAGCCGCTACTGGCCAATAGCGCAGATGATTACTTCATCGTTCCTGACGATCAACGACCCGCGTCCACCAGGCAAATTGCGTACGCCAACAGCGTAAGCGAGAACTTTCTCTCCACCATGCACATACCTCTGCTGCGAGGCCGGCAGTTCAATTCCAGTGACACAGCAACTGCTACAAAAGTTGCGATCGTGAACCAGGCGCTGGTGGCAAAAATTTATCCTGACGCCGACCCGATTGGCAGGACTTTTACCGCGGATACTACGGGGCAGCAGCGTTTCCAGATCATCGGCGTATGTGCAGATGCTCGCTACTATAGCTTGCGTGATCAGCCTCCGCCTACGTTTTATATGTTGTACCGGCAGCTCAAAAATGCGCAGGGAGGAATGACCTACGAAGTGCGCTCCAGCGCCGAACCTGCCGCTTTGGCTGCCGTACTACGCAATACCATTCACTCCATAGACAAAGATCTGGCGATAGGCTCCATGAGAACCCAGGTTGAACAGATAGACGACACTATGAAGCAGGAACGCATTTTTGCGTGCCTAACCACCGCTTTTGGTGCGCTGGCACTCACCCTGGCATGTATCGGAATCTATGGCCTCATGGCATATACCGTGAGTCGCCGCATGAATGAATTTGGTTTGCGCCTGGCGTTGGGCGCACAGGCGCGGCAGATCATGGGCATGGTGCTCAAAGAAACTTCATGGCTGGTTTGGACGGGCATCGCCATCGGACTGGCCTCAGCACTATGGCTCACGCGCTTTCTGGTTGCCATGGTTTATGGATTAAAGCCTTCTGATGCAATGAATGTTGCAGGAGCAGCGTTACTGCTCTTTGCCACCGCCATGCTGGCAGGATGGATTCCGGCACTCAAGGCTTCGAGAGTGCAGCCTCTGGTGGCTCTGCGCCACGAGTGATCTGCGGTTCTCCACATTCGCAAAAATCTGCCTGAAGACCTCTGGTATAACAGCTTTGTGCCGGAGCTTCAGACGTCATCTGCCACCATTGCCGCCCGTCTTGACCGGCTGCCGCCCTCGCCGTATTTGCAGCGTCTAGTGGCGAGCATCTCTGTTGGCGGCTTTTTCGAACTCTACGACCTGTTCATGACCGGCTACATTGCTGTGGGATTCATCCAGGCCGGAGTGTTCAGCGCGACGACTGTACGCCCGTGGGACGTGCATGGGTTTGCCAGCTTTGTGGCGGCAGGTTTTGC
This sequence comes from Terriglobia bacterium, assembly GCA_963823745.1. Lineage (GTDB taxonomy): Bacteria > Acidobacteriota > Terriglobia > Terriglobales > Acidobacteriaceae > Angelobacter. The sequence continues at coordinate 124,659 of CAWGMN010000007.1, forward strand.
CGGAATGTTTCTGGGAACACTGGTTTTTAGTTGGTTCTCTGATCATTACGGCCGGCGCGGCACATTCACTTTTTCGCTGCTCTGGTATTCGGCTGCCACGTTCGTCATGGCGTTCATGAGCAGCGCGGCCGGCATTGATCTCTGGCGTTTCGTGTGCGGCATCGGCATCGGCGTGCAGCTTGTGACCATCAGCTCTTACATTACTGAAATCACACCCAAGACTGCGCGTGGTGAATACATTGCTCTCTCGCAGGTGATTTCATATTGCGCTGTGCCCTGCGTGGCCGCCATTTCTTTGCTGGCCATTCCTCATAAGTGGCTCGGCCTTGATGGCTGGCGCTACGTCGCCATTACCGGAGCAGGCGGCGCGCTGTTCGCGTGGTTCCTGCGGACACGCCTGCCGGAATCGCCGCGCTGGCTCGATGCCCATGGAAAGAGCGCACAGGCTGAAGCCGTTCTCAGGGAAATGGAACAACGGGTAGCTGCTGAATACGGCAAAGCGCTGCCGACACCGGATACTGCCATGAAAGAAGCGTCCGCCGGCAAAGGCGCATGGATGGAAATCTGGCGTTCACCATATCTGGGACGCACGTTGATGCTGGTAGTTTTCAACGCCTTTCAGGCCATCGGTTACTACGGCTTTGCCGCCTGGGTGCCGGTGCTGCTGGTGAAAGAAGGCATCACGGTCACGAAATCGCTGGTGTATGTGCTGGTTATGGCCGTGCTCAATCCAATCGGCTCCATGATCGCCATGCGCTATGCAGATACTATCCAACGGAAATGGCAGATTGTGTTTCTGGCGCTGATCATTGCCGCTTCGGGGCTTATATGGGCGCAGCAGCGATCGGCTTTCGGGATCATGCTTCTGGGTGCAATCATCACGCTGGCCAACTCGTGGTTTTCCTGCGCGCTGCATACTTATCAGGCAGAGCTGTATCCCACGCGCATACGCGCGCAGGCGGTTGGCTTTGTCTATAGCTGGAGCCGCTTTACCTCCATCTTTGTCGGCTTTCTGATCGCACAGATACTGGAGTCTTACGGAACAACCGGCGTGTTTGTGATTATCGCCACGGCCATGCTGGTGGTTGCTGCCGTGGTCGGGGGCTTTGGGCCAAGAAGCAATAAAATACGACTGGAAGCGCTATCCCAATGAAGGATACAGCGAATGTTCCTCAACTCACCTACGGGCCATGGCCTGCGCAGCCCATGGAGCGCCACCATAACACGATGTTCAGCGATGTGTGCTTCGGCCTCAGTGCCTTAGTGCTGTGCTGCTTCGCAGTGCATTGGCTCCGCAGCCGGCCCGTTCGCAGCATTGAATTCTGGTTTGGTATTTACGTTCTGACTTTTTCCGTATTAGCGGGTCTCGCCTATCTGGGGGAATATCGAAAGGAACGGAGCCTGATACAAAATGGCCTGGTAACTCGCGGGCTCATTATGAAAATTAAGAGAGGAATACGGAACAACCGAACGCTCTATTTCGCTTATCCCGACCCGCAGAACATCATGCACCAAAGCTACTGCGAATACATCAATCAGGCCGATCAGCCAGGGCAAATCCAGGCAGTCCTGTTGAACCGGGAAAACTACAACGAGGCCCGCCCCGTGACCCAATTCAGATTCTATAGACCTGTGCTTTGAAATTTTGGCCTGAATTTATGTTCTGAAACTTATAGTTTCAAATTCTAACCGCTTGGTCTAAAAATCTGCTCTGTTTTCCAACCGACCAGTGGTCACTATGCGTGAGTGGTTTTAAAATAGATTCGCCTCAATCACATACACCATCGGAGGGTTTTACGATGCCGCCTGTACGCCAGATTTCCGCGCGCGATGGAGACGTGCTGCTGATGGTGGGAACCATGAAAGGCGCGTTCCTGCTGCGCTCCGATCGGGCCCGCAAGCGCTGGGAAATAGGCGGACCTTTTTCCGTGGGATCACCCGTCTATGCAATGGCCTTTGACAGTCGTGAAGGACGGCGACGGCTATGGTGGGCGCAGCAGAGTTTCCGCTGGGGAAGCTCTCTGATTTCCTCTGACGATTTTGGCAAGACCAAAACTGAGCCAACCACCTACTCCGTTAAATTTCCAGAAGAGTCCAAGCTCGCGCTGAAAAACATCTGGCAAATATCCGCTCCCGCCGGTGAACCTAACACACTCTATTGCGGCGTCGAACCATCAGCACTGTTCGTCTCTCGCGACGCCGGCAAGACATGGTCCTTGGTCGAGGGATTGTTCAACCATCCCCACCGCGCAAAATGGACACCCGGTGGTGGCGGCATGTGCCTGCACACCATCGTTCCCGATCCGGTGAACCACAAACGGATGTTCGTGGCCATGTCCACGGGTGGGGCCTATCGCACTGACGATGGCGGGGCCACGTGGCAGGCTCGGAATGTTGGGGTACGCGCCGAATTTCTGCCTGATAAATATCCTGAATTTGGACAGTGCGTGCACAAGATCGCCCAGCATCCTTCCCGTCCGGAACGCCTCTACATCCAGAACCATTGGGGGCTGTATCGCAGCGATGATGGCGGCGATTCCTGGCAGGATGTAGCCAATGGCGTCCCTTCTGATTTTGGATTTCCGGTGGTCGTCCACCCGCACGATGCGGACACCGCCTACATCATCCCCTTGGAATCCGATGAATACCGCTGCACCCCTGAAGGCAAGCTGCGCGTCTATCGCACCCGTAACGGCGGCAAAAACTGGGAGCCGCTGACCAAAGGCCTTCCCCAGAGAAATGCCATGGAAACTGTTTTGCGCGATGGACTCGCCACAGACACTCTCGATCCAGCCGGAATTTATTTCGGCACCCGCAGCGGAAAAGTTTTCGGCTCGAACAACAATGGCAATTCCTGGAAGCTGATTCTCGAAGGGTTGCCGCCCATCGTGTGCGTGAAGGCCGCGGTGGTTGGCGATGGCCGTCCGGCGGCAAAACGCAGTAAGCAGCCAGCGGTCAGGAAAGCTTCAGCAGGAAAGAAAACTGCGAAGCGGGTGGGAAACTAAGACCATGGCCGTGGTCTTTCGCATCCCAACCTACCTGGCTTCTTTCGCCAATGGCTTGAATGTGGTGAAAGTAGAATCAGCGCCGCGGACCACGCGTGAGGCGCTGCAATCGCTGTTCCAGCTTTATCCGGGCCTGCACGACCGTATTCTCGATGAGCGCGGCGAGGTGCGCCAGCATATCAACATCTTTGTAGGAAACGAAGCCATCCGGTTCGCCGAAGGACTGGAAACTGAAGTGCCCAGCGGCACGGAAGTGTTGATTGTTCCCGCAGTGAGCGGAGGATTGCAATAAGCAATGACTTTGAGCGCCCGAGGCGCGTCAAAACGTAGCCCAGGGCGGAAGCCTCGGGAACTGTCATTTAAATAAAGATAAAGAGCCCCAGCGGGCGACTGAACTTTGTGTGGGCTAACGAGACATGTAACAGGGCACGACTTTCAGTCGTGCCGAAAAATCCTTATAAATACTGGGCTTCAGCCCCTGCAACTCTTAACCGCATTGGTGCTGTGGCTATGGAAATGAGTTCTCACACACGCTTCTTCGTCCCGCGTGGTAGAACCGGCCTGGAGCGCCAGAGGCGCGCCACAATGTAGCCCAACGCGGAAGCCTTGGGAACTGCTGTAGGCTGTTTGTCATTCTGACCAAAGGCCGACCGACGCAGGAGGAGGACGAGTGGAAGAATCCACGTGATATGTCCTTCACGAAACCTGTTCAAGGCATTCTCACGAAAGATCCGAATCCGTACTGCCGCCCGACCCAAAATTCCACCAATACACCAAAATCAATCCACAACAAAAGGGCGGCTCGCGCCGCCCTTTTTCGGTTACCAATCATTACTACTTCTTTCTCTTTGTAGCTCTTCTCGATCTTCGCGCCCACGGCTTCCAGCATCGCCTTTACGTCATTGGCGTGCGCTCCATCAGGAGCGAGTTCAAGATATTTATTCAACGCCTCAGTGGTTCCCGGAGGCACCGTCCATTTATTGTTCGCGTCCATTTTGCCGTTGCCGTACAAGGCTGAGCCTTTGATGAAATAAGCATCGGCCCGGTTGGGGTCGGCTTGAATGGCTTTATCGCAGGCCACGGCTGCGGCTTCCATGTTGTTGTTGTTGTACTGCGTGGCGCACAAATTGAAGTACGCGGTGCCGGGGTTCGGATCCATGCTGGCCGCCTTATTGAAAGCGGCAATCGCCTCAGGATTCTTCTTCAGCTTCAGATACGCTGTGCCCTCATTCGTCAGCATCTGCGCCTCGCCCACTTTTTTCTTGGCTGGGTCGCTGCTGGGGTTTTTAGGATCCACCGTAGTATTGCTCTCGGCCACCTGAATGCCCTTTTCGTAGGTCTGCACCGCCTGATCATATTGGGCCAGATTCAACTGCGAATTACCAAGTGCCTGGTAAAATTCCCAGCGATTCGGGTCCGCGGCTATCATCTGCTGCAATGGGCCTATGGCTTCCTGCCACTGCTTGGCATTCATGGCGTTTTGTGCCTGGCTGATAAGCGTATTCATACTTTGCGCTTTGGCGTTCTGCGCCTTGATGGCCTCGATCTGCTCTTTGGTCACTTTGGGCTGGCCTTTATTATCTCCGCCACCGGCAGCCGGTTTAGTCCCCACTTCATTGTTCATGCCCAGATTGGTGGCGGCGGCATTGGAGAGGTCAATGGCCAGTATGGCCGCTTCTCCGCCTTCTCCGTTAATGACCACGTTGCCTCTTTTGAATACCGACTCGCCCGACGGATTGAAAACTTCAAGGTTATAGCTGTTGCTGTAGGCAACGCCCACGGCATCGAACTTGCCGTTTTTATCGGTCTTCATTTTGTAAGTGCGGCCGGTGTCTTTGTTGGTGAGAACAACCTGCATGCCCGGCGCAGGTTTACCGTTATCGGTCACTGTGCCGTTTACCTGCGCAGACACGGTCTGCGACCACGCCGGCGCAACCGCCAGCAACATGGCGGCCAGCATCATCACGATTGCACTTTTCTTCATATTCGTCAGCCTCCCTCAGGCTAGAAAATCAAAATCCTAAAATGTCTGTTTCGCGGCCTGGGCGGCATAGGGAACAGGATCGTCCGCACCGGCAGCAGCGAATGCGCGCAGGCGCAATACGCAGCTTTCACATACTCCACAGGCTCTATCTTCGCGGCTATAACACGACCACGTCAAATCGAACGGAGCGCCCAATTCCAGGCCCAGCTTCACGATCTCTGCCTTGCGCAGATGAATCAGGGGAGTCACAATCCTGATTCTTCCCTCGCGCGTACCGGCCCTGATTGCCTCATTGAATGCCTCGTAAAAAGCCGGGCGGCAATCAGGGTACCCGGAGCTATCCTGCTCGACGGCCCCAATATAAATCTGAGTTGCATCCAGCGCCTCGGCCCAGCTTACCGCCGCCGCAAGGAAATTCGCATTGCGGAAAGGCACATAAGTCACTGGAATGCCGTTGGTCCCGATTTCATCTGCTGCTTCGGGTACCCGGATTTTTTCATCGGTCAGCGCCGAATCGCCGACCGCGCGAAATACCTCGTTCCTCAAAACCAGTCTTCGCTGAATGCCCAGCCGCTCACAAATACCCGTGAACGCCTGCCGTTCTCGTCTCTCAGTCAACTGGCCATAGCTGATATGCAGAGCTGCGGCTTGGGTATCGCGGGCAGCCAGAGCAGCGCACACGCATGAATCCATGCCTCCGCTCAACAGCACCACAGACCGCGGCTTGCTAACGGCCAAAATAGCTCCTCTTGACTGGTCCTAAAAATGGGTTCTAGAAAATTATGATGGCCCGCAAGGCAGAATAGCTGCCCTGCGCCGGCAAAATTCCGGCTGCAACTAATTATCTCAAGAGGGGTTGCGATTAGGACAATTGAGCTGCTCAGACGCCTTTGGTGGCAGGTTCCCAGATGAATTTGTGGATCTGCAAACCCAGGCGGACATTCAGATTATCTTCGAGAATCCACTGCGCCAACTCCAGGGGATCGAGCTGGCAATTGGATGTGTTGCGCTCGGATGTGGGAGTCTTGGAAAAAGTGGGCGAGAAGATCACGCCACTCACTTTCCGCTCAAGATCATGAGCCCGCACAAAATCGCGGGCAAACTCGTAGTCTTCGCGTCCAGCCAGCACGAACTTGACTTCGTCTTTCAGCGTAAGCGACTCCAGATTACTCTGGCGAAACGATCCGCCTTCTCCCGATCCGGGGCACTTCACATCCACAATTTTGTGGACTGCGGGGGGAACACGCTCCAGCGGGCGCTCACCACTGGTTTCAAGCAACAAGGTGTATCCGCGGGCCAGCAGCCGCTCCATTACCGGGACAAGTTCCCGCTCCTGCAACATGGGCTCGCCGCCCGGTAAACTCCACCAGGCCCGAAGGCGCAAGCCTGATCACTTCCTGTTCCACTTCTTCGGGCGTCATCTTGCGTCCGCCGGTGAAAGTGTATTCGCTGTCACACCAGGCGCAACGCAGGTTACAGGCGGTGAGCCGCACGAAGATGCACGGCAGCCCCGCAAATGAGGATTCCCCCTGAATGGACCGGTAAATCTCAGTAATCTGCATGACTTATAAGCTACAGCCGCGCGAAGCTGATTCTATTCGTGGTAGCGCGCTGTAGTGGTATCGGTTTCCCAGATAATAACGTCTTTCACCGATACGCGGCCGCTGGTGAGCGATTTGAGGCGGCCGTTGGTCTGATCATAAAAATACCGCGCCAGGTTTTCAGCGGAAGGGTTCAATTCGATGAATGGTTCAATATCGTTCAGCATCTGGTGATCGAGCCGGTCAATCACATGCTTCATGACCTCTTTCAGGTCTTTGAAGTCGAGCAGCAGGCCGGCCTTGTCCAACTCCATCCCGCGCAAAGTCACCCGCACTTTATAGTTGTGCCCGTGCGGGTTTTCGCATTTTCCCTTGTAATTGCGCAGGTAATGGCCTGCGGCAAATGAATCGTCAACAGTGACTTCGTACATTGGTCCTCTGTATCTATTGTAAATCCCCGCTCGGGAAACACACCACGGAGACTCGGAGGTACGGAGAACAAGTTCCCAGGTATGAGGAACCGCGATAACGTGGTCAGCTCTGTCCGGCTGCGGACCTTTCCTGAGCGAAGAACTCTTCTACATCTGAGATGTCTTTGGTTTTTTTGTAGGCAGGCAGACTGTCTACGAAGATGCGGCCATAGCGCTGTTTCAGGATGCGGTTATCCAGCAGCACCAGCAGGCCCCGGTCTTTCATGGAGCGGATGAGTCGCCCGAAACCCTGCTTTAAGGCTATTACCGCGGAAGGCACCTGGTAATCGAAGAAAGCGTTGCCTCCGGAATCGTTCACGGCGGCAACCCGCGCGGCCACAATCGGATCGCTGGGCACGGCAAAGGGCAGCCGATCAATAATCACGCAGCTTAACTGTTCTCCCTGCACATCTACCCCCTGCCAGAATGACGAGGTGGCAAACAGCACCGCGTTGGGTGTGAGCCGGAATTCCTCAAGCAGCGCATTCTTGGGCGACGAGCCTTGCAGCAGCATGGGATATTCAAGCTCCCCGAGCAGCCGGTCATGGATCTCATTCATCTGCGCATAGCTGGTAAACAGGCAGAAAGCGCGTCCCTGGGTAACACTCAGGATCTTGCGAATTTTTTCCGCGGCCTTGGCCGCAAACATGGGTGAGCGCGGCTCGGGCATATCGGGGGGCACGTAGAGAATGGCCTGGTTCTTGTAGTCGTAATGGGACTGCACCACCATTTCACGGGCGTGGTCCATGCCTACACGCTGGCGAATGTAGTTGAACCCGCCTTGTTGCCCGTTGTTGGCGACGGCCAATGTAGCCGAAGTCAGCACCGCGGTTTCCACCGACTCAAACAGCTTCTGCTTGAGAATCTGCGAAACGTCAATGGGAGTGGCCTGTAACACAATGTGAATCTGGCCGCCGCGGCCCCGGCGCGATTCACCCCGCGATTCGATCCAGAAAACGATGTTCTTGTCGCGCGACTCCATGATGAATGCCAGTTGTGCCCGCAATTCATTGGTGCGCCGGGCAAAGTTGAACACCTCTTCCGGCTTTTCCGGCAGCAGTTCCAGTTCGGAAAAGACCCGTTCTATGGTCTTCATCATGGACTCGTACTCGTCGCCGTTCTGCTCCAGAAATTCTTCGCGCGCCGTAAAAGCCGCTCTTCCTTCCCGGTAAGGCAGCAGTCCGAAGAAGAAGCGGGAGCGCTCGCGCAGTGCGGCAAGCGCCTGGATCAGCCCCGGTGAAATTACTTTCTTCTGCTGGAGCGTGACTTCAATATCACGGGCCAGTTCTTCGAAACGCAGATTGCTGACGCTGACGCCAAAAAAATCTGTGGCCACGTCTTCCACTTCATGGGCTTCATCGAAAATCACCGCGGAATATTCGGGCAATACGCCGGCATCCGGGGCGTCTTCATTCTTCAACGCCAGATCGGCAAAAAACAGATGATGGTTCACAATGATGATGTCGCTCTCCGCTGCGCGGCGGCGCATCTCGGTAATGAAGCACCTTTCCCATTGCGGACACTTCTGTCCGGTACAGCGATCGTTGCGCGCGTCCAGCCTTTGCCATAGCTGGCCGTTCTCAGGTAGGCCCCTCAGTTCGGAACGGTCGCCGGTTTCGGTGGTCTGCTCCCATTCGGCAATCTGCTGGTAGTGCTTGATCTCTTCCAGTCCGTTCAGGACAGGCTGGTTGGTCAGGTCATACAGCTTCTGCCGGCACAGGTAGTTGTTGCGGCCTTTCATGTAACAGACGCGCAGCTTGCCCAGATGCTGTTCCAGAAAAGGAATGTCTTTGAAAAAGAGCTGTTCCTGCAAATTCTTAGTGCCGGTAGAGATGACCACCCGCTTTCCGCTGCGGATGACCGGGAGCAGGTATGCCAGGGTCTTACCCGTGCCCGTGCCGGCTTCCACGATCAGATGGCGGCGCTCTGTCAGGGCGCTTTCCACGGCTTCAGCCATCTGCAACTGCCCGCGTCGGAACTCATAGTTCGGATGTGCTTTACTTAATAGACCGTTCGGCCCGAAAAACTGGTAGAGCGTGGGATACGATGGGGTCCGCTCGAGAGCGGGTGCTTCGGAATGGGAGCTGAACGACACGGTGAGGGTCTTTTTATAATAGCTTTGAACCGATTGCAGAGAGCAGAATTTCTTGGAAAATAACGCTTCGAATACGCAGCCGCCCATTGTGGCAATCGTTGGACGTCCGAATGTGGGTAAATCCACCCTCTTCAACCGCTTGATCGGTTCGCGGCGCGCCATTGTAGGCGATGAACCCGGCATTACCCGAGACCGCCTTTACGGCGACGCAGTGTGGCTGGGGCGCAAGCTGCGGGTGATTGATACTGGCGGTATTGTTCCCGATGAAAAAGACTTCATTCCTGCTGAAATCTTCCGCCAGGCGCGGCAGGCTTTTGAAGAAGCCGGCGCCATTGTGATGGTGGTAGATGTGCGCACCGAACTGGCTGCCCCGGACATGGAACTGGCCCGGCTGCTGCGGCGTCTGGGTAAGCCGGTGTTTCTCGCAGTGAACAAAGTGGACTCTCCCAAACTGGAAGCCGAGGCCGAAAACTTCAGGACCCTGGGCATTGAAAACCTGTTTTCCATTTCCGCCGAGCATGGCACCGGGGTCGCCGAACTTCTGGAAGCGGTGCTGCAAGCCATTCCTGCGCCATTGGCGCCTGCCGAAGAAGAGCAAGCTCAGCCTTCAGGCGCAACAGAAACGGCGGAAGGAACTGCCAAAGCCCCAGGAGCAAGTGAAACTAAAGAGGCAACTGAAACCAAGGTTGCCATCATTGGACATCCGAATGTAGGCAAGTCCACGCTGCTGAATGCGTTGACAGGAACAGCCCGGGCCATCGTGTCGCCGGTCGCCGGAACTACACGCGATGCGGTGGACGAAGTCATCGAAAGAAACGGCAAAGTCTACCGCTTCATTGATACTGCCGGAATCCGCCGCAAAGGCAAGACCCACCTGATGGCCGAGAAGCTGTCTGTGGTCATGGCACGAAAGCATCTGGAAGCCGCAGACGTGGCCTTGCTGGTCATTGACGCGGTGGAAGGAGTAAGCGCGCTGGACGCGAATATCGGCGGCTACGCTCATGAAAGCGGAAGATCAGTCATTATCGTGGTGAACAAATGGGACCTGGTAAGCAAGGCGCGGGACGATGGCCAACCGGCAGCCGACCGCGATATTTATGAACAGCAGGTGCGCCGGGTGCTCAAATTTCTCGACTATGCTCCCGTTGTCTTTGTCTCCGCCAGTGAAGGGAAAAATCTGGATAGATTGTTCAAGGCACTCGAACTGGTAGCCGCCGAAAGGCGCAAGCGCATCGGCACATCGCAGATGAACCGTTTTATCGAGAACGTAGACTTCGAGCGGGCCTCAGTGCCTCACCGGCAAAAAGTCAAAATTTTCTATATGACCCAGGCGCACACCTCTCCGCCGACTTTTATTCTTTTCACGGACAAAGATGTTAAGCTGCATTTCTCTTACGAGAGATTCCTGGAAAACCAGATCCGCAACGCCTTCGGATTTGTGGGCACGCCCATCTGGATCAAGAACCGTCCACGAACAAAAGTAGAGCTGCCAAAAAAGAAATCCCGCCGGTAAACCCTCACCGTTGACTGGACAGATATTTGCTCCCCGTGCCGTATCATCCTGAGCCGGCAGGCAAAGGAACTGCTCCGCTGCCGCCCAGCGTAGCCGAGATGAAGGTACTCAATGCCCAGTGTGAATCCTGAAGCCTGCATATTCACCAATGAAAACTAACCTTGTGGTTTGAGACGGAGATGAATGAACGAAACTCCAGTCCGGCAGGCCGACCGAAAGTAGCCCGGTCACAGAGCTTTTCAGATGCACGCCTTTTGTGCATCTGAGAAGCGGAGTGCCGGGTAAGGAACAAAAAGAAACACTTCCTTGCGCCCTGCGGCGTGCGCGCAGCTCCTGCTTTTGGAGCGGAGCGCACTAAAACAATCTTTCGTCGCCGTTACGGTCCCGGCACAACCGCCACCGGCGGGATGTTTTGCGCCTGTGGAACCGGTGGGGGCTGCTCTGGCCCGAGCCGTGCTCCTAGTTTTGGATAGTGTCCGCCGAAGAAGAACAGGGAATAAGCAGCAAAGAACGTACTCACCGGCGCAGCACAAAGCAATCCCAGGCCAACACCCACACCGGCCAGCAGCGATCCGAACAGCACAGCCGCAATGATCATGCCTACTCCCAACGCACCACCTGACGTCTTGAGAACTCCGTAGGTCATCAGGGCAACCATGCCTGCCGGGACCATCAAGATCAGGAAGATTATCCCTACCGCGACAGCCAATATCATTCCGGCCACGATATAGAGAACCAGTTTCATGCCGATATAACCGGCAAATGCTCCCGGATCGGCTTTGATCATCTTCGCCAGCGCTGAGATCGCCTCTCCAATGCTGAGATCGTCGAGCGCCATTAAGGGCACCAAAAAATCTTTTGCCAAGGTGCCTAACACATACACGACGATAAAGAAAAAGAAGAGGGCCAGGAATAGTGAGCCGAACAAAACAACGATCTCTTCCAGATTGGCCTGGCCGCCGCCAAACATGCCCCGGTGGTATGCATTCCAGAGAGGCACGCCGACAATTGCGGCAAACCCGGCAAAAAAGATCAAGCTGAATAGCAGCCAGAAGCCAAAATAGCGCAGCCCTTGAGAACGATAGGCATTCCAGCCTCGGCTGACGGATACATCTTTATAGAGCACCGAATCAAACAGGATGAAACGGAAACGGCTATGCAGGAAAGTTAATAACAGCCCCAGCAGCACAGCCACTACGATAAGAAATGCAACCAGCAGAACGATATTAACGCTCGGCCAATGGACATTGGGTGAAGGAGAAGGGGGAATCCGCCGGGTACCGCCACCGGGGAAAGCCGGCACCCGGAACCCGGCATTAAAGCCAAATAGTTCGCCGGCAAGCCAGCCGATCAAGCCCATCCTCAACCAGGTTCCTAGCCGGAACGGCAGGAGTATGGCTCTGACCCGCTGCATTGCGGGATCAACCGCGCTAATGGCCGAATAACGTGCCATGTTTCACCCCAGCGGCGTCGGGACAGGATCAGCCGGCAAGTCTGGATGAGTGGCTGGATCAGCCAATGAGATCTGTTCCAGCCATTGCGAAATCGCCCGAAGTGCATTTTCGCAGACCATCCGGTGCCTGGCTTTCTTGTCGCGTATGCGCCTGCGCGTATTTTCATCCAACTGCGGTAAGAGGTCAAAGGTGATATTGGCCGGCTGAAAGTTTTTAACTTCCGCATGACAGATGTAGTTCACCAGCGAGCCCAAGGCAGTCTGACGCGAAGGGGGAACCGCCGGCAGCTCTCTTGCCAGCCGCGAGACATGGATTCCCACCAGCATGCCCATGGCAATGGACTCGGTGTAGCCTTCCACGCCGGAAATCTGTCCGGCAAAGAAGACCGATGGATGCTGCTTCATGCACAGCGTCTCGGTCAGCAGCGAAGGCGCATTGATGTAGGTATTGCGATGAATCTGGCCGTAGCGCAGGAAACGCGCATTTTCAAGGCCCGGAATCAGCCGCAGCACGCGCGTTTGGTCGCCATACTTCAAATGGTTCTGGAAGCCGACCAGGTTGTAGGAATCAGCACGCAGATTCTCCTGCCGCAACTGGACCACGGCGTAAGGAAATCGGCCAGTCTTAGGATCAGCCAATCCAACCGGCTTCATAGGGCCAAAACGCAGGGTATCACGCCCGCGCCGGGCAATTTCTTCGATCGGAAGACAGCCCTCGAAGTAATTCAGATTCTCCCAGTCGTGCCCTTCCACCAACGGGGCCGCAATCAGTGCATCCAGGAAACGCTCGTATTCTTCTTTCGTGAACGGACAGTTGATGTAATCGGCAGTGCCCTTTCCATAGCGCGCGGCCATATAGACCCGCGACATATCAATGGAATCGGCTTCTACAATAGGACTGATGGAATCGTAGAAATAGAGATGATCGTTGCCCGAAAGGCGGGCGATCTCGCGCGAGAGAGCATCGGAAGTAAGCGGGCCGGTAGCGACCACGGTCAACCCATTCTGTTCGTCTATCTTCGTTACCTCTTCACGCACGATCCTGATGCCCGGTTCGCGGGAAATCACTTCCGTGACCCGGACGGCAAACCTTTCGCGATCTACGGCCAGCGCATGTCCGGCCGGTACCTGGGTTTCACGCGCCAGTTCCAGAAGCAGAGAGCCGCTGCGCCTCATCTCTTCTTTCAGGAGCCAGGGCGCGGTATTTTCGCTTTCTGACTTCAATGAGTTGGAACAGACCAGTTCGGCAAACTTGTCGGTCTGGTGCGCAGGCGTGCTTTTGCCCGGACGCATTTCGTAGAGTTGAACATCGAGGCCGCCCCTGGCGCATTGCCAGGCTGCCTCGCAACCGGCCAGACCTGCGCCAATGATCTTGATTGAGGTCACTCAAGTTCTCCCGCCAGCCGCGACAGCGCCGGCTGCATGAGGCGCATGGTTTCCCATTCGTCCATAATGGTTGCGCCCAGAGAGTCATAAAATTTCAAAGCCGGCTCGTTCCATTCCAGCACCTGCCAGCGCATGCCATAGCAGTTTTCGTGGACCGCCACCTGGGCCAGATGTTTGAGCAGCGCTTTTCCGATGCCTTTGCCGCGCATCGCCGGCAGTACAAACAGATCTTCCAGGTAAAGCCCCGCCCGTCCCAGCCATGTTGAATAGTTGTAGAAGAAGAAAGCAAAACCGGCTGGCTGGTTGTCCCATTCGGCGATCACACAGCGGTATTTAGGCTCAATCCCAAAGCCGTCACGCCGGAGATCGTCTTCGGTGGCAACTACCGCGTTCGGCTCGCGCTCGTATTCCGCCAGCCGATGGACAAAATCAAGCATCAGGGCCGTATCGTTGATGGTCGCATTACGTATGGTCAGCATTTCGTAAACTCAAACCTTTGAAACACAGAGGAAGGGAGTAAGCAGAGGATTGGTTTTAGTAATTGGGTATTGGTAATTAGGTAGTTGAAGTTGACGATACCCAATTACTAAATTACCCATTTACCCCATGACTCCGCTCCCTCTGTTCCTCTGTGTTTCAAAGGTTTTCGGAACTAAAGAATAATTCTTTCATCTCCCACCCGGCGCGTCACCCGTTCACGGTCGAGATATTCAAGCAAGGGAATGGCGTACTTGCGCGAGACCCCCGTCAGATCTTTGAATCTCGCCACATCAATTTTCTGGGATTTTGTCTTGTACTCCGCCAATATCTTTCTCAGGCTCTCGAGAGCGATCTGGTGAAACACAAGCTCGTCAGTCAGCTTGACCAGCACGCGATCACGCAGCAGCAGAGTAACCAGTTTCTGTGCGCGGGTTTTATCTACAGGCAGTTTGTTAAGCACTTCGTACATGGCCGGAACTTTAAGTCCCGCGCTGGCGAAGGCCTGTTCAATGGTTGACTTGGCTTTGGCTTCGTCGTCTTTCAGTTCCACACCACGGCCGGCGAGCCGCACCTGTTCTCCGGAGACTTCGACCTTCTTTTCACGGACTAGCTGCCCCAGCAGCGCCTCCATCACTTCAGAATGCAAGCCAAGTTTCTCGCGCAGCTCTTCTTTGCTGATGCCGGCAACCAGCGGATTCGATTTGTGGAATGCGTCCAGCGTGCTTACGATTTTCTGCCGGGTAGAGGAAAAAATCTCCGCTCCAATGAGCAGTTCTCCGGCCTGGACAATAGCTTTCTGCTGCAACAAAGTTGCGACCACTGGCTGAAGAGTGCTCTTTTTGATTCCGGTTTCACGCACTGCACTGGCCAGCGAAAGCCCTTCGTGACCACGGCGCTGAATGCGGGCCAGCAGCATTTCCTGCCGCCCGCCCTCGGTCAGCGTGGTCAAAAACTTCAGCAGCGTCTCTTTTTTCTGGCGGCGCGGAGGGAAACTGTCCACCACCATAGCGCCGCCAATAGTGACTACCGGCGAGAACTGCCGCAGGATGGCGCGATCCCCGGGCAGCAGCAGAACAGGGTCGGCAGTCTTCAGGCGGGCAAAGCCGGTGCCGCCTGGCTTGATTTCACGGCCTTCGTGCAAAGCCACCTCGGCCACGGTCTCTGAAGCAAAGGCATGCAGGTGAACGCGGGCACGGTCTTTCAGGGGCTTTGCTTCTTTGAGTAGCGAGAGTCGCACATCAATCTGCTGCGCCGGTTCGAACACTCCAGGGACGGTCAGGGTCATGCCGCGTCCCAAGTCTTCTACTGCAACACCGGCCAGGTTCAGGGCGGTGCGCTGTCCGGCGCTGGCCCGCTCGGTGGAACTGCCATGCACCTGCACCCCGCGCACTCTTACCCGCGTGCGTGATGGAAACACCTCAACTTCATCTTCCTTCTGGGTCTTGCCGGAGATCAATGTGCCGGTAACCACGGTGCCAAAACCTTTCATGGCGAACACCCGATCAATCGGCAGACGGAACAGGGCTTCGGTGTCGCGGGCCGGAACTTCGGCAGCCAGCCGCGCAATCTCTTTTTTCAGATCCTCCAGACCTGCTCCGGTACGGGCGCTGACCGCCACCATGGGCGAGCGGCTCACGTCCAGAAAAGAATCGCGTACGAACTCCTCGATTTCCATCCGGACAACGCTCAATGTGTCTTCATCTACCAGATCCGATTTGGTAATCACTGTAATGCCGCGCGGAATGGACAACAGGCGGCAGATTTCAAAGTGTTCGCGGGTCTGGGGCTTGATGGATTCGTCGGCGGCAATCACCAGCAAAACAATATCTATGCCCCCTACTCCAGCCAGCATATTGCGTACGAAGCGCTCGTGCCCGGGAACGTCAATGAATCCGAAGCGCAGCTTCTCGCCGTTTTGCGCCGTCAATTCCAGGTGAGCAAAACCCAGATCAATGGTGATCCCGCGGCGCTTTTCTTCCTCCAACCGGTCAGTGTCAATTCCGGTAAGCGCGCGCACCAGTGCTGTCTTGCCATGATCAATGTGGCCGGCGGTGCCGATGATGATGGATTTCATCTGAGAGCTAGTTTAAAGGATGGTCAGAACTTTGACAGACGTTCTCTAGGACGACACAAATTTGAACGTAGACCCGACCTGACGAGACAAATAGCAGCCCGAATTACCCTGAAATGCGAGTACTTGGATTCGCGCAGATTCGTCATGATTCGCGGCCAGGTTTTTGCATTGAGCATTGCGGGCGATACGGTTCCCTCACTTCGCTCGGGACAACGCCAAAACGTCTACCCCACGAAGTCCACATGCGGTTTCATGGGAATAATGCCGGCCTTGTGACCCATGGTCAGCAGGCGTTCTACTGCTTCTTTGCCGTCGTCGCCGTAGTCGAGGGTGCGGGCGTTCACGTACATGCCTACGAAGCGGTCGGCCATCTGGTGGTCGAGATCGCGGGCAAACTGCATGGCATAGGCCAGGGCTTCTTCGCGGTGGTCGAGCGCGTATTGAATGCTGTCACGCAGAGCCTTCGTGATCGTGAATATCAAATCCGGGCCTAACTCGCGGCGAATGGCATTGCCGCCCAGCGGCAAAGGCAGGCCGGTCAGTTCGTGCCACCATTTGCCCAGATCAATGATTTTTTGCAGGCCGGAACGTTCATAGGAGAGCTGGCCTTCATGAATGATCAGGCCGGCTTCATATTTTCCCGCGAGCACCTCGGGAATGATCTGATCGAACGGCACCACTGCGGTTTCAATCTTTGGCGCAAACAATTTTAGCGCCAGATAGGCGGTAGTCAGCGTGCCGGGCACAGCCACTTTCATGCGCTTGAGGTCTTCCAGGCCAAAAGCCCTCTGGGCCACTACCATGGGGCCGTATTTGTCGCCTACGCTCCCTCCGCACGGCATCAAGGCGTATTTTTCCTGAATGTAAGGATAGGCGTGGAAGGAAATGGCGCTTACGTCATAAAAACCTTCCATGGCTTTGCGGTTCAGGGTCTCGATGTCGGTGAGGGTATGGTTGAACTTGAGGCCGGGCACCCGAATCTTGTTGGTGGCCAGACCGTAAAACATAAATGCATCATCAGAGTCAGGACTATGGGCAACACTGATCTCGCGTGTTTGGACCGAAACAGACAAAGAGGACATAAATATAAATTCCTATAACAGTCGAACTGGATTACTCAGGGTAGTTTGTAGTGTATATGAATCGGCGCCGGCAGGTGGGCGATCTGGAAGCGATTCAGCCCTGTTGCACCGGCTCATGCTGCGGTTCGATCTGCTGCAAGGCGACATCAAGCGCCTGGCCAGATAAGTGATCGGAGTGGCGCAGATGGCGGCGTAAACGCCACCACATGGCAGCCATCGCAACCAGAACCGCCGATATAGAAATCATCAAAAGCAGGAACAAAGCTTTCATTGCCACGGGGTTAGCATATCAAAGTCAGCTCTCCCGGTTGTGCAAAAAAAGGCTTAGAGAGGCCAGGCAAAAGGCCTAGAACGACTGGGGCAGGAACAGCAAAGGGGTAGTTTTTGAGAAGGAGTTCCCCGGATCGTGAGGTGAGGAACTCCCCCTTGCAGTGAGGTTACTTCACAATTGACTTGTAACTGTTATAGCCAGTTCGTGTAAAAAACTGGTTAAAACGAAATGAAATTATGGAGGTAATTGCTTTCACCAAATCGCGGTTAAGAATTGTGAGTTGATGCGGTGCTCTGCGACTTTCACCAGCAGCAGGTGTTTCATTAGCCAGATAGCTCGAGGGAGTTATGAGTACCTGGCTGGAAAAACAAATCGGAATCGTACTGACCGCGATCGGCATTCTATGGGCGGCCTACTATGTGGCGCACTTTCGCTTCGTGACCGCCGATGTAAGGCTTGGCCCCACACAGGTCGCGTTGCTGGGAATGCTGACATGGCTGCACGGAAAGTTCCGTCGCGTCAATGCTCTGAGCGAATCGCGCGAACAGTAACAAAGAACATAACCGCAGAGGACGCAGGAAGCGCAGAGGATTGTCAAAATTGTCCGATCATTTATTCACGAGATTCAGCAATGTGCTGCTAAGTCAGTTGTAACTGAGAATGGAAATGCGAGAGAGAAGAACGATGAGGGAGCAAATCAATCATAGTTCCACCTAGCCAATCCTCTGCGCACTCTGCGGCCTCTGCGGTTATGTCTTTAGCTCATTGCTTCGTGCAAGCTTCCATCAATCCTCTGCGCTCTTTGCGCACCCTGCGGTTAGGTTTTTCTGTAGAGGATTTGACGAACCAGGGTGGCTAAAGTAAGTTGAATCTTCGACGCCGACGCCGAGGTTCTTCCAAGTGCAAACCAATAAGCCCAGAGGCACTATCCGAAAAAATTCTCTGTGTCTCCGTGCCTCCGTGGTTGGTCTGTTGTTTTGCATTCTGGCCGCTCCGCTTTTTGCTCAGAAAAAATCTGACCCGGAACTCTTTAACCAGTTTCCATTCGACGAGTGGGTGAAGCAGGGCCCTATTGAGCAGATACCCTGGAATACCAAAGCGTTTGATGCCGGGCTTTCACTGCACCAGCGGCTGGTCGCACACGTTGATGTAGCCATCAAGGGCAAGGAACTGGCCAGGCGCAATAAAGGCGACCTTGTGGCCATGGTCCAGATTACTGACAGCAGCGGCCACGCTTACCGGGACGCGCGCAAGGTGGAACTGGGCGAGCTCAAGCCGGGGAAACACGACACCGATCTGGTGATCGAGTGGGATGCCTTTGTTTTACCCGGAGATTACACAGTAGTGCTCGCCATCCAGCACACGGGCGCGAGCGAACGCAGTCTTGGCCAACGCAGCCTGCACGTCCGGCCATTGAAAGACGATCCTCTGCCAGAAAGCGCGCGCAACCTGCCTACGGTGGAGTTCCTGTTGCAGCTTGAGCCTCCCGATCCCGATGTTTTCTACCATCCGGAGATCAAGGGAAAGCTGTTTCTGCCGGTTACCAGCCGGCATCCATTGCAGGTAGAAGTCATGGGCGACATTACACCGTCGCCTCTATTTCATGGTTCCACGATCTACTATGGGCGCTATCTGTCGGCGCTTGTATCCACACTCAAGGTATTGAGCGAAGTGCAATGGCAAAACGCCGGGCCGAGTTCATCCACAATGGACGTGAGCACACTGAATCTTGTGCGCCACCGGGCGGGGTTTGAGCAGGACAAAGTCGGAGAACTGGACTGGGCGCGCCTGAAAAAGACAGTCGCAGCCGCCGACACGGTTACGGTAGACGTAAGCACTCTGGGCAAGAAACCGCCCAGCGCCGCTTTTCTGCACGATGAGATTCTTCGCCGCATTCAGGAAAACAACGCGAACAACGGCGGAGCGATGCAGGTCTTCATCGTGATCAGTAGTCCTTTATCGGCCTATTCGTTTGACAAGCTCAACAACGAAGACCTGCCGCAGCAGTGCAATTGCCGCATCTTCTATCTCGAGTACGACGCCTCCCGCCGTCACAGCATAGAGAGCGCCACCGGGAAGGTGGAGAACATGTTGAAGCCGGTCAAGGTGCGATCGTTCCGCGAGCATTCGCCGGAAGGAGTGCGAGAGGCGATTGCAAAGATGATGAAAGAAGCTGCTGGCTTCTAGCTGCTGGCTCGTAGCTACGGCTCGGCCTTCATTTAGGTGGAAGCCCATAGTCACTCGAAGGGTATCAGTGGTTTGTTTTCAGTGCGCTCCGCCCAAAGCAGGCTGCCGCCACGGAAATGTATGTTGACGATGGAATGAGTAAGTCGTTGGACTCAAAGAAGATACAATGAATGAAGCTGCTGGCTTCTACTCCAGGCAGCCGATCCAACTGCCTCAAACGGACCGAAGCATTCAACTTATGAACACGCCTGTCCGGGGTAAACCATCTCCAGACTGATCAGTGAAAATCAGTTCCATCTGTGTCATCAGTGGTGAGGATTTGGCGAGGGGGGCGCAGGTTGCCAATACCTGCAACTTACGCGATAATAACAACTTGCCCGCAGTGTCGGGGTTTTGCAGCGAAAGGAACCAAGCAAACAGTGTTAATGATACGACTGGCGCGCATCGGTGCGCGCAAGCAGCCTTATTACCGGGTGGTTGTAATTGACAAGGAGCGCGCTCGTAACGGACGTTCAGTAGAAGTGGTGGGTTTGTATAATCCGCGCACCAATCCTGCGACGATTGACTTTAAGCGTGATCGCATTGATTACTGGGTGTCAAAAGGCGCTCAGCTTTCTGATACGGTCAGCAGACTGCTCTCCAAAGCACCGGCGGCCACTGCGGAAACCGCGGCCTGAAACAACAGACGAACGTTGATCCCCCTAGCACCTGAAGAAACACCGGCCCCAGCAAGGCAGGAGGACGGTTATGACAGAACCGAACGGTGACATGCGTGCCCTCGTGGAGCAAATTGCTCACGCGCTGGTAGATGCTCCCGATCAAGTTCAGGTGACCGCAGTGGATGGTGACCAAGCCACCGTATTGGAACTGCGCGTGGCAGCGACCGATTTGGGCAAAGTCATTGGGAAACAAGGACGAACCGCCAAATCGATCCGCACTATTCTGGGCGCGGCCAGCATGAAGTTGAAGAAGCGTTACACGCTGGAAATAATTGAGTAGTACCCGCTCCTAATGGCAGAAGGCGAAGAGAATCGCAGCCAAGGCAGAGGACTGCCTGCATCTGACGAGTTCGTTACCATCGCCAGTGTAGTCAAAACCCAGGGACGGATTGGCGAAGTTGCCGCGATGCTTTTCACTGATTTTCCTGAGCGCTTTGCATCGCGCACCCGGTTGTTTGCGCTCTATCAGGATGGACGCCGGCAGGAACTCACGCTGGAAGAGCACTGGTTCCATAAGGGCCAGGTGGTGCTGAAGTTCAAGGGTGTGGATTCCATCAACGACGCGGAAACTCTGGTGCGATGCGAGATCCAGATTCCCCGCCGCGAGCGCGCTGAACTTGAGGCCGATACGTTTTACTCGGGAGATCTGGCCGGCTGTGAAGTGCTGGATGGCGGGCGGCGCGATTGGCGTAATACAGGAAGTGCAGTTTGGCGCCGGTGAAGCGCCGCTGCTGGTAATCAAGGGTGATAAGGAATATCTGGTTCCCTTTGTAGCCGAATATATTGAGAAGATCGCGCTGGAGCAGAAACGGGTTGAGATGAAGTTGCCCGAAGGCATGCTCGAGTTGGATGCGCCGCTTACGGCAGAAGAGAAAGAGCGGCAGCGCGAAGCAGGTTGAGTCCGCTGATGAAGTTCGAGATCGTCACGATTTTTCCGGACTTTTTTCGCGGGCCGCTGGATTACGGCATCGTGCGCAGGGCGCGCGAAGCCGGGCTCATTGAAATTTCAATGCACGATCTGCGGGCCTTTACCTCAGACAAGCACAAGACGGTAGATGACCGTCCGTTTGGCGGAGGCGAAGGCATGGTGCTCAAGCCCGAACCGATCTTTGCTTGTGTGGAATCGCTGGGCATCGCGCCGCGCGAGCAGCGCACGGCAGAAACAGTGGTTCTTCTGTCGCCGCAGGGACGGATGTTCAACCAGGCCGTGGCCCAGGAGTTGGCGCAGATGCAACGCATCGCTCTGCTATGCGGGCGATACGAAGGCGTAGATGAGCGGGTGGCCGAAATGCTGGCCGACCGCGAAATCTCGGTTGGCGATTACGTGCTGAGCGGCGGAGAATTGGGCGCTGCCGTTATCATAGACACGGTTACACGTCTCCTTCCCGGCGCGCTGGGAAACGAAGCTTCTGCACAGCAGGAAAGCTTCAGCGCAGTCGAGAAAACAGGGGTTGCGGGGCCGGACAGTACTTGCGGATCCGGTGGATTGCTGGATTATCCGCATTACACACGTCCGGCCGAATTTCGAGGCATGCCGGTGCCGGATGTGCTGGTAGGCGGCAACCACGAGCAGATTCGCAAGTGGAGGCGGCGCAAGGCGCTCGAAAAAACCTTGCGCCACCGGCCTGACCTGCTGGCAGCGCAGGAATTGAGCGCAGAAGACAAAAAGCTGCTGGCTGAATTGAAAAGAAGTTGAACCTTTGCATTAACCCGCTTGAAACCTGAACAAGATTCAGATTTGAAGCAGATTCAAAGCTACGAGATTAAGAGGGGAAAAGTCATGTCACAACATCCGGTATTAGAAAGACTGCAAGCCAAGCTCCAGCGCAAAGACATTCCGTCGGTGCAGCCCGGCGATTCTGTTCGCGTTCAGGTAAAGATCAAAGAA
Source organism: Terriglobia bacterium (assembly GCA_963823745.1). Lineage (GTDB taxonomy): Bacteria > Acidobacteriota > Terriglobia > Terriglobales > Acidobacteriaceae > Angelobacter. The sequence goes on from CAWGMN010000007.1 coordinate 146,807, forward strand.
GGCGACAAAGAACGCATCCAGGCATTTGAAGGCACGGTGATTGCGTTGCGCAAAGGCCCGCAGGGCAGCTTCACAGTGCGCAAGGTGAGCTTCGGCCAGGGCGTGGAGCGCATCTTTCCTTTCAACTCCAGGGTTGTAGACAAGGTGGAAGTGCTGCGCTCGAACCGTGTTCGCCGCGCCAAGCTGTTCTACCTGCGCGGATTGAAAGGCAAAGCTGCCCGTCTGCGTGAAGTGGACCGCATTCAGCCGCATGCGGCCACTACGGCGAAGCCCGCGGAAGCGCAGGGATAAGAAAAGTCAGCAATCAGCGCTCAGCATTCAGCCCCGCAAGCATTTTCGTTTGCAGGAAAATGGAACTGGGCATGGTGGCAGCAGGGCCGAAGGCCGTGTGTGAGTTTTGGACGTGCCACAGGGAAATCCAGAATGATTTCTGCTGAAGAAAAAGAGCCCGGCAGGGCGGGCACAATCTAGCCCAGACCGGAAGGTCTGGGTAAGTCAAAAACGAGAGAGCCCGGCGGGGCGGCACTCGCTCTGTCCAAAAAGTCGCATGAAGTTAGTCTTTTTCGCCGCAACGCGGCGAACTGTGTAGAAGAAATAAAAAAGCCGCGGAGTGTCCGCGGCTTTTTTATTTCGTTTCACTTTTACTTAGCGGCGACGGCCACCTTTTTTCTTGGAGCCGCCTTTCTTTTTGCTGCCGCCCGATTTCTTGGCTCCGCCTTTTTTGGCGCCGCCCTTCTTCGCGCCACCTTTTTTGGAGCCGCCTTTTTTAGCCGCGCCACCGCGACCCGCGGATTTGCTCTTGGAGCCGCCGGACTTCTTCGCCGAGCCTTTTTTCTTGCTGCCACCCGACTTTTTCGCTCCGCCGCCTGATTTCTTCTTGCTGGCTGAACGGCCACCACCACCACTGCGTCCGCCGCCGCCACCTGAGGAAGACCCACCAGCGCCACCGCCGCTTGCGGATCCGCCGCCGTCTTCTTCTTCATCTTCTTCGGTTTCGTCTCCGCCGGAGCTTTCGGCCCCCGTGGATTCCTCTTCTTCTTCGTCGTAGTCCTCTTCTGCGGCGCCACCATAGCTGCTGTTGTCGCCGTAGTCTTCGTCCATGTCGTCCTCACGCCGTGCGTAGAGGGCCTCGTCGTAAAAGCTCATGTTTCCTCCAGAAATTAGGGCCGCCAACTTCGGTTAACTAAAGGCAGGCGCGGATTATAGCAACACACAGGATTTATGTGTCAACCCACGCGCTTGAATTTTTAACTTATCACGCCTGTGGAACAAGTCAATGGCTGCATCAACGTTCTTTGCGCGCCGAGAGAGTTGTTTTGGAATGCGCCGATCCGGAAGAATGCACTTTGGCTTTCACATTCTTTTTCGCCGTCGTATGCGAGCGCTTGTGATGGCGTGAAACGGCCACGCGTTCCTCGGCTCCAACAGCCTGCGGCTTATAGATCACGAGCGCCCGGCCACGCCGTAACTCATTTCCTTTCAGGTGGTTCCAGCGGCGCAGTTTATCCGGCGGCACGCCGAAATCATCGGCCACCGAGAGCACTGTGTCGCCCTTGCGGGCCTTGTAGCGCGTGGGGTGTTTCGAATAAGCAACTGTTCCCACAGCAGATGAGGAACCGCTCATGGGAATCACCAGCTTGGCATCTTCTGGCAGTGCCGTGCCTTGAAGATTATTGACTGATGAAATTGCGCGCTCGGTGGTGTGATATTTTCTGGCAATGCTGGCGAGCGTCTCGCCGGGCTGCACTTTGTAGTAGCGCCACAGCACCCGCTTGTCTTCGGGAATCGAAGCGATGGCTTGCAGATATTTTTCTTTGGTGCCTGCGGGAATGCGAAGCTGGAAAGCCTGATCTTTCGGTGTGGTGCGGCGCAGCAGGCTGGGATTCAGATCGTTCAGCCGCTCCACCGGAGCATCCACGCATTCGGCCACCAGGCGCAGGTCCACAGGATAGTCCACCATTACCGTGTCATAAGCATCGGGCGAATCGGGCTTGATCTCATCGAGTCCGTACTGTGCCGGATTCTTCGACATGATGGTCATGGCCAGAATGATAGGCACATAATTCTTGGTCTCAGCCGGCAGTACGTTGCGCTTGTAGAGCTCCCAGAAGTCGGCATAGCCGGTACGCTTGACCGCCTGCTGCACGTTGCCGGGGCCGGAGTTGTAGGCGGCCATAGCCAGATACCAGTCGCCAAACTGCTTGTAGAGGTCTTTCAAATGGCGCGCAGCCGCCCTGGTGGCCTTCTCGGGGTCCTGGCGGTCGTCAACCCACCAGTTGCGCTGCAAGCCGTAGCCGGTGGCGCGGCTGGCCATGAATTGCCACATGCCGCGAGCGCCCACGCGCGAGAGCGCCAGCGGATGGAAACCGGATTCGGCCTGGGCCAGATAAATCAGATCCTGCGGCACGCCCTCTTCTTTGAAGACGCGCATGATCATTTCGCGATAACGGCCGGAGCGGGCCAGCGCCTGCTCAAAAGTGCTCTTGCCGCGCGTGGAAAAATAATTGATGTATCCGGCAACGTAGTCGTTGATGATCAGCGGCAGGTCTGACTGGGTGCTCTTCAGCTCGGCTTCAGCTTTGGCCTTGGTGTTGGGATCTGCGGGAAAGGTAACGGTATTGGCTTCGTCAATGGGCGCCGGTTCCGCCTGCTGTTCGGTGAAGCCGTCTCCCGCCTTGAACGCTCCCATTTCCAGCTTATGAATCTCTTCTGTGATCTTGTCGAATTCCTGTTGCAGGCGGTCGTCAGATTTAATATCCATCGGGCCCTGCATCAGGATGTCAACCGCCTGATCGAATTCCTGCTTGGCGGCATCCAGGTGCCCTGCCGTGTAGTCGGCCTGACCTGACTGGTAGGCCTTCTCCGCTTCCGCGATAGTGCCCATAACAGGATCGGGCTTGGCCTGCTGAGGTTCCTGCGCAGCCTGCACCGGTTGTGACTGTTGTGCCTGTGGTTGTGGAACCGGTTCGTGAGTCGCAGGCGCCGGCGCAGATTGCTGTATCTCAGGCGCCATTGCGTGCCCTGACGGAAACGCGCTGCTATGAGAGGCGCTTCCCCCCGTGTCGCAGCCCGCCAATAAAAACATGGCAGCGGCAGCGCTCAGCGTAAGACCGTGTTTTAACCGATATTTCATAGAAGCAGCGTTCTTTCCATGATAACGGGTCAGTCAAAGCGAAAGAATATCTCCCCGGTATCGTGCCTTACGTGACTTCATTTCTTACATATTTTGGGCCGGGGTTGATGCAAACCCGATATTTCTCGAAAAGCCGCCATTTCTTAGACGAGCATTTCTGCCCAACAGCAGCTTGCAATGTCTGATTTTACAAGCAGTGGAATCTAAGTTGTTAAAAATAAAGGCCCCGGAGAAAGACATGCCGTTTCTCCGGGGCCGGTTTCAGGCTTACCTACCAGCTCAGCCGCAGGCCGAACTGGAATTGCCGTGGATCGTAAGCCGCCGTTGGCGTACCCGCCGTCAGGTAAAGCGGGCTGACATCGGCAACATTGAAGCGGTTGATGATGTTGAACATATCCACAATGCCCTCCAGCTTCATCCGCTCGGTAAAGCTGATGGTGCGGGCGATCCGCATGTCGGTAAATACCGAGGATGGCCGAATGCCCGAGTTGCGCCCGATATTCCCATTGAGCGAACCGGTAAAGATGCCGTCAATCGGGTTGGAATCAACGAAGCAGGGTATCTGGAATGCGCCTGTAGGCGATGCCGAGGAGGCAACAGTCGGGAATCCGCAAGCGTTAGTTGGAGTGTTGGCCGCTACCGCGTTAGGACGATCGGTAGAGGTGCTGAAATTGAAATTCTGGTCGGTGCCGGTAAGGATGTTGTACGGGCGTCCGGAGTTGAACTCAATGATCGGCGCTACCGTGAAGTTGCTCAGCAGCCTGCCCATGAAACCCTGGCCCACCTTGCCGCTCTGGTAAACACCGCTGAAGACGAAACGGTGGCGCTGGTCAAAGGTCGAATTCGAACGCTCCAGGTTGGGCTGGGTGTCGTCCTGCGGAGAGAGCAGGCTCTGAAGGTCAGTGGAATCGTCAATGGCATGCGACCAGGTGTAGGACGCCAGGAACTCCACATGGTTCTTCATGCGCTTGCGCAGGTTCACGGTCATGCCGTGGTAGACCGAACTGCCATTGGAAAAATTGGCAATCATGTCGCTGAAGGGCACGGTGGCGCCGACCCCCAGACCATACTGACCGGCCACCAGATTCGCGAGACCGAGGCACGGCCCAAAGACATTGGTAAGCGATGGATTCAGCCCTGATTTGCGGAAGAAGCTCAGCAGCGCGGGAGGAACGAATGCGCCTGCCGGCCCTACGTTGCAGGTGTTGATGGTGAGCGGATTAGAGAAAGTGGGCTGCCCATTGGCAAGGGCCCAGGCATTGGCCTTCTCCCAGTTCTCAATCAGTCCCTTGGTATTGACGGGATTGGCGTTGATGGGGCGGTTCAAGTGGTGTCCGCCGGTGAAGTTGTAGGCGACGCCCAGCGAGAACTCGTGGCCCAGATCATGTTCGATGGAAAGCCCGCTCTGCTCGGCGTATCCGTATTGGAAATTCTGTCCGGTTGGAAAGCCGAAAGGCTGGCTGATCAGCGGCACACCCGCGGCGAGATACGCCTGGTTGGTGAACAGCGATGGCGCGTTGGGCGCGGGATTGAACCGCTGCTGCGCGCCCAGATAGTTGAGTCCAGTGGCCAGGCCCGGAGCGAGGCAGTTGCCCACGCCGAGCAGGCCCTGGAAAGAATTGGTGGCGTTCAGATTGAGCGCATTCGCCGGCGAAGCCGGGGCCGCCGGATTGCAGGGCGAGCCGCCAAACAGAATGAACTGCGGCGCCTGGCTGCCATCCGCTACGTCGGAATCGAAAGCCAAAGCAAGCAGCGGATGGTCATAGAAGATGCCATAGGACGCGCGGACGACTGTTTTCCCATCACTCTTGGGGTCCCACGCCACGCCAATGCGCGGAGAGATGTTGTTGGCGTCGCGCGGAATGCCCTGCGTGATTCCCAGCGCATTCTGTGCGGTCTGTGAAAGCGCATTCGATGCCGGAATCTCAGGAGTAAATTCGTAGTCGTAGCGCACGCCGTAATTCACGGTGAGGTTCTTGCGCATGCGCCATGAATCCTGAAGGAAGAAGCCGGTGCTGTTCAGGCTGAAAGAATCGTGCGGATTGCCGACGCCCTGAATGAAGACCTGCGGCAGCCCGAGGCCGTAAGCCTGCACCGCCGAGAAATCAGGAAAGCTGGAGAACGCGGGGCTCACCTGCGATCCGGTAAGCTCGCCGAAGTTGTAGATGCCGCCGAAGTTCACGGTGAAGTCGGCGGTAAGGGGCAGATGGTTGACGTCTGCGCCGAACTTGATGCTGTGCGTGCCCTTGATCCAGGAGAAGTTGTCAGTCCACTGGTGGCGGATTTCGGTGCGGTTCACAAACGAGAACGGCTCGCGTCCGAAGAAAGCAAAACCGGGGATATTCACGGCCACATCACCGCCGCCCGCGCCGCGCGAGAAGTTATAGAGCAGTCCACGGCGGGAGAACTGGTAATGGAATTCGTTGATCTTGTTGGAATCGAAAATCCAGGTGTCCTGAAGTCCGACGCTGCCATCATGGTAGTTCTGCGTTGAGGTGCGGGAGAAGGCATTCTGTCCGAAATTCTGGTTCTGCGCGTTTACCTGTACGCCGGTAACGTCGCTGGGGCTCAGCCCGAAGCGCAGCATCAGGCGGTTGTTTTCATTGATCTTGTGGTCGAGGCGCAACGAGTAGACGTCTGTCGCTTCCGACACCGGATAATTTCCAACCTGGCTCAGCAGGCTGTGGAACGAAGCCGGCAGCGGCGCGCCAGTAGTGGGGAAGAAGCCAGTGGGGCCAAGCGTGCCCGGCGTTCCCGCAAGAGCTACGGCGGAGCCTCCGGCGGCCAGTTGGGCATAGGCAACGCTGAAAGGTGAAAGCGGCGCGGTAGCCAGAAATTGCGCCTGCTGCGGAGTGACCAGCGATCCTGCGGGAAGTCCGAACGACGCAGCGTTAGTCAGCGGCACCAGTCCGAAATTATCGGAGCCGATGGTGGAGAAGCCTGTTTCCTGACGGCGCGTGGTTTCAAACGAGAAGAAATAAAAGGTGCGGTCTTTTTTCAGCGCTCCGCCGAAGGACAGGCCGGCCTGTACGCGCGTATAAGCCGGATCGGGAACGTTGGAAAAAGGATTGGTGGCCTGGAAATCGCGATTGCGCAGAAAACCGAAGGCGCTGCCATGAAAATCGTTGCCGCCGGATTTGGTAATAATGTTCACCACGCCACCCGAGGCGCGGCCGAATTCGGCTTCGTACCCGTTCGTGATGATCTGGAATTCCTGAACGCCTTCCTGTGAAAGCGTAGAACGGATGCCGTTGACGGAATTGTCTACCGCATCCATTCCGTCTACGTTCACGGCATTGGAGCGGGCGCGCTGGCCGCCAAAGTTGAGGCCCGAGGTAGGCGCGGCGCCAATACTGGGAGCTACGTCGCGCTGCACCTGCGAATTCGTGAGCGAAAAATTCACGTAGTTGCGGCCGTTGATAGGCAGGTTCTCGATGCGCTGCTCGCCAATCGTGGTGCCGTTGGATGTCTTGGCCGTCTCGATCAGCAGGGGTTCGCCGGTCACTGTAACTTGTGTCTCAGCCGTGGCGATCTCTAGCGTCACCGGATATTCCGCCACCTGTCCCACCGTGAGATTCACATCTCTGGCAATGGTTTTGGCAAAGCCTTTGGCTGTCACCGTAAGGGTGTAATGGCCCGGAGGAACCGAGAGCAGCACATACTCGCCGCTTCCATTGGTTTGCGCGGTGCGCTCGAAGTTGCGGGCCTCGTCACGCAGGGTAATGGTGGCGGCCGTGACGCTGGCCCCATTGGGGTCTTTCACTACACCGCGCAAGTCGGCGGTAGCCGCCGTCTGGCCAAAGGCGGTAGCTGTTGCCAGCAAGGTTAATAGGACAAGAAGCAGGCGCTGAAGATGGTTCATTCGTCGTTAAACTCCCCGTTTTCCACGCGGTATGGCTGAAGCTGGTTGTTTTCCGGATGGGTGGATGGTGCGCTTTTTATCACTGTGCAGGCCCAAAGGCAAGCAGCTATTTAGATTTAGTGCTTCTGTGTGCACTAAACTCAAGCTTTTGCTTTACAAGCGGGTAACTTCTTCATAAACTATGGGCGCTTTCCTCCCCCCTGAAAATCGAAGCCGACCTTCCGAAGCCGGAAATTACGGCCAAGGACTTCAATCTTGAATTAGGTGGCCGTGTGCCGACAGCCAAAACTCAGACCAGGAATTATGTAAACGCCTTTGCCAGCGCCATGGCCCAGTTCAGCCGCGCCGGTGATGAGGCCGTGGCTTGCATCACCGATACGCTGGCCGCCGAATTCGATGCCGAGCGCGCCGAACTTTGGCTATGGGACGAAGCCTCAAACTCCTGCTATCTGACGCACACTGCCGGACTCGAAGGCCAGCACCGCTGCGAATTCGCGCTCTCGTCGTCAGGCGCTATCGGCATGGCTGCCGCAAGTCGCGCTGTGGCAGAAAACGTGGCTCTTTCCAGTTTCGGCGGTGACGATCGCGAATTTTCCATCGCAACCGGTCTCACTTTTCTTACCAGCTATCCGCTCATGGCCAACGGTCATTTTCTGGGCGTGCTGGCCTGCTACGGGCATACGGAAGTACCCAAAGAGACGCTGCTGTGGTGGCAACTCTATTCGGAATTGAGTTCGGTACAGCTCAATACCGCTCTGGAATCACGGGAGAAAGACCGCCAGATCACCAGGCTCACAGTTTTGTTCGAAGCCACGCGCACGCTGAACTCGACGCTGGATCTGGCGGAATTGCTGGAGATGATCCTGCGCATCGCGCGCACGGAAGTAAAGGCGGAACGGGCCAGCGTTTTTCTTGTAGACCACAAGCGCAACGAGTTGTGGTCCATTGTGGCTTCAGGGCTTGACCATCAGGAGATCCGCATTCCGTTTGGCACTGGCGTAGCCGGCAGAGTGGCCGGGACAGGCGAAGTCATCAATGTGGAAGACGCCTATTCGCTGGCTTTCTTCGATCCCAGCTTCGATCAAAAATTCAATTACCAGACTAAATCGCTGATGTGCCTGCCCATCCGGCATGCCTCCGGGTCCATTGTGGGCGTGGTGGAATTGCTCAATTCGCACAATGGACGTTTTTCCGCCGAAGATTCCGACTTTCTCGCCCGCCTTTCCGGACACATGGCCATGGCGCTTGAGAACGCGCGCCTGCATCGCGATTCCATGGAAAAGCAGCGGCATGAGAAAGAACTGGGATTGGCGCGCAGCATTCAGCGCGGCCTGCTGCCGGAAGAGCCTCCGGTGGTTCCCGGATTCGATATTGCCGTACTGAGCGATCCTTGTTATGCGGTAGGCGGAGACTATTACGACTTCCTGAACCTGGGGCCGCAATCGTTGCTGCTGGTGATTGCCGACGTGGAAGGCAAGGGCATTTCTTCGGCGCTGGTCATGTCGAACCTTCAGGCCACCTTGCGCGCCCTGGTCATGCATCTGCACTCGCTCGAGGTACTGGCGTTTTCGCTGAACGAAATGCTTTACAACAACACCCGTCCGGGCAAATACCTCAGCCTGTTTCTGGGCCTGGTGGATACACGCCGCAACGTGATGCACTACATCAATGCCGGGCACGTGCCTCCGGTGCTGGTGCGCGCCGGCAGCGGCGAAGTGAAATTGTTGGAAGAAGGCGGCACGGTGATCGGCTTGTTTCCGCAGTCCGATTACACTCGCGGCTCAGTCAAGCTGAGCGCCGGTGACGTGCTGGCGTGCTGCACCGATGGCATTCTCGAAATTGCCGACGAGCAGAACGAAGAGTACGGCATTGACCGGTTTGCAGCCTGTGTGCGCCGCAACCGCACCAAAGGCGCGCAGAATATTGTGGACGCAGTGTTCTCCGAAGTTGCCAGCTATTCCACCGCCAGCATGAACGTAGATGACAAAGTGTTGATGGTGATGAAAATCACATCAGACGGCAACGTGAATGCCGCCGTGCCGCGCAGCGCGGCTTTATCGTCATAACACCTACGTGATTTGTAATAGCGCATGACTCCAGCCCTGCGGAAAGCGGCATAAATACTGAGCTTCACCCTGCCGCCTCAGAAAATTCGAAGAAAAACTCCGCACTCGTGTCATCCCTGAGCCGCCGGCGAAGGAACTGCTCCGCCACTGCTGAGCGTTAGCCTTCATGAAAGCATTCAGCACATTGCGCGCTGCTGCTTTTGTATCGTCTAACGAGACAAGTATCAGGGCACGACTTTAGTCGTGCCGAAAAGCTTGCAAATACTGGGCTTCAGCCCCTGCACACTCTTAACCGCATGGTGCTTTGACCACGAAAGTCGAGTTCTCCCACACGCTCTCGAATCAGCCTTTACGTGGACCATGCGCCTTCCGTCGCACCGCAGAAATAGACTGCTTTAACCCTGAAGCCAGATCAGCAGTGTTGGTGGCGATCTGTGCAGGCGCGGGCATGTGCGATTCGCGCCCTAACCATTGGCTTAACTCTTCCCGGTTGGCCACTGTATACCGGCCTTCGCGCTTTACCGGCAATCCCGATTTGGCCCAGCGTTGTGCTGTGGTAACGGGCTGAGCAAGAAAGGCCGCAATCTCTTTCCAGCCTTGCAGCGTCGCAGCGTCTTCCCGCTGTTGTGGCTTGTGTTTCCTTGGTTTCGTGTTCTTGCGCATGCTACGCCAGGACCTTCTTCAAAGCCTTCAGCAGAGCTTGCGGATCGTGGTCGGGAACGATGGCGTCAATTCCCGCAGGGTGATGTCCGGCCACAATTTTGCCACGCACTACAAGAATGATGCAGGTGCGGGGTTTGATCATTTTGATTGACTGAGCGACTGACCAGTTTTCTGTGACCACAAAATGCTCCTGGTCGAGCACCACAGCATCTACTTCGTTGTTCACGCAGATGGCCACCGCGTGGTCGGGCGTGTAGGTAGTCATGAGACGGTATCCTGCTGCCTTCAGCGCCTTGGCGGTATCGCTCAGTCGCCGGTCAGCCAGCAGGAGTATGGTCCCGTTGTATTTCATGGATCTTAACGCCACCCGCCCGCGGGGCGCAGATCGAGCCCTACCAGCACCCGCTCTGTGTTCGACAAATCGCCAATGATTTTCTTTACGGGTACGGGCAGACGCCGCACCAGCGTGGGAACTGCGATGATCTGGTCGCCACTGGCCAGTTTAGGACGCTCGAGCAGATCGATCACCTGGATCTTGTACGCGCCGTGCATGTGTTCTTCACACAGCCGCTTCAGGTTTTCAAAAGCCCGGATGGATGTAGGGGTCATGCCCGCCACATACAGCCGCAGCTCCCACACGGCGGGCTGATAGCCAGGCTTTTTTGCCGGCGTCGTTTTACCCGATGTGGTTTTACCCGACGTGGTTTTACCCGATCTATTTTTAGACGATGCCTTTTTTGCAGGCGTCTGGGCAGACCCCTTGACCCCACCTTTCCTGGGGCCGGACGTCTCGGTTTTCGATAACGTTTTGCTAGCGGCCATTGATCGAAATTCCCTTATCACTCAAAGTGAAACTATGCATGCTGGTATCGTGTTTCATACCCCGCGATTTCAGCAGGTTGATGGTGCGCACGCGCTCTGCGCCACTCTGGGTGTCGCGCAGCACCAGCCACACGTCCATCAGTGAAGAGATACCGATGGCCGTCTCTTCCACGTCGCCATGGAACACCAGATTGGTGAACATAGCGGTAATCCCCTTGATTTTAAGGTAATCAATGAGCCGGGTCAGCATGGCTTTGACCGAGCTGATATCTCCCGCGGAAATCAGGTTGGTGATTGGGTCCACGATTACAATCGTCGGATTGAATTCCTGAATCTCCTTGTACATCAGGGCCAGATGTCCTTCGAGGCCGGTGCTGGTCGGACGGGAAGCGTAAATCTTCAGCAAATCTTTTTTAATCCAGCGATTCAAGTTGATGCCGATGGACCCCATGTTTCGCAAGATCTGACTGGGCGATTCCTCGAAAGCGAAATACAGGGCAGTCTCACCCCGGCCGCAGGCGGCATCGGCAAATGCCGATGAAAAGCTGGACTTGCCACACCCCGCGGTACCGGTAATCAGGACGCTGCTGCCGCGGAAAAATCCCTTGCCGCTGAGCATGGCGTCAAGGCTTGCGACACCCGATGAAACCCTTTCAGTCGAAGCATAATGCGTGAGTCCGAGGGCGGTAATCGGCACCACCGAGATTCCTTCTTCGTCGAGCAGAAACGGATATTCATTGGTGCCATGGGAAGAGCCGCGATATTTCACGACCCGCAAACGGCGCGTAGAAATCTGTTCGCTCACCCGATGGTCGAGCACGATCACGCAATCGGCCACGTATTCTTCGAGCCCGTAGCGTGTGAGCGTGCGTTCACCGGCTTCGCCGGTAATTACCGAGGTTACCCCTTCTTCTTTCAGCCAGTGGAAAAGCCGGCGCAGCTCGGCCCGCACGACGCCTTCGTTTTGCAGTCCCAGAAACAGCAGTTCGATGGTGTCCAGCAATACGCGCTTGGCCTTCACTTCCTGAATGGCCTGGCGCAGACGGATGAAGAGACCTTCCAGGTCATATTCCCCGGTTTCCTCGATCTGCTTGCGCTCTACATGGATGTAATCAATGAACAGCTTTTTCGATCGCGTGAGCGCGTCAAGGTCATAACCCAGCGAGGCCATGTTGGTCACCAGTTCCTGGGCTGTTTCTTCGAAAGCGAAGCACACTCCGGGTTCGTTGAATTTCAGCGCGCCTTGCAACAGGAATTCCATACCCAGCAAGGTTTTACCGGTACCCGGGCCGCCGCATACCAGCGCTGTTCGGCCTTTGGGAAAGCCGCCATGGGTGACCTGATCAAGTCCCCGGATGCCGGTAGGAACTTTCTTGAGCGCCAGGTCAGATGTCGCCGGTCGTGGGTGACTGTTGCTGCTGGTTTTGGGCGCCCGCACGCGGGTAGGCATAGCGAACATTTCCCTCAGTCAAATAGTTTTTTGCCCTAAAGAAAATATTTTGATGCATCTTCGGCTGCTTCGGTTATTGGCGGGGAGCAGGAATTCTATTCATTTTGAATCGTGAGAGGTTTTTTCCGAATGGGCCGAAAAGGCTTTGCCTGCCCGCTGCTTATAGCTCCCGCTTAAGACCTCGGAAATGATCGCCAACAAATCCTCGGGCGAATCACTTACGGTGAACGCGGCGCCCTCGATTTCCGGCGAGTAACGGCACATTTCCAGGATAGATACCTTGGGGCACAGCTCCCTGATTTTGAATCCCAGGGCCTTTTTCGGTTTTGCTTCTATGTCCTGGCCGATCAGCGCCAGGTCGAACTTGCCTGTGCGGCAAGCCTCTTCCACCTCCCGGAAATTAAGCGCGGGAATGACCTGATAGCCGTTCTTTTCCAATAATAATTTTCGGGTCTGCAAAATCGCATCATTGGCTGAGATGCAAAGTATCGTGTGGCTCACGAGCACCATTGTAGCAAGAGCGCCAGAACTGGACCTGTTTCATTGGTAATCAGGGGAATCGCTGGAGGGCATCTGCATAACACCGGTACGGAGGAAAAAGTGATTCCCGCCATGCTCGAACAGAACGATTTGGCAAATCGCTGCATCTAAAATTTTTCGGGATTTCAACCGCCTAACCGGAGCAGAGAGCATTGCCAAAGAAAAAGAAAGCCTCTCGCCCTAAGCGGCCCAAGCGAGAGGGAACGAAACGTAAACATGATCGAGTCCAGGTGCAGCCTGACCGCTACTCCAATAAGGATTCGTCGGTTTCGCAAGATCCATACTTCCCGCATACCCGCAATGGAGACTCTTAGCGGCGTGTAGCGCGGTAACGTATTGCCGATTGAAGTGCTTATCTTTTTCTGGCAACTGTTTGGTGGTCCATCTTGAATCCGCAGGATGTGAAAACAGAATCGCGGGATATTGTGGGAGAAAAACCCCTGCGCGACGTTCGATACTGCTAACGCAGCAAGCGAGACGCAGGGGCTTCAAGTCATCCGGTGTTCCATGGGTATCGGACGCACATAGGATGCACAGAACTGGACAGGTAAAGCGCCAAGATACGCCGTCAAGTCGGCTGAGTGCGCTAATGTTCCCTGTCAGCTTTCTCTGAATTTCGTTGCGCACTCCTTCAAATGATCAAAGCACGCCCAGCCGGTCATCTTCAGACTTTACAACCTGGTAGCACTCACAAGCAGCGTCTTGCAGACCCTTGTGATCGGTGATGGAAATTTTACCGCGCGTGTACAGGATCAGCTTGGAGCGTTGCAGAATGCCGGCAGCCAAAGTCACATTCGCACGCCCGGTGCCCAGCATCTGGGCCAGAAATTCATGAGTCAGGGCCAGCCGCTCCGAGCCTGTGCGGTCGTGGCATAACAACAGCCACTTGGCCAGCCGTTCTTCAAGGTTGTGCAGGCGGTTACAGGCCGCCGAACTGGAGATCTGCACCATGTAGCTTTGCAAAGATTTTCCGCACAGGTCGCGGAGCTTGCCGGAATCAGCGAAGGCGGTCCGCAGATGCTGCGCTTTAATGCGAAATCCATTTCCTGCAATCTGCATGAACGTCCGGGTGGGCACCTGATCAACGCCGAACAATAAGGAGATGCCCACTACCCCATCGCGACCGACCACCCCTACTTCAACAGTGACTCCGCTGTGCATGGTCATGACCGTTGACGCCATGCCCTCCTCCAGAAAATAGGCGTAAAGAATTTTGTGGCTTTTTTCCAGCAGGCCCATGTTTTGTGGCAGCGCGACAGGTTCGAGCTTCAATTGCAGTCTTGCAATTTCAGCTTTAGGAAGTGAAGACAATACGCGATTCTTATATTCGTTTCTCATTGCTGCTCCTCAGCAGGCCTGAAAAAAAGCCTCACCTGGATGCGCAAAGAGCTACCCGCCTTGGCAGGGGGAAGGAGCAGAATGCGTATTTAGATGTCGCCTTGATTGTACTCTGCGTATGTTCCTGCGCCCTAAGGCTATTTTTTGTGCTGTGCAATACATTGTTGCGTCTTGCTCAGAACATAAGGTGTTAGACTTATGAAAGCTTTTGCCGCCAAGTCTGCCTGTCTAGCCAAGGCTACCCAGACCCACTAGCTGCTGAAGCCCGGGAGGTATTCGGGCGATGGTGGGTCACACGAAACTCCGTATTTTGGTCGTCGGCAACGCCGTTTTTCAATTCCAGGCGGTGCGCTCGACCCTTCACTTCCACGACTACGAAGTTCTTGCAACCTCCACGGCGGAACAGGCTGTAGCTTATTGCATCAGCAACCATGTCGCGGCCATCGTTTTGAATTCAGAATTTGTGACGGACCATGGCTGGTCTGCCGCCCAGACGTTTAAATTGATCAATCCTCATATGCCTGTACTTTTCCTGCAAGAAGGCGATGGCGTGACGATACCCATCGGAGTGGATGACACCGCCAACACACTCACTGACATGCTGCAAAAGCTTCAGATGCTGATCAATCGCCGCCCTCCTGCTTAGTGTCTGACTTATCGGCAAAGATGCTATTGAGTATGCCGGCCAGACGCAGGCCTGCCAGAGCCAGTTGCCGGTCTACAATTCCGATGTTGGCTTTGTAATATGCTTCGTCTACCGCGTCACCATTGTTGAGCCACACTTTACGGGCCACTGCCTGCGATTGGTTGGCCCAATCTTCCGGAGTCCCTGCGGCAAGGGGTTGCCAGTGGTTGGCCGTTATCTGTTGCTCCAGGTAAGTCACATAGTCGTGCTCAGATCTTCCGGTGTGCTCGAGAAGCCCGCTGTCCCATTCGTAATGAAAGTTGCAAGGCCGCGGGCCGCAATCCCGTGAGCCAAATTCCACCACGTGGATGTCGTTTCCACCCCGCGCTTCGCCAATCGCGTGCAATGGCTGGTGAAGGTCGCCGACGAAATGCACCAGATACTTCAGCGCTTCTACGCGGTCCTGCTGGGTAGCATTGCGGTCGGCCACGACCTGCCTGAACATGCTGATGCGGTCTACCACGCAGTTATGGTGATCGTATTTGGTGGTGGGATGTTTCTCATCTGGCTGATAACAGTCGCGCTCTTCGGAAAAACCGGCGGCGTCTTTGGGTATATCCACAAAATGCCAGCCATAACTTTCCGGGCGGTCTTTGCGCACCTCATCTGCCCAGTTGGCAATGGCCGCTAGATCGTCATTGCCAAGCAGTTGCGTAATATTCTGCCGGGCAGTATCGGTGAGATGGTTGCGGGCAATATCGCCGACAATCTGATGGCCTTTCGGCCCCCAAGCCAGAAGCTGGGCAGAGCTAAAAATCAGCAGCGCAAACAACGCAGTGAGTTTTTTCATGGTAGAAGGCGTCTATTGTAACTTGACGCACAAACTCCTGCTTCGATCACCGGATCACCCGATCTACCGATCACCCGATTCTTCTATGCGACAATGTTTCCCATGCGATACCAGCAGACTGGAATCAGGCTTGTTCTGGCATGGGCCTGCATTCTTCTTTGTTTTACCTGCATTTTGCAATCAGATACGCGCCCTTTACCGCAGGATACCGGCGCCGTCCACCTCTACCAACTTTTGACCAGGCTGCACACCACTGCCCGCATGGTGCATACCACTGCGCATCCTGACGATGAAGATGGCGGCATGATGACCATGGAAGCGCGCGGCAACGGCGTAAGCATCGTGCTGTTTTCGGTGAATCGCGGCGAAGGCGGCCAGAATAAGTTTGGGGCGGAAAGCTCCGATGATCTGGGCGTGCTGCGCACTCTGGAACTGCTGGCCGCCGACAAATATTACGGCGTGGAGCAGCGCTTCAGCCGGGTGGTGGATTTTGGTTTTTCCAAGACTGCCGATGAGACTTTTGCCAAATGGAAAGGGCATGACATTGCTTTGGCCGACATGGTGCGCGTGATCCGCACCGAAAGGCCCGATGTGCTGGTGAGCCGCTTTTCCGGCACCAGGCGCGATGGACACGGAAACCACGAAGCCGCGGGCCTGCTTACCCAGGAAGCTTTTCGTGCTGCTGCCGATCCCAACCGTTTTCCCGAACAGATCAAAGAAGGGCTGCTGCCGTGGCAGGCCAAGAAGCTTTACAGCGACAACGTGCCACGCGCCCGCGACCTGAACGTGGCAGATGCCGATTACACACTGAAGCTCGACACCGGGACCTATAGCCCGCTACTGGGAATGTCGTTCGCGCAGTTCGGTCTGGAAGGCCTGGCCCACCAGACGTCGCAAGGCACGGGCGGCGCGCGGGTTGCGCCCGGACATCGCTATACCTACTACAAGCTGCTCGACTCCGTGCTTCCCAACAAGAGCGCCAACCAGCACGAAAATGATTTCTTCGATGGCATTGATACTTCGCTGCCCGGTCTGGCCGCCCGCGCCGGTGAGGAAGAAGCCAAAGCTCCCTTCCTGAAACCCGCCCTGGCTTCGATTGCCAGGCATGTGGATGATGCGACGCGTGCTTTCAATATCCAGGACCTCTCGGCCTCCGCTCCGGCTTTGCTTGCGGGTCTCGCTGAAACACAAAAGCTGATTGAGCAGGTAGACCAGTCGCAACTTTCGGCAGTGGCCAAGGCCGCAGTATTGCCTTCGCTGCGGACGAAAGAAGAACAGTTTGAGCAGGCTGTGAATGAAGCCTTAGGCGTGTTGCTGGAGGCCTCAGTAGATCCGCAGGGTGGCCCGCCCACAACTCCTTCGTATTTTCCTCGCATGGAGCAGACCTTCACACTGGCCACTCTGGGACAGACATTTAATCTGACTGCCCGCTTCGACAATCGCGGCAAGACGCCGGTCACCGTGCAAGACATTCACCTGCAATTGCCGCAAGGCTGGACCAGCAGTACACTGAAATCAGCCAGCAACACCGCCAGGCAGGAGAAGCCCACGCTTAACGCCGGCGACACAGCCTGGGTGCAGTTCCAGGTGCATGTGCCCGACAATGCCAAATACACGCGCCCTTACTGGAGCCGCCACGACCCGCAAAAGGAAAATTTCTACACCATTTCTGAGCCGCAATTGGCGACCTTGCCGTTTCCTCCGTTCCCGGTGCATGCCACTGCGACGTACACCACAGACAGCGGCGCAGGTTCCGCCCGTACAGTAGCCAAGGTCAAGTTTATTGATCCGGCCACCGGACAATCAGAGCGCCCTCTGGCGGTCGGTCCGGCACTTTCTGTCCTGCTGGAAACACCGGTGGTTGTGATTCCTGTTACGGGTGCAACACAGTCACAGATTGATGTGAGCGTGCGCAGCAATGTGCAAAGCGCCGTCCATGGCAAGCTGCATCTGGAAGCGCCGCAGGGATGGAAGGTTGATCCCGCATCGATTCCTGTAGACCTCGATCACGATGGCGACGTGAGCGGTTACCACTTTCAGATCACGCCGCAGAACGTTCATGAAGGCACCTATCAGGTCACAGCCAAAGCGGAATACAACGGCAAAGAATACGCGGAAGGATTCAAGATACTCACGCGGCCTGATCTCGATTCTTTCTATGCTTATCATCCGGCCACGCAGAACGTGGAAGCCGTAGACGTAAAGCTGCCCGCAGGTTTGAAGGTGGGCTACATCATGGGCGCGGGCGATGAGATTCCTTCGGTGCTGAAAAGCGTAGGCATGAACATCACCATCATTACGCCGCAGGAACTTGCTGCCGGAGATCTGGGCCGCTACGACACCATTGTCGTGGGCATTCGCGCCTATGACGTGCGCACCGATGTACGCGAACAGAACCGCCGCCTGCTCGACTTTGTGAATCGCGGAGGCACATTGATCGTGCAGTACAACCAGAGCACCAGTATCTTCAATCAGGGGCATTACACTCCGTATCCGGCGACGCTCAGCAATGCGCGCGTATCAGTAGAAGAAGCGCCGGTGCAGGTGCTGGCGCCGCAAGACCCAATCTTTTCTTATCCCAACAAAATTACGGCCAAAGACTTCGATGGATGGGTGCAGGAGCGTGGCCTGTATTTTATGAGCGAGTGGGACGAGCACTACAAGCCCCTGCTCTCCGCGCATGATCCGGGCGAAGAAGATCAGAAGGGCGGCATGCTGGAAGCCCAGTATGGCAAAGGGACCTACATCTATTCCGGATATGCATTTTTCCGGCAGCTTCCCGCAGGAGTGCCGGGGGCCATTCGTCTGTTTGTGAACCTGCTGGCCGCCGGCCACCCTAAGCTGCAACATTCGGCGCCGGTTCAATCGGGAAATAATCAGTCGAGACGCAATCAATCCAGGCGTAACCAGTTGCCATCAGGACGTCCATGAGTGATTTGCAGCAGCAGCCACGATTGGCCCGCGACATCGGCCTGCGTGAAGCCACTGCGCTGAACATGATTGACATGATCGGCGTGGGGCCGTTCATTACCATTCCGCTGATCGTGCATGCCATGGGTGGCCCGCAGGCTATGCTGGGCTGGGTGCTGGGCGCGTTCTTCGCTATTTGTGACGGACTGGTGTGGGCGGAACTGGGCGCGTCCATGCCCCACGCCGGTGGTTCGTATGAATATCTAAAAGAGAGTTACGGAGCGCGAACGCTGGGCCGGCTCATTTCGTTTTTGTTTGTATGGCAGCTTACCTTCAGCGCGCCGCTCTCAATCGCTTCAGGATGCATTGGCGTCGCCCAATACGCCGGTTACTTGTGGCCGGCGCTGGCCAATGTCCATCTCGATCGGCTGTTTTCAGCGAATGTCCCATTGCTTGGCAGCTTCGGAGCACGGGTACAAATAACGAATGCAACGTTTGTCGCCATGGCCAGTTGCTGGCTGGCCGTGGTGCTGCTGTATCGTCGCATCGGCGTTGTCGGCAGGCTGTCAAAATTTTTGTGGGCAGGAGTCATGGCCACGGTGCTGCTGGTCATTTTTGCCGGACTCACCCATTTCAGCGCCGCGCGCGCCTTCAGCTTTCCGCCCAACGCCTTTCGGCTTTCCTACGGCTTCTTTACCGGACTGGGTGCGGCCATGCTGGTGGCCGCTTACGACTACTGGGGCTACTACAACGTGGCTTTTCTGGGCGGCGAGGTGCGCGCCCCGGAGCGCAATATTCCGCGCGCGCTCATTTACTCAATAGCGATCGTGGCCGTGTTGTACATCGTAATGAACATCAGCATTCTGGGCGTGATTCCCTGGCAGGAGTTACAACAGGCCGCGACTTCACAGAACCAGTCCTATGTCGCTTCCACGCTCATGCAACGGACTTTCGGCGCGTGGGCCGGCAAGGGAGTCGCAGTGCTGATCATCTGGACGGCCTTCGCTTCGGTCTTCTCTTTAATGCTGGGTTACTCCCGCATTCCCTATGCCGCTGCTGCCGATGGAAACTACTTTCGAGTTTTCGCCCGGCTTCATCCTCGCCATCACTTCCCTTATATTTCTCTATTAACTTTAGGTGCGCTTGGCACGTTGTTTTGCCTGTTCCGGCTGGAAGATGTGATCCACGCGCTGGTGGTTATCCGTATTATGGTGCAGTTTTTGTTGCAGATTCTGGGCTTGCTGCTGCTGAGGGCGCGCCGTCCTGATTTTCCGCGTCCCTTCCGCATGTGGCTGTATCCCATTCCCGCGCTGCTGGCCGCCGTCGGTTTCCTCTTTGTGCTGTTCATGCGCCCGGAGTTCATGAAAGAGATTCGCTACGCGCTGGTGATTATTGTCGCGGGCGTGCTCATCTTTCTAATTCGTTCGTGGTGGCGGCACGAATGGCCTCTTCGCTTGCAGGGTGCTCACCAAAGCGCCGGAGCGCCAGTCCAATGATCTGCTGTCGAGCGATTTCCCTTGTTAGCGGCCACCAACCCGAGGCGCACTAGACTGATGGAAACTCCCGCCACGGCCCAGGTCGCTCCATCGTTTCGCTCCATGCTTTCTCCGTTGCGCGAACCGCTGTTCCGCAGCTTGTGGGTCGCCGCCGTCATCTCCTATACCGGAAGCTGGATGCAGACCATCGCCACCGGATGGCTCATGACCTCTCTCACTAGCTCGCCCACTTATGTGGCGTTGGTGCAAGTGGCCTTGAGCGTGCCGGTCTTCCTCATGGCATTGCCCGCCGGGGCCCTGGCCGATCTGGTGGACCGCCGCAAGTTTTTGCTGCTTACCCAGGGTTCCATGGTGGCAGCATCAGCAGTTTTAGGAATTCTCACGCTTACCGGCACAGTGACTCCGCAGGTGGTGCTGGTCTTCACCTTTCTATTGGGAGCAGGAGCGGTGATGAACGATCCGGCGTGGCAGGCGCTCACGCCCGATCTGGTGCCATCGTCGAAGTTGCCTGCGGCGGTAGCGCTCAATTCCGCAGGCTTCAACATGGCGCGGGCGGTAGGGCCTGCATTGGGTGGACTGGTGATTGCGACCGCCGGAAGCGGGGTCGCGTTTCTGCTGAATGCCGTGTCGTTCTTCGGGGTAATTCTTTTTCTCTATCGCTGGAAGCCTTCCCAGCATGAGCGTCCACAACCCGTGAGCACCATCTCCGGGGCCATGAGCGTGGGCATACGTTTTGTCCGGCAAAACCGGCAGATGTGCGCGGTGCTGGTGCGCACTTTAGCTTTTAGTTTATTTGCCAGCGCCTTCTGGGCCCTGCTGCCATTGATAGCCAGCCGCTTCGGCGCCGAGGGTTACGGCGCCATGCTGGCCTTCTTCGGACTCGGCGCACTGCTCGGGGCCGGCGTGCTGGCCCGAATGCGTTACCGCCTTTCGTTTGACTCAGTGGTCGCCATTGCGACTGTCATCTTCGCCATAGCGTTGTTCGGACTGGTCCGCACGCACAGCCTGATGGTTTCTTCGCTATGTGCGGCCGCCGCCGGACTGGCATGGATCTGCAATCTCGCCACCCTGAATCTTGTCACCCAGGTCACAGCCCCCCACTGGGTGCGCGCGCGCATGATTTCCATGTACGTTCTGGTGTTGCAAGGCGGGCTGGCCGTGGGCAGCGCAGTCTGGGGAGTGACCGCCTCGTATTTCGGAATCCGCTTCGCGCTGACTGCCGCCGCTATTGCACTGTGCGTCGGGCTGGTGATGGGAACATGGTTCAAGTTGCAGCCGCTATCAGACCAGCGCCTCCCAATGTAGGCCCGCGAACTTACGAACATTCTTCGTGTCTTCGGTGGTTCACAATCGAAGCCTACTGTCAGCATAGAGGTTCCTCGCGCACTCGGACCAAGATGCGCTCGGAACGAGATAAAAGAGCGGCTATGGTATTGTTGAATCCATTCCATAGGGAGGGATATTCATGAAACATCTACGAATGGTGTGTCTGTTTCTGGTGTTGGCTTGCGCTATCGGCATGACCGGACAAAGTTCAGGCAGCGGCGCTGCGGCGCCTCAGGCTACTCCACCTGCCGCGCAGTCACAGCAACCCGCTCCAACTGTCTCTTCGGCTGTTGACCGGCAAATCTCTTTGATCGAAAAAGAATTTGTGGAAGCGGCCGAAGCCATGCCTGACGATAAATTCAACTTCACTCCCGAAGGCTTGAACCTGAAGGGCAGCGACTACAAAGGCGTGCGTACATTCGCCCTGGAAGTAAAACATGTGGCCACTGCAAACTATGCCTTCTGGGGGCCTCTCACCGGTGAGCCGATGCCTGCCGGAATCAAAGGCCCCAACGGTCCGGATGACCTCAAGACCAAGGCCGAGATCATCAAGTTCCTGAAAGACTCATTTGCCCTCGGACATAAAGCCGCAGCTACGCTGACCCAGGAGAATGTAGTGGAACCGGTACAGTTCCGCCAGAACAAGGCGCCTCGCATCTATCTGGCAACATTCGCCGTGGCCCACGCCTTTGATCACTACGGACAGATGGTCGAATACCTGCGCATGAACGGCATAGTTCCTCCGGCCAGCCGGGGAAACTAAACTTTTTCTGCGTGTAAAAACGGTTTCACCGTAGCAAGCCGCAACGCGAATGCCTGACTAGAAAGCCTGACTGGAGATGATATGTATCAGGGCACGACTTTAGCGTTTAGCCTGGCGTGAGCAAAGCGAGCGCCAGGCTGCGAAGTCGCGCCGGTAAGGCCGCATAAGTACTTGGGCTTCAGGGCGTGTGTGAGAACTGAATTTTGCATGTGCCGACGAGACATGTAACAGGGCATGACTTTCAGTCGTGCCGAAAAAGGCCTATAAATACCGGGCTTTCAGCCCCTGCACACTCTTAACTGGCATCGTGCTGTGACCACGGAACTGAGTTCTCACACATACTGTTCAGCCCCTGCAAATGTCGCGGTGCCAAAGATCTCGGCGATTGAGCGCAAAGATCTATCGGCGATTCTGCTTCAGCGCACTGCTCAATCGCCGATTTTGCTTCAGACGACACTGCTTGCACCACAAACTATGCATATCTAATTGCGTTGACCCCGCCACACTCGAAAGCTAAACTGGCTTCAGCCGTGTCCCAATCCAATCTTCCTTTTCATGTTGTCTTCAAGACATTCACGGGGGAATATTCCATCCAATGAGCACAACAGCCGACGTGAATCTGGCCACCAAAGATTTGTCTCTCACTGACCTCAAGCGCAAGGCGAACCGCCTGCGCATTGACATCGTCAAGATGATTGGCGCTGCGGGCAGCGGCCATCCTGGCGGATCGCTTTCAGAAGTTGAGTTGTTGCTGGCGCTTTATTTCAAGGTGCTGCGGCATGATCCGCGCAATCCTGACTGGCCCGATCGTGATCGCTTCATTCTTTCCAAAGGCCACGGATGTCCCGCGCTCTACGCCGTTCTGGCCGAAGCCGGATACATTGATCCTTCAGTGCTGGGCACGTTGCGCAAGATGGGGTCGCCGTTGCAAGGGCATCCTGATAAGCGTTTTCTTCCTATTCTGGAAGCCAATACCGGTTCACTGGGCCAGGGAATATCGGTTGGCATCGGCATGGCCATTGCCGCCAAACTCGATAAGAAAGACTGGCATACCTTCGTGATGGTAGGTGACGGCGAGATACAGGAAGGTCAGAACTGGGAAGCGGCCATGTTCGCGCCCTTCCACAAGCTCGAAAACCTCACGCTGATCATTGATTACAACCATCAGCAGTTGGATGGATTCACCAAAGATATTCTGGATGTCTCGCCTCTTGGCGAAAAGTTCGCAGCCTTCGGCTGGCGTGCCGTAGAGATTGACGGCCACGATCTGCAGCAGGTGATCCGGGCGCTGGAAGAAGCGCGCGCCGGTAAAGATGGCCGGCCCACATGCATTGTCGCCAATACCATTAAGGGCAAAGGTGTTTCCTTTATGGAAAACAACCCGGAATGGCATGGAGTCGCCCCCAAACCAGACCAGGTCACGGCCGCCGTGGCGGAACTGGAAGCGCAGGCCCGCAATGTATGAGCTCTATGTGCAATATCGCTTTTCATCATGCTCACCTGCAAATGTCATCGGATAGGAGAATAACAAGTTGACTCCAACCACAACTCCCGACGCTAAAACGAAGTTCGAACTCAAAATGGGCGTTGCCACCCGCGAGGCTTACGGACAGGCGCTGGTCGAGTTGGGCAAGACGAACCCAAATGTTGTTGTGCTCGATGCTGATCTGGCCAAGTCCACCTTCAGCGCCAAATTCCAGAAAGAATTTCCTGACCGTTTTTATACCTGCGGCATTGCCGAGGCCAACATGGTGGGCATTGCCAGTGGACTCGCCCTGGCCGGAAAGCTGCCGTTCGCTTCATCATTCGCGGTCTTTCTCTGCGACAAAGGCTACGACCAGTTGCGCATGTGCGTGGCGTATCCGGGAGTGAACGCCAAATTTGTAGGATCGCACGGCGGCATCTCCATCGGCGAAGACGGCCCCAGCCAGCAGGCAGTGGAAGACTACGCTCTTATGTCGGCGCTGGCCGGATTTGTGGTGCTCAGTCCTTCAGATGAATTCTGCGCGCGCGCCCTGGTCCACCGCATGGCCGAGCATGATGGCCCGGTCTACATGCGCACCGGACGCCCCAAAGCCCCGGTTCTCTACAGCGCCAGTGATACTTTCGAAATCGGCAAAGCCAAACAGCACGGCAGCGGACGCGATGTAGCGATCATTGCCTGCGGACTGGAAGTAGGTTATGCGCTTCAGGCCAGAGCGCAGCTTGCCGACGAGGGTATTGATGCGCGCGTGCTCGACATGCACACCATCAAGCCTATAGACGAAGCCTCGATTGCGCAGGCAGCCAAAGAATGCGGAGCCATCGTGACTGCGGAAGAACATCTGCTCGACGGCGGGCTGGGCTCGCAGGTCGCACGAGCGGTATCGAAGACCCATCCCGTGCCGATGGAATATGTTGGCATCCAGAACACCTACGCGGAGTCAGCCACACCCGATCAGCTCATGGAAAAATACGGGCTCACAGCGCCGTTCATCGTGAAGGCTGTGAAAGCCGTATTGAAGCGGAAGTAAGCTTGTTCTTTATAAATCCCGAACGCAGTGAGGATCCCTATCGCCACAACGAAACGCCGGCTTACTTTGTGCCTGCATTATTCATCACGCCATCTTCACCGTTTCGCGGTTGACCAGACATCCTGGACAATTTGTATTCCAGTCCGGCAGGACGAACGATAGTAGCCCGGTCACGGAGTTTCTCAGATGCGCGGCTGTTGCGCATCGGAGCGGAGTGCCGGGTAACGAGTAAAAGAATCACTTCCTTGCGCCCGCGGTGCGCGCGCAGCTCCTTCTTTGGAGCGCACTAAAACGATCTGACATTTATAGCGCCCGAACTCCTCACACGAGGAACCACACCATCGCATAAAACGATCTCTTGCGCGTCTATAAGGGGTGGGCCAAAACTTCCATCCAGGCTTAGAGAACTTTCGTGCGGTTCGCCTGCACACGCTGGAATTGATTCGTCCACTCTCACAGCCGCAACTCGACTATGTTCCGGAAGCCGGCAGGTGGTCGGTAGGTGAAGTCGTGGACCATATCATTCTGGCCGCGGGCTCGCTCCAGGAGATTCTGGAAAAACTTATACAGCTCAAGCGCAGCGGACGACCGCCCTACGTCAGGCGCACGTTCGCCGATTTCGACGTGTCATTCGCCTTCCTGCCCAAAACGCTGCTGCCGTTTATGGAATTGCCGCTTTCCGTGGTTTCCAGCTTTGTGCCCGGATCAGTCAGAGATTTCCTGATCCAGAACCGCCTTCTGCCTTTCCGCGCAGCATCTGCGGCCACGCCTCGCCATGGCCTTGCTGCGCAAGACCTCAGGAACCGCCTGCTCACCTCGTTTGACTCGGTCAAAGCAGTCTTCGAGAACAATGCCGATCTCAACTTCGGAGAGATGGAGGCGCAGCATCCGCTGTTCGGGCACATCAACATGCTTGACTTGCCGAGGTTGATGGCCAGCCACGAACAGCGCCATCAGAAGCAAATCACAGACGTGCTCGCAACGCGCAACCAACAGGTGATGGCTTATGGTCAATGAAGAAACTCGCGCGAGCCTCGTTGCGCGTTAAAAGCAAACTGAACATGTATTGGATGGCCAGTCAATTCTCAATTACATAAAATTCTCCCGGCTGTCATGCTGAACGGAGCGCCGCTTTTCGGCGCGGAGCTGAAGCATCCACGAGATGTATCCCTTACTACCCCAATACGAGGCATTCTCACGAGAGTACCTACGTGTTGATGTCATTTATCAACTCAACTGCGACTACCCTGCTTTGCGGTGAGCTCTCCCCTTCGTGTAATCTTGCTCTTCTTTCCATTCACGAGGAGAATCCAGATTGAAACGTCTTCGCCTCATTGCTTTGTTGTCATTTCTTGCCATCACCACGCTCGCCCAACAGAGTGCCAACAATGCGCCATCCACGCAGGTCTTCGGCTTCCGTGATTTCACCACCCAGCACCAGTGGGACCAGAAATTTATCGCCGTGCCCGATCCTTCGCTGGCTGAACAGCATTTGCGGATACTCACCGCTGAACCCCACGTGGCTGGCTCTCCTGAAGACAAGAAGACCGCCGACTATGTCGCTCAGAAATTCAAAGAGGCGGGCTTGCAGACCGAGATGGTCGAATACAAAGTCTGGATGAACAGGCCGGAAGAGATCAGCGTTTCCGTGACCGCGCCCGCCAACGTGAAGATGAACGGCCCGCACAGGGAGCATGTCTCCAACGATCCCTACCAGGACGATCCGCGCGTATTGATGCCTTTCAACGGATCGTCTCCCTCGGGCGACGCCGAGGCCGATGTGGTGTACGCCAACTACGGTCGTCCGGAAGATTTCAAAAAGCTCGAAGAGATGAAGGTGGATGTCCGTGGCAAAATCGTGATCGTCCGCTACGGCGACAACTTTCGCGGGGTCAAGAGCTTCGTCGCCGAACAACACGGCGCGGCGGCGGTCATTATTTATTCCGATCCCTGGGACGATGGGTACTTCAAAGGCGATCCTTATCCCAAGGGGCCGTGGCGTCCGGAGCAGTCAGTGCAGCGCGGCTCCATCCAATATATGTTCAAGTATCCGGGCGACCCGACCACGCCCGGCGTAGCGTCGCTGCCTTCCTTACCTGACTCGCAACGCGTACCGCCCGAGCAGGCCGCCGACATGCCCAAAATTCCCACCACGCCGATTTCCTATGCTGACGCCACTCCGATTCTCGAGAATCTGGGTGGTCCGGAAACGCCGCGTGACTGGCAGGGCTCGCTGCCGTTCACCTATCACGTAGGGCCGGGGCCGGTGCGGGTGAAATTGCATATCAAGCAGAACTACAAGTACTGGCCCATCTGGAATGTGATCGGTAAAATACCGGGCGCCAAAAATCCGAACCAGTGGGTAGTGCTCGGCAACCATCGCGATGCCTGGGTCTACGGCGCTGTTGATCCCAACAGCGGCACCGCCGCCATGCTGGAAGCGGTCCACGGACTCGGAGCGCTCATGAAGCAGGGCTGGAAGCCTGACCGCACCATCGTCTTCGGCAGTTGGGACGCGGAAGAAGAAGGGCTGATTGGCAGCACCGAGTGGGGCGAGGAACACGAGCGCGACCTGGCCAACGCCGTAGCGTATTTCAACCTGGACGTGGCCGTAACCGGTCCCAATTTCAGCGCCTCGGCCGTACCGGCGTTGAAAGGATTTGTGCGCGACGTCACCCGGCAGGTGCCCAGCCCAAAAGGCGGGACCGTTTATGACGCGTGGAAAGAACGGCAGAAAGATCAGGCGCAAAATAATCGCCGCACTCCTGACTTCAATTCCAACCGCGGGCCCAACGCCCGCATAGATAATGATGTTCCCGTGGGCGACCTGGGCAGCGGATCAGATTACAGCGTCTTCATTCAGCATTTAGGTGTGCCCTCGGCAGACATGACGTCCAACGGCAGCTATGGCGTTTACCACTCGGTCTTCGATAATTTTGCCTGGTTTAAGAAATTCGGCGATCCCACATTTGTTTACGAACAGCAGATGGCGCGGGTTTTGGGCGTGGAAGCGCTGCACATGGCCTCCGCCGATGTCTTGCCCTTCGACTACGAAGCCTACGGCAAAGAGATCGCGGCTTACATAGATAGAGCGCAGAACAAAGCGCAGCAAACTTTAGGGGCAAACGCTCCTGACTTCACTCAGGCCACCGCTGCGGCCAAGCGCTTTACTGAAGCCGGGGCCAGGCTGCTGGCCATGCAGAAAGCCCCACCGTCTGACACTGCTAAATTGAACCAGACGCTCATGTCCGCCGAACGTGCTCTGCTCATTCAGCAGGGCCTGCCGAATCGCCCGTGGTTCAAGCACGCCATCTACGCTCCCGGACAATACACCGGATACGCGGCCGTAGTGATTCCCGGAGTCAACGAAGCCCTTGACGCGAATGATGGCAAGCTTGCCGGCCAGCAGTTGCAGGTGCTTACCGAAGCGCTGAATCGCGCAGCCGCGGTGCTGGAAGGGACAGGAAAATAGTTACCTTCAATAGCGTTCACTTAGATTTTTGCAATGCGTGATTTCAGCCCCAGCGGCACGGCATTATTGAGCGCTGTGACTTCAGTCGCAGCCCCTTCGAGGATCTGCCGGACAGGATTAATGTCTACAAAGAATGGTTCTAAGGTGTTCAAGTGATACGTACTTACCTCAAGTGCTAGAAGAATCAAAAGTGCTATGAATACCGTCGTTCTCAACAAATTCGTGGAAGCTCACGATCGCTACCTTGAACTTGACCGCATTCGCATTGAGTGCCAAAACGCCGCCCAGCGCGAGTCGGTCCACATTGCCATTATGAAGGCCTATCTGGAAGTCCAATACCGGGCCAAACAGATCACCGGGCTCCAGTTTGCCGACGGTATGGACTTCGCCGAAGTTCACTAGAGTTACGCTACTCTCCAAGCCACCTTAAAGCGGGACTTTGCGTCTAATAAGTCACGCCACTCCTGTACGACGTACGGGTGCGTCTCCGCTGCTCAGAGCGCTTCTCGACAATCAGGATTCTCTCTCGGAGGTGGCTGGTTCATGCCCTTAGCCCGCATACTTACCCAAACTCCCGAATACACCACTACTCTTTCCCAGCAGCTTCGTGAACAGGGGTTTGAAGTGGAAGTGGCACGCTCCGGCGACGCCATTGTCTCGCCTGCCGATCTGGAAATCGAGTTTGAAGTTTGCGACCAGCAGCAGGCGCTGCGCCGGGCGGCGGAGCTGGCCAGACAATTACAGTCTGAGGTGGTGGTATTTCCCGGCACGGTCCGGCCCACGACGAATGCCGCGACCATTCAACGCACTCCCGTAGTCGAGGCTATTCCGGCCATTCCCCGAGTGACGCAGCCAGCTACCCCATTCACAGAAAGGCTGGAGCGGCCAGCGCCATTGCAGCAACCAACAGTTCAGGAAACGCCTCTTCCTCCAATACAGCCAACGCATGCAGCGCCGGTGACCGGATCGCCACTGCCACTCAACGACCCACCAGCGCGGCTGTCTGAAAATCAGTTGGCACAAAACCAGACTGCGCAAGACCAGTCGGTGCAAGAGCCGCCAGTGCAAAATGCGCCAGTGCAAAATGCGCCGGCGCAAGCCCAGCCGCATAATGAGCCGTCCGTGGTCCATGCCGGCCTGCTCGACAACGTGGGATCGGAAGTACGCGCCTCGCTGCAACAAACAGGCGCTGCTTTTGGTGAAGCGCGGCATGAACTGGGGGCGGCCCTGGGAAGCGCCGGGCAGAAGCTGCGCAATGGATTGACCAGGTTGCGTGAGCGCGCCTCGTCGGGTGGCGTTTCCATGACACAGCGCGCGCAGGAATACCGCGAGCGCATGAAGGCGCATGCCGCCGAGTTGCAGGCTGCAAGAGAACGGAGATCAGTGGAGCTGGAGAAAGAGCGCGCTGCTGAGCAGGAAAAAGCCGAAGCTCTCGAGCACCAGCGCCGCACACAGAGAAAATTGGACGAAGCGGTGCAGCAGGAGCTGCTGGAGCGGGAGCGCATTGAACGGGAAGAGCGGCAGGCCGAACTGGAGCGTAGCAAGTGGGCAGCCCAGGAGCACGCCGCCGCACTGGAGGCGCAACGCCGGAAAGAGCACGAACAGCAAGAAGAACCGGAACTGAAACCGGAAAAAGAGGTCGCCGCACCCGTACTTGTGCCGGCCGCGCAGCCGCCGATGCCAAAGCACGTGAAAACTGTGCGGCGCAAACGTTGGCAGCTTAATGGTGTTCTTACCGGCGCGATTGCCGCCAGCTTCCTCTTTCTGGTTGGACTCACCCTGGCGAACTTCCGCCCGTGGCCTCCACTGCCGTCTGATCTTACCCGGGGGTCGGTGCAGCAGGAATTGCCATTTGGCGCGGCGACCGTTCACGCGGCAACACCCGTGAGTGGGCCTTCTTCAGCCCATGCGGCGCCTTTGCATACGACAGCGCCGCCGAACGCGTCTACGCCGCGCCCTCAACCCCAGATGCGCGCCGCCAAAGCCTCGCCCAGCGTAGGCGCAACTCCTAAACCGCAGCCACAGCATCGCCGTCTGTCAGGCAAGTCGCGTCGCAGCGACTCAAATACCACAGCCGATGATGTGGTAGTGAGACATTTCGGCGCTCCTCCAGCCCCAGCCAAAAACGACGCGCAGCAACAAACAAAGCTGAAACACTACTCCGATATACAGTGAAGTCGTTGGGCCATGGGTAAGTGAGTAAGTGGGTAATCTGGTAATTGGGTAATTGCATATAGCGCCCCCATAAGGCGGAGCAGGTCATCCTTCCCCTGTCATGCTGAGCGCAGCGCCTGCCTTTGGCGCGCAGTCGAAGCATCCACGTGATGTGTCCCACCCTAAGCTGATACGAGGTATTCTCACGAGAATGTAGTGAGTCATTTGTAGTAATTGCACTCTTGTGAGCCAAAGAAACTGCTGGAACAACAACGGTGCAGCCGCAGAGCGGCGCAACGCGGGAGCGCTGGGAAAACATCCCAAACAAGACAGAGCCCCGGAGCCTGCATTATTCATCACGCTGACGCCGTTATCATTTCAGGCCGACGAAACACTTTTGGTAATCCGCTCTCCAGTCCGGCAGGACGACCGAAAGTAGCCCGGTCACGGAGCTTCTCAGATACAGCTCTGTTGCGTATCTGAGAAGCGGAGTGCCGGGTAAGGAACGAAAAGAAACACTTCCTCGCGCGGCGGCTTGCGCGCAGCTCACCGGGGTCCCCAGTGCGTGCTGCTTTTGCACGTGCTGGGGTGGTCTCCTGCTTTTGGAGCGGAGCGCACTAGAACAATCTGTCGATGCCCTTACAACGATTGCTGCATTCCGAGACGTAATGAACACTGCTTTATATGTCTTTTTGCTCATTGGTCATGAATAATGCAAGCCCTGGAAGGCGGCACATGAAGGCATGTTTGTGGAACATCATGTCGAGTTTTTAAACAGCGATAATTCTTCGTCCTCCAACTCTCTTTCGTTCCCAACGAATTCGGGAACCAATCGTCCAATAGTCACGTAATGTACTCTGAGGTGGGGATTTGATCGTTTTAGCCGCGGTGCTGGCGTTTGGCGGTTTATTTCAAGACAAGCCGCAGAGCCCGCCGGCTTCTCCGGACAAGCGCATGGTGGTCACGCCGGCAGGGCCAACACCCGCGCTGCCGAAGAACATTCATATCAACCAGATTAGTAGTCCGCCGAAGCTTCGGGAATTTGAGAGCATGGAACCATCGCGTTCCGACATGTCAAAAGTCAGCGGTTTTGTAGAACGAGATCCGACCGATGGCGTGCAGCCCACACAGCGCACCAATGTCTATCTCGGTTACGACCGGCAGTATCTTTATATAGTGTGGGTGTGCTTTGACCGGGAGCCAAACAAAATCCGGGCTCACCTCAGTCGGCGCGAAAACATCTTTGACGACGATTATGTAGAAGTAACGCTCGACACCTTCCATGACCAGCGCCATGGCTTGGTGTTCAGCACCAACCCTCTGGGCATTCAGTCGGAAGGTCTCTATACGGAATCAGGCGGCGGCACCGATACGTCATGGGACACCGTTTGGAATTCATCAGGCAAGGTGACGCCGCACGGCTATGTAGTCATTCAGTCCATTCCTTTTCGCAGCATGCGCTTCAAGCCCGGTGACATTTCACCGGCCTGGGGCGTGACTTTTATGAGGGTGATCCCGCGCTCCGATGAAGATGATTTCTGGCCGCGGGTATCCAGCCGCATTTCCGGCCGCCTGAATCAGGAAGCCACCATCACCGGGTTCGAAGGCGTTTCACCAGGCAAAAATATGCAGTTCAATCCTTACGCTTTTGCCAGCACCTTTCGCAGCCTCAACCAGGACGTGCCCACCAATCCCACCATCCAGTCTAAGTTTTTTGACGGCAAGGCAGGGCTGGATTCCAAATTTGTGTTCAAAGACAGCCTGGTGCTCGATACCACCATCGAACCTGATTTCAGCCAGGTCGAATCTGACGAACCGCAGGTCACGGTGAACCAGCGGTTCGAGGTGTTCTTCCCGGAAAAGCGGCCCTTCTTTCTCGAGAACTCCAATTTTTTTGAGACACTCGATCCGTTTTCCAATGACCGGCTGCTTTTCACACGCAGAATCGCTGACCCGCAATTCGGCGCGCGGCTTACCGGAAAACAGGGGCCGTGGGCGCTCGGATTTCTGGTCGCCGATGACCGTTCGCCGGGCAAGCAGGTGCTGGCCGACGATCCTTTCAATAACAAGCGGGCATATTTTGCCGTGGGACGCGTAGCTTACGACGTTGGTCAGAACTCCAGCGTAGGCGCGATTTATACCGACCGCGAGTTCGCCGGAGACTTCAATCGCGTGGGTGGCTTCGATACCAACATCAAAATCAATAAGAACTGGACTTTTTACTATCGCGGCGTCGTCAGTTCGACTTTCGACCACACCAGCGGATACTCATTCGGAAGCGACCACGATACGTCGCTCATGGCTTCGGGCGAACGTCTCAGCTTCAATGTGAATTATCAGGACATCTCGCCCGGATTTCGCACCGAGACCGGATTCATCCGGCGCACCGATATCCGCCGCATCAACAGTTATTACCATTTTTATTGGCATCCGAAGGGGCCCATGATTCTTCACGGTCCCGAAATGAACGGAGACAAGACATGGGACCACCATGGCACGGGCGTCGAATATAACTACAACTTCGACTATGTCTTTGGCTTTCATCGCAACACCATCATCGCTCCTATTGTCGGCATCGAGAGCGACACGCTGCGTCCGGTTGATTTTTCGGGGCTCACCTTTAATCGAAAATTCACCCAGGATTTTGTGGGGTTGGTTTTCAGAAGCAGCCCATTGCGTCAGCTTCTTTTCAGTTTGCGCGGCTTTCGCCAGGGAGCAGTCAACGTAGTCGTGCCCGCCGGCCAATTACCCAACGAAGGCGACGAGACCACGCTCAATGCCACCCTCACCTATAAGCCGGTAAACGGACTTCAGATTGACAACACCTACCTGCTCGACCGCATACGCCATAATCCTCTGAATCATGCCGTGTTTAACAATCACATTATCCGGTCGAAATGGAATTACCAGTTCACGCCCGCGCTCTCCCTTCGCTTTATCGGACAATACAACGGACTCATCGCCAACCCCCAATTTTCCAGCCTGCAAACCAGCAAGAACCTGAATTTCGATTTCCTCATTACCTACCTCGTGCATCCGGGGACGGCGATCTACGCGGGATACAACAGTAATCTCGAAAATATTGATCCCGGCTTATGCACGCGGATTGCAGGCGCCACCGAATGCGATCCCAACGGCAACGGCCTGCTGCACGGCTTCAATCGTTTCTCCAACGACGGACGCCAGGTGTTTATCAAAGTGAGCTATCTGTGGCACCCGTGAAGAATCGGGTGATCCGGTGATCGGATTTGCTTATTTGGTGACTTGTTTTTTCTTCCGTCCCGAACGCAGTGAGGGAACCCTACCAGCGAACAAAGTGCATGTGATGTGAAGGACTCATTACTGTGCATCCGGTGACCGCGAAAAGCGAAGAGGTTCTTACCGCTGATTTCGCTGATGACCCTGATTTCTTTTTCTTCTGTCCCGAACGCAGTGAGGGAACCCTACCACCTTCAGAAGTCTGTGTCAGAGGGCGTGCGAGAACTGCCTTGTAACAGGGCATGACTTCCAGTCGTGCCGAAAGAGCCTTACAAATACTGGGCTTCAGAGCGTGTGTGAGAACTGATATTTTGCTGGTGCTTACGAGACACGTAACAGGGCATGACTTCCAGTCGTGCCGAAAAAGCCTTATAAATACTGGGGCTTCAGCCCCTGTTTTCAGTTCCCGGGACCTTTTTAAGACGGTAGAGATCCCTCGGGATGTGAGCGTGTAATCCGTCTCTCCGCCTCCACCCTGCATCTGTCCAGCGCCGCCTGCATCTCTCGATGACATTCTTCCATTTGTTCACTGGTGGCGTGGGCTGGCACTTGAATGGTGCGGCTGCCGTAAATCACTGCGCGGGAAAACGGTTTGGGAATGATCATCTTGTCCCAGGAATTTACGATCCAGGCGCGCTCTACAGCAATATGGAAGCAGAGGATTTTATGTCCGGTGAGCCGCGCCAGAGCAACGGGGCCTTGCTTGGCCACATAAATGGGGCCGCGCGGGCCATCCGCGGTGAATGCCGCAGGGTGTCCTTGCTCCAGGGTTTGCCGCATGGAGACCAGCGCTCCGGCGCCGCCGCGCGAACTCGAACCGCGTACCGGAAGATAACCCATGCGGCTGGCGGTGCGGGCAATTAGTTCGCCATCGAAACTCTGGCTGATCATGATGGCGGCATCCAGATTGCGGAAACGATAAGCGCAGGGGATCACGCAACGGTGCCAGAAGCAATAGATTCCGGGTGGCACCTGGCGGTCGCCATCGGATATTCCTTCTTCTTCCGGCACCACAGTAAAGCGCAGGGTCGAGCCGATGATTCGAATGAGCAGCGACGCGAGCCATGAGACCAGCCAGATCACGATTTGCTGCCGCAAAGAAAAACGGCGAGAGCCGTTGTTGCTCTCGCCTTCAATACGGCTGATTTGTGGTTCAGGCATACCTGAGCCACTTCATGATCTCCGGCAGGGTCGGCCGTTTGCCATACATGAGCACTCCCACACGGTAGATGCGGCCGCATAGCAGTATCATGCCGTAGGTCGTAGCCAGCATGGCTATGATGGAGAGCGCAATCTGCCACGTCGGTGGAGTCTGCACGGCGATGCGCACAAACATGATCAGCGGCGCAGTGAAAGGAAAAATCGAACTCCAGACCGCCAGAGAAGATGAGGGGAACTGGATCACGTTGAACATGATTCCCAGGGAGACGAAAAGCGGAATCATCACGAAGAATTGCAGTTGCTGCGCTTCCTGCTCGGAGTTGACCATGGAGCCGATGGCAGCGCACAGGGTGCTGTAAAGCGCGTAGCCGAGCAGGTAGTACACGGCAAATCCCACGAGCATTTTGATAGAGATGATTCCCTTCATCATGCCCGCGGCTGCGATCAGTCCGCCGCCGGAAAACACCAGCGCCACAGCCGCCCAGATCACCACCTGGGTCAGGCCCACCGCTCCTACTCCCAGAATTTTACCGGCCATCATTTCTTTGGCCTGGGCAATCGAAAGCATCACTTCCATGATGCGCGAGGTTTTCTCTTCGAGAATGGCGCGCATTACGTTGATGCCGTAGAGCAGCACCGACATGTAAAGAATCATCACCATCACGAAGCTGACGATGAAGGTCAGTTGCGGATTGGCGCCCGTCTTTCCGGAAGCGTCCTGCACGTTAAGGTGTACGCGCTTAAAAACACTGTCAATCTCAGCATCGCTGAGTCCGCGTTTCTTTAGGGCCTGGCGATGCAGGGCCTGGCCGACGCTCTGCTCCATCTCGGTGTTCTCGATAAAGCTGGAGACGTCGCGGGTGATCAGGGCCGCTTTGTCGGCGGCCAGGGCATCGTCAGGGGCCCAGATAACGCCATCGAGTTCCTTGTTCTTTACTTTTTGAATGAGGCTATCGTGCTCCTGTTGCGAGGTGTTGGTGTCAACATCCAGCGTGAGTTCAGGAGGCGCGGCGGCAGTGCGCTTTGCTGATGTCTCCTTGGCTTCGCTGGCCTTTTTGCTCTGCTCGCTTTGCAATTCCGATAATTGCTGCCGGATAGTCTCGCCTGTCTGTGAGTTGGAGCTCACGATCACCAGATGCTTCGACTCATGAGACATGCGATTCATCAGCAGGCCGGGACCTATGGTAAACCCGGCCATCATGAGCGGTATGAGCACAGTCATGACCAGGAACGATTTCGTTCTCACCCGCTCCAGATACTCGCGCCTGGCAATTAAAAAAACATTACGCATTGTTTTTGCCCACCACCTCAATAAAAATTTCTTCCAGTGAAGGCTCCATCAATTCAAAGCGGTTGACCCGGGCGCATTCGGCCACACGGCGCAGCAGTTGTTGCGGGTCTGTGCCTGGCTTGAGGCGCACTTCCGCATAGTTGCCATAGTTGTTGAATGCGGTAACCATGGTGTCCTGCTGTAGAAAGTCGCAGTTGCCCTCATATTGAATCTGCACGTTGTTTCGCCCGTATCTGGCCTTTACGCCCTTCAGGTCGCCCTGCAGCACGGCCTTGCCGTGATTGATAAGGCAGATGGAATCGCACAGCTTCTCTACCTGGTCCATGCGATGGGTCGAAAACAGAATGGTCTTGCCTTCTTTCTTCAGCTCCAGCATCACGTCTTTCAGCAACGCAGAGTTGACGGGATCCATGCCGAAGAAAGGCTCGTCCATAATGATGAAGTCAGGATTATGAAGTAGAGCGGCAATGAACTGGATCTTTTGCTGCATGCCCTTGGAAAGCTCTTCAACCTTGTTGTCGAGCTTAAACGAAATTTCCAGCCGCTGGCACCATGAGATGGCTTCCTGCCGGGCCGCAGTGGCGTTCATGCCATGCAATTCAGCCAGAAAGATAAGCTGGTCGAGCACCTTCATCTTTTTGTACAGGCCACGCTCTTCAGGAAGGTACCCAACCTTGTTAAGCCCTTTACGGTCAAAGGGCGCGCCGAACAGGTTGATACGGCCGGAATCAGGCGCGGTGATGCCGATCATCATGCGAATGGAGCTGGTCTTGCCTGCGCCATTCGGGCCGAGAAGTCCAAATACCGAGCCCTGCTCAATTTTGAAGGAAAGATTGTCTACGGCCACAAACTGGTCGTAGCTTTTCCGCACATTTTCCAGCTCAATCGTGTGCATGCAAATCCTTGGTCTGGCAGTGGATAGGAAGCTATTAGGTTACATGATTTCGAGGTATTGATCTATCCAGCTTCTCACCTTGATGCGGGCTTCATCGGTGGGATCAAACCTGAATCCGTAAAGATTCTCGGCTGTGCGAGACCAGCAGAGGTGGGCGCGAATGGTGACTTTTTTGCTTCCGGGAAGATTGAAAGTGAGGCGGGCCACATCGGCGGAAGTCAGGGCCGTTTCGGTGCGCACAGACATGCCGCCGCCGCTGATTTCCACGGTCATGGCGTTGAGAGTGCGGCTGCCCATTTCGATCATAAGCTCGGTCACCACCGGAATGCGCACGTAGCGGCGCAATTCATGCACCACCAGCAGATGCGTGGCTCGCACCACTTTGAGCACGCTTTGGCGATCGAGCGGCTCATCCATAACGGCATTGATTCCATAGGAAGAAAAGCGCAACGCCTCAGGAGTGTTGCGGGCGATACCGTAGATGACCATGCGGCGGTTTGACGCGGAGTTGCGAATGGCCGTGAGTATCTTTTCTGCGTCAGGATCGTAGAGCTTCAGCACGCACGCCTCAAACTTTTGCTTGCTGAAAAGATCTATCGGATTTCCGCTCAGGGAGACGACCTGTACGCCGAACTGCTTGAACGCATCCTGCAAAAAAGCCATAGCGGCTGCATCTATGCCGATGCTTGCAGCTTTGGCAGTG
This sequence comes from Terriglobia bacterium, assembly GCA_963823745.1. Classification (GTDB taxonomy): domain Bacteria; phylum Acidobacteriota; class Terriglobia; order Terriglobales; family Acidobacteriaceae; genus Angelobacter. Next base: position 184,098 of record CAWGMN010000007.1, read on the forward strand.
ATCTTGGAAACTGCGATCCCGGAATTCCCCATTGAAATATTTACCCTTGTGATGATGCGGAGGTTTCTTTTTTCAGCATGGCGGCCATAACGCGGTTTCTGCCGGCCTGTTTAGCAGCATAGAGAGCAGCATCTGCGGCGGCCACCACTTCGTCGCGAGTGAGGCCGTGAATCGGATAATCGGCAACGCCGCAGCTAATCGTTACCGGACGCGGCACGCCGGGAAAATGATGCGTTTCGATCTGGCGGCGCAGCTTCTCGGCTACCGTCAGCGCATTTTCTCCGGTGGTTTCCGGCACCACCACGGCGAATTCTTCGCCCCCATAGCGGCAGACCATGTCCATTTTGCGGAGCTGGAGCTTCAGAATGCTCGACACATTGCGGAGCACTTCATCTCCCAGCAGGTGTCCGAATTCGTCATTGAGGCGCTTGAAGTGGTCAATATCCATCATGATGACCGACATGCGTCCGCCAAAACGAGCGGCGCGCTCCAACTCTTCCACGATGCGCATCTCAAAATAACGGCGGTTATGGATGCCGGTCAGTCCGTCAATGTAAGCCAGTTGCCTCATGCGCTCGAAGTAATTGGCGTTCTGAATGGCGGCGGCGCATATGTCTGCGACCGATTCGAGAGGCTGAATGTCTTCTACGTCGAAAACGTCTTTACCGGCGCTGTCGAGGGCCAGCACGCCCAGCTTCTCGCCGAAGAAGATGAGCGGCACGCACATCTCCGCCTGGGTTTCGACAAACCCGGCGATGTAACTTTCCACGTTGGTCACATCGTTTTCAATAATGCTTTTGTTCTGGGCCAGGGCCATAGAGGCCAAACCGGAGCCCGGAGCAAGCTGCGCTCCCATGGAGATTTTCGGAGTCAGGCGGCCCTCAAAAGCACGCACGCGCAGGAAGTCGCCTTCTGACATCAGCACGGCTACATGATCAACGCGGAACCATTCCAGAATCAAACGGCAAACTACCGTGAGCAGTTCATCGAGATCGAGCACCGCGGTGGTCTGGCGGGCCACGGCATTGATGGCCTCAAGCTGCTCGGCGCGACGCCGTTCGAGCGAATAAAGCCGGGCGTTTTCCAGAGCCAGAGACGCCTGGGTGGAAAATAGCGTGAGCAGGTCAATCATGCTGTCATTGAAATAATTGACTTGTTCGCTCTGAAAATCGAGCACGCCCACAACTTCATCGCGCACCATCAGCGGAATCGCAACTTCCGATTGCGTGCCCTCCGCCTTGGCCACATAGCGGGGATCTTTGGTTACATCAGGGGCATGGATGGGCCGCTTGAGTTGGGCGGCGGTTCCGGTGATCCCCTTGCCCACAGCAATACGGTAGCCGATATCGCCGATGCGCCCGAAGTGGGCGCGAACGTAAAGCTCCTGCTTGTTCTTGTCCATCAGCATCACGGCCCCGTTGTTCAGGTGAAAATAGTCGTGAATGATGGAAAGAATGCGGTTCAACACCTCGTCGAGATCGAACGTAGAGAGCACGGCCTGACTGGCGTCGTACAAAATCGCGATTTTCTGGATCGACTCTAGCAAAGAATCTCCACCTGTCAGGTTGAATGGCCAAGCTCCCGGCGAAGGACCAACGTCATGCCGGAGGGGGATAGCACTACTATCAAGTATATGTTTGCAGACGGTAATTTTTACAGCGGAAAAGACACTTTAGGGTACAAAATTCACGAACTCGAGTGTTTATCTGAGATGTGGATGGGCATTAGACCCGATTTGCCCGAAGATGCTGGCTTTACCGGACGCAAAGCAACGGTGCAAACCTTGCAACGATTTCATATTCATTACATCGTCGCCCTGGAGCTGTCATGCTGACCGGAGCGCCCTCTTTTGGCGCGGAGTGGAAGCATCCACGTGATGGATCCCCCACGAATCCGACACAAGGTATTCTCAAGGAAACGTATCCCTCGTGCCAACGCGCCTCGAGCCTGAACGGCGGCGTTGTGGTACCACTACGCCGCCGTAGTGGAGGCGTAGTGACACCATTGCTTGCATTCTCGCTTTTTTCTGGCTACTCTCCAGCTGCACCCTCTGGGGTGGCTTTGTCTGGTCTTTGAAAATTGAAAGAGAATGTCCAAGGCGGAGCTATGCCTGCCCGATTTGCGGTCTGCCATTGCCGAATGCCGTTTGCACATGGGTATCTGCTGCATGGCATTTAGAGTTATGTGGTTTTGCTCCGTGCTTCCGCGTCTCCGTGGTTGGTTTTCCGCATGTAGCGGAGTTGTAGCGGACTTGTAGCGGAGTTGTAGCGGACTAAAATCCCGGTATCGCACTGAAAGCAAAGCTTGTAGCGGATGTAGCGCGAAAAGGCCCCCAAAGTGATAGGGGGGCCGAACCTCACCTTTTAAGCAGATCTTCTCCGCGCACATCTGTGACCCGGAAATAGCGCGCCAGGGAAGGATGCCGCTTTGCCACAGCTTCATACATGGCATAAGCGACATTGCGGTAAGAGAAGTGTCCGGCAGGCGCGGTGCGCAGTTCGGAAATGTAAACCGCCTCTGCGAAGTCCATCTTGAACAAAGTGCGCTTCCGGAAAGCCATCGGCAGCACGTAGACGGCGGCTTCTGCGCCGGCAGCGGAAGTAATTTTATCGTGCACCACCATCGTGCTCCTGATGCTCTCTTCATACTGCTCTTGTAGCCCCGCTGCCTTGATGTCTGGTGGAACGTCATAACCGTGCAGGGCCGTAAAACCCTGCTCGATCTGGGTGCAGCGGCGGTGACGGTGCATGTCGCGGAAGCCGCCGATGTCCATAAGGATATCGAAGCGGAACTGCTGGCCGGAATGGAAGGCGCGCAACAGTTCATCGTAGCGCCCGCGATCGCGCATGCCCAGATCAATGATTTCGTCGCGCTGTTGCGCGCCCAGCGATTCGATGCGTGCCCTGATCTGGCGGTAGGAATAATGGCACGCGGAATACAACAGCGTGGTGGCCATTTCAAGTTCCAGAGGCTCGTCTTCGAGCAGATCAACCAGCGGCGCTGGTTCTGTGGCGGCGTCACCCATAATTTCGGCGGCGGCCTGCTCCAGCGCCTTCTGCGACTGAATCGTGTAGTCGCTGGGACTGGTGTACTTGACCAGCGTGGGCGCCACTTTGACCCGGCGCACAAGGTGGTGCTCCATCTGCGAGCCGACCTTCTGGCTCACAGCGCGCACATCTTTCACCAATTGGTCGATCAGGTCCGATTGCATGTTGAATGCGGGCCGCAGTGCGGCGGTGCGCAGCTTTTCGCCCAGCTGCCGCACTTCAGGGTAAGCACTGGAGAGCAGCCGGGAAATCTGGCCTTCGAGCGTGCGGGCATTCACGATCTGTCCTAGTGAAGTATTGGTGGCCAGAGGCAGCAGGTAACGGGAATTATCGAAAGCGCGCGCACGCAAGGTGCGAACATAGGCGTCTTCGGCCATGTTCTGAGGACGCGCCACCTGCTGCGTGTAGTAAGTGGTCATTTCCTGGGTGAGCGTCTCGTAGCTGTTGAACAGGGCGTCTACGCACTCTGTGTAGGCCTGCTGGGTCGCCTGATCTTCGCCAAAATCGGGAGTGTAATACCCGCTCTTTTTGAAATTCTGGTAGCGGGTGGAGCGTTCCTGGCCGTCCCAGCGCTGCTCGTCTACCAGCACAATAGCCGCCAGGATCGAGAGTTTTTCCACCGCCATCGCAATGTGGGCCAGATCGGCAATGGAGCGGTGCCCGTACTGAAAATAAAAAGTGTTCAGGAAATGCTCGGCTTTCTGAGTGCTGAGTTCCTTGAGGGACTCCTTCATCGAAAGCGAAGAGCGCGAATACTTCGCCATGGCATACGCCTGAACTTCAGGATCAACCCCGTGGACGGCAAAGACATCAACCGGGGCAGCGAATGCGGATTCGAAGTTTTCGGCATTTTCAGTGGGCGTGGCAGTTGCGTTAGGAGTGTCAGGCATGGCGGGTAGATAAATTTTAGTCGAGATTTAGTTTTCAAGCACCTCAATGCCGATAACCTGTACAGCCGATTGCGCCAAGTACACGATTTGGAAAGCAAAGGCTAGGCGCGAATTGGGCAAATGAACGTCGTAGATTTGCGTGATGCCTACAATCATCTTATGCACCCGCTGCTGGCACACACTGACCACCGGCCCATTGCTCTTTCTAATAAGCCTTGGATCATGGTGCAGAACTGGCATGACCTGCTGTTTGCTCACTGGGCGGTTCCGGCGGAGCAGATTCGCAGGCTGGTGCCCGCCAACCTGGAACTGGATCTGCACGACGGCAAAGCCTACGTGGCGGTCACGCCTTTTCACATGAGCGGCATCAGAGGACGCTGGCAGCCTCCCTTGCCTGGCCTGAGCCGTTTTCCCGAGCTAAATGTAAGGACCTATGTGCGCTACAAGGGCATTCCGGGGGTGTGGTTTTTCAGCCTCGATGCAGCCAGCCTTCCGGCGGTTTGGGGAGCACGCCTTGGCTATGGACTGCCTTATCTCCATGCCGCCATGCAGGTGAAACTCAAGGGTGAAAAAATCGAATACAGCAGCAGGAGATTACATCAGCCAAAGCCTGCGGACTTTCGCGGACGTTACTGGCCGACTAGCGGGCCGCGTCCTCGGGAGAAGAACTCACTGGAATTTTTTCTGACTGAGCGCTACTGCCTGTATGTCATCAGGAACAATAAAGTCCTGCGCGGACATATCCATCACTTGCCCTGGCCGCTGCGAGACGCCGATGCAGAGATTGATGTGAACACCATGGCCCAGGCCGCGGGAATCGAACTGCCGCCAACCAAGCCGCTGCTGCATTTCTCGAAGTTCCTTAAGGTGCTGATCTGGTGGCCGGAACTGGCTTGAAAACCCCGCCATTTGACGACGCTGATTGCCAACGGAGAATCCTTTACCCTGGGTGCACTAACAAAGTGGCAAGGCAAAGGCTTGGGCGTGAATTGAAGAAGCTATTGTTTCAGTGCAAGCTGCTGGGTGTCATCATTTTTGGCAGTTGCCGCCGAATAAAAGATTGCCAATGCTGAGAAAAATAAAGCCATCCAGTACGCGGAAGAGACAGCCGTCCGTTGCCAGAAGTCCCCAAGTGTATGGGTGCCCCGGTTTCCTGTTGCCGTTTGTGGAAGGAAAAGCAGGAAGATAAGCACTGCATACCCGATAAAGCCGTACACCGCAAAACGCAGCCAGTCCGGCGAGCCTTGCAACACGAGTTTCCAGAAGTTCTTTCGACGAAGATTGCCGATTCGCTTTTGGGCCACAAACATGCCCGAAAACCAGACCACATAAATTCCGGCTACCAATGGGTTGAGGAGTGATTCAGGTACACCCTCTTTTCCAATAATGGCTCCCAAATGCACCCACAAGCTGAACGCCATCCCTACCACCGACAATGCAAGCATCGGCCACAGAAGAGGTTTGATCCAGTTTGGAAGCTCCGAAACCTGGAAGCCGTTTTCGTCTCCAGGAGGGCGCTGGTTTAGGAGCGCTGTGACCGCATCTTGCGTCAGGGCAGACTTGGCGGGGTTGCGGGGATTGTAGGAGACCATCACAGTCCTGCTTTTCAGGTCCCGCACGAATTCCCGCCCTTCCGGTTCACTGTCGACTACTTTCCTGTAGCGGCCACGGTAATGCTGCCCCTCGTAAGCGTAGGAGTAAGCCAACTCCGCCTGAATTTTGGCGGAACTCCCACCGCTGGCGCCAAGGATTTTCTTTTCACCAACCGTTGTGGATTCGATTTGGCCACGAGTCGTTGGCCATTCCTGCACTTGTTGTCTCTGCCACCATTGCCAAACAGTGATAGCCGACCATGCAAGCAATATCGCGGTCCCTCCGATCCATGGCCATGTGGTAGGGTCGGCCCAGCGAATTTGAAACGCGAAGAGCACAGACGATGATTGCGTATGCGAAGCACAGCCTAACACGGAATTAGAGGGCAGATTATAGTAATCACAAGGCCATAGGTGCGCCAGAACCCGGCGATTCCTGTTCAGCTTCATTTACGATATGAGTGAATGAAACCGCTTCTTTACTTCATGTTCTTGTTGTTCGCGGCGAACGCCATGTCTCAAGAAGCAACTCCAAACTTTGACGTCAACGCTGCCGAACGGTTTGCCAGGCTGGCCCTCGCATGTGTCCACAAGGAGTATCCGAACAAGATCAGCCACTCCTTGAATAGCGACGCCGATGTCGCTCCGCCTCGAAAGCTGACTCCTGCGTTCTATGGCTGCTACGACTGGCATTCTTCCGTTCACGGCCACTGGCTGCTGGTGCGATTGATCAGGACCTTCCCAAGCGCGGGCTTTGTCCAACCTGCACGCGAAGCTCTGGGGCAGAGCCTGACTGCCGCCAACATCCAGCAGGAAGCTGTTTACCTGAAAGCGGAAGGACGTTCCACCTTCGAACGCCCCTACGGCCTGGCTTGGCTGTTGCAGTTATCGGCGGAACTTCGCGAATGGAATGATCCCCAGGCCAGGGAACTGGCGGCCAATCTCCATCCGCTCGAAGAAGCCGCGTTGCAGCGAGTGAAGGAGTGGCTCCCGAAGCTTTCTTATCCGGTGCGCATCGGTGAGCATGCGCAGACCGCTTTCGCTCTCGGACTCATGTCGGATTATGCGCACTCGGTTGGAGACGCGGATTTCAGCCGTCTGACAGAAGCGAAGGCCCGCCAGTTCTACCTGAATGACAGGAATTGCCCGTTGTCTTACGAACCTTCTGGCGAAGATTTTCTTTCTCCATGCTTGGCCGAAGCCGACATGATGAGGAGGGTGCTGCCAAGCGCCGAGTTTGCAGGCTGGCTCAGAACATTTCTCCCGCAGATTCCAGCGTCTCGCGCCGACAAGTGGTTGCAGCCCGTTGTATCGCCGGACCCCAGCGATCCGAAGTTGGCGCATCTGGACGGGCTCAATCTGAGCCGCGCATGGATGCTGGAGGGCATCGCGGCGGCCTTGCCGAAAGCAGACAAGCGCCTGCCCGCTGTTCGAGAAGCTGCAGCGCAGCACGCGCGCGCCGGACTGGCCGCCGTGACCGGGGAGCACTATGAAGGCGGTCATTGGCTCGGCAGCTTTGCGGTTTATCTGGTCACCCGGCGCGGCATCGCGCAGAAGTGAATGCTTATAAAACGATTCTTCCGCGGATTCACTGTATGAGGCTGAGTCAAAGCACAGCTTGGCCGCGTGTTCCCTTAACTTTGTAGATCACGAGGAAGTCTGGTCGCTGTTCTTTTCTGCTGTCGGCTCCTTTTGTGGAGAGGGTTGCGGAGTGGAAGAAGTACGGATCTTTTTCAGTTTTCCGACAATATCATTGGCAATCTTTCCATAGACAGTGCCGAACAGAGAATTCACCTGCCCGGCCATAACGATGGTTCCCGTGGCCTGGTCGGTCAGCGTGTAGTCGAAGTTGTTCTGGAACTGGACCCTGCGCACACTGATCACAATGTCCGCCAGTTTTTTGTTCTCGGTGATTTGCAGGTCCCAGTCTTTGAATTCGCTATGGTGCAGCAGCGCACTTTGCAATTGCTCCGGCTTCATATAGAAGGTGCGGGACTCTATATAAAAACTGGTCGCCTGTGAAAGCAACTGGTCGTTGCTCGGAAGCTTATGCTGCGTTTGCGCAAGACCGGTCGCCGCGGCCATGAGCATCGCCGCCAAAATAAGGTGTTTGAACATGAGTGATCTCCTTGACCACAGAGATCATGCCAGCAGCCCTCGCGAATGCGAAAGCGACATAGAACGGCATTAGGCGGCAAAGCATATGCTTACCTCCCGAGCAAACCGAGGGAGCCCTACATTCTTAAATGCGTCGCATGATCACGATTCAGCACAAATCGAAGTGATGACAGGTTCTCGATGACCCGTGAGCGGAGACCTGCTGATCTACTTCGGCAAGTAGGCCAGAAGTGTCCGACACCGCCAATTCGAAAAGACGTAGGTCTGCAACAGGAACGCGGTTGGAAAAACGATATGAGGAAAGAAAACAGGCCGGACAATCTGGCGGAGAGGGAGGGATTCGAACCCCCGGAGGCCTTTCGACCTCAGCAGTTTTCAAGACTGCCTGTTTCAACCACTCACACACCTCTCCGCAGGTGGCCTCAACAGTTTACCAAAGCTGCCCAAGTCAGGGCCTGGAGCCGTCAAACAGATATTGAAGCGATAACGCGAAGCCGGGAAAAAGGGTTTCATCCGCAAGCTTCTCTGGCTCCTGAATGTTGTGTACTCCACTGTTTGTATGGACTTCGATCAGTCGCATGCTCGGATAAACGATCCACACAGAACGTGAACCAGCGCGCAGAAACTGATGAATTTTCTTCTTTGTATCTTGAGCGCTGTTGGCAGGTGAAATCACCTCGACAGCCAAGGCGGGAGCGCCTTCTACCGGGGAGCGATTCACGTCAATGCGTCGCAGATGTTCCGTGGTGACAAAAGCCACATCCGGATTTCGGACCGTATCCGACCCGAGCCGGAAATCGACCTCTACCATGACTTCGCCGGCATTTTGGGCTTCCACAAACTCAGCCAAGCCGCGCGCAATGCGATCGCGGACACGGTTATGCTGCACGGTGGGTGATGGATTCATCAAGAGTTCGCCTTCGTCCAGTTCATACGTTCTGCCCTCCGGCTCCGGGAGATTCTGGAATTCTGCAAAGGTCAGTTTTGTGGTGATGGTGCCCATAGCGTCTTAAAGTTTACTCTTTCCACAGGCTTTCTAAACCGAGTTTCTCGCAGTGTTTTTGCATATACGGTATGGTACATTTTGCTCTTCTAGCACTTACGCGATCTGCGGACTATTTTGGCACAAGAACACTACAAGTTTGGTTCTGTAACCGCGAGTGGTGACGCGCTGCGTCATGAATATCCGAACGTTTGGGCAGTGGAGAAAACCACCGGACCAGATCGCCTGGTGATTGCGCCAGCTCTTGGTCATGTAGAGCTTTTAAGAGAATTGCTCGGAGTCCTTCCTGGGCCGTTCTGGATCCTCTACGTTCTACTGGTCTCAAGACAAGATAATGTCCCGGGACGGTATCAGTGCCCACGGCCTGTTTCCCGGGAAGAATACGATTCATTTTTGGTTCGGTATCGCGACTATTTTGAAGGTGATGGAAGACATCACATCTGGGTGGGCGTTGAAGATGGACCAGGTCTGTTGATCTATGATCATCACAACGTAATCTACTCTTATGGGCCGCTCGATGAATTCAAATCGGTTTTGAACTCCTCAGGGCTCACACAAGTAGCGCGCGTAAAATTCCCGGTGCCGCATACTCACCGCTATCACTCCCACTTCGATGAACAGGAAACGCAAATTTTGCGTCACTGGGAATGGAAGTGGTTCGAGCTTCAACCCGGCGACGATCTCTAGTCTTAGTCAGAACCTCCAAAACTACGCCACGACCTCGGCCTGCTGCTTTAGATTTTCTGCCTGGTAGTGGGTGACCAGAGCGTCTACGATGGGCTGCAATTTGCCGTCCATGACTTCGCCTAGCTGGTGCAGTGTCAATCCGATGCGGTGGTCGGTTACGCGGTTCTGCGGGAAGTTATAGGTCCTGATCTTTTCGCTGCGGTCGCCGCTGCCGACCTGGGCTTTGCGCTCTTTGGCCAGCGCCTGCTGCTGCTTTTCCATCTCCATCTCGTAGAGGCGGGCGCGCAGCACCCGCATTCCTTTTTCGCGGTTCTTGATCTGCGATTTTTCGTCCTGGCAACTCACTACGGTATTGGTGGGCAGGTGCGTGATGCGGACGGCAGAGTAGGTGGTATTCACCGACTGTCCGCCCGGCCCCGAGGAGCAGAAGGTGTCAATGCGAAGGTCTTTGGCTTCGATTTTGATGTCCACATCTTCGGCTTCGGGCAACACCGCAACCGTAACTGCGGAGGTATGCACGCGACCCTGCTGCTCGGTTTCAGGAACACGCTGCACGCGGTGGACGCCGCTTTCATACTTCATGCGCGAGTAGACGCGCTGTCCTTCAATAATGGCGATCACTTCCTTCAGTCCGCCTATGCCTGACTCTGAAGTGGACAGCACCTCGACCTTCCAGCGCTGGGTCTCAGCAAAGCGGTTATACATCCGGAAGATTTCCGCGGCAAACAACGATGCCTCATCGCCGCCGGTACCGGCCCGAATTTCCACGATGACGTTCTTTTCGTCATTAGGATCTTTCGGCAGCAGCAGAACTTTGAGTTCTTCTTCCGCGGCCTTGAGGCGCTCTTCCAGAGTCTTGAGTTCGTCTTGGGCATATTCGCGCAATTCGGCATCTGACTCGGTGGCGATGATGGTCCGGCTTTCTTCAATGCCGCGACTCAGGTCTTTATACTCGCGGTACTTGGCCACGATTTCAGCGATCTCGCTGTGGGCCTTGGCCGTCTTCTGGTATTTCGCCGAATCATTCATGATTTCCGGCGAGGCCAGAGCCTGGGTCAGATCTTCGTACCTGGTTTCGATTTGGTTTAGACGCTCAAACATAACTCTTCCTTATTTTAGCTGGATGAAATCCAGAGCAGAAAAGATTTGGTCATAACAAACGAGGTTCAGGGAATCAGGGATTTTCGCGGGGAGCCCGCTAGGCAATTACCAGTTCGCCACCGTGGGTCTTTTCGAGTTCCATAGCTTCGTCCAGGGCCTTGATGGCGCACTCCACCATGTCGTCAGTCGGCTGCTTAGTGGTGATGCGTTGCGTCCACAGGCCGGGCATGGTAAGCAGGGCGAACAGTGACTTCCCGTGTTTGGCTGAGAAGCGGATCATCTCGTAAGACACCGAGGCAATCACCGGCAGCAGTACGATCCTGAGCGCGAACCTCGGCCAGAAGGCGGTCACCGGGAACAGGGCATAAATAAAGATGGAAATCAGCATTATGGTCACCAGAAAACTGGTGCCACAGCGCGGGTGATAGGTGGAAAACTTCTGGGTATAGCCGACCGAGGGAATATCGCGCTGCGCCTCATAGGCGAACACGGTCTTATGTTCCGCGCCGTGGTATTGAAAGACCCGGCGCATGTCCTGCATCAGTGAAAGTCCCCACAGCACCAGCAAGAAAATAGCCAACCGGATGGCGCCATCCACCAGATTGAACAGGAAGTTATTGCCCAGCGCATGCCAATGAGCCTTCAGCCGGGTGGTAGCCACCAGTGGAATGAACTTGTACATCACGATGAAGAAGGCCAGCGAAATGGCGACATTGGCGGCCACCACCCAACTGCTCATCTCCAGCTTGTCTTCTTTTTGATCCGGCTTCTTTTCCTGCTCGGGATTCAGCGAGGCCATGACCACATTGGCCGAAAATTTCAGGGCGCGAAAACCCAGCTTCATGGCCTGGCCAAGGACCACCAACCCACGAATGAACGGCCATGCCAGCCATTTACGTCTGTCTGAGGGGCGCTCCAGGGGCTCGCAGAAAGTAGCCATATCGCCGGTGGTCTTACGCACGGCGATACCCCAGGCGTGGGGAGAGCGCATCATCACCCCTTCCAGAACTGCCTGACCGCCGATCAGGGCCTCCTGTGAGGCAGCTTCCAAGGCGGGAAGCAGTTGCAGGGCGAAGAAGAAACTCAGGTGTTTACGCAAACGGTTCATTGTCAGATTAGATGGCCGGCAACCCCGGCAAGGCGCAACATTTGGGCCGGCTCAGGGAGAAAGCCTTAGTGATTTTATGCTATTTTGCGGCAAAGAGACAGCAAACCATAGTTAAGTCTTTCCAAGTAGCTGCGCATCCAATCACTTACGATGCAGGCATTGGCAGCAACCTGCGAGGCTGTAGCCGCTACCACTAAGAAGACCGAGAAGGTCCGTCTGGTGGCCGAGTATTTCCGCTCGCGTCCCACGGAAGAGGCAGCCCAGGCGGCAGTATTTCTGTCCGGACGGGCCTTCCCGGCATGGGAAGAACGCACTCTTCAGGTCGGTGGTGCCCTGCTCTGGCGGACTGTTGCCGAGCTTTCCGGCAGAGGAGAGGTGGCGCTTACCGCCGCCTACCGCCGCCATGGCGATCTAGGATCAGCGGCCAGCGATGTGCTTCCGGCAACACCGCGGGAGAACACAGTTTCCGTCAAGCAACTGGCGGCTGTTTTCGACCAGCTTTCCCGCACCTCCAATACCGCGCAAAAACAGGGCCTCTTGAAAGACCTGCTGGGCCGGGCCACTCCTCTGGAAGCCAAGTACATTGTGAAGATCATCAGCGGCGACCTGCGCATCGGCCTGCGGGAAAGCCTGGTGGAAGAAGCCACTGCCAAAGCCTTCGACGAAAAATTGCCGCAGGTGCAGCGGGCCAACATGCTGCTGGGCGATATCAGCGAAACGGTGCGCCTGGCAGCCCAGCACCAACTCGACCAAGCGCGCATGCGGCTGTTTCATCCCATCGGATTCATGCTGGCCAGCCCCGCCGAAAACGCGCAGGAAGCTTTTGAATATTTCACCGAAGCGATGGTCGAAGATAAATATGACGGCATACGCGCCCAAGTACATTGTGGCGGCCGGGCCGATCCTCGGGTGCGCATTTTCTCCCGGACTCTCGACGAAATCAGCGCTTCGTTTCCCGAACTTCCACCAGCGCTGGCCGCTTTTCCCGATCCCGTGATACTCGACGGCGAGATTCTGGCCTGGAAATGGGAAACGCCGGAAAGCGAAACAGATGATGCGCCGAGAGGCCGCGCGCTGCCGTTTTCCGAACTGCAAAAGCGTTTGGGGCGCAAAAAGGTCTCGCAAGAGATGGTGCGGCAAATCCCCACCGCCTTTGTGGCTTTTGACGTTCTTTATACGCAAAGCGAGTTAGTCATTGAAAAGCCGCTGGCCGCGCGCAAGAAACTTCTGGACGCGATCTTTGCCTCAGTCCCCGCAGGCAGCTTCATCACCGAACATCTGATTGCTGCTGAGAACGTGCAGGGCAGACTCGTGTTCGAGCAGGCTGTGACTACCGCCAGTGGCGTGCCGCGCGTGATTCAGGCCCCGATTCTGACCGCCAATTCGGCGGAACATCTGGATGAAATCTTCGATCAGGCGCGGGCGCGCGGGAATGAAGGCCTGATGGTGAAAGACATAAATTCCGTCTACGCGCCAGGACGAAGGGGCAAATCATGGCTGAAACTCAAGCGCGAACTGGCCACCCTCGATGTGGTGGTCACGGCGGTGGAATGGGGACACGGCAAGCGCGCCAGCGTGCTCAGTGATTACACCTTTGCAGTACGCGATGGTGAGGAATTGTTGAACGTGGGCAAAGCGTACTCCGGACTTACTGACGTGGAAATTGCTGAGATGACCCAATGGTTTCTGGAGCACACTATAGAAGATCAGGGCTTCCGTCGAACCGTGGAGCCCAGAATTGTGCTGGAAGTGGCTTTCAATAACATGATGCGCTCCGACCGCCACGCCAGCGGTTTTGCCTTACGCTTCCCCAGAATCCTGCGCATAAGAACAGACAAGACTGTGGACGAAATAGATTCCCTGGATACCGTAAAAGAAATATATCAAAAGCAAGCCAGGGCCCAATAGCTCCCTTCTATTTGTAGTTATGATCCAAGAAACTATGCCGGATAGTATTCATTTTCAACTTCCGTGATGGTTCTCTCTATGTTGATATAAGGCTAACTACTAAGTTGCAACTCGATCACAAGTTATTCACCATCAGAAATCACACATTAATTTCTTTAATTATTGTAAGGACATATATACATCAATCTATAGCCGGGATATTCTCGGGCCGAGCCCTGCCTTCCGGATCCATAATCAGGAGCTAAAGCCATGAGAACCTTAAGTTGTATCCAAAAATCAACCATACTCCTACTGTTCGCTTTTACAGCAGCTACGGCCTTGTCTGCCCAAACTCTCGAAAGCGATCAGGTAACCAAAGATTTTGTTTCCAAGGCACGCCACCAAAGCGGCAAGATCGCAGCCCATAATCATCTCAGCCAGGGGTCGCCCCACGCTGGCATCCCCAACATTGATTCCGTGGTGAACTTCAGCGGCCAGTACATTGCGGACGGCTTTGATTTCTTCAATAATCCCAATAAGCATTGGGATTTCAACATGGTTGGCAACAGGCCCGAACATGGTGGCACTACCACTATTAATGCGCCAATCGTTCCGGTTTCACTCGATCTGCGTAATGCAGACGGCTCACCGCGGTTTGTGAACGGACAGCGTCTGTTCTACGACGCAACACAGTTCGTGCAGCCGGTCCTGAACTCCCCCATTTTCCAGAATGCCACCTACAGCAGCAGCAATGTGCCTACCCAATTCGTGGATGCGGTACAAAAGGCGGAATTCTATGACAAAGCGAAGCCAGACTGGCACACACTGCTGGCCCCAAGCGTGAAGCCAGGACGTACCATGGTCTTGAATAAGGGAACTTATCTTTTCGCTCTGAACGATGATGGCACGTGCTGCGCTTTTGTTCTCGTGGACTTTTTTACTTTCGAAACTGCATTTTTGCCCGATTTTAACTTCGGGCAGAGTGTCAGTACTCCCGTCGGAGACGCAGAAGTTGCCGGCGACATCACGACGCAGGATATTTCCACCTTCCTCTTCCCCAATACCTTTCTGTTCACTGACAATGATTTGAATTTCTTTACCGTTGGCTTTCATACTTATGACTTCGAACCGGGAGATGATAGTAACGGCAATGTAGAGAAACGTTATGTGCTGAATTATTCCAGTTGGGTAAGTCCATTCGTCTTCTTTGGCGACAATTTTGAAGATGTAACCCCTCTAAGCCATGAACTCTCTGAAACCTTCAATGATCCATTTGTCGGCACCGACAGCGACCATGGCATAACCCCGTGGTGGCTGGCTCCGAATGGTGGATGCCAGAACCTTATGGAGGTCGGTGATGTTGTTGAAGATCTTCCTGGCGCTGCATTCCCGATGACCATGAATGGTCTCACGTACCATCCACAGAACGAGGCATTGTTGCCCTGGTTTGAATTCCAGTCACCCTCGCGTGCAATCCATGGGGCATACAGTTATCCAGACGAAAACCTGCTTACCACGTTGTCGCCAGTCGAACACGTGTTCTGTCAGTAAATTCCGCCCTAAGCACCATCAAGCATAAGGAAACGGGCGCCGGAAAACCGGCGCCCGTTTAATTACCGATTCACCGATACTCACTTACCAGTGGTTCTATATTTCGTGGTGGTGATGATGCTGATGACTTCCAACTGGAATTACACAGCCATGGGCGATGTCGCAAATGACGTTCTCGAACTGAATGGTGGTGTGGTGAATGTGAAACTGGCTCGCCAGCCTTGCATTCACGCTGCGCAGGATGGCTTCGCTTTCTGAAGGCGGAATATCCTCTATACTAATGTGGCACGACAGCGCGTGGGTGTCTGAGCCAATGCTCCATACGTGCACATCATGGACGTCATTCACGCCCTCAATGGCCATAATGTCGCTGATGATCCGCTCCACGGACATGCCGCGCGGAATGCCTTCCAACAGAATATTCAGCGTCTCGCGGATAATGCCCATGGAAGACCAGAGGATCATGCAGCCTATCCCGATGGACAAGGCCGGATCAATCCAGGAGTGGCCAGTCAGCAGGATCGCCCAGCCGCCAATAATCACCGCGCCGGTAGACAAGGTATCACCAAGCTGGTGAATGAACACGCTGCGGATATTGACGTCACTGGCTGCCTTGAACAGAAACCAGGAAATGACTCCGTTCATGACCACGCCGGCTGCCGCCACCCAGATCATCAGCTTCGGCTGCACAGCTACGGGAGAGCGCAGGCGCAGCAGCGCCTCGTAAAAGACGTAGAACGCAATCACCACCAGCGTGAGCGCGTTCATGAAAGCTGCCAACACTCCGGCGCGATGGTAACCAAATGTCTTGGTCGAACTCGGCGGACGCATCTGAATGAACACCGCCACCCATGAGAGCACCAAGGCCAGCAGGTCGGTTACGTTGTGTCCGGCTTCCGAGAGCAGGGCCAGACTATGGGCACGCAATCCGGCCACAACTGTAAGCAGCACATACAGAAAGGTGGCCACCAGCGAGTAGCGTAGTACTTTGGCGCTGGCTGGTCCGTCGGAATGCGAATGAATGTGCACTTTTTAGAAAAGTGAATCCAACTAAATTCTAACCCGCTTTTGCCGGCAAGTCTTCGCCGGAAGCACTGTCTTCAGGAGTAAACAATTGCTCTGAAAGAGCTTATGGCTAGGGTCCTAAGGTCTTGAAGTTGCTATTTTGGTGCAAAGCTCTGCCAACCTCGCCTACATGAGCGGCATCTCGATTACTTAGATGCTCTTTCATGCAGGCCGGCCACCCTGCCATCGCGATTCTCGACAAGAGTCATCTTGGTGCCCCTTCGTCATTTCAGTTCCTGCGGGCGGAAGCCCGCGCAATCAGTCAGTCAGGAGAAAATCGTATGAAGAAGCCTTTTCACCTGCTGGTCTTTGTGCTGGCATTGGCCCTTAGTTTTGCAGTAGCGCAGACAAGCGGAGCCAGTTCAAACACAAATTCCTCAGATCAGACCAGCACCACGACACCTCAGACCACGACGACCACATCGTCCGCGAACTCTCAGAGCCAAACGAGCGGCATGAGTTCCACGGGCGACGCCCAGACCCAGATTCAGAATGCTCTGAAGAGCGATTCAAGCCTGAGCAACGACAACATCACCGTTTCAGTCACCGACAAGACCGTTGAACTGAACGGAACTGTGGCGTCAAAAGATGAATCCCGCAATGCCAAGAAAATTGCGAAACAGTATGCCGGCAACCGCAAGGTCAAAGACAATCTGACCGTTTCGAAAACCAGCGGTTCAACGGGAACTACATCTCCCGGCGTAAACGGATCTACCTCTTCGAGCACGTCCGGCTCGCAAAATACGGCGGGTAGCATCGCCGGCAATTCCGGCGCAGCCAACTCGAGCAACGGCGGCACTACCAGCACCACTGTGCCGAGCACCAGTTCGTCGAGCACCAGTTCGATGGGGAATTCGGGCACGAGCAGTGACAGCAGTCCCAGTTCCGGCGCCAGCACCTCGTCGCAGACCGGCGTAAGCGGAACATCCTCCACGCCTTCCGGCCAGACGCAAGGCTATCCCAGCAGTTCCACCCCGCCTCCGGCGGGTACCAGCGGCAATTCAACCAGCACGCCGACAACACCGCCTTTCAGCGGATCATCGGCCAGCGCCACCACTGGCGGCGTATCCGGTAGCACCAGCGCCACCGGCACTCAGAGCACGGGCACCGGTACGACCGGAGCAATTGGCGGCAATACTTCCAGCACGTCGCCGACCACCGGCACCGGCACTACCACTGAAACCCAGAGCAGCACGGCGCAAACGGGTTCCACGGGAAGCTCGACTTCCGCAGCCTCGAGCAGCGATCTTCAGGGCCAGATTCAAAATGCCTTGAAGAATGAGCCCACCCTGAGCAGCGATACCGTAAACGTGAACGTCACGGACAGTTCCATTGACCTGAACGGGACTGTGGCTACGGGCAAAGAAAAGCAGACGGCCAAGCGCATCGCGCAGTCGTACGCCGGCAACCGCAAAGTAACCGATCACCTCACGGTGAGCGGACACGGCAACAGCGGTGTCACCACGCCTGACACCAATTCCAACAATCCGTCGGGCAACAACCCCTCAACCGGCGTAGGAAGCACGTCACCCAGTACAACGCCGCCTTCTTCAAGCTCACCGTCTTCAAGCTCGCCTTCGAGCACCACGAATCCGGAAGGCAACAAGACCAATCCTCCCTCAGGAACGCAACCGCCAAAGCGGTAAGCCTGTTTGAGAATGATTTAGGCGGCCCACAAGGCCGCCTAAATTTATATTTTCTAACTTTTCAGACTCGGATCGTCAGGCAGATTGTGCGTTGGCCAGAAGCCGCAACGGATGCGCGCCCTCAAGCTGCAATAGTTTTTCTTTGGCGGGCAAGCCGCCGCCATAGCCGCCCAGCGTGCCCGCCGTGGTAATCACGCGGTGGCACGGGACGACAATGGCGATGGGATTGTTGTGGTTGGCCTGGCCCACAGCGCGAAAAGCGTTGGGGCTACCGACCTTCCTGGCAATGTCGGCATAAGAACACGTCTGGCCATAAGGGATTGCCAGCAGCGCATTCCAGCATTTTTTCTGGAATTCGGTGCCGCGCAGGTCGAGTGAGAAAGTGAATTCTTTCCGCTTGCCGCGGAAATATTCCTGAATCTGTTGCTGGTAGGGTTGCATCTGTTCGAAAGATTCGATCCACGTTTCGTCTTTACGGCTGGGAGGCATCGTTCCATCTACCAAAAAATGGAGATAACGCAGGCCATGCTTGGTCGCAGCGATCAAAAGCGGACCAATTGGCGACTCCATTTGACAAAAATAAAGAGTCTGTAACGTTGCCATGCGCAAGATGTTAGCAGAGTTTACCAAGTCATGAAAAATCAGAGCTGTTCTTGCCCTACGCTGACAACACGAGAGGGATAAATCACATCTATTCCAACACTGCTGCCACAGAGGAAACGGGCGGTGGCTTCCCCAGTGAGAGCTGCTGGTGCGGCGATTGCGGGAGATGGAACACAAATACAGAAGTGACTGGCTGCGTGCAAATGAAATTTTGACCTGCACGATTTTCCAGAGCCAGAGGGTCCCAATGATTTTCGGTCACATCTCGTCAGTGCCACTAAATCAGGCCGTTAGTAAACGCCGGGTTATCCCTCCGCTTATTTCACACCAGTATTACCCGTGGAAGCGCCACCAGGATGGTTGCAGGTGAAACCTATGGATATCCGTGCGTTAATTCTAGTCAACTCGGTCTCAAATTCTGAAGTGGCCCCTGTCCCTCTCACTTCGCTGCCCATGGCACTGCTGGAAGTAGCAGGCAAATCGCCGCTGCAGCGCTTAACGGAAAGACTGCGCCGATTCAATATCGAGCCGGTTGCAACAGTGGTGGAGTCAGAGGAATTGCCCCAGGTTCGCGGCGCCCACGTGCGTGATATGAACTGCGTGTTCGCCAACCGCGAGCGTTTCTGGCGCGCCGCTGAAAATACCTTTAACGACCTGCTGCAAAACGGCGCGGAACTGGTCGTACTGATCAGGATGGGCGGCTACGCGGAAATAGACTTCGAAAAGTTTGTGCAGTTCCATCTCGATCAGCAGGCGAGGGTGAGCCAGGTTTCACAGGGCGATACCCCGATTCAGGTCTTCTGCATCAGCGCTTCGCGTCGCAATGACGCGGCTTCACTGTTTCGCAGTGAATTAACCAGGTGCCGCGTTGAATGCCCCATGTTTGCCAACTCGGGTTACTACAATTCGCTGAACGCGCCGCGCGATCTGCGCCAGTTGGCGATTGATATTTTGACTTTGAAGACGGAATCAGGCCCAACGGGCACGCAGATTCGGCCTGGTGTCTGGGTGGAGCGGGGAGCGGTACTGGAAAGAGGCGCGCGAATCGTTGCGCCGGCCTTCATTGGAGCACTGGCGCGGGTCCGCACCCATGCTGTGATTACCCGCTGCTCCACGGTAGAACATCATGCTCATGTGGACTGCGGATCGGTGGTCGAGAACACCAGCATTCTTCCCTACGCTTCTGTGGGCGCCGGACTGGATCTCGCGCATTCGGTGGCCGGACTCGGCAGCCTGGCGCATTTGCGGCGTGACATAGTGGTAGAAATTAGCGATCCGAAACTGATCGGTTACGTTTCCGCGACTCCCGGGCAGCGCCTGGTCAAGGCGGCGGTGGAGTTCGCAACTTATATTCCGAAGCATCTATGGCAGGGAATCTTTCACAGACCCGAGCCGCAACAACAGCCCGACCTGCACACTGCACTGCACCAGACGTCTCCTACGCTGGGCGGGGCCGCAGGCTACCAGGCACCGGCATGCGACAGTGAGGCTGCCGGAGAATTTCCATCCAACTTAGAGATTGCGAGGAGATATGGACACCAATAGCAGGCCGGTAGTTGTAAAGCGCATGCCGGAACGCGTGAACTTTCGTACGGCGCGCGAGTTCCTGCGCGATGTGCAGCCCTTTCTTGCGGCAGACAGGCCGCAACTCGTTTTTGATCTTTCCCAGGTGAAGCAGCTTGATGCCGCAGGGGTGGAAATGCTGCTCCGCTGCATGTCAGAAGCGCATAAACGTGACGGCGATTTGAAGCTGGCTTCGCTTTCGCAGCAGGCCGCTGTGGTGCTTGAACTCACCCGCACCGAACGTCTGTTTGAGATTTATGACACCTCGACCGACGCTGCGCGCAGCTTTAGCGGCTTCCTGCCCAATGCGATGCGGCAGAAGCTTCTGCATCACACAAGTTCTCCGGTCCATGCGGCCGCTTAAAACCAAGGTGATCGATGCAACAATCTGATCTAACCTATCCCGCGCGAGCGAGCTGGCTGGGAGCTTTTGCGGGACAGTTTCGCCAGAAGCAGGCCCACTCGGTAGTGCTGAACGGCAGCATCGTCATGCTGCTGAGCACGGTGCTGGTAAGCGGCGTGAACTTCGGGTTCAACGCGGCCATGGCGCGCATGCTGGGTCCGGCAAATTTCGGGCATGTGGCGGTCGCTAATACCATCCTGATGCTGGCTTCTTCGATTACGCTGGCGTTCCAGTTAGTCTGCGCCAAGTTCGTGGCCCGCAATGAAACGCCGGCAGAAAAGACCAGTGTCTACCGGTCGCTGCTGGGTAAAGCGTGGGCAGTGAGCCTGGGTGTGGGCATACTGCTGGTTGTAACGCAGAAGCCGGTAGCTAGTTATCTCCATCTGCCTGACTCGTGGATTTTAGGTGTGCTTGCCTTGGGTATTGCGGTGTATGTGCCTCTTGGGGTGCGTCGCGGAAGCATGCAGGGCAACTGCGCGTTCATGAGGCTCAGCAATAACTTTATTGTCGAATCGCTGACCAAACTCGGCATGGCTATACTGCTGGTCGGTCTTGGCTATGGGGTGCTTGGGGCAGTGGGCGCGCTCTCTGCGTCCGTTGTTGCCGCTTATTTCATCCCGCGCCTTTCCGTGGACTTTAAGGGCGTGGCCAAACCTGCAACCCAGCCTGCTTCTTTCCGGGAGGGGATGCAGGCCATTGTATTTTTTATCGGCCAGGTAATCATTAATAATATTGATATTCTGCTGGTCAAACACTTCTTCAGCGCGGAGCAGGCCGGTCTGTACGCGGTCGTCGCCTTGGTGGGACGCGTGCTGTATCTGGCGGCCTGGCAGGTGGTAAGCGCCATGTTCCCGGTGAGCGCTGCAGCGAAACCCCGCGAAGAAAATCCCAATGTAGTATTCGTACCGCTGTTATTTGTTATGGCGATTGCCACGGTTTTCATATTGGCTGTGAGTTTCTTCCCCAGCATGATTGTTCACGCTATCTTTGGGGGGAGCTTCCACGAAGCCGAACCACTTCTTACTTTATATGCGACAGCAACCGCACTTTATGCACTGAGCGTGGTTCTGATGGCTTATGAAATGTCCCGGCGTATTGCCAACACGGGCTGGCTGCAATTGCTGTTCAGCGGCGTGCTGGTGGTGGCGATCGGAATGTTTCACCACACCCTTCGGGAAGTCATCGTTGTCCAGATCGTACTCATGGCGATTCTGTTGTTGCTGGTTTCATTCCCATTCTTCCGTCGCTACAAACATTTTTTGCTCCCCCAGGAGACAGCATGAAGCGCCTGCGTCGAATCACGGAAGCCGAAGTCATAGCGGAATTTATCAAGGCGGAGTTCTATCATCCTGAGTATGACGCCGACCGCCATAAATTCGAAACGATAGTAAACGCGCCCGACCTGACGAATGAAACTGATAATGCCATCCGGCGTGCCTTGCTGTTCCGGCGACGCGCCACCATGTGGTATGAATTGCCTCATGACGTCCAGTGGTGGGAAGTGCAGTTTGAAGAGAAGGACTTTGACAAGGTAAACGTCTTTCCCCGCGCCCAATGGAGGCGTATTTCCAACGGCAATTTCCAGGCATTGAATGTGGCCGACCGAATTCGGCAGCAGCTCGATCAAGGCAGGGGTGGAGATCTGCTTTCCAAGATCCACCTCGTACGCAGCCGTTTGCAGTACGAAGGGCCGAAATCCATGATCATTCTGATTGGGATTGACGAGAACCGGCCGGTTACCCTGCTCGAAGGCAACCACCGCTTTGTTTCGTCGCTTCTTCTGCCCCGGGAAACCATGCTGCGCCGGCTGAACCTGGTGTGCGGATTCTCACCCAATATGCAGAGGTGCTGCTGGTATAAAACTGATCTGCCGAATCTACTCCATTACACGAAAAGCCGCATCAAACATCTTTGGAGCAGAGATGCTGATGTGAACCGGATTCTGGTCCAGGCGGCAAAGTCCGGAAATACCGGGGCTTATGCCAACGCCGTATCGTATCCCAATGCAGAGGCAGTAAGTTATCCGAACGTCGAACCGAAATAAATAAAACTGGAATGGATGTTCCCCGAGGTTTTATGACAATCCAGCAGAGAATCACGAAAATTGTGAGCACAATGATCATTGCCGGTCTGTGCGTCACCCCTGAAATGATGGCGGCGCAACAGCCGAGCAGCCAGCCGCAATCCCAGCAGACGCCGCAAGCAACGCCGCCGCAGAACAATACCCAGGCTGCTCCCGCGCCCGCTACCCAGACCGCACCTGCCACAAGTCAGCAGCCAGCAAAATCTGGCGCCGGAACCAGTGTGGATCCGTCCCAGGCCCCGCTGACACCGGTAACCACTTATCCTGATGCTTCAAGCCAGGGTCAGCAAGAGCCTGAGCCCCAGAATGGGCAGGCACCCGCGGTCACGACAACAGAAGAGGCCCCCGATGCCCCACAGGCCAAGAAGCCTTCGGAGCCGGTAGGCGCGGCCGCCGCCGAGAAGGTACCGACTGCTGGAGGCGCAGCCTCAAAGCCGGCAGGCATAGCAATCGCCCCGGCCAAGCAGCACCAGACTCGTTCATTGCTCATCAAGATCGGCGCTATCGCGGCAGCCGGAATCGCCGTAGGCACCATCTATGGGTTGAGCCGCAGCTCACCCTCCATTCCTCCCCATAGCACGATTGCGGGAGCTACTCAAAAATAAACGGGGAACACGGGCCAAAATGCACAAACCAATGCTCATCAGCTTTTCCGGCGTGGACGGTTCAGGCAAATCAACCCAGATTGATAATTTGCGGTCTGCCCTGCATACCGCAGGGCTCAAGACTCACCTGCTGGCCTTTTGGGACAACGTAGTGGTAGGGGTGAAATACCGCGAAGGCTTTGTCCACAAGGTCTACAAAAGTGAGCGTGGCATTGGCGCGCCGGGCAAGCCGGTCAACCGCCGCGATAAGAACGTGCGTGCGTGGCACCTGACGCTGGCCCGCCATTTCCTGTACCTGATTGACGCCATTCACCTGTGCCGCGTGGTGAGCCGCGCCAGCAAGACCGGCGCGGATGTAGTGATCCTCGATCGCTATATCTATGACGAACTTTCGAACCTGAATCTTTCCAATCCACTGAGCCGCGCGTTTATCAGGTTCGTGCATGGCTTTGTTCCGCGGCCAGAAATTGCGTATCTGTTGGACGCCGATCCGGTTGCCGCTTATGCGCGGAAGCCGGAATATCCAGTGGAGTTCATGAAGAAGTGCCGCCGTGCTTACTTCGATCTGGCGGGCATTTTGCGGTCCATGACAGTAATACCTGCGCTGCCACTGCCTCAGGCCAAAAACGCGGTGCTTAAGGCCGCTGAACAAAAGCTGGCTGCTATCGGACGCGAGACTGCGTTGGCCCCGGATACGTTGACGGCGGCGTAAGAAACCTCCTCCGTAGACGGCGAACATAGAGTCAAACCAGTGAGCCGCGCGGGAGCGCGTCTCTACCGAAAGCGCAACGATGGCCCTCTCAGTTGTCGTTGCCGCATGCAGAAGACGTAGCAATGCTACGTCTCTACCGGTCATTTTGTGAATCAGTGAGAGTGTCATCCATCCATCAGGCGGATGGGCGGTGCGATATTCAGGGCTGGAAACAATAACCTTCTTAGCTGCCTTAAACTTCGCTGCTTTAAATTTTCTTGGCTGCTATTACCTCTGCTGGCTGCAATTGTTCAACTGGAATAAAGTTTGTCGGATACTGGCCGGTATAGCAGGACGTGCAATATGTAGTCTTCTCGCCTTCCGCGCAGGCTTCGCGCAAACCATCGAGAGAAAGATAGGCCAGCGAGTCCGCTCCAATGTATTCGCGGATTTCTTCTACGCTCTTATTGGCTGCAATCAACTGGTCGCGCGAAGGGGTGTCCACGCCGTAATAGCAGGGCGAAATCGTCGGCGGACACGAAATCCGCATGTGGACCTCGGCGGCGCCCGCATCGCGCATCATGCGTACGATCTTGCGGCTGGTCGTGCCGCGCACAATGGAGTCGTCAATCAGGATGACCCGCTTGCCCGCCAGTATGCTGCGCACCGGGTTCAGCTTGAGCTTGACTCCGAAATCGCGCACGCGCTGTTCCGGCTCAATGAAAGTGCGGCCTACGTAGTGATTGCGAATCAGGCCGAAACGAAATGGCAATCCGGACTCTGAAGCATAGCCCAGCGCGGCGGTCACTCCGGAATCGGGCACCGGCACCACGAGATCGGCGTCGACGGGCATTTCTTTGGCAAGCTGGCGGCCCATGGCTTCACGGCTGGCGTGCACAGAACGCCCGAATATCACGCTGTCAGGCCGGGAGAAATACACATGCTCAAAGATGCAGCTTGACTGCTTGCCTTCCGCCGCATAGTAACGGGAAGAAATACCTTCAGGGCCTACCACGACGAGTTCACCGGGCTTCACATCACGCTCGTAAGTCGCATTGATGAGGTCGAAGGCGCAGGTTTCCGAGGCAAAAACTACGGTGTCGCGGTCAGCTCCGCCGCCATTGCGAATGCGTCCGATGGAAAGCGGCCGGAATCCACGGGGATCGCGCACCGCAAAGACCCGGTCATGGCTCATGAGCACCAGCGAGAACGCGCCTTCAATGCGGCGCAGAGCATCGCAAATGGCCTCGGGCAGGGTGTGCTCGCGAGATTGTGCGATCAGATGAACGATCACCTCGGTATCACTGGTAGTCTGGAAAATCGAGCCTGCGGCTTCCAGGCGGCTGCGTATCTCCGGCGCATTGACCAGATTGCCATTGTGAGCGACGGCCAGCATTCCCTTGTTGCAGTCCACAACAATGGGCTGGGCGTTCAGGTGGGCGGAATCGCCGGAAGTGGAATAGCGAGTGTGGCCAATGGAAATGCGGCCCAGCAGCTTGCTCAGGACTTCTTCGGTGAAAATGTCGGCCACCAGCCCCATGGCTTTGTGGGGATGCATGCGAGCGCCATCGGAGGAAACGATGCCGGCGGACTCCTGTCCGCGGTGCTGTAATTGGTGCAGGCCAAGGTAGGTGAGGGTGGCGGCCTCGGGGTGGTTGTGGATGGCAACCACGCCGCACTCGTCTTTGAATTTGTCGCTGCGCTCCAAAGCGAATTTGTCGCTTTGCTCTCCAAGCCGAAGTTGTCGCCGCTAGAGTCCATTTTCCCTCTCAAGTGTTTCGTATCCGTTGATGCAGCAGCACCAGAGTATTTTCAGCCTTGATCTAGACCACAATTATCAAGCTGGATACCGCAGCAGAGGCTAAAGAGCGTGTGTGAGAACTCGATTTCCGTGGACACAGCACCATGCAATTAAGAGTGTGCAGGGGCTGAAGCCCAGTATTTACAAGGCTCTTTCGGCACGACTGAAAGTCGTGCCCTGATACATGTCTCGTTAGCCAATACAAAATTCAGTTCTCACACACGCTCTAAAGCCCAGTTGTTATAAGCTCGTTTCGGCACGAGTGAAACTCGTGCCCTGATACTTGTGTGCTTACCCTTTGGTTTCACATCAAATCAAAAGGTACAAGCGCTATAGTGATCCGTCCGTTCTTGCAATTACCTAATTACGAAATTAACCGTTTACCAGATTTTCCGATCACCCGATGACCCGATCTATCGATCCCCCGATTCATCCTAGCTTTTCTGCAAGATCTCCGGCACCAGATGCTCAGGAGCGTCGGCATGCAGAGCACGGGGTAGAGCGCTTTCCCACTGCTGCTTGAGTTCAGACACTTTCGCTGAGACTGCCAGCGCGCCATCTATACGAATCACTAAATTTTCAGGAACTGTGCGTCCGATCCGGTCTGCCTCGATGCCCCATTTTATCGCTATTTGTTGGATGTTTTCAGAGTTTTTGGAGTCGCAAGTAATTACCACCCGTCCGGCCTCTTCTCCGAACAAAACTGCCTCATGGAATACGCCATTGGAGTTAAGGTCCAGCTCTGCTCCTATGGCCGCCACAAACCCGGATTCGGCCACTGCCACAGCTAACCCGCCATCGGAGCAGTCATGGGCTGATTCGATATGACGTCCGGCGATCAGTTCTCGTAGGCAGTTCTGCAACGCCCCTTCTTTCTTCAAGTCGAGCGCCGGCGGCTGGCCCCAGATTTCGCCCATCACATGCCGGGCGTATTCGCTGGAACCGAATTCGACCTCGGCGGCCGCCTGGCCGGAAGGCCTTGCGCTATGCAGCATGAATACTTCCCGCTCCGAATGGCGGAAGTGGAAGGTCATGGCATTTTGAATATTTTCGAGAATGCCTACCACGCCTAAAACCGGTGTCGGATAAATGCCTTCTCCCAAAGTCTCGTTATACAGGCTCACATTGCCGCCCGTGATCGGTGTCTGCAGCGCGATGCAGGCTTCGGACAGTCCATCAATGACCTGCGAAAGCTGCCACATGATTTTGGGCTTTTCCGGATTGCCGAAGTTCAGGCAGTTGGTGGCCGCGACAGGCGTAGCGCCGGTGCAGGAAACGTTGCGCGCGGCCTCGGCTACAGCATGCATCGCGCCCAGCCGGGGATTCAGCCAGCACCACCGTCCATTGCCATCGAGCGCCATGGCCAGCGCGCGCTGGCTGCCCTTGATGCGCATGAGTCCGGCATCGGCGCCCGGACCTTCCACGGTATTCGATTGCACCATGGAGTCGTACTGCTCGAAGATCCAGCGTTTGGAGCAAATGTTTGGACTACCCAGCAGCTTTTTGAATTCCGAGGTCAAATCACCCGAGCGCCTGAATTTGATGTGTTGCGGCAGCGTGCCGGAAACCGGCGGCCTGCCACGGTTCCAAAGGACGCTCATACAGCGGGGCATCATCGGTAAGCGCAGTGTTGGGAATGTCGGCCACCACTTCCCCATGCTCAAGTACGCGCAGGCGTCCGCTATTGGTGACGCGGCCAACAATCACTGCATCCAGGCCCCACTTGTCGAACACCTGGAATATTTCGTGCTCGCGTCCGCTCTCGGCCACCAGCAGCATGCGTTCCTGCGATTCGCTCAGCATGATCTCGTAAGCATTCATTCCAGTTTCACGCTGAGGCACGCGGTCTAACTCGATTTCAATGCCCACGTTGCCGCGCGCGCCCATCTCGCAGGTGGAGCAGGTTAGCCCGGCCGCGCCCATGTCCTGAATGCCAACCACCGCGCCGGTCTGCATGGCTTCGAGGCAGGCTTCGAGCAGCAGTTTTTCCAGAAACGGATCGCCTACCTGCACGTTGGGCCGCTTCTGCTCCGAGCCCTGGGTAAACTCTTCGCTGGCCATGGTGGCGCCGTGAATGCCGTCTCTGCCGGTCTTCGATCCCACATAGATCACCGGATTGCCTTCGCCGGCAGCCTTGGCGTAGAAAATCTGGTCGCGGCGTACCAGTCCCAGGGCGAAGGCATTGACCAGCGGGTTCTGGGAATAGCAGGGCTCGAACTTGGTTTCGCCACCCAAATTGGGAACACCGAAGCAGTTTCCATAAGAAGCAATGCCACTGACCACGCCTTCGACAATCGAATGGTTGCGATGGACTGTGCTCTGGTCTGTCCCTTGACCGCTGGTTACCGGCCCGAAACGCAGGGAGTCCATCACTGCCAGCGGTCGGGCTCCCATGGTGAAGATGTCGCGCAGTATTCCGCCAACGCCCGTGGCTGCTCCCTGAAACGGCTCAATAAATGATGGGTGATTGTGCGACTCGATTTTGAAGGCGCACGCCCAGCCGTCGCCAATATCAATGATGCCGGCATTCTCTCCAGGCCCCTGCACCACCAGACGGCTGCGAGTAGGCAGGCGCTTCAAATGGACGCGGGATGATTTGTACGAGCAATGCTCGCTCCACATCACGCTGAAAATGCCCAGTTCGGTCAACGAGGGCTCTCGTCCTAACGACGCTTTGATTTTCTCGTACTCCTCGACGGTGATTCCATGGTCTTTGATAACAGCAGGCGTAATCGCTGGGGCATGCGTGGTTGGCATAAGTGGAAGTCTTATTTTCTCATGTTGCCGCCCCTTGGCAGAAACCGGCGTTACAGCGCCTCGGCGCTTTCAGAAAAGGTGGTGTGGAGGAGCGACCCGCAAATGGAGCGGGAAATTGGCGGTCTCCTGCGCACTGGTTTTAGACGAGCGCACAAGTAAGGACTGGGCTGCCTAATCTGCAACTTGGGCCAGCAGCTCAGCATCCAAGAACCATAACCGTACGTAACAGTCCTGATCTTACTCAGGGCTGCTCAGAGGGCCGAGAACCTGCGGCTCCTCTGAGCCCCTTCAAGGGACATTTTCGCCAGACCGGCATTGGCCGACACAATATCTTGGTATGGACGGGCGTTTGTCATCGCCAGGTTTTCAAGAGCTCGATACGGGAAATCCGTACGATGGGTTCGACAGCAAGAGTGCGGCATATCATTACGTGCCTCTCTACGACTCACTGCAGAAAGTTTTGCCGTAATCAAAAGATCAAGGCTTCTGCGCCGACTCGTAATACTTGCCGATGATGATTCCGACCTCTACGGCATTGTCAGGGTCTAAATCCACAAATTCAAAACCGACATAGCGCGGATCAGAGTACAGCACGCGCACGTTGACGGTGGCGCGAATGTCTTCGTTGGGCTCGTGGATAATCAGTTTGTAGGTCTTGCCGTCTTTCGGATAGTCGTCTTTGTCGGGCTCCATCATGAAGCCGCCACGCCCCAATTGGCGCAGCACTCCGACTTTGCTGCCTTTGGGATCTAATACGTTGATCCCGGAGCCATACGCGATGTCCACGCGTTCAAACTTGCGCCACTTGGCAGGATCCTGCTCTTCGTTGATGCTTTTGGTCATTGAACCTTCTCCGTCACTGCGCTGATTGGGTCAATATCAACCGGAACGTCATGGATTTTGTCTAATGCGGATTTTAGCTCAGGCGGCATGGAATCGTACTTCTTAAACCACTGCTCGGCCCGATTCCTGTCTCCGGTGGCCTCGATTTCCAAAAGCTCTTTGGCCAGCGCGGCGATCGCGGCAGGCATTTTGCCGTAATCCACCACGTAGCGGCCCGACTGGGCGTCGCGGCTGATGGCCCCCTGCTCAGAAAGATAGTTGAACTCCATCATCTCCGCCCGGCCATGCGCTTCGGCCACGCCAAAGCGGACGGTGCGAAAAATTCCCGCAACGTACGACGCATAGTAGTCGGGCCCGCGCTCTTTGGGCAGCACGCCTTTGTCCATCAGCCAGTCCAAGGCAAACAACCCGACAACATCGGCCTTGGCTTCTTCCAGCCCGCCATAGACAGGCCCAATTGCTTCGCGGATGTCGCGCTGCCCCGAAGACGTGCGCGCATAGTCGGGGCCCAGGCCATGGCAGATTTCGTGCATCAGCACCGCCGCCAGATAGCCTTCCATTGACGCCTTTGCGGCCTGGTCTTCCCGCATAAGCCGCTTTCCGATGGGCAGCACTACGTAATTTACACGGGCGTCCATGAAGTTCTTAAAAAAGATTTTCTTGGTGCCTTTCTCTTTGTGGACTCGCGCGTCATTAGGCAGATTGTCGGCCACCGCTTGGTAGCCATGCCGCAGGTCTCCGGTGCGATAAGGCGTGTCCATCACTTCCATGGGCGTGCTGTGCCCTTTTTTCGATGGCTTATCTTCTGCCGCGATGGGAAGCGCTTCCTGAATGTCAGGAACATATTTCTTGTAAGTCGCCAGCTTGTCGCTTTCCGCTTTGTTGCGGACCATGACCGCCGCGCCATACGACGTTTTTACTCCCAACAAATCGTCGAGATATGTCTCGTAGGGCGCGAAAATGATGTCGAACCTGGGATCTTCAAGGTCGAGCCAGGCGAGATCGCTCTTGTAGTAGTCGTCGGTCAGCAGGGCATCGGCGCGCAGGCGAAGAAAATTCGCGAAGGCCTTGTCAGGGCTGAGCGCGGCAGCTTCGCGCAGTGCCTGTGCCGCAGGTTCCAGCCACTGCCTGTATTCCACATGGTAAGGAATGCCAACCAGATCATCGTTTTGCCGCCGCACCACCGTGAATGGATTGTAAATTTCCGCTTTCTTTTCCGGATGCCTGGCCACATAGGCATCAATATCGGCTTTGGTGATGCCGTCGGGGTAGAGATTGCGTCCGGGCGAGAACGGGTCTTTGCCGACGAAAGGTTTGTTCTCTTCCACCAGATCGTAACGGCTGCCATTAATCATCAGAAAGTGGCGCAGCGCTTTGTCTTCAGGCTGCGGACATCCTGATAACTGCTTGTAAAGCTCCAGCGCCTTGGGATCGCTCTGCCGCCAGTAAATACTTTCCAGGTCCTGGGCGGCCTCCACCAGCTTCAGATACATCTTGCGTTCCGCAGGCGTAAGCGCGGCCGTGTTGAAGGGCATCTTCACCGGCTTGAATTTGGCAAGCTGCGCGTTGATGTCTTCATTGACAGACTCCTGCAACTTGCATGCGGAAGCAAGCGACGCTTTTACGGTTTTGCGGGCTTGTGCGGCCAGCGAAGCCGGAACGCACAGCAGCAGGCAGCAGGCGATAGAACGAAGAGAACTGGTTTTCATAATGTATTAAGAATCAGCAGGAACCGGGAACCAGTTATCATACTGAATACTCTTGCAAATGCAGAACCGTAATACTGAACCTCAAATCCTGATGATTGACGCAGACGATACTCTGTGGGAGAACAACGTCTACTTCGAGCAGTCCATTGCCGATTTCATGTCATTCCTGAATCACCAGGAGATGACCCACGAGCAGGTGCGGCTGGTCATCAATGAGGCCGAGCGGGAGACGATTCTGGAGCGCGGTTACGGCTGCCACAGCTTCGCCCAATCGTTGGTAAAGACTTTCGAGCGCGTGTCCGTGGAACCGATCACCCCGGAACTGCACCAGACCATCTGCAACTTCGCCCACCGCATTACCGGATATCCGATTGAATTGATTGACGGCGTGACAGACACGCTGCGTTATCTCGCGGAGCGGCAACATCGCCTGATTCTGATGACCAAGGGCGACTTTACCGAGCAGTCCGGCAAAGTGGAGAGGTCTGGAATTAAGGAATATTTTGATGCAGTCGAGATTGTGGCTGAGAAAAATGCCATTGCCTACCGGGGCATAGTGGAAAAATATCAGCTCCCCACCGGCGTCACCTGGATGGTAGGCAACAGCCCGAAGTCAGACATTAATCCGGCGTTGAATGCCGGAATCAATGCGGTGTTCGTGCCCCACGATCAGACCTGGATTCTGGAGCACGAAACTGTCGGCCCGGTGCCGGAAGGCGTATGCCTGCTGCGAGTAGAGAAATTCGCCGATTTGAAGAGGCATTTTTAGGAGGCGAAGAAAAAGTTTTGGCCACGAATTTCACGAATGCGCGCGAATCGGAATATAAAAAGACTTACCGCTGATTTTCGCTGATGACGCTGATTTTTGAAGAGAACAGGCAAAGACTAAGGTCTGTCATCTTTCTGTGCCTTTCCAAATGAAAGATTGCTGTTCATCTGCACCGGCCAAAGCAAACCATTCTTCCTGCTTTCAATCCTTTGGTTTTATTCGCGCCAACTCGCGCAATTCGCGGCAAAATTTGGTTTCTCTTCGAATCAGCGTTCATCAGCGAAATCAGCGGTAAAGGTTTTCCCTTACCGACTCGTGTAGCTCGTGGCTAAAGATTTTTGCTTTTCTAAAGAGCGTGGCCCTGCGGAAAAGTATTAATCATGCGAATACCTGAAAGTATCGCTTTCAAAAATAAGCTGATACTCTGAATTGCTCTGGAGTTCTCGTCAATTCAATTGACGAACTCTATTACAAAACCATTTGCAGATAGCTCACGGATTCTGGCCGATCTGGGGCCAGTGCTTGCCGGCGACCGCGACCTTCACCAAACCGCGACGGCAGCATTGGAAATCGTTATGGCGGCGACACACGCCAAATCGGCCGCCCTGTTCCGTTTTCAGGAGAAGCCTGCCATGCTGGCTTCGGTAGCGGCCCTGGGCTTTCCGATGTTTCCGCAGACCGCGGTCTTTCCTCTATTGCCCAAGCACATTCATGCTCTCAACCATGCCAATGTTCCACAAAGAATTTGCCGGGAACGCTGCGATACCTTTCTCAGCTCCACTGGAAATATATCCAGGGTCTGGTTCCGTTGCCTTGCGCCGCTGAAAGTCAGGGGCAAGCTGATTGGCGCGCTCATGCTGGGGGAACCGGAAGGCGTCACCGACTATCCCATGGAAGTGCTGCGGCAGCTTGGCGACATCGCGCCTTTCATGGCGCTTGCAGTCCATAACCACCAGCTCATGATGTCATTGCAGGAGCGCACCGCCGAGCACTTGCGCCTTGTCGCCTCTTCGCATTCGTTCTGGGACAACGCACTGGAGGCCTTTGCGGCGACCATTGACGCCAAGCATCCGCACATGCGCGGGCATTCTTTGCGTGTTGGACGTTACTCAGCGGGCATCGCCGAAGGGCTGGGACTGAACCTGAACGAAGTGAGCGAAGTCCGGGCGGCGGGATACCTGCACGATATCGGCAAAGTGAATGTTGACCGGCACATCTTCACCAAGCCAGCGGCGCTGGAACCGGCGGAGTTCAAAGAAATGACCGACCACACGCTGGTTGGCCATCAGATTGTTTCCACCGTCCATTTCCCGTGGCCGAATATTCCGGAGGTGGTGCGCTCGCATCATGAGCGCTCTGATGGTTCGGGCTATCCTGACAAGCTGCATAATGATGAGATGTCGCTGCCGGTCAGGATCGTGGCTGTGGCCGATACGTTTGACGCCATGTTGAGCGACCGTCCGTATCGCAAAGGAATTTCGCTGGGCGAGGTGGCCGCTCAGATAAGCTGGCTGGCGCCGGCCAAGCTGGATGCCGATGTAGTCCAGGCGCTGCTGATTCAATTGCGCCGTGATGCTGTGAGTCTGACTACTCCCAAACGTCCATGGGCCCCTGCGGAGGAACGCACGCGAAAATCGTTTCTGGGCCCGGAAATCCCTTGTAATATAGCCCCCACGGACATTGACCTTCTGGCCTCAGAGTTGAACCGGCGGCTGAACCGGGGCCGTACCTATTCCCCCACAGTCATCTGACCGGCAACTTTTCCCTGTGTTTGGGTTAGTACCCTCTGAAAAGAGGATGAAGGAGTGCGTATGCGCGCGAACCGTCTGGCGGTCCTGTTGGTTCTTGCCACTCTGATATCAGCAGCATCGCTGCTGGCGTTCGACAAAAAAGACAAAAAGTTTAAAGACAGGAAGAACTCCGCAGCCAGCACCGTGGCCCAGATGGATGACGACAAGAAAGTGCTGCATGCCCTGAACCGCTTCACCTTCGGCGTCCGCCCCGGTGACGTGGAAAAAGTAAAAGCCATGGGGCTGGATAAATGGTTTGAGCAGCAGCTTCATCCGGAAAAGATTGACGATAAAGAGATGGAATCGCGGCTGGCGCCTTTCCGCACGCTGAAGATGAGCGCCCACGAGATGATGGAAAATTTTCCATCGCAGCAGACCTTGAAGCAGATTGAAAACGGACGCGAATCTATGCCCTCCGATCCGGCCAAGCGCGCCATCTACGAATCCCGGATGGCCGCCTACCAGGAACGGCAAAACAGAAAAGAAGAAACAGCCGCTAACGGAAACACCGGCACGGCCGCCAACGCCGACATGAAGATGGAAGGTCAGAACGACGACATGGCCGACCGCAAGCAGCGCGAAACGCGCATGTATGCCGATGTGGATTCCGTGCAGTTGATGCAGATGAGTCCCGACCAGCGTTACCAGAATTTCATGAAGATGAGCGCGGAAGAGCGGGTGGCTATGGCCCGATCGCTGAAAGGCCCGCAAGCGTTTCAGTTTGTTGATGGCATGAAGCCCGAGCAGCGGGAGACAGTGCAGGCCATTATTGCGCCGCAAATGGTGGAAGGCGGCGAACTGGCCCAGGCCAAGCTGCTGCGCGCGATTTACAGCGATCGCCAGTTGCAGGAGGTGATGACCGACTTCTGGTTCAACCACTTCAATGTCTTCATCAACAAGGGCCAGCCGGAACGCTACATGATTACCGCCTATGAGCGCGACGTGATTCGTCCGCGCGCGCTGGGCAAGTTCAAAGATCTGTTGGTGGCCACGGCCAAGAGTCCGGCCATGCTGTTCTATCTGGATAACTGGCAGAGCGTGGGGCCTGATTCAGACTTGGCGAAATACGGCCCGCAGCGCCGTCAGGTAAATAATGGTTTTGGACGGAGGCGCTTTCCCCGGAACCGTCCTGTGGCCAAACCCGCTAAAAACCGGGCCAACGGACTCAATGAGAACTATGCCCGCGAAATCATGGAACTCCACACTCTCGGTGTGGACGGCGGTTACACCCAGAAAGACGTAACCGAACTGGCGAAAGTTCTTACCGGCTGGAGCATCGAGCAGCCGCAGCGCGGTGGTGAGTTTACCTTCAATGAACGCGCTCATGAACCGGGGACGAAAGTCGTTCTCGGACATAAGATCAAAGAACATGGCGAGAACGAAGGCATGGAGATGCTGGACATTCTGGCGCACCATCCTTCTACGGCGAATTTCATTTGCAAAAAGCTGGCCATGCGCTTTGTTTCCGATAATCCACCTCAAAATCTGGTGGATGCCATGACCGAAACATTTATGAACAAAGACGGCGAGATTCGCGAAGTGCTGCGCACCATGTTTCGCTCGCCGGAATTCTGGGCCGCAGATTCGTACCGCGCGAAAGTGAAAACGCCGCTTGAGTTTGTGGCTTCCGCCGTGCGCGCCTCCGGCGTGGACGTGCAGAACGCCATGCCGCTGGTACAGTCGTTGAACCGAATGGGAATGCCGCTGTACGGAATGCAGCCACCCACCGGCTACTCCATGAAGGCCGATGCCTGGGTCAATTCATCGGCGCTGGTGAACCGCATGAATTTCGCCTTGCAGCTTGGTTCGGGGCGCTTGCAGGGCATCAGCAGCAATCCACAGGCGGTGCTGAACGGAGCGACGCCACAGGATACGGGCGCGGCCCTGGCGGTGATTGAGAACACCATACTTGCCGGGGACATTTCTTCGCAGACCCATGCCGTGATTGAGAAACAATTGAACGATCCGCAGATCACCCGGCGCAAGCTCGATGACAACAACAAGCCGCCTGACTATGGCGTAATTGCCGGCCTGATTATGGGATCCCCCGAATTCCAGAGACGCTAACCAGCCCGGCAGCAAGGAATCCGGCTTAAGGAGTCGGTTTTAAGGAGTTAGTTTTAAGGAGTAACGACGTATGGCGATCACTCGCAGAGTATTTCTGAAGAACGGCGCACTAGCCGTTGTAGGCACCACTGTGATTCCCAGTTTTCTCACACGCGCGGTGTACGCCGCAGATGCGGCGACTGGCGGCAGCCCGAAACGGCTGGTCGTACTTTTTCAGCGCGGGGCCGCTGACGGGCTGAATATCGTAGTGCCGCATGGCGAAGCTGCGTATTATTCCATGCGTCCCAGTATTGCCATTCCCCGTCCGGGGGGCGCAAATGGCGCGATTGATCTTGATGGCTTTTTTGGGCTGCATCCTTCCATGACTGCATTCAAGCCCTTGTGGGACTCCGGGCATCTGGCCATCGTGCATGCCGCCGGTTCGCCTGACAACACCCGCTCTCACTTCGATGCCCAGGACTATATGGAGTCCGGCACTCCGGGGATGAAAGCCACGGAAGACGGCTGGCTCAATCGCGCCCTGAGCGGTGTGAAAGAAGACCATGCCTCGCCTTTCCGCGCTGTAGCCATGGGTGGCGCTTTGCCACGCACTCTGGCCGGCCCGGTTCCGGCCGTGGCTATGGGAAACATTCGCGAGTTCGCGGTAGGCGGACGTGCCGGAAACGCGATGAGCAACAGCTTTGAATCCATGTACGAGCAATCGGTGGATACCGTGCTTCATGGCACCGGCAACGAAACTTTTGAAGCAGTCAAGATGCTGCGCTCGGCTGATCCGGAAAAATACACGCCGGCGCCCGGGCGCCAATTATCCTCGCGGACGCTTCGGCGACAGCCTGCGGCAGGTGGCGCAGCTCATCAAAGCCAACCTGGGCGTGGAAGTGGCATTCGCCGACATTGGCGGCTGGGACCATCACGTAAACGAAGGCAGCACCCAGGGACAGATTGCCAACCTCACGCGCGAGTTCTCACAGTCGATCGCCGCTTTCTGGACTGATCTGGGCGATCTCGGAGCGGACACGGTGATCGTGAGCATGTCGGAATTCGGGCGCACCGCCCGCGAAAACGGAAATCGCGGCACCGACCACGGGCACGCCAATGTGATGTTTGTCTTAGGCGGCCCGGTAAAAGGCGGCAGGCTTTATGGACACTGGCCCGGCTTGCAGCCGGAACAACTTTACGAGGGCCGCGATCTGGCGGTGACTACCGACTTCCGCCAGGTGCTCAGCGAAGCAGTCTACCGCCATCTGGGCAGCAAAGATCTCGACAAGGTATTTCCAGGCTTCGATAAGAGTTCGGCGAAATATTTTTTGAGGTATATGGGGTAGGGTCAGCAAATAGCAATTCGCAGATAGCAAAAGCAAATTCTAACCGCTGATTGCGCTGATGACACTGATTTGCAACCAGACTGATAGTCGCACCTGTTACAAGTGATGAGGCGGCGCACGGAAAAAAATCGCGTAGCTCTTGCCTGGCAGCTACGCGATGGATGTTTGAGAACTTTACTGCTGCTTATCTCTTCCCAATCGGCGACGGTTTTCCGTGGGCTGCGGCTGCGGCCTGTTTCTGCTCGACGGTGGGAACCGGCGGTTCGGGTACGGCGCTGCCTTTCAGGCCCAGTTCGCGGCGCAACTCAGCTTCCAGCCTGGCAGTTATATCTTTATTCTCTTTCAGGAACTGCTTGGCGTTTTCGCGGCCCTGGCCGATACGGTCGCCCTTATAGCTGAACCATGCGCCGGATTTTTCCACCATATTGCGGTCTACGCCCAGATCGAGCAGGTCGCCTTCGCGGGAAATTCCTTCGCCGTACATGATGTCGAATTCGGCTTCGCGGAAAGGAGCGGCAGTCTTATTCTTGACGACTTTGATCTTGGTGCGCGAACCCACGACCTGATCGCCATCCTTGATGGCGGCGATGCGGCGTATGTCCACACGAACTGAAGAGTAGAACTTAAGAGCGCGGCCACCGGTGGTGGTTTCAGGATTGCCGAACATCACGCCGATCTTCTCGCGAATCTGGTTGATGAACACCAGGCAGGTGCGCGACTTGGAAACTATACCGGTCAGTTTGCGCAAGGCCTGGGACATGAGGCGCGCCTGCAAGCCCATGTGGCTGTCGCCCATTTCGCCTTCCAATTCCGCTTTGGGAACGAGGGCGGCGACCGAGTCCACTACCAGAACGTCAATGGCGCCGGAACGAACCAGGGCTTCGGCGATCTCCAGCGCCTGCTCGCCGTAATCGGGCTGGGAGACCAGCAGGTTGTCCACATCCACGCCCAGTTTGCGCGCATATATAGGGTCGAGAGCATGTTCAGCGTCCACAAAAGCCGCCATGCCGCCCGCCTTCTGGGCTTCCGCTATGACTTGAAGGGCGACCGTGGTTTTGCCGCTGGATTCAGGGCCGAATATCTCGACGACGCGTCCGCGTGGAAAGCCGCCAACGCCCAGCGCCGAATCAAAGGAAATGGAGCCGGTTGAGATTACCGAAATGGGGACGATTGCTTCTTTGCTCCCCAGCCGCATGATGGAACCTTTGCCAAACTGCTTTTCAATCTGCGATACAGCCAGGTCAATTGCTTTTGCTTTCTCTTGTTTCTCGTCGGCCATTTTTTCTCCCATGCGGTCCACAACCGCAAGCTGATGTCGGTCGCGCGCTCGACTGGTCACGCTCTGGAACAATATTGTGCTGAATTCAGATCTTGCAGCGGATTGGCTGCATTATAACAAACCAGAGAAGGCGAAAGAAAGGGGAAAGTCTGTGCATAAAAAAATCCTTCCGGATTCCGCGGGGAGATCCGGAAGGATTGAGGGGGGGAGGAGATAGTCTTACCAATAACGAAGCGTAACGTTATCGATCCAGGTGCTGTAGGCATGCTGTGACTGGTCGCCATCCATCTGGAAGGCAACGTTCAGTTCGCTCACGCCTGAACCCTGCACATTGTAAGTGCGGTTGATGTAGTGCTTCACACCGTCAAGGGTCACGGCGATAAATTGGGCCGTGGTAGCAGTGCGGGAGAATTCCCAGGTCAGGTGATGCCACTTGAAGGCCGCCGGCGTGGGGCATGCCGCTCCGGTGTGAACCCAATGCTTGTTGGCGGTGTCCCAGACATCCCAAACGTTGCCGCCTTTGATATTGCACTCGGTACCGAAGATGAACTTGTGGACGTTGTTGGACTGGTTTACGTCGAACTCCAGGGCCTGAGAGTATTGAGGCGCGGTGATATAGAAATCAACATCGTAGACGAAGTGCGTTGCGCCGTTGCTGCCGCCAAGCTGCTTCCACCACAGAGCATCAGAGTAGGGAGTGGAACCGCCGATATTGAACTTCATGGAAGCGCCGCTCAGGGTGGGCGAGGTCACAAATTGCTGAAAGCTGAAGCTGGCTGAAGGGCCGTTGCCACCCGCACCGGCGCAAGTAGTGCAGCTTTCCCAGCCGGTCATCTTCTGAATGCTGCCTTTCACGGTGGCGTTAGTCGGGGCAGGGGTGCTGGGAGGCGGCGGGGCGCGGTAGAACCACTCACGGTAATGGTCTCAGCGGATTTAATGATGCCACCTGCGGAATCCCAGGCCTGCACTACCACGCTATGGGTGCCGTTGGAAACGGGTACGCTGGTATTCAGGCTGCCACTGCTGGTTACGAACACGCTGGTGCTGTCCACATAAATGCGCATTGAGATGATCGGATGAGTCGAGGAGGCTGAAGCGGCAAAATGGACGGGGGAACTGGAGGTTGTACCCGGGGCAGGAGAACTTATCGTGACGCCTGCAAATGCGGCTGAGGTCATGAGGAAAAAAGCTGCCAGGCAAAGCGCCCATTTTGTTTTTGCTGTCTGAAACATCAGTAGATTAGCTCCGGTAAGAATTTAGGCTTTCACGCACAGCCCTCTATCTCGCTGCGACTTGATGGAGACTATGGAGCGATCTACTCTGGTTCAACGCTTTTCAGGCTTCGAAATGAGAAACTCAAAACCGGGTATTACACGGGAACTAAGGCCTTTTCTTAGTCCAAGCGGCAGTGAAATCTCTCTGAAATCGCGCAATCTTTGTATCGGCGTTGCAAATCACCTTAGAGAAGTGGCGAATGGTTGATTTGCGAAATGCAGAGAAACAGATGATCCCTTAGTTCCAGCAGAAAGTAAGCAGAGAAGCTGAATTTGCTGCATTTTTGACGGGTTTGGTTGGAAGGCAGGGTTTGGGTTCGGCGATTTTTAGGCGGGGCCTATCGGTTCCGCCGGATTGGCGCATCGTTTGGATTGCAGTGTTGGGGCCGGGAAGAAGACGTAGCCATGCTACGTCTCTACATACCATTGATTTTCGTGGAGCATCGCGGATTGGCGATCGCAACCCGTTTGAGACCTGCAATCCACAAAAAAAGGGAGCGGATATCCGCTCCCTGTAAGTTACCCCTCGAGGAGACTGTGCTATGAGACAGCTTTCTTTCTACCAGTAGATAAGAGTGATGTTGTCGACCCAGGTGGAGTAGGCGTGCTGGGCTGAATCGCCGTCCATCTGGAAGGCCACATTGAGTTCGCTCACACCGGAGTTATTGGCCGTAAACGTTTTATTCACATAGTGTTTAGCGCCATCAATGGTCATGGAAATGAAGATCACCTGGGTATCGTTGCGCTGGAATTCCCAAGTGAGATGGTGCCAGGTGAAGGCCGAAAAGACCGGGCAGGCGATTCCTGTGCTGAGCCAGTGCCCACCCGCGCCCGTCCATACGTCCCATGCCTTGGCGCCCTTGAGATCGCACTGGGTTCCAAAGATGAATTTGTGGATGTTGTTGGACTGGTTCACGTCGAACTCCAGCGCCTGAGAAACTGACGGATTGGTGATGTAGAAATCCAGATCGTATTTGAAATTTTTGGCTGTATTGACGCCGCCAAGCTGCTTCCACCACAGCGCGTCAGAGAATGGCGTGGTGCCGGCAAGATTGAACTTGATGGAACTGCCGGAAAGCGATGGAGAAGCCTGAAACTGCTGCATCGAGAAAGTCGCTGTCGGGCCGTTTCCGCCCGCGCCCGCACAAGTAGTGCAGCTTTCCCAGCCCGTCAGCTTTTCGATATGG
Source organism: Terriglobia bacterium (assembly GCA_963823745.1). GTDB lineage: Bacteria > Acidobacteriota > Terriglobia > Terriglobales > Acidobacteriaceae > Angelobacter. Next base: position 224,542 of record CAWGMN010000007.1, read on the forward strand.
CTCTTGGTGACAGCAGTGGACGGAATGGGAGGATCGGTCGGCGTTGGTGTAGGTGTCGGCGTTGGTGTAGGTGTCGGCGTTGGAGTCGGAGTAGGTGTTGGCGTCGGTGTCGGGGTGGGCTTAGGTGTCGGCGTTGGAGTGGGTGTCGGCGTGGGTGTCGGTGTTGGAGGCGCACTGACATTCACGCTCACGGTCTGCTTGTAGATTCCACCTACGGAGTCCCATGCCTGCACCACCACCACGTGCGCACCGGCCGTAGCGGGTACCTGCGTATCGAGAGTGCCCACAGTGTTGCTGAACACGCTTACATTGTCCAGGTAGATACGCATGGCAACGATGGGATGCCCGGTGTTTGCCGCGGCGACTACATGCATGGGTGACGACACGGTTGCATTATTGGCCGGAGAACTCACGCTCACTCCAACAGGCGCGGTGGCAGGGCTGACCGTAATCGTCTCTGAAGATTTCTGCACTGCCCCGGTCGAATCCCATGACTGCACCACAACGGTGTGGTTGCCGGTGGCAACCGCCAGCGAGGTATTAATGGAACCGGTGGAAGAGGCCAGCACACTCACGTTGTCAACGTAAACCCGCATGGCGGTAATTGGAGACGACGATGTAGCGGAAGCCGCAAAATGTACCGGCGAGGTCACCGTAGCGCCAGGGGCGGGGGAAGTCACAGTCACTCCTGCAAAAGAAACACCGGCCATGAACAGGGCCGCAATTAAGCATTGCAATGCTTTTTTCACCATCGTCCTCCGAAGATCATTTGTAATCTGGGTTAATGAGGAGGAAGGTTAGGGGTTCATCTACTCTGGTTGTATAAGGAAACTTCCCAAGTTCGGACCTAAATGAACTCTTAAGAAGCAAATGGTTCTGGCATGGCTACAGAGCGGGCAAATTCAGCGGCCGGGCCACATCAGGAACGTGGTTTTTCGCAGGAAATAAGGGCAAAATGCACGATTTCAGATTTTCAGGGCGAGAAAAGAATGGGCGTTAGAAGGCTTTAAGGGACCTTAGTACATTCCCTTAGTTCGGAGTGGGCCGGCTGGATTTCAGGGCACAAAAGGGCTGCGCGCCACCCTTGACTACGGGCAGCGCGCAGGATGCAAACGGCGATGTTGGCCTATACCGGGAAAAGGCTTCTTTTACCAGACATACAGATTCATCTTGTCCACGAAGACGTGATAGGTTCCTGCTGTACTGTTAATGTCCTGCTGCGCGGTTACGCCCAGCTTGTCCCAGGATTTCGAGACTGCATTGTGCGTAGCATTGGTGGTGATGGAATGCTGTACGCCATCCACCTCAACCCAGATGTAATGTGTCTGGGCTGTAGAGAGACCGCGATTCAGAATCTCGCCGTAGAGCCGGATATGGTGCCAGTTATTGGCATTCATGACCGTAGCGCAACTGATGCCCGTGGAAGTCCACGATTAGTTGGCTCATCCCAGGTGTCCCAGACAGGACTTGACGGATGGCTGTTATCGCACTGGAAGCTGAAGTTGAATTCCTGAGTGGGCGATCCCGGCTGGAAGTCGAATTCCAGCGCCTCGACCGGAGCGATATTGTCCACCTGGAAGTTATAGTCAAAAACAAATTTATTGAAGTTGACGTTGGAAGGCAGGTTGTTCCAGTGCAGAATGTCGGCGCCTGCCGTACCTTGCGCAAGGAACTCGATGCTGCCACCAGGTTCCAGTTCCGGACTGGACACCCCATAGGTCGCTTGCAAGCTGGCCGCAGACCCGCCGCCAGCGCCCGAGCATGACTGGCTTGAGCAGGATCCCCAGTTCGTCATGTTGTCAATGTTGGGCGTCTCGGTCGCATTCGAAGGTGGAATCGCGCCGCCGCCGCTGTACCAACGGTGAAGTTGACCGCCGACTGGTAGATCTGGCCGCTGGAATCCCAGGCATTGGTGATGATGGTGTGATCTCCGTTGGCGATCGTGTACGAAGCAGTTTCACGCAGTGAAGATGTTCCATTCCCGGTATATGTCCCAATGGCTGTGGGATTGAAATCGAGATATACGTTCATGGCGGTAATGTTCAGGCCGTTCGAAGTTGCAGTGGCGTCAAAAGAGACCGGCGACGATACGCTCTCGTTTTGCGTAGGCTGGGCAATGACTACACCGGTGGTGGCAACAGTAAAACTGACTACCGATTGGTAAAGATTGTCACTGGTGTCCCAGGCATTGACTGTGAGGTTATGAGAGCCTACAGCCATCGTATAGGTGGCGTTGGCCGTGAAGCTGGAAGTTCCGTTGCCCGTATAGTTGCCGATCTCGCTGGGGTTTCCGTCGAGGTAGACCTTTATGGCGGTGATGGGAAGTCCGTTGGAAGTGGCTGTAGCGCTGAATGGCACCGGCGAAACGATCTGGGCTGAAGCGCCGGGAGCATTAATCGTTACGCCGGCCGCCCAGGCCGAAGTGGAACTTGCAAACACACAAGAGATGAATAAGAGCAGCAGAACTGATGCGCGGTTGGGGACTTTTGCGAGGGTGGATACCGTAAGGGGATTACGGAGATCGGCAGATTGCAACTGTGTCATTAAACTTTCTTCCATCTTTCAGATTGTTAATGACATGAGGTAAAGCACGTGTGTGACCATCTGATTCTGAGAAGAAGCAGGAAGGAAAAATGAAAAAAGAATGACGAAGCAGGCAAATATGAGTAACTAACTTCCCAGCAGAGGCATGCAACGTGAAGCTCTGGCTAACTGCGTTAGTTCAGCTCACCTGTAAAACAGGTTTTAATGTGATGCCCTGTGACATTGTTTTCCCGGACGAGCATTTTGCCTGCTACGAACTTTATGCCGCCCCGGTGCGGGGCTCCCCATTCTTTTGGTAACTTTTCCCAGGGGCTTACGCCGCTGGGCTAACATATGCTGCCCCGTCTCGGGGCGCTTCTGTGAAAGTAAGTGGCATTTACACGGCCTTGGAAGGTCGCTGTTCCGCCAAACGCGGCATACAGCAACCATAGAATCGGGTAGTTTCGATCATCCCGCGGACTATAGGGTTAGTTTCCGATTGGTGACGAACCGCTTAGAAGCTTCGCTTCATCTTCCTTCAACCATGGACTGCCCCTCTGGGGCCGGCCTGATTTCGGGTTTAGCGTCAGAGGATTTCACAGCAGTCATGCGGCGCTCACCTACAACGTCAGGGCGGCCGATGCTGTAGTAGTGAATTCCCGCGGCTTCCATTTGCGCAGGCTTGAACAGATTGCGGCCGTCGATCACGATGGGATACCGCATCAGCTTCTTCATCCGGTTTACATCGAGAGCGGCGAAGTCTTCCCACTCCGTCAGAATGAGGCAGGCATCCGCATTATGGAGAGCTTCATAGGCGCTGCCGGCAAATTGGATAGTGTCTGTAGGAAATTCCTGGGCCGCACGCTGCATGGCGGCGGGATCATACGCGACGATGGAGCTGCCTTCCCTGATAAGCGTCTTCACAATGGCAATGGCCGGGGATTCGCGCACATCGTCCGTCCCGTTCTTGAACGCCAGGCCGAGCACAGCCAGCCGCTTGCCTTTCAGTGTCCAGAGCGCTTTACGCACTTTGCGCAAAAAACGGTTCCGCTGCTCTTCGTTCACGCGGACAGTCTCTTCGAGCAGGCCGAACTTGTATCCTGCCTCGCGGGAAACACAACAGAAGGCAAGCAGATCTTTAGGGAAGCAGGAGCCGCCGTAGCCGACACCGGGGCTGAGGAAACGGCTGCCGATGCGGGAATCGCTGCCCACGCCTTCGCATACCTGTTCCACATCGGCGCCCACGGCTTCGCAGACGCAGGCCACCGCATTGATAAAAGAAATTTTCATGGCCAGAAAAGCGTTGGAGGCATGTTTGATCAGCTCGGCGCTTTCAGCGCTGGTGCGGATCATGCGCGTGTTTACGATTTCGCTGGCCGGGCACGGAATGGAGTGTGGAGAGTTGTAATAGCTGCCATCCACAATTGGCTGGTAGGCCCGCTCCAGCATGGCTGCGCTGCGCGCATTGTCAGTGCCGATTACGATGCGGTCAGGGTACAGAAAATCTGTAACTGCGCTGCCCTCGCGCAGGAATTCAGGGTTCGACGCCACATCGAACAGGCTCGGAGGCACTCCGTTGAGCAGCAGAATTTTTCTGATCCAGCTATTGGTGTAAACGGGTACCGTGCTTTTTTCGACCACTACTTTGTAGCTGTCAATGGCGGCGGCCACTCCCCGGGCCACTGACTCTACATAAGAAAGATCGGCGTCGCCGTCTTCGTTGGGCGAG